>NZ_BOOR01000001.1 GCF_016863335.1 Planotetraspora thailandica
CCGGGCCTTTCTCGAGGGTCCAACGAGCCGCCGAGCGGCAACGAACCTCGGCTTTCCGGCCGGCGATTCACCGGGTTCGCGTATCAGCACGGCTAGTGGAGAGGGGCGTTGACGTCTCCTTTCAGGTTCGTGGACTGTTGCGGGGACGCTAGGCTTGAAGTGCCGGGCCGCCCTCACCACGGGTGGCCTTCGTTACTTTGAGCGAGTGGCACGGGCCAAGGCACACAACGTGGTCTGAGCAGACCTACGGTAATCAGGCTGGTCTCCCCTGGCATTGGGCTGGAATCGGGCACTCACCGCTCGGCGTACCCCGGGAAGAACTAGCAGAGCGGCAGCGAACCGAGCGCAGGCCGTACGCGGTGAGCGAGCAACAGAGGACAGAAGTGAACAGAGAAGACGGGCGTGACGGCGTGGGCCGTGGCGGAGACAGCCGCGGAGAGCGCGAGAACGGGAGCGAGCGCTCCGGAGGGTTCCGGGCTGAGGGAAGAGACGGCTCAGGCGGCCGTTACGCGGACCGCCGCGGGGGTGCCACTGGAGGCCGTGACCGCGGTGACCGCGGTGACCGCGGTGACCGCTCGTTCCGCTCGGACCGGCCCGGTGGTTACCGGGACCGCGATGGGGCGTCCGGAGGACGGTACGAATCCCGCGGAGGCGATGACCGCCCCGGCCGAACCTACGGAGACCGGGACAACTCCCGCGCCGGCGATCGCCCGCGCCGACCGTTCGGAGATCGCGACGGCTCTCGCGGCGGTTACCGGGCCCGGGATGACCGTCAGGGGGCCGGCACCGACGACCGTGGTGGATTCCGCGATCGCGACGGCGGCCGGCGTTTCGGCGGTGATCGCGATGGTGGCCGTCGTGAAGGCTCTGGCGACCGTCCTGCGCGGCAGGGTGGTGGGGGCGGCTTCGGGGGCCGGTACGG
>NZ_BOOR01000002.1 GCF_016863335.1 Planotetraspora thailandica
CGCGACCGCGACGATCGTGGTGGGCGTCCCTTCCGTAGTGAGGGTGATCGTCCATTCCGTGACCGCGATGACCGCGGTGGGCGTCCCTTCCGTAGCGAGGGTGACCGTCCCTTCCGCGACCGCGACGACCGCGGCGGCCGTCCGTTCAGGTCCGATGATCGTGGTGGGCGGCCTGGTCGGGATGACCGTGGTTTCGGGGCCGAGGGTGGTCGGCGTTTCGGCGGTGATCGCGATGGTGGCCGTCGTGAAGGCTCTGGCGACCGTCCTGCGCGGCAGGGTGGTGGGGGCGGCTTCGGGGGCCGGTACGGCTCTCGCGACCGCGATGACCGTGGTGGGCGTCCCTTCCGTAGTGAGGGTGATCGTCCATTCCGTGACCGCGATGACCGTGGTGGGCGTCCCTTCCGTAGTGAGGGTGACCGTCCCTTCCGCGATCGCGATGACCGTGGTGGGCGTCCCTTCCGTAGTGAGGGTGACCGTCCCTTCCGTGACCGCGACGACCGCGGCGGCCGTCCGTTCCGCGACCGCGACGAATCGGCCGGCCGGGGCGAGCGGGGCCGGGAGCGGTCCGACCGTCCCCAAGGATCGTACGGAGACCGGCCGCAGCGCAGCGGAGGAGACCGCGGATTCCGCGATGACCGCCCGCGTCGCTTCGAGGACCGCGACGGCGGCCGGCGTTTCGGCGGCGACCGCGAGGGCGGCCGTCCTGCGCCGCAGGGTGGCGGCGGGTTCGGTGGCCGGTACGGCTCGCGCGACCGCGACGATCGAGGCGGCTACCGGGGCGGGCAGCAGGGCGAAGGCCGGGAGCAGGGCCGTTCCTGGAGTGATCGCGGCCAGGAGGCGCGGTCCTTCCGGGACCGCGAACGCCCAGAATCACGTGATCGTGGATCGCGCCCCTTCAGCGACGGAAGGGACCGTGGCGATCGCGGCGGGCCTCGGCCGTTCAGCCGGGAGGCCGGTGAAGGCAGCCGCAGCAGGTACGGCAAGACCGAAGAGCCACTCGAGCGGGAGAAGCTTCCCGAGCTTGAGGCTGACATCACGCCGGACGAACTGGACCGCGAGACCCGCGCGGGCCTCGGGTCCCTGCCCAACGATCTGGCCGACCTGGTGGCCAGCCACCTGGTCGCGGCGGCACGGGCGCTGAGCGAAGACGAGCCTGAGCGTGCCTACGAGCATGCCAAGGTCGCTCGCCGGTTCGCCGGGCGCATCGGGGTCGTGCGTGAGGCGACCGGCATCGCGGCCTATCGCGCCGGGCAGTACGCCGAGGCCCTCGCCGACCTTCGGGCCGCGCGGCGGATGACCGGATCGGACGCCTACTTGCCGATCATGGCGGACTGCGAGCGAGGCCTCGGCCGTCCCGAAAGGGCACTTGACCTGGTCCGCTCTCCTGAGGCCGAGCGGCTCGACCGGGAAGGGAGGATCGAACTGGCGATCGTCGAATCCGGCGCACGCCGTGACATGAACCAGTTCGACGCGGCCGTGGTCACGCTTCAGCGTGTCCCCGAACTGCGCGACCCTCAGCCCCGGCCCTGGTCGGCGCGGCTGGCGTTCGCATACGCCGACGCGCTGGCGGCCGCCGGGCACGAAGCCGCGGCCGTCGAATGGTTCGAGCGGGCGATGACCTTCGACGAGGACGGTGAGACCGACGCCGCCGAGCGGTATGCGGAGCTCACCGGGGCAGTGATCGAGGACATCGAGGAAGATTTCGACGACGAAGCGGACCTCGATGAGGACGACTTCGGCGACGAGGCGGCGGATGAAGCAGTGGCGGACCTGTCCGCGAAGCCTGCAGACGACTCCGCCGACTCCGATGAGGCTGAGGACGACTCGGACGACGAGCCTGATGACGACGACGAAGACGACGAAGACGATGACGACGACGAAGACGACGAAGACGACAAGGATGGCGACATCCTCGACGCGCGGGCGACCGACGACGACGCGGTGAACTCCGGCGAGCAGACCCCGGTCGCCGTAACGAACCGGAAAGCGGGCGAGCCGGAGAGCGACCAGACGCCGGAGAACGGCAAGGCCGGCGAGTCCAAGGATGCCGCCGCGGCGGGCGAGAAGAACGAGGTGCCGACGTTCGGCCCGGCGTTCATCGAGCCCGACTTCGGGGACCGGCCCGCCGACGTGGACGAGGAAGACGACGACAGGCGTCAGCCCTGACCGGTGATTGAGAAGGGCGCCGCCTCCCAGGTGAAGATCCGGGGAGGGGCGCCCTTCGCGCGTCCGCGATCAGCGGGTGGGAATGCGGTCGAGCCAGTGCATGATGCCCGCGACGTTCGACTCCGCGCCGCTGAGCAGTTCGAAACGCTCAGAGGTCTCCTGGTCCGCTTGGAGGGCCCTGTAACGCTCGCGTGTCCGGTCGCGGACCATCGCGACGGCGTGATCGAGATCGAGCCCTGCCGTACGGGCCTGCTTGGTGAGGTCGACCCACACGCGCAGCTCCTCCGCGGAGCGTTCGAGCGTCGCGGACACGTCGCCGACGGGGCCGTAATGGCTGAAGAGCAACCGCTGCGGCGCGAGCGCCGTGAACAGGTCGATGGACTTCAGTGCGACGTCCAGGTCGAAGTCGGGCGGAGGGCTCGCCGGGCGCAGGTCGCCGGTCTCCGGCATGTAGACGCCTGCCGCATCCCCCACGTACAGGTCTCCGGTGAGGGAGTCGAGCAGGCCCACATGGTGTTTGGCGTGCCCGGGCGAGTAGTGGCTCGACAACGTCCTGCCGTTGCCGAGGTCGACGCTGCCGACGTCGCCGAGCGCCCGGATCCTGGCGGCGTCGGTGGGGGCGAGCCTGCCGAACAGCACGTCCAGCTTGTCGCCCCAGACCATCTTCGCGCTGGCCATCAGCCGTTCGGGGTCGGCGAGGTGCCGGGCACCTTTCTCGTGCACGACGATTTCGGCGGACGGGTAGAACCCGGCGATGTCCCCGACGCCTCCCGCATGGTCGAGATGGATGTGCGTCACGACGACGGTCGCCAGGTCGCCGGGGCCGACGCCGAGCGACGCGAGGGCGTCCCTGACCACCGGAGCCGAGGTGGACGTGCCGGTCTCCACCAGGCACGGCCGGTCGCCGAGGATGAGATAGCCGGCGGTGATGCCTGAATAGCCCGCCATGCGGGTGTCGATCTCGTACACGTCGCCGCCGAGCGGTTTCACGTTGTCCACAGGCCACCCCAGCAATCAGAACCGGCGTCCACAGAATCGCATTCAGCCCATCAGCGACCCAGCCTATTCACACAAAGTGATCTCCACGACTGAGAGGGGATCACATGCACCGCAACGAGGTCACACTCGTGGGCCGGCTCTCCATGGAGCCGGCCGGCAAGGAACTGCCCAGCGGCGGCCTGCTCACCCACTGGCGGCTTGCCGTACGCAGGCCCGACGAGCACGCCGGCCATCAACGATCCGACGCGATCGAGTGCGCCACCTTCGACGACGGGGTGCGTGGAATGCTCGAGGGCTGGCGGGTCGACGACCTCATCGAGGTATCCGGGGCTCTACGCCGCCGCTGGTGGAGAGGCGGCAGCCGCTATCAGGTCGAGGTCCACACGGCCCGTCGCGTCGACCCGCCCCCGGCTCCCGAGGAACAGGCCGCCGCGGACAGCCGCACCGACACGATCACCCCGGCGCTCGAGTCCGCGACGGACACGGGCCACGAGGCGGGGAGCGGCGACGGCGACTAGTCCGCGGCGAAGACGCGCAGGACCAGGCCGGTGCGGGGCTTGGGGCCGAACGAGGTCGATTTGCGCGGCACCCGTTCGCCCTCTGCCGCCACCGCCAGCACGTCGACGGTGGACAGCGGATTGAGGAGTACGGCGGTGCCCCCACGGCTGCGGGCGAGCCGTACGGCGGCCTGGGGGTCGTGGTGCACGACCAGCACCGCGTCCTCGCTGTCCTCGATGCCCCAGACCTTGGGCATCAGGAACGAGGTGAGGACGGAGGTGTCCAGCGACCTCCAGCGCGCCGAGCGCTCGCCCGGCATCGCGTGCGCCAGTTGCAGCGGGTCGGGGTCGGTCAGCAGGTGGGAGGTGCCGTCTCCGGCCAGCACGAATGCGGGACCGGTCGCGGTCGCCAGGCCGGTGAGGGCGTCGTCGAGCGCGGCGAACTCGTGCACCTGCCATGCGCCTTTCGCCCGGGCGACCGCCTCGTCGAGGGGCAGGCCGGGGATCACACGGTGGATGGCCCGCAGATCGGGAGGGTAGACGAGGGAGTCGACGAGAAAGGCGAGCCCGTAGTCCCAGGGGCCGGCCCCCTGGTGGTCGGCGCGCAGCGCCTCGTAGGTCGCGTAGCGGTGGTGGCCGTCGGCGATGAGCGCCTGCCGGTCCCGCAGGTCCTCGCCGGCGGCGGCGATCTCGGCCGGGTCGGTCACCGCCCAGAGCCGGTGGCGCACGCCGTCGGGCGTCGTGAGCTCGGACAGGGGCGTCCGCTCACCCGCCACCTCGTTGACCAGCCGTGACGCGGCTCCGCCGCCTTCGTAGAGGAGGAAGATCGGTTCGAGGTTGGCCTCGGTCGCCCGCATCAGCGCCAGGCGGTCGGCGACCGGGCCCGGCATGACGTTCTCGTGTGGCAGCACCGCATCGGAGCCGACGCCGAGCCCGCCGATCAGCCCGCGCTGCATGAGCCCGGTCGCGCTCTGCTCGTAGACGTAGAGCGCGGGAACGTCGTCGACGGCGAGCACGCCGGACGTGAGCCACTGCTCCAAAATTTCCCGGGCCTCGCCATAATGCCCTGTTCCGGGAAGGATCAGGCGCACCACGTTGTTCGCATGACGAGCGAGCAAATCTCGCATGTCGTCCGGGGAGATGAGGTCGTAAGGCGGGGAGGTGACCGCGGACAGATCGTCCACCGCGAATCGCACGCCGCGGAACGGACGTAGCACCAGTCCCGCCCGTTCAGAACTCTCCATACCGGGCATGTTGCCATAAGGCCCGGCTCCCCGACGCTGCGGTGCCCGGTTCTTCGTGAAATCGGTTGCAGGAGGCCTTTCCCCATGATCCAGGGACGAAACGGAGCGTCTGATGCTGCGGGCTATCCGCCCGGCGGCCCGTCCGGCGATGTGTACGAGTGGTACCAGCGAGGCGTGAAGCTCCTCGCGGACGGAAGCCCCGCCGCCGCGGCCGCCCTTCTCGAACGTGCCGCTGAGGCCGAGCCGGAGTCCCACAGCATCCGCGAGGCGCTCGCCCGGGCCCAGTTCAACTCCCGCCGTTACACCGAGGCCGCCGGAAGCTTCCGTTTGATCGTGGACGCCAACCCGACCGAGGACTACGCCTATTACGGCCTCGGCATGGCCCTGTGGCGCACCGGGGACATCGAGGCCGCCCAGGAACCGCTCGCGATGGCGGTCGCCATGCGTCCCCTGCGCCACTACGTCTCCGCGCTCACCCAGGTCAGGGCCACCCTTCGGGCGAGGGAGGCATGACCGTGACGACTTTGGTCGAGGCCTATGACACGCTTCTGCTCGATCTCGACGGCGTCGTCTACCTCGGCGATCACGCCGTTCCCGCCGCTCCCGAGGCGCTGGAGAAAGCCAGGAAGGGCGGCGTACGGCTGGCCTTCGTGACCAACAACGCGTCGCGCACCCCGGCCGCGATCGCCCAGCACCTGCGCCGCCTGGGGGTGTCCGCCGCCCCCGAGGACGTCGTGACCTCGGCCCAGGCCGCCGCGCGCCTGGTGGCCGAACACGTGCCGGCTGGCTCGGCGGTGCTGATCGTAGGTGGGATGGGCCTGCGCGCCGCCGTACGGGCGCACGGCCTGCGTCCTGTCACGACCGCGCTCGACGGCCCGGCCGCGGTCATCCAGGGCATCTGGGACAGGCTGTCCTACGGCCTGATCGCGGAGGGCACCCTCGCCGTACGGCAGGGCGCGTGGTTCGTCGCGGCCAACGGCGACGCGACCATGCCCACGGGCAGGGGTGAGCTTCCCGGAAACGGCGCGATGAGCCGGGTCATCGCCGCGGCCACCGGGGTCGAACCCGTCGTGGCGGGCAAGCCCGAGCCGCCCCTCCACCGCGAATCGGTGATCCGCACGGGGGCCGAGCGGCCGCTGATCGTCGGGGACCGGCTGGACACCGACATCGAGGGGGCCACCCGGGCCGGGGTGGACAGCCTGCTCGTGCTCACCGGCGTGACCGGCCCCCTCGACCTGCTCACGGCCGCACCGGCCCACCGCCCCACCCACATAGCCGCCGACCTGTCGGGTCTGCACGCCCGCGTGCCCGGCGTACGGCACGGCTCCTCGGGGTGGACCTGCGGAGGGTGGACCGCCGTCTGGGAGGGCGGGCGCCTGAGCGTCTCCGGCGATGGCGATCGCGTGGACGGCCTGCGGGCCGCCTGCGCCGCGACGTGGGAGGCCGCGGGCGACGGCCGAGCCGATGAGGACGCGGTCAAGGCCGTTCCCACGGCGCTCGGGTTCTGAGCCCGTTCTAGGGCCGCCCCAGCCGGGGTTTACGCCATCTTGAGCACGGCGAAGGAGGCCGCCCTGCGTCCCTGGACAGGGCGAGCCGCCGTAAGGCGTGCTCAATCGTGCGGGAGGGCGGTCAGAGGAGCCTGCGCAGGCGGAGAAGGTCACCCAGGCTGGCGTCGATCTTGACCCGGCCGCCGAGCAGCGCGCGCCCCATGTCGAGGTCGCCGTTGACCATGGAGATGAGATCTTCACTCGACAGGGTGAGCTTGACCTCCGCCGGGCGGCCGTCCTCCGGGGCGACCTCCTTGAACGGGTCGAGCCCGTCGCGGTGGATCCGGCCGTAGAAGGTGACGCCGAGGTCGGAGATGCGGCAGGCAAGCCTGCGCTCGACGACGTGCTTGGCGCGATCTTCCGCGCTGATCTCCTTGAAATGCTCGACGAGTTTCTCCAGCGCCGCCCGGCACTCCTCGACGGTCGCCATGTGCTCCCACTCTCTTCCCACGGACCAATATCAGTTACGGGCTACTAGGGACGGTAGCGTTCCAGGCGAACCCCGCGCGATACCGGCACGGGGCCTGCCGGGAAATCGCTTCCAGCCTTACTCGCGCCCGGCCGGGCCGCGTAAGGAAGTCGTCGTGAATACGCAGGCGCCGGAGGGTTCCGCTACCGTTCGAGACGGCTGCGAGATGTCCGGGCCATCCCGCGCGCGACACGGCGACCATGGCTCGTCAGCGCCCGGACCAGCATAGACACCAACGCCAGGACGAGCATAAGAGCGGGCGCCCAGGAGGGGACCAATGACGGAGATCGGAAGCAAAGCGCCGGCCTGGCTCGCCGTCCCGAGCGCCCGGGCGGGGGAGGAACCCGCCGAACGGGACGGTGCGGCGTCCGGAGAGCGCCCTGTTCCAGGCGATGCGGTCCCCGGGGCGCGGGGTGCCGAGACGCAGCCCCCGGCCGAGGGCGGGGTCGAGGGGGCGCTCACCCCGCTGGCGCGGCTGGCCGAGGCCCCCGTCTCGGATCACGTCGGACTCTTCGAAGACGTGCTCACCGGCCTCGAGGCCGTCTTGGCGTCGGTCGACGAACCCGTCCAGGATGGCGAGCGGTGACGCGGGACGTCTCCCCCCCACGCGTGCACGGGCGGCGGGCCCGATGAAGCGTCTGCGGCTGGACAGCGAGCTCGTGCGCCGGGGGCTCGCCCGCTCCCGCGAGCAGGCGGCGCAGCTCATCGGGGCGGGCCGCGTGTCGGTGGGCGGCCAGGTGGCGGCGAAGCCGGCGACCCAGGTCGACACCGCGGCGGCCATCGTGGTGGCCGAGGGCGAAGAGGGGCCCGACTACGTCTCCCGGGGGGCGCACAAGCTCCTCGGGGCACTCGAGGCGTTCGACGGCCTCACGGTGGAAGGCCGCCGATGCCTGGACGCGGGCGCCTCGACCGGCGGCTTCACCGACGTGCTGCTGCGGCACGGCGCAGCCCACGTGCTCGCCGTCGACGTCGGCTACGGCCAGCTCGCCTGGTCTCTGCGCACGGACGACCGGGTCACCGTGATGGAACGGGTGAACGTGCGCGACCTGACCCCTGAAATGGTGGGGGAGCCGCCCACCTTGATCGTCGGTGACCTCTCGTTCATCTCCCTGCGCCTCGTGCTGCCCGCCCTGGCCGCCTGCGCCGCGCCCGACGCCGAATTCGCCATGCTGGTCAAGCCGCAGTTCGAAGTCGGCAAGGACCGGGTGGGCGCGGGCGGCGTGGTGCGCGACCCGGCTCTGCGCGCCGAGGCCGTCCGCGACGCGGCCAAGGCGGCCCAGGCCATCGGGCTGGCCGTGAAGGGCGTCACCGCGAGCCCGCTGCCTGGGCCCTCGGGCAACGTGGAATATCTCCTGTGGCTCGGGAAGGGGCCAGGACACGAGCCCGTGCCCGACCTCGAATCGGCCGTCGAGCGGGCGGTGGCGGAAGGCCCCCAGTGACGGAGGTGTTGTCCAGAACGGCATCCTGTACGGCACGGGCATGACACCCGGCACATCACCGGGCACATCACTGGGCACACGTGGACGGCGGTGAGCGGCATGACGACGATCGATGCGACGACGGTGAGGACCACGTGAGCGACCGCGCGAGCGTCAAGCGGACGATCGTGGTCACGGCGCACACCGGCCGCGAGCCGGCGGTGCGCAGCGCCCATCTGGTGATGCGGCGCCTCCTCGGCGCCGGGCTCAACGTCCGCGTCCTGGACGGCGAAGCCGAGGAAGTGGGATGCGCCGGCGCGGAGGTCGTCCCCGAGACCCCGGAGGCGATCGAGGACTCCGAGCTGATCATCGTGCTGGGCGGCGACGGGACGCTGCTGCGCGCGGCGGAGCTGGCCCGCCCGGCGGGCGTCCCCCTGCTCGGGGTCAACCTCGGACACGTCGGATTCCTGGCCGAGGCGGAGGTGGAGGACCTCGCCACCGCCGTGGACCGGGTCGTCGAGAGCCGCTACGACGTCGAGGAACGCATGACGATCGAGGTCGTCGTGCGTCTCAACGGCCAGACCCTGGCCAGGACCTGGGCGCTCAACGAGGCGTCGGTCGAGAAGATGGACCGCATGCTGGAGGTCGTCGCCGAGATCGACGGCCGGCCGCTGTCCCGCTGGGGCTGCGACGGCGTGATCTGCGCGACGCCGACCGGCTCGACGGCCTACGCCTTCTCGGCCGGGGGCCCGGTCGTCTGGCCGGAGGTGGAGGCGCTCCTGCTCGTGCCCAACAGCGCGCACGCGCTGTTCGCCCGGCCGATGGTGGTCTCGCCCTGTTCGGAGATCGCCGTGGAGATCGTCCCCGAGACCGGCGGAGGCGTGCTGTGGTGTGACGGCCGCCGCCGCTTCGACCTTCCCCCGGGCGCGCGGGTCGAGGTGACCCGCGCCGGCATCCCGGTACGGCTGGCCCGCCTCCTGCCAGGCGAAACGGCGTCGCCGTTCACCGACCGGCTGGTCGCCAAGTTCGAGCTGCCCGTAGAAGGGTGGCGTGGCCGCAGCAGGCCCCAATGACCCCCCCGATGACCTCGGCTGGGGCCGTCCGCGGATCCCGGCGGCATCCCCAGTCCTCGAAAATCTTGGCGAGTTGCGCGTAGGATCTCTGGCGGAATCGGTCGGCGGAATGGAGTGACCAGTGCGACCACGGGTCGAGGAGGTCCGCATCCAGGGGCTCGGTGTGATCGACGAAGCCGTCCTGGAGTTGTCACCCGGTTTCACCGTCGTCACGGGTGAGACCGGCGCGGGCAAGACGATGGTCGTCACGGGGCTCGGACTGCTGTTCGGCGGGCGCGCCGATCCCGCACGGGTGAGGCCGGGCGCGGCCAAGGCCACGGTGGAGGGGACGCTGATCGTCCGGCCCGACGGCCGGGTGGCACAGCAGGTCCTCGACGTCGGCGGCGAGATCGAGGACGGCGAGCTGATCATCTCCCGCACGGTGTCGACGGAGGGGCGCTCACGGGCGTGGCTGGGCGGCCGGACCGTACCGGTCGGCACGCTGACCTATCTGGCCGACGACCTGGTGGCCGTGCACGGGCAGATGGACCAGCAGCGGCTGCTCCAGCCCGGCCGGCAGCGTGCCGCGCTCGACCGCTACGCCGGAAACGAGCTCATCAAGCCGCTGCGCGCCTACGAACAGGCGTACAAGCGGCACAAGCAGGTCAGCGACCTGCTGCATGAGCTCACCGTCAAGGCCAAGGAGCGCGCGCAGGAGGCCGACGTGCTGCGCTTCGGGCTGGAGGAGATCGAGAAGACCGAGCCGAGGGCGGGCGAGGACGCCGAGCTGAAGGAGGAGGCCGAGCGCCTCTCCCACGCCGACGCGTTGCGCACGGCCGCCACCACCGCGCACACGGCGCTGCTCGGCGACCCCATGTCGAGCACCGACGGCGTGCACGACGCGGTGTCGCTGGTGGGGCTGGCCAAGTCGGCCGTCGAGGCGGTGCGGGAGTACGACCCCGCGCTGGCCGGGCTGGCCGACCGGCTCGCGGAGGCCGGCTACCTCATCTCCGACGTCGCGACGGAACTGGCCGCCTACGCCGAGTCCGTCGACGCCGACCCCGCACGGCTGGCCGCCGTCCAGGAGCGCAGGTCCATCCTGACCGGCCTGACCCGAAAGTACGGCGAGGACGTGTCGGCCGTGCTGGCCTGGGCGCAGCAGGCGGCGCAACGCCTCGGCGAGCTCGACGGGGACGACGAGCGCATCGAGGAGCTCACGGCCGAGCACACCGAGCTGACCGAGCGGCTCAAGGAACTGGCGGCCGACCTGACCGCCATCCGCTCCGGGGCCGCGGAGCGCTTCGCCGAAGCCGTGACCGCGGAACTGGCCGCGCTGGCCATGCCGTACGCCAGGGTGAGCGTGGCGATGACGCAGAGCGGCGAGTTCGGCCCGCACGGAGTCGACGAGGTGGAGCTGCGCCTGGCCTCCCACCCCGCCGCGCCGCCGCTGCCGCTCACCAAGGGCGCCTCCGGAGGCGAGCTCAGCCGGGTCATGCTGGCGATCGAGGTGGTCTTCGCGGGGGCCGACCCCGTTCCGACGTTCGTCTTCGACGAGGTCGACGCGGGTGTGGGCGGCAAGGCGGCCGTCGAGATCGGCAGGCGCCTGGCGAAGCTGGCCCGCACCGCGCAGGTCATCGTCGTGACCCACCTTCCTCAGGTGGCGGCGTTCGCCGACCAGCACCTCGTCGTGGAGAAGGCGAGCGACGGCAGCGTGGTGCGCAGCGGCGTGGTCACACTGGACCACGAGGGCCGGGCGCGCGAGTTGTCGAGAATGCTCGCCGGCCTGGAGGATTCCGAGCTCGGCAGGGCGCACGCGGCCGAACTGCTGTCCATCGCGGCGGCGGACAAAGCCGCCGGATAGTCCTTGATCGTGCCCATAACTCATTGTGACAAAAACAACACACTGCGGGGTGCGTGACCATTCCGGCCGCCGCCTCTGGCAGGATGGGTTCTTGATGAAGGTCCTGAGCTTGAATGTTCCGGGCCTCCGCCGCCGGAAGGTCGGAGACCTTCCCGGGGTCACGGCTGTGGCGAGAATCGACAGGCGGACGAAGAGGCTGACCAAGCGTCTCAACGCCGGTGAAATTGCGATCATCGACCATGTGGACGTCGACCGGGTCAGCGGGGAGGCGCTGGTGGCGTGCGGCGCCGCTGCCGTGGTCAATGTGGCCACCGGCATCAGCGGGCGTTACCCGAACCTCGGTCCGCAGATCCTCCTGGACGCCGGCATCCCCGTGGTGGACAACGCCTCTCCCGAGCTTTTCGAGCGCATCTCCGACGGTGACGTCGTGCGCGTCCACGAAGGGATGATCTACCTCGACGACGAGGTCGTCGGGAAGGGCGAGGCCCAGACCCAGGAGACGGTCGCCGCCGCGATGGCCGAGGCCAGGGCAGGTCTCGCGGTCCAGATCGAGGCGTTCGCCGCCAACACCATGGAGTACGTCAAGCGTGAGCGCGACCTGCTCATCGACGGCGTCGGCGTGCCCGACATCCGCACGTCCGTCGAGGGCCGTCACGTCCTCATCGTGGTCCGCGGCTACCACTACAAAGAGGACATCGCCACGCTCCGGCCGTACATCAGGGAGTACCGCCCGGTGCTGATCGGCGTGGACGGCGGAGCGGACGCCCTCGTCGAGGCCGGTTACACACCGCACATCATCATCGGCGACTTCGACTCGGTCTCGGAGAAGGCGCTGAGCTGCGGGGCCGAGCTGGTCGTGCACGCCTACCGGGACGGCCGGGCGCCCGGCCTCGAACGTGTCGAGCAACTCGGCAAGCAGGCCGTCGTCTTCCCCGCCACGGGCACGAGCGAGGACATCGCGATGCTGCTGGCCGACGACAAGGGCGCGTCGCTCATCGTCGCCGTCGGCACGCACTGGACCCTCGACGAGTTCCTCGACAAGGGCCGCTCGGGCATGGCCAGCACCTTCCTCACCCGGCTGAGGATCGGCAGCAAACTCGTGGACGCCAAGGGCGTCAGCAGGCTTTACCGCAGCAGGATCTCCACCTCCAGCCTGCTGCTTCTCGTCGCGACGACACTGATCACGATCGGCGTTGTTCTGTCGGTCTCGCCGATCGGCCAGGTATGGCTGAACGGGCTGCGCGTCGCCTGGAACGGCTTCATCTTCTGGCTGGTCGGACTCTTCTCGTGATCGATTTTCGTTACCACCTCGTCTCCATCGTGGCGATCTTCCTCGCCCTCACGGTCGGCATCGTGCTCGGCAGCACGGTGCTGGAACCGACGCTCTTCAAGACGGCCGAGAAGACGACCGCGTCGATGGAGCGGCTCAACGCCCAGTACCTCGACCAGATCTCCGCTCTGCAGGCCCGGGACGAGGGCAACGACTCCCTCGTGACGACGCACCTGGACCAGCTCGTGCACGGCCAGCTGCCGGGCGAGCGGGTCGTCCTCGTGGAGGCCCCCGGAGCCCCGACCAGCCTGCGCGACCCGATCGAGAAGCTCGTCGACAGCGCGGGCGGTTTCTACACGGGCCGGGTCAGCCTGACCGACAAGTTCACCGCCGGTGACCAGGCGTCCATGGTCGACCAGCTCGCCAGCACGCTCGCCCCGGCCGGTACGGCCTTCCCCGACGGGGCCACGCCGTACGACAAGGCGGCGACGGTCCTCGCTGGGGCGCTGGTCACGAACGACCGGTCCAAGGCGGGACAGGAGAACCCGCTGGCGTCGAGCGTGCTCGACACGTTCCAGAGCGCCGGCTTCCTGGCCGTGAGCGGCGATCCCACAAAGCGCGCCACCATGGCGATCGTGCTGGCCCCGACCCAGCCGTACGAGGGCGATGAGGCCGAGGGGCAGACGACCGCCGTCGTGGCGATGGCCGCCGGCCTGGACAACATGGACCTCGGCACCGTGCTCGCCGGCAGCACGACGGCGTCGGGCACCGGAGGGGCCATCGCGCTCCTCCACGACACCGGCGACGCCGCATCCAACGTGTCGACCCTGGACACCGTCGACAGCGCCGCGGGCCGCGTCGTGCTGGTCTACGCTCTTCAGGAACAGCTGAGCGGCCGGTCCGGCACGTACGGCGTCGGCAGCGGCTCGTCCTCGTTCGAGCCCGCGGTCGAGCCCAGCGCCAGCCCTGAGGCGCGAGGCTGACGGCCCGCTGAGAAGCCTGGCGCGTCACACCCCCGGGCGCCGTGGAGGCGCCGAAAGGTCAAGGCCTGAGAGGGCCGGAGAAGAAGGAACCAGCCGTGGCCCATCGCTCACCACTCGGCGCACTGGCCGGTGCCGCGCTCGGGGCCGTGCTCGGCGCCGTCGCCGCTCGGGCCGCCTACGCCGCCTTCAAGCGGCGTCCACCCCTCGGCGACGCGAAGACCGCCGACGAGTACTGGACCAGGACGAACCACCGCGGTGAGCCGGTCACCCTGCTGGAAGGCCCCGCGTTCGTCGCGGGAGCCGGCGCGGCCGTGGCCCTCACACCCGGCATTCCCGCGCGGCTCAAGACGGCGGGCCTGCTCGCCGGAGTGGGATCCGGCGTCCTCGGCGCCTATGACGACCTGTTCGGCACCACCTCGTCCAAGGGGTTCAAAGGGCATTTGAGCGCGCTCGCCCGCGGTGAAGTCACCAGCGGCGCCGTGAAGATCCTCGGCATCGGGGCGACCGGCCTGGCCGCCGCGGCGCTGTCGCCGTCGTCCGCCGGCACGCAGCCCGGCAGGGCAGGGCGGGTCTTCGACACCCTGGTCGACGGCGCGCTGATCGCCGGTGCCGCCAACCTGGCCAACCTCTTCGACCTGCGCCCCGGCCGCGCGATCAAGGTGGGCCTGCTGGCAGGCATCCCGGTGGTGGCGTCGTCGCTGCGAGCCGATTCCCGTGCCGCCACGCTCGCGGCGATCCCTCTGGGCGCGGCCGCGGCGCTACTGCCCGAGGACCTCGGCGAGCGGGCCATGCTGGGCGACGCCGGGGCCAACGCGCTCGGCGCGCTCATCGGTCTCGCCGCGACCGTACGGCTGGGCCGTCCCGGCCGCCTCGTGCTGCTCGGCACGGTCGCCGCGCTGACCGCCGCCTCGGAGAAGATCAGCTTCACCAAGGTCATCGCGGGCAACCCGGTGCTCAACACGATCGACATGCTGGGTCGCCGCCCGCCGCAGGCCCCCGCCGCCGGGCAGGCCCAGTGACCTCTGGTCCAGTACGAAGTGGGCGCTTACGGGCGGGCGCCGTCGGCCGGCATGCTTAGGCGGATCGGCGGCGGAATCGCCGGGGCCGCCGTCCTGATCGGCCTCATCACGGTCCTGGCCCGTGTCACCGGCTTCGCCAAGCAGTTCGCTTTCGCCCGCGTGGTGGGCACCAACTGCCTGGCCACGGCGTACTACACCGCCAACCAGGTGCCCAACATCGTCTTCGAGGTCGTGGTGGGCGGCGCTCTCGCCGGGATGGTCGTGCCGGTGCTCGCCGCCGCCCGCTCGAAGCCCGACGCGCGCGCGGAGGTCGGCCGGATCTCTTCGGCGCTACTCACCTGGGTCCTGGTGCTGCTCGTCCCGCTCGCCGTGGTGGTGGCGCTCGTCGCAGGGCCCGTCATGGGTCTGCTCGTGCGCGACGTCAGCCGGTGCGACCCGCAGGCCGTGGTCGCGGTCGCCACGCGGATGCTGGTGGCCTTCGCCCCCCAGATCCCGTTGTACGGTCTGGCCGTCGTCCTCTACGGCGTGCTCCAGGCGCACCGGAGGTTCACCGGCCCGGCGCTGGCCCCGCTCGTGTCGAGCGTCGTCGTGATCGTCGCCTATCTGTCGTTCGGCCCGCTGAGCGGCGGGGTCCGCGACCCGGCGAGCGTCCCCGGGCCCGCCGAGCTCGCGTTGTCCGTGGGGACGACCTTGGGCGTGCTCGCCCTCGTCGTCACCGTGCTCAGGCCGGTCTCCCGGCTCGGCGTGGCCTGGCGGCCGACCCTGCGCTTCCCTGACGGCGTGGCCGTACAGGTGCGGCGGCTGGCCCTGGCCGGGCTCAGCGCGCTCGTCGCCCAGCAGGCGGCCATGGCGATCGTGATCCCCCTGGCCAACGACGGTGTCGGCGGGGGCGCCCTCGCGGCCTACAACTACGCCTGGGCCGTCTACCAGGTGCCCTACGCCGTGCTCGCCGTACCCATCGCGACCAGCGCGTTCCCCGCGCTCGCCGCGCGGGCGGGCGACGCCGGGGCGTTCGCCGCGCTGTCGGCGCAGACCACACGCGCGGTCGTCGTGGTCTCCGGGCTGGCCGCCGGCGCGCTCGCCGCCGTCGCGGGGCCGGTTGCGCAGGTGTTCCTCGGGCAGGCGGACACGCAGATCCCGCCGGAGCAACTGGCCTCCGCGATCGCGCTGTTCGCGCCCGGTCTCATCGGTTACGGGCTGATGGCCCACCTGAGCAAGGTGCTGTATGCCTCCGGACTCGGCCGGCCCGCCGCGCGCGGGCTGGTCATCGGCTGGCTCGTCGTCATCGGCGCGCAGGTGGCGTTCGCCCTGGTTTTCCCGGCCGGCTGGAAGCTCGGCGGGCTCGCCCTCGGCCAGGCGGTGGGCATGACGACTGGAGGCGCGCTCCTCCTGGTTTCGGTGCTGCGGGCCAGGGGAGCGCGGGCGCTGCAGGGTGTGCCGCGAGCCATGCTCGCGGCCGTCGCAGGCGGCGTCTGCGGATTCCTGGCCGGTTTCGGGGTCGTGGCGGCACTCGGCGGCAGCGGGCCGTGGGCCGGAGCGGCGGTGACGGTGGTCGCCGGAGCCGCGGCGGTCTGTGCGGGCGCGCTGGTCGTGGCCGCCGTCGACCGCCGAGACCTGGCCGCCGTGGTGTCCCGCGTGCGGCGCGGTGCGGTCGCAGGGAAGGACGCGTCATGAAGGTCGTGCTCGTGCTGGGGACCAGCGCTGGAGGCGTCGGCAGGCACGTCCGCATGCTGGCCGCCGGTCTGGCCGCCGGCGGCGCCGAGGTCGTCGTGGCCGGCCCTGCCGCCACGCAGGAGACATTCGGGTTCACCGAGGCGGGTGCGGCCTTCGAGGAGGTTCCGATCGCGGACCGGCCCCATCCGGTGAACGACCTGAAGTCGGCCGCCCGGCTCAGGGCGGTCGTGCGGGGGGCGGACACGGTGCACGCCCACGGCCTGCGGGCTGGCGCGCTCGCCGCGGCGGCGGCCGGATCCCGCACGCGTCCCGGACTGGTCGTCACCCTGCACAACGCCGTCACGGTCGGAGGTGCGATCGGCGCCGTCTACCGGGCGCTGGAAGTCGTCGTCGCGCGGCGTGCCGATCACGTGCTCGCGGTCTCCCCGGACATCGGCGAGCGGATGCGTGCGCGTGGTGCCCGGAGCGTCGGGGCCGCCGTGGTCCCCGCGCCGCCGCTCGCCGCCCCCTCCAGGGACGCGGCAGCCGTACGGGAGGAGATCTCCGGCCTCCTCAGCACGCCGTTGCCGGAAGACCGGCCTGTGTTGCTGACGATCGCCCGCCTCGCCCAGCAGAAGGGGCTGGAGACGCTGCTCGACGCGGCGGCCGTGCCGTACGAGCAGGGTCCGCTCTTCGTCGTCGCGGGAGACGGGCCCCTGCGGGCCGGGCTCCAGGCGAGGATCGACGCGGGAAGACTGCCCGTCCTCCTGTACGGCTGGGCCAGCACCCCCGATCTGCTCCAGATCGCGACGGCGGTGGTGGTGCCGAGCCGCTGGGAGGGGCAGCCGCTGAACGTCCAGGAGGCGTTGAGGGCGGGCAAGCCCGTCATCGCCACCCGTGTGGGCGGAATCCCGGCGATGGTCGGCGAGGCGGCCGTCCTGGTGCCCCCCGGCGACGCCGCCGCGCTGAGCGAGGCGATCGGGCGCGTGCTCGGCGACCCGGAGGAGGCCCGGCGGCTGGGGGCGGCGTCCGCGCGGTGCGGTGCGGGGCTGCCGGACGAGGACGACGCCGTGCGCGCGGTCCTCGACGTCTACGCGGCGTTGCCCACTCGTCAGGCAAAGGGCTCTGACCTGCGATGACGGAAAGCCGAGCGCTCAGGATTAGGTAATCCTAAGCCTGATCCTTATACTGGGCGCGTTGGGGGGGAGTATCCCTTCGCGGCAGTCTCGTCATCACGGTCTCAGGGCCCGGGACTGCCGGTCCGTCACGTGCAGGGCGGGAGAGACCTCCGGCAGTGTGTTCGCGCGCGCCGGAAGGTCATTACATTGAACGTTCCTGTATGGGCATGGTTCGCCGTCATCGCCGGGATGATCGTTGTCCTGGCCATCGATCTGTGGATCGTCGATCGCGGTGAACCCAGGGAGTTCTCCCTTCGCCAGGCCGGTTTCTGGGTCGGCCTCTACGTCTCACTCGCCGTGATCTTCGGCGTGATCCTGCTGATCTTCGGAGGCGTGCAGCCGGGAGGCGAGTTCTTCGCCGGCTACCTCACCGAGTACAGCCTCAGCATCGACAACCTGTTCGTCTTCTACATCATCATGGCGAGATTCGCCGTCCCCCGGATCTATCAGCACAAGGTGCTGCTGGTCGGCATCCTCCTCGCGCTGGTCATGCGCGGCATCTTCATCGCCATCGGCGCCGCGGTGCTCGCCCAGTTCAGCTGGCTGTTCTACGTCTTCGGGATCTTCCTCGTCTACACGGCCTACACGCTGGTCCGCGACCACAACAAGGATGAGGAAGACTTCAACGAGAACATCGTGCTGCGCTGGGCGCGGCGGGTGTTCCCCACGACGCCCGACTACGTCGGCTCGCACACCATCGTGCGGGTGAACGGCAGGCGCATGGTGACCCCGATGCTGATCGTCATGATCGCGATCGGCACCACGGACCTGCTCTTCGCGCTCGACTCGATTCCGGCGATCTTCGGGCTCACCAAGGACGCCTTCATCGTCTTCACCGCCAACGTCTTCGCCCTGATGGGCCTGCGCCAGCTCTACTTCCTCCTGGGCGGGCTGCTGCAGCGCCTGGTCTACATCAGCTATGGCCTTGCGTTCATCCTCGCTTTCATCGGGGTTAAGCTCGTTTTGGAGGCGCTGCACGAGAGCGACGTCTCCTGGGCACCCCAGATCCCGATCTGGCTTTCGCTGGCGGTCATCGCAGTCACGATGGCGGTGACCACGGTCGCCAGCCTGATCAAGGCTCGCCGCGCCGAGCCGGTGGCTCCGGTGGAGGCCCCGCAGGGTCAGGAAGCCCCACAGGGCTAGCGGTATCGGCAAGGAAACCGTTTGCTTGTCTCGTTGTGCCCTGCAATGACCGACGGGTCGCTAATATCGTCATTTCAGACGCAAACCGGCCCCTAGTCGCTACAGAGTACAAAGGTTCCCTGTGTCCAACGATTCTGAAATTTCCCGTGATGTCGGACAGACTGCGGGAAGCTCCGGTCGGCTCCGGCTTGCGCGCGGGGTGTCGCCGTGGCTGGCGCCGACCGCAACGGCGGCGGTCGTCACGACCCTGCTCACGCGAAGGTCGCCGAGGTGGGCGCTCGCCGCGGTGCCTCTGGCGGCCCTCACGGGCGGGATGCTCTGGTTCTTCCGCGACCCTGAGCGGGTGCCCGGTCAGGGAAGGGTGATCTCGCCCGCCGACGGGGTCGTCCAGAGCATCGATCCGTGGGCCGACGGCCGTACGCGGGTGGCGATCTTCATGAGCCCGCTGAACGTCCACGTCAACCGGGCGCCGGTGGCCGGCACGATCACATCGGTCGAGCACGTGCCCGGCGGGTTCGTGCCCGCCTTCAACAAGGACAGCGACAAGAACGAGCGCGTCGTCTGGCACTTCGACTCCGCGCTCGGCGACATCGAGATGGTGCAGATCGCCGGGGCCGTGGCCCGCCGCATCGTGCCGTACCTGCCTGCGGGCACGAAGGTGGCCCAGGGAGACAGGGTCGGGCTGATCAGGCTCGGTTCCCGCGTCGACGTCTACCTGCCCGAGGGAATCGCCCCCGCCGTGAGCGTCGGGGAGAAGACGGTGGCGGGGGTGACACGCCTTGACCACGTCTGACTTCGGTGCGGGCTGGCCGGTCGAGGGACTCACAGAGGACGAACGCAGGGAGGTCGAGCTCGCCGACGAGCCGCGCGGGCCCGTCGGAAAGGCCTTCCGCCTGTCGGCGGCCGACTCGCTCTCGCTCGGCAACGCCCTCAGCGGCTTCCTCGCCGTCTGCCTGCTCTCGTGGTCGGCGATCACCGACCTGCAGTCCGGCGGCAAGTTCGAGCCGGACCCCCGGTTCTTCGGCACCGCGGTCGTCCTGCTGCTGGTGGGCGCCACCTGTGACCTTTTCGACGGCCTCGTCGCACGCAAGTTCCGCGCGTCGGCGATGGGCGCCGAGCTGGACAACCTCGCCGACGTGATCAGCTTCGGCTTCGCACCCGCGTTCATGGTGGTCATCTGGGGTGGTTTCTCCCACAGGGTGCCACTGTGGCTGGTGCTGGTCGCCGCCGCTTCGGTCCTGCTCGCCGGTGTCGTACGGCTGGCCCGCTTCGCCTGCGTGAAGACGAAGAGCGGCGACTTCATGGGACTCCCGATTCCCATGGGCGCCATGACCGTGGTGTCGATCGTCCTGCTCTTCCAGCCTGGCTACCTCACGATCGCCGGCATCATCGGGGTCGCCTGGCTGATGGTCAGCCGGATCGAGTACCCCAAGCCGAAGGGCAATCTGGCCGCCGTCGTCCTGGCCTGGATGATGATCAACGTGGCGTGCCTGATCATCTGGGCGGCCCGCCTGGCCGGAGGCGACCAGCTCATCACCGTGGGCGCCGTCATGCAGATCGCCATCGTGTCGGCGATTCCCTTGCGCGTTCTCATGTTCAAACAGCAGCAACGCAGGGAACGACGCTCGGAGAGCGTGGGCTGACGTCCGTCGCGAACAGGGGCCGCTGTCCAGCCGGCCCCTTTCGTCTCGGGCATGTCGGCAGGGCATGAGCGTCAGATGGGCCCAGGCTCTCAATTCACGAGAATCGATCGCCTAGTCCAACGGAGCCCTGGTCGCCATGCCTCGTGACCACACCCGGACGTACTTCCTCGGCAAACTCGCGCGCGAGCTGGAGCTCAGGGGCCTGGAGGCGTTCCTCCGCCCCGATCCGCCCTCGCTGAAGGTCCGCGACCCCGACGCCGCCCTCTTCACCGAGACCGTCGACTGCGTCGCACTCTCCGACGGCTGGTTCTACCGCTGGTCGTGGGGCGACGTGGTGGAGAGCGCCGACCAGCCCGCCGCCGCGGCCGACCGCATCGTCAAGGTCTTCACCACAGGGGAGTCGCGCCCGCATCCCGGTCTCGAGGACGCCTAGCCGTCCCCGGCTCCCGCCGTACGGATTTCTGAAAAAACTTCCCGCGATGTGTCGATTCCGGGGCCGCCCGTTCGAGGCCCAGGTGAAGGGCCGAAACGTGCGGCCCACAACCGAAGGGGATCGGCATGACGGCACAACACGTGAGCGCGCGGACCGGCGGCACCCAGGTCGCGGCGGGATGTGACCCGGCGACGCGGGTCACCAAGAGCCTGCTGGCCTACGGAGTCATCGCCGGGCCGATCTACGTGCTGACCTCGGTGATCCAGGGGCTGACCCGGGAGGGGTTCGACTTCTCCCGCCATGCGTGGAGCCTGCTCGAGAACGGCGACCTGGGCTGGATCCAGTCGGCCGACCTCGTGGTGACCGGGCTGATGACCATCGCCTTCGCGGCCGGGCTCGCACGCTTCCTCCGCCCCGGGCGAGGGGGCGCATGGGCGCCACGGCTGGTCGCGATGTACGGCGCCGGGACGGCGGCGGCCGGGGTGTTCCGCGCGGATCCCGCGATGGGCTTTCCTGTGGGCACTCCGGAGGCCCCCGGCGAGGTCACCTGGCACGGAACCCTCCACTTCGTCGTGGGCGGCATCGGGTTCGCCTGCCTGATCGCGGCCTGCTTCGTGGTCGCGGCCCGCTTCTCCGCCGAGCGCCGCGGGGGATGGGCGGCGTTCTCCCGCATCACCGGCCTGGTGTTCTTCGCCGGTTTCGCCGGTATTGCGTCAGGCGGCGGTAACGTGACGCTCAACCTGGCCTTCACCGCGTCCGTCGTGTTCGTGTGCGCGTGGATCTCGGCGGTGGCGGTCCATCTCTACCGCAGGGCCGCGCGCGGCTGACATCGACCGGACATCGAAGAGAACCGAGGGATCATGCGTTACCTGGTGTTACTGAAGGCGCAGCAGCCGTCCACCCCGCCGCCTCCCGAGCTCATGGAGGCGATCATGAAACTCGGCGGTGAGGCCACCGCGGCCGGCGCGCTGCTCGACACCGCCGGGCTCGCCCCCAGCGCGTCGGGTGCACTGGTCGAGCTCACCGGAGGCCGGCTGAGCGTGACGGACGGGCCCTTCGCCGAGGCGAAGGAGCTCATCAGCTACGCGCTGTACGAGGTGCGGTCCAGGGAGGAGGCCGTCGAGTGGGCCTCCCGCTTCATGAAGCTGCACCGTGACCTGTGGAACGGCTGGGAGGGCGAATCCGCGGTCGTGAAGGTCATGGGCCCGGAGGACTTCGGGCCTCCCACGGCCTGAGGCCCCCGCCTCCGCAGCCCGGGTCTCGCGTGGTTGGATCGGTGGCCATGACGGCTGCCGATCCGCTCCGCGCCACCCACCGCGCGATCGAGGCGGTCTGGCGGATCGAGGCGGCCAGGGTGATCGCCGGGCTGGCCCGGCTCGTCCGGGACGTCGGTCTGGCCGAGGAGTTGGCGCAGGACGCGCTGGTCGTCGCCCTCGAGCAGTGGCCGAAGTCGGGCGTGCCCGACAACCCCGGCTCGTGGCTCATGGCCACCGCCAAGCATCGTGCGATCGACGTCCTCCGCCGGCAGACGCGGTACGCCCAGAAGCTCGAGGAGATCGGCCGCGATCTCGACGTCCGGCAGCAGGGGGAACCCGGACCCGACGCCGCGGCCGGCGAGTACATCGGCGACGACCTGCTGCGGCTGGTCTTCACCGCCTGCCATCCCGTTCTGCCCACCGAGTCGCGGGTGGCGCTCACGCTGCGCCTGCTCGGCGGGCTCACCACCGAGGAGATCGCACGGGCCTTCCTGGTCGCGGAGCCGACGGTCGCCCAGCGGATCGTCCGTGCGAAGCGCAGGCTCGCCGCCCAGAAGGTCGAGTTCGAGCTGCCGGCGCCGCACGAACTGGCCGACCGGCTGGCATCGGTGCTCGAGGTCATCTACCTGATCTTCAACGAGGGATACGCCGCGACCGCGGGGGACGACTGGACGCGTCCGGCGCTCTGCCAGGAGGCGCTCCGGCTGGGCCGGATCCTCGCCGGGCTCGCGCCCGCCGAGCCGGAGGTGTACGGGCTCGTCGGCCTGATGGAGATCCAGGCGTCGCGTCTGCGTGCGAGGATCGGCCCCGTCGGCGAACCCGTTCTGCTGCTCGACCAGGACCGCCGCCTGTGGGACCGGCTGCTCGTCCGCCGGGGGCTCGAGGCGATCGACCGGGCCGAGGCGCTCGGCGGCAGGTTCGGCCCGTACGCCCTGCAGGGCGCCATCGCCGCATGCCACGCTCGCGCGGCGTCGGCGGACGCGACGGACTGGGAGCGGATCGCGGCCCTCTACCGGGTGCTGGCCCACGTCTCGCCGTCCCCGGTCGTGGAGCTGAACCGGGCGGTGGCGGTCGGGATGGCCGCAGGCCCCGCGGAAGGCCTCGCGATCGCCGACGCGCTCGTCTCCGAGCCGGCGCTCGCGGCCTACCCCCATCTGCCGGCCGTACGAGGCGACCTTCTCGTGAGGCTCGGCCGGCCGGAGGAGGCGCGGCGCGAGTTCGAACGTGCGGCGGCGCTCACGCGGAACGAGCGGGAACGCGCCCTCTTCCTGGGCCGCGCCGCCGGCTGTGAGAACGGGACACCCGCCGGCTGACCGCGTGCCCCGGATCGGGCACGCGGCCTTGAGAAGACCTGTGGCGTCAGGGGAGGGTCACCAGCCGCGCGCCTTCCATTCCGGCAGCGACGGGCGCTCCGCGCCCAGGGTCGTGTCCTTGCCGTGGCCCGGATACACCCAGGTCTCGTCGGGCAGGCGGTCGAAGATCCGCTCCACCACGTCGGTGAAGAGCTGGTTGAACCGCTCGGGATCCTTCTGGGTGTTCCCGACGCCTCCGGGGAACAGCGAGTCGCCGGTGAAGACGTGCGACCCCTGGTAGACGAGGGCGATCGATCCGGGCGTGTGCCCGCGCAGGTGGACGACGTCGAGCGTGGCCTCGCCCACGTTCAGCGTGTCGCCGTGCCCGACCGTGCGGGTGGCCTCCACCGGCAGTTCGGGGGCGTCCAGCGGGTGGGCGACCACCTCGGCTCCCGTGGCCCTGGCCACGTCCGCCAGGGCCAGCCAGTGGTCCTGGTGGCGGTGGGTGGTCACGATCGAGCTGATCGGCCGATCGCCGATGAGCTCCAGCAGGCGGTCGGGCTCGGCCGCCGCGTCGATGAGGAGCCCGTCCCCGGTCTCCGTGCACCGCAGCAGGTAGGCGTTGTTGCCGAAGTCGCCCACCTCGATCTTGGAAATGGTCAGCCCGGGCAGCTCTCGCACATCGGCGGGGCCGCCCTTGGCGACGTCTCCGGTGTAGCTCATGGTCCTCCTAAGATCCTGTACGGCTCACGCTAGTCATGGACGGGCGGCCATGCGGACGGCGGCTCGGCGGGCAGGTTCGGCGGAGCCGGCATCACCAGCCACGGAGGCGGAGACGGCAGGGTGTCGCCCCGGCCGGAGCCGTCCGGATGGTCCGTCCCGGTCAGGCCGTCGGGATCGAGGGCCGTCGCGGTCAGGCCGTGCCCCGGCGAGCGGCCCGTGAGCCAGGCCACGAGCGCCCCCGGCGGACCCTGTACGGCCGGGCCGTGCCCGAGGCCCCGCCAGACCTCGACGTGCTCGCCGTCCCCGCGAGGCTCACGGGAGACGATCGTGCTCACCGGGCCCTGTCCGTGCGGCCACGACAGCATGGTGTCGTACAGCTCGCGCCGGATGTAGGCCTGCGGCCAGTCGGCCCAGCCGTACCCGGCGCCGAGATCGACGTGATGGACCTCGACCTCGCGGAGACGGCGGGCCAGGACGTACCAGGCGGGATGGTCCGGCGGACGCAACGCCGTCACCATCGCCGACCAGGCGTCGAACGGCATGCCCTCACAGGCGCGGAGGAACCTTTCGGCGCTCTGCTCCACGTCGGCGAGCAGTTCCCCGGCCGGCCGTACGGCTCCCGCCTCGATCTCCGCCGCCCTCGATTCCGGGGTGGGGTACTGAGGCGTCACGACGCCGGTCCTGGCCCAGGTCAGCAGGTTGACGAGGCCGTCGGCGTTGCGGGCGACGTGGGTCAGGACGTGACCACGGGTCCAGCCGGGCAGCCGGGACGGGGCGCGGACGTCGTCGGCGGTGAGCCGGGCAGCCGTGGCGACCAGCCGGCTCGTAGACGCGGCCAGCTCGGCCTGGAGCTGCTCGATGGCGGACATACGGCAATCATGGATCACCGCGGGGGCCGTACGGGAAGAGGGAACCGGCCGGAGGGGTTCTATTGGAAGGGTTTCCGGCCCGACTACAGGGCGCGAGTTTGACGGAACTCATACCCTGGATGTGTGGGGGCGTGACCCCGGGGAACGCGACCTTTGGAGACGTTTCAGCGGCCGCCCGCCCCGGGCCACCGGAAGACGCCCCCGAAATTGTCGGTGGCTCCGGATAGCTTGCCCGTGCACCTCCTGTTGACTCCATCGACCTATCGGGACCACCGTGGCTGACCGCCTGATCGTGCGTGGCGCACGTGAACACAACCTGAAGGACGTCTCGCTGGATCTCCCGCGAGACGCGCTGATCGTATTCACGGGGCTCTCGGGCTCCGGCAAGTCGAGCCTGGCCTTCGACACGATCTTCGCTGAGGGTCAGCGGCGCTATGTCGAATCCCTGTCCGCCTACGCCAGGCAGTTCCTCGGGCAGATGGACAAGCCCGACGTCGACTTCATCGAAGGCCTGTCCCCGGCGGTCTCGATCGACCAGAAGTCGACCAGCCGCAACCCGCGTTCGACCGTCGGCACGATCACCGAGGTCTACGACTACCTGCGTCTGCTCTGGGCGCGCATCGGCAAGCCGCACTGTCCCACGTGCGGAAGGCCGATCGCCCGGCAGACCCCGCAGCAGATCGTCGACCGCGTGCTGGAACTGGAGGAGGGCACCCGGTTCCAGGTGCTCGCCCCGGTCGTACGCGGCCGCAAGGGGGAGTACGCCGAGCTGTTCCGCGAGCTCCAGACGAAGGGCTTCGCCCGGGCCAGGGTCGACGGCACGATCGTCAGGCTGGAGGAGCCGCCGACGCTCAAGAAGTACGAGAAGCACGACATCGAGGTGATCGTCGACCGGCTCGCGGTCAAGGACGGCGCACGGCGACGGCTCACCGACTCGGTGGAGACGGCGCTGGGCTTGTCCGGAGGCACGATCACGCTCGACTTCGTCGACCTCCCCGAGGGCGACCCCAACCGGGAGCGGTTCTACTCCGAGCACCTCTACTGCCCCTACGACGACCTGTCGTTCGAGGAGCTCGAACCCCGCTCGTTCTCGTTCAACTCGCCCTTCGGCGCGTGCCCGGAGTGCACCGGCCTCGGCACCCGCATGGAGGTCGACCCCGACCTCGTCGTGCCCGACCCGGAGCGCACGCTCGGCGACGGCGCGATCAGCCCGTGGTCGGCCGGCCACACCAGCGACTACTTCGTCCGGATGATCGAGGCGCTCGGCAACGCGCTGGGCTTCGACCTGGACACCCCGTGGGAACGGCTGACGAAGAAGGCCCAGAAGGCGATCCTGTTCGGCCACGACGAGCAGGTGCACATCCGCTACCGCAATCGGTACGGCCGTGAGCGGTCCTACTACACCAACTTCGAGGGCGTCGTCCCCTGGGTGCAGCGCAGGCACGCCGAGTCGGAGAGCGACGCCAGCCGCGAGCGGTTCGAGGGCTTCATGCGCGAGGTTCCCTGCCCCGCGTGCAAGGGCCGCCGTCTCAAGCCGGTGTCCCTGGCCGTCACCGTGGGCGACGCCTCCATCGCCGAGGTCTCCGGCATGTCGATCGGGGAGTGCGCGAGGTTCCTGGCCGCGCTTAGCCTGTCCGACCGCGACATGCACATCGCCGAGCGGGTGGTCAAGGAGATCAACGCGCGGCTGGGCTTCCTGCTCGACGTGGGCCTGGACTACCTCACGCTCGACCGGGCCGCGGGCACGCTCGCCGGCGGTGAGGCGCAGCGCATCCGCCTGGCCACCCAGATCGGATCGGGCCTGGTCGGCGTGCTGTACGTGCTGGACGAGCCGTCGATCGGCCTGCACCAGCGCGACAACCAGCGCCTGCTCGAAACGCTCATCCGGCTGCGCGACATGGGCAACACCCTGATCGTGGTGGAGCACGACGAGGACACGATCGCCGCCGCCGACTGGGTGGTGGACATCGGCCCGGGTGCCGGCGAGCACGGCGGTCAGGTCGTCGTGTCCGGGACGGTGGAGGAGTTGCTCGCCAGCGAGCAGTCCCTCACCGGCGCCTACCTGTCCGGTCGTAAGGCGATAGCCGTACCGGCCAAGCGGCGCAAGCGCGACCGCAAGCGGCAGCTGGTCGTCAAGGGCGCGCGCGAGCACAACCTGACCGGCGTGGACGTGGAGTTCCCCCTGGGCGTCTTCACGGCCGTGACCGGCGTCTCGGGCTCGGGCAAGTCGACCCTGGTCAACGACATCCTCTACAACGCGCTCGCCAAGGAGCTGAACGGTGCCCGCACCGTCGCCGGGCGGCACTCCCGGGTGACGGGCACCGACCTGGTCGACAAGGTCGTGCACGTCGACCAGTCGCCCATCGGGCGCACGCCGAGGTCCAACCCCGCGACCTACACCGGGGTCTTCGACCACGTCCGCAAGCTCTTCGCGGCGACCACCGAGGCCAAGATCCGGGGGTATCTGCCCGGCCGGTTCAGCTTCAACGTCAAGGGCGGTCGCTGCGAGGCGTGCGCGGGCGACGGCACGATCAAGATCGAGATGAACTTCCTCCCGGACGTCTACGTGCCCTGCGAGGTCTGCCACGGCGCCCGGTACAACCGGGAGACGCTGGAGGTCCACTACAAGGGCAAGACGATCTCCGAGGTCCTCGACATGCCCATCGAGGTGGCACTGGACTTCTTCGAGGCCATCCCGGCGATCCGCCGCCACCTGCAGACGCTCAACGACGTCGGTCTCGGCTACGTACGGCTCGGCCAGCCCGCGACCACTCTGTCCGGTGGCGAGGCCCAGCGGGTCAAGCTCGCCTCCGAGCTGCAGCGGCGCTCCACGGGGCGCACGGTCTACGTGCTGGACGAGCCGACGACGGGCCTGCACTTCGAGGACATCAGCCGCCTGCTGGGCGTGCTCAACCGGCTCGTCGACAATGGCAACACGGTCATCGTCATCGAGCACAACCTCGACGTCATCAAGGTGGCCGACTGGATCATCGACATGGGCCCCGAGGGGGGCTCGCGAGGCGGCACCGTGGTGGGCACGGGCACACCGGAGGACATCGCCGTGGTGGACCAGAGCCACACGGGCCTGTTCCTGCGGAAGATTCTGGCGCTGTGACCTGCTTCATAGCGCGGTGTGTGATCGTTCATATTTTGCCGGTTTGATCCGCAATGGTGAACCAGGCCCGGGATGCGATCCGTAGTAGACGGCATAAGGTGACGCGTCACCATATGAGGCCGGACCTACGCCCGGGCCTGTCGGCATAGAGGAAGGACGATCATGACGGAAACGACCCGCCGAGCGATGCTCTTCGGAGCGGGAGGGGCCGGTCTGGCCGTGGCGCTGACCGCGTGCGGCGCCAACGGCGCCGACAGCGCAGGCACCTCGGCCGGCGGCGCACCGGCTGCGAATGCGCCTCAGGACGCGGGTGCGGCAGGCAGTGCGCTCGCCAAGACCGCGGACATCCCCGTGGGCGGCGGCAAGATCTTCGAAAGCCAGCAGGTCGTCGTCACCCAGCCGACGGCAGGGGAGTTCAAGGCGTTCACCACGGTCTGCACCCACCAGGGCTGCGCGGTCGACGCCATCACGAACGGCACGATCGACTGTCCCTGTCACGGGAGCAGGTTCAGCGTGAAGGACGGCTCCGTGGTCAACGGTCCCGCCACGGCGCCGCTGCCCACCAAGCAGATCAAAGTGAGCGGTGGCGACATCACGCTGGCGTGATGTGCGCGCCCGGCGTGACCGAGGGGGAGGTGCGCCCCACGCGGGCGGCCGTGGTCACGCCGGGCGGCCTTGCTCACCGGGCGCAGGGGGTGATCGCCGAAGCCGGAATTGTCGGGGGATCCAAGTAGGCTTGCGGTGTGGCGGATCCGGCAAGTTACCGACCGGCGCCCGGATCGATCCCCGAATCGCCAGGCGTCTATCGTTTCCGTGACCCGGCTGGCCGGGTGATCTATGTGGGCAAGGCGAAGAGCCTGCGCCAGCGGCTCAATTCGTATTTCGCGGATTTCGCCGGGCTGCACCCGCGCACCCAGACGATGCTCACGAGCGCGGCGAGCGTCGACTGGACGGTGGTGGGGACCGAGGTTGAGGCGCTGCAGCTCGAATACTCCTGGATCAAGGAGTTCGACCCCCGGTTCAATGTGAAATACCGGGACGACAAGTCCTACCCCTACCTCGCGGTGACCATGAGCGAGGACTTCCCGCGGGTGCAGGTGCTGCGCGGCGCGAAGCGCAAGGGCACACGTTACTTCGGGCCCTACTCGCACGCCTGGGCGATCAGGGAGACGGTCGACCTGCTGCTGCGGGTCTTCCCGGTGCGCACCTGCTCGGCGGGCGTCTTCAAGCGGGCCGGGCAGATCGGGCGGCCGTGCCTGCTCGGCTACATCGACAAGTGCTCGGCGCCCTGCGTCGGCCGGGTGACGCCCGACGAGCACCGCGCCCTCGCCGAGGACTTCTGCGACTTCATGGCGGGCAACACGACCCGCTTCACCAAGCGGCTCGAACGCGAGATGCGCGCCGCGGCCGCCGTCGAGGAGTACGAGAAGGCGGCGCGCCTTCGTGACGACATCCAGGCGCTGCAGCGGGCGCTGGAGAAGCAGACCGTGGTGCTGGGCGACGGCACCGACTGCGACGTCATCGCCCTCGCACAGGACCCGCTCGAGGCGGCCGTCCAGGTCTTCTACGTGCGCGGGGGGCGCATCCGCGGCCAGCGCGGCTGGGTGGTCGACAAGGTCGAGGACAGCACTCCGGGAGACCTCGTCGAGCAGTTCCTCCTCCAGATGTACGGCGAGGCCGCGATTCCCAAGGAGATCCTCGTCCCGGCGCTGCCGCCCGAGGCCGACGCTGTGATCGAGCTGCTCAGCGAGCAGCGGGGCGCACGGGTCGACCTGCGCGTGCCCCAGCGCGGCGACAAGAAGAGCCTGATGGAGACCGTCGAGCGCAACGCCAAGGAGTCGCTCGCCCAGCACAAGCTGAGGCGCGCGAGCGATCTGACCACCCGCAGCCGGGCGCTTCAGGAGATCGCCGACGCCCTCGACCTCGACCAGGCCCCGCTGCGCATCGAGTGCTACGACATCTCCCACATCCAGGGCACCGACGTGGTGGCGTCCATGGTCGTCTTCGAGGACGGCCTGGCCCGCAAGAGCGAATACCGCAGGTTCTCGATCAAGAGCACCGAAGGCGACGTGGCGTCGATCTACGAGGTCATCTGCCGGCGGTTCAAGCGCTACCTGGAGGAACGCGTCGCCACCGGTGAGCTGGACGGCGAGGTCCCGGCGCCGGATTCGGCGTCTGCAACGGGGGAGAGTCGCGATTCCGGGGCCGGGATGCCGATCGACCCGGAGACGGGCCGCCCGCGGAAGTTCGCCTATCCGCCCAACCTTGTCGTGGTGGACGGCGGTCCGGCGCAGGCCGCCGCGGCCCAGCGGGCGCTGGACGAGCTCGGGATCGACGACGTGGCGGTGTGCGGACTGGCCAAGCGGCTGGAGGAGGTGTGGCTGCCGGGGGAGGACCTCCCGGTGATCCTGCCTCGTACCAGCGAGAGCCTCTACCTGCTCCAACGGGTACGCGATGAAGCACATCGCTTCGCCATCACCTACCATCGGTCGAAGCGCTCCAAGACGCTGAAGGAGAGCGCGCTGGACGAGGTCCCTGGCCTCGGCCCGTCGCGCAGGCAGGCGCTCTTGCGCCATTTCGGCTCGGTGAAACGGCTGCGGGATGCCACCGCCGCCGAGATCCTCGAGGTTCCGGGCATCGGCCCCTCGACCGCCGAGGCGATCGTGGCGGCGTTGAAGGAAGAACGCGCGTGAACGACGGGGGATGTTCGCGCGCTCGCCCCCGCCCCGGTTGATCACGGGCGGTGGCGATCCGGTCGCTTTTTGCGGCGTGCCGGTGGCGCGCGCCGGGGCGGCGATGTCATGCTCCGGGCGAGAGCGTGTCATTCCCCCGCGGGTGTTGCTGACGGGGCGAGGCCATTTATCAGGCAGGGCGGAGAGCGGGCGATGAGCACGACTGAGCCGGCGTTCGTTGTGGTCACCGGCATGTCGGGGGCTGGCCGCAGCACAGCGGCCAAGGCATTGGAGGACGTGGGCTGGTTCGTCATCGACAACCTCCCACCGGGTTTGTTGTTCTCGCTGGCGGAAGAGGCCGGCAAGGTCAACATGGCGGCCGACAAGGTGGCCGCGGTGGTCGACGTGCGCAGCCTTGCGTTCACGACCGACCTGAACGCGGCGATCGGGGAGCTGGACGGGCGTGGGGTCGGCGTCCGGGTGATGTTCCTGGAGGCCAGCGACGACGAGCTGGTCCGCAGGTTCGAGAATGTGAGGCGCCCGCACCCGCTTCAGGGCGACGGGCGGCTTGTCGACGGGATCAGCCGGGAGCGGGGCATCCTCCGCGAGGTCAGGGCCAACGCGGACCTGGTCATCGACACCTCGTCACTGAACGTCCACGAGTTGCGCAACAAGGTCGTCTCCTACTTCGGAGGCGAGGACCGGCCCGGGCTCAAGGTCAACGTGGTCTCCTTCGGCTACAAGTACGGCATGCCGGTGGACGCCGACCTGGTGGTCGACTGCCGGTTCCTGCCCAACCCCCACTGGGTGCCGGAGCTGCGGCCGATGAACGGTCTGGACACACCCGTCAGGGACTATGTGTTGAGCCAGCCGGGGGCCAAGGAGTTCCTCGACGGATACGAGGAGGTCTTCGGCGTGGTGGCCGCCGGCTACACCCGTGAGGGCAAGAGCTACGTCACCCTCGCGGTGGGGTGCACGGGCGGCAAGCACCGCAGCGTCGCCATGGCCGAGGAAATCGGCGGACGGCTTCGCGAGCACGGCATGGACGTGCAGGTGAGCCATCGCGACATGGGGCGCGAGTAGCCCCAAGGGCACGTCAGGGCTCGGGACTCCGGCGATCCTCCGCCGCCCGGGCCCTTCGTCGTTCCGAACCGCCACACGGTAGGCCGTCTCCGCAATTGTGGATCTTCCGGAGCTTTTTCGTAGAGTAGGGCTTTCTGGAAAAGGGCTTCGTTAGGGTTAGGCGAGCCGTCAGGCGAGGAGGAGCATGAACGAGCTCGCCGTTGGACTCGCGGAGTCCTGCGACCCCAGCCAACCGTGCCCTTCGCGCGGTCCCAAGGTGGTCGCCCTGGGCGGCGGTCACGGCCTGTACGCCTCCCTGTCGGCCCTCAGGACCGTCACACGCGATCTGACTGCCGTGGTGACGGTCGCCGACGACGGAGGCTCCAGCGGCCGCCTGAGGCGTGAACTCGGCGTTCTTCCTCCCGGCGACCTCCGGATGGCCCTGGCGGCCCTGTGCGGCGACGACGAGTGGGGCAAGACCTGGAGCGAGGTCGTCCAGCACCGGTTCCGCAGCGAGGGCGAGTTGCACGGCCACGCCATCGGAAACCTGCTCATCGTCGCCCTGTGGGAGCTGCTGGACGATCCCGTCCAAGGGCTGGACTGGGTGGGGCGCCTGCTCGGCGCGCACGGCAGGGTGCTTCCCATGGCGTCGGTGCCTCTGGACATCGAGGCCGAGGTCGAGCTGGACGGAGTGATCTCCACCGTCCGGGGGCAGGTCGCGTGCGCGCTCACGCCCGGCCGGGTGCGGGCGATCTCCCTCGTGCCGCCGGACCCGCCCGCGTGCCCGCAGGCCGTCGAGGCGATCGAGGAGGCCGACTGGGTGGTCTTCGGGCCGGGCTCGTGGTTCACCAGCGTCCTGCCGCATCTCAAGGTGCCCGAGCTGGCGCGGGCGCTGCACCAGACCAGGGCCAGGCGGCTGGTGATCCTCAACCTCGCGCCGCAACCGGGGGAGACCGACGGGTTCTCGCCGGAAAAGCACCTCGAGGTGCTGAGGGAGCACGCTCCCTCGCTGGCGGTCGACGCCGTGCTGGCCGACCAGGGGGTGGTCGACGACCTCCGGGCGCTGGAGAAGGCCGCCGCGTCCCTCGGAGGGCGTTTGGTTTTGGCTGATGTGGCAGCTTCTGACGGATCTCCGCGGCATGATGGACCACGTCTTGCCGCGGTCCTTGACGAGATTTTCCACGAGAAGCGGTGATCCCCGTCTGTAGAGGTGCGAGAGACTGGCTCCCGTAAGTCTGTTTCGGGGAGGACACGCGCAGATGGCCATGACCGGTGTGGTGAAGGACGAGCTGAGCCGCCTATCAGTGCTCAAGCCTTGTTGCCGTAAGGCCGAGGTTTCGACGCTGCTGCGGTTCGCGAGCGGGCTGCACCTCGTCGGCGGTCGCATCGTGATCGAGGCCGAGCTGGACACCAACGTCACGGCCCGCCGGTTGATCAGAGATATCGGTGAGGTCTTCGGCCACAAGGCCGAGGTGCTCGTGCTCGCCCCCGCCGGGCTCCGCAAAGGCTCGCGGTACGTCGTGCGGGTCTACAAGGACGGCGAGGCGCTCGCCCGGCAGACGGGTCTGATCGACAACCACGGGAGGCCGGTTCGCGGTCTGCCGCGTCAGGTGGTCTCCGGCGCCACGTGCGATGCGGAGGCGGCCTGGCGGGGGGCCTTCCTGGCGCACGGCTCGCTCACCGAGCCCGGCCGTTCGATGTCGCTTGAGGTGACGTGCCCGGGTCCGGAGGCGGCGCTGGCGCTGGTCGGCTCCGCGCGGCGGCTGAAGATCCACGCCAAGGCGCGGGAGGTGCGCGGCGTCGACCGGGTCGTGGTCCGCGACGGCGACGCCATCAGCGCCCTGCTCACCCGCCTGGGAGCGCACGACAGCGTGCTCGCCTGGGAGGAGCGGCGGATGCGCCGCGAGGTCCGCGCGACCGCCAACCGCCTGGCCAACTTCGACGACGCGAACCTCCGCAGGTCGGCGCGCGCCGCGGTCGCGGCCGGCGCCCGCGTGCAGCGGGCCCTGGAGATCCTCGGCGAGGAGGCCCCCGAGCACCTCGTGATCGCCGGGCGGCTCCGCGTGGACCACAAGCAGGCGTCCCTGGAGGAGCTCGGCCAGATCGCGGACCCGCCCCTGACCAAGGACGCGATCGCGGGGCGGATCCGGCGGCTTCTGGCCATGGCCGACAAGCGGGCTCAGGACATGGGCATCGCCAACACCGAGGCCAACCTCACCCCGGACATGCTCGCTCCCTGAGCCCGCTCGCCAAGGCGCCAGGTCAGCTCTTGACCTTCTCGAGTTCGGCCGCGTCGGCCGGCTTCTCGTCGGTCGCCTTTGCGTCGGCCGGTGCTGAGACGGCCTCGGGGGCCTTCTCGGCGGGCTCGTCGCCGGCTGCCTCAACGGCTGCCTCGGCTGTCGCCTCGACGGCCTTGGACTCCTCGGCGTCGGCCGTGGTCTCCGCCGTGGTCTCGGCAGTGGTTTCGGCAGTGGCGGGCTCGGCCGTCTTGTCGCCGTCGGAGGCGGGCGTCGCGGAGGCGGCGGGGGCCTCGCTCTGGGCGGCCTCGGCCGTATCCGTGCCGGTCTCAGTACCAGTCTGGGCGTTGGCCTCCGGGGCGGTCATGGGAGGCAGGAGCGGTCCCGCGGGCGCCGCCACTTCGGGGGTCGCGACCCCGGCCATGGCGGCACTCTGGCGCACGGCCTGGATGCGCCGGTTCACGAACGTGAAGCCGAACGCGCCGCCGATGATCCAGATGATCACACTTTTGAACCCGGCGACCTCGCCGAAGTGGTCGAGGACCACCGAGAGGGCGTCGCCGTAGCTGATCGAAAGGCCCGCCCCCTCGGCCGCTCTGACGACTTGGACGACGTACTCGGCGACGATGCCGAGAACGGCGCCGCCGAAGGAGAGGATGGCCGCGATGGCGGGGAGCACCGGGCTGGTGGGCTTGACTGCCAGCATGGCGAGCCCGACGAGCACGCCGATGCCGATGGCGGCGTAGCTCAGCTGATATCCGGTGACGTCGACGATTACCGCGTAGATCGCGGCGCCGACGACGGCGGCGACCAAACCGACGAGGATGCCGGGAACCAACCCGCTCTTGGGGGTCGGTGAAATCTCGTTCATTGGGGGGTTTCCTGGGAGAGAAGATTTTCATGTGACAAGCCGGGCACATTACCCCACAACCTGACTTCTGGCGTGGGCTTTATCTGACTGTGCCCGAACCACCACCCGCGCGTGGTCTAGTCCAATTTGCGTCCGATAAGGTCTGTCATTGAGGTTTCACGCCAGCCATGTCGCCGGGGTGCCCGGCGCACGACGTACAAGGAGATCGGATCCGTGAGCATCCGCGTGGGCGTCAACGGCTTTGGCCGTATCGGCCGCAACTTCTGGCGCGCAGTGGCGGCCAGCGGTAAGGACATCGAGATCGTCGCCGTCAACGACCTGACCGACAACGCGACGCTGGCCCAGCTGCTGAAGTACGACAGCATCCTGGGTCGCCTGCCGTACGAGGTGAAGGCCTCGGCGGACGAGATCAACGTGGACGGCAAGGCGATCAAGGCCTTCGCCGAGCGGGATCCGGCCAAGCTTCCCTGGGGCGACCTGGGCGTCGACGTCGTCGTGGAGTCGACCGGCCTGTTCACCGACGCCACCAAGGCGCGGGTGCACGCCGACAACGGCGCCAAGAAGGTCATCATCTCCGCTCCGGCGAAGAACGAAGACGTGACGATCGTCATGGGCGTCAACCACGAGTCGTACGACCCGGCGGCGCACACGATCATCTCCAACGCCTCCTGCACCACCAACTGCCTGGCCCCGCTGGCCAAGGTCCTCAACGACACCTTCGGCATCGAGAAGGGTCTGATGACGACCATCCACGCCTACACGCAGGACCAGAACCTGCAGGACGGCCCCCACAAGGACCTGCGCCGCGCCCGTGCCGCCGCCCTGAACGTCGTCCCGACCTCCACCGGCGCCGCCAAGGCGATCGGCCTGGTGCTGCCCGAGCTCAAGGGCAAGCTGGACGGCTTCGCCATGCGCGTGCCGATCCCCACCGGCTCGGCCACCGACCTCACGGTCGAGGTCAAGCGTGAGACCACGGTCGAAGAGGTCAACGCCGCGCTGAAGGCCGCCGCCGAGGGCTCGCTCAAGGGCTACCTGACGTACACCGAGGACGAGATCGTCTCCTCCGACATCGTGACCGACCCGTCGTCCTGCATCTTCGACGCCGGTCTGACCAAGGTCATCGGCAACCAGGTCAAGGTCATCGGCTGGTACGACAACGAGTGGGGCTACTCCAACCGCCTCGCCGACCTCATCGAGTACGTGGGCGCCTCGCTCTGATGATCGGAATCGACGAGCTCGACGTGAAGGGCCGGCGCGTCTTCGTGCGCGCCGACCTCAACGTCCCCCTGGACGGGGAGACGATCACCGACGACGGGCGCATCCGCGCGTCGGTGCCGACGATCAATAAGCTGCTCGAGCGCGGCGCCAAGGTGATCGTCGGGGCCCACCTCGGCCGCCCCAAGGGCGCGCCCACGCCGAAGTACTCCCTCGCGCCGGTGTCCCGGCGGCTGGCGGAGCTGCTCGGCCAGGACGTCGCCTTCGCCACCGACGTCGTCGGCGAGTCGGCCGCGAGCACGGTCGAGGCCCTCCAGGACGGCCAGGTGGCCCTTCTGGAGAACCTGCGGTTCGAGCCGGGCGAGGAGTCGAAGGACGACGCCGTCCGCGGCGAGTTCGCCGGCAGGCTGGCCGCTCTGGCCGACCTGTACGTGGGCGACGGCTTCGGCGCCGTGCACCGCAAGCACGCCAGCGTCTACGACCTGCCGCAGCGCCTCCCGCACGCGGCGGGCGACCTGGTGCTGACCGAGGTCGAGGTGCTCAAGAAGCTCACCGAGGACCCGGCCAGGCCGTACGTCGTCGTGCTGGGCGGGGCGAAGGTCTCCGACAAGCTGGGCGTCATCGCCAACCTGCTGTCGAAGGTCGACCGCCTGCTCATCGGAGGCGGCATGGGCTACACCTTCCTCAAGGCCCAGGGCCACGAGGTCGGCAACTCGCTGCTGCAGGAGGACCAGCTCGACCAGGTCCGCGGTTTCCTCAACGAGGCCGCGTCCCGCGGGGTGGAGCTCGTGCTGCCGGTCGACGTGCTGGCCGCCACCCACTTCGGTGCGGACGCGCCGCACGAGGTCGTGGACGCCACCGCGATCCCCGCCGACCGCGAGGGCCTCGACATCGGCCCGAAGACCCGCGAGTTGTTCGCGGCCAAGCTGGCCGACGCCAAGACCGTGTTCTGGAACGGCCCGATGGGCGTGTTCGAGTTCGAGGCGTTCTCCGGTGGCACCCGTGCCGTCGCGGAGGCGCTGGTCACGTCGGACGCGTTCACCGTCGTCGGCGGCGGCGACTCGGCCGCGGCCGTGCGCCTGCTCGGCTTGCCCGAGGACGGTTTCTCCCACATTTCCACTGGTGGAGGCGCAAGCCTCGAGTACCTCGAAGGCAAGACCCTTCCCGGACTCGCGGCACTGGAGGCCTAGGTGAGTCGTAAGCCGCTGATCGCCGGCAACTGGAAGATGAACCTCAACCATTTCGAGGCCATCAACCTGGTGCAGAAGCTGGCCTTCTCGCTGACCGACAAGGACTTCGACAAGGTCGACGTCGCGGTGATCCCGCCGTTCACCGATCTGCGCAGCGTGCAGACGCTGGTCGACGGTGACAAGCTCCGGATCGTGTACGGCGGGCAGGACCTGTCTCCGCACGACTCGGGCGCCTATACGGGCGACATCTCCGGGGCGATGCTCGCGAAGCTCGGATGCACGTTCGTGCTCGTCGGGCATTCGGAGCGGCGGCAGTATCACCACGAGGACGACGCGCTCTGCAACGTCAAGGTCAAGGCGGCCTACCGGCACTCGGTCACGCCGATCCTGTGCGTGGGCGAGAGGCTGGAGATCCGCAAGGAGGACCGCCACGTCGAGCACACCCTGTCGCAGATCGACGGGGCGCTCGACGGCATCACGGCCGAGCAGGCCAAGTCGCTTGTGGTGGCGTACGAGCCGGTTTGGGCGATCGGCACCGGTGAGGTCGCCACCCGGGCGGACGCGCAGGAGGTCTGCGGAGCGATCCGCAAACGACTCGCCGAGGTATATGGGGACGAGGTGGCCGCCGCGGTCCGTATCCTTTACGGAGGTTCGGTCAAGGCGGACAACATCGCCGGGATCATGGCGGAGCCCGACATCGACGGCGCCCTCGTTGGGGGAGCCAGCCTCGACCAGGCAGAATTCGTTAAGATCTGCCGTTTTGGGGAGATGCCTGGCTAGCTGAGCCGTTTAGGGGGTACGAGTTGACAGCACGTCGTACCCTCATAGAGCAAGATTGAATCATCACGCCGCTGGCGTCATGTACACGCCCGTAACTAGGAACAGGTCTACGGTGACAATCGGAATCTCCATCGCCCTCATCCTGTCGAGTGCTCTGATGGTGCTGCTCGTCCTGCTCCACAAGGGCAAGGGCGGCGGTCTCTCGGATCTGTTCGGCGGAGGCTTCACGTCGTCCTTCGGCGGATCCTCTGTGGTGGAACGAAACCTGGACCGGCTCACCATCATCACGGGCGTGATCTGGTTCGTCTGCATCATCGCGCTGGGTCTGCTGCTGAAGCCGTAGGGGTTCCCCGCGCAGCGTGACCTGGATTCACCTCCCCGTGTCCCCGGGGCGATCGAGCAAGGAGTTCATCCGTGGGTAGTGGCAACGCGATCCGTGGCAGCCGAGTCGGTGCCGGCCCCATGGGGGAGGCTGAGCGTGGCGAGGCGGCCCCCCGAGTGCGGGTCTCGTTCTGGTGCGCCAACATGCACGAGACGCGGCCGAGCTTTGCCAGCGATGCGGCCGTCCCCGAGTTCTGGGACTGCCCTCGGTGTGGATTGCCGGCCGGTCAGGATGAGTCCAGCCCGCCTGCTCCGCCGCGGAACGAGCCGTACAAGACGCACCTCGCGTACGTGAAGGAGCGCCGCAGCGACAAGGACGGGGCGCAGATCCTCGCCGAGGCGCTCGAGCGCCTGCGCACCTCGTCCCGTCCGATCTACTAGTCGTACGGCACGGCCTGTTCAGAGGTCCCCGCGGCGATCGCCGTGGGGACCTTCTGCGTCTGCCGGGCCTGGTGATCTTCAGAACGTCAACAACGGGCCCGGCCGGAACGGGTTCCGTGCTGGTCACCGTCGCCTCCGCGGCAGGGACCGGCTCGCCGGGGTTGCCCTACGTGTACGTGTGAGCTCGCTCAGCCGTACACCTGCTCGCCGTCGACGAAGGTCATCGTGGCGCGGGTGGTCCAGATGTCGGCCGGCTCGATCGTGAAGGGATCGCGGTCGAGCACGACCAGATCGGCGGGGCGGCCCTCCTCGATCACTCCGGCCGGTGATCCGTTCAGCCAGGCCGAGCCGGCCGTGTAGGCCGTCATCACGGTTCGCAGGTCGATGCTCTGCCCGGGCAGGAAGGGTGTCTGCGCGGTCGGGTAGGAGGCGTGCACCGACCCGCCCGGCTCCGTACGGTTGACCGCCACGTGCATGCCCTGGATCGGGTCGGCCGACGACACCGGCCAGTCGGAGCCGGCCGCCAGTCGCGTGCCGTGCCGTACGAGATCGGCGAAGGGGTACTGCCACGAGGAGCGCTCGTCGCCCAGGAAGGGGATGCACAACTCGTCCATCTGGGCGTGGTGGGTGGCCCACAGCGGCTGGAGGTTCGCGGTGACGCCGAGCGCGGCGAATCGGGGCACGTCCTGCGGCGTGATGATCTGCAGGTGGGCGACGTGGTGCCGGTTCTCCGGGTCGGTACCGGAAAGGGCGTCCAGGGCCTCCCGTACGGCACGCTCCCCGATGGCGTGGAAATGCACCTGGAACCCGAGGGAGTCGAGCTCGCGGACGTAGCCCTTGAGCAGCTCCGGGTCGACGTAGGACAACCCGGTGCCGCCGCACCGGCAGTAGGGCTCGATGACGGCCGCGGTGAAGTTCTCGGCGATGCCGTCCTGCATGATCTTCACGGCGGAGGCGCGGAACCGGTCGAGCCCCTCGGCCTTCGCCCGGCGATCGACGAGGTCGGCGATCTGCTCGGCGCCGCGGGTCCGCTCCCACCAAAGGGCGCCCACCACGCGCGCCTTCAGGCGGCCGGAGGCGGCGGCGCCGATGTAGGTGGACAGGTTGTCGTCGGACCCGGCGTAGGAGCCGACGATCGCGTCCTGCCAGCCGGTGATTCCGAGCGAGAAGAGATGAGCCTGGGCGTCGAGGAGGGCGGCGTCGGCGTCGGCCGCGGTCGGGCGGGGCGTGAGCAGGCCCACCAGGTCCATGGCGCCCTCGTGGAGGACACCGCTGGGCGTGCCGTCGGCGTCACGCTCGATGCGGCCGTCGGCGGGGTCGGGAGTGTCCTTGGTGATCCCGGCGATCTCCAGTGCGCGGGTGTTGACCCATGCGGCATGGTGGTCACGCTGGATCAGGTACACCGGCCGGTCGAGGAAGTCGATCTGGGACCGGTGGGGGAGGCCGCCGGGGAAGGCCGACATGTCCCAGCCGCCGCCGTCGATCCATTCCTTATCCGGAAATTTCGCGGCATAGTCGACGATTTTGCCGATGTAGGCGTCGAGGCCGTATATCTCGGACAACTCGCATTTTGCGCGCTCCAGGCCGGCCTGGACGGGGTGGATGTGCGCGTCGGTGAACCCGGGGGTCAGCAGGCCGCCGCCGAGGTCGACGGGCTCGGCCTTGGGCGAGAGCCGTACGAGGTCGGCTTCGGGGCCGGTCGCGGCGATGCGGCCGTCGCGGACGAGGACCGCCTCGGCGAAGCCGCCCGGGGTGAAGGCCCTGCCGCCGCGGAAGATGATGTCGATGCTCACAGGACTGCTGCCCTTCTGGGTGGTGCGAACTGCATGATCACGAATCGGGTTTCCTCAGGTCAGGGTAGCTTGGGCCGAACTTCTGCATGATCACGGAATGGGTCGGCGCAGGTCATCGGCCGGATCGCCGAAGTTCTGCATGATCACGCCCAAGGGGGGGTGGGGGGCTGGGGGGTCAGTGGCCGGTGATCTTGTTGGCGATCTTGGCGAGGGTGGAGGTCTTGGTCATCCCCCTGCTCTCGCGGGCGTCGGCCAGGCGGTACAGGCGGTACATCGAGTGCACGCCGAGCCAGCGCAGCGGCTCGGGCTCCCACGACCGCACCCGGCGGTCCACCCATGGCAGGCCGGTCAGCTCGCTGTCCCGCCTGAGCACGAGATCACACAATGTGCGCCCCGCCAGGTTGGTGGTGGTCACGCCGTGGCCGGTGTACCCGCCGGCCCAGCCGAGGCCGGTCGTGTGGTCGACGTGCACGGTCGCGCACCAGTCGCGCGGCACGCCCAGCACACCCGACCAGGCGTGCGCCACCGAGGACGAGGCGACCGACGGGAAGAACGAGACCAGCAGGTCCCACAACGCGTCGACCGTCCAGGTGTGCGTGAGCCCCCGCTCGTTGACCTTCGAGCCGAACAGGTACGGCTTGCCCCGCCCGCCGAAGGCGATGCGGTCGTCGGCGGTCCGCTGGGCGTACATGTAGTAGTGCGCCATGTCGCCGAGCAGTTCGCGCTTCGCCCAGCCGATGGTCTCCCACACCTCCTCGGGCAGGGGCTCCGTCACGATCATCGAGCTGTTCATGGGAAGCCAGTCGCGGTGGTGGCCGGGGAGGTTCGCCGTGAACCCCTCGGTGCAGCGCAGCACGTAGGGGGCCGTCACCGTGCCGTACGGCGTGACCGCGCCGCCGCCGACGATCCGTGTCACCGGGGTCCCCTCGAAGATCTCCACCCCCAGATCCCGTACGGCCCGCGCCAGCCCGCGCACGAGTTTGGCGGGCTGGATTCTCGCGCAGTGAGGGCTCCACGTCGCGGAGAGGGCGCCGTCCACCCGGAGGCGCTCGTTCATCTCGCCGGGCGACAGCAGGCGCACATCCTCCTCGTCCCAGCCCCATTCCCGCTGCCAGGCCAGGTCGTCCCGCAGCCGGCCGGCCTGGGCCGCCGACCTGGCCACGGTGGTGATGCCGCCCTTGACGATGTCGGCCTCGACGCCCTCCTCGGCCGCCACCCGGATGACCTCGTCGACGGCCGCGAACATCGCGCGCTGCAGGCGCCTGGCGGCGTCCGGGCCGTGGGTCTTCGCATAACGCTCCGGGTCGCCGGCCAGTGCGCCCGTCAGCCAGCCGCCGTTGCGCCCCGACGCCCCGAACCCGGCGAACTCCTTCTCCAGCACCACGACCTTGAGGGAGGGTTGCGCCTTCTTGAGGTAATAGGCGGTCCACAGGCCCGTGTACCCCGCGCCCACGATGGCCACGTCGGCCTCGCGATCTCCGTCGAGGGGGTTTCCCGGCGTGGGGAGGGAGCGATACCAGAACGACACATCACCGTTGACGAAGCCGGGCGAAAGCGGAGCACTCATGGTGCACATCCTGCTATATCCGTTCTGGCATCTACATCCCACAACGGAAGTCGTTGGCGAATCGCGATGAGCGTGCCGAGAACATCAGTGATATACGAGTAAATCAACCCGAAACGGATGGCTCACTGTTATGTAGCAATCGCGTAACAGAACTCATGCACCCTGGTCTCAGCAACGGAGGGAGCGGCACCAATGGGGTTCTGGCGGGTACGGACGACGGTCGACGAGCGGCCGGGGCGGCTGGCCGCCCTCACGGCGGCGCTGGCGGAGAAGGGCGGGAACATCCTCGGCCTGTCCGTCCAGCCCGACGCCGACGGCACCGTCGACGAGTTCGTGACGGAGATCCCCGCCTCGCCCGATGTGGTGCGTGAGGCGCTTGAGGCGGCGGGGGGCCGCAGGGTCCAGGTCGTCCCGGCGACGGCGCACGAACTCACCGACGAGCCCACGCGGGCGCTGCTGCTGGCCGCGCGGCTGCGTTCCATGCCCTGGCGGCTGCCCGAGGTCGTGGGCGAACTGCTGCGCGCCGACGACGCCCGCTGGATCTACGGGGCCGACCCGGCCCGCCCGCGCCCCGACGCCGAGCAGGGCGAGCTTCCCGACCCGACGTTGCTGATCGTTCCGGTCGCTCCGCGCCGTGCGATCCGGCTGCGCCGCGCCGGCCTTCCGTTCACGCTGACCGAGGCCGCCCGGGCCGCCGCGCTTGTACGGCTCGCGCAGCCGCCCGCCGAGCCCGTTCCCGCCGAGGGTCCCCTGCGGCTCGAAGACGGCGAGGAGGTGCTGATCAGGCCGCTCACGTCGCTCTACCGCGAGGCTCTGCGCGACCTGCACGAGCGCTGCTCGCCGGAGACGCGGCGGTTCCGCTACTTCACGTCGATGCCGACGCTGCCCCCCAGGGTGTTCGACCGGCTCTGCGACCGTACGCGCGGCCATTCGCTGGTGGCCGGAAACGACGGCCAGGTGGTGGCCGTGGCCTCGCTCATGTTCACTCCCGACCCGGGCATCGCCGAGATCGCCTTCCTCGTGGAGGACCGCTGGCAGGGCAAGGGGCTCGGCACGGCGATGGCCCGGATGCTCATGCAGGAGGCCCGCGATCTCGGCTTCGCCGAGGTCAGGGCGACCCTCCTTTTCGACAACACCCGTATGCGCAGGCTTCTGGCCTCCCTCGGCGCCACGCTCTCCCACACCGAGGACCCCGGTGTGATGGAGGCGCGCATCGCCGTAGGGGCGATGGCGGCGGCCTCCCCGAGCTGATCCGTCACAGTGGTCGTCCTGGCCCGGTGAGGCTCAGGGAACGCCGGGCCGGGATGACCGACACGGTGTGATCGACATCGTGGCCGTCATGCGGAGGGGGGCCCGCCTGCCACGTCCTCCGGAGGTGGCGGGGTGCTTCGTGCGCCGGGTTCCGGCTCCGGTACGGCGGGCGTGTCCGGGGCGGGCGGCACGTTCATCGCGTCCAGCCGCCTTTCGATGCGGTCCACGGACTCCTGCAGCCGGTCGAGCCTGGCCGTGATGGACAGCCCGCCGGCGACGAAGCCCCCCGGCCGGCCCCACTCCTCGCGTCGGAACCGGCTCTCTTCGAGGATCTTCGCCCGGATCCTGCCGAGGTCGGCGCCGGACGCGGCCAGAGCCTGAGCGCCCAGGCCCTCGCCCTCCCGGAGCAGCCCGAGGAGGATGTGCTCGGTGCCGATGTGGGCGTGGCGCAGGGTCAGGGATTCGCGGAGCGACAGTTCGAGCACCTTCTTGGCGCGCGGCGTGAAGTTGAGGTGGCCGCCCGGGCTTCCCGAGCCTCGAGGGGCCAGCCGTTCGACGGCCGCGCGCAGCGACTCCAGGTCGAGCCCCTCCTCGCGCAGGAGCTTTCCCGCGGCACCTTCGTTCTCGCGGATCAGCCCGAGCAGGACGTGCTCGGTGCCGATGCGCTGATGGCCGAGCTTCTTCGCCTCCTCCTGTGCGAGGAGCACGATGCGGCGGGCGCGGTCGGTGAAGCGTTCGAACACGAAAGCCTCCGTCCTTGGCGGTGCTTCCACTATGCGCCGGCATCCCGGTCCGGCGGCATCGCCGGGCACGTGAGATGCCGTTTTCCCGCCTGCCGTACGGGTTGTGGTGCGCGGCGGCCGGACTCCATGGCGTGTTCCTCGCGGACGGGTGGACGGCGGGCACGGCGGCGGGTACTGGTGGAGCCATGGACCTCGACGGGGCGGCCGACCGCCTGTACGGCCTGCCGCCGGGAGAGTTCGTCGCCGCGCGCGACGCCTTGGCGAAGGAGGCCAAGGCCGCGGAGGACGCCGGGCTCGCCCGGCAGATCGCCGCGCTGCGCCGGCCCACGGTCGTCGGCTGGGCCGTCAACCAGGCGAGCCGCCGCCATCCGGACGAACTGGATGACCTGCTCGACGTGGGGGCGCGGCTCCGCGACGCGTGGCAGCGGCAGGACGCCGGGGAGCTGGCCGCGCTCACCCGGGAGAGATCGGCGGCGACGGCCCGGCTCACCAGGCTGATCCGGCAGGACGCCGAGGAGAGCGGCCAGCCGCTCACAGGTGCGGCGGCCACCGAGATCGAGCAGACCCTCGACGCCGCGGTGGTGGACGAGACCGCCGCGGAGCAGGTACGGCAGGGCCGGCTGGTACGAGGCCTCAGCTACAGCGGGTTCGCCCCCGCGCCTGCGGCCACGAAGGCCCGGCCGTCCCCGAAGGCGCGTGAGGCGAAGAAGGGGGCCTCCCGTACGCACGAACGCGCGGCGGAGCGGCAGGCGGCCGAGCGCCGCCGCCGGGAGCTGGACCGGGCCCTCGCCGACGCCCGGCGCGCCGCGGAGGAGGCGGAGGAGGGCCACGCCGCCTGGGAGGCCGAGTTGGCTCAGGCCGTACAGGATCGCGACTCGCTGGCGGAGGACGTCGCCGAGTTGGCGGGCAGGCTGGCCGCGGCGAAGGACAGGCTGGAGGCGGCCGGGCACCGGCTGGACGTCGCCAGGCGGGAGGAGGGCCGGGCGCGCCGGGCCGCGGAGGCCGCGCGTGCCCGCGCCGGCACGGCGGAGGCGGCGGTCAGGGACGCACCGTCGATCACGGAGGCATAGCCGTTCTACGCCCGCTGTCCGCGGACGTCCGCGCCGGCGGGGCTCCGGACAGGTCGGTGAGATGTGGGCAGCAGGGCCACCTGCGTAAAGCGCTGACCTTGGTGTATTCCTCCGTGAATGGCCTCCGGGGGAAGACAGCGGACGTGGTCCCGGGCTAGCCTGAGTTCATCAGATTGACTCAGCATCCACGGCCGGGAGGCGTCTTGGACTGGCATTCCACCGCCTGCGTGCTCTGCGCGTGCAACTGCGGCATCGAGATCAAGCTGGACGGGCGCAGGTTCGAGCGGATCCGGGGAGACAAGGCGCACCCGTCCTCCCAGGGCTACACCTGCGAGAAGCCCCTGCGTCTCGACCACTACCAGAACGCCCGAGACCGGCTCACCCACCCGCTGCGCCGGCGGCCCGACGGCTCCTTCGAGCAGATCGACTGGGACACGGCGATCCGCGAGGTCGCCGGAGGATTCGCGGGCGTCAGGGACGCATACGGCGGCGAGACGATCTTCTATTACGGCGGGGGAGGCCAGGGCAACCACCTGGGCGGCTCCTACGCGGGCGCGTTCCTCCGCTCGCTCGGCGCCCGCTATCGGTCGAACGCCCTTGCGCAGGAGAAGACCGGCCTGTTCTGGGTGAGCGACCAGATGCTCGGCGCCGTCACGACGGGAGATCTCGACCACTGCGAGGTCGCCCTGTTCGTCGGGAAGAACCCCTGGCAGTCACACGGCGTTCCCCGGGCCCGGCCGACGCTCCGGGAGATCGCCCGTGATCCGCGCCGCTCGTTGATCGTGATCGACCCGCGGCGTACGGAGACCGCCGAACTGGCCGACATCCACCTCGCGGTGCGGCCGGGGACCGACGCCTGGCTGCTCGCGGCCATGGTGGCCGTGGTGGTCCAGGAAGATCTGATCGCGCATGACTGGCTGGCCGCGCACGCCGTGGACGTCGACGAGGTGGTCGCGGCGCTCCGGCGCATCCCGATCAGCGAATACGCCGAAATATCCGGCGTCGGGGAAGAACTGATCCGTACGGCCGCCCGCCGGATCGCCACGGCGAGCAGCGTGGCCCTGCACGAGGACCTGGGCGTGCAGATGTCGCCGCACTCCACCGTCACCAGCTATCTCGACCTCCTGCTGGTGTCGCTGACCGGCAACATCGGCCGTCTCGGCACCAACAACCCGCCGATCCCGCTCGCCCCGCTGGTGTCCTTCTCCCACTGGGGGCCCAAGCGCGACCGGGTCAGTCCGGTCGCGGGGGCGCGCATCATCTCCGGCCTCGTGCCCGCCAACGTGATCGCCGAAGAGGTCCTCGCCGACCATCCCCGCCGATATCGGGCCATGCTCGTGGAAACCGCCAATCCCGTTCACTCGGTGGCGGACTCGCCGCGCATGCGCGAGGCGCTGGAGGCGCTCGACCTACTCGTGGTGATCGACGTCGCGATGACCGAGACGGCCCGCATGGCCGACTACGTGCTGCCGGCTCCCTCGCAGTTCGAGAAGTGGGAGGCCACGTTCTTCAACCTGGAGACGCCCGACAACTACTTCCACCTGCGCCGTCCGGTGCTCGGCCCGCCGGAGGGGTCCGACCTGCTGCCCGAGCCGGAGATCCACGCCCGTCTGTGCGAGGCCCTCGGCGTCGTCCCCGACCTGACACCCCTCCGCGAAGCGCTCACCACGGGAGGGCGGGCGGCCTTCGCCGCGGCGTTCCTCCAGACGCTGACCGACCCCGGGCTCGCCAAGATCGCGAGCGTCCTGCTGTACCGGACTCTGGGCCCCACGCTCCCGCACGGCGCCGCGGCGGCCGCGTCCTTGTGGCCGCTCGCGCACCGGCTGGCCGCCGCCCACCCTGACGCCGTACGGCGGGCCGGCATCGAAGGGGAAGGCCCGGAGCTGGGGGAGCGGCTGTTCGACGCGATCCTCGCCCGCCCCTCCGGCGTGGTCTTCAGCAGGGACCAGGAGGGCGACGCGATGGGCAGGCTCGGCACGCCCGACAAGAAGATCCACCTGGCGATCCCCGAGCTGCTGAGCGTGGTCGGCGACCTCGGGAACGGCCCCGCCACCGACCCCGACTTCCCGTATGTGTTGTCGGCGGGGGAGCGCCGGGCCTTCACCGCCAACACGATCTTCCGTGATCCGGCCTGGCGCAGGCGCGACGCGGCGGGGACGCTGCGCATCTGCCCGGCCGACGCCGAGCGGCTCGGCCTGGCCGCGGGCGCGCTGGCCCGGGTCACGACCCGGACGGGCAGCGTCGAGGTGCCGGTCGAGATCAACGACGGGCTGCAGCCCGGCCATGTCTCGCTCCCCAACGGCCTGGGGCTTTCCTATCCGGGCGCCGACGGCGCACCTTCGGTCACCGGAGCGGCCCCCAACGAGCTGACCGCCGCGGGCGACCGCGACCCGTACGCCGGGACGCCCTGGCACAAGCACGTGCCCGCCCGGGTGGAGGCCGTCGCCCGCTGAGAGCCGCCTCCCCTGTGCGGGGGAGGCGGTTCACGCCCCGAGGGGAGTCGCAGGAGCGGCCGCACGGCGACCGTGGGAGGTGCAGGTTCTCCACCTCCCACGAAAGGGGCACGATGCACGCTCCATCCGCACCTGTTCCGCCGGCGCCCGTTCCAGCAGCGGCGGCTTCTGGAGGCACGCCGCCCACCCGGCACCGAGGCGTCTGGGTCGCCTACGCTGCCGCCGCCTGGGCGGCCACCTACGGTGTCGCCGCGCTCGTCTGGACGCTGACGGGCCGGGGGTACCCGTTCTGGCGCAACGAGCCCGACGCCGTGCTTCACGGCGTCTCGCCGGACGTGGGCGCCCCCGTCTTCGCCGCCGTTCTGCTGGCCACCGCCGTCGCGGCCCTCGCCATGGCAGGCCGGCATGCCGTACGGCTCAGCGGGCTGCCCCGGGCGGCCCTGCTGACCTTCGGGTGGGCGGTCTCCGCCGCCCTGCTGGCGGTCGTCCCGAGCGCGAACGCGCTGGCCCTGACCGGGTATGCGCCCATGTTGATCATCGGCGCGCCGTTCGGCTGGCCGCCCGACGTCGACTACAGCCACGTCCTCAACTGGTCGATGGCCAACGAGGTGTGGTGCATGGCCGGCGGCTATCTCCTCGGATTCGCGGTGTTGTCCTGGCAACGCACGACCCGGGCAGCGTGCGCTCGGTGCGGCCGGCGTCCCGGCGCGGACGGCAGCGCCCGGATCCTCCGGTGGGGCCGCCGGGCGACCCTGGTCGCCGTCGTGGTGCCGCTTCTCTACGCCGCGAGCCGTCTCGCCTGGCTGGCGGGCATCCCGCTCGGCATCACCGACGACATGCTGCGGGAGCTCCAGGACAGCGGTGGGGTCTGGGCCGGGGCGGGGCTCGGCGCGTTCGCCGTGGTCGGCTCGGTCCTGACCCTCGGGCTGATCCAGCGCTGGGGTGAGGTCTTCCCGCGATGGATGGTCGGACTGGCGGGGCGGCGGGTGCCGATCAAGCTGGCGGTGATTCCGGCCGCGTACGTCGCGCCCATCGTCGTCTCCGCCGGCCTGGGCATCGCGACGTCGTCCGCGATCTGGCACGTGGCCGGATACAGCAAGGCGCTGGTCGTCACGCACATGTTGTGGCCTGTCTGGGGGATCGCCCTCGCCTTCGCGGCCTACGCCTACCACCTGAGGCGGCGGGGCGCCTGCACGGCCTGCGGACTGGGCGGCGCTCAGCCCGCCGGGCTGACGAACCCCGATTCGTAGGCGACGATGACCGCCTGGGTGCGGTCGCGGGCGCCGAGCTTGCCGAGCACGTTGCCCACATGCGTCTTGATCGTCTCGGCCCCCACCACGAGGGCCGAGGCGATCTCGGCGTTGGAAAGGCCCGCCGCCATCAGCCGCAGCACCTCGGCCTCACGCTCGGTCAGCCGGGCCCGGCGCAGCCGCTCGGCCGCCCCTCCCGCCGCATCCCCTCCCGCCGGGCCGTGCGCCCTGACCAGACGGCGGAGGGCCGCGGGGAACACCAGCGACTCCCCTCCGGCCACCACCCGGATCGCCTCGACCACCTCCGCGGGGCGGGCGCGCTTGAGCACGAACCCACTCGCCCCCGCACGCAACGCCTCGTACACGTAGTCGTCGTTCTCGAACGTGGTGATGACCAGCACCTTCGGCGGCTCGCCCGACACGGCCAACAGGCGGCGGGTCGCCGTGATGCCGTCGATGGCGGGCATGCGCACGTCCATCAGCACCACGTCAGGACGGGTCCGGGCGACCATCGTCATCACCTCCGCCCCGTCGGCCGCCTCGCCCACGACCTCGAGGCCCGGCTGCGCGCCGACGATGACCCGAAGGCCCACCCGGATGAGCTCGTCGTCGTCGACGATCGCGACCCGGATCGTCACGACGGCCTCACCGCCGGCAGACGTACGTGCACGCGCCACCTCCCGTCGTCCGGCCCGGCCGTCATGGTTCCCCCGAGCAGGCCCACCCGTTCGCGCATGCCGGTGATGCCCCGGCCGTCGCCTGGCCGTACGGGCCGGGTGAGGGGGCTGGCCACGTCGATGACGAGGACCTCGCCGTCGAGCGCGACGCGCAGGTCGACCGGCACCGGGCCGGCGTGACGCAGCACGTTGGTGAGGCTCTCCTGCACGATCCGGTAACCCTCCCGCGACACCGGGGCGGGCACCTCGTCCACCCTGCCGGCGATTTCGGCGCGCACCTCGACCCCGGCGCCGCGCGAGTCGGCCACCAGGCGGCCGAGGCCGTTCAGATCGTGCCCGGAGGAGCGGTCGGAGGCCTCGCCGTCCCGCAGCATGCCGAGCAGGAGGTCGAGCTCCTCGGCCGCGGCGCGCCCGGCCTCCTCGATCGCGCCGAGCGCGCGGCGCACGAACGCCGGATCGTCGTCGAGCACCTCCCGCGCGGCCGCCGCCTGCACCGTCGTCACCGTCAGCGCGTGCCCGACCGAGTCGTGCAGCTCGCGGGCCAGCCGGTTTCGCTCGGCCAGCCGTACGGCATGGGCCTCGAGGGCGGCGATCCGCTCGGCGGGCGACGGCCCGAGCAGCACGGGGGCCATGACGGCGGCGAGCGCCCCGAGCCCCGCCACGGCGTACACCACGCCGACGATCAGCACGACGCCGAGGACGGCGAGCCAGCCCGAGTCGTGCTCGTCCAGGGGCCCGAGCCGCAGACCGGACAGCGCCTGCCCGCCGACGCCGAGCCGCTGGCCGATGAAGATCACCGCCATCACCATGGGGATGAGCAGCAGTGCCGCCACCAGGCCGCCGATCACCAGATGCACGGCGAACCACAACGCGGCACGCAGGCGGGTCTCCCGCGCATGCCGTCCGCGCTCGGCCGTCGCGGGCGGGTCGGGGAGAGGAACGCCGAGCAGTGCCCGCGCGGCCACGATCTCCAGTGCCCGAGTGCCCCTCAGGAACGGCGGCACCCCGGCGATGGGAAGCGCGACGGCCAGCACCAGCAGGGTCAGCGCCGGAGGCATCTGGGGAGCGGTCGACAGCTCCACGAAGGCGGCGCCCACCAGCAGGTACGGCAGGAGGAGGATGCCGCCGAGCAACAGATGGACCCCCCGGCGGTAGGTCGTGCCGCTGACCAGGGGGCCGGTCACCGTACGAATCGTCACGCGCGCCATGTCGCGTGATTCAGCGCGCGCCGGCCTGGGTGTTGAGCTGGGCGACCGCGTTCTGGAAGTCGCTCACCCATTCCGAGGTCTCCTCGGCAGTGATGACCGAAATGTCGGACATGAAGGCTCGAAGGAGTTCGAGATAGTCGTGGACCGGGGTGGGCTGCGAGTTGAGGGCGTCGTGCGCGTTGAGCGCGGCCCAGTCGAGCTGGAACTCGACGAGCCGGCGCTGAATCTTCTGCACGGCGACCATGTCGCGCATCCACCCCGAGGACAGCCCGAGGAAATGGTCGAAGCCGATGCAGACGCCGGCGGCCGCCAGCAGCACGTATCCCCAGGCGAGGTTGCCCGAGTTGTTCTGGGTGCCTCCGGCGGTCGCGATCAGCGGCTGGAGGGCGCCCGCCGCGCCCAGCAGGATCGCCAGGGCGCGCAGGATCTGGGACGGGACACGCTTGCGCATCCGGTCGTCCAGGTACCACTCGGCGTTCTCGATCGCCCTGCCCTCCGCGACCTCGTACATCCGGCGCAGCGCCTCGTCGGGTGCCCGCCACTGCTCGGGCGACAGCAGCACGAACCGGTGCGTGCGCAGGTCGCGCTGCCTGCGTGCGCGCCTGGCGGCCTTCCGCAGGTCGGCTTTCAGGGGGGTGGGGGCGCCCGGCCCGTCAGGCATGGTCACTTCTTCTCCGGAGGCTGCGTCAGCTCGGTGTCGTACGGCACCTGCCGGGGATCGGCGAGGTCATCTGGTGCGAACGTACACAGATTGATCGCCGACCAGAAGCCCGAGTCCCAGACTTCCGGCGTGGCCGTACGGCTTTCGGAGGTTACGGGCTGAGGGGAGCCCCGGCGGGTCGTGCATGATCACGACATGCGTCGTCGCAGGTCGGGCGGCACATCGCCGAACTTCTGCATGATCACGATACGGGTCGGGCCAGGTCGCGGGCATGAAACCCGAACTTCTGCATGATCACGCCCAAGAGGGGCCCTGGGCCCGGGGGACCCAGGGCCCTCTGGAGGTCAGGGGGAGGCGATGCGGCCGAGGGTGGGGGGGATCTTGGTGGCGGATCCCCGGTCGAGCAGGAAGAGGGTGCCGTGACGTCCCCTGGCCCCCGCCGCCGGCACCTGCATCGGGCCGGCGGACGATAGGGCGAGGTGGACGGCCTGCGCCTTCTCCGCGCCTCCGGCGACCACCCACACCTCACGGGCGGCGTTGATGGCCGGGAAGGTCAGGGAGATCCGGGTGGGCGGCGGCTTGGGCGAGCCGTGCACCGCCACGACCGAGCGCTCCTGCTCGTACAACGCCGGCTGGCCGGGGAACAGGGACGCGACGTGCCCGTCCGGGCCCATCCCGAGGAGCAGCACGTCGAACGTGGGCACCGGGCCGTGGTCCTCGGGCCTGGCGGCCTTGGCCAGCTCGACGGCGTACGCCTCGGCCGCCTCCTCCGCCGTGAGGCCGGAATCCGGGCCGGGCATCGGGTGCACGCGGGACGGGTCGACGTCCACGTGGTCGAGCAGGGCCTGCCTGGCCCCGGTCTCGTTGCGCTCGGGGTGGCCGTCGGGGAGGAACCGCTCGTCTCCCCACCAGATGTCGAGCGCGCGCCAGTCGATCGCGTCACGGGCGGGCGTCGCGGCCACCGCCGCGAGCGTGGCGATGCCGACGGTCCCGCCGGTCAGCACGACGTGGGCCGAGCCGCGGGCGGCCTGGGTGTCCACCAGCCGCGTGATCAGCCGGGCGGCGGCCGCCTGGGCCAGCACCTCGGTGTCGCGGTGGACGATGACTGTGGGAACGCTCATGACGTCTTCTCTTTCACGCGCGTGGATTTCACGTGCCAAAAGCCCCGGCGACTCGGGCGTGCCGGGCGCTTCACCTGCCAGGTTCGCATGTCCGGGCCGGTCTTCCGTCCGACCCGCCGTCATGCCGACCGAATCGGGACCCGGCCATGCGGCCGGGGAGCCCGCCACGGGGCTCCCCGGCCACGGGTCAGCCGGATCCCTTGGCCAGTTGCTGCAGCGCCGACGAGTACGTCTCGTCTGGGTCCAGCCTGCGCAGTTCCTCGGCGAGGAGCTCGGAGGTGGCCCTGCGCGTCAGCGCGACCCGCCGGTCGGGCTGACCGGGCTTGGACAGTGTGGCCAGCCGGGCGTCGCCCCTGGTCACCTCGAGCCGGCCGCCGCCGCCCAGGTCGAGCCGCACGGCGGTGAGGCCGGGGCCGGAGGAGTCGGTCACCCGGACGGGGGCGCCGAGCCGCTGCGACAACCACGCCGCGAGCAGCGGCGCGCTGGCGTTGTCGGGCACGGCCTCCACGACACCGGACTCGACCTTCCCCACCGGCTGGTCGAACGCCGCGGCGAGCAGGCTCCGCCACGGGGTGAGCCGGGTCCAGGTCAGGTCGGTGTCCCCGGGGACGTAGCCGCCGAGCCTGGACGTGATCGTCGCCAGCGGGTCACGCGTGGAGCGGGCGTCGGTGATGCGCCGGCTGGCCAGCCGTCCGACGGGGTCCTGCGCGGGCACCGCGGGGGCGTCGCCGGGCCACCAGACCACGACGGGGGTGTCGGTGAGCAGCAGCGGGGTGATCACCGAGTCGGCGTGGCCGGTCAGCTCGCCGTACAGGCGCAGCAGCACGACCTCGCCGGGGGAGGACTCGCCCACCCTGATCTCGGCGTCGAGCCGGTTGGGCTCGGCCGGATCACGGTTGATGATCACCAGTATGCGCGACGGGTGCTCGCGCGCCGCCTCGGTCGCCGCCCGGACCGCGTCGTACTGCCCGGCCTCGTCGACCACCATCACGAGCGTCAGCACCATGCCCACGGCCGGAGCGCCCATCTGGTGGCGCAGCCGGGTGAGCGTCGAGGAGATCTTCGACGCCGTCGTCTCTGTCAGGTTGAAGGTCGTCACCGCGAGCTCCCCTCGTTTTGCGCTTCGGGCAGCCGGTTCACATCCGCCTCCAGGCGCGTCCGTCCCTGGCGAGCATGGCGTCGGCCGACGCGGGGCCCCAGCCGCCGGAGGCGTAACCCTCCGGCTGGCCGTGGGCGGCCCAGAACTCCTCGACCGGGTCCATGATCATCCAGGAGAGCTCGACCTCCTTCTGGTGCGGGAACAGCGGCGGGTCGCCGATCATGACGTCCAGCAGCAGCCGCTCGTACGCCTCGGGAGACGACTCCATGAACGACTCGCCGTAGGCGAAGTCCATGCTGACGTCCCTGACCTCCATGGCCGTGCCCGGCACCTTCGACCCGAAGCGCACCGTGATGCCCTCGTCCGGCTGCACCCGGATCACCAGGGCGTTCTGCCCGAGGATCTCCGTGTCGTCCTTGCTGAACGGCAGGTGCGGCGCCCGCTGGAACACGACGGCGACCTCGGTCATGCGGCGGCTGAGCCGCTTGCCCGTGCGCAGGTAGAACGGCACACCCGCCCAGCGGCGGTTGGCCACCTCCAGGCGGACGGCCGCGTAGGTCTCGGTGATCGAGTCCGGCGAGATGCCGTCCTCCTCCAGATAGCCGACGACGGGTTCGCCGCCCTGCCAGCCCCTGGCGTACTGGCCGCGCGCGGTGCCGGTGGCCAGGTCGGCCGGCAGCTGCACGGCCCGCAGCACCTTCTCCTTCTCCCGCCGCAGCGCGTCGGCGTCGAAGGAGATCGGGTCCTCCATCGCCACCAGAGCGAGCAGTTGGAGCAGGTGGTTCTGGATCACGTCCCTGGCCGCGCCGATGCCGTCGTAGTAGCCCGCACGACCCCCGATGCCGATGTCCTCGGCCATCGTGATCTGGATGTGGTCGACGTAGCCGCGGTTCCAGATCGGCTCGTACAGCGTGTTGGCGAAGCGGAGCGCCAGGATGTTCTGGACGGTCTCCTTGCCCAGGTAGTGGTCGATCCGGAAGACCGACTCCTCCGGGAAGACCGCGTTGGTGATCGCGTTGAGCTCGCGGGCGCTCTTGAGGTCGTGGCCGAACGGCTTCTCGATGACCACGCGCCGCCACGAGCCGTCCGGGGCCTTGGCCAGGTCGGTCCGCTTGATCTGCTCGATCACCGTGGGGAAGAACTTCGGCGGCACCGAGAGGTAGAAGGCGTAGTTGCCCCCCGTGCCCCGGGTCTGGTCGATCTCCTTGAGCATCATCGACAGCACGTCGAACGCGCCGTCGTCGTCGAACTCGCCCGGGCAGAAGTGGATGCCCTCGCGGATCTGCTTCCAGACCTCCTCGCGGAACGGCGTCCGCGCGTTCTCCTTGACAGCTTCGTAGGTGACCTGCGCGAAGTCCTCGTGCGCCCAGTCACGCCTGGCGAAGCCCACCAGGGAGAACCCGGGCGGCAACAGCCCACGGTTGCCCAGGTCGTAGATCGCCGGCAACAGCTTGCGCTTGGCGAGGTCGCCGGTCACGCCGAACAGCACGAGCACGCACGGCCCGGCCACGCGGGGGAGCCGCTTGTCGCGGGGGTCGCGCAGCGGGTTGCCCGCGATCGTCTCCTCGGTGGTGGCGACGGACGCCACCTGCGCCGCGACGGCGGTCGAGTGCTCGACCGGCGCGGCGGGAGTCGTCGTGGGGGCCGGCGGCGCCACCGGCGCGACCTCCGGCTCGGCCGGTTCGGTCTGCACTGTCACTGGTACGGCTTCGGGCTGGGCCGGGTCGGCCTGCCCTGTCGGCTCAGTCATGGGGCCACCTCCCTGACGTTCCCTTCGTCGATAACGCATCGCATTGGTCAGAGCTCCTCTGCCACCGAGAGAAGGTGCCTGACCCCGGCGATCCGGTCGGTCAGGTGGAGACGGACGGCGGGTCTTCCCCGGGAGGCCAGCGCCCGCAGGTCGCCGAGCGCCTGCGCGAGCTGCAGCCGGCCCAGCGTGTACGGCATGTCGGGGACGTCGATGTCGTTCGTGACCGCCCCCGTGATCTGCAGGAACGTGCCCGCGGCCGGGCCGCCCTTGTGGAACTGGCCGGTCGAGTGGAGGAAACGCGGGCCCCACCCGAACGTCACCGGCCGGTCGGTGCGGTAGTCCAGCAGGGCGCGCAGCGTGGCCACGTCCGCGCTCGCCCAGGCCTCGGTCAGCTCCTCGAACGAGGCGTCGCCCACGGCGGCCGCGTCGAACGCCGCCTCCCGGTCCAGGTACGCCATGATCGCCAGGTATCCGCGGTCGGGCACCGCCTGGAGCAGCCAGGTCAGCACGTCGGCGAGGTCCTTGGTGTTGCCCGGCAGGTCGCCGTAGACCTCGACCGGGCCGTCGGTCAGCACCGGCGTGCCCGCCGGCAGCGGCCCGTCGCCCGCCTCCTCGAGGATCCTGAGCGTGTTCTCCTTCGACTCGGCCACGTTCGGCTGGTCGAAGGGGTCGATTCCGAGGACCCGGCCCGCGATGGCCGTGGCGTACTCCCAGACGAGGAACTGCGCGCCCAGCGGCCCGTCGATGCTGCGCTCGCCGTCACGGCCGATGTTCACCGTGTACTGGTCGTCGTCCTCGGCCGCCTCCGCGCCGACCACGGGCAGGATGCCCTTGCCCTGCTTGCCGGTCGACTCGGCGATCAGCTGCTCGATCCAGTCGGGCAGGCCGTTGATCTCCGACAGGCTGTCCAGCAGGATCAGCTTGTCGCGGCCCGCCAGATACTCCGCGCCGAGCAGGGCGCCGAGCTCCAGGCCCGGGTTGCCCTCGTTCTGCGCGAGCAGCGGCCGTACGGCGGCGGCGTCGTCGAGCAGCCTGCTCACGTCGGCCCCCGCCAGCGCGCTCGGCACCAGGCCGAACGCGCTGAGCGCGCTGTAGCGGCCGCCGACGTTCGGGTCGGCCAGGATGACCTGGTAACCCGACTCGATGGCCGTCTGCTCCAGCGGGGAGCCGGGGTCGGTCACCACGATGATCCGGTCGGCCGGGTCGATCCCGGCGTCCACGAACGCCTTCTCGTAGATCCTGCGATGGCTGTCGGTCTCGATCGTGGCGCCGCTCTTGCTGGCGACCACGACGAGCGTGCGCTCCAGCCGGTCCTCAAGGGCCCGCCGCACCTGGTGCGGGTCGGTCGTGTCGAGGACCGTCAGCGGCACGTCCTCGGTCGCACAGATCACCTCGGGGGCGAGCGAGGAGCCGCCCATCCCCGCGAGCACCACGTGGTCGAGACCCTCGGCCTGGGCCTTCTCGACGAGGTTGACGATCTCCGGCAGCAGCTCCCTGCCGGTCAGCGGGAGGTTCAGCCACCCGAGCCTGATCGTCGCCTCCGCCTGGCTCCGCGCACCCCACAGCGAGGGATCACCCGCGGCCAGCGCCGCGGGCACCCCCTCGGCGGTCAGGGACTCCCTGACCGCCCGTACGGCATCGGCGTCGCCGCCGATGCCAACGTCGATGGACATGCGTGCTCAGGCCTTCCGCAGCTCTGCGTCGACCGTCTCGAGGAGTTCCTTCCAGGACGTCTCGAACTTCTCGACGCCCTCGTCCTCGAGGACGCGCACGACGTCGTCGTAGTCGATGCCCGCGTCCTTGAGCGCGGCCATGACGTTCCACGCCTGCTCGTAGAACGGCCGGATGGTGTCGCCGGAGATCTTGCCGTGGTCGGCCGTCACGTCCAGCGTCTTCTCGGGCATCGTGTTGACGATGCCTGCAGTGACGAGCTGGTCGACGTACAGCGTGTCCGGGTAGTCCGGGTTCTTGACGCCGGTCGAGGCCCACAGCGGGCGCTGCGGGCGGGCGCCGGCGGTGCGCAGGGCCTGCCAGCGCGGCGAGTTCATGACCTCCTCGAAGGCCGCGAACGCGAGCCGGGCGTTGGCGACGCCCGCCTGGCCCTTCAGCGCGAGCGCCTCCGGCGTGCCGATCTTCTCCAGCCGGGCGTCGATCTCGGTGTCGACGCGGCTGACGAAGAACGACGCCACCGACTCGATGCCGGCCAGGTTGTGCCCGTTGGCCTTGGCCTTCTCCAGGCCGCTCAGCCAGGCGTCCATGACCGCGCGGTACCGCTCGAGGGAGAAGATCAGCGTGACGTTGACGCTGATGCCCTCCGACAGGGCCTGCGTGATCGCGGGAAGGCCCTCGACCGTCGCCGGGATCTTGATGTGCACGTTCGGCCGGTCGACCATCCACCACAGGGCGCGGGCCTCGGAGATGGTGGGCTCGGTCTTGCGGGCGAGCCGGGGGTCGACCTCGATGGAGACCCGGCCGTCCACGCCGCCCGTCGCGTCGTAGACGGGCTTGAGCACGTCGGCGGCCCAGCGGATGTCGAAGGTCGTGATGGCACGCACGGCCTCGTCGACCGAGACTCCGCGCACGGCCAGGTCCCGCAGCTGCACGGCGTAGGCGTCGCCCTTGCTCAGCGCGTTCGCGAAGATCGTGGGGTTCGACGTGACACCGGTCACGGCCTTGTCACGGATCAGCGCGGCCAGGTTGCCGCTGCGCAGCCGCTCACGGCTGATGTCGTCGAGCCAGATGGAGACGCCGGCGTCGACGAGCCTCTTCAGGTTCTCGCTCATTGTCAGTCCCTCAGTTTCCAGTCGTCTCGCCCTTGTCAGCCCCGGACTTCGCCAGGCTGGCCTTGGCGGCGGCCACCAGTCGGTCGGCGGTGAGGCCGAACTGCTCGTAGATCGTCTTGTACGGAGCGGAGGCTCCGAAGTGCTCCAAACTCAGCACTTCCCCCGCATCCCCCACGAACTCGTGCCAGCCGAGGGAGATTCCCGCTTCGATGGCGACTCGGGCCTTCACGCCCGAGGGAATCACGGTCTGCCGGTAGGCGGCGTCCTGCTCCCTGAACCACTCGACGCACGGCATCGAGACGACCCGGGCCGCGATGCCCTGCGATTCGAGGATCGCGCGGGCCTCGACGGCGATCTCGACCTCGCTGCCGGTGCCGATGAGGACGACCTCAGGCTGCCCGTTGGATGCGTCCTGCAGGACGTAACCGCCGCGGGCGACCTTGTCCACGTCGTCGGTGCCCTCGTAGACGGGCAGGTTCTGCCGGGTGAGCGCGAGGGCCGCGGGACGGTCGTCGTGCTCCAGGATCACCTTCCACGCCGCCGCGGTCTCGTTCGCGTCGGCCGGGCGCACCACGTCGAGGCCGGGGATCGCGCGCAGCGCCCACAGGTGCTCGATGGGCTGGTGGGTCGGGCCGTCCTCGCCGAGGCCGATCGAGTCGTGCGTCCACACATAGGTCACGGGCAGCTTCATCAGCGCGGCCAGCCGTACGGCGGGGCGCATGTAGTCGCTGAAGACCAGGAACGTGCCGCCGTAGGGGCGGGTGCCGTTGTGCAGCGCGATGCCGTTGAGGATGGAGCCCATCCCGTGCTCGCGGATGCCGAAGTGGAGGGTCCGGCCGTACGGGTTGCCGGGGAACTCCTTGGTCTGGTGGTTCTCCGGGATGAAGGAGGGCTCGCCCTTCATCGTGGTGAGGTTGGACTCGGCCAGGTCGGCAGAGCCGCCCCACAGCTCGGGCAGCACCGGCGCGAGGGCGGTCAGCACCTCGCCGGACGCCTTGCGAGTGGCGACGGAGGAGCCCACCTCGAAGGTCGGCAGCACCGTGTCCCAGCCGGCGGGCAGCTTGCGGCGCGAGATCCGGTCGAACAGCTCGGCGCGCTCCGGGCTCGAGTCGCGCCAGCTCTGGTAGCCCTTGTCCCAGTCGGCGTGGGCGTCGCGGCCCCGGGCCAGAACCTCGCGCGCGTGGGCGAGCACCTCGTCGGGAACGTCGAAGTGCTTCTCCGGGTCCATGCCCATGACCTGCTTGGTGGCCGCCACCTCGGCCGCGCCGAGCGCCGAGCCGTGGATCTTGCCGGTGTTCTGCTTGTTCGGCGCGGGCCAGCCGATGATCGTGCGGAGCTTGATGATCGACGGCTTGCCGGTCTCGGCCCGGGCGGTCTCCAGGGCCGCGTACAGCGCCTGGACGTCCTCCTTGTATTCGCCCGTGGTCAGCCAGTCGACCTCCTGGACGTGCCAGCCGTACGCCTCGTAGCGCTTGAGCACGTCCTCCGACAGGGCGATGTTGGTGTCGTCCTCGATCGAGATCTGGTTCGAGTCGAAGATCACCACAAGGTTGCCGAGCTGCTGGTGGCCGGCGATCGAGGCGACCTCGTGGTTGATGCCTTCCTCGATGTCGCCCTCGGACGCGATGCACCAGATCATGTGGTCGAACGGCGACTCACCCCGGGCGGCGTCCGGGTCGAACAGGCCGCGCTCGCGGCGGGCGGCCATCGCCATGCCCACGGCGTTGCCGAAGCCCTGGCCCAGCGGTCCGGTGGTGGTCTCCACCCCGGCCGTGTGCCCGTGCTCCGGGTGGCCCGGGGTGAGGCTGCCCCACTGGCGGAGCGCCTTCAGGTCGTCCAGAGTCAGGCCGTAGCCCGACAGGTACAGCTGAATGTAAAGCGTCAGGCTGCTGTGGCCCGCGGACAGCACGAACCTGTCCCGGCCCGCCCAGGCGGTGTCGGACGGATCGTGCCGCATGACCCGCTGGAAAAGGAGGTATGCGGCGGGAGCGAGGCTCATCGCGGTGCCGGGATGCCCCGAACCCGCCTTCTCCACCGCGTCCATGGCCAGGGCGCGTACAACGTCGACTGACTGCCGATCGAGGTCGCTCCACTCAAGGCTTTCGCTGCTCAACTGCTCGAATCCCCTCTTGTTATTTCGCGGCGGTTGTGGCATTTTCCGCCCCACGGGGACCCTAGTGGGTCCGGCGCAGTGCCGTTCGGCAACCCCTCGCTCGAGCCGCGGGTTCCTGAGCAGCGAGGCCTCCGGGTGGCGGGACGGGACGGCTTTCGGCCCCAATTCCTGGACCACCGGTCTTCCCGACTACAGTGATTCATCAAGTGCCGGCGTGCTGCCCGGAGATCCGCTCTATTCAGAGGTTACGCGTTGACCCCGCATGTGTTGGAAGCGCCTTGACGCTCCTGACGAACAAGCAGACGATGGCCCCGCTGGGAACCGCCGCGTCGGCCACGACCCCCCGCACCTTCGGGGGCGTCGTGAAGGCCTACGTGGCGCTGACCAAGCCCCGAATCATCGAGTTGCTGCTGATCACGACCCTGCCGGTGATGTTCCTGGCGGCGCGTGGGCTGCCGCCGTTGTGGACGGCCGCGGCGACGATGATCTTCGGCACGCTTTCGGCCGGCAGTGCGAACGTCCTGAACTGCTACATCGACAGGGACATCGACGCGACCATGCGGCGCACCCGCCGCAGGCCGCTGGCCAAGGCCGAGGTCTCCCCACGCGGCGCTCTGATCTTCGGCATCGTCCTCGGCGTGCTGTCGACCGCCGGGCTCGGCCTCACGGTCAACTGGGTCGCCGCCGGCCTGTCGCTTGCCGCGATCCTTTTCTACGTCTTCGTCTACTCGATGGTCCTCAAGCGGCGCACGTCGCAGAACATCGTGTGGGGCGGCATCGCCGGCTGCATGCCCGTGCTGATCGGCTGGGCCGGCATCACCGGCGGCCTGTCCTGGGCGCCGCTCGTGTTGTTCGGCGTGGTGTTCTTCTGGACCCCGCCGCACACCTGGACGCTGGCCATGCGCTACCGCGAGGACTACGCCGCCGCGAACGTGCCGATGCTGCCCGTCGTGGCCACCGAGCGCCGGGTCGTGCGGCAGACGATCGCCTACACGTGGGCCACCGTGCTGTGCTCGCTGCTGCTGTGGCCTGTGGCGAACACCACTGTGATCTATCCCGCCGTCGCCGTCGTCCTTGGCGCGACGTGCCTGTGGGAGGTCTACCGCCTGCTCGGCCGGCTCAACGCGGGCAAGACCGGCGTCGCCCTGCGCCCGATGCGCTTCTTCCATTGGTCGAACATCTACCTGGCGCTGCTCTTCCTGGCCGTCGCCGTCGACGCTCTGTTCGCCTGATCCGTCTCTGGCTCCGTACGGCTCGGCCATACAGATCAGCCGTACAGATCAGCCGTACAGGGCGGAGACGTTGTCCCGGGGCGCTGGCTCGTGCTCGCCCGCGGGGCCCCGGGCGAAGGACCGCAGGAGGTTGGTCGTCGCCGTGGTGACGAACCGCCTGGCCCGCTGGTCGATGCCGTGGGTCCGCGGGCTGTCGGCGGTGCCCGCCATCAGGGCCTCCGCCCACCGCATGGTGCCCGAGGCGAAGACCCCTGCCCCGCTCGGCGCCGTGTAGTAGGCCGTGTCGGCGTTGGTGGCCCGCCGTCCGCAGATGAGCGGCGAATGCGCGATGATCTCCAGCGGGCGCGGGGTCGGCACGCTCGGATCGACCCGGTCGTACTCCACGCCCACCAGGTGGGGGAACGCGTCGCCCTCTTTGACGCCGGTGCCCGCGAAGACCCAGTGGCCTGGGCGTGTGACCACGTAGGGCGCGTCCGCGGGGTAGCCGTCGTAGTAGACGCCGACCAGCGACGACTCAGGATCGGGCAGGGGATTGGCCCGGTAGTCGGCCGTCACCAGGTCAGGCCGTGTGGCGTACACGGGATCGCGGCCGGCGTCGGTCTTGTAGCAGATCACCGTGCGGCCCCCGTCCTCCAGCCGGATCCGGCGATAACACGTGTTGGCCCCGAGGAAGGCGAGATTGGTGCCGGTGTCCCTGGCCCGGGTGACGGTCCGCCGGGCGCCCGGCGTCCAGTATTCGTCGTGTCCCAGGAAGAAGACCGCGGCGGCTCCGTCGAGGGCTTGTCCGTCCGCGTCCAGCTCCGTGCCGGTGAGGTAGGCGAGTTCGATGCCGAGCCGTTCGGCCAGGGCCACCACCGCCCGCTCGTGGACGAGGAACTTGGCCATTCCCGTCGGGTCGTAGGGCCGGTCGAAGCTGACCGCCAGTGAGCGGGTCGCGTACCGCTGCCCCGGCCCGTGATAGAGGCTGTATCCGCCCCACGCGTTGTAGGCCTGCCAGGTGGGGGTCGCGTGGACGAGCACCGTCTTGCCCGCCGTCGTGGCGGAGCGCACGATCAGCGGCACGTATCGCTGGGCCCCGCCGGAGGCGTCGAGCCTGAGCAGGTAGGCCCCTTCGGGCCACCCGTCCGTGGGGATCGTGAGCGTGCGCGGCCAGCCCGCACTGATCGTCCGGGTGGCGTAGTCGAACGCCGCGGGCGCCTGAGAACGCCCGCGGATCCAGCCGGAACGCCAGACCCGGCGGGCGAGGGCCCCGCCGTACCAGCCCATGCGGTAGGCCGTGACCCGGAAGCCGTCGGTGGTCGTCGAGGCGTGCAGGCCGACCGGCTCGCCGGGCAGGACGCTCGCGCGGTCGCAGTAGCCGTCGACGGCGCCGGCCAGGCCGTAGGAGGTCAGGCGCCAGCCGGGGTCGCCGGGCAGGAGCCGCTCGGGCACGGCGGCGGGGGCCTGCGGCGGCCGCGGCGGCGACGCGGGCAGGGTGGCAGGCGCGGGGGCGGGAGGCTGCGGGCCTGCGCATGCGGAAAGCGACCCGACGGCGGTGGCCCCGGCCACCCGCAGGAAGCGGCGGCGGCCGAGACCGCCCTGTGATTCCTCGCTCAACGTCCCCACCCTGATCGAATTCGGAAACGGCGCTCGCGACCGTACCGCGAGCCGGATCAGGGCAGGTCAGCGCTGAGGTCAAACGTGATTCCCATTCATGGAAAGGCCTTACCGTCCGCGCACGGAAGGGCCCGGAGGGGACAGGACGTGCGTGTTCGGTTACAGTCGCGGAATGGCGAGCCTTGATCCCCGCGCGGTGCTGAAAGATCGCCCGTCGGCAGGCCTGATCATCGGTCTGGTGATCGCGGGGATCTGCGCATTGGTGACCTTCTCGTTCGACGTCCTCGACGGCGACCCCGTGCGGTTCACCATCGCCCTCGGCCTGGCGGTCGCGCCCGTGCCGCTGTTACTCGCGGGCGTGCTGGCGCTCGACCGCATGGAGCCGGAACCCCGCACTAATCTGATATTCGCCTTCGCCTGGGGGGCGGGCATCGCGGTGCTGCTCGCGGGCATCCTCAACTCCCTCAACCTGCTCTACGTGGCCCGCGCCCTCGGTGACCCGGACAGCGCCAGGAACCTCGTCGCCACCTTCGGCGCACCGCCGGTCGAGGAGACACTCAAGGGAATCGTCCTGCTCGGCCTGCTGCGCTTCCGGCGGCGGGAGTTGGACGGCCCGACCGACGGCATCATCTACGCGAGCATGGTCGGCCTCGGCTTCGCCATGTCGGAGAACGTCAGCTACTACCTGGCCGCCCTCAATCACGACGGACCCCAGGGGCTGGCCGCCACGGTGGTGTTGCGCGGGGTGTTGTCGCCCTTCGCCCACCCGCTGTTCACCTCGTTGATCGGCATCTCGGTCGCGTACGCCGCCAACCGGCGGGGGGCTCCCGCCGTCGTCATGATCGTCGCGGGGTGGTTCGGCGCGATGATCCTGCACGGCATCTGGAACGGCTTCGCCTCCTTCGGCGGCCTCCCGGGTCTGGCCGTCGCCTACCTCATCCTGATGGCCCTGCTCGTCGTCGAGATCACCGTGATCGTCAAGGACAGGAAGCGCATCGTCGGCCTGATCCACCACTACCTTCCGCCGTACGAGCGCAACGGGCTGGTCAACCAGGCCGACCTCTTCATGTTGTCGTCGCTTCGCAGGCGGCGGCAGGCGCGCACCTGGGCCAGGGCTCACGGCGGCAAGTCGGGCGCCCGCGCCATGAGCGACTACCAGCTCGCCGCGACCGAGCTCGGGCTGCTCCACGAACGCGCCGCGCGCGGCGGCGTCGACGAGGCCTCTTTCCTTACCATCCAGAGATCGCTGGCCGATCTCATGGCGTACGCCCGGCTGTCGTTCCCTCTGCCCGAGCGCCATCAGGCCCGTGCGGCCAGGGGATTCCCCCCGCCTGGTTATGCGCCCGGCGCCCCCGCTCCGGAGCGGCCGAACGGGCACGGCCCCGGTGCAGCCCGGCCCGGCCATCCCCCCTCCGCGTACGGCCCGGGGCCCTTCCACGGTCCCGGCGGCCCGCCTCCCGGGCCTGCGGGCCCGCCGGGGGCGGGCTACGGGTGATGCTCGGCGCGCCCGTCCTGCGACTCGACGCAGCCTGGAAATCTACAACGTAAAGGCGAGCGCGTTCGCTCAGCTCGCGAGCGCCCGGTCCAACGAGGTCTCGCGCGGGCCGAGGAACCGGGGAGGAGAGTGCAGGATCACGCTGTTCACCAGGGCCTTGGCCGACGCGGGGATCTCCCTGGCCGCGTAGACGATCGTCTGGTACGGCCAGTCGCGCATCGAGTCGTCGCCCACCCCGAACGCGTCCAGCCCCGCCGTACGGCACAGCGCCACGGCCCGGGGCAGATGGAACGCCTGGGACACCACGATGAGGCGAGTAGCCCCGAAGATCTTGCCTGCCCGGACGCACGAGTCCCACGTGTCGAAGCCCGCGTAGTCGAGGACGATCTTCTGGGCGGGCACGCCCTTGCCGATCAGGTAGTCGCGCATCACGGTCGGCTCGTCGTACCCGACCCGGCTGTTGTCGCCGGACAGCAGCAGTGCCTGGACCTTGCCGGCCTGGTAGAGGCGGGTCGCGATGTCCAGCCGGGTGGCGAGCATCGGGGTGGGGCGGTCGCCGCCGACCCCCGCGCCGAGGACGAGCGCCACCGGCATGGACGGCACGGAGCCGAGCCAGTCGGTGCCGGGCTCGGCGACGAGGCGGTGCCGGGAGCTGTCCAGCCAGGCCCAGGTCATCGGGGCCAGCCCCAGCACGCTGAGTGCGACCAGAGCCTGGAACGACCTGCGCATGGTCGCGCGCGACCATCGGGGGAGCCGCAGGCGGATCATCGCGGCGGTCAGACCGTCGCGGCGCTCGGCTCGACCCGTTCCGGCGATGGCGACGCGGGGCGCGGGCCGCGCGACCGCATGAGGAACACCACCCGCAGCGTGGCGACCCACACCAAGGCGGCGCCCAGCACGTGCAGGCCCACGAGGAACGCCGGCACGGCGAGGAAGTACTGCACGTAGCCGATCACCCCCTGGAGCAGTTCGACTCCGAGCAGCACGAGTGCGCCGCGCCTGGCCCGGCCGGGCGAGTCGGTCACGTGCAGGGAGAACAGCAGGGCGAAGGTCATGCCGACGACGATCCACACCACGTCGGTGTGCAGTCGCACGACGCTCTCGATGTCGAAGCCGAAGCGCGAGGCGGCCTGGTCGCCCGAGTGCGGCCCGGTTCCGGTGACGACGACGCCGACCATCAGCAGCACGAAGACCGCCGCCGTGAGAAAGAAGCCCAGGGTGCGGATGTCCCGGTGGACCAGGCGCTGGGAGGGGGCGTCCCCCTCACCCGAGCGCGCATAGAGGGTGAAGGCTGCTGCGACCATGCCCATCGACAGCAGGAAGTGCACGCTGACCGTCACCGGGTTGAGCACGCTGTGCACCACCACGCCGCCCCAGAGGGCCTGGACGACGACGCCGATCGGCTGGAGCGCCGCCAGCCGTATGAGGACGGGCCTGCCCTGGCCGGAGCGGCCGAGCCGTATGGCGGCGAGCAGGCAGCCCGCCGCGACGGCGAGCACCAGGAAGGTGAGCAGCCGGTTGCTGAACTCGATCGCCATGTTGACGGGGGCGTGGGTGTCGACCCGGGCCGGGACGAAGCTGTCCGACGTGCACTTCGGCCAGGTGGGGCAGCCGAGGCCCGAACCGGTCAGCCGTACGGCGGCCCCCGTGACGGTGATGCCGACGTTGACCACGATCGCCGCGAGGGCCCAGCGCCGCATCGTGTCGGCGGTGGAGAACCAGAACGAGCGATAGAAGGCGATCGCAGCGGGGCGAAGCCGGTCAACTAGGCGGGTCACGGCAATCATCGTAGGCGGGCCCAGGGGCGCTGTCCTCTTCGGCCCGTCTGATACCGAGACAGGTGATCTGATCGCTTTGATGGGCGGTTTCGGCTATGGAGGCGAGATCACCGGGGTTCAGAGGACTGCGCGCGGGTGGCGCCGATCGACGCGATGACGACGCAGCCGATGGCGGCCCACTCGTGGATCCGCAGCACCTCGTTGAGGACGACCAGGCCAACCAGGGCGGCGACCGCCGGCTCCAGGCTCATCAGGATGCCGAAGACGCTCTTGGGCATGCGCCGCAGGGCTTCCAGCTCCAGGGTGTAGGGGATGACCGACGACAGCAGGCCGACGCCCGCTCCGATCAGCAGAAACTCAGGGTTGAGCAGTCCGGAGCCGCCTGACGCGATCCCGATGGGGGCGACGACCACCGTGGACACGATCATGGCGAACGACAGGCCGCTCGCGCCGGGAAACCTTGCCCCGGTAGCGGCCGACAGCACGATGTAGGCGGCCCAGAACACGCCGGCGAGTGCGGCGAACCCGATGCCGGCCCAGTCGGCCGTTCCGCCCTGCGCCCAGGGCGCGAGCAGGGCGACACCGGCGGTGGCCAGGAGCACCCAGACCAGGTCGAGCAGACGGCGGGACGACACCACGGCGAGGGTGAGCGGGCCGAGGAACTCGATGGCCACCGCGATCCCGATGGGCAGCCGGGCCAGGGCCTCGTAGAAGGCCAGATTCATCAGGCCGAGGCTCACGCCGAACGCGACGGGGACGGCCAGATCGCGGCGGCTCATCCCGCGCAGCCGGGGCCGGACGACGGCGACCAGGATGATCGCGCCGGTGGCGATCCTGAGGAACACGACGGCGGTCGGCGGCAGCTGGGCGAAGAGGTTCTTGGCGAGCCCGGCGCCGACCTGGACCGACAGGATGGCGAGCAGCACCAGTCCGGGCGGGGGGATCGCGTCGGACGCCGACCTCAGCGCCTTCCCGGCTCTGAGCCTGTACGGCCGGCCGTCCCCGGGCAGGGATTCAGCGGTCATGCAGGCAACTCCCCGAGCCAGATCCCCATAAATGGACAAACAGCACTATGCCAGACGCTCACCGGTGGCCCGTGCATGATCACGTTCGGTGTTCTCGCATGTCAGAGGGGGCACGACCGAACTTCTGCATGATCACGGTTTGCATCCGAGCAGGTCAGCGGGCGTGCCGCCGAAGTTCTGCATGATCACGCCCAAGGGGGGGTGCCGCATACCAAGGGGAGGTCACTCACCAAGGGGTGGGGAGTGTCACTCCCAGCGGAAGGTGCGGGCGGCGAGGGCGAGGGACGCCGCGGCCCAGCACAGCAACACGACGAGCGGGCCGATCGGGAGCCCCGCTCCCTTCTCCAGCACCGAGCGCATGCCGTCCGTCAGCGCCGTGATCGGCAGGAGCTCCAGCACGGGGCGTACGGCGTCGGGGAACTTGGTGAGCGGGAACACGACGCCCCCGAGCCCGAGCAGGACGAGATAGACCAGGTTGGCCCCGGCGAGGGTCGCCTCGGCCCGGAGCGTGCCCGCCATCAGCAGGCCCAGCCCGCTGAAGGCGGCCGTGCCGAGCAGGATCAGCAGGAGTACCCATGCCGGGTTGCCGTGGGGCGACCAGCCGAGCGCCAGCGCCACCCCGCCGATCACCACGACCTGCAGCAGCTCGACCGCGATGACCGCGCACGTCTTGGCCAGCAGCAGTCCCGCCCGCGACAGGGGGGTGGCGCCGAGCCGCTTCAGCACGCCGTATCGCCGTTCGAACCCGGTGGCGATCGCCTGTCCGGTGAAGGCGGTGGACATGACGGCGAGCGCCAGGATGCCGGGGGTGACGAAGCCGATCCGCGATCCGCCGACGTCGACCAGCGCGGCCTGGGAGAACCCCACGAGCAGCAGGACTGGGATGATCAACGTGAGCAGCAGCTGCTCGCCGTTGCGGAGCATGGCCCGCGCCTCGGCGCCCGCCTGGGCGAGCACCATCCGGGGCAGCGGCGCGGCCCCCGGCCTGGGAGTGAAGTCGAGCGTCGTCATCGCAGCTCCCGGCCGGTCAGTTCCAGGAAGACGTCTTCCAGCGTGCGCCGTTCGATGCTGAGGTCCTCGGTGGTGACGCCCTCCGTGGCGCACCATGCGGTGACCGTCGCGAGGAGCTGCGGGCCGACCTGTCCCTCGATGATGTAGTGCCCGGCGGGCGACTCCTTGGCGGCGCTTCCCGGAGGCAGCGCGCCGAGCAGCTCGTCGAGGTTGAGTCCGGGACGGGCGCGGAAGCGCAGCTGGCGCTCCGCCCCGGTCAGCTGCGCGGGGCTGCCCTCGGCGACCACGCGCCCGTGATCGATGACCACGACGTGGTCGGACAGCTTCTCCGCCTCGTCCATGTGATGGGTGGTGAGCACCACCGACACGCCCGCGTCGCGGAGCCCGGTCACCACGTCCCAGCAGGCGTGCCGTGCCTGCGGGTCGAGGCCGGCGGTCGGCTCGTCGAGGAAGACCAGCTCGGGCCGCCCGACGACGGCCGCCGCGAGCGACAGGCGCTGCTGCTGTCCGCCCGACAGCCGCCGGTACGGCGTGCGCGCGTGTTCGGTGAGGCCGAGAAGGTCCAGCAGTGCGGCCGGGTCGAGCGGGTGGGCGTAGAAACGGGAGATCACCCGCAGCCATTCGCCCGCCCTGGCCGCCGGGGGAACCCCTCCCGCCTGGGGCATCACGCCGAGGCGCGGCTTGAGCGCGGGGTCGGCGGGGTCGAGTCCGAGCACGCGCACGGTGCCGCCGTCGAGCTTGCGGTATCCCTCGCAGATTTCGATCGTCGAGGTCTTCCCTGCGCCGTTGGGGCCGAGGATCGCGGTGACCTGGCCTCTGCGGCACGTCATGGTGAGCCCGTTCACGGCGGTCGTCCGCCCGTATCGCTTGATCAGCTCATGGATCTCGACGGCTGCTCCGCCGTCCGAGGAGCTGTCTCCCGCCCGCACGTCACCGGCCTCCCCTCAGTGACATGGACCACCAGGGCCGGACGGGAACCGGCTTTCTCCCCGCTGGTCGTCGATCGAATCGGTCTGCCGATTCCCCACGAGTCTAGGGAGTCGGGCGCCCGGTCCGGCCGGGGGCTGGCAATCGGGCGGCGGGAGAAGGCCGCGGGGCGACAGCCGTACCGGGGGTGAGCGCCGCCGGGAACCGCTGGGAGGGGCGCGGAACGGAGCCGTACACCGGGCGGGTGCGCCGCCTGCCGGTCTCCGGGAGGCGGCCGCCGCCTTTTCGCAAGGCGCCGCGCCGGAGGCGTCGTCGCAGGTTAGGTAAGCCTTGCCTGCGTGAGAAATTGCATCCCTCTTATCCTCCGCGCGGTTTGTGGTCCGGGAAGGAATTACGGCACACTGATGTTGTGAAATACGTGCCCGAGAGGATGAACGCTGAGGAGACCGCTGCCAAGCGGCCCTCCGTCATGCCTTCCGCGCATGTGCAGGCCAATACTCCCACCGCCGAGCCACCCCAGGTGAACGTGGGGCGCGCAAATCCTGTAGCGCTGGGCCCGGCCGTATCCGCACATATCACGAGTGAGCGCGGCACCCGGGCCAGAGTCGCCCGCTTGATCCTGGAGCACGGCCCGGTGACCGCGGCCGCCCTGGGCGAGCGGCTCGGGCTCACGCCCGCCGCAGTCCGCCGCCACCTCGACGCCCTGCTCGCCGACGGCATGATCGAGCCCCGTACGGCCCGGCCGCGCGGCCAGCGGGGAAGAGGCAGACCGGCCAAGCTGTTCGCCATCACCGACGACGGCCGCAGCGCCTTCGTGCACGCCTACGACGACCTGGCCGGCAGCGCCCTGCGCTTCCTGGCCGAGCGGCTGGGCGAGGAGGCCGTCTCGGAGTTCGCCAAGAACCAGTTCTCCGGCCTGGTCGGCAGGCTGGAGACGCTGATGCGCGAGGTCCCCGCCGACCAGCGGGTGCGCGTCCTGGCCGAGGCGCTGTCGGCGGAGGGCTACGCCGCCTCCGCCACCAAGACGGGGCAGGGCGGAGAGCAGCTCTGCCAGCACCACTGCCCGGTGGCGCACGTCGCTGCGGCGTTCCCGCAGTTGTGCGAGGCCGAGACCGAGGCGTTCGGGCAACTGCTCGGCACACCGGTGCAACGCCTGGCCACCATCGCCAACGGCGACGGGGTCTGCACCACCCACGTGAGTTCACCCGCGCTGGCCACACGGCAGGCGCCCAACCCGATAACGAGCACATCGACGAGCAAGGAGTCCGGCAGGTGACTGTCACCGACCGCCCGGAGCTGGAAGGCCTCGGGAATTACAAGTTCGGCTGGGCCGACTCGGACGCGGCGGGGGCCGCGGCCCGGCGTGGCCTGTCCGAAGAGGTCGTCCGCGACATCTCCGCGCTCAAGAACGAGCCGGAGTGGATGCTCGACCTTCGCCTCAAGGGCCTTCGGCTGTTCGGCAAGAAGCCCATGCCCACGTGGGGTTCCGACCTCACGGGCATCGACTTCGACAACATCAAGTACTTCGTGCGCTCGACCGAGAAGCAGGCCGCTTCCTGGGACGAGCTGCCCGCCGACATCAAGAGCACCTACGACAAGCTCGGCATCCCGGAGGCGGAGAAGCAGCGCCTGATCGCGGGGGTCGCGGCGCAGTACGAGTCCGAGGTCGTCTATCACAAGATCCGTGAGGACCTCGAGGAGAAGGGCGTCATCTTCGTCGACACCGACACCGGCCTGAAGGAGCACGAGGAGCTCTTCAAGGAGTACTTCGGCTCGGTGATCCCGGTGGGCGACAACAAGTTCGCCTCACTGAACACCGCCACGTGGTCGGGCGGCTCGTTCATCTACGTGCCGCCGAACGTGAACGTCGAGATCCCGCTGCAGGCCTACTTCCGGATCAACACCGAGAACATGGGCCAGTTCGAGCGGACCCTGATCATCGTGGACGAGAACTCCTACGTGCACTACGTGGAGGGCTGTACCGCGCCGATCTACTCGTCCGACTCGCTGCACTCGGCGGTCGTCGAGATCATCGTGAAGAAGGGCGCCCGCTGCCGTTACACGACCATCCAGAACTGGTCGAACAACGTCTACAACCTGGTCACCAAGCGCGCAGTGGCGTACGAGGGCGCGACCATGGAGTGGATCGACGGCAACATCGGCTCCAAGGTCACCATGAAGTACCCGGCGGTCTACCTCATGGGCGAGCACGCCAAGGGTGAGACCCTGTCGGTCGCCTTCGCCGGTGAGGGCCAGCACCAGGACGCCGGCGCCAAGATGGTGCACCTCGCGCCCAAGACGTCCTCGACGATCATTTCCAAGTCCGTCGCGCGCGGCGGCGGCCGCACGTCCTACCGCGGCCTCGTGCAGATCGAGGAGGGCGCGGCAGGCTCGGCGTCGACCGTCAAGTGCGACGCCCTGCTCGTCGACCAGATCAGCCGCTCCGACACCTACCCGTACGTCGACGTCCGCGAGGACGACGTGTCGATGGGCCACGAGGCCACGGTCTCCAAGGTGTCGGAGGACCAGCTGTTCTACCTCATGAGCCGCGGCCTGAACGAGGACGAGGCGATGGCGATGATCGTGCGCGGCTTCGTCGAGCCGATCGCCCGCGAGCTCCCGATGGAGTACGCGCTGGAGCTGAACCGCCTGATCGAGCTGCAGATGGAAGGAGCCGTCGGCTGATGGGCCTCGAAACCAAGCCGCTGTCGACGCTCCACGAGCGGTCGTCGTACAACGTGGCTGACTTCGCCGTGCCCACCGGCCGCGAGGAGGAGTGGCGGTTCACTCCGCTGTCGCGGCTCAAGGGGCTGCACAACGGCACCGCGGGCGGAGCGGGCGCCGTCGACGTGACCGTCGACGCCGCTCCCGAGGTGACGGTCGAGACGGTGGGCCGCGACGACCCGCGCGTCGGCAAGGCGTACGTGCCCGCCGACCGGGTCAGCGCCCAGGCGTACGCGTCGTTCGAGAAGGCGACCGTTCTCACGGTTCCGCGCGAGGCCGTCGCCTCCCGGCCGACCGTGGTGACCCTGCGCGGCTCCGGCGACGGGACGGCCTACGGCCACCTCGTCGTGAAGGTGGAGGCCATGGCGGAAGCCGTCCTCGTGCTCGACCACGGCGGCAGCGCCGTCTACGCCGACAACGTCGAGTTCGTGATCGGCGACGGCGCCACGCTCAAGGTCGTCAGCCTGCAGGACTGGGACGACGACGCCGTGCACGTGTCGCACCACCACGCTCAGCTCGGCAAGGACGCGACTTTCCGCTCTTTCGTGGTGACCCTCGGAGGCGACCTCGTACGGCTGTCGCCCTCGGTGTCCTACACCGCGCCCGGCGGTGACGCCGACCTGACGGGGCTGTACTTCGTGGACGCCGGCCAGCACCTGGAGCACCGGCTCCTCGTGGAGCACACCGTGCCCAACTGCCGCAGCAACGTGACCTACAAGGGTGCGCTGCAGGGCGACGACGCCCACGCGGTGTGGATCGGCGACGTGATCATTCGTGCGGAGGCCGAGGGCACCGACACCTACGAGCTCAACCGCAACCTGATCCTCACCGACGGAGCCCGGGCCGACTCGGTGCCGAACCTGGAGATCCTCACCGGCGAGGTCGCCGGGGCCGGGCACGCCTCCGCCTCCGGCCGTCTCGACGACGAGCACATCTTCTACCTCCAGGCCCGGGGCATCCCGTTCGACGAGGCGCGCCGCCTGGTCATCCACGGCTTCTTCGCCCAGCTGCTGGAGAAGATCGAGGTCGAGGAGATCCGCGAGCGCGTCCTTTCCGCGGTCGAGGCGGAGCTGACCCGATGACCGAGGTCCGCGAGCAGTGGGAGAAGGTCTGCCAGGTCGGCGACATCCCCGACGAGGGCGCCCTCGGCGTGGAGATCGACGACGTCCCGGTGGCGATCGTGCGCACCGGCGACGAGGTCTTCGCCCTGCACGACGTCTGCTCGCACGCCGAGGTCAAGCTCAGCGAGGGTGAGGTCTACGACCACACCCTGGAGTGCTGGCTGCACGGCTCCTGCTTCGACCTGCGGACCGGCAAGCCCACAGGCCCGCCGGCCACCAAGCCCGTGAACGTCTACCGAGTCAAGATCGATGGCGACGACGTGTATGTCTCGCTCTCGAAGGAGTAATCAAGTGTCCACCCTTGAGATTCGTGACCTGCACGTCGCCGTGGGCGACAAGGAGATCCTGCGCGGAGTGGACCTGACGGTCCGCTCGGGGGAGACCCACGCCATCATGGGGCCGAACGGCTCCGGCAAGTCGACCCTCGCCTACGCGATCGCCGGTCATCCCAAATACACCATCACCTCCGGCTCCGTCCTGCTCGACGGCGAGGACCTGCTGGACATGAAGGTCGACGAGCGCGCCCGCGCCGGGCTGTTCCTCGCCATGCAGTACCCCGTCGAGGTGCCGGGCGTCACCGTGTCCAACTTCCTGCGTTCCGCGATCACCGCGGTTCGCGGCGAGGCTCCCAAGCTGCGCGAGTTCGCCAAGGACCTCAAGAACGGCATGGACGCGTTGTCCATCGACCCCGCCTTCGCCCAGCGCAACACCAACGAGGGCTTCTCCGGCGGTGAGAAGAAGCGCCACGAGATCCTCCAGCTCGAGCTGCTCAAGCCGAAGATCGCCATCCTCGACGAGACCGACTCCGGCCTCGACGTCGACGCCCTGCGCGTCGTCTCCGAGGGCATCAACCGGTTCCGCGGCCTGGACGGGTCGGGGGAGAAGATCGGTTCGGGCGCCGACACCGGCGTTCTGCTGATCACGCACTACACGCGCATCCTGCGGTACGTGAAGCCGGACTTCGTCCACGTCTTCGCCGGCGGGCGGATCGTCGAAGAGGGCGGTCCCGAGCTGGCTGAGAAGCTCGAGGACGAGGGCTACGAGGCCTACACGAAGGCAACCGCCTGATGAACGCAGCGGCGCCTTTCGACGTGGAGAGGATCAGGAAGGACTTCCCGATTCTCTCCCGCGAGCTGCCCGGCGGCCGCCCGCTGGTCTACCTCGACTCAGGCAACTCCTCCCAGAAGCCCACCCAGGTGATCGAGACGATGCGCGAGCACCTGGCGCAGCACTACGGCAACGTCGGCCGGGCGTTGCACGTCCTCGGCAGCGAGTCCACCGACGCCTACGAAGGCGCCCGGGACAAGATCGCCGCGTTCATCGGCGCCCCGTCGAGGGACGAGGTGATCTTCACCAAGAACGCCTCCGAGGGTCTCAACCTGGTGGCCTACGCCTTCGGGAACCCCGTCAACACCGACGAGCGGTTCAAGCTCGGCCCCGGCGACGAGATCGTCATCTCCGAGATGGAGCACCACTCCAACATCGTGCCGTGGCAGCTGCTCGCGCAGCGCACCGGTGCGACGCTGCGCTGGTTCCCCGTCACCGACGAGGGGCGTCTCGACATCTCGGGACTGGACGACCTGGTCAACGAGCGCACGAAGATCGTTTCGATCGTGCACCAGTCGAACGTGCTGGGCACGGTCAACTCGGTCTCGCCGATCCTCGCCAGGGTCCGCGAGGTCGGCGCGCTCATGATGCTCGACTGCTCGCAGTCGGTGCCCCACCAGCCGATCGACGTGACCGAGCTCGGCGTCGACTTCGTCGCCTTCACCGGTCACAAGATGGTCGGTCCCTCCGGGATCGGCGTCCTGTGGGGCCGCAAGGAGCTGCTCGACGCCATGCCCCCGTTCCTGGGCGGCGGCGAGATGATCGAGGCGGTCTGGATGGACCACTCGACCTACGCTCCCGTGCCGCACAAGTTCGAGGCGGGCACGCCGCCGATCGTGGAGGCCGTCGGCCTCGGCGCGGCGGTCGACTACCTGACCTCCATCGGCATGGAGGAGATCAAGCAGCACGAGAAGGAGCTCACCGGCTACGCCCTCGAGGCGCTGCAGGAGATCCCGGGGCTCAGGATCATCGGCCCCCGGACCGTGGTGGCCAGGGGCGGCACGGTCTCGTTCACCCTGGAGGGGATCCACCCGCACGACGTCGGGCAGATCCTGGACGACGTGTACGGCATCGCGGTACGGGTAGGCCATCACTGCGCCCGCCCGCTGCACCTCCGGTTCGGAATTCCAGCGACCACGCGGGCGTCTTTCTACCTGTACAACACGACGGCCGAGATCGACGCACTGGTCCGCGGCCTCCACCACGTGCAGAAGGTGTTCGGCTAGAACCATGATCGCTGAATCCATGTACCAGGAGCTGATCCTGGAGCACTATAAGCACCCTCAGGGCAGGGGGCTGCGTGAGCCGTTCGACGCGGAAGTCCATCACGTGAACCCGACCTGCGGCGACGAGGTCACCATGCGGGTCAAGGTGGGCGACGGCGGCAAGGTGCTCGACGTCTCCTACGACGGGCAGGGCTGCTCCATCAGCCAGGCCGCCGCCTCGGTGCTGCACGAGCTGGCCACCGGATCGACCGTGCACGAGTCGCTGTCGGTGGTGGACGAGTTCACCCGGCTCATGCAGGGCCGCGGCCAGGTCGAGCCCGACGAGGACGTGCTGGGTGACGCCGTGGCGTTCGCGGGGGTGGCCAAGTTCCCCGCGCGGGTGAAGTGTGCACTTCTGGCGTGGATGGCCTACAAGGACGCCCTGGTGAGGAGCCAGGCGTGACCAGCCGTACGGCCGCAGGCCCCGCCGGGATGCGATGGCGGGGCGGCGGTGTTGTACCCGGAGGTGCCGTCACCCGGGGTGCTTTTCCCCAAGGTGCTTTTCCCCAAGGCAGTGAGCGCGGTGGCCCGGCACGGGGTGCGGGGAGACCGCGAGGTGAGGAGACGACGTGAGCAAGCCGACAGAGACGCCGACGACGGCACCTCCGGCGTACGACGGGGAGACCTCCCCTGACGATGTCATGGAGGCGCTGAGGGACGTCGTGGACCCCGAACTCGGGATCAACGTCGTCGACCTCGGGCTCGTCTACGGGCTCAATCTCGATCCCGCCGGCGAGGGCCAGCGCCCCGTCGCGACGATCGACATGACCCTGACGAGCGCGGCGTGCCCGCTGACCGACGTCATCGAGGACCAGGCCAACTCGGCCCTCGCCGACCTGGTCTCCGGCGTCGTGATCAACTGGGTGTGGCTGCCGCCGTGGGGTCCGGACAAGATCACGGACGACGGTCGCGACCAGCTGCGCATGCTGGGGTTCAACGTCTGACCGTGCTCGTGCGGGCCGTCCTGTCACGGGCGGCCCGCGGCCCGGAGGCTGTGTCATCAGAGGCCTGCGGGGTTGTTGTAGGCTATTGCTAGTTAATGCTTTTCTGATGGTTTCGTTGGTTTCTCGGGTGTCCTGCCCGAGGGGACGGAACCCGGCGTCCGTGAGGCCCCGACTCCCAGGGGCCGGCACATCTGCGGGGACGCCGAAGATCGTGAGTTGTCTCATTCCGATAGACTCACGAGGTCGCAGCGCTTGATCACCGGACATGGAGATCACTTGGCGCTGCCGAGCGGCACGAAACCCTAGGTGCCGAAACGGTTCAGGAGCGCGGCGCCGGAGGGCGCCGGGTGTTCTGGCGCCGTAGGACCGGTGCCCGCCGCCGGGTACCGCGTCCGCATGAGAGAGGGATCGGTTCCCTCATTGATGTACGGCCCCGCCGTACGAACCTGGCTCGTCCTTTCGCAGAAGTGACGCGCCCGCGTGTTCCGACACGTCACCTTCGACGAAAGGCACGATTTCGTGACCATGCTCGACCCCGGCCTGCCCGCCACCCTCGACGCCGAGGAGACGACGGCCGACTTCGCCCAGCTCGGGCTGCCCCGACCGCTTGTGTCGGCGCTGGCCAAGCAGGGCATCACCTCTCCGTTCCCCATTCAGAGCGCCGCCATCCCCGACATCCTCGCCGGTCACGACGTCCTCGGCCGTGGCCAGACCGGTTCCGGCAAGACGCTGGCCTTCGGCCTGCCCACCATGGCCAGGGTCGCGGGCGAGAGGGCGCTGCCGAAGCGTCCCCGCGCGATCATCCTCGTCCCCACCCGTGAGCTCGCACTCCAGGTCGCGGACGCCCTCGAGCCGCTCGGACGGGGCCTTTCGCTGCGCGTGAAGACCGTCGTGGGCGGAATGTCCATGGGCAGGCAGATCGAGGCGCTGCGCCGCGGCGTCGAGATCGTCGTCGCCACGCCGGGACGGCTGACCGACCTCATCCAGCAGGGCGAATGCTCGCTGGAGGACGTCGAGGTCAGCGTGCTCGACGAGGCCGACCACATGTGCGACCTCGGTTTCTATCCCGTGGTGAGCGCCCTCATCGGCCGAACCCCCGCCGACGGGCAGCGGCTGCTGTTCTCCGCCACGCTGGACGGCGACGTCGACAAGCTGGTCCGGGCGTTCCTCACCGACCCGATCACCCACTCCCTCGACCCCGCGACGTCCTCGGTCGAGACCATGGAGCACCACCTGGTCCAGGTCCACAGGGACGACAAGGTCGACGTGACGGCCGAGATCGCCAACCGCGAAGGCCGCACGATCCTGTTCGTCCGCACGCAGCACGGCGTCGACCGGGTCGTCAAGCAGCTGGCCAGGGTCGGCGTGCGCGCCGGAGGCCTGCACGGCGGCAAGCGGCAGAACCAGCGGACGCGCATCCTGAGCGAGTTCCGTGAGGGCACCATCAAGGTCCTCGTCTGCACCGACGTGGCCGCCCGGGGCATCCACGTCGACGACGTCAGCCTGGTGCTCCACGTTGACCCGCCCACGGACCACAAGAGCTACCTGCACCGCGGTGGCCGTACGGCCCGGGCGGGCGAGCGGGGCAGCGTCCTGACGCTGGTCATGCCGAACGAGCGCCGTTCGACCGAGCAGATGGCCCGCCGGGCGGGCATCACGGCGTCCCGGCACCGCGTCACTCCCGGAGACCCGATCCTGGCGGAGATCGCCGGGGCCCGGCAGCCGAGCGGCGAGGCGATCCCCGTGTGGGAGCCCGACGTGCGCAAGCCGCTGCGACCCAAGCCCGACCACGCCGGAGGCGAGCGCAGGTCGCGTCGTTTCGGCGACCGCCGCGACCGGAACGACCGCAACGACCGGCCCGAGCGTGGCGAACGTTCGGACAGGCCGGCTGACGGCGGGCGCTCCGGCGACGGCGGGCCGTACCGCAGGCGCGGCGAGGGCGGCGGCAACGCGCGCGAGGTGCGCGGCCAGTTCCGCGACAGGCAGACGGGCGAGCGCGGCGGCCGCCGCGACGGCTCCGAAGGACGCGGCTTCGGCGGCGACCGGAGCGGTTCCGGCGGCGACCGCGGTTTCAGTGGTGACCGGGGCGGTTACGGCGGCGAGCGCGGTTTCAGTGGTGACCGGGGCGGTGTCGGTGGTGACCGTGGTGGTGTCGGCGGCGACCGAGGTGGGTTCCGAGGCGAGCGCGGCGGTTTCAGGACCGAGCGCCAGGGCGACGGACGCGGATATCAGGGCGAGAGGCGTAGGGCGTCCGCAGGAGGAGATTCCCGCTCCGACCGCCGCCCGCCGAGGCGCGACCGCGCCCAATCCCCCCGCTAATCCTCTTTGGTGTTGATCACCCGCCCTTGGGGATTCACCCCTGGTGGTGATCACGTGCCTTGGAGGGTGATCACGCACCCCTGGTGGTGATCATGCAGCCGCTTGGGGTGATCATGCAGAACTTCGGGAGGTGGCCGTGCGACCTGGCCACCTCCCGCGCGTGATCATGCAGAAGTTCGGTAGAAGGCCGCGTGACCTGCGGAATCAAATTTCGTGATCATGCAGTAGTTCGACGGCATGACGCGTGAACAGGCCGGATACGCCGCGTGATCATGCAGGAGCCGATGGGGGCGCGGCAGGTGCGCACACGATGCGCACAAGACTGCATGATCACAATGGGCGTTCATGCTGGTCGTACGGCTGGCGGCGCCGTTTCTGCATGATCACGATCGATGTTTCCCCAGCTCAAGGCGCATGTGACCGAAGTTCTGCATGATCACGAGTGAGGTTTGTGCAGGTGGGTGCGGTGGTCTCCGAACTTCTGCATGATCACGCACAAGGGGGGCGGGCGGGGAAGGGGGGCGTTGTTAGGATCGCGGGCGCTGGAATTGTCTAGATTTCGGGAGTTTCCGCGTGTTCGTCGACCTTCCCCTGGATCAACTGCGAACCTATCTGCCCGAACGCCGGGAGCCCGAAGACTTCGACGCCTTCTGGGACCGTACGCTGGCCGAGGCCCGCGCCCACGAGCTGAAGGCCGTCTTCTCACCCCATGAGACGGACCTGTCCCTGATCGAGGTCGCCGACGTGACGTTCGCGGGGTTCGGCGGCCATCCGATCAAGGGCTGGTTCCTCAAGCCGGCGACGGCCGCCCGTGATCTGCCCTGCGTGGTCCAGTACATCGGCTACAACGGCGGCCGCGGCCTGCCCCACGACTGGCTGACCTGGCCCGCCGCCGGATACGCCACCTTCGTGATGGACACGCGTGGCCAGGGCGCGGGGTGGCGGACCGGTGACACTCCCGACCCGGTTCCCGGCAGCGGGCCCGAGACCCCCGGCAAGCTCACCCAGGGCGTCTTCGATCCCGAGGCGTACTACTACCGCCGCCTGCTCACCGACGTCGTCAGGGCCGTCGAGGCGGCGCGCACCCATCCCTCCGTCGACCCCGAGAAGATCATCGTCTCGGGCGGAAGCCAGGGCGGGGCCATGGCGCTGGCCGCGGCCGCGCTCGTGCCCGGCGTGTCCTACGCCTTCATCGACGTGCCGTTCATGAGCCACATCCGGCGGGCGGCCGAGATCACCGACGAGGACCCCTATGCCGAGCTCGGCCGGTTCTGCGCCGTGCACCGGACCAGGATCGACGACGTCTTCGCCACGCTCGACTACTTCGACGGCATGAACTTCGCCGTGCGCGCCCAGGCGCCGGCGCTCTTCTCGGTCGGGCTGCGCGACGGCGTCACCCCGGCCTCGACCGTCTTCGCCGCCTACAACCATTACGCGGGCCCCAAGGACATCGCGGTCTGGCCGTTCAACGGCCACGAGGGCGGGCAGACCCAGCAGACCGTCCAGCAGCTGAGCATCGCCAGGGAGATCTTCGGCCGTCCCGCCTGAGGCCCGTTCCCTCTGTCTGAGGCCCGTCCCTCCTGAGGCGGCAGCCGCACCCCGAAACCCCGGCCGGTACGGCACGGCATCCACGATCCGGACACGACGCGACCGAGGCGGATGCGGTGACTACCCTGGATGCGCGTAAGTGGCGGATACCCTGGATGCGCACGTCCGACGATCCGAGAGAGACCATGAAGACCTTCGAAGAGCTGTACGCGGAGCTGGCAGAGAAGGCGCGCACCCGTCCCGAGGGGTCGGGAACCGTCGCCGCCCTGGACGCCGGCGTCCATGCCATCGGCAAGAAGGTTGTGGAAGAGGCCGCCGAGAGCTGGATGGCGGCCGAGCACGAGTCGGTCGACCGGGCGGCCGAGGAGATCTCGCAGCTCCTCTACCACGTGCAGGTCCTCATGCTGGCGCGTGGCATCGGGCTCGACCAGGTCTACAAGCATCTGTAGCCGCGCGATCGCGGCCACCTGCTTCGACCTGGTCCATCCCGATCTACGAAAGGTTCACCTCACGCCATGCTGCGTCTAGCCGTACCGAACAAGGGCGCGCTCACCGATGCCGCCCAGACCATGCTGAAAGAGGCCGGCTATCGGCCGCGCAGGGACAGCAAGGAACTCGTGGTCGTCGACCCCGAGAACTCGATCGAGCTGTTCTTCCTCCGCCCCCGCGACATCGCCGTCTACGTCGGTGAGGGCACACTCGACGCGGGCATCACCGGCCGCGACATGTTGTTCGACTCCGGCGCGCCGGCCGAGGAGGTCGTGCCGCTGGGCTTCGGCAGGTCGACCTTCCGCTTCGCCTCGGGCCCGGGAAGCTACACCAGCGTCGACGACCTCGCCGGCCTGCGCATCGCCACGTCGTACGCCGGCCTGCTGAGCAAGTACCTCGCGGACAAGGGCGTCGACGCCCGGGTGATCAAGCTGGACGGCGCGGTGGAGACCGCCATCAGGCTGGGCGTCGCGGACGCGGTCGCCGACGTGGTCGAGACGGGAACCACCCTGCGCAACGTGGGTCTCGAGGTCTTCGGTGAGCCGATCGCCCACTCCGAGGCCATCGTGATCAAGCAGGCGGGCGCGGCGGAGACCAACGGCTTCCAGCAGTTGATCCGGCGTCTTCAGGGTGTGCTCGTGGCCCGCGACTACGTGATGATCGACTACGACATCCGGGCCGAGCGCATCGACGACGCGATCGCGATCACCCCCGGCATGGAGGGGCCGACGGTCTCCCCGCTCCACCGTGAGGGCTGGGTCGCCGTGCGTGCCATGATCCCCCGCAAGGGCCACCAGCAGGTCATGGACAGGCTCCAGGAGATCGGCGCGAAGGCGGTCCTGATCACTGCGATCTTCGCCGCCCGGCTCTAGGCGGAGCACGTCAGCCCTCGGCCGCCGCCCATCCTTCGCTTGAACGCACCCGCAGGTGAGCCGGAATCCGCACGTGCGGAACCTCCGGCTCCCTTCCGTCGATCAGTTGCACGAGCATGTCCACTCCGGCGGCTCCGAGGGCAGCCGGATCGAAGTGCAGCGTGGTGATCTCCGGCGCTCCCAGCCCCAGAGCCGCGAGGTCGTCGGCGCTGGCCACACTGACGTCGTCCGGCACACGCACACCGACGTTGCGCAACTGGTACACGGCGCCGACGGCGAGCAGGCTGTTGTAGGCGACGACCGCGGTCGCCCTTCGTTCGAGGATCTCCTCGACGGCTTCCACCCCCGCGCGGAACGTCGGAGGAAGGGGGCCGATGACCGACAGTTCGCCCCCGTCGCCGAGGGAGTCCCGGAGCGCGTCGCAACGAAGGGCGTCCATCCATGACCCCGCAGGGCCGGACAGGTAGGCGATGCGGCGGTGGCCGTCGGCCTTCAGCACGTTCATCAGGTCGCGCAGGCCTGCCGGGGTGTCGATGACGACGGACGCCAGGCCGGGCACGACGCGTTCGGCGATGACGGCCGGGGTGGTGGCCCCGAACTCGAGCAGATCCGCGTCGCCGCCACGGGGCGCCACGATGATGAAACCGTCCACCTGGCGCGACACACGGGCCAGCACTTCGGCTTCGCGCCTGGCCGAGCCTTCTGTGACGACGACCGTCAGGTGCCGGTCGGCCGCCTCGGCCGTCTGCTGCGCGCCGGCGATGATCGGAGCGAAGTACGGGTTGCTCAGCGTGGGCACGCACATGGCGAGCAGGCCGGTCTTGCCGGACGTCAGTGCTCGGGCCGCGGGGTTCACCTGGAAGCCGAGCCGTTGCACGGCGTCGAGTACTCTCATGCGGGTGTCGGAGGCCACCAGGTCGGGACGACTCAGGGCCCGTGACGCCGTGGACATCGAAACCCCGGCCGCACGAGCGACGTCCGCCAAACGCGTCATCTGACCCTCACCTCTGACCGCCAGGAGTGGCGCGTCTCATCATCTCGCGCGCCTCGAAGGTCAAGCGCAGACCGTTTCGTGCGATATGTCCTTGTTTACACAGACTTAATGTCCTATGCGTGGTCTCGCGTTGACCCCGCTTCTTGTTGTTCACTATCGTACTGCAAGCGCTTGCAAAGCTTTGACCTTGATGTTTCCATGCCAGAAAGGACGAGCGTGTCGCGTCGGAACGCCGTGCTGTTACTGGCACCGGGTCTCGCACTCTTGCTGTTCGGTTTCCTGCTGCCGTCCGTGATGATGCTCTTCCATCCGCCGGACACGCCTCCGCTCGATGTCGGGCGCCGTCTCGGCGAGATGCTCACCGACCCGTTCATGCTGAAGATCATCTGGCGCACCCTCCGCATCGGGCTGATCGTCACGGCCGTCTGCCTGCTGCTGGGGTTCCCTGTCGCCTACCTGCTCGCCCGCTCGACGTCCCGCTGGTCGGGGCTGTGGCTGGCCCTGGCGATCTTCCCGCTGCTTCTCAGCAACGTCGTCCGCACGTACGGCTGGCTCGTGGTGCTGGGCAGCAAGGGCGTGCTCGCACAGGCGCTGACCGGTCTCGGCATCACTGATCATCCGCCCCAGCTGCTCTACACGGAGGCGGCGGTCGTCGCCGGCCTGGTGCAGTTGTTCCTGCCGCTGGTGATCGTCTCGTGCTACTCGTCGTTGTCCGGCATCGACGTGCGCCTTGAGGACGCCGCGCGCGGCCTGGGTGCGAGCCGTTCGGCGACCCTCCGTCTCGTCCTGCTGCCTCTCGCCATGCCCGGCGCGGTGGTCGGCGCGACGCTCGTCTTCGCGGGAGCCGCCACGGCGTACACCACGCCCGTGCTGCTCGGCGGCACTCGGCAGATGATGCTCTCCCTTCAGCTCTACAACTACTCCAGCGTCACGATCGACTGGGCCGGAGCGTCCGCCGTGGCGATCCTCATGACCGTGCTGGTCTTCGCCGTAGCGGGTGCGTCCGCGTGGGCGGGCCGGAAGAGGGTGACCGTATGAGCCAGAGCGCTGCACGCGCACGGGTGCGGCTCGCCCGGGAGCGGCGTCCGGTGCTGACGGTGCTCGCCGTGGCCGCCTACCTCATCATGATCGGGCCGGTGATCTTCGTGGTCGCCGTGGCCTTCACCGCGGGCAGCACCATCACGTTCCCGCCGGAAGGGTTCTCCCTGCGCTGGTTCGGGGCGGCCGCGGACTACGGTCCCTTCCTCGACGGCCTGTGGACGAGCCTTCTCGTGGCGGCAGGCGCCACCGTGATCGCCCTGGCGGTCGGCGTCCCGGCGACCCTGGCCATCCATCGAGGAAGGCTGCCCGGGCGGTCCGTCATCCAGAATCTCTTCCTCAGCCCGATCGTGTTGCCCGAACTCGTGCTTGGACTGGCGCTCTACCAGCAGCTCATGGTGGGTCTCGGCGTCACCGCGTCCGGCGTGCTGCTGGTCGGCCACACCCTCCTGCTCCTGCCGTACGCGGTGCGGGTGACGGGGGCGTCGCTCACGCTCGCCGATCCGGCGCTGGAGGAGGCCGCCCGGGGGCTCGGCGCCGGGCCGGTCACCACGTTCTTCCGGGTCACCCTCCCGGTCCTGCGTCCCGGCATCGCCGCGGCCGCCGTGCTCGGGTTCGTGACCTCCTTCAACAACGTGCCGCTGTCCCTGCTGCTGCAGGGCTCCGGGACGGCCACCCTGCCGGTGGCGATGTTGCAGTACGTGCAGACCTCGTACGACCCGGTGGTCGCCGCCGTGTCGGTGGTGTTGCTGGCGGCCTCGGTCGTGGTCGCCGTCATCGCGGAACGCCTCGTCGGCTTCAACAAGATCTTCGGAGGGATCGGATCATGATGGATGGCTCCGACGCGGTCGTCCGTCTCGCCGCGGTGTCCCGGCGTTTCGGCGACGTGACCGCGGTCGACGGCGTCGACCTGGCGGTGCCGGCGGGTTCCCTTACCGCGCTGCTCGGCCCGAGCGGCTGCGGCAAGACGACCACACTGCGCATGATCGCAGGATATGAGCGCCCCACGGCCGGTCAGATCTTCATCGACGGCCGCGACGCCACGACCCTGGCGCCGGAGAAGCGCAACATCGGCATGGTCTTCCAGTCCTATGCCTTGTTCCCGCATCTCACGGTGGCGAAGAACGTCGGGTTCGGCCTGAAGGTGCGCGGCGTCGCCCGCGAGGAGATCCGCACGCGCGTGCACGCGGCGCTCGAACTGGTGGGACTGTCCGACCTGTCCGGCCGGCGTCCGCGTGAGCTGTCCGGCGGGCAGCAGCAGCGGGTCGCCCTGGCCCGCGCGATCGCGATCCGCCCCTCCGTCCTGCTGCTGGACGAGCCGCTGTCCAACCTGGACGCGCGCCTGCGCGTGCAGATGCGCGCCGAACTCGCCCGAATACAGCGAGAGAGCGGGATCACGACGATCCTCGTTACCCACGATCAGGAGGAGGCACTGCAACTGGCCGACCAGATGGTGATCCTGGACTCGGGCCGCGTCGCGCAGGCCGGCCACCCCCGGGAGATCTTTCCCGCGCCCGCCAGTCGCTTCGTGGCCACGTTCCTGGGTTACGAGAACTTTCTCACCCTGCCCGGCCGCGGCCTGGTGACCATCCGCCCGGAGCACGTCGAAGTGCTGCCCGAATCGGATCCCGACCCCGACGGCGGGCAGTCACGGCCCGGCACGATCTCGCACATCACCTACCGCGGGACCGACTCGCTGGTGACCCTCGACGTCGCGGGGGAGACCGTGCTGGCCGCAGTGAAGGATTCCGACCTGCGCGAAGGCACCCGCGTGCGCGCCGTGTTCCCCGACGACCATGTCGTCTCGCTGCCCTCCTGACCTCCCCGCCCCATCACCCGACGGAGAAACCACGCAATGAAACGCCTCGCGATCGCCGCTCTCACCGCGGGCCTCGGCCTCGCCGCAGCAGGATGCAGCAGCACGCCGGACGCCTCGGACCACACGATCACCGTGAGCACGTTCTCGTTCGGCACCGAGCAGTTCAACCAGGTGGTGGTCCAGCCGTTCGAGAAGGCCACCGGCATCAAGGTCAAGGTCGAGACCGGCAACAACGCCGACCGGCTGGCCAAGCTGCAGGTCAACAAGGCCCACCCGACCGTCGATGTCATGCTCATCTCCGACTACTTCGCCGCCCTGGGGGAGAAGCAGGGGCTGTTCGACAAGATCGACACCGCCGCGGTGCCGAATCTGTCCAAGATCTACGACTTCGCCAAGAACAAGGACGGGTACGGCCCCGCCTACACGTTCCAGCTTCTCGGCGAGCTGTATCGCACCGACGGCATCACCGATCCGCAGAAGGCCGCGGACTGGAAGACGCTGTGGGACGGCGGCTACAAGGGCAAGATCGCAGTGCCGGACATGGCGCCGACGGCCGGCCAGCTGTTCCTTTCCGCCACCTCCGACGTGTTCGGGTCGGGCCCCGACGACGTCGAGAGCGGTTTCTCCAACCTCACGCAGCTGGCCCCCGACGTGCTGAAGTTCTACACGAGCACCACCGAGGTCACCAGCCTGCTCGATCGCGGGGAGGTCGTCGCCGCTCCCGCGCTCGACTCCTTCGCCGTCGACCTGGTCAAAGCCGGCAAGCCCATCGCGTGGGCCGTCCCGGCGAAGGGCCGTTACATGGCGACGAACGAGGCGCAGGTCGTGAAGGGCTCGGCCCACAAGGCCGACGCGGAGAAGTTCATCGACTTCCTGCTCAGCGCCGACGTGCAGTCGAAGGCGGCGGCCGCCTACTACGACAAGCCGGTGAACAAGGACGCGACCGTGCCCGACGTCCTGACCAAGGTCGCGGGCGACGCCGCAAAGGACCCCGTCGCGGCCGGCTACACCACGCTGGACATGGCCCCGATCGTGGCCAACCGTACGCAGTGGGTCGAACGTTACGCCCGGGAAGTCTCCAGCAAGTGACGCCGACGAAGCCGGGGGAGCCGATCCCCGTCGTCATCGACTGCGACCCCGGCATCGATGACGCCCTGGCCCTCTACCTGGCTTTCGCGTCGCCCGAGCTGGACGTCCTCGCCGTGTCCGCCGTCGCGGGCAACGTCGGGTTGGAGCGGGCGGCCGACAACGCCGCCCGGCTCCTCGACCATCTCGGCGTGCCCGCCGACGTGCCGCTCTACGCGGGGGCGGAAGGGCCGCTCGCCGGTTCCGAACGGGTTCCGGACGAGCCCGTCCACGGTCCCGGCGGGCTCGGGGGCGTCGTGCTCGCCGAGGCGGCCCGCGAGATCGCTCCGGGACACGCGGCCGACGCGCTCGCCGGGCTCCTGCGTGACCGTCCCGGTGAGATCACCGTGATCGCCCTCGGCCCGCTGACCACCATCGCCACGATGCTCCGCCGCCATGCGGACGTCGCCGACGCCATCGGAGAGCTGGTGATCATGGGAGGCGCCGTGTTCACCCAGGGCAACGTGACGCCTGCCGCGGAGTTCAACTTCCACGCCGATCCCGAGGCGGCCCACGAAGTCCTCTCCGCGGGTCTTCCCGTACGGCTGGTCGGCCTGGACGTGACCCGTGCCGCTCTGGTCCCCGCCGAGGTCGCGGACGTGCTGGCCGCGTCCCCACGTCCGGTCGGGGAGGCGGGCAGGATGCTGGCCCACCTGGCCGGCCGATACGCCGAACGGTTCGGCGTGCGGGCCGCGCCGGTGCACGACGCGCTGGCCGTCGCCGCGGTCGTGCGGCCCGGCCTTCTCGAATACACCGCGGGCTCGGCGGCCGTCGAGCGCGTGGGCGAGCTGACCCGCGGCGCCGTCGTGGCCGACGTGCGCGGCGTCACCGGGCGTCCTGCCACGACCCGCTTCGCCACAGGTGTGGACGCCGACGCCTTCGTGCGCATGCTGTACACCCGGATCAGCCGCTACACGGCAGGCAGGCCTGTCATCGACACGTCGCTTGAGGAGAGCGCATGACGCCCATCGGCCAGGTCGACCTCGTCATCCGCGGCGGGCGGGTCGCCTCCGTCCAGACCGGAGAGCTCTTCGCGGCGGACGTGGCCGTCACGGGCGGGCTGATCCGCGCGGTGCTCCCCGCCGGCACACCGGTGGACGCGGCACAGCGGATCGACGCGAGCGGGCGGATCGTGGTGCCCGGGTTCGTCGACGCCCACATGCACGTCGAGTCCGCGCTGATCACCCCGGGGGAGTTCGCCCGCGTGGCGCTGGCCCGCGGCACGACCACCGTGCTCGCCGACCCCCACGAGATCGTCAACGTCGCGGGCCGCGACGCGATGGCGTGGATGATCGAGCAGGGCCGCCGTACCCCGATGACCATGCGCTGGGCGGTGCCGTCGTGCGTGCCCGCGCTGGAGGGCTTCGAGACCGCGGGCGCCACGCTGACCGCCGACGACATCGACACGATGTTGTCCTGGGACGGCGTCACCACGCTCGGCGAGGTCATGGACTACCGCGCGGTGGTCGCGGGCGATCGGCGCATGCGCGACATCATCTCGGCCGCGCGCCGCCACGGAGTGCGGCTGGACGGGCACTGCCCGAACCTGTCCGGCGCCGACCTCAACGCGTACATGTGGGCCGGCATCGACTCCGACCACACCAAGAACACGCCAGCGGTCGTGGTGGAGAAGGCGCGGCTGGGCATGCTGCTCATGCTCCAGGAGAAGAGCCTGACTCCCGAGGTCGTGGAGGCCATGCTCTCCCTGCCGGTGCTCCCGGAGTTCTGCGTCGTCACCGACGACCTCGTGGCCGACGCGATCATCGACCGCGGGCACCTCGACCATGTGGCGAGGGTCGCGATCCGGCGCGGCCTGCCGCCGTGGTCGGTGCTGCGCGCGCTCACGCTGCATCCCGCCCGGCGCCTCGGCCTGACCGACCGCGGAGCGGTCGCACCCGGGCTCCGGGCCGACCTCGTGCTCGTGGACTCCCTTGAGCATCTGCGGCCGGCACTCGTGATCGCAGGCGGCGCCGTCGTCGCCCGCGACGGCGCGTACGCCGGGCCGCAGATCCCGGTCGCGGCCAACCCGTTCGCCCATTCGGTGAACCTGCCTCCGCTCGAGGACATCGCCTGGACGGTGGACCTGCCGGACGGCGAACACACCTTCCGCGCGATCCGCGTCAACGCGGTCGACACTTACACCGTCCCCGACCAGGTGACGTTGTCCGTCCGGGGCGGCGTCGTCCACTGGGCCGGCCGTACGGCGCTGGCGGTCGTGATCGAACGCCACAGATCGACCGGCAACCGGACCTTCGTGCCCGTCGTCGGGTTCGATCTGTCCGAGGGCGGCCTGGCCACGACGTACGCCCACGACAGCCACAACCTGACGCTGCTGGGCACCTCGCCCGAGCATCTCCTGCGCGCCGCCAACCGGGTCATCCGGTTCGGGGGCGGCATGGCGCTCGAACGTGCCGGATCGCCCGTCGTGGAGTTGCCGCTGCCGGTGGGCGGAGTCATGTCCGACCAGCCGGCGGAGACGGTCGCCCGCAAGACGGCCGAACTCCGGGCCGCGCTGGTCGACTGGGGATGGGCCAACGCCAACCCCTTCATGAGCGTGTCGACGCTCGGCCTGCCGGTGTCGCCGGAGGTGAAGGTGACGGACCGGGGACTGGTCCGGGTCGTCGAGCGCGCCTGGGAGCCGCCGCTGGTGGCGCCGGCCACCTCGTAGGAGCGGACTCGGCCGCGCCCTGTGCCGGTGATCGGGGCGCGGCCTGCTCGGGCAGATACTGGGTGACCGTCCTGAGCTCCGGGACGTTGCCGAGTCCCTGCGACCCGAGGAAGAACACCGGGCAGCAGGATCGCGAGAGAGAGCGTGGAGCTGCGCAGCATCGTCGCGACTCCCATGGCGAACACGCAGATCAGCGTCAGGTTGAGGCAGGCGGCGATGGCGGCGGCAGCCGCGCCGTCCGCGCCGATGGACGTTCCGTACGGGCCCAGCCCCGCCTGTGCCGAGAAGAAGCTCGGCTGCTCGAACCGTGTTCAGGCCGCTCTGCTGGTCCGCGACGCGAGATGACAGGCGCCGATGAAGGGGACGGACCGGAGCGACGGCCGCGAGGCTGACGCCGTGCTCCGGTCCGTGTGGGCAGCGTCAATTCCGCTCGGTCACCACGGGCCACTTCGGCGTGGTCGCCACGGGAGTGTCGGCCTTGCCCCAGAAGCCGAACGACTCTTCGTCTACCTTCTTCTCCTCCTCCGGTTCCTGGAGTTCGTCCTCGTCCTCGTCCCGGGCCGGAGCCGCCCACCGGGACGGCATGAGCACGGGGATGAGCAGGGCCACGCCGAGCAGGCCGTACACGCCGGTGGACAGCAACGTGATCACGCCCTTGCCGGCCAGCACGAGCTCCTGCTGTACGGCGGAGCCGGTGGGGACGAGGCTGGTGGCCGTCGAGGCGTCCAGGGCGTAGAGCACGGTCCATGCCAGCAGCGCTATCGCGGGGACCAATGCCGCCAGCGGGGATGTCCGCATGGCCAGCACCAGGCCGAGGAGCACACCCACCACGACCATCACGCCGAGAGCGATCAACATCCGCGGTTGCGTGGCCGGGTCGAGGTTCTCCGAGACGCCTCGAACCAGCTCCTGGGCGGCCCAGCCGCCGCCGACCACGAGACCCGCCGCGACGACCACGCCGACGAGGAAGCCGAAAAAGTGTCGCATAACCACCTCCTTGTGAGAGGACCCTTTGGGGGTGGGCCCTTTTCGGTTCGCCGCAACATTAGCGATGAAACATCCCAAACCGCACCCGATTCTGACAATTCGTCAATCAGTCGCGTCGGAGATCGCCGGTGCGTGAGCGGTACGGGGACGGCCGGGACTGGGCTTCTCGCCGGGAAAGATCCCAGGTGGCGGGTCGATGGAGACCCTGAAGAGGGGTGCTGTTCCGCAACGGGGACGTGAGGCAGGACGGGCGCCGATTCCTGTTGCCGCCATGGCCTGCCGGGGAGACACCTGAGCGAACGCGCCGCCGCGCGGCACGTCCGCTCAGCCGATTCCTATCCCTTGATCTGGTCGCCCAGCGCCGTTCGCGCCCCCTCCAAGTTGTCGACGGACAGTGCGAACAGGATCTCGCCCTGGCAGATCGACATGGGGAGCAGCCATTCCACGTTCACGTTGGCGTTCGCCAGCTTGCGCGCGAACTTCGCCGCTTCGCCGGGCCGGTCGGCGCAGGACACCTGAAGAGCGGAATGCTCGGTGAAGTCGATGCCGGCGCCTTCCAACGCCGCCGCGGCGGCAGACTCGTCCGATGCGGTGAAGCAGACGGTCCCATGGTCGCCTGAGGTGACTCCGGCCGGTTCGATGTTGACGTTGCCGCGGCCGAGCACCTCGCAGACGTGGGCGAACTCGCCGGGCTGGTTCTTCATTTCGACGGTGTAGATGTTCATGGCGACTCCCTGTGGTCGTGGCCAAATCACATCCGTCAGTTGCGACATTACGCCCCTCGGCGGGCACCGCCGAGGGGGACCTGCGCGATCCACTTCAGGGTGTGCCCGTCGCCGGCGACAAGATCCTCGGTCGGCCGCGGATGCGGCTCGGCGCCTCCTCGAAGGCCGCGACTGACAAATGTCATGGCGAAGCCCGGATGTGCGGCACTGACGGCGACCGGGCGATCTCCCTAGCGTTGCCTTCATGAACGCCATCGCCTTCAACGGCGTCACCAAGAAGTACGGCGACGTGGTCGCGGTCGACGGGTTGTCGCTGGACATCCCGGCCGGCAGCACGGTGGCCCTTCTCGGGCCCAACGGCGCGGGCAAGTCGACCTCCATCAACATGCTGCTGGGGCTGTTGCGCCCGACCAGCGGCGAGATCACCGTCTTCGGCAGCAGCCCGGACGAGGCGGTCGCGCGCGGGGACATCGGCGCGATGCTCCAGGAGGGCGCGCTCATCCCCGAGCTGACCGTCAGGGAGTCGGTCGACTTCATCAGGCGGCTCTACCCGAATCCGCTGCCGCTCGACGACGTGCTGCGGATGGCCGACCTGACCGATCTTGCCGGCCGGCGGGCCGACAAGCTGTCCGGCGGCCAGACCCAGCGCGTGCGGTTCGCCCTGGCCGTCGCGGGCGGCCCGAAGCTGCTGCTGCTCGACGAGCCGACGGCGGCCATGGACGTCGAGTCACGCCGGGCCTTCTGGGGCAACATGCGGTCCTACGCCGCGCAGGGCCGGACGATCGTGTTCGCCACCCACTACCTGGAAGAGGCGGACGAGAACTCCGACCGGGTCGTCGTGGTCGCCAAGGGCCGGGTCGTCGCCGACGGCACCGCCGCCGAGATCAAGGCGGGTGTGGCCGGGCACGCGGTGAGCTTCCGCCTCGGCGACCAGCCGGCCGCCGGGCTCGACGCGCTCGCCGGGGTGTCGGCGGTCGAGATCCAGGCCGGCCGGGTCACCGTCAAGACCAGCGACCCCGACGCCACCGTCGAAGCGCTCTATCGCAAGACGACCCTCGACATCCGCGACCTCCAGATCCACGGGGCCGATCTGGAGGACGCCTTCCTCGCCCTCACCAAGGAGTCCTGAGCATGCGGCACTATCTCAAGATCGAACTGCTGCGGATGCTCCGCAACAAGCGGTACATCATCTTCGTGATCGCCTTCCCCGTGCTCTTCTACCTCCTCTACTCCAACCTCTGGGGTTCGGAGGTCGACCAGGCCACGGGAGTCAAGGGCAGCGTGACCCTCATGGTCTCCATGGGCGCCTACGGCGCGCTCGCCGCGTCGATCATGTCGAGCGCGGTGCCGTGGTCGCAGGAGCGGCAGAGCGGCTGGCTGCGCCAGCTGCAGATCACGCCGCTGCCCGGCTGGACGATCATCGTGACCAAATTGATCGCCTCGATGGTGCTGGTGCTGCCCGCGCTGCTGCTGGTCGCCCTGGCCGCCGTGCTCACGCAGCACGTGTCGCTACCCGCGGGGGAGTGGGTGGGGCTCATCGCCGCGTTGTGGATCGGCACGATCCCCTTCATCGCCCTGGGTCTGGCGATCGGTTCGGTCCTGCCGCCCGACACCGCGCAGCCTGTGGCCGTCATCGGCATGTTCGGGCTGGCACTGCTCGGCGGCCTGTGGTTCCCCGAGAGCCTCATGCCGGAGACCATGAAGTCCATCGCGCACGTGCTGCCGTCCTACGACTACGCGAACATCGGCTGGCAGATCGTGGCCGGTGAGACCCCGCAGGCTTCGATGATCCTCGGGGTGGCCGCCTGGGCGGTCGGGCTCGGCGCACTCGCCCTCCTCGCCTACCGGCGGGCCACCGTCCGCGCCTGAACGGCCGACGCCGTCCGAGGCCCGGCCGTACGGCGGGCACGGACGGCGCCGCCCGCGGGGCCGTACGGTTGTGGGGCACGTGGGCGATGCCCGGATATAGCCGGAAAGGAGGAGGAAAGCGTAAATGGGCTGGTTCAGCAGCATCTTCGTGTTCGGCACGGCGGATGCCAGGTCGTCTCGGTGGCGACGCCTGATCGGCATCATGTTCGGATTCGTCTACCTCTTCTATCCGGTGCTCGGCATCTACGACGGCAGGGTGACGGGCTCCGAGGCAGCCGTGCAGATCGTGGCTCTTGCCCTATTCGTAGGGGCCTATCTGGCAACGGTGTTGTCCGCGCCGGACGACCATGAAGAGCGCAACAGGTGGACGCCGCCTCTCCTCGGCGTCATCACCGTCATGGCCCTGGCCTATCCGCTTTTCTTCGGGGGCGAGTGGCTCGCCCTGCCGATCTACGTGTCGATCGTCTACTCGATGGCGCTGCCGCCCCGTCACGCTCTGCCGGGCGTCGGCGGCATGGCCCTGATCGTCCTCGCCGACGGCCTGATCACCAAGACCGACGGCGGCACCTTGACGCTCCTCATCGTCGAGATATTCACCCTCGGCCTGCTTTTCATGGGCGTGCGCAACACCCGGCTGCTCGTCTTCCAGGTACGGCAGGCCCAGCAGGAGGTGGCCCGGCTGGCGGCCACGGAGGAACGCCTGCGGATCGCCCGCGACCTGCACGACCTGCTCGGCCACAGCCTGTCGCTCATCGCCCTGAAGAGCGAGCTCGCCCGCCGGCTCGCCGAGCAGGGCTCGGAGCGTGTGGTGCGGGAGGTGGCCGACATCGAGGAGGTGGCCCGGCAGGCGCTCGCCGAGGTGCGCGAGGCCGTCTCCGGATATCGCAAGCGCTGCCTGTCGGAGGAGATCGACGGCGCTCGCACGGCACTGGCCGCCGCGGGAGTGGAGCTGACCGTGCGCACGGCCGGCACGCCGCTGCCCGACGCCCTCGACGGGCTGTTCGGCTGGGCCGTCCGCGAGGGGGTGACCAACGTCATCCGGCACGCCCGCGCGACCCGCTGCGAGATCACCGTCACGTACGGCAAGGCGGGCGCGCTGCTGGAGATCGCCGACAACGGCGTGGGCGGGCCGTACCAGCCGGGGAGCGGCATGACGGGTCTGACCGAGCGGGTCGGCGCTGAGGGCGGCTCGGTCGAGGCCGATCCATCGCCGGCGGGCTTCCGGCTGCGGGTCGTCGTCCCGAACCGGCCCGCCGAACCGGACCGCTCCGGTGGCGAGCCGACCGGCGGAACCGACCGCGTGCTGGGCGGCTTGAAGGGGCTGTCCGGGCGATATGCCGCGGAACGATAGATTGACCCCCGTGATCCGCGTCATTCTGGCGGAGGACCAGACCATGATCCGGGGAGCGCTCGCCTCCCTGCTGAGCCTCGAACCCGACATCGATGTGGTGGGGGAGGCCGCGAACGGAGACGAGGCGGTCGCCGTCGCGACGGCCACGCGGCCCGACGTCGCCCTGCTGGACATCGAGATGCCCGGAGGGGACGGCATCACCGCGGCCGGGGAGATCCGCCGCGCGGTGCCCGAGTGCCACGTGATGATCCTGACGACCTTCGGCAGGCCGGGTTACCTCCGCAGGGCGATGGAGGCGGGCGCGGCGGCCTTCCTCGTCAAGGACAGCCCGGCCCGCGAGCTGGCCGCGGCGATCAGGAGGGTGCTCGCCGGAGAACGCGTGATCGACCCCGGCCTGGCCGCCGCAGCCCTCAGCGCCGGTCCGAACCCGCTGTCGCCGCGCGAGCGGGAGGTCCTGGGCGCGGCCGCGGACGGCTCGACGATCAGTGACATCGCCGACGGGCTGCATCTGTCGGAGGGCACCGTGCGCAACTACCTGTCGTCGGCGATCCAGAAGACCGGGGCGCGCAACCGGATCGAGGCGGTGCAGAAGGCGCACGCCCACGGCTGGCTCTGAACCCCGGCGGCGCCGGGGCCCGCGTGAATAGGGCGCTCAGCGCCCCTGTATCTGGGCGACGTGGCGGATGAGGTCGCTGACCCGCACCACACCCAGGCACCGGCCGACCTCGTCCACGACCACGAGGTCGTCGTAGACCCGCTCGTTGTCGCGCCCCGCCACCTGCATGGCGGCAATAGCCGGGGTGGTCTTCGGAACGACCTTGGCCGGGTCGGCCAGCCGCTGGGCCGGCTTCTTGGCGTGCAGGGCGTGGCCGTACGCGCCCGCCATGAACAGCAGGAACCGGCTGCGGTCGATGCTGCCCTGGGGCCGCTGGTACTCGTCCACGACGATGACGCTGGAGATGGACGGCTCCGAGCTGAGGACCGACATCACGTCCTCGGCCGTCGACTCCATGGGGATCGTCACGGCCGGGAGCAGGAGCTCCTGCACCCGCGGGCCCAGCATGATGTTGGCCGAGGTGGTCTCGGGCTGGGGCAGCGGCACGTTGACCCGGTTCTGCCCGGTGGACGGCTTCCAGTCCGAAGGGGCGAGCAGCGGGCCCTGGGCGAGGCGGATGCCCCAGCTTCGCACCGCGCCCAGCTGGATCTCGTCACGCACACCCGGGGCGAGCACGTGCGCGCCGATGCTGCGGGCGAGCGCGACCAGCGCCTCGGCCATCCCGCTCCTGCGCGCGTCGCGCGGCCCCCGCTCGACCACGTCGGGCGAGATGAGGATCACGTACGGCGAGGAGTCGGCCACGAGTTCGAGCGAGATCGTCGAGGTGCCCATGCCGCCGAACGCGATCAGATACCCGACGGCGCGCAGCCCGTCGATGCCGGCCAGGAGATAACGCCGGTCGCCGGGGGCGACGTCCCCCTCGATGACCAGGATGACCTCGCGGGGACGCCGGTTGGTGGAGCGCAGCGCCTCGTGGAGCGGGGCGAGGCCGGCCGAGCCCCCGAGCACGGCGGCGGCGGGGATGGGAAGCAGGAGAGGCAGCAGCGCCTCCTCACGCGCCGCCGCGTAGACGCCGCCGACGGTCGCGGCCAGGCCGTTGAGGGAGCCGCCGGGAAGTGCCGTCTGCACCTCGACCGCGATGATGCCGCCCGTGTCGAGGTCGATGATCGGCACGAAGGTGGATCCCGAGGGCATGCCGGGCGTCTCGTAGGAGGCCGCCCCCGGTGAGAAGCCCGAGGAGCCGCCGGGCGTCCCCGCGCCGGGAGTGCCGGGCACGCCTTGCCCGGACGCGCCGGGCACGCCGCCGTACTGGGTTCCCTGCGAGGGCGAGCCGTATTGGGCTCCCTGCGCGGGTGAA
>NZ_BOOR01000003.1 GCF_016863335.1 Planotetraspora thailandica
CCGTACTGGGCTCCCTGCGCGGGCGAGCCGTACGCCGAAGCGCCCGATCCCTGGCCGCCCCCTCCGGGCAGGTCGGCATAGCGTGCGCCCGAACCCTCGGTGAGATAGGGACGATGCGGGTACGCGGCCAGGTCCGGCCCCGGAACCGACGCGTCGTAGGAGTGGCTGGGCGCTGAAGCCTGATCGCCGGGGGAGGTCACGCCGCGGGGGCCTCCGGCGGCTGCGGCGTCCGGAGCGGGCTGGCCCGGTGACGTGGCAACCGGCACCGCCGAAGGTGAGGGGACCGACACGTTTAAGATTCTCTGCCTTACTATCCAGTCACATCAGTATCCGCGGGCAGAGTTCACCGATATTTCCCCATATGTTGATATGAACCACCTCGGCCGCGGGAACCGGTCTGGCTGGGACGACACGCCGTGAACCTCTGCGCCGCCGGTAACCTGGGCTGCCATGACGGCACGGCCGGCCGCGGGCGGCGGCAGATGGGTATCGGTCGCGCCCGAGCGGCTCGCGGGGTGGATCAGAGGGTTCGAAGAACGGCACGGCCCCTTCGAGGCGGCCGCCACCGCTCTCGTCGTACGGCTGACCGCCGCCGACGGCTCGGCGGCCGAATGCCACGTGCCCTTCCCGCCCCTTACCCTGGCGGCGGACCCCGACGGAGGCGGTGGCTCTCCCGGCGGCGCCGTGGACGGGCTGGTCGTCCACGCGACCCGGCCGCGCACGGTCGGCGTCCTGCTCGTACGGCTCGGCGGATACGCGGCCGGGGTGTTCGAGGGGCAGCGCCTGGTGGCGTCCAAGGTGGGCTCGCGGCTGGTTCACGGGCGCAGCGCCGCCGGAGGCTGGTCGCAGCAGCGTTTCGCCAGGCGCAGGGAGAAGCAGTCGGCTGAGGCGCTGCGGGCCGCCGCCGACGTGGCGGCCCGCGTGCTCGTGCCGCGCGCCGGCGAGATGGACGCGGCCGTCTTCGGCGGGGACCGGCGGGCCGTCGACGAGCTGCGCGCCGACCGGCGGCTCGCGCCGATCTTCTCGCTGGAGGAGGGCGTGTTCCTGCCGGTGCCCGACCCCAAACTGGCCGTGCTGGAGGACGCCCCCCGGCAGTTCCGCGCGGTGCGCATCCGCGTCCTCGACGCCGGAGCCTGACACCGGCCCTGACACCGGTCCGGCACCGCCTCTGGCAGCGGCCGCGGAAGCCGCACGGGAACGCGGTGGCCGGGAGCGGCGGGCGCGGGGCGGGCGGCAGGGCGTCGCAGGGGAGGCGGCCAGCGAAAAGAGTTCGGGTTCCCCGGGGGCCCACCCCTACAATGACGGGTATGCGCGCTCCCGATTGATCGACTTCCCTGCCGATCCTGACCGTGCCTTCCCGGGAGTGTTCCCCTTAACATGATCATCGCAACTGACATCGAACTGCGCGCCGGCGCCCGCCTGCTCATCGAGAACGCCTCCTTCCGGGTCAATCCCGGGGACAAGATCGGCTTGGTCGGCAGGAACGGCGCGGGCAAGACCACTCTCACCAAGGTCCTCGCCGGGGAAGGCGTCCCGGCCGAGGGCTCGGTGACGATCACCGGCAGCGTCGGCTACCTGCCGCAGGACCCCAAGGCGGGCGACATCCAGGTGCTCGCGCGCGACCGCATCCTGTCGGCCCGCGGGCTCGACGAGGTGCTCCGTGAGCTGCGGGAGGCCGAGGCCGGGATGGCGTCGGCCGACACCCGCACGCGGGACAAGGCGGTGCGCGCCTACGGCCGGCTGGAAGATCGGCTGCACGTACTCGGGGGTTACTCCGCCGAGGCGGAGGCGGCGTCGATCGCCTCCAGCCTGGGGCTGCCCGATCGGGTGCTGGGGCAGCCCCTCGCGACGCTCTCCGGAGGACAGCGCAGGCGGGTGGAACTGGCCAGAATCCTGTTCAGCGGAGCCGAGACTCTCCTGCTTGACGAGCCCACAAACCACCTCGATGCCGACTCAATCGGATGGCTTCGTGATTTTTTGCGTTCGCACCAGGGCGGCTTGGTCGTCATCAGCCACGACGTCAACCTTCTTGATGCGACGGTAAACCGGGTTCTGCACCTCGACGCCAACCGCTGCGTGATCGACACCTACAACGTCGGCTGGAAGGCCTATCTGGCCCAGCGGGAGACCGACGAGAAGCGCCGCAAGCGCGAGCGCGCCAACGCCGAGAAGCAGGCGTCGGTGCTGCTGTCCCAGGCCGACCGCATGCGGGCCAAGGCCACCAAGGCCAAGGCCGCGCAGGACATGGAGCGCCGGGCCAAGCGCATGCTGGCCGGTGTCGAGACCGTACGGCAGAGCGACCGGGTCGCCAAGCTCCGCTTCCCCGAGCCGGCGCCCTGCGGCCGGACCCCGCTGACCGCGCAGGGCCTGTCGAAGTCCTACGGCTCGCTCGAGGTGTTCACCGACGTCGACGCGGCAGTGGACCGCGGCTCCCGCGTCGTCATCCTCGGGCTCAACGGAGCGGGCAAGACGACACTGCTGCGGCTGCTGGGGGGCATTGAGAAGCCCGACACCGGTGAGGTGCGCCCGGGGCACGGGCTGAAGCTCGGCTACTACGCCCAGGAGCACGAGACGCTCGACTCCGACCGCACCGTGCTGGAGAACATGCGCTCGGCGGGCCCCGACCTGGCCGACGTCGACCTGCGCAAGGTGCTCGGGTCGTTCCTGTTCTCCGGGGACGACGTGGACAAGCCCGCGGGGGTCCTGTCGGGCGGCGAGAAGACCCGTCTGGCCCTTGCCACGCTGGTGCTGTCGAGTGCCAACGTGCTCCTGCTGGACGAGCCGACCAACAACCTCGACCCGGCCTCGCGCGACCAGGTGCTCTCGGCTCTCAGCTCCTATGTGGGGGCGATCGTACTGGTCACCCACGATGAGGGCGCGGTCGAGGCGCTGCGCCCCGATCGGGTCATACTCCTTCCTGATGGTGTCGAAGACGCGTGGAGCGACGAATTTTCCGATCTTGTGGCACTTGCCTGATCTTAATTTGAGCGGGTAGGGATCTTTTCCCGCGGAGTAGGTAGCCGATCGCGCCGAAATGACTGATCATGGCCTAAGTAACGCTGCGGAAGTCTGGCACTACAGGAGGTACTCGTGGCTGAGACTCTGAAGAAAGGCACCCGGGTGACCGGGGCCGACCGCGAAAAGCTGGCCGGTGATCTCAAGAAGCGCTATTCCGCGGGTGAGAGCATCCGCGCCCTGGCCGCTTCGACCGGCCGGTCGTACGGGTTCATCCACCGCATCCTCAGCGAGTCCGGTGTGACTCTGCGCGGACGCGGCGGCGCCACCCGGGGCAAGACCAAGCGCTAGAGATCCGCCTCACAACGCGCGACCGCAGCCGCTCGTTCCCGCAGCCGAACGTTTGCGTCCGACCGTACAGAACCATATTCGGTAGGCTCGGGCGTGATCGTGGGACAAGAGGGTGAGCCGCGCACGGCACGGGACGCCGCACCGGACCGGCCGTGCGAGGCGCCTCGAGCGGAGGCAGGAACGGCGATGGCGGAAGCGGCAATTGGGGGGAACGAGGAGCCGGTCTCCACGGCGGGCGGCGACGAGGACGGGGTCCTCGAGGTCGGCGCCATGGGGGCGAACGACTCCTCAGCAACGGAGACGATCTCGACAGCGGAGCTGAACGAGATCGGGCTGCGCTTCGAGGTGGACGGCGAGATCGCGACGATCGTTCTGGACCGGCCCGACAAGCGGAACGCTCAGACGTCCGCGACGTGGTCGGCACTGGCCCGGATCGGGGACAACCTGCCGGAACAGGTGAGAGTCGTCGTGGTCCGAGGCGAGGGGCCGTCCTTCTCGGCGGGGCTCGACCTGAGCATGTTCAAGCCCGAGGGGGTTCCCGGGCAGGATTCGCTCGCGGCGGTCGCCACTCTCGACGACACGGCGTTCGACCAGCGGATCGCGGAGTTCCAGAGCGGTTTCACCTGGCTCCGCCGTCCGGAGATCGTGTCGATCGCCGCGGTTCAGGGTCACGCGATCGGGGCGGGCTTCCAGCTGGCGCTGGCGTGCGACCTGAGAATCGTCGCCGACGACGTGAGGTTCTGCATGAAGGAGCCGGCCCTCGGGCTGGTTCCGGATCTGACGGGCACCAAGCCCCTCGTCGATCTCGTGGGGGTCTCCCGCGCGATCGAGATCTGCCTCACCGCGCGCATCGTCGGCGCGGTCGAGGCGGTGCAGCTCGGGTTGGCCGAGATGGCGGTTCCCGCCGGTGAGCTGGCTCAGGCCGTACATGATCTGGCGACGGCCCTGCTCGCCACCGACCGCGCGGCCGCGACGGCGACCAAGCGGCTGCTGCAGGGCGCTCCGGCTCGCACGCTCGCGGAGCAGTCGGCCGCCGAGCGGGTCGAACAGGTGGCGCGGATCAGGGCGCTGTTCGCCTCCAGCTGACTCAGGAATCGGCGATATCCTCCTCGGTGCTTCAGGAGCGGGAGGATTGACGATATGGCGATGACTGGTGGCTACGGGCCTCAGGTGATGCGGTCTCTCCGGCGTGACAGCTCCGTGACGAAGGAGCGCCTCACGCCGGGGACCGTCGCCCGGATAGCCAGATATTCCAGCCCGTTCAAATGGCAGATCGCCGCGTTCCTCGCGCTGGTCGTCGTCGACGCCGTGATCGTGATCGCCAACCCGCTGCTGATGAAGGCGATCATCGATGACGGCATCGTGCCCCGGCGGGGCGACATCGTGATCGGCCTGGCCGTCGCGATCGGCGTGCTGGCCGTCCTGGACGCGGGGCTCGGCCTGGTCCAGCGGTGGTACTCCGCGCGCATCGGCGAGGGCCTGATCTACAACCTGCGCACCGAGGTCTTCGACCACGTGCAGCGCATGCCGGTAGCGTTCTTCATGCGCGCTCAGACGGGCGCCCTGGTCTCCCGGCTCAACACCGACGTCATCGGGGCGCAGCGGGCGCTCACCACCACGCTGTCGTCGGTGGTCTCCAACGTCGTGAGCCTGATCATGGTGCTCGGCACCATGCTGGTGCTGTCGTGGCAGATCACCGTGGTCGCCCTGATCCTGCTGCCGATCTTCATCCTTCCGGCCAAGTGGGTCGGGCGGCGCATGTCCAAGCTCACCCGCGAGCAGATGCAGCTGGACGCCGAGATGAGCTCGGTCATGACCGAGCGTTTCAACGTGGCAGGCGCCATGGTCGCCAAGCTGTACGGCAGGCCCGAGGACGAGGCCGTGCACTTCGCCCAGCGGGCCGGCCGGGTCCGCGACCTCGGCGTCGTCGTCGCGATGTACGGCACCGTCTTCCGGGTCGCGCTCGGCCTGATCGCGGCCCTCGCGACGGCGCTCGTCTACGGGCTCGGCGGCCAGCTCGCGGTGGCCGGCGTCTTCGAGCTCGGCACCCTGGTGGCCATGTCGTCCCTGCTCATGCGCTTGTACGGCCCGCTGACGAGCCTGTCCAACGTGCATGTGGACGTGATGACCGCGCTGGTCAGCTTCGACCGGGTCTTCGAGGTCCTCGACCTCAAGCCGATGGTGGCCGAAAAGCCCGGAGCCGAGCAGCTGCCCGCCGGACCAGTGACGATCGAGTTCGACGACGTGCGGTTCCGCTACCCGGCGGCCTCCGACGTGTCTCTGGCGTCGCTGGAGTCGGTGGCCAGGCCCGACACCGGCCCGTCGCAGGAGGTGCTCAAGGGCGTGACGTTCACGGCGCGCCCCGGCCAGATGGTGGCCCTCGTCGGGCATTCGGGAGCCGGCAAGACCACGATCACCTCGCTCGTGTCCCGCCTGTACGACGTCGACGAGGGCACGGTGCGGATCAACGGCCTGGACGTGCGCGACCTCACGCTGGCGAGCATCAGGGACACGGTCGGCGTCGTCATGCAGGACGCACACCTGTTCCACGACACGATCGGCAACAACCTCCGCTACGCCCGCCCCGGCGCGACCGACGAGGAGGTCTGGGAGGCGCTGCGCGCGGCTCAGATCGCCGACCTGGTCAAGGGCCTTCCCGAGGAGCTGGAGACGGTCGTGGGCGACCGCGGCTACCGGCTGTCCGGAGGGGAGAAGCAGCGGATCGCGCTGGCTCGGCTGCTGCTGAAGGCGCCCCAGGTGGTGGTGCTCGACGAGGCGACCGCGCATCTCGACTCCGAGTCGGAGGCCGCCGTGCAGAAGGCGCTCAAGACCGCCCTGCTCGGCCGTACGTCGCTGGTCATAGCCCACCGGCTGTCGACGATCCGCGAGGCCGACGCCATCTTGGTCATCGAGGACGGCGAGGTCGTCGAAAGCGGCGGCCACGACGAGCTGCTGGAGCGTGACGGCGCCTACGCCGAGCTCTATCGCACCCAGTTCGCGGGCGGCTCGGACTCCCCCTCAGGCGAGTCCGAGCTCGCGGCCGAGCTCCAGGCGGGGGCCGTCGTCACAGGTAGCCCAGGCGCGTGAGCTCCTCGCGGCACACCTTCTCGACGAGCTCGGCGTCGGCGGCGGCCAGCGCCTTGCGCCATCGGCCCGGTTTGGTGGCGGACGCGCCGTACATGCCGATGGTGGAGACCTTGGTCTCCAGGAACTCGGCCACGGCCTTGCTCACCGAGCCCGGTGAGTCGAGCAGGTCCTCGTAGCGCAGGGTCAGCAGCTGTTCGCCGGGGAGTTCCTGCCGCAGGGCGGCGCTGAGCCGTACGGCGCTGCGCCAGCGCAGGGCGCCCTTGCCCGCCGGAGGCATGGCCGTCCACTTGTCGCGATGCTCGGCCGACCTGACGCCGAGGAAGGGGTTGGGGAACTCCGAATCCTCGGTCAGCATGTGGGGCTTGAACCAGGCCAGCGACGCGGGATCGCCCAGCATGTCCGCGACGACGTCGCGGCCGTCCCTGACGATCTGGATGATGCGGGCGTCCGGGAACGCCTGCAGCAGCACCGGCGAGCTGAAGAGCAGGTCGGGACTCGCGTCGCCGAACCGGATCAGGTCGGCCGCGCTCACGCACGGGCCGCCGCCGGTGACGCGGCCCGCCTCCCGGCAGATCGCCGTGCACTCCGAGCACGCCCCCGGCACCACGTGCCAGGCCTCCGCCAGCACGTCGCGGATCACGGTGGGAGCGCCGTCCCTGCGCGCGATCGACGGCCTGCGCGCGAACGCGTAGACCACCCGGGCGACAGGCGCGCGGCCGATCGTCATGTGGAACCCAGGTGATCGTTTGAGGGCACGCCCGAGGAGGTCCGCGCCGGAATGCGGGGCGGCGACCACGAACACCGGCTGACGGACCTTCACGCCGTTGACCACGAGAATGTGCGTCGGAGGTCGCATAGTTACGGCTAAGTCTGACACCCTTTGGGGGGTGAAAGGACGCATCCTGGCCTGGGCGAGCCATGACGCCTCGGCAACGGTCCCGCGCCTCGGCCCGTCGTCGCCGGCCGGCCGTCGTTCGCCCGGCCGTACTCTCGCCCTCGGGAGGCGTGACGATGCCCGCGGTTAGGCCGCCCCGGCGGTTGCGGCCAGGGGACACCGTGGCGCTGGTGACGCCCTCGGGTCCCGTCGATCCCGTACGGCTGGCCCGCGGCAGGCGTGTCCTGGAGGGCCTAGGCCTCGACGTCGTCCTCAGCGGCGACCTGGACGCCCGGCAGGGCTATCTGGCCGGGCCGGACTCCGTCCGCGCGGCCGGGCTGCAGGAGGCGTGGTGCGACCCCCGGGTGTCGGCGGTGATCTGCGCACGAGGCGGCTACGGCGTGACCAGGCTGCTCGGCCTGCTCGACTGGGACGCCATGGCCGCGGCCGGTCCCAAGATCCTGCTCGGGTCGAGCGACATCACCGCGTTGCACCGGGCCTTCGCCGAGCGGCTGGGTGTGGCCACCCTGTTCGGGCCGATGCCCGCCAGCGCGACGATGGGTGACGAGGAGGGGCCGGAGCCGGCGACGCTTGCCCATCTCACCGGCACCCTGTTCGACGGCGGGGCCGTCGGCCCGGTGACGGGGACGGCCTCGCTGGGGCCTTCCGGGCGGGTCGAAGCACCCGTCACGGGCGGCAACCTCACCCTGCTCGCCGCCCTGTGCGGCACGCCGTACGCCATGCGCGCGCAGGGGCAGATCGTGTTGCTGGAGGACGTGAGCGAGGAGCCGTACCGGATCGACCGGATGCTCACCCAGCTCATCCAGGCCGGGTGCCTCGACGGGGCGCTGGGCTTCGTGCTCGGGTCGTGGGTGGACTGCGGCGACCCGCTTCCAGTGGTGGCCGAACGGCTCTCCGGGTTCGGAATGCCCGTCATAGCAGGCCTTCCCATCGGACATGGATCACCACAGTTCGGTGTGTGGCTGGGGGCGGATGGTGTTATTGATACCAAATCGTGCTCTCTGACTGGCATGTTCCGCTATCCGGACAAGGCACCCTGAAAGCCGCCTGGAATCTTCCGGGCAACGGTGGAGGGATGGTGCATTGGGACTCTTGCGGCGACTACTCGGCCGGACGCAACCCGATCGCCCCGCTCCGAGGTCCGTGGAAGACGCCGACCTCGACTCGTTGCTCGCGCTGGTCGCCGAGACCATGGGGTTCAGCTGTGCCTTCGCCCCCGACGGCACGTCGCTGACGCTCGGCTCTCCTGACGCGGCCACGGGGGAGGGGCGGGTGGTCAACCTCGTCGGGCTGCGCCGGGAGTCCGCGCGCCGCGCCCGCGAGGACTGGCCGATGCTGGTCTCCGAACACCTCGCCCATGCCGTTTCCGGTGAGCCGTTCGACGCCTGCAACCTCACCCCCATCCGGCCGCTGCTGCGCACCCGGGTGCACGCCGCCGACGACCCCGCGATCCCCGACCCCTCCCGGATCATCGGCCGCCACCTGAGCGCCGACCTGATCGAGGTGCTCACCGTCGGGGCACGCCCCGTCCGCCCGGAAGAGGCCTTCTGCTGGCCCATCCCCCCAGGTGAGGCGCTCGATGTCGCCCTGGGCAACGCCCTCGTGGACGAGCGGCCGACCACCGAGTGGCTCGACCTCGCCGGCACCCGCGTGTCGGTGCTCAGCGCGCCGAGCGCCGCCGCCCATCTGCGCCGCCTCGCCGACCACGTGCTCGTGCCGTCCGACGGCGTGCTCGCCGCGCTCCCGCATCGCGGGGCGGTCGCCGTGCACCCGGTCGCCGGCATCGGCGTGGTGCGGGCCATCGAGCGGCTGCGGCTGTTCGCCCAGCGGGAGTACGAGTCCAGCGACGACCCGGTCAGCCCCCACGTCTACTGGTGGCACAAGAACCGGCTGACCCGCATCCAGGCCGACCTGGTCACCCACGACGGGCAGACCCGCCTGGTCGTCGCCCCTCCGCCCGAATTCGCCCGCCTCCTCGCGCGGATCGCCGGAAGGTCCGACTGAAGCCGGGACGCGCACGCCCGTCATCTCGGGCCGCCGGGGACGTCGTCGTCCGGCAGAAGAGGCAGTCTCAGGACGAAACGGGCCCCTTTCGTAGAGTCCTCCACGCGTAATGTTCCGCCGTGCGCGTCCGCGACCTCACGCGAGATGGCGAGGCCGAGGCCGCTGCCTTTGGGGTCACGACGACGGGCGTCGTCCAGGCGGACGAAGCGGTCGAACACCCGCTCTCTGTCCTTCGGTGCGATGCCCGCGCCGTCGTCGGTCAGCGTCACCACCGCCTGCCCGTCCGCGGCGGTGACCGTCACGGTGATGCGCGAGGCGGCGTGCCGTTGCGCGTTGGCCAGCAGGTTCTCCACGACCCGGATCAGCTGGACGCGGCTGGCCCGTGTCCGGACTCCGGGCGAGACCTCGATGTGGACGGGGAAGCGCCCGGTGCGACTGGCCGCCACCTCCGCCACAAGGTGCCCGAGGTTGACCGGCGCGCGCGGCGGCGGATCGGCGGAGCGCAGGCGGGACAGGACCAGCAGGTCGTCGACGACCGCCTCGAGGTGGTCGGCGGTCGACAACGCGTCCTTGATGGTCTCGCGCGGATCGGTGTCCCCCGGATACAGCACCGCCTCCTCCAGGCGCGCCCGCATGCCGGCGATGGGGGTGCGCAACTCGTGTGACACGTCGGACGCGAATCGACGCTGCCGTTGCGTCATGATCTCCAGGCGGGCGAGGGTGTCGTTGACGGCGCCGGCGAGCGTGGCGACCTCGTCGTCGCCGGAGGGCACCGGGACGCGAAGGCTGAGGTCGCCGGACGTGATCTTGGCCATGGACACACGGATGGACTCCACGGGACGGAGTATCTGACCTCCCAGGTTCCATGCCACCCAGGTCTCGATGAGCAGGAGCACGGCGCCGCAGACCGCGGTGTCGATCTCCAGCCGGTTGTCGGACAGCAGATACGACTCGAGCAGTCCCGCGTACACGTACAGGGAGTCGCGGGTGGGAGCGACCCGGACGGCCGTCAGGATGAGCGGTCCACCGTTTCGCGATGTCTGAGTGAAGCTCTGCACCCGGTTGTCGGCAGGCGGACGGAACATGCTCAGCCGCCCGCCATGGGCGGCTCTGCTCGCGTCGACGACCCGGCCACGGGGGTCGAGCACCTCGATGAGGTTGACGCCGCCGGTGGCCGGGATGACCCCCGGGATACGGCCGGCTCTGATTCTGGCGCTCCACTCGGTGGCGACCTGCTGGGTCCTGCCGATCGCCTCGGCGGCGACGTTCTTTTCGATGAGCATGTCGACGGTCACGCCCAGAGTGCTCACGAAGAGGAACGAAACGGTGACGAACATGATCGCGTAGTGCCTGCGGATGGAACCGGGACGCCGTCGAAACGGGTGGAGGCGCCTGACCTGGGCGAACTTCGGCACGTGAGGCGTCCGGCTCGCGAGCGCGCCGGGTCCGTCAGCCGGTTCCCGTGCCCCCGCCTCAGGCGCCGCGCCGAATTCCGGCGTCATCAGGGTTCTCCGCCGCCCGAGGTCTTGGCCGGGCCCTTGGGACGCCGGGCCTTGTGGTCCGCGAGCCAGTAGCGGAGCAGCGCGGCCGCGCTGACGACGACCCAGAGGAACACACCGCACAACGCGATCAACAGCGTCTTCCAATGTTCGAGCTCGGCCACGCTCATGGTGCCCTCTTCCTCCCGGATCCTGGCGACGTCGTTTTACGGCTTCGCGAACGATGCGGGGCTGACAGGACGAGATTAGGCGGCGATTTGTCCGCCGGAACAGCGTGTACCGTGGGTGCGTTACTCCTCCCAAGGCCGGGTAAATCAACTTTGCGCTGATCGATGGACAGCGAAATGGCGGGCGCTCGAATAGGGGAAAGCGCGCCGCGTTTCCAGCCGGTTCGCATCGGCCGCCGCCACAGATCCGTCCCGGCCGGCCGGGCAAATGATCACGCTGACCGTCCCGAAGATCCGTCGCTTGCTCGCCACGCTCGTGCTGTCCCCGTTGCGGGCTGTCCAGCAGATCCTGCGCTGGTCACACTGGCGACGCCGCCATCAGGCCATCGCGAGACGACGCCACTACCAGCGCAGATTGCCGACTGCCGGGAAGCCTGGACGGCGGTCAGTACAGGCTGGGCCGGCGTGGGGTGGTGCGCTGCTCGTAGTGGAGGTACTCCGCTGGCAACTCAGCTGAACTGGACCCACGTGACGGACCGAATAGGGCGGCAATGGCAGTGCAAAGCAGTAGAGGCCCGCACCACGCCAGCCAGATCGCCCAGAACGGCACCGGGCCGTCCGCGAGCGGGAGCCATGTGATGACGCTGAGCACGGTGCCCCAAAACAGCAGCGGCCTGAGGCCGCCCGCTATCTCAAAATCGCTCTTGGCCTGGTCGGGCATCGTGCACGGGCCGCTGGGCTTCCGGTAAGCGGGCTGGGAGTACAGCGGTGCAGGGTGCCGTGGCGGCGGCACGACCGGCGGGGGCGCGACGGCAGCCGTCGGAAGCATGGGGGGCGACGCCTGCTGCGCCTCAGTCGGAGTGCCCGGCTGGGCCGAACGGGCCGTCATGAGCCGTGTCCACGCCTCCAGGTAGCGCGCGGACACGTCGGCTGGTTCGGTCAGCTCCGCAGTCAGGACATCGACGATCGCGGTCAACCGGCCGGGCCGACGCGGTAGCGCGTCCTGGGCGAAGAGAGCGGCGAGCGTACTCTTGGCCATCGCGTGGCGTGGCGCGACCTGGGCCATCCGCAGGGCGATGTCCCGGTAGCTCAGCCCGCTCCTGACCCGCAGCGCGCGCAGCGCATCCATGAATTCCCGCTCGGTCCGGATGACCTTGGGCGCGGCGCAATCTGTCCTGGCTGGATGCTCGTCCTGGGCTTGCATACGAGCAGTATGTGCTGCCGCCGATGGGATAGGCCAGCACTGGGATGTCCGTTCCTGTCCCGACTTGTCCGACACCGCGCGGCACTCGACGTCGGGGACTAACTGAGCGCGTGGGCCGTACGGATCAGGTGGATGTGGGTGAACGCCTGCGGGAAGTTGCCGAGCTGGCGTCCCTCGGCCACGCCGTACTCCTCGGCCAGCAGGCCGACGTCGTTGGTGAGCGCGAGCAGCCGCTCGAACAGGTCCATGGCCTCGTCCTTGCGGCCGATCAGGGTGAGGGCCTCGGCCAGCCAGAAACTGCAGGCGAGGAAGGCCCCCTCCGCCCCAGGCAGGCCGTCGACGTCGTTGCTCTCCGAGACGGGGTAGCGCAGCACGAAGCCGTCGACCTTGAGCTCGCGCTCGATCGCCTCGATCGTGCCGACGACACGAGGGTCCTCGGGGGGAAGGAAGCCCACGATGGGGATCAGGAGCAACGCCGCGTCGAGCTCGCGAGAGCCGTACGACTGGGTGAAGGTGCCGCGCACGGGGTCGAAGCCCTTGTCGCAGACCTCGGCGTGGATGCGGTCGCGCATCGCCCGCCAGCGTTCTACCGGTCCGGTGCGGCCCAGCTCCTCGACGACGCGGACGACCCGGTCGGCCGCCACCCACGCCATGACCTTGGAGTGCACGAAGTGCCGCCGGGGGCCGCGCACCTCCCACAGCCCCTCGTCCGGCTGGTTCCAGTTGTGCTCGAGGAAGTCCATGAGGCGCCGCACGATCGACCAGGCGTGGTCGTCCGGCGGCAGGCCCTTCTTGCGGGCCTGGTAGAGGCAGTTGACCACCTCGCCGTACACGTCGAGCTGGAACTGGGTGGCCGCGCCGTTGCCGATCCGCACGGGACGCGAGTCCTCGTATCCGCGCAGCCAGTCGAGCGTCATCTCGGGAAGCCGCCTCTCACCGGCCACGCCGTACATGATCTGGAGGTCTTCCGGACGTCCCGCGATGGCGCGCAGCAGCCAGTCGCGCCAGGAACCCGCCTCCTCGATGTAGCCGGAGTCGGTCAGCGCGTCGAGCGTCATCGCGGCGTCGCGCAGCCAGCAGTAGCGGTAGTCCCAGTTGCGGACCCCGCCGAGATGCTCGGGCAGCGAGGTGGTGGGGGCCGCAACGATGCCGCCTGTCGGGCTGAAGGTGAGCGCCTTCAGCGTGATGAGCGAGCGGACCACGGCGTCCCGCCAGGGACCGTCGTATTCGCAGTGGGAGACCCATTCCTCCCAGATCAGCCGGGTTTCGTCGAGCTGCTCGTCCGGGTCGACGACCTCCGGCTCCGGCTCGTGGGAGGGATGCCAGGTGAACACGAACGTCTGCCGCTCCCCGGCCGAGACCGTGAACGTGCCCGTGTGGCGGTAGCCGCCGCCCTTCAGATGGGCCGAGGAATGGATCCAGACGGAGTCGGGCCCGCCGATGGCGTGCAGGTGGCCGTCGAACCGGCGTACCCAGGGGATGATGCGGCCGTAGTCGAACCGGATGCGGATCTCCGCCGTCATCTCCACCGTGCCGGACACGCCTTCCACGATGCGCACCAGATCGGGGTTGGCGTGCCGGGGCGGCATGAAGTCGACGACCTTGACCGTTCCGGTGGGCGTCTCCCAGTAGGTCTCCAGGATCAGCGTGTCCTTGACGTACTCCCGCCGTGTGGCCATCTCATGCCCGGTGGGCGCAAGCCGCCAGAAGCCGTTGGACTCGTCGCCGAGCAGCTTGGCGAAGCACGAGGGGGAGTCGAACCTGGGGAGGCACAGCCAGTCGATCGAGCCGTCTCGGCCCACGAGGGCGGCCGACTGCATGTCCCCGATGAGGGCGTAGTCCTCGATCCGCATGCGGGCCAGGCTACCCGGCGTGCCTTCGTCCGGTGATCCGCCCGTGCTTCCGGTTCGTCTTCCCGTCAGGCGGGCTCGGCCTCCGGCGCCGTCACGACCGGCGGCGCGGGCCGCCACATGCGCATGAAAATCTGGGTCAGGGGGCCGATGGACACGGCGAAGACGATCGTCCCGATGCCGACGGTGCCTCCGAGCAGCCAGCCGGCGGCCAGGACGGTGAGCTCGACCAGCGTGCGTCCCACCCGGATGGACAGGCCGAGCCGGGCCAGGCCCGTCATGAGGCCGTCGCGGGGGCCGGGACCGAACCCGGCGTTGATGTACAGGCCCGAGGAGGCGGCGATGAGCACGATGCCGGCCACGAGGAACGCCCACTCGGCGACCGGGTGGGACTGCGCCGCCACGTGCGACATCAGGAGGTCGGCGCAGCTGCCCACGATGACGACGTTGCTGATGGTGCCGAGGCCGGGACGCTGACGCAGGGGGATCCACAGGAGCAGCACGAGGGCGCCGACGAGGTTGATGCAGAGGCCCATCGACCATCCGGTGCGGAACGACATGCCCTGATGGAAGACCTCCCAGGGGTCGAGGCCGAGCCCGGACTGGACGAGCAGTCCGATGCCGGTGCCGTAGCCGATCAATCCGATGTACAGGCGGACGAGCCGGGACGGGAGGGACCCGTACCGGGGTAGCGAGAGCTCACTCATAATGGTTTACATCTTTCAGTCCATTTGCTTGCAAAAAAAGGGCCAATCCGGAAAAGTGGCCTTATGGACCGTCATCTTAGTGCGCCTCAACTGGCACGGCTCCTGGAGGTCCCGCCCGGAGCCCGGCCGTACTACAAGGCGCTTGCGGGAGCCGTACGGGGACTGATCCTGGACGGGCGGCTGCCGGTCAAGATGCGCGTGCCGGCAGAGCGGCACCTCGCGGAGGCGCTGGGGGTGAGCCGGACGACCGTGACGACCGCCTACGACCGGCTGCGCGAGCAGGGTTACCTCGAGAGCCGCCAGGGGGCGGGCAGCTGGACGGCTCTGCCCGGGCCGGCCGCGCTCGGATCGGACAACCCGTGGATCGCCCCCGACGACGACGGGCTGCTGCCGCTGCACACCGCGGCGCCCGCCGCCACCCCCTTCCTCGCCGACGCGATCGCCGAGGCGGCGCAGAGCTACCACCGGTACGCGCTGGGCATCGGATACGACCCCGCAGGGCTGCTCACCCTCAGGGAGGCGATCGCCGAGCGGTACTGCCGGCGCGGGCTCGCCACCCGGCCCGACCAGATCATCGTGACCACGGGGGCCCAGCAGGCCATCCACCTGACGCTGACGCTGCTGGCGGGGCAGGGCGACCCCGTGCTGGTCGAGTCGCCCACCTATCCGCATGTCCTCGACGTGGCGCGCATCCGCGGCGCGCGCCTGGTGCCCGTCGGCCTCCAGGACGACGGATGGCACATGGACCTCGTCACCGGCGCGATGCGCCAGTCGGCGGCCAGGGTCGCCTACGTCATCCCGGACTTCCACAACCCGACCGGTCATCTCATGACGGACGCCGACCGGTCCGAGCTGGTGGCGGCCGCCCGGCGGAACGACACGATGCTGCTCGCCGACGAGACCTGGGCGGAGCTGGCCATCGACGAGGTCGCCCCCTGGTCTCCGCTGGCGTCCTTCGACACCGACGGGCGGGTCGTCAGCATCGGCTCGGCGTCGAAGTTGTGGTGGGGCGGCCTGCGCATCGGATGGGTGCGGGGCACGGCCGCTCTCGTCCGCCGCCTGGCCGTGCTCCGGGCCGCCGTCGACATCTCCAGCGCCGTCTTCGAACAGCTTGTGGTGGCCGAGCTGTTCGGCGGCATCGAGGACAGCCGCGCCGAGCGCCGTCGTGCGCTGGGCGAGTCCCGCGCGGCCCTCGTCGCGGCCTTAGGCGCGCATCTGCCCGCGTGGAGTTTCACGGTCACGCCGGGCGGGGGCTCCTTGTGGGTGCGGCTGGACGCGCCCGTGGCGACCTCCGTCGTGGAGGCCGCGGCCTCCCGCGGCGTACGGCTCGCGCCGGGCTCGTGGTTCGGCGCCGAGGGCGCACTGGAGCGTTACCTGCGGCTCCCGTTCACCCAGCCCCCCCAGGTGCTCGAGGAGGCGATCAGCCGCATCGCGAGCGGGCCGAGCCGGCCCGGGTATCGCCCGGCGACCCCGCTCACCCCGACGCTGTAGCCCCGACGTTGGAGCTACGTCCTGAGCTCGGCGGGGCGGGGAGTCGTCTCGCCCATGAGGGCGCGGATCTTCTTCGTGAACATCATCATGGCGACGCCGGCGAGGATGGCCGCCAGGGCCAGGCCCAGGTAGTAGGCCGGCATCGGGATCACCGTGGTCAGCCGGTAGGTCTGGCCGCCGATCGCGTCCCCCAGGGAGATCGCGAGGTACCAGACGCCCATCATCTGGTTCTCGAACGCACGCGGCGCGAGCTTGTTGGTCACCGACAGGCCGGTCGGGCTGAGGAACAGCTCGCCGATCGTCTGGATGAGGTAGACCGAGATCAGCCAAATGATCGATACGCGTACCCCGCCCGACGCGACGCCGGACGCGACCGACATGACGACGAAGCTCAGGCCGACGAGCAGGAGCGCCACGCCGAACTTCAGCGGGGTGCTGACCCGTTCGCCCGCCTTCAGGAAGAAGTCGGCGAACACCGGCGCCAGGAAGATGATCGCGAGGGAGTTGACGTTGTTGATCCACCCCGGGGGCACGTGGAAGCCCATGACGTCGAGCTGGGTGTTGTTCTGCGCGAAGAGGGTGAGGGCGCTGCCGGATTGGTCGTAGATGAACCAGAACACGGCCGCGCCGAGAAAGAGCCACACGTAGGCGGACAGGCGGACGCGCTCCTCCGGCGTGACCTCGTGTGAGCGGAAGAGGAACAGGAAGTAGGCCAGCGGGACGGCCGCCGTTCCGATCGCGAGGACCAACGAGAACCTGTCGATGGTGAACGTGCCGCTGAACGCCCACAGGGCCAGGGCCGCCACCACGACCGGGACCGTGATCGCCAGGATGGCGCGGAAACGTCGCCGCTCCTCGGGCGTCAGCCGGTGGTCGGGCTCCTCGCCCGCCCCGCCCAGGTGCCTGCGACCCAGGACGTACTGCGTGAGGCCGATCGCCATTCCGGCGGCTGCGGAGCCGAACGCGAGGTGCCAGCGGTCGCCCTGCTGGAGCCACGGTACGGCCATGATGCCGACGAAGGCTCCGAGGTTGACCCCCATGTAGAAGATCGTGTAGCCCGAGTCGCGGCGGGCGTCGTCCTCATGTCTGTAGAGCTCGCCGACCAGGGCCGCCATGTTGGGCTTCAGCATGCCGCTGCCGAGGGCGACCAGGACGAGCCCCAGCCAGACGAACACCCCCGCGGACGGCACCGACAGGCTCAGGTGGCCGCACATGATGACGATCGCGCCGTACAGGACGGTCTTGCGCGGCCCGAATAGCCGGTCGGCCATCCATCCGCCGGCCAGGGCCAGGAGGTAGACGGAGGCGATGTAGACGCCGTACACACCGACCGCGGTAGTCTCCGACAGGCCCATGCCGCCGCGGATGGCCGGAGCCGACAGGAACAGGACGAGGATGGCGCGCATGCCGTAGTAGCTGAAGCGCTCCCACATCTCCGTGCCGAACAAGGTGGCCAGGCCCCGTGGGTGGCCGAAGAAGGACTTCTCCCGTACGGGCGGCTGTGTCATTCGTTCTCCCCCGAATTACGTGCAGTAGCACGTTACCCCCAACCTGCCCATTCTTTGCTTTTGAGTGGTATTTCATACCAAATCATGGCATTTGGGGATTTACCCACATAATCCACATAATCCTCATGAGCTACTTCAACCCCACAACCCCCCCTTGCGCGTGATCATGCAGAAGTTCGGGAGAAGGGGTCGTGGCCTGCGATTCCCTCCATCGTGATCATGCAGAAGTTCGTGGGTTATGTGTTTGACCAGGGCTTTCCATCTTCGTGATCATGCAATTGGGATCGCGGTGGGCGAGTGACCTCGTGCATGATCACGATCGGCGTAAGCGCTGGTCATGGGACCTTTGGCCGAACTTCTGCATGATCACGGTGAGCGTTTGCGCAGGTCGGCCTAGCCGTACGCGAAGTTCTGCATGATCACGGCGGAGAGCTGTGCAGGTAGGCCGGGCTGTATGCGAAGTTCTGCATGATCACGATGGAGGGAATCGCAGGCCACGACCCCTTCTCCCGAACTTCTGCATGATCACGCGCAAGGGGAGTGGGGAATTGTGCGCGAAGGTGTACGCGAATTCCTGTGTGATCACACCCAAGAGGGGGGCTTTGCTTTTTGGGGTGGGTGTCAGGGGAGGGGGGATTACCTGTCGGTGCGTACGGTCATTGGCCATGACGAGACGTTTGATTGCGACTCCTATTCTCGCGATGGCGATTACGTTGGCGGCGGGTGCGGCCCCCGCGACGGCTTCCAGTGACCTGGCGATCCGGTCGATCAACGTAAAACCCGGCAGCCCCGTGGTGGGGCCCTCCGGCTCCGTCAAGGTGGTGATCGAGGTCGTCGCCCGGGGCGCGACCTCCGTCGCCGTCGTCCTCGAGCCGGGTCGCACGGGCCCGGTGAACTCCGGTGGTCCGAGGGTTCCGGCGGCTCCCGAGATCACGCCGCCGCTCGCCCCGCCCCGGCCCCCTGCTCAGCCGCCGGTTCGGCCGCCTGTTCGGCCGTCCGCTCAGGCCCCGGCCCCGCTTCCCGCCCCGGTTCCGCTCCCGATCCCGATGCAGGGGCCGGCTCCGGCGCAGAACCCGGCGCAGAATCCGGTCCAGGGCCCGGCGCAGAATCCGGCGCAGGGCCCGGCGCAGAATCCGGCGCAGGGCCCAGCGCAGAACCCGGTGAAGAGCCCAGCGCAGAACCCGGTGAAGAGCCCAGCGCAGAACCCGGTGAAGAGCCCAGCGCAGAACCCGGCGCAGCAACCGGCCCAACTTCCCGCGGCCCAGGCTCCCGCTCAGGCGCACGTGCCGCACCCCGCCCCGGCGTCGACCCCTGGGCACGCCCCCGCGCAGACTCCTGCGCAGGCTCCTGCGCCCGCGACCGCTCCGGGCGCCCCGTGGGGCACACCCGCCCCGCGTCCCGCCGGAGCGGCGGCGCCGCCCTGGACGCGCCCGGCGGTCCGCGGTCTCCCCATGTCCACGACGAGCGCGAACCGCAGCCGCTCGGAGTGGGAGACCTGGATGTTCCTGCCGGAGAAGCCGCTGTCGCGGTGGTACCCGAGCGGACAATGGACGGTCACGGCCACCGCGAGGGATGCGACGGGAGCCGTCGCCGTCTCCCGCACCATGTTCTTCCTCAAGCGGGAGACCACGCTCGAAGGGGTGAACGTCGTACGGCAGGCGGGGGGTGTCCGCGTCACGGGGACGTTGCTGCGCGTCGATCCGCTCGGCCGGGTCGACTACCGGCCGTTCCCCGGCCAGCCGGTCGTCCTGCGCTTCCGGCCCGCCGGTTCCCAGATCTGGCGCACGATGAGAACCACCGTCACCGACAGGAACGGATGGTTCGCCGGACGCCTCAACGGGCAGGGCGACGGGCTCTGGCGTGCGGAGTATGCGGGCACCAGGCACTACGCCGGTGACATCAGTGCCGATAGAAACCCATAAACCGCGATAAATCAACCCATGCGCCGATAAACCGCATAAATCGCCGCAAGGAAATGCCCGATCCCGCCAGGGGTCGGGCATTTCATCGTCTCTCTCGTGAAATTTCCAGACTTGTACGGCTTTCGCCGACGCGATTCACGATTAAAAGCCAAACATCCGGCGGTCATGGCCTCCGAATATCGATGCCCCGCGTCCATAGTGAGGTGAGCCCGGGACTCGAACCACCCGGCTCCCGAGGACGACCGTGGGGGTACCGATGATCCGCCTGCTGCTCGCCGAGGACATGCATCTGATCCGCAAGGCACTGATCGCCCTGTTGTCCTGCGAGGACGACATCGAGGTCGTCGCGGACACCGCACAAGGGGAGGAGATCGTACGGCTCGCCTGCCTGCGCCGCCCCGACGTGGCGCTGGTCGACATCGGCATGCCCGGCATCGACGGGCTCACCGCGGCCGCCGAACTGCGCCGGCGATTACCCGCCTGCAAGACGGTGATCCTCACCGGACTCGGCACCCCACTTGCCCTGCGGCGGGCTCTGGACGCGGGCGTCCGGGGATTCGTCGTCAAGGACGCCCAGCCCGCCCACCTCATCGACTGCATCCGCCGGGTGCACCGCGGCGAGCGGGTCGTCGATCCCGAACTCGCCGCCGCCGTGCTCGACGCGGACGCCAACCCGCTGACGGCCCGCGAGCTCGACATCCTGGAGACCGCCGCCGCAGGTGCCACCGTTGGCGAGATCGCCGAACGGCTCTCGTTGTCACCGGGAACCGTCCGCAACTACCTGTCCCGCATCCTGACCAAGACGGGAGCACGTTCCCGGGTCGAGGCGATCCAGATCGCCTCGGAGTCAGGCTGGCTGTGGCCGGCGCGGGAGATCGGCATCCTGCGCTACCGGCCCCGCAGATAGCGGTTGACGGCCCGCCCAGTGGCCGACCAGATCGGCGTACAGCGGCGAGGCGGCCGTCAGCTCCTCGTGCGTCCCCAGCCGGACGCGGGAGCCGTCCATCACCAGCACGCGCCGTGCCCGCGCCGCCGAGGAGATCCGGTGGGCGACCACGATGAGCGTGCCTCCGCGCGCGGCGAAGGCCGCCTCGGCCCGCGCCTCGGCGGCCGGATCAAGGTGACAGGTGGCCTCGTCGAGCACGACGAGCCGGGCGGGGGAGAGATATGTCCTGGCCAGCGCGATCAGCTGACGTTCACCGGCCGACAGCTCCGCCGGGTCGATGACCGTGTGAGAGCCGTACCTTTCCGCCACACCGGCCAGCCCGAACACGGCGACCGCCTCGTCGACCTCCGCCTCGGTCGCGTCAGGCGCGAGGTAGGTCAGGTTGTCGACGAGGACGGCGCGGAAGACGTAGGCCTCCTGCGGGATCAGCGCCCGTGAGCGCTCCTCGGCCTCCGCCGCGGGGACGCCGCCGATCGTCACCGCGCCCTCCGACGGCCGCAGCACACCGGCGACCAGCCCGGCGAGCGTCGACTTGCCGATGCCGCTCGGCCCCACGACCGCGAGGTGCTCGCCCTCCGGCACGACCAGATCGAGGCCGTCGATCACCGGCTCGGCGGCGGGGCCGTAGGCGAAGGCGACCCCGCGCAGCTCCAGTCCCGCGCCTTCGGGCGGCCGCCGCGGCCCCGCCACCTCGTACGGCACGGCGCCACCGAGGATGCGGTCGAGCGTGACCGCCAACCGTACGCCGCTGACGCCGAGGCCCTGGACGAGCCCGGCCAGGGCGGGGGTGAGCGACTGCATGACGTAGGTGAGCGAGCCGAGCACGACGCCCGCCGTCACCCCCCGGCCGAGCAGCCAGGGCGTGGCGCCCAGGAGCAGCAGGATCGGCAGCCAGCCGCCCAGGGCGAGCGCCAGCGTCCGGGCGGCCGTGACCCGGGCGAGCGCGCGGGCGGCCCGCGCCTGCGCCGCGACGTCGCGTCCCACGGCGGCGGCGACCCGCGGCTCCGCCCCGCAGGCCACGACGTCGCGCAGCCCCTCCGCCATGGCGGCGACCGACGCCGACACGTGCTCGTCGGCCACGATGAAGCCGCGCTGCCGGCGGGCCAGCGCGGGCAGGGACGCGAGGAACGACACCAGGCCGAGCAGCACCGGCGTCAGCACCAGGGGCAGGACCGCAGGAGCGAGCGTCGCCATGCCCAGTGCGACGCCGGCCAGCGTGAAGACGAACGACCTGACCACCGTGATGATCGCCGCCAGGGCGTCTCTCGCGAGCTCGACCTGGTGATTCATGCGGGCGACCGCCGACGTGTCGCCGCCCCCGAGGACACCCGACCCAGCGCCCGAGTCCACGACAGGGCCGGCCCCGAGACCGGAGACGGCGCGGGAGACCACGTGTGTCAGCAGATCGTCGCGGAAGGGCTCGACCACGGCCGCGATGCCGAGCAGGATCTGCCGCGCCGCGACGGCCGCGACCAGCCACCCGGCGGCGAGCACCCCCAGCCACGCCAGCCCGGTGACGGGCCGCCCCGCGGCGAAGCCCTCGTCGATCGCCCGCGCGACCGCGTGCCCGGCGGCGAACGCCGGCACGACCTCGGCCACCGACCAGGCGGCCAGGCGCACGATCACCCGGGGCTCCCGCAGCAGAGCCCGGCGAAGCAGGCCCCCCGCAGCCCCCCTCATGACGCCCCCTGGAAGACCGCCCGGTAATCCGGGTCGTTCCACAGCGACTCGTGCGTGCCGTGCGCCCTGACCCTGCCGCCGTCCAGCCAGACGACCTGGTCGGCCCGGGCCGCCGTCGCCACCCGGTGGGTCACGATCAGCCGGGTGCGCCCGGCCAGGGAGCCGGTGAGCGCACGGCTCACCTGACGCTCGGTCACCGTGTCGAGGCTCGACATGGCGTCGTCCAGGATGAGCACCCGCTCGGCCTGGGCGAACGCCCGGGCCAGGCCGACCCGCTGCACCTGGCCGCCCGACATCGGGGCCCCGGAGAGGGGCGTTCCGTACCCGCCGGGCATCAGCCGGATGAACGCGTCGGCGCATGCCGCCTGTGAGGCCGCCCGAACCCGTCCGGCGGCCGAGCGCCACCCCGGCCCGATGCCGCCGGAAGACGGCAGGCCGTTCCCGGGGCTCGTGCCGTCGCGGCGCTCCGGAGGCAGCCCGAACCCGATCGCGTCGCCGAGCGTCGCGCCGAGCAGCACCGGCCGTTCGAACGCGTAACCGATCGCCCGCCGCAGATGCTCGCGCCCGATCTGCGGCAGCGGGACGCCGTCGAGCAGCACCGACCCCACGTCCGGGTCGAGCAGCCTGCCCGCCACCGCCGCGAGCGACGACTTGCCCGAGCCGGACCTGCCGACCACCGCCACGCAGCATCCGCCCGGCACCACCAGATCGACGTCGCTCAACAAGGGCGAGCCGTTCACGCGCACGCTGACCCGGCGCAGTTCGAGCCGCCCGCGTCCCTCCGCCGGGCGGCGGGAGCCGTACGGCAGGGCGGGCTCGGCCAGCAGCCGGTCGATGCGCCGGGCGGCCGACCGTGCCCGCGCGAGCCTGCCGGCGTAGCCGACGGCCGACCCGAGACCGGCGCCGAGCACGGCGTAGCGGGCGCTCGCCAGCAACTCGCCCATCGAGAGGTGGCCGCCCGCGAGCCTGAGCCCGCCCACCGCCAGCACGGCCGTCTCGAGCAGCGGGATCACCACCGCGGCCTGGACACCTGCCCGCGCATGCAGCCGCCACAATGACAGCCCGTGCTCGCGCAGCCGGGGAAGCGGTGCGAGCACGCGGTGCACCTCCTGGTCCTGCGTGCCGGCCGCGATGATGGTCCGCGCCCCGGCGAGCGCGCCGACCAGCCGGGCCGCGATCTCGGCCTGGGCCTCCTGGTAGCCGGAGGCCGCGACCGTGGTCTTGTGCATGAACGCCCGCACGACCCCCAGCACGACCAGCAGACCGGCGGTCAGCGTGGCCCCCAGCAGCGGATCGATGAGCACGAGGGCCACGACGCTTCCCGCGGACGGGATGACGAGCGAGGCGGCGGTGACGACGGCCTCCGGCCCGCGAGCCGCCTCCTCCACGTTCACCCCCGCACGCGTCACCAGGTCGCCGGTCGTGAAACGCCTGGTCGTCGTGGTGCCGGCGGCGAGGACACGCGCGGTGACACGGCGGCGCAACCACTGCGCCGCCTCCGCCCCGCTCACGCCGGACGCCAGCACGCCGAGCACGTCGCACGCCACGACCAGCGCCACCAGCCAGGCCACGAACACCACGGCGGCGGGCACGCTCGCATTCGGTGCCGCACCGGACACAGGCGTACCGGTGAGAGCGTCGAGCGCCCGGCCGAGCGCCATCGGGAGCAGCAGCTCCGCCGCAGCCCCGGCGAGCGCGGTGAAGGCGAGCAGCACGAGCCAGCGTCCGCTGTGCCGTGCGGCCCTGGCGATGAGCGCGTCCGCCGTTGACACGGGTTGCCTCCCTGCGACGGGCCGCTGAACGGTCCCCGGACAGAAACTCGTGACGGAAAAGAGCCTGGGCGGCCACGGGGGCCGCCCAGGTCTGTCGTGCTAATCGTCATCAGCCTCCGCGGTCACCGCCGCTGCGGCGACCGGCCCCGCGGTCGTCAACCGCAGAGCAGGCTGAGGCTGCTGTTCTCGTGCGGGGTGCAGGCCAGCAGGCTCAGGTTGCTGCCGCCGCCACCGTGACCGTGGCCGTGACCACCGGGCGTCTCCAGGGTCTGGAGGTCGAGAAGTGCCATTACGAACACCTCCTTCCACTGCTCGTCGGGATGGTGCACCCGGCCGGCTCACGCAGGGGCCCCTGCGCCCGCAGCCATCCGGGGGGCTCGAAGAAGGGGAGATGCACCGGCTGGTCGTGCAGCACGGTGCCGAGTGCGAGCAGCACTCCTGCGCTCCCCGTGGCGAGGTCCATCGACAGCCGGAGCAACTGGGCTCCGGGGAAGGCCAGGCCGTCCCTGTAAGGCAGCTCGTGCCAGGCCAGGCGTGCGACCTGCGCCGCCGCCTCGGTGCGGTCGTGGACCGGGTCGGCACCGAGACAGGCGATCATTCCGGCGCGTCCGGCGAACAGGCCCGGCTGGATGAAGTACGGCAGCGTGCCGACCGGGCGGATCGCGTCGAGGAATTCGCGGAACGCTTCGTCGTTCCGGTGCGCGAGGAAGCGGGCCAGCACCAGGCCGATGCCCGCCGATCCCTCGTCGAGGTACGGATTGGTCCGCCAGCCCTGCTGCACCTGGAGTTGCCCGTCGTCTCTGCGCACGCACCGCCGCAGGTCCTGCCGCAGGGCGGTCGCGGCCACATCGAGCAGCCGGTCGTCGCCGGTGCGCTCGTAGACGTGCAGGAACATGAGCGCGACCCCGGCCGAGCCGTACATCAGACCGGCGTGCGGGTGCACGCCGCCGCTGATCTCGGGCACGTCGCCGGGGCCGCCGAGCCGGCCGGCCGCCGACTCCGCCATCAGCAACGCCTGCTCGAGCAGCGTCGCGTCGCCCGTCACGTCGTGGAAGTGGAGCAGGGTGAGCGCGACTCCGGCGATGCCCTGGTAGAGGCTCAGATCGAGGCGCTCCCAGCCCGCGCGGTCACGTGGCCGGGACCGTTCCAGCACGTCGAGCGCGTCGTCGCGGCGGCCCAGCCCGTCCAGAGCCCAGGCCACGCCCAGCGATCCGTTGTAGAACCCGATGCCGGCCTCGGGGTCGGCGGCATGCGCGACCAGCCAGTCCTCGTGTTCGGGGAAGCGGCCCGCGCCCGCGGCCCGCAGCGCGTGCAGCACGCCGGCGGCCCCGTTGGCGAGGCTGACGCCGCCGCCGGGCTGGAACTGCACGATGTCGCCGGGGAACAGCCGGTCGTCACGCTCGGGCGTCGCGCTCGCGAGGATCGCCACGGTGACGGATTCGCGGATGGCGGGCCAGCTCGCGGCAAGCGCGCTCGCCGGGGGCTGCTCCACCGGCCGGGGCGGCTCGTGCCCCAGGATCGTCCGTACGGCGCCGCCGATCAGGCCGGGCGGCACGGGGAAGGTCTCCTCGATCAACCGGCCGAGCTGGACCACCTTGGGCCGATGGAGCGGCAACATCATCGTGGCCATCGGGGCGAACATGCCGAGGTGGAGGCAGGCCAGCGCGTACTCGTCGGCTTCGACGCCTAATCGGTCCGGCGGCGGGACGAAACCGGGATCGGCCAGCGTCGGGCGCCTGCGCTCCTCCACCGGTGAGGCGACCTCGAAGTCGATGAGCACCACACGGTCCCCGTCGACCAGCACGTTGAACGGGTGGAGGTCGCCGAAGACCACGCCGCGTTCGTGCAGGGACGCGACCGCGCGGCGCACGCCCTCCAGCATGCCGGCGGCCCACCGCGTGTAGTCGGCGAGCATCTCATCGGTGTGGTCGGCCCTGGTCAGGGGGTGCTTCTGCGCGACGAGCCGGCTCAGTGCCGTGCCGTCCACGTGCTCCATGACCAGGAAGTGGTGCTCCCCGACCGTGACGTGGTCGAGCAGGGCGGGCACGGCGTCCAGACCGGCGAGGCGCTCCATGGCGGCGGCTTCGTGGCGCAGGCGGGTGACCGCGTCACGACCGGCCGCGTCGAGGCCCGCGTGCGGGCGCGCCTCCTTGAGCACGACCTTCTCGCCCGTGCGCACGTCATGCCCCAGGTAGACGCCGCCGCCGTTGGAGAAGTGCAACACGCCGTCCACCGCGTACGGCAGACCGTCAATGGTGACGGCTCCCCGGGCCGCCAGGTGCGGCTCGAGGAACTCCGGCAGGCGCACCCAGGCGGGCAGGGAGAAGGCGGGGCCGCGCACGTCGGGCACGAGCTCGCCTCGGTCGTTCTCGATCGCGAGGACGCGCTCGCCGCTCTCGCTCACGCAGTGCCGCTCGGCGAACCCGCCGTACCGCACGTAGAGGGGGCCGTCGCCGTACCGCAGGTCGCTCAGGATGTACGGCCCGGCCACGCCCTGGAGGATCCCGGACAGCTCCTTGAGCACCAGCTCCAGCTGCGCGTCGTCCACCGGGTAGACGGTCACGAGCTTGCCGCTCGAACCCCGGCCGGCGTATTTGGAGTTGCGGCTCACCATCACGCGGCGGCCCCGGAGGAACTTGAACGCGAGCGAATGGGCGACGCAGTAGTCCCATACGGCCGCCAGCACCTGGTCGGTCTGCTCGGCCCGGGAGGAGACGTGGATCTTCCATCCCTGCTGGGGCAGGCGCACCCCCGGCGGCGCGTAATGCAGCCAGGTGTCGGTCGCCACGTGGTCCCAGCCCTCGGGCACCGGCGTGCCGGCGATGGCGAAGTCCGGATGCTCCGCGCGTTTGCGCTCAAGGCTGTCGTAGAAGAAAGGATCCGCGAGGCAATAAATCTCATACGCGTTAATCACAAGATGTCCCCTTAGGCCGCTCGCTTCAAAGAATTCCGAAAATAGGGGGATGGGCCAAGTTACGTAAGTCAACACCTGCATATGTGTACGTCACGTAGCCGGTCGTGATTCGTGTCATGGGAGGGGCGTGATGAGGGTCATCGACAGGCCGGGAGCGTGCGGGAACTCACAGGCGGGCGTACGAGATGTCCTGGCCTCACGGTCGAGCAGCGCCGCTGGGGGGTGGGGAGGTCAGCGAGGAGCGCGGACGGGAAGCTCGGCCACCAGGCGGAACCAGCCGTCCGGGCCCGCGCTCGCGTCGAGCGTGCCGTTCAGCGCGGCGGCCCGGTCGCGCAGGTTGGCGATGCCGTGTCCGTCCTCTGACGGGGCCGCCTGCGGGTTCGCGCCGTCGTTGGCCACGGTCAGGAGGGCGGACCTGCCCTCGGACCGCACCGTGATGCGCAACGTGATGTGGCATCGGCGGGGCCGGCTGTGGCGCAGCATGTTCGCCACCGCTTCGCGCACCATCACGGCGAACGCCGCGTCCACCTCGGGGGCCAGGTCGACGTGCTCCAGGTCGAGCACGCAGTGCATGCCTCGCGCGGTCAGCACGGCCCTGGAGTCGGCCGCCTCCGCCCACAGGGAGATTCCTTGGTAGGACCGGGTGACGTTGCGGATGTCGGCCGCGGCCTGCCGTACGGACTCGATCACGCCGGCCAGCGCGGGCCGCACAGGCGAGTCCTCGTCGGCGAGCCGGTAGGCGAGTTCACCCTGCAGCGACGCCAGCCACAACCGGCTGCCGACGAGATCGTGCACGTCGCGGCCGAACTGCTCACGCGCCTGCGCCGCCGCCTGGCGCAAGGCGTCCGGGCGCCGGTTCGCACGGCAGGCGCGTAACCCTGCGAGGAACGCGAGGCCGCCGCTCAGCAGCGACCCCGTCACGACCGCGAGAGCGAGCGCGGTTGAACTGGGCAAGTGAGAATCCTCCGGTCATCCGGGCCAGAGGAGGGGGCTCGCTTTCGGGCGCACGGATTGATCCTCGCATGGAAGTCGATAAATATGCCCACTTAATTGCGAAGGAATTTCACCGCAATTCTCTGGAGCATGCCGGAATCGTCGCCGTGTGCGTAATTAGGGAAATGCTCACGCGAGCGCGTGGACGGCCGCCGCGAACAGGCCGGGCAGCCGCTGGGCCGCGGGGACGATCAGCCGGGCGGACCCCGGATGGTGGCGCGCCCGCAGGAGTGCCGCGGTCAGCAGCCGATGCCGCAGCGACAGGCGCCGCCAGGCCGCCTCGTAGGCGGCGGGGCGACCGGCCCGAAGGCAGCGCACCAGGGCCCGGGACGAGAGAAGGGCGAGCGACAGGCCCTCTCCGGTGATCGCGTCCACGTAGCCGGCGGCGTCGCCTACGAGCAGCGCACGACCGCGCACCCGTGAGCGCACCCGCTGGCGCAGCGGCCCGGCGCCGCGTACGGGCGTGACGGCCGGGCCGTTCAGCCGGGCGACGAGGTCGGGGAAGTCCGCGAGATGGTCGTGGTAGGCCTGGCGCCGGGAGCTCAGCACGGCGACGCCCACCAGGTCGTCGGCGACGGGCGTGACGTACGCCTCGCCTGCGGCCGCCCAGTGCACCTCGACGAAGTCCGTCCACGGGGTCATCCGGTAGTGACGCCGCTGGCCGTATCTCCGGGGCAGGGAAGGGGGCGGGTCCAGCCCGAGCAGCGACCTGGTGGGCGAGTGCAGGCCGTCCGCGGCGACCAGCCACCGCGCCCGGACGTCCGGCGTGCCACCCCCGGTGGCGCGGACCGCGACGTCCACCGCGCTCGGGCTCTGGCGCAGGCGCTCGACGCGGCCGGAGATGACGCGCACGCCGAGCTCGGCGGCGCGGCGGGAGAGTGCGGCGTGCAGGCAGGTGCGGCGCACGCCGATGCCGGGCCCGTCGCGGAAGACCGCCTGGGCGCGATGGCGGCCGTCGACGTAGCGGATGCCGCGGAAAGGCCGGCCGTCCGCGACGACGCCCATCGAGCGCAGCACGGCCGCGCCCGTCGGCATCAGCCCCTCGCCGCACGCCTTGTCCACGGGGCCGCCGCGCGGCTCCACCACGACCGCCTCCATCCCGGCCAGCGCGGCGTGGATGGCGGTCGCGAGCCCCGCCGGGCCGCCGCCCGCGACCAGTACGTCGATCATTCCGGTGTCCTGACAGGCGGCCTGCCCAGCGCCTCCATGGCCTCCTCCTCGCACCGGATCCTGACCACCATCAGGGCCGCGTTCAAAACGGTGAAAAGCGCGGCCGTCACCCAGGCGGTGTGCACCAGGGGCAACGCCGCGCCCTCGACCGCCACCGCAACGTAGTTGGGGTGCCGCAGCCAGGTCAGCCGGTACGGCCCGCGGGTCACGAGCGGCAGGCCGGGCACCACGACGACCTGGGTGTTCCACTGGCGGCCCAGGGCGGTGATGCACCACCAGCGCAGGCCCTGCGCGGCGACGACGAGGGCGAGCATGGGCCATCCGAGCGTCGGCACGAACGGCCGGTCGGCCGGCCACACCTCCAGCAGGCAGCCGGCCAGCAGGCCCGTGTGCAGGGCCACCATCCAGGGATAGTGGCCGCGCCCGGCGACCACCCCGCCGCGGGACAGGCTCCACCGCAGGTTGCGGCGGGCGACGACCAGCTCCGCCAGCCGTTCGGCGCCGACGACCAATACGAGCAGTGCGTACCAGAGCGACACGTCCGGAACCTCCGGGTCGGCTACCAGCGCAGCAGGACGAGCTCGGAGCAGAACCCCGGGCCCATGGCGATCATCAGGCCGGGCGTTCCCGGCGGCGGAGGTCGCAGGGAGAGGGTATCCCGCAGGACGTGGAGCACCGACGAGGACGACAGGTTCCCGATGGAGGCCAGCGAGCGCCACGTCAGGTCGAGCGCCCCGTCGGGCAGGTCCAGCGCCTCCGCGACGGCCTCGAGGACCTTCGGCCCGCCGGGATGGCAGACCCACGTGGTGATGTCGTGCGTGGTCAGGCCGTGCTCGCCGAGGAAGCGGCCGACATCTCCGGCGAGGTAGGTGCGGACCACGTCGGGCACGCTCGCGTCCAGCACGACCTTGAACCCGGTGTCGCCGACGTCCCAGCCCATCACCCGGTCGGAGGCCGGGTAGAGACGGCTGCGCGTGCCGGTGACCTCCGGTCCCGACGCCCGCGCATGCGCGTCCCCGACGGCGACGACGGCCGCCGCGCCGTCCCCGAACAGGGCGCCGGCCACCAGGTTGGCGATCGACCCGTCGTGGCGTTGCAGGGTGAGCGAGCACAGCTCCACCGAGAGCAGCACCGCCACGTGGCCGGGCCAGCCGCGCAGGTAGTCGTGCAGGCGGGCGATCCCCGCCGCGCCCGCCACGCAGCCGAGCCCGAACACGGGCACTCTCTTCACGTCGGGCCGCAGGCCGATGCGCCCGGCCAGTCGCGCGTCGACGGAGGGGGCCGCGATGCCCGTGACCGAGGTGCACATGATCATGTCGACGTCGCTGGGTGAAAGGCCCGCTGCGTCCAAGGCCGCGGTCACGGCCTCCGCTCCGAGTTCGACGGCCGCCTCGATGAAATGGTCGTTGGCCATCCCGAATCCGTCGAGCTTGCCGTACTGGTCGAGGGGCAGTACCAGATTGCGGTGCTCGACGCCGGCGTTGGCGTGGAGGCGGTCCAGGACCCGCCGGTTCGAGCCGGGCGGGAGGCAGACCCGGGCGAACGTGTCCGTGATCTCTCGCTGGGGGTACCGGTTCGGGGGAAGGACTCCGCGGACGGACACGATTCGCGTCATATGCATAATCCCCCGGGAGAGCTTTCGGCATCTTCCTTCGTGTTCCTTTTGCCCGCCCAAACCCTTCCCTATGCCCACCCTTTACCTTGGTGTTGATCGCCCCGGGGAGGCGTGATCATGCAGAAGTTCGCGCGCAGGCCATGTGACCGGCCCCGACCGTGTTGGTGATCATGCAGAAGCTCGGGGAATGTGGCCCCGACCAGCACCCCCCCGGGGCGTGATCATGCAGAAGTTCGCGTCCATGCCACTTGGCCTGTGGAGACGCCGATCGTGATCATGCAGAAGTTCGCGCGCACCCGCGCTCACCTGCGCATATCTCATCCGTGATCATGCACAGAGGGGTGCCTTGCCGTACGGCAAGGCCTTCTCGGTGCCCATGCCTATCAGGTGTGGTCGCCCATTGGATTTGGCCAACTGCATGATCACGAGCAGAGTTCGTGCAGGCCAAGGGCCACATCGGCGAACTTCTGCATGATCACGATCGGTCAAGTGCCTGGTGGCGGCGCCGCGCCCGAACTTCTGCATGATCACGCCCAAAGGGGTGATCATCACCTAAAGGTGGGGGTTAGGCTCGGGGCGTGGTGAAGGGGAGGGGTGGGCTCGTACGCGGGCTGGTCCTGGCATGCCACCCCGGCCCCACGGGAGCCGTCACCACACTGGTCACCGTGCTCGCCGTCGCCTCGGGCCGTGACGCGGCGGGATGCGTTCTCGTCGCCGCCGCCATTCTCACCGGCCAGTTGTCCATCGGCTGGTGCAACGACGCCGTGGACGCCGCCCGCGACACGGCCGCGGCCCGGGCGAGCAAGCCGATCGTCGCCGGCCTGGTGGGCGTGCGCACGGTGTGGGCGGCCGCGGCGGTCGCCCTGGCCGCCTGCGTCCCGTTGTCGTTCGCGAACGGCCTGGTGGCGGGCACGGTCCACCTCGTCGCGGTGGCGGGGGCATGGGCCTATGACCTGTGGCTGAAGGCGACCGTGCTCTCGTGGCTGCCCTATGCGGTGGGGTTCGGCAGCCTGCCGGTCTTCGTGCTGACCGGCCTGCCCGCACGGCCTTGGCCGGCATGGTGGGTGGTCGCCGCCGCGGCCCTGCTCGGCCTGGGGGCCCACCTGGCCAACGTCCTTCCCGACATCGGCGCCGACATGGTGACGGGCGTGCGGGGATGGCCGCAACGTCTCGGCGTGTCCCGGGTGCGCCTGCTGATCCCGGTGCCGCTGGTCGCCGCGTCCGTGCTTCTCGTCTTCGCGCCGCAGGGCCCTCCCGGCGCGGTGGGATGGGCGGGGCTGGCCGCGGTCGCCGTGTTCGGCGTGGCCGGGGCGGTGCTGGGCCGGGTCTCGCCACGGGTGCCGTTCGCGGCGGCGATCGCTTGCGCGGCCGTCGACGTGGGTCTGCTCGTCGAGGCCGGTATCCGGCCGTGATCGTGACTTCGTTGTGACCATCCCTGACGTAAGGCCGGAACGCACAAGGTGATCTTTCGCAGGGTGACCGCCGCGCGTCACGGGGAGGCCGATGGCGCCCCAGCCTGCTCTCCCTGCTCACCGCCGCCGAGAACGTCGAGGTGGCGCTGCACATGGAGCAGGCGATCACGTTGTCGTAGGGCAGCGACGCCGGAGTGCTGTGGCCACCCGATACCGTCGGAGGGTGACGATCGTTCGCTCCCTCCTGCTCTTCGTGCTGGCCGCGATCGCCGAGATCGGAGGCGCCTGGCTGGTCTGGCAGGGATGGCGGGAACACCGGGGGCTCTGGTGGATCGCCGCGGGTGTCATCGCACTAGGCGCATACGGATTCGTCGCGACATTTCAGCCTGATTCCCACTTCGGGCGAGTCCTTGCGGCGTACGGAGGCGTGTTCGTGGCCGGGTCACTCGCCTGGGGCGTGGTGGTGGACAAGTTCCGGCCGGGCCTGTGGGATCTGGTCGGCGCCGGTATCTGCCTGATCGGCGTGGCCGTCATCATGTACGCGCCCCGGGGCTGACCACCACAGGCACCGAGAGGCGCGTCTAGTCCTGGTCGAGGCAGAGGCAGAAGGGGTGTCCGGCCGGGTCGAGGAGCACTCGGACGTTCTCCTGCGGTTGGGCCGCGGCCGGCGAGGCTCCCAGGGCGACCGCGTCGGCGACAGCGGAATCGAGATCGCCGACCTGAAAGTCGAAGTGCATCATCGGGCGCTGTTCGCCGTCGGCGGGCGGCCAGACGGGGGCCTGATAATCGGCGGCCTGTTGGAACACCAGATAGACGCCACCCTGCGGAGCGGGGACGATCACCGTTCCCGGCTCCTCGTGGCCGATGGGCCAACCGAGCAGCTCGGAGTAGAACCGCGCCAAGGCTCCGGGGTCGGGCGCTTCGATGGCGGTGCCCCACCACATGCCGGCCGCGCGTGATCGCATGCTCGTAGCTTGCCGCAGCGGTTCGGGTATGTCTACCAGGGGCATCCATGCCGCGATGCGGCGCCGCTCCGCGAAATCGCCGGCGGCTGCCGTGCGCGGAGGACAGGGCGGGGAAGCCGGCCTGCGAGGGCGAGGGGCCGCGAAGATGACGCGCCCGCAAGGGGTGACACGGACGCTCCGGTGATCGATAGTTGCCCCAACAACTCCGGTGATCTCGCCGGCGACACCACGTGGAGACACTCATGGCGCGCGCGACTCCGGACATCACGGTTCCCGACCTCACCGGCAGGCTCGCCGTGATCACCGGGGCCAACAGCGGCCTCGGTCTCGGCCTCACCCGCAGGTTTGCGATGGCGGGCGCCGAGGTGGTCCTCGCCGTACGCGACCGGCGCAAGGGCGCCGACGCCATCGCACGGGTCCTCGCGGACGCGCCGGGCGCGCGCCTGAGCATCCGCCACCTCGACCTCACGTCGCTGGCGAGCGTCGCGGCGGTGGGCGCGGAGCTGCGCGGCGAGGGACGCCCGATCGACTTCCTGGTCAACAACGCCGGTGTCATGGCTCCGCCCATGCGCGTGGCCACGGAGGACGGGTTCGAGCTGCAGTTCGGCGGCAACCATCTCGGGCATTTCGCCCTGACCGCGCACCTGTTGCCGCTGCTCAAAGCGGCCGAGCGGGCCCGTGTGACGACGGTCAGCAGCCTCGCCGCCTGGTGGGCCCGGTTCGACTTCGGCGACCTGCAGAGCGAGCGATACTCGCCGCAGCGCGCCTACGGGCTGTCCAAGCTGGCCAACCTCATGTTCGCCCGCGAACTCGACCGGCGTAGCAGGGAGTTGGGGTGGGGGGTGCTGAGCAACGCGGCGCACCCCGGAGCGACGATCACCGGTCTCCAGGTCACCGGTCCCACGTACGGCGGCGCGGCGGTCGCCAGGACCCGGCTGCTCAACGCCTTCCTGTACCGCATTCCCGGCATGTGGCAGGAGGTGCCCACCGGCGTCCTGCCCATCCTCTATGCGGCGACCAGCCCCGACGCCGAGGGTGGCGCCTACTACGGGCCGGGCGGGTTCGGCGAGCTCACCGGCGGCCCGGCACCGGCGAGGTTCCCGCGGCGAGCGCTGAACGACGCCGACACGGCGCGGCTGTGGGACGTCTCCGAGCGGCTCACCGGGGTCGCCTATCCCGCCGTCAGGGTGTGAGAGACCCGGTCAGGGCAGGAGGGACAACTTGCGCACGATGCCGTCGACCGTCTTGCGCGGACCGATGACGCTGACGGCGTAGTACCCGAGCTCGGCGGAGGCGGAGACCTGCTCCAGGTATTCGTCGTAGACGCGTGTGGCCTGGGCGAGGTCCGGCATGTCGGCGACGAACACTCCTTCTGCCGCATCCGCCCTGGCCCTGATCTCGGCCAGCTTCGACGGCGGCGCGGCCAGAATCGTGCAGCCCGCCCACGGAAGGCCGGGGTGGACGTGCCCGCTCGCGTCCTTGGCGTCCGGGCCGAGCAGCCCCGCCACCGCCGCTCCCGTCGCCGCGGCCACGCAGACGGCCGCGTTGACGATCCGGCCTGCCGGCAATGTCTCGTCGACCACGACGACCCACTTCAACCGGGCTGACCGGGTCGGCTCGCCCGTCAGGATCTCTTCGGGTGCATACCCGACCGGCTCGCTCACGTTCGTTCCCCCTTAGCCGATGTACGGAATATTCCCTGAAGGGTAGGAGGACATACGTGCTCCAGCCAAGCAATCCGTATTTAATTCGGATAGCCTGGCGATATGGCGGAGATGGACGAACTTGATACGGCGATTCTGCGGGAGCTCCAGCACGACGCACGGCGCACCAACCGCGACGTCGCCGCCGCCGTGGGGGTGTCGCCGACGACCGCCCTCGACCGGACCCGTGCCCTGCGTCAGCGCGGCGTGATCCGCGGGGCGACCCTCGACGTCGATCTGGCGGAGATCGGCAGGCCCGTCCAGGCGCTGATCGCCGTGCGCATCCGCCCGCCGTCGCGGCGGGTCATCGAGGCGTTCCGCAACTGGGTGAGCGGGCTGCCCGAGACCATCGGCGTCTTCGTGGTCTCGGGCACGGAGGACTTCCTGGTGCACGTGGCCGTGGCCGACAACGACAGCCTGTACGCGTTCGTCATCGACAGGCTCACCGAGCGGCCCGAGGTCGCCGATGTGCGCACCAGCATCGTCTACGAGCACCTGCGCAGCCATGTCGTCGAGCCGGTGAGCCGCAAGCCCGGTGCCCGATAGGCGACTCAGCTGCCTGCCCGGGAGGCGATGACGTCGTCGGCGTCGGCCGCGTAGGCGAGCTCACGCTGGGCCTGGAGCGCCGCCAGCCGGTCGCCGAGGGCGGAGGCGATCGACTCGTAGGCTCCGGCGCCCAGAGTGAGCCGCCTGGGCGCAGGGGAGACGCCGGCCGAGTCGGCGATCGCCTCGGCGATCTTCGCGGGGTCGCCGGCCACCGCCCGGCGCACGAACTCCGGATCGGCGCCTCCGGTCAGCATGGCGCGGATCTGGCCCACGATGCCCGTGCCGTACGCGTCGATCGGGTCGGCGAGGGCGAGATTGGCGTTGAAGGAGGTCCGCGCGCCGCCCGGCTCGACGAGGGTGACCTCGATCCCGAACGGCGCGAGCTCGATGGCGATCGACTCGAAGAAGCCCTCGACGCCGAACTTGGTCGCGTTGTAGACGCTCATCCCGGGGTCGGCGACCTGCCCGCCCGAGCTGGACAGCTGGATGATCCGCCCGCCGCCCTGCGCGCGCAGGTGCGGCAGGGCCGCCCGGACCAGCTGGATCGGGCCGACGAGGTTGACCTCGATCTGGCGGTGCAGCAACTCGTCGGAGAGTTCCTCCGCGGCGCCGAGCACGCCGAACCCGGCGTTGGAGACGACGACGTCGACCCGGCCCAACGTCGCGAACGCCTCGCCGACCACGCGGTGGATCGCCGGGGTGTCGGTCATGTCCAGCGTGGCGGCCCACAGGCGGTCGCCGTACTGGTCCGCGAGCGCCGACAGGGCCTCGGGACGCCGTGAGGTCGCCGCGACGCGCTCGCCCCGGGCCAGCAGGAGTGTGGTGAGCTCGTATCCGAATCCCGACGTCGCGCCGGTGATGAGCCACGTTGCCATGATGAATGCCCCTCGATCTAGACAGTGCCTAGAATCTAGTCACTGTCTAGAAATGTAGTCAATGGCTAGACCGCGAGTAGGTTGGGGTCATGTCGGAGACGATCACGCGCTACCACCACGGCAATCTGCGGGCGGAGTTGCTCGCATGCGCTGAGCGCAAGCTGGAGTCGACCGGGGTGCAGGGGTTGTCCCTGCGGGAACTGGCCCGCGAGGTCGGGGTCAGCCACGGAGCGCCCCGGCAGCACTTCCCGGACAAGCAGGCGCTGCTGGACGCGCTCGCGGTCCTCGGCCTCCAGCGGCTCGGGAGCGAGCTGGATGCGGCGCTCGGCGCGGCGGAGGGCGACTTCGCCGACCGGCTGATCGCCTTCGCGCGCGCGTACGTCCGCTTCGCGACCACGCACCCCGCGCTGCTCGAGCTGATGTTCGCGCGCAAGGACCGCGCCGACGCCCCCGAGCTCCAGGAGGCGAACGCCCGGGCCTTCGCCGCGCCGTCGGCGCTCATCGCCGCGGGACAGGCCGACGGGGAGATCGACGGTGAGGACCCCGACCGCGTCGCGATGGCCCTGCTCGCCACCATCCAGGGCCTGGCCGCCGTCATCACCGGCGGCAAGATCGGCGATCGTCCCGTCGACTCCGTGGTCACCGGCACGATCGAGACGCTGCTGCGCGGGCTGCGCCCCCGGCCTGCCGCGTGAGCGGTGAAGCCGCAGGTCGCAGCGTCGTGGCTCCCCTCCGAGAGCGTCGGCGTCGCTTACCGTCGTAAGGCCGCACCGGTCCGCCGGTGTGGCTTTTCGATGGTGCGAACACCGATGTTGCGATCAAGGAGGGCGCCATGCGTCTGAGCGCACGGAACAAGATCCCCGCCAGGGTGACCTCGATCACCCACGGGGAGGCCACCGCCAATGTCGAGCTGGACGCGGACGGCACGCGCCTGGTGGCCGCGATCACCACGGAGGCCGCCAGAGAGCTCGGCCTGGCCGAAGGAGGCCGGGTGGTCGCCATGATCAAGGCGTCCGACGTGATCCTCGCCGTGGAGGACTGACGAGTCCGCGGGTGGCGCGGTCCCGCGCCACCCGCCACGGCCCGCGTCGCCCCGGCTCCCGCGCTCCGCCCGGCGTGCACGGCCGGTCCGGCCTGGCCGTACGGTCGGACCTGGGCGGCGTCTTCCGGGCGGAGGACCGGCCCGGCGCCGGGTATCTCAGATGCGATGCTTACAACCTGATAACCCCAGCGTCTGCACCATTTATCGACGACTCTTTCTAGTATTTTCGAAGGTATGGTGACAGCCGTGACCACGTTCCGGATCAGCGAAGCCGCCGCACTGCTCGGCGTCAGCGCCGACACCGTGCGGCGCTGGGTCGACGCGGGGCGCCTCCCGGCGCAGCGTGACGATCACGGTCACCGGATGGTCGCCGGCGCCGATCTGGCCTCGTTCGCGCGTGCTCAGATCGAGGCCGGGGACGGCTCGGGCCTGTCGTCGGCGCGCAACCGCTTCCGCGGCATCGTGACCGAGGTGATCAGGGACGCGGTCATGGCTCAGGTGGAGATCGCCGCGGGCCCGTTCCGGGTCGTCTCGCTGATGAGCCGCCAGGCGGCCGACGAGCTCGGCCTGGAGGTCGGAGCGGTGGCCATCGCCGTCATCAAGTCCACCAACGTCGTCGTGGAGATCCCCGACCACGCGCGTCCATGACCTCAATGAAGGAGTTCCTGGTGCTCAAGCGTCTTACCCGGTGGGCCGTCGCGGCCCCCGTCGCTTTAGCGCTCGTCACGGGCCTGTCGGCCTGCGGATCGGGCGATTCGGGTGCCGCGGCGACGGCCGCCCCCTCGTCGTCCGCGCCCGCGGCCCCGACCTCCCTGACGGTGTTCGCCGCGGCCTCCCTCACCGAGACCTTCACCGAACTCGGCAAGACCTTCGAAGCCGCCAACCCCGGCGTGAAGGTCACCTTCAACTTCGGATCGAGCGCCACGCTGGCCCAGCAGATCACGCAGGGCGCCCCCGCCGACGTGTTCGCCGCCGCCAGCCCGGCCACCATGAAGACGGTCACCGACGCCTCGCTGGCCGGCGCGCCCACCACCTTCGTGCGCAACAAGCTCGAGATCGCGGTCCCCGCGGACAACCCCGCCAAGGTGGACGACCTCAAGGACCTGACCGACCCCAAGGTCAAGGTGGCGCTGTGCGCCGAGCAGGTGCCGTGCGGCGCTGCGGCGACCAAGGCGCTGGACGCCGCCGGCCTGAAGGTCACGCCGGTCACCCTGGAGCAGGACGTCAAGGCCACCCTGACCAAGGTGGAGCTCGGAGAGGTCGACGCCGCCCTCGTCTACAAGACCGACGTGCTGTCCGCCGGGGGAAAGGTGACCGGCATCGACTTCCCCGAGGCCGACAAGGCGATCAACGACTACCCGATCGCGGCCCTGAGCAAGGCCCCGGCTCCCGACCTGGCCAAGAAGTTCGTCGACCTGGTGCTCTCGCAGCAGGGTAAGGACGTGCTGGTCAAGGCGGGCTTCGAAGCGGCCTGACGTGACCTCGCCCCTCCGGCGCCGAACACGGAGCCCGCGCGGCGGGAGCGTCCCCTGGGTGCTCTTCGCGCTCGCGCTGATCGGCATGGCCTTCCTGGTGCTGCCGCTCGCCGGGCTGCTGATCCGGGCTCCGTGGTCCACGCTGCCGCAGCGGCTTGGACAGCCGCAGGTGCTGGAGGCGCTGCGCCTCTCCCTGGTCACCGCCACCGTCGCCACGGCGGCCTGCCTGGTGCTGGGCGTGCCGTTGGCGTGGCTGCTCGCCCGCGTCCCGTTCCCCGGCAGGCGGCTGGTCCGCGCGCTCGTCACGATCCCGCTGGTGCTGCCGCCCGTGGTCGGAGGCGTCGCGCTGCTCCTGGTGCTCGGCAGGCGCGGGCTGGTGGGGCAGTGGCTGGACACGACGTTCGGGTTCTCCCTGCCCTTCACGACCGCGGGCGTCGTGGTCGCTGAGGCGTTCGTCGCGATGCCCTTCCTCGTCATCAGCGTGGAGGGCGCGTTACGCGCGGCCGACCTGCGCTACGAGGAGGCGGCCGCGACCTTGGGCGCCTCCCGCTGGACCGTCTTCCGCCGGGTCACCATGCCGCTCATCGCACCGGGCATCGTGGCCGGCGCCGTGTTGTGCTGGGCCCGCGCCCTGGGCGAGTTCGGCGCCACGATCACCTTCGCCGGCAACTTCCCCGGCCGCACACAGACCATGCCCCTGGCGGTCTATCTCGCACTGGAGACCGAGCCGGACGCGGCGATCGTGCTCAGCCTGCTCCTGCTCGTCGTGTCGGTCGCGATCCTGGCCGCCCTGCGCGACCGGTGGGTGACGACAGCATGAGCGATCCCCACCTGCGCGCCCGCCTGGTCGTCGAGCGGCCCCGGTTCCGCCTGGACGTCGAGTTCGCCGCCGAGGCAGGCCAGGTCATCGCGTTGCTCGGCCCGAACGGCGCGGGGAAGACCACGGCTCTTCGCGCGCTCGCCGGGCTCACCCCCCTGTCGGCCGGGGACATCACCCTGAACGGCCTCGCGCTGCACACCCTGCCGGTCGAACGGCGCCCCATCGGCATGGTGTTCCAGGACTACCTGCTCTTCCCGCACCTTTCCGCCCTCGACAACGTCGCCTTCGGCCCGCGCTGCCACGGCGCCTCGAAGCAGGAGGCCCGCCGTACGGCGGCGGCCTGGCTGGAGCGGGTCGGCCTCGCCGAGCAGGCCGCGTCCCGGCCGGGCCGGCTGTCGGGAGGGCAGGCGCAACGCGTCGCGCTCGCCCGCGCGCTGGCGGCCGAACCGGACCTGCTGCTGCTCGACGAGCCGCTCGCCGCGCTCGACGCCCACACCCGGCTGGAGATCAGATCACGGCTGCGCCGACACCTCGGCGAGTTCGGCGGCGCGACCGTCCTGGTCACCCACGACCCCCTCGACGCGATGGTGCTGGCCGACCACCTCGTCGTGGTCGAGAACGGCGCCGTCGTGCAGGAGGGCGGCCCGGCGGAGGTGGCCCGCCGCCCCCGTACGGACTACGTCGCGCGGCTGGTCGGCCTGAACCTCTATCGGGGCGAGGCCGACGAGCACCACGTCACGGTCGGCGATGTGGTCTTCAGCGTCACCGAGCGGCTGCGGGGCCCGGTGTTCATCGCCTTCCCGCCGTCGGCCGTCGCGTTGTTCCGGAGCCGCCCGGACGGCACGCCGCGCAACCTCTGGCAGGCGACGATCGAGGGCATCGAACGCCACGGCGACAACGTGCGCGTGCATCTGGCGGGCCCGCTCGCGGCGGCCGCCGACATCACCCCCGCGGCCGTCGCCGACCTCGACCTGACCGCGGGGCAGGCGATCTGGGCGGCGGTCAAGGCGACGGAGACCCACGCCTATCCCGCCTGACCGGTGGCCGCGCGCCCGTGTTCACGCGCGGCACGAGCGGCTCCCGTCCCGCGCCCCACGACGCTGAGGAGTGCGCGACCGCGGTGCGACGGCCGAGGGCGGGGGCGCGCGGTTTAGGGTGGTCGAACGTGACGACTGAACGATGGGCACTGGGCGGCGATCTGAGCGTCGCGAGGATCGGGTACGGCACGATGAAGCTGACCGGCTGGCCCAGGGGCGACCGGCCCAGCCGGGAGACCGCCCTGACCGTCCTGCGCCGGGCCGTGGAGCTCGGGGTGAACCACATCGACACCTCGCACTACTACTCGCGTGACGGTGTGGCGGCCAACGAGCTGATCCGGGAGGCGCTGCACCCCTACCCGGACGACCTGGTGATCGTGACCAAGGTGGGTGCGCTGGTCGAGGGCTCCGACATCGCCCTGCCTGCGGAGCAGAAGACCGGCCTCACGCCCGCCAACCTGCGCCGCGGCGTCGAGGCGAACCTCCGGTCGCTCGGCGTGGACCGCCTGGACGTGGTCAACCTGCGCATGGGGGACCTCGGCCCCGGCGCGGCGCCGCTGTCCGGGCCCCTGGAGACCCTGCTCGCGCTGCGCGAGGAGGGCCTGATCCGCCATCTGGGCATCTCCAACGTGAGCGCCGCCGAATTCGCGGAAGCCCGCAAGATCGCGCCGATCGCCTGCGTTCAGAATCTCTACAACCTGGCCCAGCGTGACGACGACCCCCTCGTCGACGCCTGCGCGGAGGCCGGCATCGCGTATGTCCCCTTCTTCCCGGTCGGCGGTTTCCAGCCGCTCGCGGCCGAGCGCCTGGAGGCCGTCGCCGCCCGCCACGGCGCGACCGCGCCGCAGGTGGCCCTGGCCTGGCTGCTGGCCCGGTCGCCGAACATCCTGCTGATCCCCGGCACCAGTTCGCCGGCCCACCTGGAGGAGAACATCGCCGCCGGCGCGCTGAAGCTGAGCGCCGAAGACATCGCCGAGCTCGGGTAGGCGCGAAGGCCTCTGCTGCGGGCTCAGCTCCAGAGGGGGTCGTCGGCGAAGACGCGGATCTCCACGACCTCGCTGACATGCCGCCCGCCGCAGCGGTCGCCCGGCACCACGAGGTGGGGCGCCTGATCGCCGAGGTCGCGCCCGTCCTGGTGGAGACCGAGCACGGCGGGCACATGGCCGAACTCGGGGTCGATCTCGCCCCACGACAAGACGGCGCGATGGCCGTCCCGTCCGAGCACGGACACGAGGAACCGCAGGCGGTCCTTGCGCTCGTCGGCGTCGAAGGCGGGTTCGGCCGCCCGCAGCACGTCGAGGAGCAGAGGTCCGGTGAAGGCATGCCGCCGGTGCCCGGACGTGCGGCAGAGGAAGGCCACCTCCACGTTCTAGGCGGGGAGGCTCCGCAGGTCGGCGACCGCGACCAGACGTGGAGCGCGCAGATCGCCCGCGAGCCGTACGTGCCCGGTCCGTGTGCGGGGGGCCTCTATCGGACGTGGCCGCATTCCGCCTCCTTGAAGCAGGGGCCCGGGAACGGGCGGGCCGCCCAGAAGAATCTGCCCGCCCGGTCGGTTTCTCACACGCGTAATCCCACATGGGTGCCAAGAATTCCTGGCATCTGCAATGTTAAACGCGCAGATCCCCTGGTAAACGTCGAAGCGGCAGGGTGCCCCGCGCGGGGTACCCTGCCGCTCACGCCTGACCGCCGTTCCCGGCGGTCAGCCCTTGTAGTTGAACACCTGGTGGAGCGTGTGGCGGATCTCCACAAGGTCCCTCTGGTCCTCCATCACCCGGTCGATCGGCTTGTACGCCTCAGGGTGCTCGTCGACCAGGGCCGCGGCCCGGCCCGCGTTCCACGTACGGCCGCGCATCGCCTGCGTCAGCGAGTCCGCGGTCAGCTCGCGCTTGGCCTTGCCCCGCGACATCCTGCGCCCCGCGCCGTGGGAGCACGAGTTGTAGGACGCCGGGTTGCCCCGCCCGCGCACGATGTACGACTGGGTCCCCATCGAGCCGGGGATCACGCCCTCGTCGCCGCTGTCGGCCTTGATGGCGCCCTTGCGGGTGATCCACAGCCGCTTTCCGTGGTGGGTCTCCTCCTGGGTGAAGTTGTGGTGGCAGTTGATCGTGCGCACCCGCCTCCCCCTGCCCACGACCTGGAACAACGCGTTGCTGAGCACCGTGTCCATGCGCGCCCGCGAGGCCATCGCGTAGCGCTGCGACCACAGCATGTCCTCGATGTAGGCGGTGAACTCCGGCGTGTTCTGCACCAGGTAGGCCAGGTCGGGGTCCTCCAGCCCGATCCCGTGGTGCTTCATCGCCTTCTTGGCGTCGGCGATGTGCCGGGTGGCGAGCTGGTTGCCGATGCCACGCGAACCCGAGTGCAGCACGGTCCACACCCGGGCGCGCTCGTCGAGGCAGACCTCGACGAAGTGGTTGCCGGAGCCGAGCGTGCCGAACTGGGCCGACACCGTCTTCTCCTGCTTCGGCGTCAGGTCGGTGTGCGGCAGCCCGAGTTCCCCCAGGGCGCGGTCGACCGATCGGTCCTCGTGGCCCTTGCCCACGCCCGCGGGGATGCGCCGTTCGACGAGCGGCATCAGCGCGTCGAGCGTGGCGGGCAGGTCGGCGGCCGACAGGTCCGTCTCGGTGGCGATCATGCCGCAGCCGATGTCGACTCCGACGGCGGCCGGGATGATCGCCCCCTCGGTGGGGATCACGGAGCCGACCGTGGCGCCGATGCCGATGTGCGCGTCCGGCATGAGGGCGACGTGCCCCGCCACGAACGGCAGGCGTGCGGTTCGCGCGGCCTGCTCGATCGCACCGTGGTCGATCTCACTGGCCCACGACAAAAGATTGAATGCGACCTCGTCAGGCATGGTGATCTCCTCTGCTTCGCGGTCCAGTTTGCACATTTCGCCGCGAAGATCCCATCGGTTTTCCGGGCGGCCGGAGGGCGTCTCGCCACGAGCCGGGCGCGGGCGAGCCTGCCGTACCGGGATAGGCTGAAGGCGCGTGGTGACCCGTGGTGGCGTTTCGGAACAAAGCGTGATCGGGGCGGGTTATCGCCATGCAGACCCGAGACATTTAGGCTTGGATCTTCTCTCTCCATGGAGGTCCCCTCGTGCTGGTTGACTCCTTCGGCCGGACCGCGACCGATCTGCGGGTGTCGCTGACCGATCGGTGCAACCTGCGGTGCACCTACTGCATGCCGCCCGAGGGGCTCGACTGGCTGCCGAAGCCCGAGTTGCTCACCGCCGACGAGATCGTCAGATTGGTCGGCATCGGCGTGGAACGGCTCGGCATCACCGAGGTCCGCTTCACGGGCGGCGAGCCACTGCTCAGGCGTGAGCTGGTGGAGATCGTCGCCGCGACCGCGGCCATGCGCCCGCGCCCCCAGATCTCCCTCACCACCAACGGCATCGGGCTCGCACGGCTCGCCGCGCCCCTCACGGACGCCGGGCTGGACCGCGTGAACGTCTCCCTCGACACCCTCGACCGCGACGTGTTCGTACGGCTCTCGCATCGCGACAGGCTCACGGACGTGCTCGACGGCCTGGCCGCGGCCGAAACGGCGGGGCTGAGGCCCGTCAAGATCAACACAGTGCTCATGCGCGGCGTCAACGAGGACGAGGCGGTGCCGCTGCTGCGCTTCTGCCTCGACAAGGGCTATGAGCTGCGGTTCATCGAGCAGATGCCGCTCGACGCCCAGCACGGCTGGCAGCGCGACAACATGGTGACCGCCGACGAGATCCTCGCCCACCTGGGAGACGCCTTCGACCTGACGGAGGACGACCCGGGCAAGCGGGGCAGCGCCCCCGCGGAGCTGTTCCTCGTCGACGGCGGCCCGAGCCGCGTCGGGGTGATCGGCTCGGTCACCCGGCCCTTCTGCGGCGCGTGCGACCGGGTGAGGATCACCGCCGACGGCCAGGTGCGCAACTGCCTGTTCGCCACCGAGGAGTCCGACCTGCGCGCCGCGCTCCGTTCGGGCGCCTCCGACGACGACCTCGCGGAACGATGGATCGCGGCGGTCCGGGGCAAGAAGGCGGGGCACGGCATCGACGATCCGTCGTTCCTCCAGCCGGCCCGTCCCATGTCGGCCATCGGCGGCTGAGGCCGGCCGGCATGGCACTCGTGCCCGAGACCCCTCACCGAGGTGCGGACGACCCCCGCCCGGCAGGCATGCCGTACGACGCCGTGATCCTCGCTGGAGGAAGAGCGGAGCGGCTGGGCGGTCTGGACAAGCCGGGCGCGCTCGTGGGCGGCAGGAGTCTTCTGGAGCGCGTCGCGTCGTCCGTCGCAGACGCCCGCGTGCTCGTCGTCGTCGGGCCGCCGCGTGACGCGGCCGGGGCCGAGGGCTCCCCGCTCGCCCGTGCTGTCGTCACGCGGGAGGAGCCGCCGGGAGGCGGTCCCGTGCCGGCGTTGTGCGCCGGCCTCGTGCACGTGAGCGCGCCGTGGGTCGCGCTGCTCGCCGCCGACCTGCCCTTCCTGACGGCGGCGCACGTGTCCGCCCTGCTGCGCGCCGCGCACGACGACATGCACGACGACGCCGCGGCGGCTCCGCGCACCGCGTCGGGGGCCGTGCTCGTCGACGACGGCGGCCGGGAGCAGTGGCTGACCGGGGTATGGCGTACTGCCGCGCTTACCGGCGCCCTGTCCGGCTACACAGGCGGGTCGCTGCACCGCCTGCTCGGCCCGCTCGACCCGGTGCTCGTACGGCTGCCCGCCTCCGGCGACGGCCGCGCGCCGTGGTTCGACTGCGACACCATGGACGACCTCGGCGCCGCCCGCGCCCGCGCGGGGGAGGCCGGTCCTGACAGATGAACGGGCAAGCCGCCCGTGACCGTCACCATCGAGGAGTGCGCAATGAACGTGCTTGAGGAGTGGACCGCGCTCGTCTGCAAGGAGCTCGGCATCGACCCGGCCCGGGTGGACAGGAACGCGGTGCTCGACCTGACCAGGGACGTGGCCCACGGCGTCGCGCGGCCCGCCGCGCCGCTCACGGCCTATCTGGCCGGCCTGGCCCAGGGAGCAGGCACGGCGGCGCCCGACGTGCTGGAAAGGTTGTCGGCGTTGGCACGCGAGTGGGAGAAGAAGGCCACACCGTCGTCCGGCGACGCGTGACGGGATCCGGACATGAAAAAGCCCCCGGTTCTGAAAAGCACCGGGGAAAGCGCGACGCCGGGTGGTTACGGGGGCAAACCACCCGGCGTCGCTTTCATCGGCGTTCCGACGGGGGCCCGGAACGCCGGCACCAGCGCTCCGACGGGGGACCAGAGCGCTTGGCTAAGACTCTACACCTCTGACCCATGGATTGCGTCAAGACTTTGTCACGACCCGATCTCACGCCGATGCCGTGGTATCTCGTTTTGGTTAGATTCCGTCATGTCGAGCGGCGAACTAACGTCCTGACCTCGTTGATTGGCCCCGATTACGGCAAGGTACGGCAAAAGCACGGCGCCGGCGACGAGCAGGGCCTTGACCGGCCAGGGGGCGGGCAGCGCGACGGCGAGAATGAGACAGACGAGCCGGATGCCCATCTTGATCAGATAGCTGATCTCGCGACGTCTGAGGTCGTCGGACAGTGAGGGCGGGGCGTCCGTCACGCTGTGCACGACGGGGCCCCTTCTGAGCCTGCGCCATGGGTTCACCCCTCCACCGTAGACCTCCGAGGGTCCGGTCACTCCAGCGCCGTGGCGATACGATCACGGCCGGACGGCAGGCAGAGGAGAACACGATGACGGACCGTACCTACCGGGTGACAGAGATCGTCGGAACCTCGGGGGAGAGCGTCGACAAGGCCATCCGCAATGGCATCCGCCGGGCCGGCGAGACGCTCAGGCACCTCGACTGGTTCGAGGTGACCGAGGTGCGCGGGCGCATCGAGGACGGTGAGATCGCCCACTACCAGGTCGGCCTGAAAGTCGGCTTCCGCTTGGAGGACGCGGGCTAGACGGCGATGCCGGCCGTACGTGCGGCACGCGGCGAACATGCGCACGGACGGGAGCGCGGTGCGCCCCCGGCCGCGGCATGCCGGCAGAGTGAGACCGAGTGAGACGGTGTGAGACCGAGCGGCGTCAGTTGGCCTGGCTGACGGTCGACATGTTGAAGTCGGGCACCCGGATCGGCGGCATCACGGCGCGGGTGAAGTAGTCGTTCCACTCGCGGGGCAACGTCTGCGCGCTGGCGCCCACCTCCGTGAGCCGGCCCAGCAGGTCCACCGGCGACTCGTTGAACCGGAAGTTGTTGACCTCGCCGACGACCTCGCCGTTCTCGACGAGGTAGACGCCGTCCCTGGTCAGGCCGGTGAGCAGCAACGTCTGCGGGTCGACCTCGCGGATGTACCACAGGCAGGTGAGCAGCAGCCCGCGCTCGGTGGAGGCGATCATCTCCTCCAGGGACCGCCCGCTGCCCGGAGCCGTCATGATCAGGTTGTCGATCTGGGGCGTGGCGGCCAGACCGGTCAGCTCGGCCGAGTGGCGCGTCTGCAGGAGGTTCGTGAGCGTGCCCTCGGAGATCCAGTCCGTCGCGCCGAGCGTGACGCCGTTGTCGAAGACCGACTGCTCCCGGCTGGAGGCGTGCGCCACCGTGAACGGCGCGCTCTCGATGCCCGGGTAGGCCGGGTCGCTGTAGAGCCGCACCGGGATCGGCGAGAGCCGTTCGCCGACGCGCGTGCCGCCGCCCGGCTTGGAGAAGACGGTTCGGCCGTCGGCGGCGTCCCTGGCCCCGGCCGACCAGTACAGATAGATCATCAGATCGGAGACCGCGGTCGGCGGCAGAATCGTCTCGTAACGACCGGCCTCCAGGCTGATCCGCCGCTTGGCCCATTCGAGCCGCTGGGCCAGCGTGCCGTCGAGGGCGGCCACGTCGACGTCGGCGAAGTCGCGCGTCGCCACGCCGGTCCAGGCCGACCGGGACATGTCCGGCGACTTCGCGTTCAGCTCCAGCCGTCCGGTCGGCTGGTCGTGGCGCAGCCGCAGGCCGGAGGACGAGCCCACGAACGTGGACGTCATGATGTGCTCGGCGAAGCCGTACAGCTTCCTGCCCGAGGACTCGGCGGTGGCGAAGGCCTCGCCGAGGGCGGGGGCGAAGTCGCGGAACACCTCGATGGACGTCGGCTCGACACCGCGCTCCCAGTCGCCCGACGCCGCGCCCTGGACGAGCGGGCGCGCGTCCTCCGACGGCTGCGCGTCGCGCGCGGCCTTGTCGGCCGCGGCGACCACGTCGGCGAGCTGGTCGGGCCGTACGGCGGCGCGGGAGACGACGCCCACGCCCTGCCCGACGATCGAGATCACCGTCAGCTGCGATGACCTGGCGACGCCGTTGGTCGTCAACGTGTTGCCCGCGAAACGCAGGTTGGCGGTGGACCCCTCGTCCACGATCACGATGCAGTCGTCGGCCTCGCTCAGCGCGAGCGCCCGCTCGACCGTCTCCTGTGGCGTGGTCATTACTTTCCACCTTCCTGGACGGTGTTGAGGATCCGCACGCCGCGGAACAGCGCCGACGGGGCGCCGTGGCTGACGGGCGCGACCTGGCCCGGCTGGCCCTTGCCGCAGTTGAACGCGCCACCGAGCACGTAGGTCTGCGGGCCGCCGACGGCCTCCATCGACCGCCAGAAGTCCGTGGTCGTCGCCTGGTAGGCGACGTCACGCAGCTGCCCTGCCAGCCGGCCGTTCTCGATCTTGTAGAAGCGCTGGCCGGTGAACTGGAAGTTGTACCGCTGCATGTCGATGGACCAGCTCTTGTCGCCCATGACGTAGATGCCGCGCTCGACCCGCGAGATGAGCTCGTCGGTCGAGGGGCCGCCCTCGGCGGGCTGGAGCGACACGTTGGCCATGCGCTGGATCGGCACGTGGCCGGGGGAGTCGGCGAACGCACACCCGTTGGAACGGCCGAAGCCCTTCAGCAGGGCCATGCGCCGGTCGAGCTGGTAGCCGACGAGCGTGCCGCCCTTGACGATGTCGAACGACTGCCCCGCCACGCCCTCGTCGTCCCAGCCGACCGTGGCCAGACCGTGCCCGGCCGTACGGTCGCCGACGACGTTCATGACCGGCGAGCCGTAGTGGAGGGTGCCCAGCTTGTCGAAGGTGGCGAACGAGGTGCCCGCGTAGGCCGCCTCGTAGCCCAGGGCGCGGTCGAGCTCGGTCGCGTGGCCGATCGACTCGTGGATCGTCAGCCAGAGGTTCGAGGGGTGGACGACCAGGTCGTAGGAGCCCGGGTCCACCGACGGCGCCTTGAGCTTCTCGGCGAGCAGCTCGGGGATCTCGGCCAGCTCGGCGGGGAAGTCCCATCCGGTGCCCGTGAGGTATTCGTAGCCCCGGCCGACCGGCGGGGCGAGCGTGCGCATGTCGTCGAAGCGGTCGCCGTCGGTCTTCATCGCGGTCAGCGACGGGTGCAGCCTGACCCGCTGCTGCGTCGTCACCGTTCCCGCGCTGTCGGCGTAGAACTTCTGCTCCTTGACCTGCATCAGCGAGGCCGACACGTGGTCGACGGCGCCGAGCATGCCCGAGGACCACTCGGCCAGCAGGGCCACCTTGTCGCGCAGCGGCACGTCGAACGGGTCGACGTCGTAGGCCGACACCCAGGTCACGTCGGAGTAGGCCGGTTCGGGCGACAGCTCGATCGGCTCCCGGTTGATCGGCGCGCTCACCGCGGCGACCCTGACGGCCTCTTCGGCGGCGCGGGCCGCCGCCTCGGGAGTCAGCTCGATCCCCGAGGCGAACCCCCACGTGCCATCCTTGATCACCCGTACGGCGAAGCCGAGGTCGTCGGCGTCGATGGAGCCTTCCAGGCGGGCGTCGAACAGGCGTAGCGTCTCCGCGCGGACCCGTTCCAGACGGAATGAGGTGTGCTCGGCTCCCAGGTCACGGGCGCGTTGAAGAGCCGCGTCCGCCAGTCGCCGAAGTGGCAGGGCGAGAAAGTCGGGATCGATCTGGCGCATGTCCACGATCCTAACCCTGTGATCTTGTGTCCAGCGGACAAGGGGTTTACCAGCGGGTAAGCGATACCGTCGGTCTCATGGCACGCTCTGTACTGGTCACCGGTGGAAACCGGGGCATCGGTCTTTCGGTCGCTCGTGAACTGGCCGCCGCGGGAGACGCGGTCGCCGTCACCTATCGCTCGGGAGAGCCCCCGGAGGGTCTGTTCGGAGTGCGTTGCGACGTGACCAGCACCGCCGACGTCGAGGCCGCCTTCGACAAGGTCGAGGCCGAGCACGGTCCGGTGGAGGTCGTCGTCGCCAACGCGGGCATCACCAAGGACACCCTGCTGCCGATGATGAAGGAAGAGACCTTCACCGACGTCATCGACACCAACCTGACCGGCGCCTACCGCGTGGCCAAGCGCGCGGTGCGGCCGATGCTGCGGCTGCGGCGCGGCCGGATCATCCTCATCTCCTCTGTGGTCGCCCTGTCCGGCTCGGCCGGTCAGACCAACTACGCCGCCTCCAAGGCCGGTATGGTCGGCTTCGGCAGGTCGCTGGCCCGCGAGCTCGGCTCCCGCGGCATCACGGTCAACGTCGTGGCGCCCGGCTTCGTGGAGACCGACATGACGGCCGTGCTCGACGAGGCCCAGCACGAGGCGATCCGCAAGAGCATCCCGCTCGGCCGGCAGGCGAAGGCCGAGGAGGTCGCCCGGGTGGTCAGGTTCCTGGCCAGCGAGGACGCGTCGTACATCACGGGTGCGGTCATCCCGGTCGACGGCGGCCTGGGCATGGGCCACTGAACGACCTGCACGCACTGGCCGGACCGACGAGAGACTGGAGCTGAACATGGGTTTGCTGGACGGGAAGCGGCTGCTGGTCACCGGCGTCCTCACCGACTCCTCGATCGCCTTCAACGTGGCGAAGCTGGCCCAGGAGGAAGGCGCCCAGGTCGTGCTGACCGGTTTCGGCCGCCTCAGCCTTGTGGAGCGCATCGCCAAGCGGCTGCCCGAGCCGCCGCCGGTGATCGAGCTCGACGTACAGAACAACGAGCACCTCGACACCCTGGCCGACCGGGTCGGTGAGCACGTCGGCGGGCTCGACGGGGTCGTGCACTCCATCGGGTTCGCCCCGCAGACCTGCCTCGGCGGCAACTTCCTCAACACGTCGTGGGAGGACGTTTCCACCGCCCTCCACGTCTCGACGTACTCGTTCAAGTCGCTGGCCGTCGCCTGCCTGCCGCTGATGAAGGACGGCGGCTCGATCGTCGGCCTCGACTTCGACGCGACCAAGGCGTGGCCCGTCTACGACTGGATGGGCGTGGCCAAGGCCGGCCTGGAGTCCGCCTCGCGCTACCTCGCCCGCGACCTCGGCAAGCACGGCATCCGGGTCAACCTGGTCGCCGCGGGGCCGCTGCGCACGATGGCGGCCAAGAGCATCCCCGGGTTCAGCGAGTTCGAGGAGAGCTGGCCCGGCAAGGCGCCCCTCGGCTGGGACCTCGCCGACACCACCCCCGCCGCCAAGGCGTGCGTCGCGCTGCTGTCGGACTGGTTCCCCGCCACCACGGGTGAGATCGTGCACGTCGACGGCGGCGTGCACGCGATGGGCGCCTGACCGTTCCGCTCGCACGTCCTGAGGGCCGGACCGGCCCTCAGGACGCCGGGGGGATCTCGCCCGAGCCCCGGGCGATGAGCTCCACGGGCACGGTCACCTTTCGCACCTCCGTCGACGGGTCGGCGATGCGCGCCCGCAGCATGTCGATGGCCGTGGTGCCGATCGCGGTCGTGTCCTGCGCCACCACGGTGAGGTCGGGCCGCAGCAGCGTGGCGAGTTCGGAGTCGTCGAAGCCGATCAGCGCCACGTCGACCGCGTCCGCCCCCAAGTGGCGCAACACCTCCACGCTGAGCTGCGCGTTTCCTGTGATGATCGCCGTGGCCGGGGCAGGGCCGCTGAGCGCCGCGCGCACGGCGGCGTGCACCCTGCCGTCGTCCACCCTGCCGGTGTGCAGCATCGTGTCGAGCAGCCCTCCGTGCGCGGTGACGCAGGCCCGGAAGGCGCTGGCACGTTCCTGCGCGGTGAAGATGCGCTCGTCGTCTCCGATGTAGGCGATGCGGTCGTGGCCGTGCCGTACGAGGTGCCGGTAGGCGGTCTCGATGCCGGAGCGGTTGTCCGACAGCACGCAGTCGACGTCGAGGCCGAGCACGGGGCGGTCGACGGCGACCAGAGACAGGCCGGCCTCCAGTTCGGGCACGAGATAGCCGTGGTCGTCGCCGATCGGCTCCAGGACGATGCCGTCGAACCTGCGCCGGCACATCGACTCGACGACGTGCCGCTCCAGGTTCTCGTCGTCTTCCGTCGAGGCCGCCAGCACCATCAGGTCGGCCGCCCGCGCGGCCCGCTCCACCGCCCGCAGCACCGGGTTGACGTGGGACAGCTGCCGTACGGCGGCGCCGAGCGTGCCGGTCACGCCCAGCCGCAGGTGCCGGGCCCGCTCGTCGGGGCGGTAGCCGAGGGCGGCGATGGCCTCCCGGACACGCTGGACGAGTTCGGGGCCGACCGTGGAGTCCTGGTTGACGACGCGCGAGACCGTGCGCAGCGCCACGCCGGCCTCGCGGGCGACGTCGACCATGGTCGGCCTCCTGTTGCGCCGGCCGCCGCTCACCTTTCCCCCCACGGGCTCATCATCCGCATGATCGCCACTATCGGCCATCTCTGGGGCGTTGCGCCTGTCGTGACCAATTTGTTGCAAGCCTCACTCTTTGAAACCTGGAAGTAACACCCTACCTTTCGAGATAACGTTATCTCAGCTTGGCTTCGGGGGAGCCATAACTGGCAAGGGAGGACTGTGCTGTGCGCAGATCCATGATTTTTTGCCTGGTCACCACCCTCGCGGTGGCCGGATGCGGCGTCGGTGAGCAGCCGGCGGCGACGCCGGCGTCCGGCGGGAAGGTCGAGCTGTCCTTCCTCGTCTTCGAGACGCCGAACCTGAACGCGGCCTTCTGGGACGCGGCCATCGCACGGGCCTCGGCGAAGGTCCCCGGCGTGACGATCAAGAAGCTGGTCACGCCCAACGTCGACCGCACCGGCTACGCCAAGCAGCTAGACGCCTCGGGCCACCTCCCCGACATCCTGCAGTCGGTCAACCCGGCGGGCTTCGCCGAGGCCGGCAAGCTCGCCGCGTTCACCGACGACGAGCTCAAGAACTTCATCGCCCCCAAGGCAGGCGCCGTGGGCGGCAAGGTCTACCAGCTGCCGTACAATACGCAGGTCATCCCGGTCGTCTACTACAACAAGGACGACTTCGCGAAGGCCGGCATCACCGAGACGCCGAAGACGTACAAGGACCTGCTCGACGTCAGCGCCAAGCTCAAGGCCAAGGGCATCACGCCGTTCGTCGTCGGCGGAGGCGGCGCGGACACGTGGGCGGACATGTACCCGCTGACCGCGACCGTCGCCACCGACGTGTACGCCAAGACGCCCGACTGGCTGACGCAGCGCAGGGACGGCAAGGTGAAGTTCACCGACCCCGACTTCACCAAGGCCGCGCAGAAGGTCGCCGACCTGGCCAAGCAGGGCTACATCGACCCCGCGGGCCTCAGCCGCTCCTACGCCGACACCGAGCAGGCCTTCCGCGACGGCAAGGGCGCCATGTATCCCATGGGCTCCTGGTTCGCCACCTCGGCCGACAACACCAAGCCGAACTTCGAGATCGGGGCCTTCCCCTGGCCGTCCGACGACGGCACGCCGGTCACCCCGACCTTCACCGGAGGCGGCACCTCGGTCAGCGCGTCGGCGCCGAACGTCGAGCTCGCCAAGAAGTGGGCGCTGGCCTTCGACGAGGACAAGGAGAACAACGACGCCTTCGTCAAGCTCGACGGCTCCATCCCGGCGATCAAGGGCTACACCCCGCCGGCCGACATGGGACCGGTCTACCAGGCGACGGTCGCCATCTACCAGCAGGGCATGACGGACAACTCCATCGTCAACGCCTTCTCGCAGGAGACGGGCGACGGCTCGCTGCCCCCCGGCCTCGCGGACAAGTCGGCCCTCGGCGTACAGGACCTGATCACGGGCAAGAAGTCGGCCGCGGAGTTCGCGTCCTACCTCGACGACCAGTGGGCCAAGGCGACCCAGTAGGCCAGGCTCACGTCTCATGACTGCAACCCAGCACGGTCCGCGCGGCGAGGTCGTCCCCGCCGCGCCCCGTCCCTCGCACGCCCCCGCACGCAGGGCCTCCCGCATCGGGCCCAGGCTGGGCCGGTTCGGGCTGTTCGCCCTGCCGGGCCTGCTGGCCTACGTGGTGTTCGTGCTGATCCCCATCGGCATGACGGGCTACTACAGCTTCACCAACCGCAACCCATTCAACCCGCCCACCAAGTGGGTCGGGCTGCGCAACTACGGCGAGCTGTTCGGCGACCAGGAGTTCCGCCAGGCCCTGCTCAACACGGTGATCATCACGGTGATCGTGACGCTGCTCGCCAACGTCGGCGGGCTGCTGATCGCCATGCTGCTCGACCGGCCGACCAAGCTGTACGTGGCGCTGCGCGGCATCTTCTTCACCCCTGTGGTGCTGAGCGCGGTCGTCATCAGCGTCATCTGGCAGGCCGTGCTCACCGACGACGGCCTGCTCAACTCCCTGCTGCGCGGCCTCGGCGTCGAGCGGCCCCCGGGATGGTTGTCCGACCCCGACCTCGCCCTCTACTCGATCGCGTGGATCCTCACCTGGCAGATGCTCGGCTTCTGCGTCGTGGTCTACCTGGCCGGTCTCCAGGGTGTGCCCCGCGAATTGCAGGAGGCGGCGGCCATCGACGGGGCCGGCCGGCTGGCCCGCTTCCGCAGCGTCACCTGGCCCATGCTCGCGCCGGCGCTGACGATCAACACGGTGATGCTGCTGATCACGGGGTTCAAGGCCTACGACCAGATCCAGGTCATCACCAACGGCGGCCCCGGCACCGGGACCACCTCCACCATGGCCTTCCAGATCGTGCAGACCGCCTTCACCGGCAACCACATCGGCTACTCCTCGGCGATGGCGGCGGTGATGCTCGCGCTCGTCGCGACCGTCTCGGTGATCGTCTTGAGGCTGCTGCAGCGACGCGAGGTGACGCAGTGATGGACGACCGTACCCACGCCTGGCTGCGGCCCCTGGTGGCCGTGTTCGTCGGGGCGGTGTTCTTCCTGCCGCTCTATCTCGTGCTGGTCAACGTGTTCAAGCCCGGGTCGCAGATCGTGCCCCACCCGGCCGGGCTGCCCGTGCCGCCCACGCTCGACAACGTCAGCGCCGTGCTGTCACGGCCGGACCACCTGTTCACGTTCGGCCTGATCAACAGCATCGCGGTGACCGCACTGTCGATCACCATCCTGACCGTCTTGTCGGCGATGCTCGGCCACTACCTGGCCAGGTCGCGGCACGTGCTGGCCAAGGTCGTCATGGTGACGCTCCTGTGCGGCCTGATGATCCCCGTCCCGGTGATCCTGGAGCCGATCACGGGCGTGCTCAAGGCGCTCGGGCTGATGACCAGCCTCCAGGGGCTCATCCTGGTCAACGTCGGCTACTACGTGCCGTTCGGCGTGCTGCTGTTCATGGGCTTCGTACGGACCGTCCCGCTGGAGCTGGAGGAGGCCGCCGAACTCGACGGCGCGGGCAAACTGCGCGTGTTCTGGCAGGTCGTCTTCCCGCTGCTCCGCCCGGCCTCGGCCAGCGTACTGATCTTCCTGGGCGTGTGGATCTGGAACGACTTCCTCACCCCGCTGATCATCCTCGGGCCCGACAGCGGCACCACGGTCACGGTCGGCGTGTACCGGGCGATCGGCCAGCACCAGTCGGACTTCGGCGCGGTGTTCGCCTTCATGTTCCTGGCCACCCTGCCGATCCTCGTGTTCTACCTGGCCCTGCAGAAGAACTTCGTCAAGGGCCTGACCGGGGGCGCGGTCAAGGGATGACCGTCCCGCCGCGCCCGTTTCAACCTCCTCTCTCGAGCAAAGGCCGTTCATGTTGACGATCGACGCCGTCGAGTCCACCGAGCTCTTCGTCGGTCCCGACGACGCCCCCCGCCAGGTCCTGCGCGTACGGACCTCGTCGACCTCGCCCACGGAGCGCATCGGCGTGGTCGTGTCCGGTGGCGCGGAGGGCACGTTGTCGGGCGTGCCGGGCACAGGCGTCCACGAGGTCCCCGTGACCACGACCGCGTCCCCGGGGTCCGTCGTCGAGATCACGGTCCGCGCGGCGGGAGAGGAGACGGCCTCGGCCACGGGCACGCTCACCGTGGCCGAGCCCGGCTGGACGGTCTTCCTGGTCAGCCACTTCCACTACGACCCCGTCTGGTGGAACACGCAGGCCGGCTACGCCAGCGAGTGGGACGAGCTGCCGGACGCCCAGGACGTGCGCATGTCCTTCCAGTTCACCGCGTTCCAGCTCATCGACGCGCATCTGGAGCTGGCCAGACGCGACCCCGACTACCGTTTCGTGCTGGCCGAGGTCGACTACCTCAAGCCCTACTGGGACGCCTTCCCGGAGAACCGGGAGATCTTGCGCACCCTGGTTGCCGAGGGCCGCCTGGAGATCATGGGCGGCACCTACAACGAGCCCAACACCAACCTCACCGGCGCGGAGAGCACGATCCGCAACGCCGTCTACGGCGTCGGCTTCCAGCGCGACATCCTGGGCGGCGAGCCGGCCACCGCGTGGCAGCTCGACGCGTTCGGCCACGACCCGCAGTTCCCCGGGCTCATGGCCGACGCCGGCCTCACATCGAGCGCCTGGGCCCGCGGGCCCTTCCACCAGTGGGGGCCGTCCCTGGAGATGGGCACCTACGACACCCCGCACGGCGACCCGTCCGGCATGCAGTTCCGCAGCGAGTTCGAGTGGATCTCCCCGAGCGGGCGCGGCCTGCTGACCAGCTACATGGCCGCCCACTACAGCGCGGGCTGGTCGATGGACTCGGCGCAGACGCTCGCCGACGCGGAGGAGTCGGTCTACGGGCTGTTCCTGCGGATGAAGAAGGTCGCCGCGACCCGCAACGTGCTGGTGCCCGTCGGCACCGACTACAGCCCGCCCAACAAGTGGCTGACCGAGATCCACCGCGACTGGAACGCCCGATACGCCTGGCCGCGATTCGTGTGCGCGCTGCCCCGCGACTTCTTCGGAGCCGTCTCCGCCGAGCTGGCCGCCACCGGCGCCCGGCTGTCGCCGCAGACCCGGGATATGAACCCCGTCTACACCGGCAAGGACGTCTCCTACATCGACACCAAGCAGGCGCAGCGTGCCGCCGAGAACGAGCTGCTCGACGCGGAGAAGTTCGCGGCGCTGGCGTCGCTGCTCGGGGAGGCCCGCTACCCCGAGGCCGCGCTCGACAAGGCCTGGCGCCAGCTCGTGTACGGCGCGCACCACGACGCCATCACCGGCACCGAGTCCGACCAGGTCTACCTCGACCTGCTCGCCGGCTGGCGGGAGGCCTTCGACCTGGCCAAGGGTGTGCACGAGGCGTCGCTGCGGCACCTCGCGGCCCGCGTCGACACCGGCGCCGCGTCAGACGCCGGATCCGTCGTCGTGTTCAACGCCATGGCCTGGCCGCGCACCGACGTCGTGCGCGTCACCGTGCCCGCGCCCTTCCACGGCCTGACCGACGAGAACGGCGTCGCCGTACCGGCCGTGGTCGAGCACCAGACGGCCGACCGGGCCGAGGTGGCGTTCCTGGCCGCCGATGTGCCCTCGGTCGGCTACCGCACGTATCAGCTGGCCGCCTCCGGCGCCCCCGTGGGCTGGGAGGCGATCGGCGGGCACACCATCGCCAACGAGCACCATCGGCTGGCCGTCGACCCCGCGCGCGGCGGCGCCGTGGGCAGCCTGGTCGACCTGGCGACGGGAGACGAGCTCATCACCCCCGGCGAGGTGGGCAACGAGATCGTCGTCTACGACGAATACAGCGAGCACCCGGCGTTCCGGGAGGGCCCCTGGCACCTGCTGCCGACCGGCGCCTCGGCCGGGTCCGCGTCCGCGCCCGCCCGCTCCGTCGTCGCCGAGCGTTCGCCGCTGGGGGAGCGCGTCACCGTAACCGGCTCGCTCGGCTCGCTCGCCTACACGCAGGTCGTCACGTTGTGGCGGGGCGTCGGCCGCGTCGACTGCGTCACCCACCTCGACGGCTTCGACGACGCCGACAAGCTCATACGGCTGCGCTGGCCGTGCCTGGTCGAGGGGGCCCTGCCGGTGTCGGAGGTGGGGCACGCCGTCGTCGGCCGTTCGTTCGCCCACCCCGACGTGGATGCCGCCCGCCATCCGTGGACCCTCGACAACCCCGCCTACCAGTGGTTCGGCCTGAGCTCGGCGGCCCGGGTCACGCTGCGCTCGGCGGAGGGCGAGGAGGAGTCGCACGCCGTCGGGGTCGCCGAAATCATCGTCCCGCGCGAGAGCGACGCCGCCGGCCTCGGCCGCGACCTCGCCGTACGGCTCGCCCAGTCGGGCGTGACCGCGACCGTCACGCATGCCGAGGGCAACCGGTACGGCCTGCTGTCGTTCGACTCCAACCTGCCCGACACGCGCGTCGCGATCGGCGGCCCGGACGTGAACGCCTTCACGGCGGCGGTCCTGGACGCCGCCGACCCCGGTTATCGGCGGGAACTGGAGCGCGCCCTCGCCGCGGACGGGCACGCCGTCGTGTGGGTTCCGGCCCGCAGGCCGATCGGCGAGATCTTCCACCCGGAGGCCGACCTGCGTGACCCGGCCGACCTGCCGGTTCTGGTCATCGCGTCGGCCGGCGACCTCAGGGAGGCCGTCGCGGCGGTGGCCGCCGACCTGGCCGACAGCGTGATCGAGGTGGGCCGGCCCGCCGGCCTGTCCGGGGGGCAGTCCGGCGGGGACGGCCTCGACCACCGGACGGTCGCGGTGCTCAACCGCGGCGTTCCCGGGTTCGCCGTCGACACCCGCGGCCGCCTCCACCTGTCGCTCATGCGTTCGTGCACCGGCTGGCCGTCGGGCGTGTGGATCGACCCGCCGAGGCGGACCACACCCGACGGCAGCGGGTTCCAGCTCCAGCACTGGAGCCACACCTTCGACTATGCGCTCGCCTCGGGCGCGGGCGACTGGCGCGACGCCGGAATCGTGGCCCGCGCCCACGACTTCAACCACCCGCTGCGCGCGCTGAGCGAGCCGCCGCACGACGGCCCCCTCCCGTCGTCGGCCTCGCTCCTGCACGTGCGGCCTTCGACGCAGCCCCCTTCGACGCGGCCCGGGGGCGGCGCGGGCCGGCCGTACGGCGGGGCGGTGCTGGCGGCGTTCAAGGCGGCGGGCAACCCGACCGCGCACGGCCGCTCCCGCACCGCGGATCCACGCGACGGCCTGACCGCCCGCCTGTACGAACCCCACGGGCGGGAGAGTTCGTTCACGCTCGGCTCGCACGTGCCGTTCAGGGAGGCCGCGTTCGCCGACGTACTGGAGGTGGAGGCCGGCGAGGCCAAGACCCGTGACGGCGTGTTGCACGCCGACCTCGCGCCCAGCCAGGTCGCGACGTTCGTGCTGCAGGCCGGCGACGCCGCCACACGGCCGGCGGACGAGGAGCACGCGTGCGAGCCCCTGGGTCCCGACGCCGAGACCGCGCAACCCGTCTTCTCCCGCTTCTGGCTGCACAACAGGGGGTCGGCCCCGCTCGGTTACCAGCCGATGAGCGTCTACGCCCGCGCCGTCACACCGGAGACGGGCGGCCCGGCGCGGCTGCGGGTGACGCTGGCCTGCGACCTGACCGACGCGGCCGCCGAAGGCGAGGTGTCCGTCGTCGTCCCGCCGGGCTGGGACGCCTCCCCGCAGGACCGGCCCGTACGGCTCGGCCCCGGCGACTGGACCGAGTTCGACGTCACGCTCACCCCGCCCGCCGGGGAGGAACCCGGGCCGGGCGGCTCATACGGGGAGGTGTGGCCGGTCGCGGTGCGGCTCGCCTATGGCGGCCAGGTCTACGAGGACGTCGTCTTCGTCGACGGCGAAGGCCGGCCGTCCAGGGGAGGCGAGGCCGGTCTGCTGGCCGTCGACGTGCCGGAAGAGGGGCTGGAGCTGAAGCCGGGGCAGCGGGGCTCGTGGACCGTTCGGCTGCGCAACCGGGCCGCCTTCGACATCAGGGGAGAGGCACAGCTCATCAGCCCGTGGGGCACGTGGGGCCTGGCCGGGCCCGCCGTACACGCCGTGTCGGTGGAGGCGGGCGCGGAGGGCGAGGTCACCGTCGAGGTCGACGTGCCGCCAGGGGCACGGCCGGGCACGTGGTGGCTGCTGGTCAAGTGCATGTGGTTCGGCCGGGTGTCGTATTCGCCGGCCGTGCCTCTGCGGATCAGGGCCGGGCGATGATCGCCGCCGTCGTGGAGGGCGAGCCCATCACCGTCGCGCAGGTCGAGGCCCGGGTGCGCCGCCTGCGCGCGGGCAGGCGGGGTGACCTGCTGCCCGCCGACGGCACCACCGAGGGCCGCCAGCTGCGCCGCTGGGTGACGCAGGTCATCGTGACCGAGCGGGTGGTCGCGGGCGAGGCGGCCCGGCGCGGCGTGACGGCCGCACCCGGGCGGCCCTTCCCGCTCGACGCCGTCGCCCGGCTGGAACTCGGTAGCGTCCTTGCCGCTGTGCTGGCGGCCGACCCCCTCACGCAGGCGCTCTACCGCGACATGACGGCCGGTGTCACGGTCGGCGACGCGGACGTCCGCGGCTACTTCGCGGCCAACCAGGACAGGTTCCGGACGAGGCCCGCGCGGCTGGTCACCCACTGGCGCGACGGCCGGCCGGTCAACGGCGGCCGGCCGTACACGGTGTCGGCGGGCGAACTGCCCGAGCCCGCCGCGCGCGCGGTCTTCTCCGCCTCCGAAGGCGCCCGCATCGGCCCGATCGACGGGCACGTCTTCACCGTCGGCCCGATGCAGGGCCCCGACATCGGCTTCGACAAGGTGGCTCCGGCGATCAGGGCGTCACTGCTGTCCGCGCGGCGGCGGCGGCAGTTCGCCCTGTGGGCCGGCGTCCACTGTGCCCGGGCGCTCCTCATGCCCGGTTTCGAACACCCCGGGGATATCGGCCACCCGGACCACACCCACCGCCACTGAGAGGCCCCCCATGAGAAGACCGCGAAGAGCAGTCTTAGCCGCCGCTCTCACCGTCGCCCTCACCGCCACGCTGGTGGCCGCGCAACCGGCCGGCGCGGCGACCCCGACGCCCGACCAGCAATGGGCCCAGGTCCAGCAGCTCGTCGGCGCGATCAAAGGACGCTGGACCAACCAGGCGTACACCGGCGCGGTCAGCCGCTCCATGCCCGACACCGCGCTGCTCGGCAACGGCGACGTCGGCGTCACCTCCGCGGGAGGCGATGGGTACAAGACCTTCTACATCTCCAAGGGGAACTTCTGGACCGGCAACCCCGGCCCGTCGTTCGTCGCGCTCGGCGCGGTGACGATCACCCCGGCGTCCGGCACCGGCTCCGGCTCCGGCAACCTCGCGCTCGGGGCCACGGCCACGGCGTCGAGCTCGCACCCGTCGTTCCCGCCGGCCAGGGCGGTCAACGGCGGATGGGCGTCCGGCTATGAGGGCTGGGTGTCCGACATCGGCAAGCCGCAGACCCTCACCCTCGACCTCGGCACCGCCAAGACCTTCAGCCGGTACGTCCTGCGGCACGACGCCGCGGCCCGCCCGGCCGAGACGGCCAACAACACCAAGAACTGGACTCTCCAGGTCAGCTCGAACAATTCGACGTGGACCACCGTCGACACCGTCACCGGCAACACCGCGAACGTCACCGACCGGACCTTCGCCACGCAGACCGCGCGCTACCTGCGGCTGAACGTCACCGAGCCGACCCAGGGCACCACGACCGACTCGATCAACAACCCCCGCGCCCGCATCGGCCAGTTCGAGCTGTACGACGGGACCGGGCCCACCACACCGTCGGGGCCGTTCACCGAGGAGCAGAACATCCTCAAGGGCGACGTCGAGACCTCGATGACGATCGGCGGCACCCCCGTCGCGATGACGACCTGGACAGGCGCTGACGACAACCTCGTGGTCACCCGCGTCAGGTCGCTCGGCTCGTCCGCCGTGCGGCTGAAGGTGCAGACCTCCACCGGCTCACCCGAACCCCGCTCCGGCTTCACTAGCACGTCCGGCGTCTCGGGCAACACGGTGTGGGCCACCCGCCAGACGGCGTCCGGGTCGCGATGGGTGTCCCGGGCCTCCCTCGCCAGCCGCGTCGTCGGCGGCAGTCTCGTGGGCACACCCACGGCGAGCGGTGCAGCCGGCTCCTTCACCTTCGACCTTCCCGCGGGCCAGACCGTGAACATCGTCACCGGCGTCGCCGGAGGCGGCCCCAACCCGGCCGACCCCGCCCCCGCCGCGCGCACGCTGGCCGACGGGCAGAGCGCCTCCACGCTCGACACCCTCTACAACGCGCACGTCGACTGGTGGAAGCAGTACTGGCTGAAGTCGTACGTCGACCTCGACGACGACACGCTGGAGCGCTACTACTACGGCTCGCTCTACCTGCTCGGCTCGGCCAGCCGGGCCGGCAAGACCGCCCCCGGTCTGTACGGCATCTGGGCGACCAGCGACTTCCCGCAGTTCAGCGGGGACATGCACCTCAACTACAACTGGATGGCCAACTTCTACGGCACCTACTCCAGCAACCGGCCCGAACTGGCCCTGCCGTACTTCGACCTGGTGACGGCCTACCTGCCCGAGGCCAGGCGGCGGGCGCAGCAGGACCTCACCCGCGTCAAGTCCGACTACGTCAGCAGGCGCTTCCCCAGCGGCGGCGTGCCCGGGGGCGTGCTCTTCCCGGTCGGCATCGCGCCGTTCGGCTCCACCGCCGACGACAACTACCACCAGCAGGTGGCGAACTCCCTGTTCACCGCCACGCAGTACATCTCGTACTACGACTACACGCAGGACCGGGCGTTCCTGCAGAACACCGCCTACCCCTTCATGAAGGAGGTGGCGACGTTCTTCCGGTACTACCTGGAGTACGACGCCGCCGCCCAGCGGTACGTCCTGTGGTCGGGCCCGCACGAGGGCACCTGGGGCAGGAACTCCAGCCCTGACATCGGACTGCTCAAGCACCTGCTGACCTCGCTGATCAATGCGAGCGTCGAACTCGGCGTCGACGCCGCCGACCGCGCCACCTGGCAGGACATCCTGTCCAAACTTCCGCCCACCCCCAAGACCACCTACAACGGGCAGACGGTCTACGCGCTCGCCGACCCGGGCACGATCACCGGCGGCGACACCCGCGACATCCACCCGGGCGACAACACCGTCAACCTGGAGTTCATCCACCCTGGCGAGGTGCTCGGGATCAACGGGAGCGCCGCCAACCGGCAGACCGCCATCACCACGCTCGACGTCATGAACTCCTGGGGCCAGGACAACAGCTTCCCGAAGGTCTTCACCCAGGCCGCCCGCGTCGGCTACCCCGCCCAGAGCCTCATCGACAAGCTGAAGGCCCAGATCAGCGCGAAGACGGCGCCCAACCTGCGCATCACCGACCCCTTCCACGGATTGGAGAAGACCGGGGCCGTCGAGGCGATCGACAACATGCTCCTGCAGAGCGACGGCGGCGTCATGCGGGTCTTCCCCGTCTGGCCGGCCGCCAAGAACGCCTCGTTCGTCAAGCTCCGCGACAAGGGCGGCATGCTCGTCTCCAGCGCCCGCAGCGGGGGACAGGTGTCCTACGTCGACATCACCAGCCTGGCGGGCAAGGCCGTACGGCTGCAGAACCCGTGGCCGGGACGGACCGTCACAGTGACCAGGTCGGGCGGGGGCACGGTCGCCTTCACCGTGAGCAACGACCAGATCAACTTCTCCACCCAGAGCGGCACGACCTACACGATCACCGCCGCCTGACCCTGCGAGACCCGGCCGGGGATGGTGACGCATCCCCGGCCGGGTGGTCCACGCCTCCCGGCTCAGGCGAGGCGGTGGCGGCCCGACGTGCGGGCCGTGGGCACACCGCCTTCCAGCGGGATGGAATTCCTCTGCTCCGAGCGGGCCCGCCGCGCCGAGACGACGCGCGTCGCCAGCACCGCCGACAGCAGCAGCGCCGCCGTCAGTGCGGTCCCCGCCGCGTCGTACGGCCGGGCCGGGCGCACCGCCGGATCACGCTTGACCGCCCCGACCAGTCCGGGGATGTCCTGGCCCGGCCACAACATGGGGATGTCGCCGCTCATGTCGGGATTGATCGGGGGAGTGGCGGCGATGGCATGGCCGCCCACCGGCGTGAGGCGCGGCAGCTGAACCGGGCGGGACGGGTCGACAGGAAGGGTTCCCGCAGGCGTCCTCGCCGGGGGCTTCGGCGTCGGCCGCACGCCGCCGGGGGACCCCGCCGGAGGCGTCGCAGGCTCGTCCTCCCCGCAACCCTCGCCGCCGACCAGGGGCAGACATGGACTCGGAAGGGGCACGGGCCCAACGGAGGGAGGGGGCTGGCCACCCGACCCGCCCTTCAACCCATCCGTCACCGTACCGACCGCGCCGTCCACCGCGTCGAGGGTCGAATCCACGGTGTCGTCCACGGCTCCGCCGACCTCGTCGACAGCACCGCCGACGCCACCCGTCACGGCGCCGACCACGTCGTCCACACCACCGGTCAGCTTGTCCGTCGTTCCACCCGTGACGTCGTCCACGGTGTCGGTCAGGCCGTCGACCGTCTTGCCCACGCCACCGAGGATCGAGCACAGGCCGCCCGTCACCGAGGAGACCAGGCCGTTGCCCGTGCAGTCGGCATACGCCGGTTGGGCCGCCATCAGGGGAAGCCCGCCGCCCAGAGCGATCGCCAACGCCCCGGCAGAAATCGCGGAGGCATTACGTGCGATCCCCATCTGTCCCCTTCCGTCACGTTAACTTCGTCCCTCGCTACTCTTGCTACTCTTCGCCGGAGCACCAAGTTGTGCAGCGCTAAGTTGCGATTCGGTATCGATGCGTGATACGCGAATTAGACTCTCGTTTTTATTGCGCGAGCTCCGCTCGCGCGGGCTCGGGCGCTGTGTTTGATTGCGCTCGCTCCGCTCGCGCGGCGAGGGGCGCCTTCAGTCCGCTTCTTCCCTCGTCGTTCGGGGTCGCTCGTTCCTCGCTCCCCGCTCACTCCTCAGTCCAGAAGCGGCCGCGCCCCTCGCGGCCACCTTGTGCCAGATCGGAGCTGGCCGCGCCCTCGCATTCACCTTGTGCACGGGCACAAGGCTTCGCCCCCTCGATTACGTGATGGATATCGCGAGGGGCGCTGGATTTGATTGCGAGGGGCGAGAGCCGGCCAATGGCCTTTCGCAGGGCCGTCTAGCTGGTACGGAGGGAAGGGTCTGCCGTCGCCTGAATCTCTCTGCCCACCGCGCACGCGTCGTCGGTGGGATCGGTCGAGTTGGCGCGGTCCGCGATACGGCCGAGGAACTGCCAGAACACGGCCTGCTCCTCTGCCGTCAGGTCGGCCAGCATGTGCCGTTCAACCTCGCGGAGGCGGCGTTGCACGCTCTCCCACAGTTCGCGGCCGCGATCGGTCACGACGATGACGCGGTTGCGGCGGTCGGTCGGGTCGGCGCGCCGCTCGACCAGGCCGGCCGCCTCGAGGTCGTCGACCAAATAGGTCATCACGGTCTTGTTCACGCCGTGCCGCTGAGCGAGTTGGATCTGGCTCCCGGCCCGCCCGTGCACGGCGTCGGAGATCACATGGTAGCCGCGGGTGCCGCCCGGCAGATCCTCAAGCACGGCCGTGGAGGCCTTGGCGTACCAGCGATAGACGAGCCCCAACGTGAGGCCGAGGTCGTCTGTTCCGGACATGGGGCCATCCTACTCCACGAAGACGATCCCATAAGTGAATGATCCATTCGACGGATCGTTAAGTTTGCGTATTATCTGCTTCGGAGGTGACTAGAGCATGACTAACGCCAACGAGGTGGCCGGCCGGCTGTTCCTGGAGTTCAAAGCGGTACACGACCGCATCCGGAGCGACATCGCCCGTTGCCGCCGGCTCGCCGCCGACGCAGCCGCGGGGGCCGACGCTTCCGCTCTGCGCGCGGGAGTGGATCAGCTGCGCAGCAATGGCCTGCTGTTCCAGTTACGGGTGAACTGCCTGCAGGCATGCGGGTTCGTCCACATGCACCACCGTGGTGAGGACGCCATGCTGTTCCCCTCGGTCCGCGCGGCCGCGCCCGAGCTGAGCGCCGTGGTGGACAAGCTGGAGGCCGACCACCGCGTGGTTTCCGACCTGCTCGACGAGGTGGAGAGCGCGGCGACCGGCGTGGCGCGCGACCAGAAGAGCCGACAGCGCCTTGCAGACGCGCTCGAATCCCTCAGCGGGCATCTGCTCCAGCACCTGTCCTACGAGGAGAAGATGCTGGCCCCAGTGATCAACAATTGGAAGAGGTGGCCCTTCTATGGCTGACTATGGAGCCCCGCTGCGGTTCGGGCTGTCCGTCACGCCGGACGCGGAAAATCTGTCCGACATCATCGAACTGACCCGTGCCGTGGAGGAGGCAGGGCTCGACCTCATCGCGATCCAAGACCACCCCTACCAACCTGCGTACTTCGACACCTGGACCCTCATCACCCATCTGGCCGCCCACACCAGCCGCATCCGGTTCATCCCGGACGTGCTCAACCTGGCGCTGCGCCCGCCGGCGATGCTCGCCAAGGCGGCTGTCACCCTCGATGTGCTCAGCGGCGGCCGCTTCGACCTCGCTGTCGGCGCAGGAGGGTACGCACCACTCGTCGAGGGCATGGGCGGCACGGGCCTCACGGGTGGCGCCCTCGTGGCCGCGGCCGCCGAGTCGGTGCAGATCCTGCGTCACGCCGTCGACGCCGCGCTGAACAACCGGGCCGTCACCTTCTCCGGTGCTCATCACCAGGTGCGCGGCTTCCACCTTGGTCCCGCGCCCGCGCACCGCATCCCGGTCTGGGTCGGCGGCCTACGTCCGAAGATGCTCGCCCTCACCGGTCGTTACGCCGACGGCTGGATCTGCCCGATCAACACGGGCCTGCCGCCAGAGAAGGTGCCAGAGGCCCAGCGGATCATCGACACGGCCGCGAGCGAGGTCGGACGCCAGCCCCAGGACGTCCGGCGCCTGTACAACATCCTCGGCTCGATCGGGCCTCATGTCGGCGGCCCAGGCCTCAACGGCCCAGTCGAGTTGTGGGTGGACACCCTCACCGAGTGGGTCGTCGACCTCGGTTTCGACAGCATGATCTTCTGGCCCGCCGCGCCGTCGGCCGACCAGGTCCGCCTGTTCGCCGATGAGGTGGTCCCCCAGGTCCGTCAGCGCGTCGCGGAAATCCGCCAGCGCAAATGAAGGCCGCCGCCACAAGCTGCATGCGAGGGCCGTGGCCGGTTCTGGTGGGCGCACAAGGTGGATTCGAGGGGCGCGGCCGGCTCTGGCGGGCCACAAGGTGTGAATGCGAGGGCGCGGCCGGGATCTGGACTGAGGAACGCCCGCAGCGAGGGACGAGCGAGGACGTGACGAGGGAAGACCCGGCCTCAAAGCGCCACGAGCCGCCGCGCCGGAGGCGCGGCAATTAAACACAGCGATTAAACACTCACGTCGTCGAGGGCGTCGCGTATTTCGCGAGGGAGGGTGAGGTCTTCGGCTTCGAGTACGCCGAGCAGTTGGGCGTGGGTGCGTGCGCCGACGATGGCCGACGACACGCCCGGCCGGTCGCGGACCCACGCGAGGGCGACCGACAGCGGGGAGACGCCGAGTCCTTCGGCGGCGGTGGTGACCGATTCGACGATGCTGCGGCAACGTTCGTCGAGGTAGGGCCGCACGAACTCGGAGAAGTGCGGGGTGGCGGCGCGGGAGTCGGCGGGGATTCCGGTGCGGTACTTTCCGGTGAGCACGCCACGCCCGAGGGGCGACCAGGCGAGCACTCCCGCCCCGACGTGGTCGGCTGCGGGGAACACCTCCACCTCGGCGTCGCGGGCGAGCAGGGAGTACTCGACCTGGGCGGCCACGATGGGTGCGCGGGTCTGGCCGCATCGTTGCCAGACCGCGGCGGCGGCGAGTTGCCATCCGGTGTAGTTGCAGGCCCCGGCGTATGCCGTACGGCCGCTTGAGACGGCGAGGTCGACGGCGGCGAGCGTCTCCTCCAAGGGGATGGCGGGGTCGAACGCGTGCATCTGCCACAGGTCGACCTCGTCGAGGCCGAGCCGCGCCAGGGAGGCGTCGAGGGCTCTGATGAGGTGGCGGCGGGAGCCGTCGCGGCCCCCGTCGGCGTTCAGCACGGCCTTGGTGGCGATCACGAGGTCGGAACGGGGGACGACGTCGCGGATCAACCGGCCGATGAGGCGCTCGGCGTCGCCTCCGCCGTAGACGTCGGCGGTGTCGATCAGCGTGCCCCCGGCGTCGGCGAAGGCGGTGAGTTGTGCCGTCGCCTCTTCGGCGGACGTGTCGCGGGCCCAGGTCATCGTGCCGAGCCCGATCCTTGACACCGACAGTCCGCTGCGCCCGACAAATCGCTGATCCATTGCCGGGTAAGACTAGCCGATAGGCTGTCCGGACCATGGATGTACTTCAGGCCATCGTCCTCGGCATCGTGCAGGGTTTGACCGAATTCCTGCCGATTTCGAGCTCCGCCCACCTGCTCATCGTGCCCAAGCTCGCCGGGTGGTCCGATCCTGGCGCCGCGTTCACCGCGGTGATCCAGCTCGGCACCATGCTGGCGGTGGTGATCTATTTCTGGCGCGACATCACCCGGATCTTCATCACCTGGCTGCGCAGCCTGTGGACGCCGGAGCTCCGTTCCGAGCTCGACGCCAGGATGGGCTGGTACATCGGCCTCGGCACCATCCCGATCAGCGTGGCGGGTCTGGTGTTCAAGGACGCGATCGAGGGTCCGGCGCGCAACCTGTGGCTGAACGCGGCCATGCTCATCGCGTTCGGCATCCTCCTTCTGATCGCCGACCAGTTCGGCCGCAAGAAGAAGGAGATCGGCGACCTGAACATGCGCGACGGCCTGATCATCGGCGCCTGGCAGATGCTGCCGCTGATCCCCGGCGCCTCCCGTTCGGGCTCGACGATGACCGGCGCCCTGTTCCTCGGCTACACGCGGGAGGCGGCGGCGCGGTACTCCTTCCTCCTGTCGATCCCCGCGGTCGTCCTTTCCGGGCTCTTCGAGTTCCGCCACTTCGGCGACGGCGGGGCGGTGCCGATCGCTCCCACAGTGATCGCCACCGTGGTCTCCTTCGTCGTGGGGTACGCCTCCATCGCCTGGCTGCTGCGCTACGTCGCCAAGCACTCCACGAACATCTTCGTCATCTACCGGGTGTTCGCCGGCACCTTCCTGCTCACCCTGCTCTACCTGGGCGTGATCACGTCATGACGACCGTCCTGCTCGTACGGCACGGCCTCACCGCGATGACGGGGCCCGTGCTCGCCGGATGGACCCCCGGGGTCCACCTCAACGAGCGCGGACGCGAGCAGGCCGAAGCACTCGCCCGCAGGCTGGCCCCGCTCGACCTCGACGCGATCGTCTCAAGCCCCCTGGAACGGTGCCAGGAGACCGCAGGCGCCGTCGCCAGGGGCAGGGCCGTGTCCGTGCAGACCGACGACAGGTTCGGGGAGTGCGGCTACGGCGAGTGGACGGGCCGGCCGTTGAAGGAGCTGGCCGAGGATCCGCTCTGGCGGGTCGTGCAGGCCCATCCCAGCGCGGTCGTCTTCCCCGGCGGGGAGGCGCTGGCCGACACGCAGGCCCGCGCGGTGCGTGCCGTACGGGAATGGAACGAGCGGCTGGGGGAGAAGGCGACCTACCTCGTCTGCAGCCACGGAGACGTGATCAAGGCGATCGTGGCCGACGCCCTCGGGCTGCATCTCGACCAGTTCCAGCGGATCACCGCGGACCCCGCGTCCCTCACCGTGATCCGCTACACCCCCTTGCGCCCCTTCCTGCTCAGGAGCAATGACGTGGGCGGAGACGTCGCCAATCTGGTGCCTCCGAACGAGGTTCCAGAGGAGGGAGACGGGGGAGAAAACATCACCGGGAGCGACGCCGCCGTCGGCGGCGGACCAGGGACGACATAGGGTCGGGCTATGCCGGTCTTCAACTACGATCCGCCTGACAGGTTCGTGGCCGGTGCCGTTGGGCAACCGGGCGCACGAACCTTCTTCCTGCAGGCCCGTGGCCAGGGCAGGATCACCACGGTGGCGCTGGAGAAATTCCAGGTCGCCGTGCTCGCCGATCGGCTGGACGAGCTACTCGACGAGGTGCTGCGCCGCAGTGGCGGCCGCGCCCCGGTACCCGCCATGGCACCCGCCGACCTTAACGACGAGGGTCCGCTCGACCTGCCCATCGACGAGGACTTCCGCGTGGGGACCATGGCCCTGGCCTGGGATCCCGACACCTCACAGGTCGTGATCGAGGCCCAGGAGGCGACCGAGGACGACGAGGAGGATGAGGAGCCGTTCGCCGTCGAGGACGACCGGCCGGGCCCCGCCGTCCTCCGGGTGCGCATCAGCCCCGGCGCCGCCCGCGCGTTCAGCAGGCGCGCGCTCGACGTCGTGGCGGCCGGCCGTCCCCCGTGCCCGTTGTGCGGGCAGCCGCTGGGCGCCGAAGGTCACATCTGCGTACGGCTGAACGGCCACCACCCCGGGGGTCTGTCGGCGTGATCGAGCGGGGCGGCAGGGCCATGGCGGCGGGGCAGGGGACCGGATGACGGCTGAGGGCGAGCCGACCCCGGGCGACGCCGACGGGCTGGGGCTGGACGACGAGTCCGCCATGCGGTTGCTGCGCGAGGGCAGGCTGGAGGTGGCGGGACGCCTCGTCGAGGCCACCAACATGACGTTGTACTGCTCCATACGCCTCGGCCGGCAGGTGGCCGCGTGCGTCTACAAGCCGGTGCGGGGGGAGCGCCCCCTGTGGGACTTCCCCGACGGCACGCTCGCCGCGCGTGAGGTGGCCGCCTACGAGGTCGCGGCGGCGACAGGCTGGCGGATAGTGCCGCCGACCGTCTACCGCGACGGCCCCTTCGGCCCGGGCATGGTGCAGTTGTGGATCGACACCGACCCCGAGGCCGACCTGCTGGCCCTGGTCCGCAGCCGTCACTCCGGGCTGCGGCGGATGGCGGTGTTCGACGCGGTGGTGAACAACGCCGACCGCAAGGGCGGCCACCTGTTGCCGCTGCCCGACGGGCACGTCTACGGCGTCGATCACGGGGTCTGCTTCTCCGCCGACGACAAGCTGCGGACGGTGTTGTGGCAGTGGCGGGGCAAGTCGTTGTCGCGTGAGGCGGTGACCATGCTCACCGGCCTGGAACGCGAGCTGGAGAGCGGACGGCTGGGCAGGCGGCTGCGGGAGTTGCTCGCGCCCGCGGAGGTCGAAGCCACGTGGGACCGGGTGCGGAGGCTGCTCGAGACCGGCATCCACCCCTATCCTTCAGAGGATTGGCCGGCGATTCCGTGGCCGCCGATCTGATGCTTGCGAAAGAGACATCGATTGTGCACTCTGCAGGAGTCTCTACCGCTTATGGAGGGAACGCCCGTTGTGTACGGTCATCGTGAGTGTGGAGCCGGAAGCCGATGTTCCGGTGCTCCTCGTGGGCGTGCGTGACGAGCTCGTCACGCGGCCGTGGATGTCGCCCGACCGGTACTGGCCCGCGTATCCGGGTCTGATCGGCGGTAAGGACCTTCAGGCCGGGGGAACCTGGCTGGCGGCCGACCCCGAGGCTCGCAGGGTCGGCCTGCTGCTCAACGGCGAGGGGACTCTCGCGGCGCCGGAGGCCAGGCTCTCCCGCGGCGGCCTGCCGCTTCAGGCGGCCCAGGCGGGCGAGCTCCCGGCGGCCGACCTCACGCGCTACGACCCCTTTCATCTCCTGGTCGCCGGTCTGGACGGCGTGCGGCTGTGGACCTGGAACGGCGAAAGCCTCGCCGAGGACAAGCTCCCGCAGGGCGTGCACATGCTCGTCAACAGCGGGTGGGACCGTGAGGCCGAGCACCCCCGGGTCGCGTGGTTCCTTCCGGCGTTCGCCGCCGCGGCCCGCCCCGCCTGGCAGGAGGGCGGCTCCCCCCAGCGGTTCTGGGGCGACTGGCTGACCTTGTCGTCGTCGGGCGCGGGACCCGCCCCGGAGGACCCCAGAGCGCTGATCATTCGCCGGAGGCTGGAGGACGGGCGGATCTACGCGAGCCTGTCTGTCAGCCTGCTCGCCCTGTCGGAGCACGGCCTGCGCTTCGACTTCTGCCCCACGCCGGAAGATCCCACCTCGTGGCACCGGGTGGCCACGGGATCGTCCCGCGAACGCCGGGGGCGCCTCCGCCTGAGCTGAACCCGCGGGCACGCGGATAGGCTGCACACCATGCGATCGTGGTCTGCGCCGAAAATCCCCAGGCTGCCCGGTTCGGGCGTCCCGCTCCGTCTGTACGACACCGCCGCCCGTGACGTCCGGGAGACCCAGCCGTCCGGGGAGGCCCGGATGTACGTCTGCGGCATCACCCCCTACGACGCGACCCATCTGGGGCATGCCAACACCTATCTCGCGTTCGACCTGGTCAACCGGGCCTGGCGGGACGCGGGCCACGACGTGCACTACACCCAGAACGCCACCGACGTGGACGACCCGCTCCTCGAGCGGGCCCTGGCGACCGGCGTCGACTGGCAGTCGCTCGCCGAGCGCGAGATCGACCTGTTCCGCTCCGACATGGAAGCCCTGCGGATCATCCCGCCCCGCGAATATGTGGGGGTCACCGAGGTCGTGGACGAGATCGCCGGCCTGGTCGGCAGGCTGACCGAGTGCGGCGCGACCTACCGGCTGGACGACGACGTCTACTTCTCGGTCGCCGCGGCCCCCAAGTTCGGCGCCGTGTCGGGCTACTCCGAGGAGCGCATGCTCGAACTGTTCGCTGAGCGCGGCGGAGACCCGGACAGGAAGGGCAAGCGCCACCCGCTCGACTGGCTGCTCTGGCGGGCGGAGCGGCCCGGAGAGCCGTCCTGGCCCGCGCCGTTCGGCCCCGGCCGCCCCGGCTGGCATGTGGAGTGCACGGCCATCGCCCTGCGCCACCTCGGCAGCGGGTTCGACGTGGCGGGCGGCGGATCCGACCTGATCTTCCCGCATCACGAGATGGGTGCCTGCGAGGGCCACGTCGCCACCGGTGAGTGGCCGTTCGCCCGGGCGTACGTTCACGCGGGCATGGTCGCCCTCGACGGCGAGAAGATGTCGAAGTCGAAGGGCAACCTTGTCTTCGTCTCCAAGCTCAGGCAGACCGCCGACCCCATGGCCGTACGGCTGGGCCTGCTGGCCCACCACTACCGCGACGACTGGGCGTGGACGCCGGATCAGCTCACCGCGGCCGAGGAGCGCCTCGCCCGGTGGCGGGCGGCCGTCTCCCGGCCCTCGGGCCCGGACGGCCTGGCCGTACTGGAGGGGGTGCGGCAGCGGATCGCCGACGACCTGGACGCGCCGGGCGCGCTCGCCGTCATCGACGCCTGGGCCGCCGCGGAGGGCGGCGACGCGGACGCCCCCGCGCTCGTGCGCGACGTCGCCGACGCCCTGCTCGGCGTGGCGCTGTGATCCGCTGACACCTCAGTGCTCGTGACGGTCGTACGGTCCGACCGCCGGGCCGTGATGGTAGGCCCTCAGCGGCCTGCGCAGGTGTGCCTCGCCCGCGATGATCAGACCGGGCGCGGCGAGCCGCGCCCGCTCGGGAAGGGCGAGGCGGGCCTCCGGATGATCTTCTGGATCGTCCTCGGGAGGGCGCGCCTTGTCCATCCGGCGCGCCACGTCCTCACGGAGCTGGGGGAGGTGGGCGTAGAGCCGGTCGCCCGGGCACGAGGTGGCGTTGAGGTCGCGGTGCCCGACGATCGCCTTGAACGGGTCGAGCTCGTAGACCCCGCACAACCAGGCCAGCAGCGAGGGGAGCGAGGCGAGCTGCGACTCGGTGGGCAGCTCGCTGGTGTAGGTGCCCTCCGTCTCCACGCCCAGCGTGTGCCGGTTGTGGTCGGCCACCTGGGCGCCCATGACGTGCTTGCCCTCCTCGATGGCGGGCAGCGTCCTGTTGCGGCCCTCCATGATCTGGCCGCCGCGTCCGACGGTGAACTGCTCGCCGATGTCGGCCCAGTGGTTGTGGTGCATGTGGTACCGCTGGATCGCCCGGGACAGGCGGAAGGCGGCCTCGAGGCTCGTCTCGTCGGTGTTCGCCGTGGCCGTGTGATGGATGACGAGCCGGTCGGGCATGCGGTCCAGGATCACGGCCCTGGTCTTGGGCGGGGCCGCGTTCCATTCGTCGCGGGTGTAGATGCGCGGGCGGCCCGGCAAGCCGGCGGTCAGCGCCCGCGCGGCGGCGGTCCCGAGCAGCAGCCCTCCGGCCGCACCCGCTCCCGCGAGCAGGAACGCCCGGCGGGTCAGCGAGATCTCGCGCAGGCTCGTGCGGGCTCGCGACGTCGAAGACATGGTCCTCCCCGAGTGAGCGTGGCACCTCGGGGGGCCCACGTCCGGCGGGGAGGTTGGGTCGATATCCCCGGGCCGGGCTCCGGCTATTCCTGCCGCCGGAAAACCGGTCCCATGTAGGCCGATATGTCGTGAAGGTATTCCGGGAATGCGTGGCCCGGACCCGCCGGAACGTGGGATTGATTACCGGAAAGACCCGAGCAATGGGCCTTGTCCGGTATTAAGGTGAATGGCCGAATTCTGTCAGGAAATGGCGGCCATGAATCGTTCCCGGTCCTCATCGGGCAGGGCGTCGATGAACAGGACGCCGTCCAGATGGTCGGCCTCATGCTGGAGCACCCGGGCCAGCATTCCGATCGCCCTCACCGTGATCGGCTTGCCGTACATGTCCCTGCCCCTGGCCACCACGGAGAACGCCCGCGATCTTGGCCACCAGACGCCTGGGGCCGACAGGCACGCCTCGTCGGCGACGATCGTGCGCTCGGACAGTTCGAGGCGCGGATTGACGATGTGGCCCGCCCTGCCATCGAGCTCGAAGGCGAGGACCCGCAATGGGACGCCGATCTGAGGCGCGGCGAGCCCGGCACGCCCGGTTCCCGCCCGCATGGTGGCGGTGAGTGACTTCACGAGATCCCTGAGGGATCGGTCAAAGGTGGTGACGGGCTCGGCTACGCTGCGTAGCACTGGATCTTCGAACAACCGGATCTGTCGGACAGTCATGCACGCTCCCCGCGGCGACGACGACACCACAACGAAAGTCCCCAGTTTGGCATTGTGCCAACCTTTGTTAAATCCGTATTGCATGGGCGATAGGTACATTTCCTCGCGGGCGCATTGGGCGCCCAGTCGGTCACGGAAAGTAATTGACCTGTCGGCCTGCCACGCGCTTCGACGGGCCGCCCGGAACCTTTTTTGGCTTGTAGCACAGCGGTAACAGGAGGGACCCAGTCGCGAAACCCCCTGAAAGCACCATCGGTTCATGCCGATCTCACTTCAGCCGTCAGGGCCTGTGATGCGGCGGGTCCCATGGGCGGTCGGAGGTGAGGCGCGGCGGCGTGCCCCCGGCGCCCTGCGTGCCGCCTGCGAACGCCGTCCCGGCACATCCGACTGGCGCCGACCAAAGACCCCTTCGGAGGTGAGCGTGGCATGACCGCGCTTCTGGACAATCCCCTGGTCTCGCTCGAGACCGCCCCCGACGCGCTGGCCGGGTTCACGATCGGGCTGACCGCGACCCGCCGCCGTGAGGAGTTCGCCGCGCTCCTCGAGCGGCGCGGCGCTCGCGTGGTCCAGGCGCCCGCCATCAGAACGGTGCCGCTGGCGGAGGATGCCGGCCTGCTCGCCGCCACCCGTGCTTGCCTGGAGGCGCCGGTCGACTACGTGGTGATCACCACCGGCGCGGGCTTCGCCGACTGGATGGCCGCCACCGAAGGATGGGGACTGGCGGCCGACGTCGCGTCCCACTTCGGCGACGCCCGGCTGCTCGCCCGCGGGCCGAAGGCCAGGGGCGCGGTGCGCGCGGCCGGCCTCACCGACTACTGGACCCCGGTGACCGAGTCGTGCGAGGAGATGAAGGACTACCTCCTGGCGCACGACCTGCGCGGCCGCCGCGTAGCCGTGCAACTCCACGGCGAGTCGCTCAGCTGGTTCGTCTCGGCGCTGCGTGGCGCCGGAGCCGACGTGATCGAGGTGCCCGTCTACCGTTGGTTGCCCTATCGCGACACCTCTCCGCTGCGCCGCCTGGTCAGCCAGGCCGTGACCGGTTCGGTCGACGCGGTGGCGTTCACCAGTTCGCCCGCCGTCGTCGCCATGCTGAACGCCGCCAGGGCCGACGGCCTGGAGGAGGCGCTCATCGCCGCCTTCAACTCCCACGTCGTGGCGGCCTGCATGGGGTCGGTCACCTCCGCCCCGCTGGAGGCCAAGGGCGCGCGCGTCCTCCACCCCGACCGGCCGCGGCTGGGCGCCCTGGCGCGCTCGCTCGCGTGCCACCTTCCGGTGAGCAGCGTCACCCGGCTGGTCGCGGGAGGACACGACCTGGAGATCCGCGGTCACGCGGTGGTGGTCGACGGCGACCTCAAGCCGCTGCCGCCCGCCCCGATGGCGGTGCTCAAGCGGCTCGCCGAGCGGCCGGGCCACGTGGTCGCCCGCGCCGAGCTGCGGGTCGTCCTCCCCGGGGGTCCGTCGCGGGACTCGGCCGAGCACGCCGTCGAGATGGCGATCACCCGGCTGCGCCGCGCCCTCGGCCCTGGCGGCATCGTCGAGACCGTGGTCAAGCGCGGCTACCGCCTGGCGGTCGGGCGAGACGAACGATGACGGCGACCCTGGTCCTCGCCGCGCACGGCGCGCGCAGCCGAGGTTGGGAGTCCGTCATGGGCTCCCTCGCCGACGGGGTCCGCCGTGCCCGGCCGGGCTGCCGCGTCGAGCTCGGATTCCTGGAGACGAGCAGGCCGCCGCTCGCCGACGTGCTGAGCGCGGTGCCCGGCCCCGTCGTGGTCGTCCCCCTGTTGCTCGCGGGCGGCTATCACGTGCACATCGACCTGCCGGCCGTCGTCGCGGCGACCCGCCCGGACGCTCTGGTGGCCCGGCAGCTCGGGCCGCATCCGCTGCTGACCGCCGCGCTCGCCAGACGCCTCGCCTCCGCCGGGCTGCGGGCGTGCGACGCGGTCGTGCTCGCCGCGGCCGGATCCTCCGATCCCGCCGCCGTCGAGGACGTCAGGGCCGCGGCCCGGCTCCTGTCCGTACGGCTCTCGCGTCCCGTGAGCGCCGCCTTCGGCTCGGGAACCGGCCTGTCCGTGGCGGAGGCGCTCGACCGGGTCAGGTCGGGCCCCGCTCCGCGTGTGATGATCGCGTCCTACCTGCTCGCCCCCGGGCTCTTCCACGCCCGCCTGGCCGCGAGCGGGGCCGACGCGGTGAGCGCGCCCCTCGGCACCGACCCGGACGTGGCGGCACTCGTCTGGACGAGATTCGACGAGGCCCTGGCCGCCGGCCGGTGGACGCCCCGGCCCGAAGCCGCTGCCGTGCCGAGAAGGCCGCGCGCCCGCAGGCTCGCGCTGCGCTGACGGCTCAGGGCGGGCGCCGCCCGCCCTACGATCAGGCCGGTACGGCTCAGCCGTCGGTGCCGCGGTCGCGGCGGCGCAGGTAACGCTCGAACTCGGCCGCGATGGCGTCGCCGCTGGCCTCGGGCAGGTCGGCCGCGTCCTTGCGCTCTTCCAGCTCCCTGACGTATTCGGCGACCTCGGAGTCCTGCGCGGCCAGCTCGTCGACCCCGTGCTCCCAGGCGCGGGCCTCCTCCGCCAGCTCCCCGTACGGCATGGGGATGTCGAGCATGTCCTCGATGCGCCGCAGCAGCGCCAGCGTGGCCTTGGGGTTGGGCGGCTGCGCGACGTAGTGGGGGATCGACGCCCAGAGCGACATGGCCTGCAGACCCGCGACCCCCAGCGAGTGCTGCAGGACGCCGACGATGCCCGTGGGGCCCTCGTACTTCGTCATCTCCAGGTTGAGCGCCCGCGCGAGACCGGGGTCGCTCACCGAGCCGACGATCGGCACCGGCCGCGTGTGCGGCGAGTCGTTGAGCAGGGCGCCCAGCAGGATCGCCAGGTCCACGCCCAGGTCGTGGCACAGGCCCACGATCTCGGCGCAGAACGAGCGCCAGCGCATGTTGGGCTCGATGCCGCGCAGAAGGACGACGTCACGCTTGGCGCCCGGGGGACGGGCCAGCAGCAGCCTCGTGGTCGGCCAGATGATCGACCTGGTCAGGCCTTCGCCCAGCTCCACGATCGGCCGGGTCACCTGGAAGTCGTAGTAGTCCTCGGGGTCGAGCTCGACGAGCGGGGTCGCCTTCCATTTCGCCTCAAGGTGGGCCACAACGCCACTCGACGCCTCACCGGCGTCGTTCCACCCCTCGAACGCGGCGATGAGCACCGGGTCGACGAGCTCAGGGAGCCCTTCGAACTCGATCACGCGCCGCCTCCCTAACTGGGCCACAGAATATTGGTTCAACCCAAGACTATTCGGTGAGGGTACCCGGACGTCACCCACGAGCTTCACGGGGCTGCCGCTTTCGCCGCGAGCGCAGGCGAAGCCGTCCACCATTCGAGATCTTGTGGAATCAATCAGGACACCCTGCCGATAGGCTTGCATTCATGACCAGCAGACCGTCCTTCCGCCAGGCGTTGTCCGACCGAGTCCTGGTCGCCGACGGGGCCATGGGGACGATGTTGCAGTCCTACGACCCCACCTTGGACGACTTCCAGGGCCACGAAGGCTGCAACGACGTGCTCAACGTGAGCCGTCCCGACATTGTCAGGGCCGTGCACGACGCGTATCTCGCGGTGGGCGTGGACTGCGTCGAGACCAACACCTTCAACGCCAACCACGCCGCACTCGGCGAATACGGCATCTCCGACCGGATCTTCGAGCTCTCCGAGGCGGGCGCCCGTCTGGCGAGGGAGCAGGCCGACCATTGGTCGACCCCCGACCACCCCCGGTTCGTGCTCGGCTCGATGGGTCCGGGCACCAAGCTCCCCACACTGGGGCATCTGCCGTACCTGACCCTGCGCGACGCCTACCGCGACAACGCGGCGGGCCTGATCGCCGGCGGGGCCGACGCCATCATCATCGAGACCTGCCAGGACCTTCTCCAGGTCAAGGCGGCGGTCGTCGGCGCCAAGCGGGCCGTGGAGGACTCCGGGCGCGACGTGCCGATCATCACCCAGGTCACGATCGAGACCAACGGCGCGATGCTGCTGGGGTCGGAGATCGGCGCCGCGCTCACCGTGATCGAGCCGCTCGGCGTCGACCTGATCGGACTCAACTGCGCCACCGGTCCGGCGGAGATGAGCGAGCACCTGCGCTACCTGGCCAAGCACGCGCGGCTGCCCATCTCGTGCATGCCGAACGCCGGACTGCCGCAGCTCACCTCCGAGGGCGCCCACTACCCGCTCACCCCGGACGAGCTCGCCGACGCGCACGAGGGCTTCACCCGCGACTACGGGCTCGCGCTGATCGGCGGCTGCTGCGGCACCACGCCCGAGCACCTGCAGAAGGTGGTCGAACGACTGTCGGGAAGGTCGCGCGCCGAACGGCGGCCGCGTCCCGAGGCGGGCGCGGCCTCGCTCTACCAGCACGTCCCCTTCCGCCAGGACACCTCCTACCTGGCCATCGGCGAGCGGACCAACGCCAACGGCTCCAAGGCGTTCCGCGAGGCGATGCTTGCGGGCAACTACGAGGAGTGCGTGGAGATCGCGCGCGCCCAGGCCCGCGACGGCGCCCACATGCTGGACCTCTGCGTCGACTACGTCGGCCGGGACGGCGTCGCGGACATGAAGGAGCTGGCGTTCCGCTTCGCCACCGCCTCCACGCTTCCCGTCGTCATCGACTCGACCGAGCCCGCCGTCATCGAGGCCGGCCTGGAGATGCTCGGCGGCCGCGCGGTCGTCAACTCGGTCAACTACGAGGACGGCGACGGTCCCGACTCCCGTTTCACCAAGGTGATGCGGCTGGTCAAGGAGCACGGCGCCGCCGTGGTCGCACTGACCATCGACGAGGAGGGCCAGGCGCGCACCGCCGAATGGAAGGTGCGCATCGCCGTACGGATCATCGAGGACCTGGTGCGCAACTGGGGGACGAAGGTCGAGGACATCATCGTCGACTGCCTCACCTTCCCCATCGCCACGGGCCAGGAGGAGACCCGGCGCGACGGCATCGAGACCATCGAGGCCATCCGCGAGCTGAAGCGGCGCTACCCGACGGTGCAGACGACGCTCGGCCTGTCCAACGTGTCGTTCGGCCTCAACCCGGCCGCGCGGATCGTGCTCAACTCGGTCTTCCTCAACGAGTGCGTCAACGCCGGGCTCGACTCGGCCATCGTGCATGCCTCCAAGATCCTGCCGACGGCGCGCATCCCCGACGAGCAGCGCCAGGTGGCGCTCGACCTCATCTACGACCGGCGTCGTGAGGGCTACGACCCGCTGCAGCGGTTCATGGAGCTGTTCGAGGGCGTGGACGCCGCGGCGCTCAAGGCCGACAAGGCCGCCGAGCTCGCCGGCCTGCCCCTGTGGGAGCGGCTCAAGCGGCGCATCATCGACGGGGAGCGCAAGGGCCTGGAGGCGGACCTCGACGACGCGCTCGCCCAGCGCCCCGCCCTGGAGATCATCAACGACGTCCTGCTCGACGGCATGAAGACGGTCGGCGAGCTGTTCGGGTCCGGCCAGATGCAGCTGCCGTTCGTTCTGCAGTCGGCCGAGGTCATGAAGAACGCGGTGGCCCACCTGGAGCCGTACATGGACCGCGTGGAGGGAGCCACCAAGGGCCGGATCGTGCTCGCCACCGTCAAGGGCGACGTGCACGACATCGGCAAGAACCTGGTGGACATCATCCTGTCCAACAACGGCTACGAGGTCGTGAACCTCGGCATCAAGCAGCCGGTGTCGGCCATCCTCGAGACCGCGGACGACGAGAAGGCCGACGTGATCGGCATGTCCGGACTTCTCGTGAAATCCACGGTCATCATGAAGGAGAACCTCGAGGAGATGAACTCCCGGGGCATCGCCGACAAGTATCCGGTGCTCCTGGGAGGGGCCGCCCTGACCCGGGCGTACGTGGAACAGGACCTGGCTGAGCTGTACCAGGGAGAGGTCCGCTACGCCAGGGACGCGTTCGAGGGTCTGCGGCTGATGGACGCCTTCATGGCGGTCAAGCGCGGTGAGGCGGGCGCGACGCTGCCGCCGCTGCGCGAGCGGCGGGTGAAGACGGGCGCCGTGCTGACCCGAACCGCAGTGGAGGACCTGCCGGCCCGCTCCGACGTCGCGGCCGACAACCCCGTGCCGACGGCGCCGTTCTTCGGCGACCGGGTCGTCAAGGGCATCCCCCTGGCCGAGTACGCGGCCTTCCTCGACGAGCGGGCCACGTTCATGGGCCAGTGGGGCCTCAAGGCGTCCCGCGGCGACGGGGCCTCCTACGAGGAGCTCGTGGAGACCGAGGGGCGTCCGCGGCTGCGCATGTGGCTGGACCGCCTGCAGACGGAGAACCTGCTCGAGGCGGCCGTCGTGTACGGCTACTTCCCGTGTGTCAGCCAGGGCGACGACCTCATCATCCTGGACGAGGCGGGCAACGAGCGCACCCGGTTCACCTTCCCGCGCCAGCGGCGCGACCGGCACCTGTGCCTGTCGGACTTCTTCCGGTCGCGCGACTCGGGAGAGGTCGACGTCATCGCCTTCCAGGTCGCCACGATGGGCAACCGGATCAGCGAGGCCACGGCCGAGCTGTTCGCCAAGGACGCCTACCGCGACTACCTGGAGCTCCACGGATTGTCCGTACAGCTGACCGAGGCGCTCGCCGAATACTGGCACGCGCGGGTGCGCTCGGAGCTGGGCATCGGCGGCGACGAGTCGCTCGACGACATGCTCAAGGTGAACATCGCGGGCTGCCGCTACTCCTTCGGCTACCCCGCGTGCCCCAACCTGGAGGACCAGGTGCAGCTCGTGGAGCTGCTCGATCCCTCGCGCATCGGCGTCTCCCTGTCGGAGGAGTTCCAGCTCCACCCCGAGCAGGCCACGTCCGCGCTGATCACCCACCACCCCGAGGCGAAGTACTTCAACGTCTGACCCTCCTGGCAGGCCCGGGAATGCGGCCGGGGCGGCGCGTGTTGACGCTGCCCCGGCGCCGGGCCCCCAGAACCCGGCTCCCGGGTGAAGGAAGGCTCCGGGAGGACCTCTACCATGTTGGTCCCCCCTCTTGACGAAGGCCTACGGCCGGGGGAAGGGGTCACGTGGACGCTGTTCTGTTCGACATGGACGGACTGCTCGTCGACACCGAGCGGGTGTGGTTCGAGGTCGAGGAAGAGGTGATCGGGCGTCTCGGCGGCACCTGGGGGCCGGAGCACCAGGCACAGCTGGTCGGGGGCTCCTGGGAGCGGACCGTCGCCTACATGCTGGCGCTGACCAAGACCGACGTCGACCCGGCCGTCGTGGGGGAATGGCTGATCGAGGGCATGGAGGCCCGGCTGCACGCCGGCGTCACGCTCATGCCCGGCGCCCTCGACCTGCTGCGCAGCCTCGACGACCACGGCGTGCGGACGGGTCTGGTGACCTCGTCGCTGCGGGTGATCGCCGACGCCGTCCTGAAGACCGTCGGGCGCGAGTTCTTCGAGATCATCGTGACCGCCGACGACGTGTCCCAGACCAAACCCCACCCCGAGCCCTACCTGACCGCGGCCCAGCTCCTCTCGGTGGATCCGGGCCGCTGCGCCGTCCTGGAGGACTCGCCGAACGGCGTCGCGTCCGCGACGGCCGCCGGATGCCGGGTCGTGGCCGTGCCCAGCGTCCTGCCGATCGCCCCGGCGGAGGGACGGCTGGTCATGCCGTCCCTGAGGGACGTGAACGTCGAGCTGCTGCGTTCGCTCATCGCATGATCACGCCGGCCGTACGGGCTGGTGGGGTGGGGTGGCGGCGAACTTCTGCATGATCACGAGCGGCGTTTGCGCTGGTGGGGCGGGAGTTCACCGAACTTCTGCATGATCACGAGCGGTGTGTGGGCTGGTGGGGTGGGGGTTCGCCGAGCTTCTGCATGATCACGGCGTGGGGGAGGGCAGGCGGGGAGGGGTTCCGGCGAACTTCTGCATGATCACGGGGGAGGGGGCCGGATCGGCGGGTCGCGTGCCAGGATGAAAGAAACGCCGTGATCGCACGATCGCCGCCAGATCTAGGGGGCCGCCATGACCTTCGACCAGATCGCCTGGTTGCCGCTGTGCGCCGGGCTGACCGCCGTGGGGATCGGCCTCGGCTATCTCGCCTTCCGCCGCCGGGGGATCGCCGCGGGCCTGCGCGCCGGCGCCTGGGCGTTGCTGCCCCTGGCCGCCTACCTCACCGGGGCGCTGAAGACGGTGTGGAACATCGGGACGGCCGTCGTCGGGTTCGTCACCGGCCTGGTGCTGTCGCCTCAGGTCTGGGCGGGCGTCGTGGTCGCGGGCCTGTCGGCGGTGTTGTTCTTCGTCTCGGGCGTCCTGCGCGGCCGCACCCTGTCCAAGGCCCGTACGGCGGGGCCGGGGGAGCGGCGGGCCGCCGCGCAGCCGGCCGGGGAGGCCCCGCGGCCCGTCGAGAAGGCCCCCGGGAAGGCCCCCAGGGAGGCTGCCGCCCCCGCCGACGACTTCTCCGACATCGAGGCCATCCTGAAGCGCCGCGGCATCGACTGAAGAAATCTCATACGCCGGTCGTACGGGCGGACAATGTCCGGCAATGTCACGGTTTCGCGACACTACTGATACGAGAACTCGACAAACCATACAAGATCGATACGAATGAGTTTCGCGTGAATCACAGTTGAGCCACAGGGGCTCTCAGGGTCCTGGTCACCGCAGCTCAGGGCATACATTGTCCGTTCCAGAGGCACCGTGTACCAAAGCGGACCTCATGGACAATGTCGCCTGCGATCCCAGGGGGTCCGACACCCATGGCCGCGCAAAGCAAGGTCATCGAGAAACACAGCGCCTTGGTCATGGGGCCGGACAAGGAGGTTCAATGACCGCGCCGCTGGACGCGCCCGGCTCGGATTTAGGGCCCGGCATCCTCATCGCAGAAAGGCCGGGCATCCCCATCGTGGGCCGCTCGCTCGGTCAGATCGCCTGGATGCGCCTCAAGCGTGACAAGGTCGCCCTCGCCGGCGGCTTAGTGGTGATCCTCCTGATCCTCGTGGCGATCTTCGCCCCGCTGATCGTCAAGGTCCTGGGCCAGGATCCCACGCAGTTCAACTCGGACATGATCGACCCCGCCACGCTGGTGCCCAAGGGCGGTACGGGCATCGGCCCCGACCACCTCTTCGGCGTCGAGCCCGTCAACGGCCGCGACATCTTCAGCCGGGTCGTCTACGGCGCCCGCATCTCGCTGCTGATCGCCTTCCTCGCCACGGTGTTGTCGGTCGTCATCGGCACCCTGCTCGGGGTCACGGCGGGATACTTCGGCGGCATCGTCGACTCGATCATCAGCAAGACGATGGACGTCTTCCTGGCCTTCCCGATCCTGGTTTTCGCCATCGCGCTCGCGGGCGTCATCCCCGACACCGCGTTCGGCCTGAGCGGCGACACCCTGCGCGTCTCGCTGCTGATCTTCATCATCGGCTTCTTCAACTGGCCGTACATCGGGCGCATCATCCGCGGGCAGACGTTGTCGCTGCGCGAGCGGGAGTTCGTCGACGCCGCGCGCAGCCTTGGCGCCCGCGGGCCGTACATCATCTTCCGCGAGATGCTGCCCAACCTGGTCGCGCCGATCCTCATCTACGCGACGCTGCTGATCCCGACGAACGTGCTGTTCGAGGCGGCGCTGTCGTTCCTCGGCGTCGGCGTCCGGCCGCCCACCCCGACGTGGGGCGGCATGTTGTCGGACGCGGTCCGGTTCTACACCGTCCCGCATTTCATGTTCTTCCCCGGTATGGCGATCTTCATCACCGTCCTGGCTTTCAACCTGTTCGGTGATGGCTTGAGGGATGCCCTCGATCCGAAGGCTCGATGAGCTTTCCCGATTTCCCGTAAGTCCCCGGCTCCACCAACCAAGGGGTTAGTAGATGCAGAAAACAACGAGACTGGGTGTGGCCGCCCTCGGCGCGCTCCTCACCCTCGGCCTCGCCGCCTGTGGGGGCGGTTCGGGCAGCAGCACACCCTCGTCCTCCGGCGGGGGCACGGCGGCCGGAGGGACGGGCACGTTCAACGCCGCGCTCACCGGTGTGGTCGACCCGTCCGACAAGAAGGGCGGCATCCTCAAGTTCGCGAACGCGGGTGACTGGGACTCCCTCGACCCGGGCGACACCTACTACGGCTACTCCTGGAACTTCATCCGGCTCTACGGCCGCTCGCTGGTGATGTTCAAGTCGGCTGTGGGCAAGGAGGGCAACGAGCTGACGCCCGACCTCGCGGAGGGCCTGGGCACGCCGAGCGACGACGCCAAGACCTGGACCTACAAGCTCAAGGCGGGCATCAAGTTCGAGGACGGCACCCCCGTCACGTCCAAGGACGTGAAGTACGGCGTCGAGCGCTCGTTCGACAAGGAGGTGTTCCCCGACGGGTACACCTACTTCAACGACTTCCTGAACTGGCCCAAGGACTACAAGGGCGCGTACAAGTCCAAGGGCGTCAACACCGACAGCGCGATCGAGACGCCGGACGACCAGACGATCGTCTTCCACCTGAAGCAGCCGCTGAGCAACTTCGACTACTTCGCCCAGCTTCCCGCCACCATCCCGGTCCCCGCGGACAAGGACACCGGCGCGAAGTACAAGGAACACGTCATCGCCACCGGTCCGTACATGTTCAAGACGAACGAGATCGGCAAGGGCTTCAGCCTGGTCCGCAACCCCAACTGGGACCCGGCGACCGACCCGAACCGCAAGGCCCTGCCCGACGGCTACGAGGTCTCGACCAACGTCAACGCCGACGACATCGACAACCGGATCCTCGCCGGAGACCTGGACGTCGACATCGCGGGCACCGGTGCGCAGCCGGCCGCTCTCGGCCGCATCCTGCCCGACCCGACGATCAAGGCGAACACGGACAACCCGACGGGCACCCGCCTCTGGTACACCTCGATCAACGGCAACGTCCCGCCGCTGGACAACATCGACTGCCGCAAGGCCGTCGAGTACGCCGCGGACAAGACCACCCTCCAGACCGCGTGGGGCGGCGAGTTCGCGGGCGGCCAGATCGCGACCAGCCTGCTGCCGCCGGCGATCCCCGGCCACGAGGACTTCAACACCTACCCGCCGGGCGCCGACAACAAGGGTGACCTGACCAAGGCCAAGGAGGCCCTGACCGCCTGCGGCCAGCCGAACGGCTTCGAGACCAACATCTCCTACCGGGCCGAGCGTCCGAAGGAGAAGGCGGCCGCCGAGGCGCTGCAGCAGTCTCTGGGCCGCGTCGGCATCAAGCTGACCCTCAAGCCGTTCCCGCAGGCCGACTACTTCGCCCTGTACGCCGGCAAGCCGGGCTACGCCAAGGACAACAAGCTCGGCCTGGCCATGAACGGCTGGCAGTCGGACTGGCCCGACGGCTTCGGCTTCCTCCAGCAGATCGTCGACAGCCGCGTCATCCGCGACACCGGCGGTTCGTCGAACGTCAGCGTCCGCGACCCCGAGGTCGACAAGCTGATCGACCAGGCGATGGAGCAGACCGACGCCAACGCCCGCAACGCCATCTGGACCCAGATCGACAAGAAGGTCATGGATGACGCGTACATCCTGCCGAACGTCTGGGCCAAGGCTCTGCTGATCCGCAGCAAGAACGCGTCGAACGTCTTCGTCAACGACGCGTACGGCATGTACGACTACCTCGGCATGGGCGTCAAGTAACCCCTGCCTATCCGATATCCGCACTACGCGTGAATGCGGCAAGGGGGCCGGTCCGTGAGGGCCGGCCCCCGGAGCCGGGGGGACTGTGGTCACATACATCATCCGGCGGCTGATCTGGGCGGTCGTGATGCTCTCGATCGTGAGCATCATCACGTTCGGCATCTTCTTCCTCGTCCCGCGTCTGGCCGGCGCGACGCCGGAGGACCTGGCGGCCCGCTACGTGGGCAGGACCGCCACGGAGCAGCAGGTCAAGCTCGCGGCCGAGCAATTGGGCTTCAACGACCCGCTGATCGTCCAGTACGGGCGGTTCGCGAAGGGCATCGTCGCCGGCGCCGACTACAACAACGGCCCCAGCGTCGAGCACTGCCCCGCGCCCTGCTTCGGGTACTCCTTCCGCACCCGTCTGCCGGTCTGGCCCGACCTGCTCGACCGATTGCCCGTCACGATCTCCCTGGCGATCGGGGCGGCGGTCATCTGGGTCATCGCCGGAGTCGCGACCGGTGTGGTCTCGGCGCTACGACGCGGAAGCTTCTTCGACCGAGCCGCGATGGGCGTCGCCCTGGCCGGCGTGTCGCTGCCCATCTTCTTCACCGGCATGGTGTCGCTGGTGTTGTTCAGCTACGGCCTGCACATCACGGCGCCGGGCAACGTCTACACCCCCTTCCTCACCAATCCGCTCACCTGGGCGTACGACCTGCTGTTGCCCTGGATAACCCTGGCCTTCCTCTACGCCGCCAACTACGCGCGGCTGACCCGGGCGGGCATGCTCGAGACGATGAACGAGGACTACATCCGCACGGCGCGGGCCAAGGGCCTGGCCGAGCGCACGGTGGTCCTCAAGCATGGTCTGCGCGGCGCGCTCACCCCCATCTTGACGATCTTCGGTCTCGACTTCGGCCTGCTGCTCGGCGGCGCGGTCCTCACCGAGAGCACCTACTCCCTGCCCGGCATCGGCAAGTACGCCATTGACGCGATCGGCTACCAGGACCTGCCCCAGGTCATGGGCGTGGTGCTCGTGGCGGCCTTCTTCGTGGTCTTCGCGAACCTGGTCGTCGACCTCCTGTACGCCGTGGTCGACCCGAGGGTGAGACTGGTATGAGTTTCCTTGAACTGAAGGACCTGCGGATCCACTTCCCGACCGACGACGGCCTGGTCAAGTCGGTCGACGGGCTGTCGTTCTCGCTCGAGCGCGGCAAGACCCTCGGCATCGTGGGCGAGTCGGGTTCCGGCAAGAGCGTCACCTCGCTCGGCATCCTCGGCCTGCACAAGGGCGGCCGTGCGCAGATCGGCGGCGAGATCTGGCTGGACGGCGAGGAGCTCGTCGCCGCCGACGCCGAGCACGTGCGCACGCTGCGCGGCAAGAAGATGGCGATGATCTTCCAGGATCCGCTGTCGGCGATGCACCCGTTCTACACGGTGGGCGCGCAGATCATCGAGGCGTACCGCATCCACAACGACGTCAGCAAGAAGGTCGCGCGCAAGCACGCCATCGAGATGCTGGGCCGCGTGGGCATCCCCCAGCCGGACCGCCGGGTGGACAGCTACCCGCACGAGTTCTCCGGCGGCATGCGGCAGCGCGCGATGATCGCCATGGCGCTGAGCTGCGACCCCGAGCTGCTGATCGCCGACGAGCCGACCACGGCGCTCGACGTGACCGTGCAGGCGCAGATCCTCGACCTGATGCGCGACCTGCAGCGCGACTTCAACGCCGCGCTGATCATCATCACCCACGACCTCGGCGTCGTCGCCGAGCTGTCCGACGACATCCTCGTGATGTACGGCGGCAAGTGCGTGGAGTACGGCACGGCCGAGGACATCTTCGAGCGGCCCGAGCACCCCTACACGTGGGGCCTGCTGGGTTCCATGCCGCGCCTTGACCGGGAGCGGACCGAGCGGCTGCTGCCGATCAAGGGCTCGCCGCCCTCGCTCATCAACGTGCCCTCCGGCTGCGCCTTCCACCCGCGCTGCGTCTTCGAGGACCGCACGGCGGGCAAGGGGTCGTCGCTCGTCCCCGAGCTCGTGGAAACCGAGGGCGGGCACCTGGTGCGTTGCCACCTTCCGCGCGACCAGCGGCGCTCCATCTGGGAGAACGAGATCAAGCCGAACCTGGAGGCGTCGTGAGGCGGCCGTCCGCGCGGGCAACCGCCGTCACCCGAGGAGAGTTCCATGAGTGAGCCCTTGCTGTCCGTCCAAGGGCTGGAGAAGCACTTCCCGGTCACCAAGGGGCTGCTGCAGCGCCAGGTGGCCGCGGTCAAGGCCGTCGACGGCGTCTCCTTCGAGGTCCGCAAGGGTGAGACGCTCGGCCTGGTGGGCGAGTCCGGCTGCGGCAAGACGACCACGGGCCGCCTGATCACCCGGCTGATCGAGCCGACCGGCGGGAAGATCGTCTTCGAGGGCAACGACATCACGCACATGTCCCAGGGCAAGATGCGCCCGCTGCGCAGGGACGTGCAGATGATCTTCCAGGACCCCTACAGCTCGCTCAACCCCCGGCACACGGTCGGCGCCATCGTCGGCGCGCCCTTCCGGATCCAGGGCATCAAGACCGAGCAGGGCGTGAAGAAGGCCGTCCAGGACATCCTGGAGCTGGTGGGCCTCAACCCCGAGCACTACAACCGCTACCCGCACGAGTTCTCCGGCGGTCAGCGGCAGCGCATCGGGATCGCGAGGACGCTGGCGCTCAAACCCAAGCTGATCATCGCCGACGAGCCCGTCTCCGCGCTGGACGTGTCCATCCAGGCCCAGGTGGTCAACCTCCTGGAGGACCTGCAGAACGAGCTTGACCTCACCTACGTCGTGATCGCGCACGACCTGTCGGTGGTGCGGCACATCAGTGACCGGGTCGCGGTCATGTACCTCGGCAAGCTGGTCGAGCTCGCCGACCGCAAGAGCCTGTACGAGTCGCCCATGCACCCGTACACGAACGCGCTGCTGTCGGCGGTGCCGATCCCTGACCCCAAGCGGCGTGTCGAGCGTGAGCGCATCCGCCTCCAGGGCGACGTGCCGTCCCCGCTCAACCCGCCGCCCGCGTGCAGGTTCCACACCCGCTGCTGGAAGGCACAGGAGATCTGCAAGACGGTGGAGCCGCCGCTGCAGAAGCTCGCCCCCGGACATGAGGTGGCCTGCCACTTCCCGGAGAACGCGCCCGCCGCCGCGGCCGAGGCCGCCCCCGCGGCCGTCTGAGACACCATTCCGCCGGTACGGCTCCCGCGGGAGCCGTACCGGCGGTGTTCTCGGGCCGTCATCGGGACCGTCACTGGGTGGCGATGGCCCGCAGCACGTCCATGCGGGCGGCCCGCCGCGCCGGCCAGACCGCCGCCAGCACGCCCACCAGGGCGGCGGCCGCCACATAGGCCGCGAGCTGCCCCGCCGGTACGGCCAGCACGTCGATGCCGTCGCCGGACAGGGCCCGCTGCGCCGCCCAGCCGAAGCCGACGCCGACCAGCACGCCCAGCAGCGACCCGAAGACCGAGATGAGCACGGACTCGTACCGGATCACCCGGCGCAGCTGGCGGCGTCCCATTCCGATGGCCCGGAGCAGCCCGATCTCACGCGTCCGCTCGATCACCGACAAGGCGAGCGTGTTGACGATGCCGAGGATCGCGATGAGGATCGACAACACCAGCAGCGCGCTGATCATGGCGAGGAGCTGGGAGACCCCGCTGCGGGCCTGCTCCTTCATGTCCGACTGGTCCTGCAGCGTCAGGTTGGGATAGGCCGCCAGGTAGCCGTCGAGCGCCTTGCGCACCGTCGCGGCGTCGGCCCCCGGCTCCTTGACGAGAAGCACCGAGGAGATCTGCCCGCCCGGGTAGTGGGCCGCGAAGGTGCTCTCGCCGAGGAGATACGACCCGGCCATCGGGTTGTCCTTGTACACCCCGGCGACGCGCACTGTCGCGGTGGCGCCGTCGGCGTACTGCGCGGCGATCCGGCTGCCGACGGTCCAGCCCTTGTCCGCGGCGGTCTTGGCGCCGACCAGGATCTCGTCGGTGCCCGCGGCCGCCCCGCCGGAGCTCATCTCCATCCGGAACGGCCCGGCCAGCCGCGCGGGGTCGCCCACGGTGGCGAACACCATCTCCCCGCCCAGCTTGACCTGGGCGTACGTCGTCGCGGTGGCCGACTCGACGCCCGGCACCCGGGCCAGCCCGGCCGCGACCGACGGGTCGAACGACTGCACCGGCCCGAACCCGCCGCCCGACGACACCTGGAAGTCGGCGCCCAGCGCGGTGTCAAGCGCCTTGTCGATGGATGCCGTCATGGACGACGCCAGCACCGACACCGCGGCGATCAGCGCCATGCCGATCATCAGCGCGGCCGCCGTGGCCGAGGTGCGCCGTGGGTTGCGCTGCGCGTTCCGGCTGCCCAGATTGCCCGTCGCGCCCGCCAGCCGCACCAGGGGCGTGCCCAGGGCCCTGGTGACCGGTCTGGCGAACAGCGGGCTCAGCATCGCCACGGCGAGGAAGACCAGCAGAGCCCCCGCGCCCACCAGGGCGAGCGCCTCACCCGCGCCCGACAGCCCCGCCGCGAGCACCGCGCCGCCGGTCAGGGCGAGCAGCCCGCCCGCCACGGCCCGCACGCGCAGCGACCGGGCCGGTGCGGCCAGGCCGTCCTGCAGCGCGGCCACCGGAGCGATCCGTGCCGCCCGGCGCGCCGGGAAGTAGGCCGCGAACAGGGTGACGGTCACGCCGACCGCAAGAGTCCACGCGATGGTCGACGGCTCGATCACGAGAGCGGTCGTGGGAAGGTCGGCGCCGACCGCGGAGAACAGGCCGCGCAGCCCGACCGCCAGCCCCGCCCCCGCAAGCAGGCCGGCGATCGAGCCGAGCAGCCCCACGCCGAGCGCCTCGCCCATGATCGAGCGGGTCACCTGGCGGCGCGACGCCCCGACGGCCCGCAGCAGAGCGAGCTCCCTGGTGCGCTGCGCCACCAGCATCGAGAACGTGTTGAAGATGATGAACGAGCCCACGAAGATCGAGATGACCCCGAAGGTCAGCAGGAACGTGCCGAGGAAGCCGAGCAGCTCCTTGACGTCGCCGGACGCCTCGTCGGCCGCCTGCTTGGAGGTGACGGCCTCATATCCCTTCGGCACGGCGGCGGTCACCCGCTGGGCCAGCTCGGCGGGGGTCACCCCGGCCGCGGCCTTGGCGACGATCCCCGAGTAGGCGCCGGGCCCGACCAGCAGCCGCTGCGCGGTGGCCGGATCGAAGGCGGCGTAGGTCACGCCGCCGGTGCGCCCGCTCTCGCCGACCTTGAACACCCCGACCACCTGGTACGGCTCGGCCGGACCCTTCGTCACGATCGTGATCCGGTCGCCGGTCGTGTAGCCGGTCTTGCCGGCCGTCACCGAGTCGATGGCGACCTCGCCGGGGCCCGCGGGCGCCCGGCCGTTCACGAGGCCGTAGTCGGACAGGGTCGCCGGCCAGGCGATGCCGAACTGCGGTGGGCCGTTGCCGCCAGCGATCTTGCCGTCCCTGCCGACGATCCCGGCGAAGCCCATCACGTCGCCCCGAGCCTCGGCCACGCCGTCCACCCGGCGGACCTCGTCGAGGACGGCGGCGGGGATCGGCTCGACCGTCATGCCGCCGTCGGCTCCCGTGAACGCCTGCTCGGCGCGCACGGTCACGTCGACCGTCTGCGTGCCCTCGTTGAACAGTTCGTCGAAGGCCTTGTTCGTCGTGCTGGTGAAGATCAGTGTGCCGGCCACGAACGCCGTGCCCAGGATCACCGCGATCCCCGTCAGTGCCAGGCGCAGCTTGTGCGCCTGGAGGTTCCTCAGCGTCAGCCGGGCGATCATCGGTCCAGGCCCTTCATACGCTCCAGCACCCCGTCGGGGGTGGGCTCGGGAAGCTGGTCGACGATGCGGCCGTCGGCGAGGAAGACCACCAGGTCGGCGTAGGAGGCCGCGACCGGGTCGTGAGTCACCATGACGATCGTCTGGCCCATCTCCCTGACCGAGCTCCGCAGGAACGACAGAACCTCCGCGCCCGCGCGCGAGTCGAGGTTGCCGGTCGGCTCGTCGGCGAAGACGATCTCCGGCTTGGCCGCCAGGGCCCGCGCGCACGCGACCCGCTGCTGCTGGCCGCCGGACAGCTCGGCCGGGCGGTGCCTGAGGCGGGGGCGCAGGCCCACCGTGTCGATCACCGTGTCCACCCACGCCTGGTCGGGGCGCACGCCCGCGATGTCCATCGGGAGGGTGATGTTCTCGAGCGCGGTCAGCGTCGGGATCAGGTTGAACGACTGGAACACGAAACCGATCCTGTCGCGGCGCAGCCGGGTGAGCCGCTTGTCGTCCAGGCGGGTCAGCTCGACGTCGCCGACGAAGACCTGCCCGGCCGTCACGGTGTCGAGGCCTGCCAGGCAGTGCATGAGGGTGGACTTGCCGGACCCGGAGGGGCCCATGATGGCGGTGAACCGGCCGCCCGGGATGCCGAGGGTGACGCCGTCGAGGGCGTTCACCCGGGCGTCGCCCGTGCCGTACACCTTGGTGACGCCGACCGCGCGCGCGGCGAGCGAGCCGGCGGAGCGGATCTCGTCCTCGGTCACCGGAGCGGCGCCGGCGAGCGGTGATCCCACGGAGGTCGTTCCGAATGTCATGGTTCGACGCTATGAGCGGCCCGCGGCGAAAGGATCGGTCTACGGGACCGACCCCGCCTGCCCCCGGGGCAGGAGACCTCAGGGCGACCCCTACTCCCCGAGGAGTAGCCGCTCAGGGTCTCGGGGTGGAGACGGTCAGGGCAGGGCGCCGGGGGTGATGAGCCCGGTCTCGTAGGCCAGCACCACGGCCTGCACGCGGTCGCGCAGCCCCAGCTTCGTCAGCACGTTGCCCACGTGCGTCTTGACGGTCGTCTCGCTGACCACGAGCTCGGCTGCGATCTCCGCGTTGGACATGCCTCTGGCGATCAGGCGGAGCACCTCCAGTTCGCGCTCGGTCAGGCGGTCGAGCCGGGCCGGGGTCGTCTCCCGGTGGACCGAGGGCAACCGGGTGGCGAACCGGTCGAGCAGGCGGCGGGTGACGCTGGGGGCGACGATCGCGTCCCCGGCCGCCACCACCCTGATGGCCTGCACGAGCTCGTCCGGCGGCACGTCCTTCAGCAGGAAGCCGCTCGCGCCCGCCCTGAGCGCCTCCACGATGTATTCGTCGAGGTCGAACGTGGTGAGCACGAGAACCTTCGGCACGTGGGCGCTCGGCGCGGCCTCGCGCACGATGCGCCGGGTGGACTCGATGCCGTCCATGCCCGGCATGCGGATGTCCATCAGCACGACGTCGGGCAGGAGCGCACGCGACTGGTCCATCGCGGTCGCGCCGTCCCCGGCCTCGCCGACGACGGTGACGTCGCGCTCGGCCTCCAGGATGAAGCGGAATCCCGTGCGCAGCAGCGGCTGGTCGTCCACCAGCAGGACGCGGATCGTCATCGGCGATCCGCACCCGGGCGCGCAGGCCTTCTTGGGGTGGAAGGAGACACCCTGATCGTCATGTCCTGTCCTTGAGGGGGAATCGGGCCCGGACCTCGAATCCGCCTCCGTCACGGGGGCCGATCCGCAGGACTCCACCATAAAGGGCCACACGCTCCCTGATGCCGACGAGACCGTGACCGGATCCGGCTCCGTTCTTGACGAGCTCCGCCGCGGCGCCCCGGCCGTCGTCCTCGACGTGGACCATCAGCTCGCCCGGCTCCTGCCGTACGGTGACCCACGCGCGGGCCGCCGGGCCCGCGTGCCTGAGGCTGTTGGTCAGCGCCTCCTGCACCAGGCGGTAGGCGGCCAGGTCCACGCCGGGCGGCAGGACGGGCGTCTCGCCCTCGATCCAGAGCTGGATGCTGAGGCCCGCCTCGCGCATCTGCTCGACCAGCGTCGGGAGGTCGTGCATGCCCGGCTGCGGTTCCCGCTCGGCGGGGCCGTCCGTGCGCAGCACGCCGACGATGCTGCGCATCTCCGCCATCGCGGTACGGCCCATCTCCTCGATGGCGGTGAGCGCGTCGCGAGCCACGCCCGGGTCGGTGTCGAGCATCCTGCGCGCGGCGGAGGCCTGAACCGTCATGACGCTGACGTGGTGCGCGACCACGTCGTGCAGCTCACGCGCGATACGCGAGCGCTCCTCGGCGCGGGCGGCGCGGGTGTCGGCCTCCCTGGCCCGCTCGAGCCGGTCCGCGCGCTGCGTCAGCTCGGCCAGGTAGGCCCTGCGCAGCCTGACGCTGCGCCCGACCACCCAGCACAACACGATGAGCACGGCGGTCACGACGTGGTCCATCCACGACATCGGCCGGGACGCCAAGAGGACGCCCGTGACGTATCCCACGCTGCAGACGGCCGCCGCCGCGAGGCTCAGTGCGAGTCCCCGGTAGGCCGCCACGGTGTACAGGAGCACCAGAGCGCCGGCGGCGCCGAGGCCGGCGTTGTAGCCGAGCGCGGCCGCCAGCGCCTCCGGAAGGCCGGTCAGCACGAGGACCACGAACGGCCAGCGCCTGCGCAGCGCCACCGGAAGCGTCGTCAGGGCCGCGAGCGACAGGTTGAGCCAGTCGGGGGATCGGACCGCCCCGCCCAGGATCTCGGGTCCCGCGAGCAGGATGAAGAGGAACGAGGCCGCCGTCAGCACCACCGCGAGGATCAGGTCGTTGATCGGGGGAGGGGGAATCCGGAGCCTGGACCGGAAATCGCCGGAGGTGGTGCGCACGTATTCAATCTAGGACGCGAGGGGAGCGCGCCACCCTGCGCGCGGCGGATATCCGTCTCCTTCGCACGGATGAGGGGGCGTACGCCGAGCGCGATACGACCTGCGGGGACCGGTACGCGTTCGCGGGTGTCCGAACTCCTCGCGGCGGGTGCACGTCACAGCTCGTCGGTGGCGGCCCGCCTCTGGTTCGCGCCGCGCCCGCCGCGGGGGGAGAGGCCGGGACGGTGGTCGGGCACGGGCGGCGGGGTGCCGCCGAACTCCGGGCACAACGCCTGGTGGTCGCACCAGTCGCACAGCCGCGAGGGCCGGTGTCGCCATTCCTTGGTGCGGACCGCCCGTTCGATCGCCTCCCAGAGCGCCTGCACCTTGCGCTCGGTGGCCCGCAGGTCGGCCTCGTCGGGGGCGTATCTGAGGATCTCGCCGTTGCCGAGGTACATCAGCTGGAGCACACGCGGCACCGTGCCGTTCAGCCGCCACAGGGCGAGCGCGTAGAACTTCATCTGGAACAGCGCCTTGGCCTCGAAGTCGTGCCGCGGCGCCGTGCCCGTCTTGTAGTCGACGACCCTGACCTCACCCGTGGGGGCGACGTCCAGGCGATCGATGTATCCGCGTAGCAGCAGCCCGCTGTCGAGCACGGTCTCGACGTACATCTCCCGCTCGGCCGGCTCGAGCAGCCGCGGGTCCTCCAGGGTGAAGTAGCGCTCCACCATCGACCTGGCCTGCGTGAGCCACTGGTCGCGCTCCTCGTCGGAGGAGAACAGCCCCGCGTACTCGGGTTCCCCGGTCAGCAGGCGCTCCCACTGGGGCTCCAGCAGGTCCTGGGCCGCGGCGACCGTCCTGGCCTCCGGCGGGAGGTCGTAGAGCCGTTCGAGCACGGCGTGCACGAGCGTGCCGCGCACGGCGGCGGGGGACGGCCGCTCGGGCAGCTGGTCGATCACCCTGAACCGGTAGAGCAGCGGGCAGGTCATGAAGTCACCGGCACGTGAGGGGGAGAGGGCGCCGATGATCGAGCGCTCTTCGGCGAGGGTCATGCCCCGCACTGTAGGCCACGGGGGCGACAACCACCGACGGGCGCCGCGCGGGGCCGTGCGCCGACGGGCCGGGTTCGCGGACCTGCCGCGAACTCGTAGGCTGATCTCACCTCGCGGCGCGTAGCATCGAGGTCGAGGAGATGAGGCGGCCGACATGAGTACACCTGCCAACCAGTCCCCGGGGCTGCGGATCGGGAGCCCCTTCGGCATTCCGGTGTACATCTCGCCCACCTGGCTGATCGTGGCGGCCTTCATCGCCTTCCAGTTCAAGAACGTGTTCGCCGCGAGCCTTCCCGGCTACGGCGACGCCGGCGCCATCCTCGTGGCGCTGATCTTCGCCGTGCTCCTCTACGCGTCGGTCCTGCTCCACGAGCTCGCCCACTGTGTGGTCGCCAAGCACTACGGCCTGCCGGTGCGGCGGATCGTCCTCTACATGCTCGGCGGGGTCTCCGAGATCGAGCGCGAGCCGGAGACGGCCGGCCGCGAGTTCAACGTCGCCCTCGCCGGTCCGGCGCTGTCCCTCGGGCTGGCCGTGATCGGGTATGCGGTGTCAGCGGCCCTGTTCGTCGAGGGGTCGATCAACCCGCTGCACATGGCGGCGAATCCTCCGATCGGGCTGATCCCCGTGCTGATCTGGCAGCTCTGGTTGTCCAACCTGATCGTCGGGATCTTCAATCTGCTGCCGGGCCTGCCGCTCGACGGCGGACGGCTCCTACGCGCGGGCGTGTGGAAGGCGACCAAGGACCCGGGCCGCGGCACCCTCGCCGCCGCCTGGGGCGGCCGCACCGTCGCCGTCGTCATCGTGGGCCTGGCCCTGCTGCCCTATGTGGCCGCCGGGCAGCTGCCGGACGACTTCTCCTGGCTCTGGTCGGTCGTGCTGGCGGCCTTCATCTGGCTCGGAGCCTCGCAGTCGCTGCGGGTGGCGCGGGTGCGGGCCAAGCTGCCCCAGCTGCGGGCCCGCACGCTGGCCCGCCGCGCGTTGCCGGTCACCGCAGAGGTGCCTCTGTCGGAGGCGCTGCGCCGGGCCGGAGCGGCGGGGGCCGGTGCGATCGTGGTGGTCGACCACGAGGGCAGGCCCGTCGCGATCGCCAACGAGTCGGCCATCAACGCCACCCCCGAACATCGCCGCCCCTGGGTGAACGTCGGCTCCGTGGCGCGCAGCCTGGAGCCGTCCATCGTCCTCGGGGCCGACCTCGAGGGCGAGTCGCTCCTCGACGCCATGCGCGGCAGCCCCGCGGCGGAATACCTGCTGGTCGAGCGCGGCGGCGAAGTCTTTGGAGTGCTCGTCACCTCGGATGTCAATCGTGTCTTCAGCGGGGTATGACCCTATTTCTGGGACATGGTCCGGTGGCGATGGCGCCGGATTGCCGTTCACCATGGATTTGCTACGTTCTGGGATGATCGATCCGGTGTCTGTAGCCGCCGCGTTCCGCACGTCACGACAGCGGCGCTGTGTCGGCCGGTGGCCAGATCCGGATGCCGATGGTCGGCTGGCGATTCCGGGGTGTTCGGGAGGGAGAGTTCTGTGACGGAACAGGGCGTGGGGGTGGTCCGCCCACTGCCGGGAGATGGCGTGGTCGCCCATCTGAACGGTTTGCTGCTCGTCTGCGCTCTGGAGAACCGGGCCCCGGAGAGCCCGGCCGCGGTGGACCAGCCCGTGGCGGACCTTCTGGCGGCTCTGCGGGAGACCGCCGCGACGGGCGGGGACGGCCGCGCGCTCGCGCGCCGGGTCGCCCAGGTGCTCGCCCGCGCCATGGACAGGTCGATCGCCGGAGAGCCGGTGTCCTGCGCCGTCGCCGGGCCTGCGGGAGGGGGTGTGGCCGTGCTCGTCAGCGGCAGCGCGACCGCCACCGTCTCCGGAGGACCCGACGGCGATGTCCGGCTGGCCGGACGTGAGGCGCTCACCTGGACCGACAGACTGGTCGCCGGACCGGTGGCCAAGATAGAGCTGCGCCTGCCGGGCGCCGGGCAGCCGGCGCCGTACGCCCGCCTGGACGGCGGCGTCGTCACGGGTGCGGGCGTCGAACTCGACCTCACCCGTGCCGGCGAGCCCGTCCTTCCGCCGCCGTTCGTCCGGCCCGCGCCGCCCCCGATGCCGCCGCACCAGCCGCCCGGGTACTTCGGGGCGCCCCCCGGCCCCGCCCAGCCGTTCCCTCCTTTCGAGCCGCCGGAGCCGCTCCCCGCGCGGGAGCCGGTCGTCCCGCCTCCGCTGCCGCCTCTTCCCCCCGCCGGGCCCCCGCCCGAGCCGGTGCCCGGGCCGCCCCCGCATGGTTTCGGCCTGCCCGCCCCGCTCGGGTCAGGGCCGCACGGCGCCGGCCAGCACGGCGCCGGCCAGCACGGGGCCGGCCAGCACGGGGGGAACGCGTCGAACGGGCCGGGACCCGTGCTTCCCCCGCCCCACCACGCCGATCTGCCTCTGTCCGCGCCGCCCGCGCCGTCTGGGCCGCCGCCGCATGCTCCCCACCCGCTCGACCCGGTCTCGCCCGGATCCGCCTTACCTCCGCTTCCCCCGCTGCCCGGCCCGGGAGCGCCCTTCGGAGAGCACGGAACGCCGCCGCCTTTCGGAGAGCACGGAACGCCGCCGCCTTTCGGAGAGCACGGAACGCCGCCGCCTTTCGGAG
>NZ_BOOR01000004.1 GCF_016863335.1 Planotetraspora thailandica
TCGGAGAGCACGGAACGCCGCCGCCTTTCGGAGAGCACGGAACGCCGCCGCCTTTCGGAGAGCACGGAACGCCGCCGCCTTTCGGTGAGCAGGCGTTCGGCGAGCAGCCCTTCCGGGACCAGCGTCCGTTCTTCGACCAGCTGCCTCCCGGAGAGGACCCGCTGCTCGGCCAGCGCCCCGACGACCGCGCTGACAACCGCCCCGATAATCGCCCGGACAACCGTGCTGACAACCACGCGGACAGCCGCCAGGACGACCCCCTCGGCCCGCCCTCAGGCCCGTTCGATCAGCCCTCCTTCGATCAGCCGCCCCCCTTCGACCAGCCCCCGTTCGACCAGCCTCAGCCCTCCGACCAGGAGGAGGCGACCCAGTTCGACACGGGGTCTGATTCCGCGGCGGCGCAGGGGCCGCTGGTCTTGGGCGTCGACTGCACCAACGACCACTTCAACGACCCGCGCGCGTCCTTCTGCGCGGTCTGCGGCATCGCGATCGACCAGCTGGCCGCGATCAAATACCAGGGACCGAGGCCGTTGCTCGGGGCTCTCGTACTCGACGACGGGGTGACGCTGCCGCTGGACGGCGACTACGTGCTCGGCCGCGACCCCGAGCGGGCCGCGGAGGTGCAGGCGGGCAAGGCCCGGCCCGTCCGGGTGACCAGCCCCGACGGCTCGGTGTCCCGGCGTCACCTGCGGGTCGCCCTGGAGGACTGGGACGTCAACCTCATCGATCTCGGCTCGGTCAACGGCACGCAGATCCAGCCGCCGGGCGATCCGAACTTCTACGACATCCCGCCGGACGAGCACGTCGTGATCACCCCCGGCACGGCCGTACGCGTCGGGGTGTCCCGGACGATGCGTTACGAGCCCCAGCGGCAGGGGTGAGGCACGGCTGCCGTAGAGGCGGCCGTCAGGGGCGCAGTCGGTCGAGCTCGCCGAGGATCAGCCGTTCGAGGCGTTCCCCGGTGAGCCGGTCCGGATAGAGCAGCCGGTGCACGCTCAGCCCGTCGACCAGCGCGAGCAGCCGCTCGGCCACATCGTCGAGGTCCTCGTCCGTGCGGATCTGCCCTGCTTCGGCGGCGGCCCGCAGGAGGCTGCCCACGAGATAGCGGAGGTCGGCGGCTTCGCGCCGCTGGACCTCCAGCAGGCCCGGGCTGGTGAGGCTGCGCCCCCAGAAGCCGATCTCCAAGCCGGTCTCCGCGGCGCGCTCGTCGTCGAGCGGCACGTTGTCGATGAGCACCTCCCGCAGTGCGTCGACGCCGCTGCGGCCCGACAGCCTGCGGGCCAGGCGTTCGGCGATGCGCCGGTGTGACGCCTCCAGCGCCGAGACCAGGATGTCGTCCTTGTCGGCGAAGTAGTGGGTCAGCACCCCATTGGAATAGCCGGCCTCTTTCGCGATGGCCCGCGTGGTCGCGGCCTCGAGGCCGTCGCGCAGGATGATCCGGCGGGTGGCCTCGACCACCTCGTCACGGCGTTCCTCGTGATTCACGATCTTCGGCATTGCCCTCTGTTCCTTTAGTCGGTCGCCCGTCTATTATCCGCACATGTCGGTTGTCACACTTGGCGTTCACATTGTGGACGTGCTGGCGCGCCCGGTGGAATCCATCCCCGAGGGCCAGGACACCCACCTGGTCGAGCAGATGCGCATCACCGCCGCGGGGGCGGCGGCGGGCACCGCGGTCGACCTCGCGAAGATCGGCGTCCCCGTGGCCTCGCTCGGCGCGGTGGGCGACGACGAGCTCGGCGACTTCCTGATCATGGTCATGCGCAACCGAGGGGTCGACGTCGCCGGAATCGTCCGCAAGCCCGGCGAGCAGACCGCGGCCTCCATCCTGCCGATCCGCCCGGACGGCGGGCGGCCGTCGTTCCACGTCCCCGGCGCCAACCTGGGGTTGTCGCTCGCCGACATCGACCAGGAGCGCGTCACCGCGGCCCAGGTCGTCCACCTCGGCGGCATGGACGTGACGTGGGGACTCCACGACCCGGCGTTCTTCGACCTCGTCGACAAGGCGCGGGAGGGCGGTACGGCGGTCACCATGGACCTCCTGTCCAACATGGCCGACCTCATGCCGGCGGTGCGGGCCTTCCTGCCGCACGTCGACTACTTCCTTCCCAATGAGGAGCAGGCGCTCCTGCTCACCGGGGCCGCCACCGTCGAGGAGGCGGCCGCGGCGCTGCTGGCCGAGGGGCCGCGCGGCGTCCTCATCACGCTCGGCGCAGAGGGCAGCCTGGTCGCCACAGAAGAAGGCCTGACGCGGGTGCCCGCGCTCGACGTGCCCGTGGTCGACACCACGGGATGCGGCGACGCCTACTGCGCCGGGTTCGTAGCCGGGCTCATCGAGGGCAGGGATGTCGTGGGGGCCGCGAGGCTCGGCACGGCCGTCGCCGCCCGGGTCGCGGGCGGTCTCGGCTCGGACGCCGGGCTGGACGGGCCGGTCACCGACGCCTAGCCGTACGGGGACCGGTGAAGGTCCTCGCCCTCTCTTTTCGTGAATTCGGGAACAGGAGCCCGTCATATGAGCGACGTACCGACCACCGGTGACGCCTCACTGCGCAGCCGCGCCGCCAAGGTGATCCCCGGAGGCATGTACGGCCACCTGAACGCCGCGCTGCACGGCGAGAAGTACCCCCAATTCTTCGTCAGGGGCGAAGGGGCCCGGCAGTGGGACGCCGACGGCCGGGAGTACGTCGACCTGATGTGCAGCTGGGGTCCGGTGATCGTCGGGCACCGCAATCCGCGGGTGGAGGCGGCCGCCGCCGCCCAGCAGGCGGCGGGCGACTGCCTCAACGGGCCCGGCCCGATCATGGTGGAGCTCGCCGAGTTGCTGGTGGACCTCATCCCGTCCGCCGACTGGGCGATGTTCTCCAAGAACGGCACGGACGCGACCACGCAGGCGCTGATGGTGGCCAGGGCGGCCACGGGCAGGACCAAGGTGCTGGTCGCCCACGGCGCCTACCACGGCGCCGACCCGTGGTGCACCCCCGGCCTGTCCGGCGTGACCCCCAACCAGCGGGCCGACACCATCGAGTTCACCTACAACGACCTGGCGTCGGCCGAGGCCGCGGCGGCCCAGGCCGAGGGCGACGTGGCGGCCATCCTCGTCACGCCGTTCAAGCACGACTCCTTCGAGGACCAGGAGTTGGCCGAGACCGCGTTCGCCCGCGGGGTGCGCGCCCTGGCCGACCGGCTCGGCGCCGCCCTGGTGATCGACGACGTGCGGGCCGGCTGGCGGCTGGACCTGCGCGGCTCCTGGGAGCCGCTGGGCGTGCGCCCCGACCTGACGGCCTGGAGCAAGGCCATGGCCAACGGCTTCCCCATCGCCGCGGTCACCGGCGCGGACGCGCTGCGCTGCGCGGCGCAGTCGCTCTATTCGACCGGCTCCTTCTGGTTCTCCGCGACCGCGATGGCCGCCGCGAAGGCGACCATCGAGATCCTTCGCGAGGAGGACGGAGTGGCGCTGATGCGCCGTGCGGGCACCCGGCTGCGCGAGGGCCTGGCCGCCCAGGCGACCTCGCACGGGTTCGTCGTCAACCAGACGGGGCCCGTCCAGGTGCCCTGGTTGTCGTTCGAAGGCGACGAGACCCTGGAGAAGGCGCTCCACTGGGCGGGTTCCTGCCTGGACGAGGGCGTCTTCCTTCATGCCTGGCACAACTGGTTCCTCTCGGCCGCCCACACCGACGAGGAGATCGACCGGGCGCTCCAGGGCACCGACGCGGCCTTCGCGAAGCTGCGGGCCGCGTTCGGAGCCGACTGACCGCCGTCAGCGGTGCCGCGCCCACTGGAGATCGTCCACGCGGGTGCCGTCCGGACGGGGGAGCAGGCCCTTCACGATGAACTCGCGGGTGAATCCGGCCCGTTCGAGCACCCGCTGTGAGGCCGTGTTCTCCAGGGCGGTGCCCGCGATGATCCGGTGCAGCGCGGTGTGCTCGAAGGCCCACTCGACCAGCAGGTTCACCGCGCGCGTCATCAGGCCGTGCCCCCGATGGTCGCGGTGGAGGCTGTAGCCGACCATGGCCTGCTCCAGCGGCGCGACGACGTTGGCCAGCTGGATGTGCCCCGCGAACGCGCCCGTCCCGGCCCGGCGGATGGCGAGCTCCACGCGCTGGCCGGACAACCACCACATGCCTGCGTGCCGGCACCGCATCACGCTGTCGGCGTAGGAGGGCGCCTGCGGCGGAACGCTGTACTTGTACGACTCGGGGTCGGACTGCATCGCGTGGTAGTCGTCGGCGTCTCCGGGGACCAGCGGCGAGAGCCGTACGACGCCGTCGGTCAGCGACCCGGAGGGGAAGCCGCCGGGGAAGAACGGCAGGAAGGGCTCGATCGGATCACTGGGGTCGCCCGCCAGCCTGGAGAAGGCGATCGAGTCGTGGCGGACGCCGTCCAGCGTGGCGTACTCCTCGCGAAGCACGCCCTCTCGCGTGTACCCGGACCGGTAGGCCACCCGCTGGCTGGCGATGTTCTCCACGCCGGTCAGCAACTCGATGCGCGGCATGCCGTGGGAGAAGCCCCAATCGGTGAGCGAGCGGACTGCGGCCGTCGCCACGCCGCGGCCCCGGGCCCACCGCGCGAGCATGTAGCCGATCTCACTGTTGCCGAACCTGTCCGGCGGCTTCAGCAGCGAGGCGCCCAGGAACTCGCCGGTGCCCGCGTCGGCGATCACGAACTGGGCTCCGCCGCCCTCCCAGGCGTCCTGCGCCTTCGCGAACCAGGCCAGGGCGTCGTCTTTCCCGTACTCCTCGGGCACGAACGGGATGAACCTGGTGACGGCCGGGTCGGCGTAGGCGCGGATGAGCGGGTCGAGGTCCTTGTCTTCGGGAATGCGGAGGATCACGGGGCCGGCGGTGAGGGGTTCGCGGGGCAACATGCCCAATTGCTACCAGTACCACCATTGATGCACCAGTAGATTTGTGTTAGTAGTAGGTGCCAGGTGTCCGGCTTGTAACGTTCTGTCCGGCTCGTGGGCGGTGGGTGCGCCCTCGGCGCCCGATAGCCTTTTCACCATGGGTTTTCGCAGGCACGGCCCCTTCCAGGCCGGAGATCAGGTTCAGCTCACCGACCCGAAGAACAAGCGGCACACGGTGACGCTCAAAGAGGGCGGCGTCTTCCACACGCACAAGGGGTCGATCCCGCACGACGAGCTGATCGGTCAGCCTGAGGGGTCCGTGGTCAGGTCCTCCGGGGGCACGGCGTATCTGGCGTTCCGGCACCTGCTGCACGACTACGCCGTCTCCATGCCGCGCGGCGCGGCGGTGATCTATCCCAAGGACGCCGCGCAGATCGTCGGCATGGCCGACATCTTCCCCGGCGCCCGGGTCGTGGAGGCCGGGGTGGGGTCGGGCGCCCTCACCTGCTTCCTGCTGCGCGCGGTGGGGACGGAGGGTTCGGTCACCTCCTACGAGCGCCGCCCCGACTTCGCCGAGACGGCCACCAAGAACGTCGAGAAGTTCTACGGCGGGCCCGTGGACCAGTGGCGGCTGGTCGTCGGCGACTTCGTCGACGCGCTCGACGAGACCGACGTCGACCGCGTGATCCTCGACATGCTCGCCCCCTGGGAGTGCGTCGACGCGGCCGCCAAGGCGATGACCCCCGGCGGTGTTATCTGCTGCTATGTGGCGACGACGACTCAGTTGTCCAGAACGGTGGAGACCCTCAGAGAACACGGGAGTTTCACCGAGCCCCACGCGTGGGAGACCTTGGTTCGCGACTGGCATGTCGAGGGCCTGGCCGTACGGCCGGACCACCGGATGGTCGGCCACACCGGCTTTCTCGTCACCGCTCGTCGCATGGCGGACGGCGTCACGCCCCCGCCGAGGCGCCGGCGTCCAGCGAAGGGGGCGTATGGGGAGGGCACCGAAACAGAGTGACGATTCAGCTACAAACCGGCAAAGCCAGGTGACAAGGGAACAAATGGGTGTGTTCCTTATGCTGCGAGAATAAACGTTCCATATGGCATCAAACGGCGGACACCCAATGTAACTACACGAACACTGCCCGGCCAGGTTACGTACAGCGCCAAGATAGGTAGGGTCTTGAGTAGTCGTTCTCGACGGGGAAGGAGGTGACGGGGCGTGGCAGCTCGCGACGACGCTGAGGCTCGAGCCGCGCAGCGCGAAAGGGAGGTCGCGGATCTCACAACACAGGTCTCCTTCCTGCAAGAGGAGATCACCGCGTTGCGCCGGAAGCTGGCGGAATCTCCCCGGCAGGCCAGAGTCATCGAAGAACGTCTCCACGAGGTGCAGGCGCAGGTGGCCGCCCTCACGAGCCAGAACGAGCGGCTGGTCTCCACCCTCAAGGAGGCCAGAGACCAGATCGTCGCACTCAAGGAAGAGGTCGACCGGCTGGCCCAGCCGCCGTCGGGTTTCGGAGTGTTCCTCGAAGCCAGGGAAGACGGCACGATCGAGGTGTTCACCGGCGGCCGCAAGCTGCGGGTGAACGTGAGCCCGGCCGTCGACGTCGACTCGCTCAAGCGTGGCCAGGAGGTCATGCTCAACGAGGCGCTCAACGTGGTCGAAGCCCTCGGCTTCGAAGACGTCGGCGAGATCGTGATGTTGAAGGAGCTCCTGGAGGACGGGCAGCGTGCGCTCGTCATCTCGCACGCGGACGAGGAGCGTGTCGTCAAGCTGGCCGAGTCCCTTCTCGACCAGCCGATCCGCGCCGGTGACTCGCTCCTGCTGGAGCCCCGTTCCAACTACGTGTACGAGCGGATCCCCAAGTCCGAGGTCGAAGAGCTCGTGCTCGAAGAGGTCCCCGACATCTCCTACCAGGAGATCGGCGGCCTGAGTCGGCAGATCGAGCAGATCAGGGACGCCATCGAGCTGCCCTACCTGCACGCCGACCTGTTCCGTGAGCACAAGCTGCGCCCGCCCAAGGGCGTGCTCCTGTACGGCCCGCCCGGCTGCGGCAAGACCCTCATCGCCAAGGCCGTCGCCAATTCCCTCGCCAAGCAGGTCGCGGAGAAGACCGGCCAGTCCGGTAAGAGCTTCTTCCTCAACATCAAGGGCCCCGAGCTCCTGAACAAGTACGTCGGCGAGACCGAGCGGCACATCCGCCTGGTCTTCCAGCGGGCGCGCGAGAAGGCGTCCGAGGGCACCCCGGTGATCGTGTTCTTCGACGAGATGGACTCGATCTTCCGGACGCGTGGGTCCGGCGTCTCCTCCGACGTGGAGAACACCATCGTCCCCCAGCTGCTGTCGGAGATCGACGGAGTCGAGGGCCTGGAGAACGTCATCGTGATCGGCGCCTCCAACCGCGAGGACATGATCGACCCGGCGATCCTGCGGCCCGGCCGCCTGGACGTCAAGATCAAGATCGAGCGGCCGGACGCCGAGGCGGCCAAGGACATCTTCTCGAAGTACATCATCAGCGATCTTCCGCTGCACGCCGACGACCTGGCCGAGCACGGCGACAGCCGTGACGGCACGATCGCGGGCATGATCCAGCGGGTCGTGGAGCGCATGTACACCGAGAGCGAGGAGAACCGCTTCCTCGAGGTGACCTACGCCAACGGCGACAAGGAGGTCCTGTACTTCAAGGACTTCAACTCCGGCGCGATGATCCAGAACATCGTCGACCGCGGCAAGAAGATGGCCATCAAGGAGTTCCTGGAGACCGGGCAGAAGGGCCTGCGGATCGCGCACCTGCTGGCCGCGTGCGTGGACGAGTTCTCGGAGAACGAGGACCTGCCCAACACCACCAACCCCGACGACTGGGCGCGCATCTCCGGCAAGAAGGGTGAGCGGATCGTCTACATCCGCACGCTCGTGCAGGGCAAGCAGGGCACGGAGGCCGGCCGGTCGATCGACACGGTGGCCAACACCGGACAGTACCTCTGATCTCTCGGCGGCATCCGGTGCGGGCTAAACCCCCGGGATGTTCAAGAGGTTGGAGAAAATAAAGAAAGTCGGAAAGCGGCACGATCCGAAGGGATCGTGCCGCTTTCGTTTTGCTTTGTACGGCCATCGCGGTGATAGGCATAAAACCTGGTCAGTGCTCATTTCCCGGGCATGTTGGACGGGCCGTTGGTCCCGGGACGGCATGCCCGCAAAGGCATCCAGGTGGTGGCTTCTCCGGCCCAGCCGTACGTTCTTGCACAAAGTCCCTTGGGATCGGAGCCGTAACTGTCTGGCAGCCGGGCATAGAGAAGGGGCTAGGCTCGGGGATATAACGGCGGAACGACAGCCTGAAGCAGGCGGGGTGCGCATGACGGTTCGGCGGGTGATGGGCATCGAGACCGAGTACGGCATTGCCGTGCCCGGCCAGCCCGGGGCGAACGCGATGGTGACCTCTTCGCAGGTCGTCAACGCGTATTTGGCGGCTTCGGCCGCCCGCGCCAGGCGGGCTCGATGGGACTTCGAGGAGGAGAACCCGCTCCGCGACGCGCGTGGGTTCGATCTCGCCCGCGAGGTGGCCGACCAGAGCCAGCTCACCGACGAGGACCTGGGGCTGGCCAACGTCATCCTCACCAACGGCGCCCGGCTGTACGTCGACCACGCCCACCCCGAATACTCCACGCCGGAGTGCACCAACCCGCGTGCCGCGGTGATCTGGGACAAGGCGGGCGAGCGTGTCATGCACGACGCCGCCGTCCGCGCCTCCGGGATGCCGGGCAACGCCCCGATCCAGCTCTACAAGAACAACACCGACGCCAAGGGCGCCTCCTACGGGTGCCACGAGAACTACCTGATGCGCCGGGCGACGCCGTTCGCCGACATCGTCCGCCACCTCACGCCGTTCTTCATCTCCCGGCAGGTCGTGTGCGGGGCGGGGAAGGTCGGCATCGGGCAGGATTCACGGGGCGAGGGTTTCCAGATCAGCCAGCGGGCCGACTTCTTCGAGGTGGAGGTCGGCCTGGAGACCACGCTCAAGCGGCCGATCATCAACACCCGCGATGAGCCCCACGCCGACCCCGAGAAGTACCGCCGGCTGCACGTCATCATCGGCGATGCCAACATGTCGGAAATTTCGACGTATCTGAAGCTGGGAACCACGGCTCTCGTCCTCGCCATGATCGAGGACGGGTTCCTCACCACCGACCTGTCGGCGGAGTCGCCGGTGGCGGCCCTGCGCGCCGTGTCCCACGACCCGACCTGCAAGTACGAGATCGCCCTCCGCAACGGCCGCAAGATGACGGCCGTCCAGCTCCAGATGGAGTACCTCGAGCAGGCCCGCAAGTACGTCGAGGACCGGTACGGCTCCAGCGTCGACGAGATGACCAAGGACGTGCTCAACCGCTGGGAGTCGGTGCTCACCCGGCTCGCCGAGGACCCGATGCAGCTGTCCAGGGAGCTCGACTGGGTGGCCAAGCTGGAACTGCTCGAGGGCTACCGCACCCGCGACGGCCTGTCGTGGAGCCACCCGCGCCTGCAGCTCGTCGACCTGCAGTATTCCGACATCCGGCCCGAGCGGGGACTGTACAACCGGCTCGTCGCGCGTGGCCGCATCCAGCGGCTCGTGGACGAGGACGAGGTGGGTCGGGCGATCGAGATGCCGCCGACCGACACGCGGGCCTACTTCCGCGGCCGGTGCCTGCGCCAGTACAGCGATTCGGTGGCCGCCGCCTCCTGGGACTCGGTGATCTTCGACATTCCCGGCAGGGAGTCGCTGCAGCGGGTGCCCACCCTCGAACCCCTCCGGGGCACCAAAGCGCACGTCGGCGATCTCCTCGACCGATGCCGGACCGCCGCCGATCTGGTGGCGGCCCTGACCGGCGAAAGGTGAGCAGGCTCCCCGCCGAACCCCGGTGACCACGCGCCTGACGCTCGTCAGCCATGCCCTCACGGCGGCCATGGTGGCTGCGGCCTTCCCCGCCGACGAGCCCGTCGACGGCAGGAGGCTCACGGGCCGGAGCGGCCCCTGGGAGGGCCCGACGGCCGCGCTGAGGGGGCCGGAGCTGCGGTGCGCGCAGACGGCCCGGTGGCTCGGCCTGGAGGCCGAGTCGGTTCAAGGGCTGCGTGACTGCGACTTCGGGAGCTGGCGGGGCCGCACGCTGGCGGATGTGCAGGCGGACGACCCCGAGGGCGTCGGCCGCTGGCTCGCCGACCCCGGCGCGGCCCCCCACGGAGGGGAGTCGGTGCACGACCTGATCGGACGCGTGCGCGCCTGGCTGGCCGAGCAGGCCCCCGGCCGGGCCGTCGGGGTCACCCATCCGGCGGTGATCCGCGCGGCCGTCGTGCACGCCCTCGGCGCCCCTCCTGGGGCATTCTGGCGGGTCGACGTCGGGCCGCTGGGCCGGGTCGAGCTGACCGGCAGAGACGGCCGCTGGAACCTCCGCCTGGGAGCCGGAGCCTGATCCGCAGGGAAGCCGGAGCCGAGGGAGGCGTGCCGCCGTCGTACACTCGGGCGGCGGCGCGGCAGGGGGCCCGCCGCACAGCGGAAACGAGGTAGACCGATGAGCGGCGTTCCCCGGCTCGTGATCGCGGCCCCAGGGTCGGGCACGGGGAAGACCACCGTCGCGACCGGCCTCATGGCGGCCCTCGCCGGCCGGGGCATGCGGGTGTCGCCGCACAAGGTGGGGCCCGACTACATCGATCCCGGCTACCACGCATTGGCGACCGGGCGGCCGGGCCGCAACCTCGACCCCTGGCTCACGAGCGAGGACCTGATCGCCCCGCTCTTCCTGCACGGCTCGGCCGGCGCCGACGTCGCCGTCATCGAGGGGGTCATGGGGCTGTTCGACGGTGTCGCCCCCGGTCCGGGAGCACCCGCCGCCGGGCGGCACGACCATCACGCCTCGACGGCGCATGTGGCCCGGCTGCTGGACGCCCCCGTCGTGCTCGTGGTCGACGCGGCGGGCCAGGGGCAGTCCGTGGCCGCTCTCGTGCACGGATTCGCCTCCTACGACACGCGGATCCGGCTCGGCGGGGTGATCCTCAACAGGCTCGCCTCCGAGCGGCATGAGGAGATCTGCCGCGGCGCGCTCGAAGACGCCGGCGTGCCCGTCTTCGGCGCGATCAGGAGGGCCGCCGAGATCGAGACGCCGTCGCGCCATCTCGGCCTGATCCCGGTGGCGGAGCGCAGGGCCGAGGCCGTCCGTACGGCCGAGCGCCTCGCGGCCCTCGTCGCGGAGTCCTGCGACCTCGACGGCCTCGTACGGCTCGCGCGGTCGGCGCCGGCCCTGCCGGGGCCGGCGTGGAGCGCTGAGGAGGCGGTGGGCCGCGACGGGACGCCCGCGCCGGCGCAACGTCCCAGAATCGCCGTGGCGGGCGGGGCGGCCTTCACGTTCGGCTACGCCGAGCACGTGGAGCTGCTGGAGGCGGCCGGGGGAGAGGTCGTCACCTTCGACCCTCTGCACGACGAGGCGCTGCCCGAGGGCACCGGGGGCCTGGTCCTGCCCGGAGGGTTCCCCGAGGTCTACGCGAGCGCCCTGTCGGCCAACGTGCCGCTCCGCGGCCAGGTGGCCGCCTTCCGGGGGCCGATCTCGGCCGAGTGCGCCGGATTGCTCTATCTGGGCCGCGAGCTGGACGGGCTGGAGATGTGCGGCGTGCTCGACACGACCGCCCAGATGACCCGGCGGCTCACACTCGGCTACCGGGACGCCGTGGCCGTGCGGGACACGCTGCTGACCCGGGAGGGGGAGCGGTTCCGCGGCCACGAGTTCCACCGCACGGTCTGCACGCCGCCGGGCGAGCCCGTCTTCCGGTGGCGGGACGGCGCCGACGGGCACGTCCGGGGGGCAGTGCTGGCCTCCTACCTGCATCTGCACTGGGCCGGCAGCCCCCGGCTCGCCGCGCGGCTGGTCGACGCCGCCCGGCCATCCTCCTGATCTACATTGTAAAGGCGCCGGGCTGGAGCGCCTCGGCGCGCCGTCCCGGAAGGGCCGCCGCGATGCCCTGCCTGCGGAGCAGGTCGACCAGCAACGCGGACGCGGCATCCGCCGACAGGCGCTCGGCCGGATCGGCCCGCAGCAGGCCGTCGAGCACCGGCCGCAGGGGCCCGGCCGCGTCGGAGGAGTCGTCGTCGCCTGCGGCGTCGGCGGGCTCGCCGGGCGCTCGTCCCGCCACGGCGAAGTGCAGGGTGGCACCGAACGACCACAGGTCCGAGGCCGCGGTGGCCGCTTCGCCGAGCAGCCGCTCCGGCGCCGTGTACGACAGGCGGGAGCCCGGCCGCCGGGGCGTCCCGGCCGACCCTGCGAACACGAATTCGGTGAGAACCACCCGGTCCTCGGTCAGCAGGACGTTGGAGGGGTTGACGTCGCCGTGCACGATCGACTCCACGTGCGCGTGCTGGACGCCCGCCAGGAGCTGGAAGCCGACCCAGGCCGCCCAGTGGACGGGAAGCCGGCCAAGATGCCGCACCGTCTCGTCGAGCGTGAGGCCGCGCAGCAGCTCGGTCACCATCCACAGGCGCCCCTGGTCTTCCAGGAGGTCGTGCACCGTCACGACGGACGGATGGGTCAGCCTGGCTGCCGACCGGGCCTCACGCAGGGCCTGCTGCCGGGCCGCCGCGAGGTCGTCCGCGCCCGTCCCGGCGGGCGGGCGCACCTCCTTGACCACGACGTCGCGCTTGAGCCGGAGGTCATGGGCCTGCCACATGACGCCGCCGTCCTCCTGGCGGAGCGGTGACACGAGCCTGTACCGGTCTCCGAGCAGGTGCCGCCGATCCGTTGCCATCAACTCCCCGATTCACACTGCAGCCGCCCCCGGGCTGAGCAACCACATTGTCGTCCGGTCCGGCGGTGAGCAGTGACGGCGGGTGGCCCGCTGGGGATAACGATCCGATCTCCAGGCATCCGGCCAGGGGTTGCGCCGCAGCGGTGAGCAGGGTTGTCTGGCCGGGTGGCCCGGTGCCGGGGGAGAAAGATCGCGAGGCTCTGCGCGCGAATTGTCGTCCGGTTCGGGGAAAATAGGAGGAGAGGGACATCCCCCGAGCAGCGGAGGTAGCAGGCATGGCGACCAAGGACACCGGCGGCCAGAAGCAGACCGGCCGCCAGGAGAACGAAGTCGAAGAGGTCGAGGCGCAGACGCCGACCGACGTTCAGGAGCGCCAGGAGAAGCTCACCGACGACGTCGACGCGATCCTCGACGAGATCGACGAGGTCCTCGAGGAGAACGCCGAGGAGTTCGTGCGGAGCTACGTGCAAAAGGGCGGCGAGTAGGGCGATCCCGGGGGTGAGCTCCTGCCGGCCTGGCCGTGCGGGGGTTCGCCTGCGTTCAGGACAGCTGAACGGTCGCGATCTCGAAGGGGCGGAGCGGAAGCCGTACCGCGCCTTCGGCGACCTCCAGCGGGGCGGCGGGGGTGCCGAGCGCGCCGGCGAGGCGCGCGTGGGTGAAACCCCCGTGGATCACGGCTTCGGTGGCCGCGGGCCACTCGGCCACCAGCCGGATCTCCAGCCATCCGTCCCTCTCCCGCAACGCCGTCATCAAGACGCCGTCGCCAGAGACGGCGAGTCCTTCCCATGAGGGGACCGGCGGGGCCCCGGCCCCGGTGCCGGGGAAAGCCGGCATGCCGTGCCTGAATTCCTCCGCCAGGCGCGGCAGTGCCGCCTCGTGCCAGGTCCCCCCGTACGGGAGCACCGCGAGACTCGCCGACCACGGCCCCTGACACTGGGCGCGCGGGGTGGCGAGCTGCGGGCCCGCCGGCTCGTCCCGGTAGGGGTTGCGGTCGCGTGACAGCAGGCCGACCGACCTGACCAGCGTGAGCGCCAGCTCCGACCGGTCCACGACCTCGTATTCGGTGACGTGCTCGAGCAGCACCGCGAGCCCGCCGGCGGCGGCGAACGACTCCGCCGGGAAGGTCGGCACGGGCTCCTCGCCGCATCCGCCCTCGGCGGTCAGGCCGCGGCGCACGACCGCCAACTGCCCCTCGGCGAACGACTCCCCGGCGGCGTACGGCAGGGGAGCGTGCCACCTGATGCGATGGTCGCGGCAGCGTACGTCCATCGAGACGTCCAGCCGCACGTACGGCTCGCCGGTCCGCAGCTCCACCCGGGTGCGCACCTCCGTCCGCGCGGGCCATTCGTAGGTTCTGACCACGTCGAGCACGGACACGAGGGGTCCCGAATGGATCTCCTCCACGGTCACCCGCACGGGCGCGTCCATGACCACGTCGTCAGGGGGAGGGGCGTAGTTGTACGTGTCGCCCGCGTCCCCGCCATGGGCGATGCGGCCGACGCCGTGGACCTCGGTCCCGTCGAGGCCCCGCAGCGACAGCGTGCCGTCCGCGGCGACCCGCACGCTGAGCAGCCCGTTGTCCAGCGTGTGGGTGCCGGCTCCGTGAACGGGCCCCCTTACTGGGGCGGACCCGAGCGCCGGGCGCGGGCCGCCGAAGCGGGGCACGGACGCGGTCAGCACCGTCCGCCCGAGCGGCGGGACGGTGACGTGCGCGGCCACGGTGACCACGGGCTCGGCCACCGTGCGGACCAGCCACGGCCCCGGCCGCGCCTCCAGGAGCGCGCGGCGCAGCTCCTCGTGGTCGTAGGCGCCGGAGGCGTGGCGGCTCACCGTGATCGTGAACACGCCGCCGCCACCCCCGTCACGGCCGGGCTCCGCCGCCCAGGACACGATCTCCCGGCCGAACAGCTCCCGGTCGTGCACCCGGCCGAGCAGCCGGCTCAGATCGTCCATGAGGGTCTCGTCGAGCAGGGTGGGGGCGTGCTCCAGCCGCTGCACCGGTACGGCCAGGCCGTCGCCGGTCACCAGCGCCGCCCGATGCTCGGGCACGTCGGCCAGCACGAGCCCGGAGCGTTCGAACGGCGACGGGTTGACCACCACGATCGAGTCTCTGGCGGCCCCCGCGGCCAGCGTCGCCCCCACGAGGTCGACGACGGCCTGGCCGATCTGCTCGGCCTCGGCGATGCGCGCGGCCACCTGCTGAGCGGTCTCGTCGGATCCGCACCCGGTGACGGAATCATGCCCGCTGCAGGCGATGACGCGCCTCCAGGCCATGTCGAGCAGCCGGGAGGCGACGGTCCCGTCGACCGGCCACAGGGCCGCCAGCGGTTCGGCGTAGCGGGCGATCACCCGTTCCGCCCGGGCCATCGCCTGCTTCAGCGGCACTCGGGCTGAGATCACGCCGGGCAGCACGTTGGCCCGGGCGTGCGAGCGCAACTCCCCGCGCACCTCGGGCACGGGATCGGCGGGGTCCGCCGTGTCCATGAGCATGTCCATGAACTCGCCGAGGGTGGCCACGGCGAGCCCGGCCGACGTGATCGCCCGGTCGGGGGCCGTGTGGTCGGCTCCGTACATCGCGAGCAGGGGGCCGCCCGAGCTCCAGCCTTCGGCGGCCGAGACGAACGCGGCCGAGCGCTCGGCCTGCCCCTCGGGCGGGCCGCTGAGCAGCGCGACGGCGTTGCCGTACCCGCCGGGGAGGTAGCGGGTGGTGACCGAGGTGCCGTCGGCGCCCGTCCAGACGAAGGTGTCGCGGTCGACGTGCGCGGGCACCCCGCGCCACAGGCAGGCCCGGCGCAGCCCGGCCAGCGCGAGGATCTGCGGCATCTGTGCGCAGTGCCCGAACTGGTCGGGCAGGTAGCCGACGCGCATCGCTCCGCCGAGCGCGTCCGAGCCGCGCATGCCGTACTCGAGGTTGCGGATGAGGGTCTCGCCCGAGCAGAGGAACTCGTCGGCGAGGATCAGCCAGGGGCCGACGGCGAAACGGCCCTCGGCGACGAACCGCACCAGGTCGTCGCGGCGGGAGGGCCGGATCTCCAGGTAGTCCTCGACGGCCGCGAGCTGCCCGTCCATGGTGAACCGGTAGGCGGGGTCGGCGGCCATCGCGGCCAGCACGTCGTCGAGCATCCGGACCAGGCCCATCCGGAAACGCTGGAACGGGAGGTACCACTCCCGGTCCCAGTGGGTGTGCGGGACGACGACGACCTGCGGCTGCTCAGAGCAGTTCTGAGAGCCGTTCTGCGGGCTGTTCTGCGGCTGTGGGGTCACTGTCGCTCTCCTCGACGCATTCGCCGCCCAGGGGATGTCCGGCCCATTCGGCGTAGCGGCGCACGATCCGCTGGGCGGTGACGATGTCCTCCAGCGCGCCCTGCAGCCCGGTCAGCGGGGGTTCCCCCTGGGTGACGAACCGGTGGAAGGCGACGAGCTGGCGTTCGAACGCCTCGGCGACGTCGCGGTGGACCGTGCGCCGCTCGGTGGTGCCGACCCGTGACAGGCAGGTGAGCGTCGTGGGCGCGTTCATCAGATAGGGGGAGGGGAAGCGCAGCTCCATCGACCCGTGGTCGTGGTGGACCGCGACCGTCTCGTGGTAAGCGGGGTAGCCGGGCAGATAGTGCCAGCGCAGGCCGTACCGGCCCGCGCCGTCGCCGCGCAGCGTCCCGCTCACCTCGACCGACGGCGGGAAGGCGTCGGCGGGCCAGACCGCGGCGTGGTCGACGGTGTCGGCCGACCCGGTGAACAACCGCATGAGGGACAGGTCGTGGCACATGCTCCCCAGCACGACCCGGGAGTACAGCCGCCGCAGCCGCTCCGACGAGGTGCCGAGCGCGGTGGCGAGCGCCTGGTCGTCGGCCTCCAGGTAGGGGGCGACCCGCTCCGGCGCGGGTTTGGCCGCGCGGACCCTCGCGAACAGCAGTTGCGACTCGTCCGACGGGTGCAGCACGGTGACGTCCAGGTGGCGCACGGCCATGGCCCCGCCCACTTCGTGCAGGGTGTCGAGCATGCGCTGGGCGGCCGGGTCGTACTGCTTCATGTAGCCCACCATGAGCCGGGCGTCCCTCGGGATGCCCTTCAGCTCGGCCAGGCTGTAGGCGAGCGGCTTCTCGCACAGGACCGGGAGGCCCCGGTCGAGGGCCGCCCGCACCAGCGGCCCGTGGGAGCCGCTCGTCAGGATGATCACCGCGTCGAAGGCGCCCGACATGCCGGCGTCGAGCGTGGCGATCGGGTCGTCGAAGGCGGCGGCGCCGATCTCGCGCCCGATCGCCTCGGCGTGGCCGCCGTCCAGGTCGCAGACGGCTGTGACCCGGAAGACGTCGCGGCGCCGGGCGAGCAACGGCAGGTAGACGACCTGGGCCGCGACCCCCAGCCCCACGACGGCCACTTTCACCACGTCCACGTCCACCAACCCCTCACGTCTGAGCGTGGTCACGCGCGGATTCGCCGAATGCCCCCTGACCTTCCCACAGTGCCGCCCGGCCACACGGTCATCCGCACAGGGCCATCACCTCGTTGGAGGGCGTCTCCAACCGGTGCACGCCGGGCCGGGCGGGCAGAATCACGCGGTCTCCGCGCACCACGGTCCGCGTCTCCGGCCCCCACAAGATCAGTCCGTCCCCTCCCACGACCAGGAACACCTCCCCGTGGCGCAGCAGCAGCGGCCCGTCAGGAGAGGCCGACACCGCCGTCCGCCCGTCCTCGACCGCGCGCACGACCGCCTCCGGGCCGTCGCACGCCCGGTCGGCGAGCACCCACGTCGTCGGGGCGCCCGGCGGATGTCCCTCCTCGGGCCGGTGGAAGTCCCCGCCGCCCACGACGACGAGGTCGTCGGCCCACGTCTGCGCCCATGCGAGCGGGGCGCCCCACGTGCGGTCCCACCAGCTCCAGTGCCACAGCTCGGCCGTGCGCGGGCGCACGTCCGCCGGGTGCCGCCAGGCGCAGTCGGCCGCCAGCGGGTGATTGACCGACAACACCCCGCCCTGGTCCTGTACGGCTTTCGCCCACTCGCGCGCCGGGCGGCGGAAGTCGATCCAGTCCAGGCTTCCCAGGGCGTTGGCGTGCCCGAGGTCGGTGGTGACCTCCTGCCCGGGAACCAGCATGATTCCGGCCAGCGCGCCGGCGGCGGGCAACTCGGCGTGGTGGCTGGTCGTGTTGTGGTCGGTGACGGCCAGGAAGTCCAGCCCGCGGTCGGCGGCCAGGCACGCCAGCTCGTAGACGCTGAGCGAGCCGTCCGAATGGTGCGTGTGGGCGTGCAGGTCGCCGGCCATCCAGCCGAACCCGTCGAGCGTGGGCAGGTCTCTGCGGGTGGCCGCGGGCACCGGGTGGAACGACCGCGGCGCCCGCCCGCGGCGGCTCGGATGGTCACGCGGCATGGCCGGCGGCCGCACGTGCGTGATCACCGTCACCTCGTACGGCAGGCCGTCGAGGGGCACGCGGTGCAGGCCGAGCCACACCCGCCAGACCCCCGCCTCGATCTCGCCCGGCAGGTAGCCGGGTGTGGCCCACTGAGGCGCGACGGTGAACTCGGTGCGAGCCCCGCCCGACCAGCCGCGGAAGCCGTACGGCCCGGAGCACCCGAGGTCGAGGACGCCGGCCGAGCGGTCGTAGGCGAGCCGCACGGTCAGGGCGGCGGTGCCCGCCGGGATCTCGACCTCGACCTCCCTGACCGGGCCGGTCAGTCGGTCGTCGAGGGTCCACGTGCCCCGGATCGTCGTGGACCGCCGCGGCGTGCGCCTGCGTCGCTCGGCTGGTACGGCCATGCGCGGTCACTCCTTCGCTCAGATGTGGGCCAGCAGTGCGTCGTCGCGGTAGAGCAGTGCGCGGCCGGGCCGGGGCACGGCCCAGGCGGGAGCGCCGGGTTCGGGTGCGCCCGTACCCGGCGGGCCCTCGGGCACGACGACCTGCACCAGGGCGTCACCGGTGTCGAGGGTGACGAGATAGGAGGTGCCGAGGTTCTCCACGACCGCTACCTTCCCCGCGAAGGACGCGTTCCTCTCCGGCGGAGCGGATTGTGATAGATCCGCATACTCCGGGCGCAAGCCGTACACGAGCGGGCCGTCCTCGACGCCGGGAGGGAGGGGGAGCACCACGCCGGCCACGTGAAGCGCGCCGCCCTGGGCCGCCCCGGGAAGCAGGTTCATCGGAGTGGAGCCGATGAAGGAGGCCACGAACGTGCCGGCCGGCCGGTGAAAGACCTCCGGCGGCGTGCCGACCTGCACTATCCGGCCGGCGTCCATCACTGCGATCCGGTCGGCGAGCGCGAGCGCCTCACCCTGGTCGTGCGTCACGAAGACCGTGGTCACGGCGAGCTCGCGCTGCAGGCGCTTGAGGAACGTGCGGGCCTCCAGGCGCAGCCGGGCGTCGAGGTTGGACAGCGGCTCGTCGAACAGGAACACCTTGGGGTGGCTCGCGACCGCCCTGGCCAGGGCGACCCGCTGCTGCTGGCCGCCGGACAGCTGGCCGGGCCTGCGGGCGAGCAGTCCGGACAGGCTGAGGCGGGAGGCCGTCTCGGCTGCCCGCGCCTCTCGCCGCGCCCGGGGCACCTTCTTGATCCGCAGGGGGTAGGCGATGTTGGCCGTGACGTCCATGTGGGGGAACAGCGCGTAGTCCTGGAAGACCATCGCGACGTCCCGCCGCCCCGGGGGCGTCCCGGTGACGTCGACGCCACCGATACTGACATTTCCGGATGTGGGGGCTTCCAGGCCGGCGATCGTGCGCAGCAGTGTCGTCTTCCCGCAACCGGACGGCCCGAGCAGGGCGAAGAACTCCCCGTCGGCGATCTCCAGGTCGAGGGAGTCGATCGCCCGGACCCCGCCCGGGAACTCCTTGGTCAGACCGCTGAGCGAGATCACCGCTTGATCCCTCCGTGGAAGCGGAAGCCGTACCTGCGGCTCACGAAGACGTACATCACGACCACCGGCAGCGAATAGAGCAGCGAGAACGTCGAGATCAGGTCGAGGCGCGGCGCACCGCCCTCGGTGTAGAGGGTGTAGAGGATCACCGCGCCCGGCGACTTGCCGGGGTCGCGCAGCAGAATGAACGGTTGCAGGAAGCTGCCCCACACGTTGGCGACCGCCCACACCGCGATCGTCGCCAGGCCCGGCCGTACGAGGGGGATCACGATGTGCCGCAGGATCTGCAGCGGCGAGGCGCCGAACACCCGGGCCGACTCCTCGTAGGACGCGGGTGTGCCGTCCATGAAGTCCTTCAGGATGAAGATCGCCGCCGGTAGCAGGCCCCCGGACAGGGTGAGTACCACGCCGAGATGGGTGTCGATCAGGTTGAGGCGGGTGGCCAGCTCGAACAGCGGCACCATCGCCGCCGTCCCCGTGACCACCGACGACAGCAGGAGCAGCAGGTACAGCAGGGCGTCGCGGCCCGGCACCCTGACGCGGGACAAGGCGTACGCCGCCAGGGCCGCCAGCACCACCACCAGGGCCGCGCTGCCGCCCGCCTGGATGACCGAGTTGCCGAGCGAGCTCAGCGCGTACGGATTGTCCAGAAGAGAGCGGAAGTTGGCCAGGGTGAACTCCGGAACCGACGTGGTGATCGACGGGTGCGCGTCGAACGGCGCCGACGCCAGCCACAGCAGAGGCAACGAGAAGAACCCCAGCACCACCGCGAGAAACGTCGCCCTCCCGATCGTCGCCAGCGCATGGCGTGTTTGATTGCGCTCGCTTCGCTCGCGCGGCTCGGGGCGCCTGGAGGCCGCGTCTTCCCTCGTCGCGTCCTCGCTCGTTCCTCGCTGCGGGCGCTCCTCAGTCCAGAAGCGGCCGCGCCCCTCGCTCCGTGGCGGCGGGTGGTGTTGGTCGGGCTCCTCGCGGGTCATGGGGACACCGCCTCGCGGCGGCCGCGCAGCAGGCGCAGATACACGAACGCGAAGACGAGGTTGACCAGCAGCACCAGGAACGAGATCGCCGCGCCGAATCCGAGCTGCCCGCCGCTGAGGGCGACGTTGTAGATGTACACCGGCAGGATCTCCGAACGGCCCTCGGGGCCGCCCGCGGTGATCTGGAACGACGTGAAGTCGTTGAAGGTCCACAGGCTGATCAGCAGCAGGTTCGTCAGCACGTGACCCTTGATTCTCGGCAACACCACATCTCTGAGCTGCTGAAACGTCGACGCCCCCGCGAGCCTGGCCGTCTCCAGGTGGGAGGGCGGCACGTTCTCCAGGGCCGCGCCGTACAGCATCATCGAGAACGCGGTTCCCCTCCAGACGTTGAACACGATGATCGACGGCATGGGGTGGTCGAGCAGCCACGCGAAACCGGGGGTGTGGAGCAGCGCGTTGAGCGTGCCCGCGTCCCGGTCGAGCAGCGCGATCCACAGGAAGGCGACCACGGACGACGGCAGGATCCACGCGAGCAGCACCAGGCCCTCGACGACCCGCTTGACCGGCCCCGGGCGGTTCCGCAGCACCCACGCGAGGGCGAACCCCAGCACCGCCTGGCCCACCACCGCCGACCCCAGGACGTACTGCACGGTGAGCCAGAGCGAGTTGCGGAACCGCTCGTCCTCCAGGGCGGAGGTGTAGTTGCCGAGCCCCACCACCTGCGGGTCGGCCGCGGCCAGCCCGGTGAGCCGGTAGTCGGTCAGGCCCAGATAGATCGTCCAGAGCGCGGGGAAGACGAGGAAGACCCCGATGAGGACGAGCGCGGGCAGCACGAATCCGGCGGCCCGCGCCCGCCCGAGCCCCGCAGGGTCAGCCGGCGACATTGGCGGGGCCGCCGACGACGGCCTCGACCTTGCGCTGGTAGGCGGCGGCCGCCTCGTCGACCGACCCGCCCGACACGACGGCGGCGGTGGCTTCCTGCAGGGCGGTCGAGACCTGCGGATAGACGGCCAGAGGCGGCCGGTACGCGGTGATCGGCAGCACCTTGTCCGACACGAACTTCAACATCGGGTCGGCCGACAGCACCTGGTCGTTGACGTCGGTGCGCGAGGTGATGCGCGCCGCCCCGGCGAGCTGCGACGTGGTGGCCTCGGCCGAGTGCATGAACGCGAGCAGCTCCCACGCGAGCTTCGGGTTCTTCGAGTTGGGGTTCAGCACCCGTACGGCGCCGCCCGACATGCTCACGAAGTCCTGCCCCCGGATGCCGGCGCCGGGGCGTTTGGCGGGGATGAGGGCGTAACCGACGGCCGCGTCCCTGTTCGGCATCGGCGCGACCCCTGCCTTCGGCTCGACGACCGCCCGCCAGAAGTAGTCGCCCTCGGCGAGGATGCCGATCTTGCCTTCGGCGAACTGGGCGAACGACTTGTCCCTGCCCTGCACCTCCTGCTGGAGCCTGGGGTCGCCCAGCCCGGTCGTGTAGATCTGCCGGTAGAAGCCCAGCACGTCCTTGAGCGCCTGGGAGCCGCCCGTCCACTTGCCGTCGGCCCAGATCTGCGCCCCCGCCCCGGCGAGCAGCGGCAGCGCCCCCTGCATGGTCGTCGCCTCACCCATCGCGGTGCCCGCGTTGAGCTGGATCGGCACCGGCACGCCCGCCCTCTTGAGCGCGTTCCCGGCGTCGATGATCTCCTGCCAGCTCTTCGGCTGCCAGTCGGCCGGCAACCCCGCCTTCGCGAACAGGTCCTTGTTGAAGTACAGGACCCGCCCGTCGGTGCCCTCCGGCAGGCCGTACTTCTTGCCCTCGAAGACGCCCAGCCCCTGTACGGCCTGCGGGATCCGGCTCCAGCCCTCCCAGGACTCGGCCTCGGGTCCCGCGACGTCGGGCAGCGGCTTGATGTACCCCGCCTGGGCGAACTCGCCCACCCAGATGCCGTCCAGGTCGATCACGTCGGCTCCGGCGCGCGACTTGAGGTCGAGGGCGATCTTCGTCTTGTACTGCTCGTCGTCGACCCCGCTCGGCTGGAACACCACGTGGACCACGCGGCCTTTCGCCTTCTGCTCGGCCTCGAACCGGGGGATGACCCACTTCTCGGTCCAGTCGGCCGTCTCCGCGTTCTTGCCCCCGGAGATCGCGTTCGCCGCGATGACGAGGGTGACGCCGTCAGAGGATTCGTTTCCGGTGCCGCAGGCCGCCAGGACGAGTACGGCTCCTGCCAGCGCCGCGAGTCCGCGTCTCATGAGACCTCCCCGTCGAAGTCATGACGTACAGACAAATCGACAGTCGCACGCGACTACTGAGGCGTAAAGAACGTGTAAAGAAACGGTTTGGTGAACGGGTCAGGCCCGGCCCGCGATGCCCGTGCGAGGAACGCCGGGAAAGCGATCAAGAAGTACGGTTCGCGCTGAGCTGATCGGGAAGAGTGCAACCAGTGCGGAGACATGAGTAGGGTCGTGCGTGACAACGCACGCTTGGAGGGAGTCGCGTGGCATCTCAGCAGGCCTGGATGAACAACCTCTTCACATATACGGGATCCTCGTCGTTCACGGAGTTCCTGAACGTGCACGCGCCCGATCTGCTGCCGGCCCGCGCCCAGGCGCCGGCCGCCCGGGTGAGTGACGAGATCCCGCACGCGACCACGATCGTCGCGGCCACCTGCGCCGGAGGCGTGGTGATGGCCGGCGACCGGCGGGCCACCTCGGGCAACATCATCTCCCAGCGGGACATCGAGAAGGTCTTCCGCACCGACGACTACTCGTGCATGGGCATCGCCGGCACGGCCAGCACCGGCATCGAGATGGCCCGGCTGTACCGTGTGGAGCTGGAGCACTACGAGAAGACCGAGGGTCGCTCGCTGTCGACCGAGGGCAAGGCCAACCGCCTGGCCACCATGATTCGCGGCAACCTTCCCATGGCCATGCAGGGCCTGGTGGTCGTCCCGCTGTTCGCGGCCTACGACCCCGCCACGGACGCCGGCCGGATCTTCGGCTACGACGTGGGCGGCGGGCCGTACGAGCAGCGCAACTACCACGCGATCGGCTCGGGCTCGATCTTCGCGCGGGGCTCGCTGAAGAAGCTGTACCGGGAGGACGCCAGCCCTGAGGACACCGTCAAGGTCTGCCTCAACGCGCTCTACGACGCGGCCGACGACGACTCGGCGACCGGCGGCCCCGATGTGACGCGGAAGATCTGGCCGGTGATCGCGGTGATCACCGCGGACGGCTTCCGCCGCATGCCCGACGCCGAGGTCGCCGAGCTCGTGCAGTCCATGCTGGATCTGCGGATGACCGACCCCGACGGACCGACCGCACCGCTGCGCTAACGCGAAGAGAGGAAAACCCCCGTGTCCATGCCCTTTGGATATGCCTCACCCGAGCAGATCATGCGGGACAGGGCGGAGTATGCGCGCAAGGGCATCGCGCGAGGCCGCAGCGTGGTGGTCATGCAGTACGCCGACGGCATCCTGTTCGTGGCCCCCAACCCGTCCAAGGCGCTCCACAAGATCAGTGAGATCTACGACCGGATCGGCTTCGCCGCGGTGGGGCGGTACAACGAGTTCGAGTCGCTGCGCCTGGCGGGCATCCGCTACGCCGACATCAACGGCTACACCTTCAACCGCAGCGACGTCACCGGCCGGGGCCTGGCCAACCTGTACGCCCAGCAGCTCGGCATGATCTTCACCGAGTCGATCAAGTCCCTCGAGGTCGAGATCGTCGTCGCGGAGGTCGGCGACAGCCCCGCCGAGGACCAGATCTATCGGCTGACCTTCGACGGCTCCGTCTTCGACGAGCAGGGCATGGCCGTCATCGGCGGTCAGGCGGAGGCCGTCGGCGGACGCCTCAAGGAGCGCTACCGCGACAACCTGCCGCTCCCCGAGGCGCTCGACGCGGCCCTGGCCGCCCTGACCGAGCCGGGCGGCGAGCGGCCGCCGGCGGCCCAGCTCGAGGTGGCGGTGCTCGACCGCGGCCGGGAGCACCGCAAGTTCCAGCGCCTGACGGGGCCCCGGCTCGAGCGCCTGCTCGAGGCCGCGCCCCCCGGCGGGACGCCGGAGGGCGCGGCCCCCGCCGAGGAACCGGAGGGTGAGGCTCCCACGGGGCCGCCCACCGGGCCGGACGGCGACATCGACACCGGTTCGGCCGAGTAACCGTTTTTTCCGGCAGTGCTTTTCCGCGCGGCCGTACCGGCGTATTTCCCCGCCGGGACGGCCGCGTTTTTCGATCACGCGTCATCAATGCCTCTGACGTGCGGTGGTGCGGCTTCCCGCGAAACGGGGTAATTACCAGGTGATCCCTATCCGGTTGTCACTTTTGGGGAATAGGGTGAGGTGATGGATCGACGCATCTTCGGGCTGGAGAACGAGTACGGCGTGACCTGCACGTTCCGCGGGCAGCGCAGGTTGTCGCCGGACGAGGTGGCCCGGTATCTGTTCCGGCGAGTGGTGTCCTGGGGCCGATCGAGCAACGTCTTCCTCCGCAACGGCGCGCGCCTGTACCTGGACGTGGGCAGCCATCCCGAATACGCCACCCCTGAATGCGACAACGTCGTGGAGCTGGTGACCCACGACAAGGCGGGGGAGCGAATCCTCGAAGGTCTCCTGGTCGACGCCGAGAAGCGGCTGCGCGAAGAGGGCATCGCCGGAGACATCTACCTGTTCAAGAACAACACCGACTCGGCCGGCAACTCCTACGGCTGCCATGAGAACTACCTCGTCGGCCGCCACGGGGAGTTCGGCCGGCTGGCCGACGTGTTGATCCCCTATCTCGTCACCCGGCAGATCATCTGCGGAGCCGGCAAGGTGCTGCAGACGCCGCGCGGCGCCGTCTACTGCGTGTCGCAGCGGGCCGAGCACATCTGGGAAGGGGTCTCCTCGGCCACGACCCGCTCCCGCCCGATCATCAACACGCGTGACGAGCCGCACGCCGACGCCGAGCGGTTCCGCCGGCTGCACGTGATCGTCGGCGACTCCAACATGAGCGAGACGACCATGCTGCTCAAGGTCGGCGCGACCGACCTCGTGCTGCGCATGATCGAGGCCGGCGTGGTGATGCGCGACCTGTCGCTGGAGAACCCGATCAGGGCGATCCGCGAGGTCTCCCACGACATGACGGGCCGCCGCCGGGTGCGCCTGGCAAACGGCCGCGAGGCCTCGTCCCTGGAGATCCAGCAGGAATACCTCACCAAGGCGCGGGACTTCGTCGACCGCCGCGGCGGCGACGAGACCAGCAAGCGGGTCCTGGAGCTTTGGGAGCGCACGCTCCGTGCGGTGGACACGGGCGACCTCGACCTGGTCTCGCGGGAGATCGACTGGGTCACCAAGTATCAGATGATCGAACGCTACCGGCAGAAGTACGACCTTCCGCTGTCGTCGCCGAGGGTGGCGCAGCTCGACCTGGCCTACCACGACGTCCACCGCAAGCGCGGCCTGTTCTACCTGCTGCAGAAGCGCGGAGCCGTCGAGCGGGTGGCCAGCGACGTCAAGATCTTCGAGGCGAAGTCGGTGCCGCCGCAGACCACCAGGGCCAGGCTCCGCGGGGAGTTCATCCGCAGGGCCCAGGAGAAGCGGCGCGACTTCACCGTGGACTGGGTGCACCTCAAGCTGAACGACCAGGCCCAGCGCACGGTGCTCTGCAAGGATCCCTTCCGTAGCGTCGATGAAAGGGTTGACAAGCTCATCGCCGGGATGTGATCCCTTACGTGGTTCAGACAGCGGGTTCGGGTAGGGTTACCCGAGCCTTGCTGTCTTTCTGAGGGATTTCACATGCGCCGCCGTACGGCAATAGCCGCCGCTGCTCTTCCGTTGCTGCTCGCCGCGGCGTGTGGCAGCCAGACGAGCACCACTGCCAGCCCGAGCTCTGCCGCGAACGCGGCGACGGCGTCAGCCGACGGCATCAAGGTGACGGGAGCGGCGGGCGCCAAGCCGGTCGTCGCGTTCCCGGCGGGCAAGCCTCCGCTCACCTCCTCGTCGAAGATCATCCTCGCGGGCACCGGGCAGGCCGTGAAGGACGGCGACATCCTCAAGGCCAAGGTGACCATCTACGACTGGGACGGCAAGCAGAACAAGGCGTCGAGCTCCGACTACGACCAGGGCCACTCGGAGTTCGTGACCGTCAGCTCCGCCCAGCTGCCGAAGGCGCTGTTCCAGGCGCTGCAGGGAGCCAAGCCGGGCGGCCGCGTGCTCGCGGTGGTCAGCAAGGACAACCTGTCGCCCGAGCAGATCACCCAGGCGCAGTCCCAGGGAACCGACTTCAACACCTCGTCCCAGGTGCTGGTCATCGATGTGGAGTCGTCCATGCCGAAGGCCGCCTCGGGCACGGCCGTCGACTCGTCGATCGACGGTGTGAAGGTGGACAGCCCCGGCGGCGAAAAGGCTCCGACGCTGACGACCAAGACCGACGCGAAGCCGCCGAAGGACCTCGTCGTCAAGACGCTGATCAAGGGCTCCGGCCCGGCCGTCAAGGCCGACCAGATGGTCCTCGCCCACTACACGGGCAAGATCTGGGGCACCGACAAGGAGTTCGACTCCAGCTGGGCGCGGAACACGCCGGCCACCTTCCCCCTCAACCAGGTCATCAAGGGCTGGTCGCAGGGCCTCACCGGCGTCCCGGTGGGCAGCCGGGTGCTGATCTCCGTTCCGCCGGACCTCGGCTACGGCTCCCAGGGCAACCCGCAGGGCGGCATCAAGGGCACCGACACCCTGGTCTTCCTGGTCGACGTGCTCGGCGCCGTCTGACCGGTCGGACCACGAAGAGGCCCTCCCTTCCGGAGGGCCTCTTCGTCGTTGCGGGGCCGGCGGGCGGTCAGCCGCCGATGTGGTAGCTGTCGCCGTAGACCTTCCAGGTCAGCGGCGGGTCGAGGTCGAGGTTGCCGGCCTTGAGGAAGACACGTTGCGCGGTGTCGACCCTGCTGGTGTCACTGTGCGCCTCCTCGGTCTTCATCGCCGCCTTCCGCGCGTCCAGGAAGGCGTTGAGGTAGGCGACCTCGTCGCCGCCCTGCGCCGGCGTCCTGGCCTTCTTCATCGCCGTCCTGCGGATGCCGCCGAAGCTGACGGCGTCGTCGCCGGGCCCGTGCATGACGATCCCGTCGTAATAGATGAACTGGCCCAGCGCGCGCAGGCCGTCGGCCTTGGCCTGCCCGACGGCCGGGTTGAAGTAGACGCGGTCGCGTTCGTCGTTCTGCGCCTGCTGGAAGGCGGGGTCGGCGGCGGCCTTGCGCCAGTCCTTGGTGAAGTTCGGATCCAGGCCCTTGTGCGAGTCGGTGCCGTTCACCTTGCGCAACGCGGGCAGGTAGGGCGCGAGCACGTTGCCGGGCTTGCGCCGGGCGTACAACTCGACGAGGTCCAGCATGTCGCCGGTGCCGGAGCAGAAGCCGATGATCCCGCCGGTGTAGCCACGGCCGTCGTCGATGTCCTCGATGTACTTGTACTGCGCCTTCCAGTCCAGCGAGGAGTTCTCCGCGCTGGAGACGAGCTCCATCGCGATCTCCTTCTTGTCCGGGTCGGCCAGGTCGGACGCGGCCTTCGTGCCGGCGCCGCTCTTCGGTGCGCGCGTGTTCGCCCTGCTCGTGGCGCCACCCGTGCTCTTGTCGGCCGTGGTCTTGGTGTCTCCAGTGTCCTTCGTGCCGCCCGGGCTCTTCGTCGCGCGGACGGGCTCACGGGTGGCCGAGACGGGGCTCGCCACACCCGGCTCGGCCGTACCGCTTGGTGAGACGGTCGTGACAGGGGCCACCGTGGCCGGGGCGGCCTCGACCGCCGAACAAGCTGCCTGGGGCAGTACGGCGAGGCTCGCAGCGAGCATTAGAGCGCCTCGCCGGGGGGCTCGCCAGGGGGTACGGGTGCGCGGGTCCGTCACGGACGTCGCTCCGTTCTCCGCCGTTTCTCGCCGCGAGCGGCCACGGAGACTGCGGGGGAGCGGTCGAGAAGGGGGGTGGCGGGTTCGGGGGGTTAGTTAGGAAGGTTTCCTAATAAAGCGTAAGCGGGTGCCCCTGTCAACGTCGTCATGACCCGCGGCCTCGGAAACGCGTCAGGCGCCGGGATCGGAGGAGGCCGGCAGGGATGCGGTGTGGCGTCCCGCCGCCGCGGAGGTCAGGAAGTACGCGAGATCCTCGTCGAGGCCGCGGCCCATGGTGGACAGGCGCACGGGCGACTCGCGCAGGGCCTCATACAGCCCGTCGACCGGGACGTGCACCAGTTCGTGCCGTACGGCCAGGGCCTCGGCCTGCTCGCGCACCTTCGCGCCGAAAGGCCCGGGAAGGTCGGGGACGACGACCTGGGCAGGCGCCAGCGCGACCCGTCCGTATGCGGTGAGGGAGTGGTGCGAGACCCCGACGTGCCGTTCCCGTTTGTCGCCTTCGCTGACCCTGAGGGCCGCCACGGGGCGTCCCGACAGGACGGAGGCGGCGTTGACGGCCTCACCGGCGGAAACTCCCGAGAAGCCCCATCGTGTGCCGGTGCCGAGGTTACCCGGTCCCTGGGTGACGACGGCGACGTCGGCGTTCAGCACGTGCCGGGCGGCCAGGAGGCCGGTGTGGAGCGTGACGGCCTCGACGTCGCCGCCGAAGGACTGCCCCACCGTGACCACGCCGCACAGCCAGTCGTGCGAGCGCAGCTGGGCGCAGGACATGGAGAACCAGGCGGGGAGCGCTCCACCGTCCAGCATGACGTAGGCGACCCGCAGGCCCGGCCGGGAGGAGTACAGGCCGCACAGGATCGCGGGGAGGGCCGAGTGGAGGTCGGCGACGACCACCGGCATGCCGTCGATCGAGTCGGCGTCTCTCAACACCTCGTGGTGAGGGGAGTCCTGCTCGTCGGCGCCGAGCACCGTGGCCTGCAGCGGGGTGTAGCGCGCCTTGACCAGGTGGCCCGGGCCGGAGGGATCTTCCGGCAAACGGTCCGGAACGGCCACCACCATGGCGTAGCCTCCCGTACCGAGGCCCATGGCGAGCGCGGTCGTGTTGAGCAGCACGATGTCGCCCGGCTCCGGGCGTCCCACCAGCGAGGGGTAGGCAAGCGCCCGGAACTCGCCCTCGGCGAGGGAGACGTCGAGCTCCACCGCCCCGGGCCATTCCCGCCGGACTCTGGTCACCTCGCCCTTGCGCCATCTGATCACGCCGAAAAGGGTAGCGTTCTCGATTGGAGGGGAGGCCCGATGTCGCGGCGGAAGACCGAGCGGCTGCTCAATCTGGTGATCTGCCTGCTCGCGACGCAGCGGCCGCTGAGCGCCGAGCAGATCAGGCAGGCCGTTCCCGGGTACGACCCGGACAACGACGAGGCGTTCCAGCGCATGTTCGAGCGCGACAAGAACGAGCTTCGTGAGATCGGCATTCCCATCGACGTCCAGAGGGACCCCTGGGAGGACGATCCCGGCTACCGGATCGTCCGGCAGGCCTACGAGCTTCCCGAGATCATTCTGGAGCCCGACGAGGCCGCGGTCATCGGACTCGCCGCCCAGGTGTGGCAGCGGGCCAGCCTGGCGGAGGCGGCCAGCGGCGCGCTGCTGAAGCTCCAGGCCGGGGGAGTGCGGACCGATCTCGCCGACAGCCCTCTGGAACTGCGGGTGGACACCCGGGACGCCGCCTTCCCCGCACTGTGGGAGGCGGTCCGCGACCGTCGCGCGGTGACGTTCCCCTACCGGTCGGCGGGCAGCGAGTCGGTGCTCACCCGGACGGTCGAGCCGTGGGGCGTGGTGAGCAGAGGCGGCCGGTGGTACACCGTCGGCCATGACCGGGATCGCGGCGCTCCCCGGGTCTTCCGCCTGAGCCGGATCGCCGGCCCCGTCTCGACGGTCGGCCGTCCCGGCGCCGTCACCGTGCCCGAGGACGTCGACCTGCGGTCCATGGTGGGCTTCCAGGAGGCGCCCAACGAGAGGATCGCCCTGATCAAGGTCCGGCAGGGCACCGGCCTGGGCCTGCGGCACGCCGCCGTGGCCGAACGGACCGGGTCCGGCGGGTGGGACGAGGTGGAGGTCACCTTCGCCGACCCCGAGCGGCTCGCGGGCTGGATCGCCAGCCTCGGGGCCGACGTGGAGGTGCTGGATCCCCCGGACGCCCGTGAGGCCGTGATCCGCAGGCTGAAGGGTGCGCTTCAGACGTCGGGCGACCACGGATGTGAAAGGTGACCGCCAGATGAGTTCCGACCGGCTGCCCCGGCTGCTCGCGCTCGTGCCGTACCTGATGTCGCATCCGGGCGCCCAGGTGCCCGAGGTGGCGCAGCTGTTCGGGCTGTCCGAGAAGCAGCTCGTCGACGATCTCCAGCTCGTGTGGATGTGCGGCCTGCCCGGGCACACCCCCGGCGATCTGATCGACGTGTCGTGGGACGGCGGCGAGATCACGATCGAGAACGCCGAGACGATCGCCAGGCCCCTGAAACTGGGCGTCGACGAGGCCAGCGCCCTGCTCGTCGCCCTGCGCATGCTGGACGAGCTGCCCGAGTTCGAGGGCCGCGACGTGCTGTCGCGTGTGATCGCGAAGCTGGAGCAGGCGGCCGGAGACGGCGCGGCGGCGGTGAGCAGCCAGGTTCAAGTGGAGGTCGGCGCGGCTCCCGGCGCCCACTCGGTGATCACGGACGCGACGCGCAGGCGCAGGCGGCTGTCCCTGCACTACTACGTGCCGGGCCGCGACGAGATCACGCCGCGCGAGGTCGACCCGATGCGCGTCGTCGTGGTGGACGGGCGGCACTACCTGGAGGGGTGGTGCTACCGGGCTGAGGCGATGCGCATGTTCCGCCTCGACAGGATCGTCGAGGTCGACGTGCTCGACGTGGCCGCGAACCCGCCGGCGGAGGCCGAGCCCATGGACGTCACCGAGGGCGTCTTCCGGCCTTCCGACAGTGACGAGCTCGTCGAGCTCGAGGTCACCGCGGCGGGCAGGTGGGTGGCCGAGTACTACCCCTGCGAGGAGATCGTCGAGCTCGGTGAGGGCAGGCTCCGGGTGTCGCTGCGCGCCCGGGATCAGTCCTGGCTCGTACGGCTCGCGCTCCGGCTAGGCGACAGCGGCAGGGTGCTGTCGCCGGCGTCGCTGGCGGACCGCGTCGCGGAGACGGCGAAGGCGGCTTTGGCCAATTACGACTCGGTGGCCTGACCGGGTGACTATGGAGCCGGGCCGCGCGGGCGGTTAGCATGTCGGGCATGACATGGATCTTCGTGGCGGTGGGCCTGGCCATGGCAGGGCTCTCTGTACTGGGGTTCCTGTCCGCCCGGGTCTTCGTGGCGGCACGAGGGCTGGGCCTCGAGATCGACCGCGCACGGCAGCGCCTGGCGCCTTTCTCCGGTGAGTTTTCCGGTGAACGCTCCGATGAACAGCGTGTGGCAATCGGTGCGAACAGGGAAGGGCGAGGGTAACAGCGGTGCCAGGTGCGCGTACGATCGATGAGAGAAACGACCCCTGCGTTCTAAGGAAACTATGATGTCGAACCTCGGTCCGACTGAGCTGATCATCATCGCTGTGGTTGTGCTGCTGTTGTTCGGGGCCAAGAGGCTTCCCGACACCGCCAGGGCTCTTGGGCAGTCGCTGCGGCTGTTCAAGAAGGAGACCAGCAACCTGAAGGAGGACAGCGAGGCTCCTACGGTCGTCAGGACGCAGGCCGAGCCCGTTGCCCCGCAGCAGGTGAACGCGGCGACCCCGTCGGTCGAGGAGCGCCTGCGCACTCTCGAGGAGGAGAACCGCCGCCTCAAGGCCACCTCCGAGACCACGGTCAACGGTGTTCCGCTGTCGCAGACGCAGAACGACCAGAGGTCCAGCTGATCGTCCGGGCCCTGACATGGCCCCCACCCCCGGAGCAGGTTCACTGAGATGGCGCTGCTGAAGCGGTCGAGCTCGCAGGCTCCCACGGATGACGACGGCCGGATGTCGCTCATGGATCACATCCGTGAGCTCCGGAACCGCGTGTTCAAGATGATCTTGGGCCTCGTCGCGGGCACGGCGATCGGGTTCGTCTTCTTCGACCCGATCTGGAAGTTCATGACGGGCCCGTTCTGTCGCCTGCCCGCGGCGTACAAGATCACCGGTGGCAGCAGTTGCTCCCTGGTCGTCAACGGTGTGCTCGACGGTTTCTTCATCAACCTGAAGGTGGCCCTCATCTTCGGGGCGGTCGTCAGCGCGCCGATCTGGCTTTACCAGGTCTGGGCCTTCATCACGCCCGGCCTCTACCGGAACGAGAGGCGCTACTCTCTCGGGTTCCTGGGCCTGGCCGTCCCGCTGTTCGGCGCCGGGGCCGCCTTGGCCTACCTCACGATGGACCGGGGGCTGGCGCTCCTGTTGAGCTTCGTGCCCAACAACGCCATCCCGCTGATCAACGTGGACGACTACCTCGGGTTCCTCATCCTGATGCTGGTCGTCTTCGGCGTGTCGTTCCTGATGCCGCTGCTGATGGTGTTCCTCAACGTCATCGGTGTGCTGCGTTTCTCGGTGGTGTCCAAGCACCAGCGGATGATCGTCTTCTTGCTCTTCGTGTTCGCCGCCGTGGCGACGCCGAGCCAGGATCCGTTCACGATGCTGGCCCTGGCCGCCCCCATGGTTTTGCTGTTCTTCGTCGCGGAAATCTTCATGTACTTCCACGACCGCAGGAAGGACGCGGTCGAGGCCGCGCGGGCACAGGCTCTCGAAGAGGAACTCGACGGCCCGTCGGCCCATGTCGGTCCCACGGAGTGACTAGATCGCACCGGGATTCCGCAATAGGTTCCGGATGTGCCCGGTGAGATCGTCGTCCTGGTGAATCCCGCCGCCCGCGGCGGCCGCACGATGCGGATCCTCGATCCCGTCATCCGGCGGCTCGAACAGAGCGGGCGGCGCGTGTCGGTGATCGTCGGCACGTCGGCGGAGGACGCCCGTGAACGGGCCGTCTCCGCCGTCGCCGAGGCCCCCGGCGCGCTCGTCGCATTCGGCGGTGACGGGCTGGTCCATCTGGCGCTCCAGGCGGTCGCGGGGACGCCCGTGCCGTTCGGGATCATCCCTGCGGGCACCGGCAACGACATCGCCGCAGCGCTCGGCATTCCACGCAGGGATCCTCTCTCGGCGGCGGGCATCGTGGCCGGCATGGTGGCCGACGGGACGACCCGCGCGATCGACGCCGCCAGGCTCGGCGGCGACCCCGGCTCCGGTGAGTGGTTCGCAGGCGTCATGGCCTGCGGGTTCGACTCCAAGGTCAACGAGCGGGCCAACACGATGACCTGGCCCCCGGGGATGGCCAGGTATCTGGTGGCCCTGATGCGGGAACTGCGGTCGTACGCGCCGATCCCCTTCACGATCACCCTCGACGGCGAGGCCGTCGAGCAGGAGGCCGTGCTGGCGGCCGTGGCCAACACCTCCTCCTACGGCGCGGGCATGCGGGTCTGCCCGGACGCCCGGCCGGACGACGGCCTCCTCGACGTGCTGATCCTGGGCGCGATGCCCCGGTCGGAGTTCCTCCGCGTGTTCCCGCGGGTCTACCGGGGCGCGCACGTCGGCCATCCCGGTGTGACCGTACGGCGGGCGCGGAGCGTGACGCTGGAGGCCGCCGGCGTGATCGCCTACGCCGACGGGGAGCGCGTCGGACCTGCTCCGCTGTCGTGCGTGATCGTCCCAGGGGCGCTTCGCATGATGGCCCCTGCGCGGACGGACGGTCCGGAATCCGGTTATCGGTAGGGTTGACCCCATGAGCGAGCGGAGCGAATGGGGTAGCAGGCCTGACACGTCCATGAATGCTCCGGCGAGCCGGTAAGCGGGGAGAGAGCATGAGCACGCCGGCGGAACGCTACGCCGCTTTCCGGAGTGAGCAGACCGGGCATGGGCCCGCTCTGGCCTCGTTCCGCGGCCTGTACGACTTCGACCTCGACGAGTTCCAGCTCGACGCCTGCCAGGCGCTCGAAGCGGGCGACGGAGTCCTGGTCGCCGCTCCCACGGGGTCGGGCAAGACGGTGGTCGGCGAGTTCGCCGTCCACCTCGCCCTCGAGCAGGGCCGCAAGTGCTTCTACACGACGCCGATCAAGGCGTTGTCGAACCAGAAGTTCAACGACCTCGTCAAACGCTACGGCGCGGCCAAGGTGGGCCTGCTGACGGGCGACAACAGCGTCAACGGCGAGGCCCCGATCGTGGTCATGACCACCGAGGTCCTGCGCAACATGCTCTACGCCGGGTCGGGCACGCTCGCCGGCCTCGGCTACGTCGTCATGGACGAGGTGCACTACCTCGCCGACCGGTTCCGCGGGGCGGTATGGGAAGAGGTGATCATCCACCTTCCCGAGTCGGTTCGCGTGGCGGCACTGTCGGCGACCGTCAGCAACGCCGAGGAGTTCGGCGAGTGGCTCGGAGCGGTCAGGGGCGACACCACGGTCATCGTCGACGAGGTCCGTCCGGTGCCGCTGTGGCAGCACATGCTGGTGGGGCACCGGATGTACGACCTGTTCGTCAACGAGGGCGACGACACCCTGCGGATCAACCCCACGCTGATGCGGATCTCCCGCGACGAGATGCGGCTCGCCCAGGCGCGCGGCAAGCGGGGCTACAACCGGCCCGGCAGGGTCAACGGCTCCAACAGGGCCGACGTGATCGAGAAACTCGACACCGAGGGCCTGCTGCCCGCGATCACGTTCATCTTCTCCCGGGCGGGCTGCGACGCCGCGGTCATGCAGTGCCTGCACGCCGGTCTGCGGCTGACCACCGACAGCGAACGCCACGAGATCCGCCAGATCGTGGACGAGCGCACCGCCCACCTGCCGGACGAGGATCTGGCGGTGCTCGGCTACCTGGAATGGCGCGACTGCCTGGAGCGCGGCCTGGCGGCCCACCACGCCGGCATGCTGCCCGCCTTCAAGGAGGTCGTGGAGGAGCTGTTCACCAGGGGCCTGGTGAAGGCGGTCTTCGCGACCGAGACGCTCGCCCTGGGCATCAACATGCCCGCGAGGTCGGTCGTGATCGAGAAGCTCGACAAGTGGAACGGCGAGACCCACGCCGACCTGACGCCGGGCGAGTACACCCAGCTGACCGGCCGGGCGGGGCGGCGCGGCATCGACGTGGAGGGCCACGCCGTCGTCGTCTGGCAACCGGGCATGGACCCGCTGAGCGTCGCCGGCCTCGCCAGCACCCGCACCTACCCGCTGCGCTCCAGCTTCCAGCCGTCCTACAACATGGCGGTCAACCTGGTCGGCCAGGTCGGCCGGGAGCGGGCGCGAACCCTCCTTGAGGACTCCTTCGCCCAGTTCCAGGCGGACCGTGCCGTCGTCGGCCTGGCCAGGCAGCTGAGGAAGGCCGAGCAGGCGCTCGAGGGATACGCCGACGCCATGACGTGCCATCTGGGCGACTTCCCGGAGTACGCGGCGCTGCGCCGGCGGCTGTCGGACCGGGAGGCCGAGCTGTCGCGCCAGCGGGGCTCGGCCCGGCGGGCGCAGGCCGCCCAGTCGCTGGAGGCGCTCAAGCCCGGCGACGTGATCCGGGTGCCGGGCGGGCGGCGCGCCGGCTTGGCCGTCGTGCTCGACCCCGGGGTCAACGTCCGCGGCGGCGAGGGTCCCTCGCCTCTCGTGCTGACCATCGGCAGGCAGGTGAAGCGTTTATCGCCCGCGGACTTTCCGGTGCCCGTCGAGCCGGTCGAGACGATCAGGATCCCGAAGAACTTCAACGCCAGGTCGCCCAAGGAGAGGGCCAACCTGGTCGCCACCATGCACGCCAAGCTCGGCGACCGCGACCTCGGCAAGCCCGTCAGGGCGCGGGACCACACGACCGAGGACGACGAGATCAGCCGCCTGCGGGTGGAGCTCCGCCGGCATCCGTGCCACGGCTGCGACGAGCGTGAGGACCACGCGCGCTGGGGAGAGCGCTACCACAAGCTGTACCGGGAGACCGAGGCGCTGCGCCGCCGGGTGGAGAGCCGCTCCCATGTGATCGCCCGCACCTTCGACAAGGTGTGCGGCGTGCTCGACCAGCTCGGATATCTGGACGGGGAGCACGTCACCCAGGAGGGCAGGCGGCTGGCCCAGCTCTACACCGAGCTGGACCTGCTCACTTCGGAGTGTCTGCGCGCCGGCGTGTGGGAGGGCCTCGACCCGGCCGAGCTGGCCGCGTGCGTGTCGTCCCTGGTGTTCGAGGCGCGGCAGTCCGACGACGCGCGCAGCCCCAAGATCCCCGCGGGGGGCGTGCGTGAGGCGCTCGCCTCCATGACGCGCCTGTGGGGCGAGCTGGAAGCCGTCGAGCAGGACCACGGGTTGTCGTTCATCAGGGAGCCCGATCTGGGCTTCGCCTGGGTGGCGTTCCGCTGGGCGCGGGGTCACACCCTCGACGCGGTGCTGACCGACGGCGACATGGCCGCAGGTGACTTCGTGCGCTGGGTCAAGCAGCTGCTCGACCTGCTCGGGCAGATCAAGGACGCCGCGCCCAAGGGCAGCAAGGTCAGGGACAGCGCGAACAAGGCGATCGACGCCATGCGCCGGGGCGTGGTGGCCTACTCGTCCGTCGCCTGAGCGGCTCGGCCCCGCTCAGGCGAGGGCGAACCGCACCTCGCGGGTGGCCGGGTCGGCTCGCGTGAGCCGTACCCGGACCCGCTCGCCGAGAGGCAGGCGGTCGCCGTCGCAGCGTGCGATCACCGCGGGGTCGGTCACCTGCACCTGGCCGCCGGGTCGCCCCTCGTCGACGTCGATGACCACGGCGTCGAACGACTCGCCCACCCGATGCCGCAATACCGTGGCCTCGACCAGGTCGACGCAGGCGCGTTCGACGCCGCCGGTCCTCCTGTTCGCGGCCTCCATCTGGCCGGGCAGGAGGGCGAGCGCCCTTCTGATCGGTTCCGGGACGGGCTCGCCCGCCGTGACCGCGAGGCACACCTCGGTCGCGTAGCGGTCGACCAGGCGCCGCAGGGGCGCCGTCACGTGCGCGTACGGCGCAGCCACGGCGGCATGCGTGGTGACGCGCGGCGCCGCCCCGTCGAAGGCGGCGTATGCCGCTCCCCTGAGCAGGACGCGTGACTCGCGGAGGAAGGCCGCGTGGCCCGGGATCGTGGGATCGAGCCCGTGCACGACGTCTCCGTACGGCCGGCCCGCCGGCCAGGGCACGCCGAGCGCCGTGGCGACGCGGTGGGCCTTGAGGGTGTCACGCGGTGAGGCCTGCGGAAGCACGCGCAGCACGCCGACGCCCGCGTCGAGCATCAGCTGCGCCGCCGCCATGCCCGTGAGCAGCGAGATCTGTGCGTTCCACGACTCGGACGCGAGCCCGGTGCGCAGCTCGACGGCGTATCCCGCGCCGTCGTGGACGACCTCCTGCTCGGGGGTCGGCAGGCTCACCCCGCCTCTTTCCCGCTCCAGGGCGATCCGCAGCGGTCCGACCTCGGCGAGGAGCTTCAGCGTGCCCTCGGCTCCGCCCGAGTCGACGGCGGCCTGGACGGTCTCGTAGTCGAGCCGTTCGCGGCTGCGGACCAGCGCTCTGCGGAGATCGACGCCGACCGTCTGACCGCCGGAGTCGAGATCGATGCACCACAGCGCGGCGGGGCGGGCCTGGCCCGGCAGCAGGCTGGCCGCGCCCTCCGAGAGCACAGGGGGGTGGAGCGGAACGCGGGAGTCGGGAAGATAGACGGTCTCGCCGCGCTTCCCGGCCTCCTCGTCGATCGCCCCGCCGGGACGCACGAACGCGGCGACGTCGGCGATGGCGTACCAGACGCGGTAGCCGCCCGCCCGGCTCTCGATGCACAGGGCCTGGTCGAGGTCCATGGACCCGGGCGGATCGATGGTGAGCAGCGGCAGGTCGGTGCGGTCCTCAGCGGGCGTCACAGGCCCCCGGGCGACCCGCTCCGCCTCGTCCAGCACGCCGGGCGGGAAGGCGTCCGGCAGGTGATATTCGTGGCGGACGCGGGCCAGGCCGGCGGCGAAGTCGTCCTCGTGCCGCCGCGGGAGGCGGATGGTCGGGTGGGGCATTCGCCCAACCTACTGTCCTCGGTCAGCGGTCGGCGAGGGCGGACAGCAGCCGGTTGAGCGGGCCGTCGAGGCCGTAGCGGTCGGCCAGGGCGACCAGGCCCTCGGGGTCGCGGGGTTTGGCGGGACAGGTGAGGTCGACGTCCGGCACGGGCGCGTCGGGGGCCACCTCGACGACGGCGGGCGCCACGGCGAGATAGTCGCGCGCCGCCAGGAGCTTGGCCCGTGCCCCCGCGGGGAACCCGTCGGTGACGCCCTCGTCGAGCGCGGTCAGCAGCGCCGAGAGGGAGCCGAACCGCGTGATCAGAGCGGCGGCGGTCTTCTCGCCGATGCCGGCGACACCGGGCAGGCCGTCGCTGGGGTCGCCGCGCAGCGTCGCGAAGTCGGCGTACGTCCGGCCGGGAATGCCGTACTTCTGCGCGACGAATGCCTCATCGACCACTTGAAGGTTACGAATCCCCCTTACTGTGTAAAGGGCCCGGCAGGGTTTCGCGTCGTCGACGAGCTGAAAAAGATCCCGGTCACCGGTGACGATGTCGACGGCGCCGGACGCCCGGGTGGCGAGCGTTCCGATCACGTCGTCCGCCTCGTACCCGGCCACGCCGATGCGGGCGATGCCCAGCGCGTCGAGCACGGCCTCGATGACGGGCACCTGCGGCACCAGGGTGTCGGGCACCTCCTCCTCATTGCCCGTGGCGACCCGGTGCGCCTTGTACGTCGGGATGGCCGCCACCCGGAAGGCCGGCCGCCAGTCGGCGTCCATACAGGCCACCAGCTCGGCGGGGGAGTGTTGCCGCACCAGCGTCGCGATCATGTCGATCAGCCCGCGCACCGCGTTGACCGGCATGCCGTCCGGCGCGGTCATCGACTCGGGCACGCCGTAGTAGGCGCGGAAGTAGAGAGACGGGGTGTCGAGAAGCATCAGCACCCGTCCATTGTCGCGCCCGGCGCCACGTCACGGGGCGAGTCAGGAACCGAGAACGCTCACCGCCAGGAGACAGGTGTCGTCCTCCGGGTTGGGGCCGCCGATCTCCTCGATCAGCCGGTCGAGGCTCCCCTCCAGCCCCTCCCCGTGCTCCCAGATCTCCCCCGCCGCCTGGAGGGTGAGCTCCAGGCCCTCCCCGATGTCGCGGCAACGCCGTTCGATCAGCCCGTCGGTGAACATCAGCAGCAGGTCGCCGGGCTCCAGCCGGATCTCCGCCACCGAGTACGGCTGGCCCGAGGTCGCCCCCAGCACAACCCCGTGCGGGGCGGCCAACTGCTCGGCCTGGCCGTGCCGTACGAGGATGGGGGCCAGATGGCCGGCCTGAGCCCAGGTGAACACCCGGGTCGGCGGGTCGTAGTAGCCGCAGACGACGGTCGCGGTCGTGTCGTCGAGCCGGTTGAGCACCAGGGCGTTGAGCCAGGCCAGCAGGAGGCCGGGGGTGGCGCCCGTCATGGTGAGGCCGACGAGCGCGTGCCGGAGCTGGGCCATCTCCGCGATGGCGGGCAGGCCGTGGCCGGAGACGTCGCCGACGGCCAGGAACATCCGGCCACCGGGAAGCCGGGTCGCCTCGTACCAGTCACCGCCGAGGCTGGCCGCCTTCTCGGCCGGGACATACCGTACGGCGATGCTCGCGTAGGGCAGGGTGATCGAGGTGCCATGGCCCGGGAGGATCGCGTCGCGCAGCGCGGCCATGATTTGCTGCTCCTGAGCGGCCTGCCTGCTGACCTCGAGCAGCGCCCGCGTGGACTCCTCCAGCACCCGCTCAGCCCGGCGCCGGACGGTCACGTCCCTGATGACGCCGCGCACGCCTGCGGCGGCGGGCTCGAGGACGGCACTCAGGTCTCTGACGTCGTCGCCCCTGTGGATCCGGAACTCGGCCCGCACCGGCTCGGCGCCGTCGCCGTTGAGCCGGACGATCTGGGCGAGCGCGCGGTCGAGCGGGGCCCGGTCGTCGGGATCGGCGTGCGCGGGCAGGTCGAGGAGGCTGATGGGGCCATCTCCGGCGTCCCTGCCGAAGATCGTGTACATGTGCTCGGACCAGGAGGCCTCGCCTGTGGTCAGGTCCCAGTGCCCCCAGCCCATCTCGCTCTCGCGCTGCGCGAGCATGAGGAGGCCGTCGTCGAAGGGGCCCGGCACCGGAACACGGGGCTGCCGGTGCTCCGATCGTGTTTCCCGGGACGGCGTGGGGACCGGGACGGACCCGCCCGGTGGGTCGCCGGGGTTCACAAGGGTTGCGGTGATGGTGTTGTCGGGGATGGTGCAGGGTAGCGCACCGGTGTCGCGGCCGTCCGCGGGAGGGAGGGGCGGCTGTGGGCCACCCGCTACGCCGACCATGTATCTCGCTCTCAAAGATGCTTAATTTAGGACATATTAGATGCGGACAGTAAGCGTCCTTGCGCGGAGCGTAGCAGTAGTCTTTGTCACTCGGGATGGGTTTTTCCCTACGCGGGAGGAGAAAGAGCCGTGCGGCTCGTGGAGGGCGCCCGGCGGATGCGGCGAGTGCGCGGCGGGCCGACCGTGTGTCGTGTCGTGCCACCCGGAACGGCGCCGCGGGCGGCTCGTCGTTAGATTGGGCCCGTGAAAACCATGTCCTCTGACCTGTATCCCGTGACCCGGCTCGCCGAGGTCAAGGAGGCCACGCTGCGCTCGGGCCTCGGCGCCCTGCTGCTCACTCCGGGGCCGGATCTGCGGTACGTGACCGGATACGAGGCGATGCCGTTGGAGCGGCTCACCTGCCTGGTCGTGCCGGCCGCGGGGGAGCCCTTCCTGGTCGTCCCGCGTCTGGAGCTTCCCGCCGCCGAGCACTCCCCGGCGTCGAGGCTCGGCATCGAGTTCGTGCCCTGGGACGAGACGGACGACCCGCACGCTCTGGTCGCCGAGCGGCTGGGCGCGGTCGGCTCCGTCGGGCTGGCCGACCGGATGTGGGCGATGCAGTCGCTGCGGTTCCGCGAGGCCATGCCCGGGGCCGAGCAGAAGCTCGCCGGCGGTGTGATGCGTGAGCTGCGTATGCGCAAGTCGCCGGCCGAGGCCGCCGCGCTCGCCGAGGCGGGGGCGGCCATCGACGCCGTCCACGAGCTGGTGCCGCAGTTCCTCAAGGCCGGCCGGACCGAGCGCGAAGTGGGCAGGGACATCGCCGAGGCCATCATGGCCGCGGGCCACGCCACCGTCGACTTCGTGATCGTCGGCTCCGGGCCCAACGGCGCGAGCCCGCACCACGAGCTGTCCGACCGGATGATCCAGACGGGTGAGCCCGTCGTCGTCGACATCGGCGGGATGATGCCGTCCGGCTACTGCTCGGACTCGACCCGGGTCTACTCCGTGGGCGAGCCGCCGGCCGAGTTCGCGGCCTACTACGAGGTGCTCAAGCAGGCGCAGGAGGCGGCGTGCGCGCACGTGCGCCCCGGCGTGACCTGCGAGTCCATCGACGCCGCGGCGCGCGAGGTGATCGCGGAGGCCGGCTTCGGCGACTACTTCATCCACCGGACCGGCCACGGCATCGGCCTGGAGACCCATGAGGAGCCCTACATCGTCGCGGGCAACTCAGAACTGGTCGAGCCGGGATTCGCCTTCTCCGTCGAGCCCGGCATCTACATGGCCGGCAGGCACGGGGCCCGCATCGAGGACATCGTCATCTGCGGTGAGACTGCCGGCGAGCGGCTCAACAACACCACGCACGATCTTGTAATCGTGTGACAGGCCTGGGCAAAGCCCGTAGGCGAATGTAACAATCTTGGCGGCCGGCGATCCCGGCCGCCTTTTGTTTTCCGGCCTGTCCTGCGAGAGCCGTACCCCACCGGGTAGGAGTGCATTGCGATGACCGTCGACCGAGTTCTGCCTACGCCTGAAGCCCATGACCTGCTCGATCTCGTCCGCGAGCTGGCCGCCAAGGAGGTCGCGCCACGGGCGGCGGCCGACGAGGCGGCGGGCCGGTTCCCCCGCGACCTGTTCACGCTGCTGGGGTCGTCCGGGTTGCTGGGCCTGCCCTATCCCGAGGAGTACGGCGGCGCCGGCCAGCCGTACGAGGTGTATCTGCAGGTCGTCGAGGAGCTCGCCGGGGCGTGGCTGGCGGTCGGGCTCGGCGTCTCGGTGCACACCCTGTCCTGCTTCCCCGTCTCCGCGTACGGCGACGCCGCCCAGCGGGCCGAGCTCCTGCCCTCACTGATCGGGGGAGAGCTCCTGGGGGCCTACTGCCTGTCGGAGCCCCAGTCGGGTTCGGACGCGGCCGCACTGTCGACGCGGGCCGTCCCCGACGCCGACGGGTATCGGGTCGACGGGGTCAAGGCGTGGATCACCCACGGCGGGGTCGCGGACTTCTACACGCTGATGGCGCGCACGTCGGGAGACGGCCCGCGCGGCGTCTCCTGCTTCCACGTCCCGGCCGGCCTCGAGGGTCTCAGCTTCGGGACGCCGGAGCGGAAGATGGGCATGCGGTCGTCGCCGACGGCCCAGGTGCGTTTCGACGGCGTACGCCTTCCCTTACACGGGTCGCTGATCGGCTCGGAGGGCGACGGCTTCCGGATCGCGCTGGCCGCCCTCGACGGCGGCAGGCTCGGCATCGCGGCGTGCGCCGTCGGTGTCGCCCAGGCCGCCTTCGACGTCGCCTCCGCCTATGCCCGCGAACGCCGCCAGTTCGGGGTCCGGCTCGTCGACCACCAGGGCGTGGCCTTCATGCTCGCCGACATGGCGACGTCCATCGCGGCGGCGCGGGCGCTCTATCTGGAGGCGGCGAGGCTGCGCGACGCCGGCCGGCCGTACGGGACGAAGGCGGCGATGGCCAAGCTGCTGGCCTCCGACATGTGCATGAAGGTCACGACGGACGCCGTACAGGTGCTCGGCGGGTACGGGTACGTGGAGGACTTCCCGGTAGAACGGCACATGCGCGAGGCGAAGGTGCTGCAGATCGTCGAGGGCACCAACCAGATCCAGCGCCTGGTCATCGGCCGCACCATCGCTAAAGACGACCGGTCGTAGCGGCGATTCGGCCTATTCGCGCAGGAAGGTGGTGACGGCCGACAGGAACTCCTGCGGGCGGGCGGTGTGGACGTCGTGCCCGCCGCCGACGGTGAGGAGCCGGGCGCCGGGGATGCGGGCGGCGAGATCGGCGACATGATCCTGCGGGATGTGGCTTTCCGGCCCTCCGGCCAGCATCAGCGTCGGGGACGTGATCAAGCCCAGCTCGCCCGCCCATGTCGGGTCGGGCTCCCGGCGGTGGCGGGTCGTCTGCTCGACCATCGCCCAGTCGTACGGCAGGGCGCCGGCGGGCCGGTCGGGCACCTGGACGTCGGCGGGCAGCGGCACCGGCACGTCCACGAGCACGAGGCGATCGACGAGATCGGGACGCCGGCGGGCGACCAGGCACGCGACCATGCCGCCGAGGGAGTGGCCGATCACCGCGGCGGGCCGGGATCCGAGGTGCCCGAGCAGGCCGATGACGTCGTCGCGTATCGCGTCAAGGCCGTAGGCGCCCGGCCAGTCGCTGCGGCCGTGGCCGCGCAGGTCGACCGCGTGAACGCGCCACGAGCGCGACAGGGGCCCGCTGACGCCCGCCCAGTGGGTGTGGTCGTATCCGCGTCCGTGGAGGAGCACCACGGGAGGCGAGGCGGCATCTCCCGCGCTGTCATAGGCCAGCCGGATTCCGTTCACTTCCACTACGTGCATGCCTTCATGGTGCCGTTCGCGTATTTATGGTCGCCACGGGTTCCGCTTTCGGCGTCATGGCTGGGATTGGATGGAATCATGCCGTGACCACTTCCGGACACGGCGTGGTTTGGGCGGCACTACCGTTACAGGGGTGGAAGAGATCGATCGTCGAATCGTGACGCTGCTGGCGAAGGACGGCCGGATGAGCTTCACGGATCTGGCCAAGGAGACCGGGTTGTCGGTCTCGGCCGTACACCAGCGGGTGCGCCGGCTGGAGAAGCGCGGGGTCATCCGTGGTTACACCGCGCTCGTCGACTACGACGAGATCGGCCTGCCTCTGACGGCGTTCGTATCGATCAAGCCGAACGACACCGCCGCGCCCGACGACGCGCCGGAACGGCTCAGCCATCTGCCGGCCATCGAGGCGTGCCACAGCGTGGCCGGCGAGGAGAGCTACATCCTCAAGGTACGCGTCGCCTCACCGCTCGCCCTCGAGGAGCTTCTGCAGCAGATCAGGGCCTCGGCCAACGTCAGCACGCGCACCACGGTCGTCCTCAGCACGCCCTACGACTACCGGTCGCCGGGAACGGCGGACGCCGGGGAGCCCGAAGGCGGCGACGCCGGGCACTGACTGACTGACGGCGCCAGTGCCCGGCGGGTCCGGGACGGTCAGCCCGCCGGGGCGGGGACCGCGTCCGGGGACCCGAGGTGTGCCCGAACCCGGTCGTAGGCCTCCGGGGGAGCGCCCAGGCGGTCGAGCCCGAGCAGGGCGGCGCCCACGATCGGGGGCAAGGCGGTGACGATCAGCCGCGCGTGGGGAGCCGCGGCGGCGTATCGCCGCTCGATCAGCGACATGAGCTGGTCGTCGCCCGCCGTAAGCACGCCGCCGCCGAGCACGACCTCGCACGGGCCGCCGAGCAGGCCGAGCCGCCGCATCGGGACGACGCCGAGGACGGCGATCTCCTCCGCCAGCCGTTCGACGAGCGAACGGGCGATGGCGTCGTGGTAGGCCGCCGCCAGCAGCGGGGCGACCAGTTCGTGCAGGCGCGCGACGGGCTGCTCGCCGAAGTGCAGCGCGACGATCGCCTCCTCGACCGTCGCTGTGCCGAAGCAGTCGCGGACGACGTTTGTCAGGGCCGTGGCGGGCCCCCGGCCGTCCTCGGCCCGCGCGGCGTGCCACAGGGCCTCCTCGCCGAGCCCGTAGCCGCCGCCCCAGTCGCCGCTGATGCGGCCGAGCGCGGGGAAACGCGCGACCTCCCCGGCGGGGGAGACGCCCACCGCGTTGATGCCGGCGCCGCAGACCACCGCCACGCCCCACGACGAGCTCGCCCCGGCCCGCAGCAGGGCGAAGGTGTCGTTGCTCACGACGACATCGCGCCCGTAGCCGCGGGCGAGGAGCTCGTCGCGGAGCCGGTCCTCCTCGATCGGCAGGTCCGCCCCCGCGACATAGGCGGCGATGTGGTCGGCGTACGGCGTGCCGGCTTCGGGCAGGGCCTGCCGTACGGTGTCGCCGATCACGTCGATCGCCGCCGCCACGCCCGCGCTCTGCGGCATGAAGGCGGGACCGCGCCCGGTCGCCAGGACCGTGCCGTCCTCGCGTACCAGGGCGACGTCGGTCTTGCTGTTGCCGCCGTCCACCGCGAGGATCGTGCGCAGTCCCGGCCCCTCGGCAGCGGTCACAGCGAACCCGCCCACGGCAGGAACGTTCGGTTGGCCTCGATCAGGCGGCGGGCCAGCTCACCCGACAGCGAGGCTTGGCCGATCAGCGGGTGGCACAGCAGGGCGTCCTTGACGCGCTCCTCGCCGCCCCGCAGCGCCGCGTCGATGGCCAGCGTCTCGTAGGCGGAGACGTGGGCGATGAGGCCCCGGTAGAGCGGCTCGACCGGGTCGACGGGGAGGGGGGTGGCACCGCCGGCGCCGACGGTCGCGGGCACCTCGATCACGGCGTCGTCGTCGAGGAACGGCAGCGTGCCGTTGTTGAGGGTGTTGACGACCTGGACGTCGCCCCGGTCGTTGACCAGGGAGGCGATCAGGGCGACGGCGGCCTCGGAGTAGAACGCGCCCCCGCGCTTTTCCAGCAGCGCGGGCTTGGTGTCGACGGAGGGGTCGCCGTACATCTCCAGAAGGGTGGCCTCCATGGCCGCGACCTCGGCCGCGCGGGACGGCTTGGATCGCTCCTCCTCGACCACGAGGTCGTGCTCGTAGAAGTACCGCAGGTAGTACGACGGCACCACGCCGAGGTGGCGGATCAGCTCGACCGGCAGCCCGACGCTGGGGGCGATCTCCTCACCGTGCTCGGCGAGGATCCGCGGCAGCACGTCCTCGCCGTCGAGCAGCACCGAGCGCTCCCAGGTGAGGTGGTTGAGCCCGACGTGCCCGAGCTGGATCCGGTCGGGGGAGACCCCGAGCCCGGCGGCGAAGCGGCGCTGGAAGCCGATCGCCACGTTGCACAGCCCGATGGCGCGGTGACCCGCGTCGAGCAGGGCCTTGGTGACGATGCCGACGGGGTTGGTGAAGTCGACGATCCAGGCGCCGGGCGCGTGCTTGCGTACCTTCTCGGCGATGTCGAGCACCACCGGGACGGTGCGCAACGCCTTGGCCAGGCCGCCCGCACCGGTCGTCTCCTGCCCGATGCATCCGCATTCGAGGGGGAGCGTCTCGTCGACGTTCCTGGCGGCCTGCCCGCCGACGCGCAGCTGCAGCAGTACGGCTCCCGCTCCCGCGACTCCTTCCTCGACCACGGTGGTGGTGCGGACCTTGGCCGGGTGGCCGGCCCGGGCGAGCATGCGCTCGGCCATCCCGCCGACGAGCTCCAGGCGGCGCACGTCCGGGTCGACGAGAGTGATCTCCGACAGGGGCAGTTCGTCGCGCAGGCGGGCGAACCCGTCGATCAGTTCCGGCGTGTAGGTGGAACCGCCCCCGACAACGGCGAGTTTCATGATGCGTATGGCGCGCGGGCCGGTGTGACGGCCGGGCGCGCCATCCTCCCTTCAAGATTCACAGCTTGACGATACGTTGATCTCTTTAACGGCCTACTTCACCCCGGTCAGCTTCACCCCTTCGATGAAGACCTTCTGGGCGAAGAAGAAGACGATGATCACGGGTGCCATCGCCAGGATGGTGGCGGCCATGGTGAGGTTCCACTGGGTGCTGTGCTGCGATTTGAAAGCCGCCAGCCCCAGGGACAGGGTCCAATGACTCTGGTCGGTTCCTGCGTACAGGAGGGGGCCGTAGTAGTCGTTCCAGCAGAAGAAGAACTGGAACAGGCCCACTGCGGCGATGGCCGGCCGCGCCATCGGGAGGATCACCCTGATGAGCGTCCGGAACTCGCTGCACCCGTCGACCCTGGCCGCGTCGGAGTACTCCCGCGGGATCGTCACCAGGAACTGGCGCAGCAGGAAGATCGAGAACGCGTCCCCGAGGAGCATCGGGATGATCAGCGGCCACAGCGTGCCGGTCAGGTGGAAGCGCGCCCAGATCAGATAGATGGGCACGGCGACGACCTGGGGCGGCAGCATCATCGTCGTGATGACGAGCAGGAAGGCCAGCTTCCTGCCGCGGAAGCGGAACTTCGCCAGCGCGTACGCCACGGGGATCGACGACACGAGCATGAACACGGTGGCCAGCACCGAGTACATGATCGTGTTGCTGATCCAGGTCAGCAGCGGCGCCTTCTCGAAGATGTCCGCGAAGTTGCTCCAGTTCCAGGTCTGGGGCCACAGCTGCGACGTGAGCGCCTGACGGTTGCTCATGAACGCCGTCAGGATGATGAAGACCAGCGGCCCCAGGAACATGATCGACAAAGCCACGGCGATCGCGTGCTTGGCGATCCAGTAGAGCAGCGCGCGGCCCCGGGGGGAGCGCGTGCTCGCCGCGGGTCGCCGGGCGATCGTCTCGGGAGCGAGCGTCGCGGTCATGCCTCCTCCTCCGAGAAGCCCCGGAACTGCCGCAGCAGGATCAGGGTGAAGATCATCGAGACGGCGAACAGGATCAGCGCGAGGACACAGGCGTACCCCATGGCGAAGTCCCGGAAGCCCTCCTGGAACAGCCATTCGGGGAAGGTCAGCGTCGACCCGTCGGGGTAGCCGGGGGTGAACACCGAGCCCGCCGAGTCGGTGGCGCCCGAGGCGACTCGCGCCGCCACCATCGCCTGGGTGAAGTACTGCAGGGTCTGGATGACCCCGGTCACGGCGGAGAACATCACCACCGGGCGGATGACCGGCAGGGTGATCCGCGTGAACTGCTGCCACGCGCCGGCCCCGTCGAGCGCGGCGGCCTCGTAGAGCTGTTTCGGCACGTCCAGCAGGGCGGCCATGAAGATGACCATCAGGTCGCCCACGGACCACAGCGCGAGCAGGGTGAGGCCCCACTTCGACCACGCGGGGTCGCCGAACCAGTCCGGCGACGGGATGCCGACCGCGCCCAAGATCGCCTGGACCGGGCCGGTGCCGGGGTTGAGCAGGTAGACGAACCCGAGCGTCCCGGCCACCACCGGCACGAGCGACGGCAGGTAGAAGATGGTGCGGAAGACCCCGGCGCCGGCCTTGAGCTTGGTGACCAGCTGGGCCACGCCGAGGCCGAAGAGGACCCGCAGCGGGACCATCACCACGACGAGCCAGAGCGTGTTCTTGATCGAGGTCCAGGCGGCGTCGTCGTGCAGGAAGTACTTCCAGTTGAGCAGGCCCACCGGTTCCAGGGTGAACATGTCGTAGCGCTGGAAGGAGAAGTACACCGTGGAGATCAGCGGATAGATGAAGAAGATCGAGAAGCCGATGATCCACGGGGACAGGTAGAGCAGGGCGCGGAGGTTGGCGCGGCGCCGTTCCCTCCTCTGGAACGGCACCGCCTTCCCGCGTCGCCCGAGCGTCGCAGTTGCCATCGGATCAGCCGCCCGCGGTCAGCTTCAGCTTGTCGTTGATCTTCTTGTCCACGTCGGCGAGCAGGGCGTTCACATCGGGCGCCCGGCCGGCCTCCCACTTGATCTGAGCCTCCTGCAGCGTCTGCTGGTTGAAGGCCGAGTTGATGTGGGCCGGCAGCGTGGTGCTGTTCGGGTTGGCGAAGATGTCGAGGAAGGTCTGGAAGTTCGGGTCCTTCTTCAGGTTGGGCGACTGCAGCGCGGGCAGCGTGCTCGGCACGTTGCGGATCGCGTTGGACAGCGTCACCAGCGCGTCGGTGTCGGTGCTGAGGTACTTGACCAGGTCCCAGGCCGCCTCGGGGTTCTTGGCGCCCCGCGGGATGCCGATGACCGTGCCCGCGATGAAGCCCGCGCCGTACCGCTGCGCCTGGTCGTCGGCGACCGGCATGGGGGCGGTGCCGTAGTCCAGGTCGGGCGCGTCGGCGGCGAGCATGGCGTTGCGCCACTCGCCGTCGATGGCCATCGCGACCTGACCCTTGTTGAACGGGTTGTCGGCCGACCATTCGTCGCCGAAGCTCTTGCGGAACTTCTCGATCTTGTCGTAGCCGTACCAGTCGGTCAGGTCCTTCTGCCAGGTCAGCAGGGACTTCCAGGCGGGGTCGGAGCCGATCGCGGAGGTGCCGTCCGGGTTGGTCCACTTCGCGCCGACCATCACGCCCGTGTGGATGGGCGCGTTCTCGTACATCTGGCTGGTCGGGACGAACCCGGCGACCTTGATGTTGCCGCTGGAGTCCTTGACCGTGAGCTTCTTGGCGAGATCGGCCAGCTCGCTCAGGGTCTTGGGAGGCTGGTTCCCCTTCATCAGCTTCTTGTTGTAGTAGAGGCCGTAGGTGTCGGCCAGCATCGGCAGCACGCACCGCTTACCCGCGTATTGCGTGTATTCGTCGATGACCTTGGGGAAGAGCGTGCTCGGGTTGATCTTGCTGGCGGTCAGGTACGGGTTGAGGTCCTGGAAGATGTTGGCCTTGCAGAACTGGGCCACGCTGTCGGTCGTGAACGACAGGGCCACGTCGGGCGGGTTGCCGCCGCGGACCGACTGGATGATCTGGTCGTCCTGGACGGCCTTGGTGGCGTTGACGGTGATCCAGGGGTACTGCTTCTTGAAGCCTTCGAGGGTGTCCTGGAAGGCCTTGAGCTCGTTGTCGGCGCTGAAACCGTGCCAGAACTCGATCGTGACCGGATCGTGGTTGGTGGAGCTCGCGCCGACGTTCGGCGCGCTCGACTCGGTGCCGGCCGTACAGCCGGTCACCAGGAACAGACCGGCCGCGGCGGACAGGGCCAGCAGTCGTTTCACAGGGGTGCCTCCTATGTGCATGGTGGGTTTCAGGAGGGGACAGAGTTCATGCGGTCGCGCCGGTTGACGGCGCCGAACAGTTCGTCTCGTGCGGCGGCGAGCGCGAGGTCGAGCCCGCCGGCGATGACGGGGTTGCCGTCGACCGAGGAAAGGCGCAACGCCGGCCGGGGGATGGTCAGCGCGTGCAACTCCTGCTCGATGAGCGCGCGCAGGGCCTCCCCGCCGGACAGCAGCACCTCGCCGGACAACACGACGATCTCCGGATCGACGACCGCCGTGATCGCGGCCAGCCCGAGCGCCAGGCGCCGGGCGAGCTCGCGCAACGCCTCGCGTGCGCTGCCGGCCTGCGGGCCTCCGCCGTCGACGGCCTTGATCGCGTTCTGCACGGCAGCGGAGGGCGTCGACCCGCGCAGCCCGTGCGCGCGGAGAAGCTTGAGTACGGCAGGGCCCCCGGAAAGCGCCTGGAACCCGTGATCGGAGCGTTTGCCGACGTCACGGGCGGTCGGTGCGCCGATGACGGGCATGTATCCGATCTCGCCCGCGCCGCCTGTGGCGCCTCTGTGCAGCCTGCCGCCCAGCACCAGGGCCGAGCCGAGGCCTTGGTCGGCCCACAGGAGCACGTAGTCCTGGTGGCCCCTGGCGGCTCCCCGGGTCTGCTCGGCCTGGGCGACCAGGTTCACGTCGTTCTCGATGTCGACCGGCACACCGAGGCCGTCCCTGAGCGTTCCGACCAGGTCAGGGATGTGCCACCCGGGGATGTGCGCGGCATATCCGAGCCTGCCGGTCGAGGGGTCGATCGCGCCGCCGATGCCGATGATGACCCGGCTCAGGCCTGCGGGATCCACCCCGGCGTCCGCGCACGCCCCCGCGAGCGCGGCACGCACCTTCTCGACGACGTCGCCGCCCGCCCTGCCGGGAGTGGCCAGGCGGTGTTCCGCGACGGCGGCTCCGGCGATGTCGGCGACGGTCACGGCGATCCGGGCCGGGGTCACGTCCAGCGCCGCCACATGTGCGGCCCTGGGGTTGATCCGGTACAGCTCGGCCGTACGGCCGGGCAGGCCCTCGCGGATGCCGTCGAGCACGACCAGGCCCGCCTCCTGGAGGCGGGCAAGCAGCTGCGAGGCGGTCGGCTTGGACAGGCCGGTGAGGGCCCCCAGTTCGGGACGGGTGAGCGGGCCGCGCTCCAGCAGGACCATCAGCGCCGCGCGGTCGTTGATGGCGCGGAGGAGGCTGGGCGTCCCGGGGGTCGGCTGGCTCACGTCTCGTCCTTCGAAGGGGGGAGTTAGGAAAGTTTCCTAACTTGGGGAGAGACGGTAAGTAGTTGCCTTTGCGCACGTCAAGTGCCCGAATGCCCCCGAAATCGACCTGTGACCTGATTCACTCCCCATTCGTTGCCCACCCCACCGCGCCCGACCCCACCCCAGCCCCGCGCGCCCCCACCCCCACCGCTACCCCCGCCCCTTGTGCGTGATCATGCAGAAGCTCGCCGATCCCCCGGGTGACCTGCCCCAACCCTGGGTGTGATCATGCAGAAGTTCGGCGGCGGCAATGCGCGACCTGCGCCTTCTCCGTTCGTGATCATGCAGAAATTCGACGATGTGCACCGCCACCTGCGGCGATGCATTTCGTGATCATGCACTGCTTCGCTATTGGCGCCAGGTCCCCTTTGTTCGCCTGTACGGCCCGGCCGATGTGGACTGCTCGGGGGTCTCCCGTTGGCCCGCCACGCCGTCACTGCGCGGGGCCGGGGGGTGCGGAGCCGCTCGTTGTAACTGCATGATCACGAAAACCGTCTGCACAGGTGAACGGCTGTTTTCTCGAACTTCTGCATGATCACGACAAGCGAACGCGCAGGTCGCGCATACCGTCGCCGAACTTCTGCATGATCACACCCAAGGTTGGGACGGGTCACGCGGGGGATCGGCGAACTTCTGCATGATCGCGCCCAGGGTTGGGGCAGGTCACGCCCTATCGTGCTCATGATCACGCGTGAAATGGCATGATCATTCGGCAGGTGGTTGGGGAGGGGACGTAGAATCTGGCGGCCTATGTCTGAGTCAACGGCGGGCGAGCTCGCCCGGGAGCAGAAGTACGTGGCCGCGCTGTACGAGCGCCTCGACGTGCTGCGGGAACGCACGCGCGGGCAGCTCGACGACGTGCTGGCCCAGGGAGCGACGGGTACGCACCAGAACCGGTCGGAGCGCGACTCCTTCGCCGGCATGTACGCCCAGCGGCTGGCGCGGCTGTGGGCGGTCGAGAACAGCCTGTGCTTCGGCCGCCTTGACCACGCCGACGAGACGAGGCTGTACATCGGCCGCCTGGGGTTGTCCGACGACGACCAGCACCGCCTGCTGATCGACTGGCGGGCCCCCGTGGCCCAGCCGTTCTACCGGGCCACCCCCGCCGCCCCGATGGGCGTGACCCGCCGGCGCCACCTGCACACGCGGGGCCGTACGGTCACGGGCGTCGACGACGACCTCCTCGACCTCGACAGCCTGAGCGAGGAGGACAGGGCCTCCCTGAACGGCGAGGCGGCGCTGCTGGCGGCGCTGGACGAGAAGCGCACCGGCCGCATGCGCGACATCGTGGCGACGATCCAGTCCGAGCAGGACAAGATCATCCGTAGTGACCTGAACGGCGTGCTCGTCGTCCAGGGCGGCCCGGGCACCGGCAAGACGGTGGTGGCGTTGCACCGGGCGGCCTATCTCCTTTACACCTACCGGGAGCGCCTGGAGAGGAGAGGAGTCCTGATCATCGGGCCTAACCTCACCTTCCTGCGCTACATCGAGCAGGTGCTGCCCTCGCTGGGCGAGACCGACGTGCTGCTGTCCACGGTGGGGGAACTCTACCCGGGCCTCACGGCGACGCGGCGCGAGGAGCCGGAGGTGGCGGTCGTCAAGGGTGCGGCCCGGATGGCCGAGGTCGTCGCCAGAGCCGTGCGCGACCGGCAGCGGGTGCCGGGCAAGCCCCTGGAGATCCGGCTCGACAAGTTCACGCTCCGGCTCGACCGGCAGACCTTCGACGCCGCGCGATCACGTGCCATGCGGTCGCGCAAACCGCACAACCAGGCGCGGGCGGTTTTCGTCCGGCACCTTCTCAACGTCTTGACCCGGCAGGCCGCCCGTCATCTCGGCCGCGGCATGCTCGACGACGACGACTTCGCCGACCTGCGGGAGGACATCAGGACCGAGGAGCCGGTGCGCGCCGCGCTCAACCGGCTCTGGCCATACCTGACGCCGCAGCAACTGCTCATCGGTCTCTACACGTCCAAGGAGCGCATGGCGGCCGCGGGCCTTTCGCCGCGCGAGCAGGATCTCCTGCTGCGCGAGCCGCCGCGCGCGGGGGAGAGCTGGTGGAGCGAGGCCGACGTGCCGCTGCTGGACGAGGCCGCCGAGTTGCTCGGCGACATCGACGAGGGTGTGCTCCGCGCGGCGCGCCGGGCCGAGGAGGAGCGTGCGGAGCGGATCGCCTACGCCAAGGAGGTCCTGGAGCTGACCGGCATGGCCGACATCATGGACGCCGAGAGGTTCGCGGAGCGGCAGCAGGCCGACGACCTCTACCTGACGACGGCGGAGCGCGCCGCGCGTGACCGCACATGGGCGTTCGGCCATGTGATCGTCGACGAGGCGCAGGAACTGTCGGAGATGGCGTGGCGCACGGTCATGCGCCGCTGCCCGAGCCGGTCGATGACCATCGTCGGCGACATCGCCCAGACGGGCACGGCGGCGGGTGCCGCGAGCTGGGGCCGCATGCTCGGCCCGTACCTCCAGGACCGGTGGCGGGAGGCGGGGCTCACCGTCAACTACCGCACGCCGGCCGAGCTCATGGCCGTCGCGTCGCAGGTCCTCGAGCTGGTGGGGCCGGATCTGAAGGCCCCGGAGTCGGTACGGCAGACCGGTGAGCGGCCGTGGGCTCTCAAAGTCGACGACATGGCCGGCCGGCTGGCCCCGGTTGTCCGGGAAGAGATCGTCGAAGGAGGCCGCCTGGTCGTGATCGTGCCCGCACGCGACGCCGAGCGGCTCGGGGCGGTCATCGCGGCCGAGGTCCCCGGCGCGGCGACGGGCGCGGGCCCCGCCACTCTGGACGCCTCCGTGGCGGTGCTGTCGGTGGCGGACGCCAAGGGCCTGGAGTTCGACTCGGTGATCGTCGTCGAACCGGGCAGGATTTTGACAGAGTCGCCGAGAGGCCCAAGCGATCTTTATGTGGCGCTGACCCGGGCTACGCGGCGGCTTGGCGTGATCCACACCGGAGGACTGCCAGCCGTTTTGACGGGCCTGGATGAGCGGGCCCTGTGATGAGGCTATATCCTCTTTTCGCGCGATGTTGGGGAGATCGCTGGAACGCCCATCATCGATATCGCTCACGTAGCCTGTCCTAGCTGCGAAAACTTGGTATTTCCGCTGATCGGGACACGGTTGACATCTGCGCTGAGGTCGGTAGTTTGCTGCGCAGTCCAGCACGGGACTGACTGGTTGGCCGTCTCAAGACATCACCGGATTCTGCGTCCGTGACGGAGCGTGACTCCGTCTGCACAGCCAGGCGCAGGTCGGCGTTCCGTCGAGTCGGGGCACCCCAACCAGCCGGGGGGTTGGACCCGGGGAGGGGTCCGGGCACCCAGTAGACAACGGAGCTCCGCGCCCGCCGCCGACGGGACGGAAACCGGTCCGAAGGGCCGTCCGGGCCCCCTTCCGCCCCGTGCGCGGTGAACCGGCGCGTGGGGACACGCCAGGTGATCCTTGGGTCCTCCGCGAGGGGCTCAAGGATCACATCGGGGGCCGCCGCGGCTCCCACCCGAATCCTCGGCATTCGCCACCCTAAATTCGCGCCGTCCCCTGGGATCTGGGAAGCTGAGCGGACCACTCGGTCCATGGCGTGATGTCACGCGTGACCGGCGCCGGGAGGGCATGGCACACCCGAGGAGACATCGCCCGTGGCACTCGAAGTCAAAGATGAGACGTCGCCGGCCGCTCCCGTGGAGCATCGCCGGCCGTGGGGGCATCCGCTGCTCCGTCTCGCCGTCTCGGTCGCGGGCGGCCTCGTCCTTTATCTCGCGTTTCCCCCGATCGGCCTGTGGTTCTGCGCGCCGCTGGGTGTCGCGCTGCTCGCCCTCGCCGTGCACGGCACGCGCCTGCGCCGGGCGGCCTGGCTGGGCTTCGCCGGAGGGCTGGCCTTCCTGCTCCCGGCGCTGGCCTGGGTGCGTCCCATCGGCGACGACGCCTGGACGGCCCTGGTCGCGATTGAGAGCCTGTTCTGGGCCGCGCTGGCCTGTCTGACCGTACTGGTGATGCGCCTGCGCCTGTGGCCGTTGTGGCTCGCGTGCCTGTGGGTCGCACAGGAGTGGGCGCGGGGCACCTTCCCGATCGGCGGCTTCCCTTGGGTACGGCTGGCCTTCAGCCAGGGACAGTCGCCGTTCACGCCCTTCGCCTCCCTCGGGGGCGCGCCCTTCGTCGGCTTCATGGTCGCTCTGTCGGGTGCGCTGCTGTGTTACGTGGTCATCCGGCTCGCGCAGGGGGCGCGGTGGAACCGCGTGGTCGCCGTGGCGCTGGCCGGCGCGATAGCGGTCCCCCTGCTGGGCTTCGCGGTGCCGCGGCCGGGCGACGAGGGCAAGACGGTGAGCATCGGCATCATCCAGGGCAACGTGCCCGGCCGGGGGATGGACTTCCTCGGCAACCAGCCGTCCGTCGTGTTGCAGAACCACGCCGACGAGACGCACAAGATGGCCGAGGCCGTGCGGGCGGGCAAGCTGGCCAAGCCGGACATCGTCGTGTGGCCGGAGAACTCGACCGACCTCGACCCGTACCAGAGCGAGTTCGCCCGCGAGGTCATCGACTCGGCGGCCAAGGACATCGGGGTGCCCATCCTCGTCGGCGCGGTCGTGAACGTCGGGGACGCGAACCGGGCGACGCGCGGCCTGGTGTGGGACCCGGTCACCGGCCCCGGCGCCTACTACGACAAGCGCAAGCTGGTGCCGTTCGGGGAGTACACCCCGTTCAAGAGCATCGTGCTGGCCCTGTCGAAGCGGGCGAACCTGGTCGGCCGTCAGTCGGTCGCCGGGAACGTCCCGGGCGCGCTGAAGATCGGGCCGGTGACCATCGGTGCGGTCGAGTGTTATGAGGTGGCCTTCGACGGCGTCGTCAGGGACGCCGTCGACGCGGGGGGAACGCCGCTGGTCGTGCAGACCAACAACGCGACCTACGCCCTGACCAACCTGCCGCCACAGCAGCTCGCCATGTCGCAGCTGCGTGCGGTCGAATTCAACCGTGCCGTCGTCACCGCTGCCACAACCGGCATATCCGCATACGTCGCACCGACTGGCAAGGTGGAGTGGCGGACCGGCGAGCTCGTCCCGGGAATGAATGTCGTAAAGGTTCCCGTACGGACGGGAAACACCTTGGCAAGCAAGGTAGGCGCGATTCCGGAGTGGATTTTGATACTGATGGGGGCCGGAGCGGTGGCGATGGCGATCTACGCGGCGCGGAGGCAGAGCTGATGGAGCGGACCCCCGGTCGCGTGCTCGTGATCGTCCCCACCTACAACGAGCGCGAGAACCTTCCGCTGATCACCCGCCGGCTGCGTGAGGCCCTGCCGGACGTGCACCTCCTGGTCGCCGACGACAACAGCCCGGACGGCACCGGCGAGATCGCCGACAAGCTGGCCGAGCAGGACGACCACGTCCACGTCATGCACCGGCCGGGCAAGCAGGGGCTCGGCTCGGCCTATCTCGCCGGTTTCCGGTGGGGGCTGGCCGAGGGCTACGACGTTCTGGTCGAGATGGACGCCGACGGCTCCCACCAGCCGGAGGAACTGCACAAGCTGCTCGACCGGATCGCCCGCGGAGCCGACCTGGCGATCGGCTCCCGTTGGGTGAAGGGGGGCAAGGTCGTCAACTGGCCCGCGTCCCGTGAGATCCTCTCCCGCGGCGCGAACATCTACGTGCGCCGGGTGCTGGGCATCCCGGTCCGCGACGCGACGGCCGGCTACCGCGCCTACCGGGCCGCCACCCTCGGGAAGATCGGCATCGACCACGTCGCGTCCCAGGGGTACTGCTTCCAGGTGGACCTCACCTTGCGGACGGTGCGGGAGGACCTGCGGATCGTCGAGGTGCCGATCACGTTCGTGGAGCGGCAGATCGGTGCGAGCAAGATGAGCCGCGCCATCATCCTGGAGGCCTTCTGGCGGGTCGCGCTGTGGGGCGTTCAGGGGTTCCCGGAGCGGCTGCGCCGCCGCCGCAGGCGCTAGGAACCCGAGCCGCCGTGCGAGCGTTGACTGATTTGTACGGCTGCCGCGTGAGTGAGGCGAGTGATGCTGCGTATCGGGCTGTTCCTGGCCTTCCTGGTCGTCCCCGTCCTGGAGATCTGGGTGCTGATCCAGATCGGGTCGGTGATCGGCGGGTGGCAGACGGTGGCGCTGCTGATCGCCGACAGCGTCCTCGGGGCGTGGCTGGTGCGCCGTGAGGGCAGGCGCGCGTGGGCGGCGCTGCAGAGCGCCGTGCAGTCGGGCCGGATGCCGGATCGTGAACTCGCCGACGGCGGCATGGTCGTCGCCGGCGGGGCGCTGCTGCTGACCCCGGGATTCCTGACCGACGTCGTGGGCTTCGTCCTCATCCTGCCGTTCACCCGGCCGCTGGCCCGGCGCGTCCTGGCGTGGTTCCTGCGCCGCCGGGTCCAGGTGCTGGCCGCCCGCTCGCCCTACGGGCCGCTCTTTCAACCGGGGTCTCAGGACCCCGGCCGCGGCAAGGTCGTGCACGGCGAAGTTGTCGACGATCAGGTGATCGACGGGGAGGTCGTGGAGCGGCGTCCCCGGGACGTGTGAACCCGCGCAGGCGGGAGAAAAACGGGCGGGAGAAAAAGACGACGCCCCCGGCGGCTCGGGCCGCCGGGGGCGTCGTTCGTGTTGTCGTCTACGCGCTCTTGCGTCGCTGAGCCCGGAGGATCGCGAGGCGCTCGTTGAGCACCTCTTCCAGGTCCTCGATCGTGCGGCGCTCCAGCAGCATGTCCCAGTGCGTACGCGGCGCCTTGGACTTCTTCTGCTGGGGCTGCTCGGCGTCGACCCTCAGAGCGGGGGCGCCGCAGCTGCGGCACTCCCAGTTCGTCGGGATCTCGGCCTCGGCGGCGAGGGGCACGGTGGTGTGATGACCCTTGGGGCAGGTGTAAGACACCTCCTGGCGCGGAGCCAGATCGGTGTTGCGGTCGTTCTCGTAGCTGGTCGCCCCGAGCCGGGTACCGCGAAGTGCACGCTCGCCCATGTTCTAAGCCTCCTGAGGTCCCCGCCGGAGAGGGGTTTGTCTCCACCGCGTACAACGCTTGATACCGTGTGTGGATTCCCAGGAGAGGCGTGATCCAATCGCGCTTTTTCCGGCTCTCCCGTCTCAGAGGCGTGCTGGCACCTCATTGCCCGCTTGACGGATGGCCTTGGGCAGGTTTACGGCCAGCAGCATCAGGAAGCCGGCCACGAAGAAGACGACGAGCGAGACGATCGCGATCCGGTAGCTGTTGGTGAACTGCACGGCCAGCGTGATCGTCAGTGAGCCGATGAAGGCCGATCCCTTGTCGCTGATCTGCAGGAGGCTGAAATACTCCGCCTCCCTGCCGCTCGGGATGACCTGCGAATACAGCGAGCGCGACAACGCCTGCGTGCCGCCCAGCACGATCGCGATCGCGAAGGCCAGGGCGAAGAACTGCCCGGCGGCGCCCTCCTGGAGGAACACCGCGACCACGACGATCGCGATCCAGACGACCAGGCTGGCCAGGACGACCCGCTTGGTGCCTAACCGGCGGGCGAGCACGCCGAGCAGCAATGCGCCGCCGAACGCGACGATCTGGACCATCAAGATGGCGATGATCTGTGTTGTCTGGCCGAGTTTGAGGGCCTCGGAGGCGTAGACGGCCGAGTTGCCGATCACGGTCTGCACGCCGTCGTTGTAGATCAGGTAGGCGACGAGGAAGAGCAGCGTGCCGGGGTAGCGGCGCAGCTCGCTGATCGTACGGCCCAGCTGGCGGAAGCTCCCGCCGACCGAGCCCAGCGCGGTCGTCTCGTGCGCGGGCACCGGCCGGTTGCGCAGGGCGAGCAACGGGATGATCGTGAAGATGGCCCACCACAGGCCCGCCGACATCATGCAGATCCGTACGGCCATGCCCTCGGCGACCCCGAAGGAGTCGTGGCGGACATAGAGCACCAGGTTCAGCGCGAGCAGCAGGAATCCGCCGAAGTAGCCGATGGCCCACCCGCGTGAGGAGACCGCGTCCCGTTCGTCGGGGGTGGAGATCTGCGGCAGGAAGGAGTCGTAGACGACCACGGAGGCGCCGTAGGAGACGTTGGCCACGATGAACAGGACGCCGCCGAGCACGTAGCGGTCGCCTTCGAGGAAGAACAGACCCATGGTCGCCAGTGCGCCGAAATAGGCGAACCCGCCGAGCAACTCCCGCTTGCGCCCGGTGTGGTCGGCCAGCGCGCCGACGACCGGGAGCAGGAGAATCTGCACCAGGGTGGAGACGGTGAGGATCAGCCCGAAGTAGGCGGCGGGCCTGATGTCGGCGCCGAGCACGTCGACGTAGCCGAGCCGGCCGGTCACGAGGGTGTCGAAGTCGGAGACGCACCTGTCGACCGGCACCGAGGGGAAGTCGGACTCGCAGGCGGCGGTCTTGGCGATCGGGATCAGGTAGGGCCCGAGGAAGACCGAGATGACCGTGGTGTAGAAGGCGGAGTTCGCCCAGTCGTACCAGTACCAGCCACGCCTCTCGCGCCTGCGCGCCTCAGGGGTCTCCCGCTGGATGACCTGGGGGGAGGTCAATGGTCTCTCCTCGCCTTGTCGCGGCTAGCCGTTGGCCGTGCCGGGGTGCCACTGCCCGCGCCTGCCGAGCACGTCGCGCAGGCCGGTGATGTTGTCGGTCATGATCCCGTCGACGCCGAGGTCGAGCAGGTTCTCCATCGTCACGGGGTCGTCGATCGTCCAGACGTGCACCTGCATGCCGATGGCGTGAGCCGTACGGATGAAGGGACGCGTGGTGACGCGCAGCCCGCGAAAACCTATGGGGACCTGGGCGCAGGGGACGCCGGCGCGGGCCAGGCCCGCGAGCAGTCTGCCGTACCCGCCGCTGATCGCGGCGGTGCGCAGGGCGGCGATGCCGCGCGGGCCGAGCGCCGAGCAGATCTCGCGGCCGACGGCTCTGCGGGCCCCGGCGAGCCGGAGGTCGGAGAAGGAGGTGAGGCAGATCCGGTCGTAGGCGTTGGTCCTGCGGATCACGCGGGCCAGCGGCCCGATGGCCGTGCTCTCCTTGACGTCGATGTTGACCCGGACGTCCGGCCATGCGCCGAGCAGGTCCTCGATGAGGGGGATCTCGTCGACGCCGCCGATGCGGGCCTTGCCGACCTCGCGGTAGGGGAGCTGCGAGATCCGCCCGGTGCGGTCGGTGACCCGGTCGAGGGTGTGGTCGTGGAAGGCCAGCAGCACGCCGTCGGAGGTTGCGTGGGCGTCGGTCTCCAGGTAGGTGTAGCCCAGCTCGACCGCCCGGGAGAAGGCGGCCATGGTGTTCTCCCGGCCCTCGGCCGCTCCGCCGCGGTGCGCGAACGCGAGCGGTCCTGGGTGGTCGAGGAACGGGAAGCGGTGCTGCACGAGGAGGAGTATGCCGGTTACGGAGGCGGACCGTCAGCGAGCGTAGATGAACATTTGCGTCACGACTCGTCCATTGACGCCCATTCCTGGCGTCTGGTCTCGGCGACGACGATCGCGGCGGCCACCGACACGTTGAACGAGCCGACCCTGCCGACCTGCGGGATGTAGACGACGGCGTCGGCCGCCTCCAGCGCGGCGGGGGAGCAGCCGTGGTCCTCGCTGCCGACCAGCAGGCAGACGTCGCCGGTGAGCCGCGCCTCGTGCAGCGGGACGGCGTCCGCGGTCAGCTCGACTGCGACGACGGTGAACCCCTGCTGCTTGGCCGCCTTGACGGCTTCGGTGACGGGGACCGGCTCGTGCCATTCGACCAGCCGGTCGGTGCCGAGGGCGGTCTTCTGCACCCGGGGGTTGCTGGGCGGGGTGGCGTTGCCGGCCAGCCGTACGGTGTCGACGCCGAAGGCGGCGGCCGTGCGGAAGATCGAGCCGACGTTGAACGGGCTGGTCACCGACTCCAGGATCAGCGCGAGCCTGCCCTCGGTGTTGCGGCGCCAGGTGCGGTTGAGCCGCTTGACGTCGGTCGGCCGCAGCTGCCTGCGCGGGTTGGGGGTGGTCATCGTGCGTCCACTTTCAGGATTCGGTAGGCGGCGCGGGATGCGAGCCGGGTGGCCGGCAGGCCCTGGTCGTTCAGCCAGCGCTGCAGGGAGTCGGAGCCGAGGTGCTTCTGGACGACCAGGTAGGCCGATCCGCCGGGGGCGAGCCGGGTCAGCCACCGGCTGAGCATCTCGTGGAGTGCGGTCTTGCCGATGCGGATCGCCGGGTTGGACCAGATGGCAGAGAAGCGCACGTCGCCGGGCACATCGTCGACGTGAACCGGCCTTACTTTGTCAAGGCCGGCGCTCTTGGCGTTGCGCTCGCACAACTCGATCGAGCGGCGGTTGACGTCGACGGCCCAGACGGTCGCCCGCGGCGCCCGGGTGGCCATGGTCAACGCGATCGGTCCGTATCCGCAGCCGAGGTCGAGCAGGTCGCCCTCGGCCGGAGGGGCGGGCACGGTCTCCAGCAGCACCCGGGTGCCGGCGTCGACGTGGTCGGGGGAGAACACGCCCCGGTCGGTCTCCAGGCGCAGGTGCAGATCCGGGAGGACCAGGGCGACCACGCCGGGACGGCTGGCCGCCTGAGGGCTGTCCTCGAAGTAATGTGCCACGTGCCCAAACGTACCAACGCCTGAGTGTGGTGATCACCGTCCACAGGTTTTCCACAGACGTGTGGACAACCTGTGGACGGAGGTCAGGGGATGCGCGAGCCCAGGAGCATCGCCGACGCCGCGACCAGCAGCCCCATGACGACCGCGCCGATGAGGAACCACTGCGTGATCTCCTGATGGACGACCCGGTAGCCGAGGGATGTGCCGATCTGGGCGTAGACGTCCCGCAGTTCGCTGCCCGACTCCGCCTCGTAGGCCCGGCCTCCGGTGCCGTCCGACAACGACTTCAGCGTGGTCTTGTTCACCGGCACCTGGACGGGCCGGTTGTCGATGTTCACCGTGCCGTCCGGCGTGCCGTACGCGATGGTCGAGATCGGCACCCTGGCGCCCACGGCCGCCTCGATGGCCTCGTTGACCGACCTGCCGGAGGTGTTGTCGCCGTCGGACAGCAGCACGACCGCCGAGGGCGGCGGATCGGTGACGGCCCGCTGGTCGAAGGACCGGATCGAGTCGAGCGAGTTGAACACGGCCTCGCCGATCGCCGTGCCCGGCCTGGTGGACAGGTTGGAGATCGCCGTGGTGACCGCGACGTGGTCGGTCGTCGGAGAGATGACCACGGCCGCCGAGCGGGCGAAGGCGACCACGCCGACGTTGAACCGCTCGGGCAGGTCGTTGACGAACTGCTGGGCCGCCTGCTTGGCCGCGATCAGGCGGGTGGGCGGCACGTCGGCCGACTCCATCGACAACGACACGTCGACCGCGATCATGATCGTCGCTCGGTCGCGCGGCACCCGGACGGCGTCGGCAGGCCGCGCGGCGCCGAACACGAGCAGGATCATCATGACCAGGAACAACGCCGCGGGAATGTGCCGCCGCCACGCGGGACGTTCAGGCACGACCAGCGACAGCAGCGCCAGATTGGTGAAGCGCACGGTGTAACGGCGGCGGGTGAACTGCACCGCGACATAACCGGCGACCAGCGCCACGACCAGCGTGAACAGCCACAACCAGCCCGGTGACATGAAGATCACTTTGCCGCCCCTCTGGAAGCCATGCGCCGCATCAGATGTGAGGTGCGCCGCTGGCGGAGCACGAACTGGGCCAGGTCGTACACCCAGTCACGGTCGGTGCGCAGGATCAGGTGCGCCGCGCCGCTGCGGCGCAGGGCGATCCTGTTCGACTCGCGCTGGGCCGCCGCCGCCCGGGCATACCGCTCGCGCACCTCGCGCGACAGCCGGATGTCGCGGGTGCGCCCCGTCTCGGGGTCGGTGAGCGTGACCAGGCCGACGTCGGGCAGGTCCAGTTCGCGCGGGTCGACGATCTCCACGGCCAGCACCTGGTGGCGTGAGGCGAGCCGCCGCAGGGCGGGCTCCCAGACGTAGGGGTCGTCGATGAAGTCGGAGACCACCACCCGCAGCCCGCGCCGCCGGTGCGCGGCGGCCATCATCTCGATCGCCGGGCCGAGCTCGACCGAGCCGGTGGACGGCGGGGCGTTGATTAGCGACTGGAGCAGGCCGTAGAGCGGCGGCCGGCCAGGGCGGGCCGGATAACGGTGGACGTCCTCCCCGTGCAGGATGTACGCGCCGAAACGGTCGCCGACCCGGCTGGCCAGGAACCCGATGGCGCCCAGCGCCGCGATGACCAGATCACGCTTGGACACGTCGGCGGTGCCGAACTCCATGCTGGCCGACAGGTCGGCCAGCGCCCACGTCTCCAGCTCCCGGTCGGCGACGAGGTCGCGCACGTGCGGGGTGGTCGTGCGCGCGGTGACGGCCCAGTCCATGCGACGCACGTCGTCCTCACCCGGCACGTAGACCCGCGTGTCTCCGAGCTCGCTGCCCGGCCCCGGGATGAGCCCCTGGTGGGCGCCGTGGAGCAGCCCGTCGAGGCGTCGCACCACGGTGAGCTCCAGGCGCCGCAGCGCGTGTTCCGGCGTGCCGCCGCTCACCGGGGCCCCTGGTTGTTCCACACGACCAGGGGCGGCGGCACGGCCTGCAGGATGTGCCTGACGACGTTCTCCGCCTCGACCTCGTCGGCCAGCGCGTCGAAGGTGAGCATCAACCGGTGCGACATCACGTCGACGGCCACGTCGCGCACGTCGTCGGGCAGCAGGTAGTCGCGTCCCCGCAGCAGCGCCAGCGCGCGACCGGCCGCGACCAGCCCGAGCGTCGCCCGCGGGCTGACGCCGATCTCGATCGTCTCCTCCAGGTCGCGCAGGCCGTACTCGGCGGGGTTGCGCGTGGCCATGACCAGCCGTACGACGTAGTCGGCGACGAGCTGGTGGACGGACACGGTCTCGGCCCTTTCCTGCAGCCGCAGGAGCCGCACGGGGTCGAGCACGGGCCGGGGCACCGGAGGGCGCACGCTCATGCGCTGGAGGATCTCCAGCTCCTCGTGTGCGCTGGGGTGGGCCACCCGGATTTTGAACAGGAAGCGGTCGCGCTGCACCTCGGGCAGCGGGTAGACGCCTTCGGACTCGATGGGGTTCTGCGTCGCCAGCACGATGAACGGCTTCGGGAGCGGATGCGTGCGCCCGGCGAGGGTGACCTGGCGCTCGGCCATGACCTCGAGCAGCGCCGACTGCACCTTGGCGGGGGCGCGGTTGATCTCGTCGGCGAGCAGGAAGTTGACGAACACCGGGCCGAGCTCGACGTCGAACCGTTCGGAGCTGGGGTGATAGACCCGGGTGCCGACGATGTCGCTCGGCACGAGGTCGGGGGTGAACTGGATGCGGGCGAAGGTGCCGCCGACCACGGTGGCCAGGGTGGAGGCGGCCAGGGTCTTGGCCACGCCGGGCACACCTTCGAGAAGGCAGTGCCCGCGGGCCAGCAGGGCCACGAGGAGCCGCTCGACCATGTGGTCCTGGCCCACGATCACCCGCCGGACCTCGTCGAGGGCCTCGTGGAGAAGCCCCAGCTCGCCGCCCGCCGTTCCGGCGTCCGGCTGGGCCGCCACCGCCTTGCCCGGCTCCGGGTCACTGAGTTCATCGGCAACGCTCATGCACGTTATTCAATCGTGACTCGGCGGGAGAATCCATTTCTCTCCGGAGCCTCACCCCAAATCCGGGGATCGGGTGCGTAAGGCCATGGATGCCTTCCCTGCGGCGGCCTCACGCGGCGGGCAGTACGCCGAGGGTGTGCAGCAGGGTTCTGGTGAGGGGGATGCGCTGGTCGGCGTCCCGGTTGCCGGCCTTGATGTCGATGTTCAGAGCGAAGGCGTACACGTGTCCGCCGCGCTCCACCCAACCGACCCACCAGCCCACGGCGGGCCGGACGGCGTCTCCCCAGCCGGTCTTGGCGTACAACGTGTAGCCGTTCTTCTGCTCGATCTTGAGCAGATCCCGGGTGGTCCGCATGGCCTCCGGCGAGGCGGGGAGCAGGTCCTGGGCGAGCCGGCTGAGGAAGCCGACCTGCTCGGCGGCGGAGATGCGCAGAGATCCGTCCAGCCAGAATTGCTGGACGGACGGACCCATGCGCCTGTTGCCGTAGTCCAGCCGGTCGAGCCACTGCTTCTCCCGTTTCGGGCCGATACGGCGGGCGAGCGTCTGGAAGACGGCCACGTTGGACACCCGGACGGCGTCGCGCAGGTTCATGTCGTGTTCCCACTCCTTGATCCGCTGCGGCTTGCCGCCGTATGGGATCACCTCGTCGGCGTCGGCCGCTGCGCCGGTCTCCAGCGCGATCAGGCTGTGAGCGACCTTGAATGTGGAGGCCGGGAGCATGCGCCGCTCCGCGCGTCGCCGATCGACGACCGTCATCCGGCCTCCCTCCACGTCGAGCAGCGCGAACGTCCCCTCGACGCCCGCCTTGCGGAAGAGTGACCGCAGGTCGTCGCGGACGACGACCTGCGGCTCGGGGTCCGGTTGAGCCGTCACGCCAGGGGCGTCCGCCTGGGGCGTGGGGCTTGCGACGCCCGACGCCGTACGCTCCTCGGCGGTTCCGGGAGCGGTGCGCGGCGACGTCGCCGCGCAGCCCGCTCCGCCGGCCAGCGTGGAGATTGTCAGGGCGGCGGCGCCGAGAGCTGTTCGGCGGAGAAAGGGGGACGGATGCCGGTGAATGTGTTGATTCATCTCTTCTCGGGGGTTGAGGTGAACTCGTCTCGCCGGTGAGCCTAGATCCCGTGGCCGTTCTGAGGCCGCCGATCGACTGGCCGAACTCCCCGCGGCGGCCTTGATGAACTCTTCTCCCCGATTTGCCCGTCCGCGCGTGGAGCGACGTTCCCGACGGGCCCGTGTGTTTTCATGTGGGTGATGGCCACTCCTCTGCAGTACGGCGACCCGCCCCGTCTGGGGCCCTTCGTGTTGCAGGCGCGTCTGGGCACGGCGCCGGCCGGGCTCGTCTACCTCGGGCAGGCGCCGGACGGCCGTGCGGTCTCGGTGGCCGTGCTCACCAGCGGGGCGGCGCTCGACGCCGCGGCCAGGGACCGGTTCGTCACCGCCATCAGGGATGCCGAGCAGCAGCGCGGCGGGTTCTTCGGCTGGGGATCCTCACTGCTCCACCGGGTGCGCGGGAGGGTCGTCGTCGACGCCCCTCCGGTTCTGGCGTTGCACGACGGGCGCGCGCCGTGGGTGGCCGTGCCGTACGTGCCTGGCGGGCCCGGCGCGGAACGCTTCCTCGAGCCGGTCATGGTGTCGGGCACGCTCATCGGCGAGCGGCTCGGGCCGGAGTTCGTGCCGCACTGGCTGGGCGACCGCAACCCGGCGCTTCCCGCTCCGCCTCCGCCCGCGCCTCCGCCGCTGGGCACGCGCCGCTCTGTGGTGCTGGCCTCGGCGCTGCTGGCCACGCTGACCCTGTTGCTCCTGGTCATGGCATGGCTGCTGGCGTTCCGCGAGGACGACGAGCAGACGCCGGCGCGGCCGCTTCCTGCCACCAACTTCGTGCCGACGCCGCCCCCCGTGCCGACGTCGCCGGAACCGCGCGAACCGTCGCCGTCCCCCTCGCCGTCCGGCGGGGGGTCGGGAAGCGGGACGCCGATGCCGCCGTTCGGTGAGGACCCCAACGGAGCCATCTGACGCACAATGCGGTGACTTTCCGCATTTGCCGGGCCGATACCCTCGGCGTTGCCAATCGTGACTTCGAGGGGACGCACCACATGCATGCCGGGGACATCGTGCTCCTGCTCGTCGCCGCGCTGGCCGCCGGCTGGGTGGACGCCGTGGTGGGAGGCGGAGGCCTGCTGCAGCTTCCCGTGCTGATCCTGGCCGGGCTGTCGCCCGTGCAGGCGCTGGCGACCAACAAGTCGGCCGCCATCTTCGGCACCGCCTCCGCCGCGGTCACGTATGTGCGGGGCACCAAGCTCGACAAGGGCGTGGCCGTACCGGCGGGAGCCTTGGCCGTGCTGTTCGCGGGGATCGGGGCGGCGTCGGCCGCGTTGCTGGACGCGTCGGTCCTCAACCCGCTGGTGATGGTGGTGCTGCTCGGAGTCGCCGCATTCGTCACGTTGCGGCCCGCGTTCGGGCGGACGCCGCAGCCGCATCTGCGCACCCGGGGCCGGGTCGTTGCGGGCGTGGCGGTCGCGGGGGTGGGGATCGCGTTCTACGACGGCATCCTCGGCCCGGGGACGGGCACGTTCCTGCTCATCGCGTTCACCTCGCTGCTCGGCATGGACTTCGTGAACGCCTCGGCCACGGCCAAGGTGATCAACACGGGGACGAACCTGGGTGCGCTGATCGTGTTCGGCGTCCAGGGGCACGTGTGGTGGGCGCTCGGGCTCAGCATGGCCGTGTGCAACATCGCCGGCGCCCAGCTCGGTGTGCGGATGGCACTGAAACGGGGCGCCGGGTTCGTGCGGATCGTGTTGCTGTGCGTGGTGGTGGCGCTGGTCGCCAAGCTCGGTTACGGGCAGTTCGGCTGAGCTTCCTCCCGCACGGCCGTCGTCGCCTCGTGCGTGCGCGGCCGTACGGCGGGAGCGGCGAGCGCGACCAGCAGGGCCAGCAGCGCGGGCAGCAACAGCGCACGGGGGAGCGTGACCAGTTCCGCCAGGCCGCCGATGAGGACCGGGCCGGTGAGCAGCCCGGTGTAGCCGAGGCTCGCCACGACGGCCAGCGCGCGTCCGGACTGCGCGGGGTCGCGATGGCCCGCGGCGGAGAAGACCTGCGGAATGATGCAGGAAAGGCCCGCGCCGAACAGCCCGAACCCGATGACGCCCGCCACGGGCGCGCCGATCAGGAGGTTGACGGCCAGCCCGGCGGCGGCAAGACCTCCGCAGCAGCGGACGAGGGTGACCGGGCCGAACCGGGCGGCGAGCCGGTCGCCGGCCACCCGCCCGGCGGTCATCATGATCGAGAAGGCGGCGTAGGCGGCCGCGGCGAACCCGGCGGAGGAGCCGAGGTTGTCGCGGAGGTAGACCGAGCTCCAGTCGGCCGAGGCGCCCTCGCCGACCAGGCAGCAGAAGGCGAGGATGCCGAGGAACAGGGCGCCTTGGGGGAGCTTGCGGGTGCGTTGCGCAGTGGTCTGTGGTCGGTGCGCCTCGCGGGGGTCGCGCATGGTCCAGTGTGCCGACAGCAGTGAGATTGCCAGGATGACCGCGCCGGCCGCGGCGAACGTGACGGCGGGGCCGACCGCGAAGTGGGCGAACAGGCCGCCGATCGCCGACCCGGCGAAACCGCCGAGGCTGAAGACGGCGTGGAAGCCGGACATGATCGGCCTGCCGTACGCGCGCTCGACCGTGACCGCGTTGGCGTTCATCGCGACGTCGAGCGTGCCGTGGACGGCGCCGAACAGGAACAGGGCCAGCGCGAGCGTGACCAGATTGGGCGCGAACGCGGGGATCACCAGGACGATTCCCTGCGCGATGCCCATCGGGATCATGATGCGGTCGCTGCCGTAGGTGTCGACGAGGCGGCCGACGACCTGCATGCCGGTGATGGCGCCCGCGGCGATGCCGAGCAGGGCCAGGCTCAGGAGGCCGTCGGTGAGTCCGAGGCTTTCCTTGAGGGCGGGGATGCGGGCCGTCCAGGTGCCGAGGGCCATGCCGGACAGGAGGAACATGCCGAAGACGGCGAGACGTGCATGGCGCAGGGACGGCGGGGCGGGGGCGAGTGTCGCCATGGGGCGGGCTCCAAGCGAGAGTGCATGATCACGCGGCGGGCTCGTGCAGGTAGGCGGGGATGTCCGCGAACTTCTGCATGATCACGGAGGGCAGCGGTGCAGGTGGGCGGGCGTTTCGGCGAACTTCTGCATGATCACGAACAAGGGGGGCGGGCGAGGTTCTGCATGATCGCGCGGAGGGGTCAGCGGGTGGTGCGGACGGTCACACCTGCGGCGGTCAGGGCGTCGAACTGGTCGCGGGGGATGCCGTCGTCGGTGACGACCATGTCGAGGCGGTCGAGCGCGCAGACCGCGCCGAAGGCGGTGCGGGTGAACTTGCCGGAGTCGCAGGCCACCACGACCCTCCGGGCGGAGGCGATGGCCGCCTGCTTGATGGCGACCTCCGGCAGGTCGTGGGCGGTCAGGCCGTGCTCGGCGGAAAGGCCGCAGCAGCCGATGACGGCGGTGTCGAAACGCAGCGCCCTGATGGAGGTCTCGGTGAGCGGGCCGACGAAGTTCATCTCCCCTTGCCGCACCTCGCCTCCAGGTAGGACGAGGCGGATCCTGGGGGCGCCCGCCAGTTCCTGCGCCGCCTGAAGGGCCAGCGGGAGCACGGTCAGGCGGCGGTCGCGCACCGCCCGGGCGACTTCCAGGGCGGTCGTGCCGCCGTCGAGCAGGACGGCCTCGCCGTCGGCGAGCAGGCTTGCCACCTCGGCGCCGATGCGCTGCTTGGCCTCGACCGCTTCACGCTCGCGAACGCCGAAAGGCGGTTCCTCGCCGCGCAGCAGCAGGCTGATGGCCCCGCCGCGCACGCGCCGCACGACGCCTTGCTGGGCGAGTTCGTCGAGGTCGCGGCGGATGGTCATCTCCGAGACGCCGTGCAGGGAGGCGAGCTCGGTCACCGAGACGCTGTCGGACGACCTGAGCTCGTTCATGATGGCGCGGATTCTGTCGGCACTTTCCACGCGTTCATTTGAACACGGCAGATGTGCGATAGCAAATAAATCTACAATGTAAAGGTGGCAGACTGGTTCGCATGCGCGCGAGCCGGTTGTTATCCCTCCTCCTGCTCCTGCAGACCCGCGGCAGGATGACGGCACCCGAGCTGGCCGCCGAGCTCGAGGTGTCGGTCCGCACCGTCTATCGCGACGTGGAGGCGTTGTCGGCGGCCGGCGTGCCGGTGTACGCCGACCGGGGGCCGCTGGGCGGATACCGGCTGCTGGACGGCTACCGCACCCGGCTGAACGGGCTCACCGCCGAGGAGGCGTCCGCGCTGTTCCTCGCCGGGCTGCCCGGGCCCGCCGCCGAGCTGGGCCGCGCCGACCTGGCGGCGGCCGCCGAGCTGAAGGTGCTCGCCGCGCTTCCCCCCGACTCGCGCTCGCAGGCGGCCCGCATGCGTGAACGGTTCCACCTCGACGTGCCCGGGTGGTACCGGGGGAGTGACGAGGCGCCGTTCCTCATGGACGTGGCCGCGGCGGTGTGGGACGAACGCGTCGTACGGCTGCGCTACCGCCGGTGGGGTCCGGCGGAGGTGGATCGGATCGTGCACCCGTACGGACTCATCCTGAAGGGGGGCTCGTGGTATCTGGCGGCGGCGTGCGACGGCTCCGTCAGGACCTACCGGGTGGGCCGCATCATCGAGGCCGAGGTGCTGGAGGAGAGGTTCGAACGCGACCCCGGCTTCGACCTGGCCGCGTTCTGGCAGACGTTCGCCGCCGGCTTCGCCGCGCGCATGTACAAGGCCGAAGCCGTCGTACGGGTCTCGCCGGGAATCGAGGACCTGCTGCGCTACACCATGGGCGCCGACGTGACCGACAAGGCGCTGGCCGACGGGGTGGCCGGCGCGGACGGGTGGACGACCATCCGCCTGCCGATCGAGTCGGTCACCCATGGCAGGTGGCAGCTCCTGCGGCTGGGGGCGTCGGTGGAGGTGATGGGGCCGCCCGAGTTGCGGGCGCTCATGGCCGAGGCCGTCGCCGAGCTGTCGGGCATGTACGGGACTCCTCCGGAATGCTGACGTCCTGATTTACTTTGTACAGGCGGGGGCTTGTTGCGACGTAATCGCCGATCACAGCAAACAAACCCTCACCTGTCCGAGACCGCGGCTCTCGCCCGGGCCGCCTCCACACCGTCGAGGAGCAGGTCCAACCCCTCGGCGAAGGCGTCGTCCGCCTCCATTTCGAAGCGCTCGGGGGACGTGTCGCCGCTCTGCCCGGAGCGGCTGAGCCGTACGGAGTGGGGGAACCGTTCGGCGAAGTCGGGGGCGACGGCGGCCAGCAGCGCGGCGCGGCCGGACCACCACTCCTGGTCGGTCGTGCCGGTGGCTTCCGCGGCCTGACGCGACTCGGCGGCGGTCTGGGCGGTGCCGCGTATGAAGTGGAACAACGCGCTGACCACGCTGCGCAGGGTGGGGGCGGGCAGTCTGGCCTCGTCGAGCAGACGCAGCACCGTCTCCAGGACGGCCTGTTCATGGGGGCCGAGCACCGGGCGGGCGTAGGAGACCTGCAACACCCAGGGGTGGCGCAGGTAGAAGGCGCGCAGCCGGTAAGCCCATGAGGTGATCGCCGCCCGCCATCCGCCGGCCGGGTCGTGGCCGGAGTCGAGCTCGGCGTGGGCCGTGTCGTACATGAGGTCGAGCAGTTCGCCCTTGCCGGGGATGTAGGTGTACAGGGCCATGGAGGAGCGGCCGAGCCGTTCGCCGACCGATCGCATGGACAGGGCGGTGATGCCGCCCTCGTCGGCGATCTGGATGGCCGTGCGCACGATCACGTCCACGCTCAACCCCTGTTTGGGCCCGGGTCTGGCTGCCGCCTTCGGTCCTGGGGCGGGGTGTTCGCCGTCGTGCTCGGGTGAGGCCCACAGCAGGGTCATCACGCGTGCAGCGTCACCTTGTCCCGCGAAGACGTTCACCGGTCATCTCCTTACGGCATAAGCTATTGTCCGGACCCAATTGCCTTACAGTGTACGGAGATCTGCATGGTGTCAGCGAAACTACACGACGGAAGCACGATCGACCTCGAGATCGACGGTACGGGCCCCACCGTGCTGCTCCCGGTCGACTCCCGGCCCGCCGAAGGCACGAAAGCCGACGAGCTGCGCCGATGGGGGATGGATCCGGCGCTCGGCCGATCCCTCATCGAGGGCCTGCGCGACGCGTATCAGGTGGTCGCGTTCCCCTACGAGGCCCACGTCTTCGCCGTTCCCAAGCCCGGCACGCTGACCCCGGAGAACGTGGTTCACGACCTGCTGGCCGTCGCCGACGCCGTCGGCGCCGAACGTTTCGCCTACTACGGGTATTCGTGGCTGGCTCTGAGCGGGCTGCAACTGGCGATCCGCACCGACCGGCTGTCCGCCCTGGTCATGGGCGGGTTCCCGCCCGTCGGCGGGCCCTACGCCCAGATGCTGGCCGTCACGAAGGCGACCTACGAGCTGGCGGCGTCCGGGAGCGGGGGCGGCGAGACCACGCGGGCGGCGGGAGAGGAGGTCGACTGGTCGACGGTGGAGGTGACGCTGACCGAGCCGCAGACCCGGCAGTTCGTCACCCTGTACGAGGCGCTGCAGGGCTTCGACGACCGCGCCGTCCAGGGGCGGATCACCTGCCCGCGGCTGTGCTTCGTCGGCTCCGCCGACGAGATCTCCTACGGCGAGCGCTGGGGAGGCGTGGACGTCAGCATGGCGGGCTCGGTCACGAGCGGCCGCGCCGAGCTGGAGTCGCTGGGCTGGGAGGTGCGGGTGCTGGACGGGCTCGACCACACCCTGGCGATGCAGCCCGCCAACGTGCTTCCCGTGCTGCGGCCGTGGCTGGACGCGGTGCTGGGGGGCCGGTGACCGGGTGGGCGGGGTGGCCTCTCGTCGGCCACCCCGCCGGCCGGGATCAGATGTTGACGGTGCCCATCTGCTGGGCGTTGTAGCGTCCGCCGGAGACCTGCGCGGCCAGCGACTCGAGCGCGGCGAATTCCGCTGCGCCGAGTGTGACCTCCAGGGCGGCGGCGTTCTCCTCCAGGCGGTCGACGCGTCGCGTCCCGGGGATCGGCACGACGTCGTCTCCCTGGGCGAGCACCCAGGCGAGCGCCACCTGGGCAGGGGTGGCGCCGATGCCCGCGGCGATCTCGCCGATCTTGCCGGCGAGCGCCTGGTTGGCGGCGAAGTTCTCCCCCTGCCAGCGCGGGTGGGTGTGGCGGACGTCGCCGGCGGTGAGGTCGCCCGCCGCGCCGGTCAGGAAACCGCGGCCGAGCGGGCTGTAGGGGACCAGGCCGATGCCGAGCTCCCGCAACGTCCGCAGGAGCTCGCTTTCGATGTCGCGGGTGAACAGCGAGTACTCGTACTGTCCCGCGCTGATCGGGTGGACGGCGTGGGCCCGCCGTACGGTCGCGGGCGCGGCCTCCGAGACGCCCAGGTGGAGCACCTTGCCGGCCTCGACCAGCTCCTTGAGCGCTCCCCAGGTCTCCTCGATCGGGACGTCGGGATCGACGCGGTGCTGGTAGTAGAGGTCGATGTGGTCGACGCCGAGCCGTTCGAGCGAGGCGTCGCAGGCCTTGCGCAGGTAGTCGGGGCGGCCGTTGGATCCGAGCCGGGTGCCGTCGGGCAGTCGCTCGATGCCGAACTTGGTGGCGATCACGACCTCGTCGCGGCGGCCGGCGACGGCCTTGCCGACGAGCCGTTCGTTGGTGAACGGCCCGTACGCGTCGGACGTGTCGAGGAAGGTGATGCCGAGGTCGAGGGCGCGGTGGATCGTGGCGGTGGACTGGGCGTCGTCGGCGGGGCCGTAGAAGTCGCTCATTCCCATGCAGCCCAGGCCGAGCGCGGACGTGCGCAGATCTTGGCCGAGCGCGCGCTGCTTCATTGCTCCCCCATCGTGGTGTCGTGGCGCCGATCGAAAAGGTCACGCATCGCCGCTTGTCCGCCGGTTTCGCGGCGCGGGACGCGGGGTGCGGGGTGATCGACATGTCCAGTCTTCTCCTTGGAGTGCACTCCAAGTCAAGCGGCCCCGGATCGTAGTGGTCCGGGGCCGTCCCGGGGGAGACGCCGCCCATTTCAGGGGATCAGGTAGGGCCGGGAAGAGTCGAGCAGGCCACGCTCGGAGAGCGCGCCGTACAGGGGGGTCGTCTCGGGGTGGTGGCCCCAGGTGTGGTCGCCGGAGCCGTCGCCCGCGTGCCCGAGGAGTTGGCGCTGCACGGGGGTCAGGTGGGCGAACCAGTCCTGCTCGGGCAGGGCGGCGACCTCGTCGCGGATGGTGATCCACCGGTAGGTGTAGCCGATGAAGACGACCTTGCGCGTGAAGTCGGAGTAGTTGTCCGAGCGCGCGTGCCACAGGCGGCGGTCGAACAGCAGCACGTCGCCGGGGTTGACGGTGAGCTCGACGGCGTCCGCGGGCTGGGGGAAGGTCATCGTGCGCTTGGGCGGGCCGGGCAGCCAGTTGGTGGTGTGGCTTCCCGGGATGACGGTCAGGTTGCCGCGGCCGGGCTGGGACACGTCCGACAGCCAGAAGGCCAGCTTGGCCGACATCCTGGGCCGCGGGTCGGTTTCGATCTCCCTGTTCTGGCGGCCGCCGTCCTGGTGCCATTCCCAGCGGAAGGGCCGTTCGGTCCTCAGCCGGGGGTGCACGTCGAAGTGCGAGTGGTAGACGTGCACGTTCCAGCCGAGCAGGGACCAGATGTAGGAGAAGGCGACAGGGTGGTCCAGGAGTCCGGCCAGTTCGGGGCAGTGGGTCACGGCGCTCAACTGGTGCAGGGCGACGCCTGCCGCGCCCTCAGGTGAGCTCGTGTACGCCCGGTCGATCGCGCCGCGGTAGAAGTCCACCTCCTGCGGGCTCAGGACGCCGGGGATGAGCAGGTAGCCGTCCCTGTTGAACTGCTCCCGCTCAGCTTCGGACATGGGGGCCCAGGCGTTGAGCATGGAGACGTGAGTCATGGCCGGTTCCAATCGTGAATGTGGAGAGGTCGTCGTTGCGACGAGTGGGTCACCCTGTTGTTTCCCGATGGCCCCATTTGCGTTCGCGTATCAGGTGTGATGCTCGCCGGACGCGTGAAGTTCTCCGGAGATGCCGGCCTGGGCCTCCTGACCTGGCCGGAGTGGGCCGCGGCGGAATTGTCGGTGGCGTCGGTCACCATGGCGTCATGGCTTCGTGGCAGGAGATAGAGCAGGAGATCCCCGAGTTGGCCGCCCGCGTGCTGGCGGTCATGGGGGTGCGCAAGCACAAGGCGATGGCGACCGTCCGCAAGGACGGTTCGCCGCGGATCAGCGGCACCGAGGTGGAGTTCAAGGCCGGCGAGGTCTGGCTGGGCTCGATGCCCCGGGCGGTGAAGGCGCTCGACCTGCTGCGCGACCCGCGGGTGGCGATCCAGGCGCAGTCGGACGACCCGGACGAGTCGAATCCCGGGGCGTGGATGGGCGACGCGAAGCTGGCGGGCCGGGCGGTCGAGGTCACCGATCCGGAGGTCGTGCGGAACTTCGGGGGTCCGCCGGGGCAGGAGTTCCACCTTTTCCGGATCGACGTCACCGAGGTCGTGCTGACGAAGGTCGACGAGGAGGGCAAACATCTCGTGGTCGAGATGTGGCACGAGGACGGCGGGCATCGCGTGGTGAAGCGCACGTAGCCTCGCTCGTTGCGGGCGGCCTCAGGCCTGTGGCCCCTAGGTCCCTGTACGGGCGGGGGCCGTCCGGGCCGGGTGCCGGGTGCTCTTGGGCAGTGCGGGCATCGCGCGATCAGTGCACGCTCATGCCGCCGTCGACGCGGATCTCCTGCCCGGTGACGAACGCTGAGGCGTCCCCGGCGAGGAAGACCGTGGCGGAGGCGAAGTCGGCGGGCTCGCCGTTGCGGCCGATCATGTGGCGCGCCGCCATCGCGTCCACGCGTCCGGGGATGGCCTGGGTGGACGCGGTCAGGGGAGTGAGCACGAAGCCGGGGATGATCGTGTTGCTGGTGACGCCGGAGGCCGACCAGGCCTCTGCCTGCGACCGGGTCAGGCCGCAGATGCCCGCTTTGGAGGCGCCGTAGACGCCGCTGTCGCCGAAGGCGCTGATCGACTGCTGGGATCCGATGTTGATGATGCGCCCCCAGCCGCGCTCGGCCATCAGGGGGCCGAAATGCTGGCCCAGCAGGTAGGGGGCGGTGAGGTTGAGCGCGATGGTCTGGTCGTAGTCCTCGGTGGTGAGCTCTCCCATGGGGCGCCTGATGTTGTTGGCGGCGCTGTTGACGAGCACGTCGATGTCGCCGAAGAAGCCGGCGGCCTGCTCGCAGACGCGGGCGACGGCCGTGCGGTCGGCGAGGTCGGCGGCGATGGAGGCGGCGCGCACGCCGTGGTCTTCGAGCCGGGCGACGGCCTTGGTCAGTTCCTCTTCGCGGCGGGCCACGATGACCACGGCGGCTCCGGTCCTGCCGAGCGCCTCGGCGATGGCGTGGCCGATGCCGGAGCTTCCGCCGGTGACCAGGGCGACGCGGCCGTGGAGGGCGAACAAGGACTCAAGATATGCCGACATGTCGCAGGAAGTTACCAGGCGCCGGGCCGGAATTGGTGGGATGTTCGGCTGAATCGTGTGGCCGTGTGTCTGCGGCCTCGTGTGTCGTCGTCCGTGCTGCCGTCCGTGCCGTCGGTTGCGGTGTCTACGGCGGTGTCTACTGCGGCGTCTGTTGTGAGGTCTCTTGCGGGCGGCAGCGCGCGGCGTCGTCTTCGGCGGCCATCTCCCGCATCGCCGCCTGGATCTTCCGCATGACGGTCTCCAGGGTGCGGAGCGTCTCGGTGTCGAGCCGTTGGAGGATCCGGCGGTAGCCGGCGGCCCCGGCGTCCATGATCTCGGCGGTGAGCCTCTTGCCGGCGTCGGTGAGCTCGACGCGGCGGATCCGCCGGTCGTTGGGGTCTTCTCTGCGGGCGGCCAGGCCCTGGGCGACGATGCGGTCGACGATGCCGGTGACGGTGCCGAGGCCGACGTGGAGGTGGCGGGCGAGCTCCTGGCCGGCTGTGGACCCGTGGGATGCCAGGAACATTACGACTTTGAGCTGCTGCATGGTCAGGTTGGAGGCGATGATGGGCAGCGACCGGTCGCGGGCGAAGAACCGGCCGAGTCCTCGTTGCAGCTCGGCGAGGCGGCTGATGATCTCGTCCCGCTCATCGGCCGGGGTCTGGTCGCCGGTGTGATCCGGACCGGGGCTCGGCGTGCCGACGTCGGCTGCTGCGTCGCCGGGCCGCCCTGTTCGACAGTCGCTCACGTTCACCTCTCGCCTGGAGAGGTTACCAGAAGTTAATGGCCCGCTAAATGTTCGTGCGATGCGAAGTGTTATGGTTAGGCGAAACACTTAGCGTCTCAACTTCGATGTGTACGGTTAAGGAGCTTGCCAGATGACCTCCCTGGCCAGGCTGAGCCTTGCCAACCGCAGTCTCGTCATCATGATTGCGCTTGTGCTCGGTGCTTTAGGCGCCTTCGCGATTCCCTCGCTGAAACAACAGCTTTTCCCCTCGCTGGAGTTCCCGGCGGCGTTCGCTGTGGCGAGCTATCCCGGCGCCTCGCCTGAGATCGTCGAGGAGCAGGTCACCAAACCCATCGAGAGCGGCTTCCAGGGCCTTCCCGGCGTGACCTCGGTGACCTCGACCTCGAAGGAGGGCACCGCGCAGATCCAGGTGTCCTACGAGTTCGGCACCGACGTCGACGACATGGTCAGCAAGATGCAGCAGGCCGTCGCCCGGATCAAGCCGCAGCTGCCCGACAGTGTGGACCCGCAGGTGGTGGCCGGGAGCACCGACGACATCCCGGTGATGGTCATCGCGGTCGACGACGCCGGTGACCCGCACGGCACCTACGAGAAGCTCGAGCAGGTCATGGTGCCCCAGTTGCAGGGCATCAGCGGCGTGCGCGACGTGTCCGTCAGCGGCGCCGCGGAGAAGCAGGTCGTGATCACGCCCGACCAGGACAAGCTCGCTCGGCACGGTCTGTCGGCGGCGGCGATCCCCGACCTGCTGCGCGCCAACGGCACGCTCATCCCGGCGGGCAGCTTCAACCAGGACGGCCGCTCGCTCACAGTGCAGACCGGCGACCGCATCCAGACCGTCGACGACCTGAAGAACCTCTACCTCGTGCCCGCCCCTCCGGCTCCGCAGGCCGCCCAGGGCGCCGCGGCGGGACGGCTGCCCGGTGGGGCGGCCCGCGCCGTCAAGGCTCCCAGGCCGCCCCAGCCGGTCAAGCTCGGCGACGTGGCCACCATCGCCATCAAGGACGCGCCCGCGACCGCGCTGACCCGCACCAACGGCAAGGCGAGCCTCGGCGTGTCCATCACGATGACCCCCGACGGCAACGCGGTGCAGATCTCCCACGACGTGCGTGACGCGCTGCCCGGGCTCACCCACTCCCTGGGCGACGTCTCCCAGATGACGGTGGTGTTCGACCAGGCGCCCTATGTGGAGCGTTCGATCGAGGACCTGACCACCGAGGGCCTGCTCGGCCTGGCCTTCGCCGTACTGATCATCTTGGTGTTCCTGCTGTCGGTACGGTCGACGCTGGTGACGGCGGTGTCCATCCCGCTGTCGGTGGTCATCGCCCTGATCGCCCTGTGGGTGGGCGACTACTCGCTCAACCTGCTGACCCTGGGCGCCCTGACCATCGCCATCGGCCGGGTCGTCGACGACTCCATCGTGGTTCTGGAGAACATCAAACGACATCTGACGTACGGCGAGCCGAAGCGGCAGGCCATCGTGGCCGCGGTGCGCGAGGTGTCGGGCGCGGTCACGGCCTCCACGCTGACGACGGTGGCCGTCTTCCTGCCCATCGCGTTCGTCGGCGGTCTGGTCGGCCAGCTGTTCAGCCCGTTCGCGATCACCGTGACGGTGGCGCTGCTCGCCTCGCTGCTGGTCGCCCTGACGGTCATCCCGATCCTGGCGTACTGGTTCCTCAAGTCGCCCGCCCTGACCCCGCAGGAGGCCGAGGCCGCCCGCGAGGACGCCGAGCGCAAGGAGCTGCGCAGCCCGCTGCAGCGGATCTACCTGCCGGTACTGCGGTTCGCCACCAGGCGGCGGCTGGTCACCGTACTGATCGGCGTGGTCGTCTTCATCGGCACGATGGGCCTGGCGCCCAACCTGCGGACCAACTTCCTCGACTCGTCCGGCAACAACACCACCCAGATCAACCAGCGCATGCCGGTCGGCACCGACCTGGCCACCACCGACGCCGCGGCCAAGAAGGTGGAGTCGGTCGTCTCGTCGGTCAAGGGCGTCGAGTCCTACCAGGTCACCGTCGGCGGCGGAAACCAGTTCATCGCGGGCGTCGGGGGAGGGGCCGACCGCGCCTCCTTCTCCATCACGATCGCCGACGGCGTCGACACGCCGGCGCTGGAGCAGAAGCTGCGCGACCGGCTCAAGACCCTGTCGGACGTGGGCGACGTCACGGTCGGCGGGGGAGGGGGCGGTGGCCTCAACTCCAACCAGCTTCAGGTGATCCTGCAGGGTTCTGACACCGACCAGCTGAAGAAGGCCGCCGACGCCGTCAGCGGCGCGATGTCCGGGATCGGCGGCCTGCGTGACGTGTCGTCCAACCTCGAGGCCAGCGCTCCGCGCGTCGAGGTTCACGTCGACCGGGAGAAGGCCGCCGCCAGGGGCCTCAACGAGGCCGGCATCGGCCAGCTCGTCGCTCAGTCGTTCCGGGGCACCCCGGTCGGCTCGCTCGACATCGACGAGCGCTCCAGCGACATCGTGCTGCGCCTCGGCGACGCGCCCGACGACATCAACGCGATCAAGAACCTGAAGGTCCCCACGGCCACCGGGTTGATCAAGCTGAGCGACGTGGCCGACGTGGCCAGGACCGACGGGCCGACGCAGATCACCCGGCAGGACGGCGAACGGACCGCGACCGTATCCGGGACGGCCGACGCCTCCGACCTCGGCGCGATCACCACCAAGGTCACCGACAAGCTGAAGACGCTCACCCTGCCGGCCGGGGTGAAATACGAGATCGGCGGAGCGAGCTCCGATCAGGACGAGGCGTTCTCCAGCCTCGGCCTGGCGATGCTCCTGGCGATCGCCATCGTCTTCATGATCATGGTGGCGACGTTCCGCAGCCTCGTACAGCCGCTGATCCTGCTCGTGTCCGTCCCGTTCGCGGCGACCGGCGCGATCGGGCTCCTGCTGGCCACCGACACCGCGCTCGGCGTCCCGGCGCTGATCGGCATGCTGATGCTGATCGGCATCGTGGTCACCAACGCGATCGTGCTGATCGACCTGATCAACCAGTACCGCGCCAAGGGGCTGGGCATCGTCGAGGCCGTCATCGAAGGCGGCCGGCGCCGGCTGCGTCCCATCCTCATGACGGCGATCGCGACGATCTGCGCGCTCACGCCGATGGCGCTGGGCGTCACCGGCTCGGGCGGGTTCATCTCCCAGCCGCTGGCCATCGTCGTGATCGGCGGCCTGATCTCCTCGACCCTGCTCACCCTGGTGCTGGTGCCCACCCTCTACACCATGGTCGAGCGGACCAAGGAGCGGCTGCGCCGTACGCCCAAGGCGCCCAAGGGCGGCGAGGACGTGACGGTGTACGACAAGGAGGCATTGGCCCCGGCCAAGTGACCGGGCCGACGATCCTGTGACGCAGCCGCGGCCGTTTCGGCCGCGGCTGCGTCCTTTGGTGCTGCCACAACAGTGATCGGGGGAGCCCGCTCAGCGCGCGGCGGGTGTGCCCTCGGGGTCTCGTCCGGGGGTCCACCGGTCCTCGTGAACAGCGTCGTCGAGAGACCGGCGGCGACGCCAGCCGTGCCGTTCCAGGTCGGGCACCCTCTCCAGGTGGGTGACCGGGCCCAGGCACAACCAGGCGACGGGGCGGACGGTGGACGGGATGCCGAGCAGTTCCCGCAGGAAGTGCTCCCGATAGAACGACACCCAGCCGACGCCCAGCCCCTCCGCGGTGGCGGCCAGCCACAGGTTCTGAATGGCGAGGCACACCGAGTAGAGACCGGTGTCGGCGATGGCGTGCCGGCCGAGCACCGCGGGGCTGCCTCGATCGGCGTCGTAGGTCACCACGACCGACAACGTCGACTCCAGCACCCCGTCGATCTTGATACCGGCGAACCGCTCGGCGGCTCCGGCGTCGAGCGTGGCGGCGAAGGTGTCCCGCTCGTGCTGGACGTGCCTGTGGAACGCCTCCCTGGTCGCCCGGTCACGGACGACGATGAAGTCCCACGGCTGGGACAGCCCCACGCTGGGTGCCGCGTGGGCCGCGGAAAGGATCCGGGTGAGTGCGTCGGCGGCGATGGGGGCGCCGGTGAACTGGCCGCGCACGTCGCGGCGGCGGTGGATGACGTCGTAGAACTGGGTGTTCATGGGCAGGCTCCCGCTGCGATCAAGCCCCGAAGCGGCCTTGTGGCTTGGGAAGCCCAATGCAGCCCGGGGCGACGGACGCGAGGCCGGTCTTCGGACTCCCAGATCTACGCCTGTCCGCCCGCCTTCCCAGCCGTACGGCCAGTGGCTGCGCTCACGCGCGTGGGCGGCGGCTCCCTGGTCACCGCGGCGGGCCCGTGCCGGACTCTCACCGGCTTCCCGATTCTCCTCGACGACGCGAGGCACCTCGCAACAGTCGTGCCGCGATCACCTTACAGGCCCGCGGAGACTCGCCCCCGGGGGTCCACGGCACGGGGGATCGGGCGCGGCAAATAGACTGATCCGACGTGAGTGCCAAGCCGCGAATCCCGAATGTCCTGGCCGCCCGCTACGCCTCGGCGGAGCTGGCCCGCCTGTGGTCCCCCGAGCACAAGGTCGTGCTGGAGCGCAGGCTCTGGCTGGCCGTGCTGAAGGCCCAGACCGACCTCGGGATCGACGTTCCGGACGGCGTGGCCGCCGACTACGAGAAGGTTGTCGAGCACGTCGACCTGGCCTCCATCGCCGAGCGCGAGCGGGTCACCCGTCACGACGTCAAGGCCCGCATCGAGGAGTTCAACGCCCTGGCCGGCCACGAGCACGTGCACAAGGGCATGACCTCCCGCGACCTGACCGAGAACGTCGAGCAGCTGCAGATCCGCGACAGCCTCCTGCTGGTCCGCGAGCGTGTCGTGGCGCTGCTGGCCCGCCTCGGCCGGTTGGCCGCCGAGCACACCTCCACCGTCATGGCGGGCCGCTCCCACAACGTCGCCGCCCAGGCCACCACGCTCGGCAAGCGGTTCGCGACCGCCGCCGACGAGCTGATCGCCGCCTACGAGCGGCTGGAGAACCTGCTGGACCGGTACCCGCTGCGCGGCATCAAGGGCCCGGTCGGCACCGCCCAGGACATGCTCGACCTGCTCGGCTCCGCCGAACGCCTCACCGAGCTGGAAGACCGCGTCGCCGCCCACCTCGGGTTCTCCCGCCGGTTCACCAGCGTCGGGCAGGTCTACCCCCGCTCCCTCGACTACGACGTGCTGACCACGCTCGTGCAGCTGGCCGCCGCGCCGTCCTCGCTGGCCAAGACCATCCGCCTGATGGCCGGGCACGAGCTCGTCACCGAAGGCTTCAAGGAGGGCCAGGTCGGCTCCTCGGCCATGCCGCACAAGATGAACACCCGCTCCTGCGAGCGGGTCAACGGCCTGGCCGTGATCCTGCGCGGCTACGCCTCGATGGCGGGCGAGCTGGCCGGCGACCAGTGGAACGAGGGCGACGTGTCCTGCTCGGTGGTTCGCCGAGTCGCGCTGCCCGACGCGTTCTTCGCCTTCGACGGCCTGGTGGAGACCATGCTGACCGTCCTGGACGAGTTCGGCGCCTTCCCCGCCGTCATCGAGGCCGAGCTGGACCGATACCTGCCGTTCCTCGCCACGACCAAGATGCTCATGGCCGCCGTGCGCGCCGGGATGGGACGCGAGACCGCCCACGAGATCATCAAGGAGCACGCCGTGGCCTCCGCGCTCGCCATGCGCACCCAGGGGACCGGCAACGCCCTGCTCGACCGCCTTGCCGCCGACACCCGCTTCCCGCTCGGCAGGGACCAGCTCGACGCCCTGCTGGCCGACCGCATCTCCTTCACCGGCGCCGCACCCGACCAGGTCGCACAGATCACCGACGACATCGCCCGGATCGCCGCCGCCCACCCCGGCGCCGCCGCCTACGCCCCCGGCGCGATCCTTTGAGAGAACTCACCCGTACGGCGGAGGTCGTGGACGCCTCCGCCGACGACGACCTGATCGTGTGGACCGCCCAAGGCATGAAACCGGGCGTGCGCGCCTGGGCCGACGGCGACGCGGTGGTCGTGGCCAGCCCCCGGGCCTCCCGCCGCGACCGGATCGCCGTCCACGGCGACGCCGCCCGCGCCGCCCGGCTCGTACGGCACGCCCTGGCGGAGGTGGGGCCGTCGTTCCGGCCGTTCGGCGACCGCGCGCTCCTCCACGAGGTCACCGGCGCCGTCGACGGGCTGGAGATCGCCGGCGGCTTCTCATGGATGACGACCACCGGCCTGACCGAAGGCGCTCGATCGGGAGCCGGATGGTTGTCCCCGGACGAGGACCCGGACGTCACCGACCTGCTCAAAACGGCGAACCCCGACTCCTACGCCGTACCCGGCATCCCGGAGGTCCGCCGATGGGCCGGCATCCGCGACGACGCAGGCGAACTTCTCGCCGTCGCCGCCGACGCCTGGTCGGCCCCCACCGTCGGCCTGCTCGCCGGGGTCGCAACAGCCGTACAGGCACGCGGGCGCGGGCTGGGGGAGCGGGTCTGCCGGTTCGTCACCGCGGCGCTGCTCGCCGAACACCACCGGGCATCCCTCATGGTCGACGATGCGAACCCCTCCGCGCTCAGCCTCTACGCACGCCTGGGGTTCAGCCGCCGCCTGGTCGCCGCCTCGGGCGTCACCGGTTCCGCCTGACGGGCCGGGCCGTACGGCGCTCGCGCCCCGCGCGCGGCCGGGGCGTCGAAAGCGTCCACCACGCCGGGCAACTCGGACAGCGTCGTGATCGTCGCGACCCCGCCAGGGGAGGCGGACCCAGCGCAATAACGGTCCAGCCAGACGCCGCGCATCCCGACCCGCGCCGGGCCGACCGCATCCAGCATGAGGTTGTCTCCGACGAGCACGATCTCCTCGGGCCGCAACCCCAGCTTGGCCGCGGCCCGCAGGTAGCACTCGGCCCACGGCTTGAAGTAGCCGCCCAGCGAATCGGGCGTCAGCACCGGATCGAGGCGGTCCATCAACCCGATGCGGCGCAGCTTGGCCTCCTGCTGCACGGGCACGCCATTGGTGAGCACGCCCAGCGTCAGCCCCCGCCCCGACAACGCCTCGATCGCCTCACCGGCGTCGGGAAATGCGGCCCAGGCCTCCTCGTACCACACGAGGAACCGCGCATACGCGGCGTCGAGGTCGGCGGGGACCGGCACCTGCATCCGGCCGCAGAACTCCCTGAGCCTGCGCCGCCGCTGCTCGGAGAACGAGCACTCCCCGGCATGCCAGGCCGGGAGGTGCTTGTTCTCCAGATCCAGCCACAACGCCGGAGCCTCCATCGACAGCGGATGCCCCGGACAGAGCGACTCCGTCCAGCTCGTCGCGGCGAACGCGACCGCCCGGCGATGATCGAAAAGGGTCTCGTCGAGGTCGAACAGAATGGCCCTGATCACGTACGCCATGGTCGCCAGCCGGTGTTTCGCCGAGATTTCCGGCGCATGAAAGCCCGCGACCCGGGCCGTCAACCCCTGTCAGGGCCGGCGACCCGCGTTCGCGTGCACGGCGTCCCGCACATAGACGGCCAGCCCCTCGGCCACCTTCTCGTAGTGGACCGCGAACCGGGGATCGGCCACGTACATGTCGCCCAGGCCCTTGTGCATCTCCGGCGAGCAGTCGTAGAACCACCGGGTGATGTGCAGGCGATGCCGCTCGGCCACGTCCATCGCCGGCTCACCGCTCGCGGGAACGCCGGCCGCGAACGCCGCAGCGAAGTCACGCAACACCGCACCGGCCTCCTCGCCGATGGCCTGCCAGTCCTCCTTCGTGTAGGAGGCCGTCCGGCGGCGGCTCTGCTCGAACGCCTCCGTGCCGCCCCACCGCTCCTCGGCCTCCTGCGCGTGCTCGTCGGGGTCGAAGTCTCCGAACACCTCGAACCGCTCCTGCGGGGTCAGTGAGATTCCCATCGTGTGCGCCTCCATGGCCGTCTCCACCGCAGCCACCATCGCCCGGAGCCTGTCGATCCGCCGCAGCAGCAACTCGTGCTGGCGCCGCAGATGCGTCATCGGGTTCAACCCGGGCTCGTCCACGATGGCCGCGATCTCTTCGAGGGGGAACCCGAGCTCCCGATAGAACAGCACCCGCTGCAACCGGTCGAGATCAGGCTCGGTGTACCGCCGGTATCCCGCGCTCGTCCGCTCGCTCGGCGACAACAGCCCGATCTCGTCGTAATGATGCAACGTCCGCACGGTCACCCCGGCGAACGCGGCGACCTGACCCACCGAGTAGCTCATCGGCTCACCCCTCCTTCCAGGACCCAGCGTGGAGCCTCCCGTCGCGTGAGGGTCAAGAAAGACTCGTGCACGCAGGTACACGAGAAAGCGCTACGTGAGGCAGTCGCTGATGAAGGCGAGGGTGAGTTCTTCCAACCTGCGGCGGTCGGAGCCGGGGACGTCGCGTAGCGGGCCTTTTCCGGTGAGGACCGCCATGCCATGGACGGCGGACCAGATGGGATATTCGATGCCGTTGCGGCGTCGCAGGTCGAGTACGCCGGCGGCGACCAGTTCGTCCAGTGCGGTGCGCAGTTGGCCGAGAGGGCTGCGGTCCGGCTCGCTGGTGTCGTTGCCGGTAGCGCTGTAGGCGTGTTGCTGCGGCAGGGCGAACGCGGTTGCGAACAGGCCTGGTTCATCGTGAGCGAAATGGAGGTAGGCCGCTCCGATCGCGCCGAGACGATGGCGGGCCGCGATGGGGTCGCCGTACTCGCCGGGCACGCGGGCGACGTCGGCGGCCATGCGGTCGCCCAACTCGGCCATGGCCGCGGTGCAGACCGCGGCGAGGAGTTCGTCGCGGTCTGCGAAGTGGCGGTAAGCGGTGTTGGGCACGACGCCGACGATCCGGGTCGCTTCGCGAAGCACCACGGCGTCGGGACCGCCGGTGCGGGCCAGTTCGAACCCTGCGGCGATCAGGCCATCGCGGACGGCGCCCCGGGGTCGCCGTCGCCCTGCCGGGGGTCTTTCCGCTGTTGGTCGGCCCGTGTTCACTCGGCCACGATAGCAATGTGGACAGTGTCCACCAGCCGAGCTAAAGTGGACGGTGTCCACTAAGTCGGCAGAGGGCGGACGGACGTGAGGCCGCCGCGATACCCGGAGCGTTTCGGGTCTTCCAGCGCATGGTCGCGGCAGGGCCATGACGATGAGACGACCACTTGCACCCGAACGGACATCACCATGACCAGGATGACCTTGCTGCTTGAACGCAACGAGCAATTCGCTCACGACCACACCCCGGTGCCGCTCGCACCGCCGACCGCCCAGCTGCTTGTCGTCACCTGCCTCGACCACCGAGTCGACCCCGCGATCGTCCTCGGGCTTCGGCTCGGAGACGCTCCCGTCATCCGCAACGCGGGCGGACGCGTCACCCGCGCCGTGATTGAGGACATCGCCTACCTCGCTTTCCTGGCCGAGAAGGTGTTCGGCATGACTGGCAGGCTTTTCGAGGTGGCCGTCGTCCACCACACACAATGCGGAACGGGCTTTCTGGCCGACCCTGCCTTTCGGCGTGACGCCGCGCAGGCGACTGGCATATCCGAGGCGACGCTGGGAGCCACCGAGGTCGCCGACCCACAGGCCACCGTGAGGACCGACGTCGAGCGGCTTCTCGCGTCGCCTCTGCTCTCGCCCACAGTGAGTGTCTCCGGCCACGTGTATGACATCGGCACCGGACGCGTCACCACCATTCTCGACGCCCGGTATCCCCAGTCGGCGGACGCTTGACATCGATGGGTGACGTCACTTCTGACGACTTCTGAACCGCGCCGCCCTACTCACCGCGGCGAGTGGTGTGGGCGAGGCTCAGGCGGCCAGTTCGGCAAGGACGGCTTGGAGCCTGTCGGCCTCCAGCCCGGTGACAACACCGCCTTCGAACCCGCGGCTGAGTCCTGCGGAGCGGTCTTACCGACACCCGGCCTGGGACGGCCCGCCGCACGCGCGAGTGGATCAGTTCGCGGATTCATCATTCATCCCGCTCCACCTGATCCCGCAGCAGCGGATGGGAACGCATCGCCACCTCCAGCTCGCCCGGCAGCTCATCGCGATAACGCCCCAACGTCGACAGATCGCTGTGCCCCAGTACCCGCCGCACCGCGTCCATGTCGGTCCCGTCTGCCAGCAGATGCGTGGCCGTCGTGTGCCGCAGCCCATGCGGCGTCACACTGCGCCTGCGACCCGCCTCCACCCGCTCCTGCACCCGGTCGATCACCGCCTGCACGTCGCCCCGCGCCAGCCGGCGACCCCGCCACGACAACAACAGCGCCTTCTCGCCCTGCGCCTTCGGCGCGACACCCCGCCGTACGACGAGGTAGGCGTCGAGTACCTCGGTCACATCACGGGGGAGCGGCACGTCCCTCGTCTTGCCGCCCTTGCCGAAGATCCGCCAATAACGCACCCCGTCATTGGTGTAGAAATCCTCCACATTGGCCCTGACCAGCTCCGATACCCGCGGCCCCAGCGTCGCCAGCAACAAGACGACCAGCGCGTCACGCACATCCGTACGCTGATCCCTCCTGCCCGCCGGTGCGGCGACGGGGGAGCGGGCCGCCCCGATCAGCCCCTCCGCCTGCTCCTTGGTCAACGCCCGCCGCTCGGCCCGCAGCCCGCCCCGCTCTCTGGCCGTCACCGACGACGACGCCATCGGGTTCAGCTGCACCCACCCCGCCGACGCCGCATGCTTGAACAACGCCGACACCGACCGGCGGAAACGCGCCTGCGATGCCGCGCTCTGCGTGGCCTGGCCCCCCGAACCGGCATCTTGCCTGCGCCGCTCGTCCGGCTTGCGGGCGAAGGCCAGCAACACCGCGTCCACGTCCTCACCCGTGAGGTCGTCGAGCACCCGGCCCGGGCCCGCCAGCCGTACGAAGGTGGTGACATCGCGGGCGTAGACCTCGGCGGTGGCGGGGGACAGGCCCCCCGTCACGGTCTTGGCCCGGACCAGATCCACGTAACGGTCGGCGGCCTCCTCCACGGACAACCGGTTCACCTGAGGGGGCAGCATGATCGAAACCGTATCGCCGCCCACCGACATCCGGAGCCTCGCTCACCCCGGTCGCGCACATCCCGCCGTGGGCGTCACCGATCACCGACCGGACGAATCCTGCGCCGTCCGGCGTCGTTCCGTGAAGACGAAACGCGTGACGATTGGACGACCGCGCCGGCGGGCACCGTTCGGGGGCGTAGGGGGAGGACACGCCGTTGATCAGCGAGGTGGCGGCGCCGGATACGGCTCCGATTCCGAGGGCGCTCAGAAGTCTCATGCCGTGTCTACGGGCTTCCCGACTTCTCGTACCGATACCGGACAGAATTCACCTTCTGTCCGGTATCGGTATCTATAAGGCATTGATGAAGGCTTCTGCCTCTTCTTGTCCCATTCCGGTTTCGCCGCGCACGAGGAAGATCGCCTGTTCCGTACGGCCGGCCGCCTTGAGTTCGCGGACGCGGGAGGCGAGGTCGAGCCGGGAGGGGGTGGCCTCCGGGACGGGGCGGCCGGCGGCCAGTGAGTCGGCGACGGCTTTGGCCTCCTTGAGGCCGATTCCGGTCTCCGCCCGGATGATTTTGATCGCTTCGATCTTCTTGCCCGCCGCCTGGAGCTCGCGTACCCGTTTCTGCAAGTCCGCGGAGATGGCCGGGGCCAGGCCGGGCGAACGCCAGCCGAGCGAGGTGTCGGGCCGGGCACCGGTCCGGGCGGCGGCGACCAGAACTACGAGCAGGATCACAACGAGAAGGGCGATGAGAAGAAAAATCATCATCTCTGGCCAGCCGAGGGCGAACATGCCGTGATCGTACATTCGTTAACCCCCCTGGGCGTGATCATGCAGAAGTTCGGCGACATGCCGTGTGACCTGCGGAAACTCGTATCGTGATCATGCAGTAGTTCGGATGTAACCCTGTCTGCCTGCATGAATGCGTTTCGTGATCATGCACATCGCGAAGCCCTGCCGTCGTCCGGCCGTGCATGATCACGATGTACATGTGACCAGCTCGGCGCGGGTTTCGCCGAACTTCTGCATGATCACGAAACGCGTACGGCCAGCTCGGGGCATCCTCCGGCGAACTTCTGCATGATCACGCCAAAGGGGGTGGGTGGCCTGTGATCGTGATTGTGATCATGGCCAGGGGGTCATAGTGGAATGCTTGATAAGGGACATTATGTCAAGTTAGCACTGTCAGGCCGCTCGCTTGACGACCAGCTCCGCGGTCCGGTCCCAGAGCCGGCGCGCGAGGTCGGCGTCGTCGGCTTGGGGGTTGTTGCGGCGGGCCGGCTTGCCGCCCTCGTAGTAGACACCGGACTGCCAGTCCCTGCCGGGGGTTCCCTCGGCGAGCCAGACCATCTGGCGGGCGCCCTTCTCCGGGCTGGCCATGAAAAGCCGGCCGGCCCGGCTGGTGTAGACGGCACGCATGAAACTGGTGCTGCCGGACGCGAAGCTGGTCGCGACCGCGCCGGGGTGGAACGCCGCCGCGGAAAGGCCGTGGGAGTGGAAGCGGGTGTGCAACTCCTTGGTGAACAGGATGTTCTCCAGCTTGGCGGTGCCGTAGGCCTTGTGCGGCGTGTAGCGGGCATCGTGGTCCAGGTCGTCGATGTCGAGTTGCCCGAACAGCCGGGCGCCTGAGCTCGAGGTCTGGATGACGGACGCCTTGCAGGCCAGGAGCTTCTCCATGAGCAGGTTGGTCAGCAGAAACGGCGCCAGATGATTGATCTGCAGAGTCTTCTCGAATCCGTCGACGGTCTTGTCGCGGTCGCCGAACACTCCCCCGGCGTTGTTGACGAGTACGTCGATGTGCGGGCAGGCCGAGTCGAGGTCCTCGGCCAGTTTGCGGACGTCGTCGAGGCGGGTGAAGTCGGCGATGAAGTGGTCGGCGCCGAGCTCGGCGGCCACGGCGGCGGTCTTCTCGGGCGAACGGCCGACGATGACGACGCGGTTGCCGTCCATGTGGAGCTGGCGAGCTCCAGCGGCGCCGATGCCGTCGCTGGAGCCGGTGATGACGATGGTCCGGGACATGGTGGATGGGTGGCCTTTCGGGGAAGCGCCGCCTGTCGGATGCGGCAAGCGCGCGTGACACCATACGCCAGAGTTGGCACTGAATGCCAACATCGGCATCGTGCATTACCATTGCGGCGTTATGGTCGATTCCCAGCCCGGTCTCCGTGAGCGCGCACGCCGGGCGATCCAGAAAGAGATCACCGAGGCCGCGCAGCAGCTGTTCGTCGACCGCGGCTACGAGGCGACGACGATCGACGACATCGCCGAGGCCGCCGGGCTGTCGCGACGCAGCGTCTTCCGCTACTTCTCCAGCAAGGAAGACATCATCGTCGGCAAGTTCGCATTCATCGGTGAGACCATCGTTGCCATCCTGCGCGACCGCCCCCTGGACGAGGCGGTCTGGCGGTCACTGCGGCTGGGGCTCGACGTACTCGTGCCGTACGTTGACGACCCAGACAAGCAAGACATGGCCGAGTCCATGCAACGCATTGTTTTTGCCTCGCCGGCCCTGCTCGCCAGTTATTTGGAGAAGCTGGAACGCATACAGATCGCGTGTGACCACGTTCTTCGCGACCGAGCCGCCGCGCGAGGCGCTCCGGTGGCGCCCGCCGACCCACGGCCGCGTGCCGTCGTCGGCGCCGCGTTCTCCTGCCTTCTCGCCGCGCAGCACTCCTGGCTGGCCGACAGTGGAAGACAGGCCTTCGCGGCATGCCTCGACGCCGCGATGACAGCGCTCGCCCCGGTCGAACCCCAGCCCGACTCCTGAGCTCTCAGGACGCTTCGTTCACGAGGGAAGGCGGATCACGCGACCGCGTGGTCGGTCACCGGCCGATTGAGGCGGGCGAATCCTTCCTGCCGGCGATACGGGAAGTACGGGTAAGGCGCCGTCCTGACGCTTGCCGTGTCGAGCTTGGCCATCTGGCTGGGTGTGAGCCTCCAGCCGACGGACCCCAGATTCTGGCGGAGCTGCTCCTCGTTCCTGGCCCCGATGATGACGGACGACACCGTGGGCCGCTGGAGCAGCCAGTTGATCGCGATCTGGGGAACGGCCTTGCCCGTCTCCTCCGCGATCTCATCGAGCGCGTCGACGACCTGGTAGAGGTGCTCGTCCTCAATCGGTGGGCCGTAGTCGGCGGTCCGGTGCAGCCGGCTCTGAGCCGGGAGCGCGCTGCCGCGGCGCACCTTGCCGGTGAGCCTCCCCCACCCGAGGGGGCTCCAGACAACCGCGCCGACGCCTTGGTCGAGGCCGAGCGGCATCAGCTCCCACTCGTAGTCCCGGCCGACCAGGGAGTAGTAGACCTGATGGGAGATGTAACGGGGGCGGCCGCGCTCATCCGCGATCGCGAGCGACTTCATCAGCTCCCAGCCGGAGAAGTTGGAGGCGCCGACGTAACGCACCTTGCCCGCCCGCACCAGATCGTCGAGCGCGGACACGACCTCCTCGACCGGCGTTCCGGCGTCGAAGGCGTGCAGCTGGAACAGGTCGATGTAGTCGGTGCCCAGCCGGCGGAGGGCGGCCTCGCACGTCCTGACGAGGCGAGAGCGTGAAGCGCCCGCGTCATCAGGGCCCTCCCCCATCGGCAGGCCGGTCTTGGTGGACACGATCACCTGGTCGCGCCGTCCCCTGATCGCCTCGCCCAGCACCTCCTCGGACGCGCCGTTCGAGTAGACGTCGGCCGTATCGAACATGGTGACGCCGGCGTCCAGGCAGATGTCCACGAGGCGGCGCGCCTCGCGGCCATCCGTGTTCCCCCAGTTGCCGAAGAGGTCTCCGCGGCCGGCAAAGGTGCCGGCGCCGAAGCTCAGCACGGGGACCTTGAGCCCGGATACGCCCAATCGTCGGAATTCCATCGCGAACCCTCTCCTGTGTGACACTAACGGTTCCGCAGTCCCGTTAAGATGGTCCGCAGTGTAACAGAGCAAGCCGCTAAATGAAACTGGAGTCCCGTTATGGCCGTTGAGAGTGCGGAGCCTGGGACCACGCGGCCCGGAGGGCGCACCGCGCGGGTACGGGAGGCGGTTCTGCGCGCGGCCGGGGACGCCCTGGCCGAACAGGGCTTCGCCCACCTGGACCTCGCCGACGTCGCGCGGCGCGCGGACGTGGGCAAGACGACGGTCTACCGCCGCTGGGGAACGGTGACCGGCCTGGTGGCCGACCTGCTGAAAGACATGGCCGAGCAGTCGCTGCCGCGAACGGAGACGGGCTCCCTGCTCGGCGATCTGAAGGCCAACGCCCGGCTCGTGCATCGCACGCTGACCGACCCTCGCCAGGGAGAGCTGTTCAAGGCGCTGATCGCGGCCGCGACCTGCGACACCCGGACGGCCGACGCCCTGCACCACTTCTACCGAACTCGGATCGAGGAATGGGCGCCGTGCGTGCGCCAGGCCGTCGGGCGAGGCGAGGTGCCTGCTGGAACCGACCCGCACGAGGTGATCCGGGCCGTGTCCGCTCCCCTCTACTACCGCCTACTCGCCAGCGGCGATCCCCTCGACCAGGCCGCCGCCGACCGCGCCGCCGAGGCGGCCGCCGCCGCGGCGCGCGCGGGAGCGTACGTCCGGCATGCGGCCCCGGAGGGGATGACCGGCCAGGCGCGCACGGAGGATTCTCAGCAAGCGGACGGGTGACGCTCGTCTTCCTGGGAACCGCCCGGCGTCACGTGCCGGCTGGGTGGCCGAGGCGGCCGTCAGGGCTGGGCGGGTGACCCGGGTGGTGGGCAGCGCCGCTGGAGGTCGGTGAGCAGTTTGTCGAGCAGGGCGCTGAGTGTGGCGCGTTCGGGCTGGGACAGGCCTTCGACGAGCGTGGCCTCGCGGCCGAGCACCTGGTCGACCGAGCGCTCGATGAGCGCGTGGCCCTCGGGGGTCAGTGAGACCAGGACGGTTCGGGGTGCCGCTCCCCCGGGTGCTCGCCGTACGAGCCCCTGCTGCTCGGCCCTGGCGACGCGCTGCGAGATGGCGCCTGCGGTCACCAGCGTCCGGCGCGCTATCTCACGCGTGCTGAGCGTGTACGGCGGGCCGGAGCGGCGGATGACCGACAGCAGGTCGAGGGTGGCCGCGTCGATGCCTGCGGCGCGCAGGACGCGGCCGCGGTCGTCGGCGAAGAGCTTGGCGAGCTGCCAGATGGGGGTGACGATCTCGATCGAGTCGGTCGGGGTCTGCGGGCGTTCCCGTCGCCAGGCCGCCGCGATTTCGGCGGCGCGGTACGTCGGAGGGGTGTCCCCCTCGGGGGTTGATTCGGCCATGGCGCAGACCTCTCGTCACCCTCAGCTATATTTAGCGCTAAATATTACCATCGGGAGGGTTTGTGACTCGCATTGTGCTCGTCACCGGAGGGACCAGCGGGATCGGGCGCGCCATCGCCGCGCGGTTCGCGGCCGAAGGTGCGGAGGTGGTCGTCACCGGCCGCCACGTCGACACCGTGCAGAGCACGGCGAAGGAGTTGAGTGTGCGCGGTGCCGTCTGTGACGCGACCGATCCGGCGCAGGTCGGGGCGCTCGCGGAGCGGCTGGATGACAGGTTGGACGTCCTTGTCAACGCGGCCGGCGGGCTGGGTGTTGCGCCGGCGGGAGGGGCGCCGCTGGAGGCGCTGCTGGCGCGGTGGCGGTCGGACCTGGATTCGAACCTGCTCAGCGCGGTCCTGACCACCGCGTCGGTGCAGGACAGGCTGGTTCGGGGCGGCTCGATCATCAGTGTCGGGTCGATCGGGGCCGAGCGCCGAGGGGGCTCGTACGGCGCAGCGAAGGCGGCTCTGGGGGCTTGGAACGCCTTCGTGTCAGCCGAACTGGGCCCGCGCGGGATCACCAGCAACGTCATCGCTGCGGGTTACATCGCCGGCACTGGCTTCTTCCGTGGGGGGCTGACCGAGGAGCGCAGGGATGCGCTGGTGGCGGAGACGCACAACAAGCGGGCGGGTTCGACCGGCGACGTCGCCGAGACGGCGTTCTTTCTTGCCTCGGCGGGGGCGCGGCACATCACCGGGCAGACGATTCATGTCAACGGCGGCGCGTTCACCACGCGGTGAGTGCGGGCCGTCGCCGAGCGGTGGCAACGCGGGTGGAGGGTTGATGCTCGAGAGGGCCTCGCGGTTCGCCGCGGGGCCCTCTCCTCGTGTGGTCTTCCGGTGTCATCCGGCCTGGTCTCCCGGCGGGATGGCGGAACTCTGTCCGCCGACGCCGGTTCCGTGGCCGGACCTGCGCCTGCCGTACGGCCGGCCGGTCCTGCGGTGGAGCCCGACCCGCTCGTGCGCGGGTTCCTTCTTGAGGGCGAGTTCTTCGGCGCGGTGGGTCGTGCTGATGCCGACGCCGAGGGGTGACGAGGCGGTGAGGTCGGTGGAGGGCACTCCGTGGCGTTCCACGTCGGAGACTTCGCGGCCTGGCCCCTGGTCCGGGGGCGGTTTACGGAAGGCGCGGTTGCCCGCGCGGACGACTTCTTCGCTGGCCCTGCCGACGTCGGGTGAGAATCCGTGCTGGTGTTCGCCTTCGAATCGGCCGGGCTTGCTGGTGTCCTTCATGTCCTACTCCCCCGGGTCGGCGGATCTACCTCAGCAGATCCGCGGTAGCGGGTCACCGACCAGCAGGTCGACGATGCGGGTGCCGCCGAAGGTGGTCTTCAGCAGGACGAGGCCGGGCGGGTCGTCGTTGACCTGGCCGACGATGGCGGCGTCGCGGCCGAGCGGGTGTTCGTGCAGTGCGGCGAGTGCCGTCTCCGCGCATTCGCGGGCCACCACGGCGACCATCCGGCCTTCGCAGGCGACGTAGAGCGGGTCGATGCCTAGGAGTTCACATGCCCCCCGCACATCCGGACGAACCGGAATTATGTCCTCATTAACGATGATCGCCACTTTCGATGCCTCGGCGATCTCGTTGAGCACGGTGGCCACTCCCCCGCGGGTGGCGTCGCGCAGGCAGCGGACCTGCCCGTCGTCGCAGGCGTCGAGGAGGCCGGCGGCCAGGTCGGCCAGGGGTGCGGTGTCGGAGGTGAGATCGGCTTCGATGTCGAGCTCTCCCCTGGCGAGCATGATCGTGATGCCGTGTTCGCCGATGGGGCCCGACACGATGACCGCGTCGCCGGGCCGGGCAGCGGCGGCGCTGAGGCGGGCGGGGCGGTCGAGCGTGCCGACGCCGGAGGTGATGATGTAGCAGCCGTCGGCCTTGCCCCTCTCGACGACCTTGGTGTCGCCGGTGACGATCTGCACGCCGGCGGCCTGGGCGGCGGCGGCCATGGAGGCGGTGATGCGGCGCAGGTGCGCGACGGGGAAGCCTTCTTCGAGGATGAAGGCCGCGGACAGGTGCCGGGGCCGGGCGCCGCACATGGCCAGGTCGTTGACGGTGCCGTTGACGGCGAGGTCGCCGATGTCGCCGCCCGGGAAGAACAGCGGGGTGACGACGAAGGAGTCGGTCGTGAAGGCCGTTTCGCCGATGTGCGCGCCGTCGCCGAGGGGTTCGAGCAGCGGGTTGCGGAAGGCGTCGAGGAAGACCGCGTCGATGAGGCTGTGGGTGGCCTTTCCGCCGGCCCCGTGGGCGAGGGTGATGTGCTCGTCGCGCACGCGGGGCCTGCTGCGGCGGGTGCGTTCGATGCGCAGCAGGACCTGCTCTTCCAGGCTGGTGCGGGTCGGCTCGGTCATCGCCGGGTCGCCTCCTTGACGCGTTCGCGGGTGAAGCGCCCGAAGTTGTAGTAGGCGGCGCATGCCCCTTCGGAGGAGACCATGCAGGTGCCGATCGGGGTCTCCGGCGTGCAGGCGGTGCCGAAGACTTTGCACTCCCACGGCTTGAGTACGCCTTTGAGCACCTCTCCGCACTGGCAGGAGGTGGGGTCGGCGACGCGGCCGCCTGGGATCTCGAAGATCTGTTCCGCGTCGTAGCGGGCGTACCTGTCCCCCACTTTTAGTGCGGAGTGGGAGATGAATCCGAGGCCGCGCCATTCGAAGTGGGGTCGCAGCTCCATGACCTCGTCGATGGCGGCCAGGGCTTTGGGATTGCCGTCCCAGGGGACGACGCGCGCGTACTGGTTTTCCACTTCGGATCGGCCCTGGGCGAGTTGTTCGAGGATCTGGAGCACGGAGTGGAGGATGTCGAGGGGTTCGAATCCGGTGACGACGAGGGGTTTGCCGTAGTCGCGGGCGATGAACTCGTACGGCCGGCAGCCGATGACGGTGGAGACGTGGCCGGGGCCGATGAAGGCGTCGAGCCGCAGGTCGGGCGAGTCGAGGATGGCCTTGATGGCCGGGATGATCGTGACGTGGTTGCAGAAGACCGAGAAGTTGGTGATGCCTTCGGCGTGGGCGCGTAGCACGGTCATGGCGGTGGAGGGGGCGGTGGTCTCGAAGCCGATGGCCATGAAGACGACCTGTTTGCCGGGGTTCTCTTTGGCGATCTTCAGGGCGTCGAGGGGTGAGTAGACCATGCGGATGTCGGCTCCGCGTGCTTTGGCGTCGAGGAAGGATCCGTCGCCGCCGGGGACGCGCATCATGTCGCCGAAGGAGGTCATGATGACGCCGGGCTGGTGGGCGATGTGGATGGCGTCGTCGACGCGGCCCATCGGGATGACGCAGACGGGGCATCCGGGGCCGTGGACGAGGGTGACTTCGGGCGGCAGGTAGTCCTCGAGGCCGTGTTTGTAGATGGTGTGGGTGTGGCCGCCGCAGACCTCCATGAATTTGTAGGCGCGGCCGGGTTCGCACAGTGCGGTGATGCGGGCGGCGAGGGCCCTGGCGGTGTCGGCGTCGCGGTATTCGTCGACGAATCGCATGATGGTCGTCACCCCTGTTCGATCATGGATTGGCGTAGGGCCGCGATTTCGTCGTCGTAGGCCTGGCCGATGCTTTCGAGGAAGTCGAGTGCGGCTTTGGCCTCGGTTTCGTCGATTTTGGACAGGGCGAAGCCGACGTGGATGAGGATCCAGTCGCCGGGGGCGACGGTCTCCTTGTCGAGCAGGCCGATGTTGATCGCGCGCCGGACGCCGCTGACGGCGACCATGGCGAGGTCGGGCCGGTCAGGCAGGATTTCCACGATCTCGCCGGGGATCCCCAGGCACATGGGTGGCCTCCGCCATCTGGATGGATTCGAGGATGAGGTCGTCGCCGCCGTCGACGTCGATGTCGGTGCCGCCGCAGCTGGGGCAGGTGACGTACGGGTCGGGTGACGTGGTGGTGCTGCCGCAGGATCGGCAGGTCAGCTGTGCGGGCACGATGACCAGGTCGACGTGGGCGCCTTCGGCGGGCGACCCTTCGGCGACCAGGGTGAAGGCCTGGTTGATCGCGGGTTCGGTGACGCGCAGGAGCGCTCCCGCGCGGACGCGGGCCCGCCGTACGGGGCGGCCGGCGGCGCGGTGTTCGATCGCGGACAGGATGGCCTCGGCGATTCCGTATTCGTGCATGGGTGCCTTCTTCCGGGTGACGGGGTCACATCTTGCGGATGACCATGTAGCGCCTGAGGTCGGGTATGGCGCGGTAAATGAGGATGCCGGCGCTGACGAGGACGGCTCCGACGATGAGGCGTTTCATCATGGGTTCTCCTGGTGGACGGGCCCGGTTTCTGCGAGGTGCTGGTGGATGAGCTCGGTGACCATGTCGGCCGCTTTGGGCACGGCTTGGGCGACGGTGGCGGTGAGGTCCATGCCGGGTGAGATGTCGGCGGGTTCGCAGCCGACGATGAGCACTTTGGCGGCGGTTCCGTCGCCGAAGGTGCCGGCGAGGGCCAGGACGGTCTCGGGGGTGAGGGCGTGGGCGTCGGGCAGGGCGGCGGCGTGGGAGGCGCCGGGTGCCGGGCCGGGGGTTCCGGTGTCGGGTTCGAGGACGTAGAGGGTGCCGGGCGGGCCGCCTCGGGTGGTGGCGTCGACGAGGATGGTGAGGTCGTAGCCGCCGCCGGTGAGTTCGTAGGCGAGGTGGATGCCGCGGATGCCGAAGTCGGCGACCGTGGCCTGTTCGGGAAGGTCGGCGCCGTCGAGGTGGCGGGCGACGGCGACGCCGAAGCCGTCGTCGCGAAGGAAGATGTTGCCGACGCCGGCGACCAGGATCTTCATGCGGTCGTCTCCTCGGTTTCGTCGTCGAGTGGTTCGACCTCGTCGGGTGCGAAGTAGAGGAAGCGGCCCTGGGTGCGCTGCAGGTCGGCGGCGGGGTCGTCGGCGAGGGTGACGGCGAGGTGGCGGGAGCCGTCGACGTCGAGGAAGACCGCTTCGACGTGGGCGACCTTGCCGGTGAGGAACATGTCGTGGGCGTCGGCGCGGCGTTCGCCGGGGTTGAGCCTGACGCGGCTGCCTTTGGCGACGGGCACTCCGGAGACGGTGACGGTGTCGGTCTCCGGTGAGGTGCGGGCGTCGGCGCCGGGGTCCCACCAGGGGGTGCCGGGAGTGCCGTCGGGCGGGTCGCGGAATCCGGGGAAGCCGGCGAGGACTCCCCCGGTCGGCGGTGTGCCGAGGCTGCGGATGGCGCCGTGGAGGCGTTCGACGAGTTCTGGGGGCAGATCGCGAGCTCTGCGGAGGATCTCGGCGGCGCGCGGGTCGGTCGCGGCGGCCTCGCGGGTCTCGGCGTCGGTGAGCGTGATCGCGCGCAGGTGGAGCATCTCGTCGATCTCGGTCGCGTCGAACATGTCGCCTTGGCTCTCCGGCGCGATGTCGGGGTAGTCGTAGAGGATGATCGGCGAGGACAACATGAGGTCGTGTTCGCCGGGGTTGCCGACGAGGACGGGCCAGACGTGCTGGTTGTGGCAGGTTTCGGCGGCGTGGCGGGCCCATTCGGGCGGGTCGATCAGGGAGACGAAGCCGCCGTGCGTGGTGCCGAGGATCAGGTGTGTGGCGATCAGGGAGCGGTGCAGGGCCTGGTCGCGGGATGCGCCGGGGTGGTCCCAGCGGGTGGCGTTCCTGACCTCGACGCGGAGTTTGATCAGTCCGTACGGCCCGGCCTGCTCGGCCGCGGATACGCGCAGCCGTGCCTGGAGGGGTTGCTGGTCGGTGACGACGCGGCCGAGGTATTCGGCGGCGAGGTCGACGGGCATGGCGGGAATGGGTTCGGTGGCGTGTTCTCCGGCGACCTGGACGTCGACGGAGTGTTCCTGGGCGAGCAGGTCGCGCATCGGCAGGACGGTTTCGGCTTCGCGTTCGGTGGCGTCGTCGAAGCTCAGGTAGACGGTCTCGCCGTCGGTGAGTTCGTGGACGGGCTGGTGGGCTCCCCCGCCGGTGTGCTGCTCGACCTGGCGTGACCTGAGGTGGAGGAAGCGCAGCCGCAGGTGGAGGTCGGCGTCGCCGGCGTTTTCGAGGAGGCATTCGGTGACGCTTTTGGATGGTTCGGAGGTGGCGGTGTATCCGGGTGGGACGAGCACGCCGAACTGCCAGCGCAGCTGGTTCTTGGCCGCGGAGGCGCGGTAGGGGTAGAGGAGGTAGCCCTCGTAGAGGACGGCGTCGGCCACGCGCCTGGCGATGTCCATGGGGACGCTCATTTGCCGGCCTCCCTGAGTCCGCGCGCCTCGTTGAGGAGCATGGTGATGGTGTCGTCCCAGGTCGGGGCGGCGTGGTCGGTTTTGTAGCGGTGGAGGGCGCGCAGGGTGTCGCGGCGCAGCATCAGCCAGCCGGTGCCCGGAAAGTAGCGGTCCATGAGTTCGCGCCAGGCGGCGACGGGCAGCCGGTGGCGGGTCTCGCAGTGCCACGGCACCTGCCGTACGGCGAAGCCTCCGGGGGTGCGGGTGAAGACGGTGCCGCTGAACAGCAGGAGGAGGGGGATTTCGCCGTCGTCGAGTGCGGCGAAGTATTTGCCGGCGGCGACCTCCAGGTCGTAGCTGAGCGGGACGGGCACGTCGATCTCGGTGGATCCGGTGAAGGCGGGCACCATGACGGAGACGGCGGCGAGCTGGAGGGGTTTGAGGGTCTCCCCCCAGCGGGACGGTTCGCCGAACAGGTCGCTGAGCAGCCGGGCCTCGTCGGGGCCGTATCTGCGGCGTTGGGGTTCGATGCGGATCTGGCAGTGCAGCAGGATGCCGTGGACGGGTTCGGGGTCGGTGACGCGCAGCCGGAAGGTCATGGTGGGTGAGGCGGCATACGGCTCGGGCTGTGCGTTGAGGCATTCGAAGGCGGGCTCGTGGGCGGGTGTGGGGTCGCAGGAGTTCATGCGGGCGCGCCTCCCTGGCCGGTGGGGGTGGGCGTGCCGCGGCGGGCGAGGTCGGCGAAGAAGCCGTCGATGGCGGCCCAGGCTTCCTGGCCTCCGCTGAATCCCTTCCAGTGGCGGCGGACGAGGCCGACGAGTTCGTAACACGTGGAGATGGGCACGAGGTGGCAGGTGAAGCCGTCGGCGCCGCGGTCGACGAGCAGGGCTTCGACGTCGGGTTCGGCCGGGGGCAGTTCGGGGTTGGCGGCGAGCACGCGTTCCCACGCCGGGAGCGGGAGCAGCGACTGGGTGGCTCCGGCGGGGCTTGGATAGAAAACGACGGTGCGGCCGAGCGTGGAGTTGTGGAAGAAGAACGCCGTGCGGACGGGGATCTGCAGGTCCTCCCAGTCGGCGGCGGTCATCCGGAAGCGTGCGGCGTGGAGGTGGCGGCGCGGCACGGCGCGGTAGCGGCCTTGGGCGGCGGGGTCGAACAGCAGGTGGCAGCCGCGGCAGGCGCACAGGAGCGCTCGGGTTTCGACGTCGACGACGTGGGGGTGGTCCTCCCCCGCGGGCCCGGCGCACAACTCGCACCGTGCGTCCGCGGGGGTCGACACGGACGCCGGTGCGGCGCCTGGTTGGCCTGGTGGTTGGCGGAACCGGCGCAGTCCTTTGGCCGTCATGCGATGCCCTCCGTCGCCGCGCTGCCGTCGCGGATCGCGGTCGGCGCGGCCTGCTCGTCGGCGGGGCAGGGGCCGGGCGGCCTCCGCTGAATCTGCAGGAGCGGCCCGGCCGCAGGCGCGGGGTCGAGGCCTTCGACATCGACGCGGGTGACTTCGGGTGCGGCGCGGGTGACCGCCCGCTCGATCGCGCCCGTGACGGTGAGGCGTGATGAGGGGCAGCCGTGGCAGGTGCCTTCGAGGCGGAGCCTGACCACTCCGGCGGGGTCGACGCCGATCAGCTCCACCCCGCCGTCGTGCAGCCCGAGGTGCGGCCTGACCTGCTCGAGGGCGGCGTGCACGCGTTCGGCCGTGCCGAGCGGGTGCAGGTCGTGCACGATGAGCAGGCCGGAGACGAGTTCGTCGTCGGTCATGCGGCGCAGCACCTCGGCCGCGCCGGCGTCGGTGACGATCCGCATGACCTGTTCCAGGGCCTGGCCGTACAGGCCGACCAGGACGCGGACGAGCTCTTCGGCCTTGGCGCGGGCGGCGTGGGTGCCGAGGTCGGCGATGAGCCCCTCGACGCGGGCCGCGGTGGCGTCGACGTCCGTACCCTGGTCGGTCCCTGGGATGCCTCCCGGCGTGGAGGCGTCGCTGACTTCGGGCATGTGCCGCGTGGTCCTTTCTTTCACCGCGTGCCGGTCACCGCCCGTTGAAGGCGTGGGGGCTGTGCAGGGTGCGCAGCAGCTTTCCCTCGCCGAGGAACATGTGGACGCCGCAGGGCAGGCAGGGGTCGAAGCTGCGGATCGTCCGCATGATGTCGATGCCCTTGAAGTTCTCCGGGGTGTTCTCCTCGAAGATCGGCGTGTTCTGCACCGCGTCCTCGTACGGCCCGGGCGTGCCGTTGCTGTCGCGCACGCTGGCGTTCCACGGGGTCGGCGGGTACGGGTGGTAGTTGGCGATCTTGCCGTTCCTGATGACCATGTGGTGGGACAGGACGCCGCGTACGGCCTCGGAGAAGCCGCAGCTGATGGCCTCGTCGGGCACGGTGAACGGTTCCCATGTCTGGGTGTGGCCCTGCCGTACCTCGCCCAGGCCCTGCTCGGCGAAGTAGAGCGCGCAGGCGGCGACGTAGGCCTGGAAGTAGGAGCGGGCGCGGTTGCGTTCGATGGCGTTGGACAGGGGCTGGCCCTTGTGGTGCGGGATCTTCCACTCGAACGTGGTCTCCGGCTTGGTGGCCGTGCGCGGCAGGTTGATGAGCACGCTGTCGCCGGTGGCCTTGACGTAGCCGATGTCGACGAGCCCGTTGAGCGCGGTGGACCACATCCGCGCGAGGGGGCCGCCGCCGGTGTCGAGGGGCAGCATGTCGGTGCCGTCGAACCAGCGGGGTGACATGACCCAGCTGTACTTGTCGGTGAAGTCGCGTTTTTGCGGCCGCGGGATGGTGTGCTGGTTCCACGGGTGGCGGACGTCGACGGGGTTGCCGAGCGGGTCGTGGGTGACGAACGGCTCGGTGGCGCCGGCCCAGTCGTCGTAGTAGGAGCTGCCGAGCAGGATGCGGATGCCGAGGTTGATGTCGACGAGGTCGTTGGTGACGAGCCGGCCGTCGACGATCACGCCGGGGCTGATGAACATCTTGCGACCCCAGTCGCTCATGTTCTCGTAGGTGAAGTCGCAGTGCTCGGGGTCGTTGAGGCTGCCCCAGCAGCCGAGCAGGACGCGGCGTCTGCCCACTTCCTCGTAGCCCGGCAGGGCTTCGTAGAAGAAGTCGAACAGGTCGTCATGCATGGGGACGACCCGTTTCATGAACTCGATGTAGCGCATGAGCCGCGTCATGTAGTCGGTGAACAGCTGTACGGTGGCGACCGTGCCGACGCCGCCCGGGTAGAGGGTGGAGGGGTGGACGTGCCGGCCTTCCATGAGGCAGAACATCTCGCGGGTGAGGCGGCTCATGACGAGCGCTTCGCGGTAGAAGTCCCCTTCGAGGGGGTTGAGCGAGCGCATGATGTCGGCGATGGTCTTGTAGCCGTGGTCGGCGGCGTGGGGCGCCTCGGTGCGTTCGGCCTGGGCCAGGACGCCGGGGTTGGTCTCGCGGACCATTTTTTCGCAGTAGTCGACCCCGACCAGGTTCTCCTGGTAGATGTTGTGGTCGAACATGTATTCGGCGGCTTCGCCGCAGTTGATGATCCATTCGGCGAGGGCGGGCGGGCGCACGCCGTAGGCCATGTTCTGGTTGTAGACCGAGCAGGTGGCGTGGTTGTCGCCGCAGATGCCGCAGATCCTGCTGGTGATGAAGTGGGCGTCGCGCGGGTCCTTGCCCTTCATGAAGATGCTGTAGCCGCGGAAGATGGACGAGGTGCTGTAGCACTCGGCGACCTGCCGGTTCGCGAAGTCGATCTTGCAGTAGACGCCGAGGCTTCCGACGATCCTGGTGATGGGATCCCAGGCCATCTCGACGAGTTCGCGGCCTTGCTCCGATGAAGTCGTCATGTCAGCTCCAGGGCGCCTTGTATCCGGTGAGGAGCTCGCGGCCCTTCTTGCGCCACTTGGGCTCCTTGTCGACGGTTCTGAAGGTGATGCCGCGCAGCGTGCGGATGACCGAGCCGTACGCCTCGCTGATGGTGGAGGAGACGAGCGCTCCGGGAGGTTCGTCCATGAAGGGCATGAACTTGTCCGGGAAGCCGGGCATTGTGCAGGCGATGCAAATGCCGCCGACGTTGGGGCAGCCGCCCAGGCCGGCCATCCATCCGCGTTTGGGGACGTTGCACTTGACGACCGGGCCCCAGCAGCCGATCTTGACGAGGCATTCGTTCGTGCCGTACTCGGTGGCGAACTGGCCCTGCTCGTAGTAGCCGGCGCGGTCGCATCCCTCGTGGACGGTCTGGCCGAACAGCCAGGTGGGGCGCAGTGCCTGGTCCAGCGGGATCATCGGGGCCTGGCCGGCGAGCTGGTAGAGCAGGTAGAGCAGGGTCTCCGACAGGTTGTCCGGCTGGATGGGGCAGCCGGGCACGTTGACGATGGGCAGTCCGGCCTTGGAGCGCCAGTCCCAGCCGAGGTAGTCGGCCACGCCCATGCAGCCGGTCGGGTTGCCCGCCATGGCGTGGATGCCGCCGTAGGTGGCGCAGGTGCCGGCCGCGATGATCGCGGTGGCGTTGGGCGCGAGCCGGTCGAGCCATTCGGGGGTCGTCATGGGCTGGCCGGTGTCGGGGTTGTTGCCGAAACCGCTCCAGTAGCCCTCGCGCTTGAGCGCCTCGTTAGGGATCGACCCCTCGACGACCAGGACGAACGGGTCGAGCTCGCCGCGCGCGCCTTTGAAGAACCACTCGATGAAGACGTCGGCGCCCTGCATGGGGCCGGACTCGAAGTCGATCAGCGGCCAGTGCACGGCCACCTTGGGCAGGCCGGGAAACGCGCCGAGCACGATGTCTTCGATGCTCGGCTGGGTCGCGGCGGTGAGGGCCACGGAGTCGCCGTCGCAGCTCATGCCGGCGTTGATCCAGAGGATGTGGACGACCGGCTCTTCCTGCTTGCGCGTCTTGCCGGCTCCTGATTTCGTCGGCGCTGTCATGCCGCCTCCCCATCTCGATGCCAGGGTTCGAGCGCGTGCTGAACGAGCTCCCACAGCACGTGGTAGACCGTCGTCTGGGTTTCCTGGATGCGGTGCACCGATGACGACGGGACGACGAACAGGTGGTCGAGCACGCCGGTCTCGGCGAGCTCGGTGAGCCTTCCGCCCTGCCCTCCGGCCAGGCCGACGGTGAGCATGCCGCGGCGTGACGCCTCCTCGAAGGCGCGCACGACGTTGGCGGAACCGCCGCTGGTGGACAGGCCGAGCGCGATGTCGCCGGCGCGGCCGAGCGCGGCGAGCTGGCGGGCGAACACGACGTCGAAGCTCACGTCGTTGGACAGCGCGGTGACGACGGCGACGTCGCTGGTCAGGGACAGGGCGGGCAGCGGCAGGCCGTCGCCGGCGCACGGGCTGAGGAAGGTGGTGGCCACCTCCTGGGCGTCGGTGCTGCTCCCCCCGTTGCCGAAGGTGAACAGCCGGGCCCCTTCGGCGAACCTGGCGGCCATCTCCTCGGCGCAGTCGGCGATCCGCTCGCACGACAGCTCGGCCATCTCCTGGCGCAGCCGTACGATCTGCATGGCTTTTTCTTCCGAGGAGCGTGCCGCGCCGGCGAACACCGCGGGCTCCATGCCGGTTCCCCCGGGCGGCGCCTCGTACAGGAACGGGTACAGGCCCCGCAGCCCCGCGTGGCGCGGCCCGTCCCGTGCCGGCTCGTCACGGACGCCCATCGCCGTCCTCCTTCGGGAGTACGGCGATCGCCTCCTTGGCGTGGACGAGGATGCGGTCGCCGATGGCGGTCTCCACCAGGGCGACGCTGACCTCTTCGGATTGGCCGCCGACGTCCACCACGGCCATGTCCCGGTACAGCAGTCGTATGACCGTGACGGGCACGGCCTCGTCGGAGCATGTCACGCACGTGTCGGAGGCGTGGCAGCCGTCGGTCGGCTCGTTCATGTGAGGCCCTCCCCGGCCTGGTCGAGAAAGACGTGGACCAGTTCCCACAGCAGGTGATAGGTGGTGACGTGGACTTCCTTGACCAGCCGGGGGTCGGCCGAGGCGACGGCGATGAGATGGTCGGCCGCGGGGAGAGCCTGTGCGGGGGACGCCGTTCCGGTGAGGGCGCCGGTGAGTGCCACGGTGAGCAGGCCGAGCTCGTGTGCGGTCTGCAGGGCGCGGGCCACGGAGGAGCAGCGGCCGTCGCGGCAGACGCCCATGGCGATGTCGGCGGGGCCCGCCCAGTGGCGCACCTGGTGGGCGAAGGTCTCGTCGGGTCCGTCGCCGGAGCCGATCGCCGCGACGGTGGCGGCGTCGTTGCTGAGCGCCACCGCGGGCAGGGCGGCCTTGCCGACGATGACGGGGTGCATGAACTCGACGGCGACGTGCGCGGCGTCGGTGCCCGCCGCCCCGCCGCCGAAGACGACGAGCTTGCCGCCCGCGCGGAAGCGCGCCGCCATGTCGGCGGCGGCGCGGGTGATGAGCGCCGCGTCGCGCATGACGGCGACGCCCGCGGTCTGCCTGCGGGCGAAGGCCTCACGTGCGAGTTGCTGCATCGATGCGACGGGCATGGTGACGCTCCTTGACGGTAGTCGTCAGGCTACGCTGGGTGTTCGAGGACGAGATACCTCGAGCGTCACAACCCCGAGTAAAGCTCTTTTCGTGGACGTAGGTGTTTGTCTCCGGGCAGGCACCCCCCTTCCGGGCGTTCTCAGTCGAGGTCGTAGTCGAGGGTGTAGGTGTGGTGGCCGTCCTGGTTGACGATGCGGCCTTCGCCGCGCAGCCCTTCGAGTTGGCCCGTGCCGGAGGTGGGGACGATCAGCCAGCGCATCCACGGTTCGCCGTCGTCGCCCGCGATGTGCTGGAGGACGAACGTTCCCGTGCGGCCGTCGAGGGTGCCGTCGACGTGCTCGACGCCCACGTATGCGGCAGGGCCGGCGGCGGTGGTCACCGTCATGATCTCGGTGGTGCTGGTGCCGTCCAGGTCGCCGTGGAAGGTCTTGCCGATGAGGACGCGGCTGATCGTCGCGCCGGGTTTGTCGTGCGTGGCCACCTCCGTCCATTCGGTGAGGTCGAACGCGCCTTCTGCGCGGAGCTTTCCGGGCCGGGTCGTGTCGGTCATGCCGTGAAGTCTCGTGCCTGTTCCTGCCAGCCGGCGTCAGGTACGGGCGCGTGCTCCTCAGGCTCGGCCGCTCGGCAGTGGGCCGCCGAGGGCGCGCTCCATCGCCGCGACGTCCTGGTATTCGCGGACGTGCACGATCTGGCCGTCCCGGACCCTCAGCACGAGGATGAAGGGGGCCGACGCCCGGCGGCCGGTGGCAAGGACGGTCCCGCCGAGCCGGTATTCGGCGACGACGACCTCGGGGTCGCTCGTCTCGTGCACGACGACGTCGCTGAACTCCTCGAATCTGACGGGCAGCGCCGCGCGTCCCGCGCGGGCGACCGCTTCGAACGCGGCGCGGCCGTCGATCCGCCGGGGACGTTCCGGCGGGTTGAACGGCCATTCGACGACCACGTCGTCGGCCAGTGGGACGCCGCCCGTACCGGCGGAGCCGGACAAGATGCTCTGCTGCCATTGCGTGAACGCGTCGCGAGGGGTGAGGGTCATGGGTCCCGGTTTCCTTCCGTGGGAGGTGCCGCGGGCGCATATAATCGGAGTCGTGACTCCGATTAGAAAATACGGAGCGGCGACTCCGTTTGTCAATGGCTGAGGAGAGGCCGCCGCGCGCCGACGCCCTGCGCAACCGGGCGAAGATCCTCGACGCGGCAGAGGCGGTCTTCGCCGCACAGGGGCTGTCGGCCTCCACCGAGGACGTGGCGCGGCGGGCCGGCGTGGGGATCGGCACCGTCTTCCGGCACTTCCCGACCAAGGACGCGCTCATCGAGGCGGTCTTCCTGGGGCGTGTCCGCACGCTGGCGGCCAAGGCCGAAGCCCTGTCGGAGGCCGAGGCGGGCCCGGCGTTGTTCGCGTTCTTCGCCTACGCGGTCGAGCAGGCGGCCACCCAGAACGCCTACGCCGACGTGCTCGCCGAAGCCGCGTCAGCCGCCGCGCCTGCCGGCGAAGGGTCGCCACGGGAACCGGGGGCCTCTCCGGTCGGAGCGGAACTGGCGTCGGCGCTCGAGGCGCTGCTCGAGCGCGCCCAGCGGGCGGGAGCCGTGCGGTCCGACATCGGCGCGCCGGAGCTCATGGCGCTGCTGATCGGCGCGTCTCGGGCGGCGGAACGGGTGGGCCCGGACGTGCGGAATCGGACTCTCGCCATCATGTTCGACGGCCTGCGCCCTTTACGGTGACATCTTTGGGGCATCCGACAAGAAACTTATCTGAATACTGAAAACCGGGTCACTTCACTGCGTTGCATGACAGATGATCTGAGGCATGTGTTTTGCTCGGCCGCCCGCCAGGGCCGCGTCCCCCACGGCCGTTCGCGGCAGCCGGGCCCTTCCCGACCGGGCCGGCACATGCTGAACCCGCCCTTCCGCCGCCCTGTCGACCCGCACGACGACCGCCGGGTCGCCGACAGGGTCTTCGGTTCCGCCCTGACCGCGCCGAAACAGGCCAGGGTGTTCGTACGGCACCAGCTCGGCGCCTGGGAGCTGCCCACCCTGCTCGACACGGCCGAGCTGCTGGTGTCGGAGCTGGTCACCAACGCCGTGCACGCGACCAACGCCGTGCGCAACGCCCCGATCACCTCGTCGATGTTCCCCGTCGCGTTGCGCATGGTGGCGTTGCGACTGCGCGTCTCCTCCGGCCCGCGCAGCCTGTTCATCGAGGTGTGGGACGTCAGCGACCGTGAGCCGGTGGCCGGGCAGAGCGACGACGACGACGAGGGTGGCCGTGGCCTGGCCCTCGTCGGCAGCCTGGCCAGGAACTGGGGGCATTACACCGCGCCGGACCGGGGCAAGATCGTCTGGTGCGAGATCCCGCTCCCCCCGCTCGCTCCCCCGCCGCTTCCCGCCGCCCGGGTGTCCCGCGTCCCGGTCTCGGTCAGCCAGGTCTCCGTCGGCCCTTTCGGCCGGGGACCGGCCTCCGGTACGGAGGAGCAGCACCGGGGCCTGCCGCGGCGGGTCAGGCATCACCCGTGTGCGCCACGCGCCCAGGGGCCGGACGAGGCGACGCTGCTGCGGGTGCTCGACGGGCTGCGCGGCCTCGACACGGAATAATCAGGGGCTGATCGGAGGGGTGATCCGGCCGATGCTTGCCCGCGTTTCGCCTTTCCCGTGTTTTTGCGTAAGCTTTCCGTGTTCTTTGAACTACACTGCGTGATTATTGGGGGCCTGGCGGGGCCCGGAGGATTTCCCCGGAGTCCCGCCAGGACGGTCCAGAGGGCCAACGGGCCTGCGGGCCTACGGGACGACGGGCCTACGGGCTACGGGCTACGGGACGACGGTGACCGGCCAGCGACCGGCGCGGACGAGGCGGATCGCCACCGAGCCGATCAGGCGATGGCCGGCCTGCGCCGACGAGCCCACCACCACGGCGTCCGCCCTCACCTCGTCGGCCACGCGGATGAGGACCGAGGCGGCGTCGCCGGGCTCGACCCGGAAGGTGTACGAGACCGGAGGGTGGATGGTGTCGGAGGCGCCGGCGATCCGGTCGCGCAGATCGGCGGCGACCTCATCGGCCGCCGACATGGCCGAGATGGTCGCGTCCGGCACGAACGGGGAGATCGTGCTGCCGGTGCCCGGGGCGTACACGAAGATCAGCTTTGAGCCCTGGCGGCGGGCGAGGCCCCACGCGTAGGCGGTGGCGCGGAGCGAGGTGTCGGAGCCGTCGATCCCGACGACGATCGACTGAGGGCCGTCGGTGCCGATCTCGAAGCCGTTCATGAGGCGAGCCTATGGCTTGTCGGGAGTGAGTTCGAGACGGCCGCCGCGGATAAACCGGTTGCGGGAATGTCAGTACCTTTGGTTAGTGTCAACACGTGGCTGACCAACCGTTAATTCACGCTCGTGGCCTGGTCAAGCGCTTTGGCGATTTCACGGCCGTCGCCGGCATCGATCTCGACGTGGCCCCCGGTGAGGCGTTCGGCTTCCTGGGTCCCAACGGCGCCGGCAAGTCCTCGACAATGCGCATGATCGGGTGCGTTTCGACGCCGACCCAAGGGGAGCTGCGGATTCTCGGCATGGATCCGGTGCGTGACGGCACCAGGATCCGCGCTCGCCTGGGGGTCTGCCCGCAGCTCGACAATCTCGACCCCGATTTGAACGTGCGGGAGAACCTCACGACGTATGCGCGCTATTTCGGCCTGTCGAGGGCCGAGTCGCGCAAGCGCGCCGACGAGCTTCTGGAGTTCGTGCAACTGGCCGATCGCGCCGAAGGCAAGGTCGAGCCGCTGTCCGGCGGCATGAAACGACGGCTGACGATCGCCAGGGCGATGGTCAACGATCCCGATCTGGTGCTGCTGGACGAGCCGACGACGGGCCTCGACCCGCAGGCACGGCACCTGGTGTGGGAGCGGCTGTTCCGGTTGAAGCAGCGCGGCACGACCCTGGTGCTGACCACCCACTACATGGACGAGGCCGAGCAGCTGTGCGACCGGCTGGTGGTCATGGACGCCGGCAAGATCGTCGCTGAGGGTTCCCCGCGGTCCCTGATCCAGACGTATTCGACGGCGGAGGTCGTCGAACTGCGATTCGCCGACGGGCTCGACGCCAACGCCGACTACGCGGCCAAGCTCGACGGAATCGGCGAGCGGATCGACCCGCTGCCCGATCGCATCCTGCTGTACGCCGACGACGGCGACGACGCCGTGTCCGAGGTGCATCGGCGGGGCCTGGCGCCGGCCAGCGTGCTGGTGCGCCGCTCGACCCTGGAAGACGTGTTCCTCCAGCTGACCGGCCGGACGCTGGTGGACTGACGATGGCCGCAGAAACGATGCGCCCCCTGCACCCCGTCCTCGCCGTCGTCGAGCGATACGTGCTCCTCTACCGCCGGCTGTGGCACGCGTCGGTCTTCTCGTCGTTCCTCCTGCCGATCCTGTTCCTGATCAGCATCGGTCTCGGCGTGGGCGGATACGTCGGATCCATCGAAGGGGTCGACTACCTGTCGTGGATCGTGCCCGGCGTGCTGGTCTCGACGGCGTTCCAGATCTGCATCGGGGAGTCGACCTATCCGGTCCTGGGCGACTTCAAGTGGGTGCGGGCCTACCACGCCATGCGTGCCGCGCCGATCCGCCCGGCCGACATCGTCCACGGGCACCTGATCGCCCTGATCTTGCGGGTGGAGGTGTCCGTCGTCGCGTTCCTGGTCGTGGTCCTCTTCTTCGGCGGATTGCACTCCCCGTGGGCGCTGGTCACTCCGCTCGTCTGCGCGCTCCTGGTCGCCTCGGTCGTCACGCCCGTCACCGCGTTCGCGGCGTCCATCGAAAGCGACAGCTATTTCGCGCTGCTGTTCCGGTTCGTCGTGATCCCCGCGACGTTGTTCTCCGGCGTGTTCTTCCCCGTTGAGCAGCTTCCCGTCGTGATCCGCGCCGTGGCGTACGCGTCGCCGGTCTGGCACGCGGTGGAGTTGTGCCGGGCCGCAACGCTGGGCCGTGAACCGACCTGGCCGATCGCGGCACACGTCGGATATCTCGTGTTGTGGGCGGTGGTCGGCCTGGTGCTGGCCCGGCGGGCGTTCAAACGGAGGCTGGAAGACTGATGATGACCACACTGGTGGCCGCCCGGGTCTCGCTGTCGCCGAGCCGGGTGGGCGCCGTCATCAACCGGAACGTGGGCGCGCTGCGGTCGGGCCCGGCCTACTGGGTCGTCCTGATATCCGGGTTCTTCGAGCCGCTGCTGTACCTGCTGTCCATCGGCGTCGGGGTCGGCGCCCTCGTCGGTGACCTGACCGTCGACGGGCACACCATGTCGTACGCGGCGTTCGTGGCTCCCGCGATGCTCGCCGTGTCCGCCATGTCGGGCGCGCTGGCCGAGACCACCTTCAACTTCTTCTTCAAGCTCAAGTACATGAAGACGTTCGAGGCGGTCCTCGCGACCCCCGTGCGGCCCTTCGAGATCGCCCTGGGAGAGCTCGTCTGGGCCGTGGTGCGCGGCTCGGTGTACACCGCGATCTTCCTGGGTTTCATGGTCGCGCTGGGGCTGAGCAGCGTGGCGGGGGCGCTGGCCGCCTTCCCGGCCACCGTGCTCGTCGGGCTGGCCTTCGGGGCCGTCGGCATGTGGGTGAGCACGCTCATGCGCGGCTGGCAGGACTTCGACCTGATGGGCACGGGCCAGTTCGCGATGTTCCTGTTCTCCGGCACGTTCTCCCCCGTGCAGAACTACCCGGTCGGCGTCGAGGTCCTCATCCAGCTCACGCCGCTTTATCACGCGGTCGAGCTCGTGCGGGGGCTGTGCACCGGGATCGTCGGGCCTGGGCTCCTGGTGAACGCCGCCTACCTGGTGGTCATGACCGTGGGCGGGCTCTGGCTGGCCTCACGGCGTGTGGAGAAGATGCTGTGCGAGTGACGCGTCGTGCCGCGCGCCTCCAGGCGCCATGACGGAAACGGCCACAGTGCCGGCCGCAGTGCCGCCCGCCGAGCTGGCTGACGACGGCCGCTACCGGGAACGGGTCTCGCTCGTTCCCGGCGCGGCCGTCTGGGCGCGCACCGCACCGGCGTCGGGAGCGCCCCAGCGGGTGCTTCCGGACGGATGCATGGACCTCATCTGGGCCGACGGCGAACTGCTCGTCGCCGGGCCCGACACCGAAACGCACGTGACCTCCGGCGACGGCGGGGCGCGCTACGTCGGCATCCGGTTCTCCCCCGGCACCGGACCGGCCGTGCTGGGCGTGCCCGCCGCCGAGCTTCGCGACCTGCGGGTGCCGCTCACCGATCTGTGGCCGTCGGCGCAGGCCCGCCCGGCCGGCGGACTACTCGAGGCGGCCTGGGAGACGGGCGCCGGCCTCGGCGCGGTGCTGGAGGCCATCGCACGGGACCGCCTCGCGCTCACGCAGCCCGATCCCGTCATGACAGGCGTCGCCGCGCTGCTGCGGAAGGGCTCCTCGGCGGGAGCCGCCGCCCGTACGGCCGGCCTCAGCGAGCGGCAGTTGCACCGGCGCTGCCTGGCGGCGTTCGGATACGGGCCCAAGACCCTGGGCAGGATCCTGCGGATGAACCGTGCCGTCGATCTGGCCCGGTCCGGCATCCCGTTCGCGGCCGTGGCGGCGACGGCCGGCTACGCCGACCAGGCCCACCTCGCGCGTGAGGTGAGGTCGCTGACCGGCGTTCCGCTCGGCGTGCTCATCCGTTAGGCGGGCCGTACGTCAGGATCCCTCCCCGGCGGAAAGCGGGGCGAACAGGTCGACGGTGTTGCCGTCCGGGTCCAGCACGACCGCATAGCGCTGGCCCCAGACCGCATCCCACGGCGGCCGGTGCCCCTCGTAACCGGCTTTGACGAGATCGGCGTACACGTTGTCGACCTCGCCGGGGTCGTCGCAGAGGAAGGCCAGGCTGACCCGGGAGCCGCCGGTGGGCGGTGTCCAGTCCGGGTCGAAGGAGCGGATGATCTCGACGGTGTCCCATGCGAGGCGCAGGCCGCCGGGCAACGTGGTCTCGACGTGGGGTTCGTTGTCGGCCGACTCGGGAAGGTCGAGCCCCAGGCGGCGGTAGAACGCCAGTGACGCGCCGATGTCGGCCACCACGAGGCCGACCAGATTGAACGAAGGTGCCATGCGGGTCACGCTACGGGACCAGCACGGCACCGTCTTGAATGAATCAGACGCCGGCGCTCAGCTCCAGGTCATCGTGATCGCCCGTTCGTAGGTGAGGTATCCGGCCCGGGCGAACGCGTTCGCCATCGGCTGGTTGCCGAGGTCGGTGGCGGCCCGGATGCGGGGAACATCCTGTTCGGCGAGGATTCGCGTTCCCTCGGCCAGGATGTCGTGGATGTAGCCGTTGCCGCGATGCGCCGGCACCACGCCGATGTAGGCGATGATCGGGTTGTAGTCGTTGCGGGCGGGGAAGACGAAGCCCACCGGCTCACCGCCGGGCAGGGTCGCGATCCGCCACCATTCGCGCGGGCTCGAATAACCGGCGAGTTCGTCGTGGAAGTGCAGTTCGGCTGCTTCCCGCGCCGGCATCCTGGTCATGTCGTCGCGGCTGTGCGCGTCTAGCGTCCCGTCCATGGCCGACGTCATCAAGGCGAGGATCTCCTCGTCGTCGTGGACCGGGCGGAACTCCAGACGGCGGCTCGCCGGAGGGATCGGCGTTCCGGCCCGCCATTCCAGGCGGAGCCGTTCGACGAACAGCCGGGCGCCGACCTGCTCGAGGGCGGCCATGCGCCCGTCGACCACGCGCCGCGATTGTTCGCCGTCCCGCCAGTCCGGGGGGACGAACCGGATGTACTCGGGTGGCGTCGCGCCCGGCGGCAGGGCCGCGGCCATCGTCGTACGCAACAGCTGTGCGCCGATGTCGATCCGGGCGGAACCGGCGTCGTCGTCGATGTCGAAGACGTCCAGGTAGAGCGGGTCGGCGGAATCCGGCCGGCCCCACCAGGCGGCCCTGCCCAAGAGGCGGTTGCCGTGGAGGGCCACCCACATCCAGTCCGTACGGCGTCGCCCGGCGTCCAGGTCGTCGGCCAGTTCCGAGTTGAGGGCGTAGGGAAAGCGGGTGAAGAGGTCGAGTTCGTCGCGTCCGGTGATCGGACGCATGGTCAGGTTGTTCGTTTCCAAGGTCAAGGCGCACTCCGGGGAAGGCGCCCGTGACTCCAGGGGGTCAGACGTGGTCCAGGACCCGGGAGGACACAAGCGCGGTGATCGTGGGGATCATGGGCTTATCCCTCCTCTCAGTTCGGTCGGTGCCTGCTCGGGCGAGCGGGGCATTCGGGTGCAAGGTCTATCGGAGCGTCGTGATGGCGCGCAAACGCATTTCCGGCCGGCAGGTCCCGGCGCCTGCGGGGTGGCGCCGGGACGGGTGCATGATCACGAACCGGATCTGCCCTGGTGAGCGTAGTGGTCGCCGAGCTACTGCATGATCACGAACGTGGTTTTCGCAGGTGGGATACAGCGCCCGCGAACTTCTGCATGATCACAAAACGGGTTTGGGCAGGTGAGGCGGGGTGCCGGCGAACTTCTGCATGATCACGCCGAGGGGGTGGGGGTGGGGGTGAAGGGGGTGGCGGTGAGTACGGCGGTGGTGGGGATGGGGCCGTAGATGTGGGGGAAGGCCTCGGTCGTGCCCTCGGGCACCTCGAACTTCACCGGGCATCCCAGCAGGCTCTCGTCGACGGCCAGCAGCACCAACGGCTCGGCGACCCCACGGTAGAAACGCTCGGCGACGCCGTTGACCTGGTCCATGTCGGCGGAGGCGTGGATGAAGCCCTCCTCCTCCAGCGTCACCCCCAGGGTGGACATGCGGTACTCGCCCGCCTTCTCGGCGCGTTCCCAGTCGGACGCCAGTGCGAGGTGAAAAAGCATGGGCCGAGCTTACGGGTCAGCTGATCGACTTGAGCGCGCGGGCCACCACGTCCCGGGCCCGCTCCCGGCCTTCCGGACGTGCCTCCACGATGTCCTCCAGCCACAACCCCGACAGCACGGTGGTGACGAACCGGACCTCCGAGTGCCCGCACGCGTAGCCGGCGCGTTCGAGCACCGTCTTGACGATCTCGTCGCATCCGTCGGTCCACGCCCGTGCGATGTCCTGCAGCGCGGGGTCCCGGCCCGCCTGGAGATACAGCTCCCACAACCCGAGCTGGCGTGGCCGGTCCAGCGCGTAGGCCATGGCGAGCCGCTCGGCGAGGTATTCGGTCGACTCCCCCCGCATGGCCTCCAGCAGCGAGGCGCGCATGTCGGCGAGTTCGCGCTGGACCAGCAGGGCGAACGCCTGCGCGAGCAGTTCGTCACGGCTGGCGAAGTAGTAGGTGGTGGCGGCCGGCGGGATGCCCGCCCTGCGGGCCACGGCCCGATGCGTCGCGGCGGCGAAGCCGCCCTCCCCCAGCAGGTCGGCGGCCGCGTTCAGCAACGCCTCCCGGCGGCGCAGAGCCCGTTCCTGCGTGTGACGTCCTTGAGTCCGGCGCCGGCGTTGGGGCGCAGCCGGGTCGCCGGGACGCTCCCGCGCGCTGTCGTGCAGCGTGTCCCGATCGCCCGCGTCCGCTTCGTTCAAGGAACGGCCTTCGATGAGACGACGTGATGGCGTGGCCGCCGGTCGCCTTTCAATGGGCGCCTGCCAGGTTCAGCACGACCACACCGCAGATGATCAAAACGATACCGGCGGCTTTGGTGAGGTTCATCCCCTCGTGCAGGAACAGCGTGCCGATCACGGCGATGGCCGCCGTCCCGATCCCGGCCCAGACCGCGTAGGCGATGCCGACCGGCATCTGCAGTTTCAGGGCCCATGCGAGGAGGAGCAGCGAGGCCACATATCCGGCGACGACCACGATCGTCCATCCGATGTGGCTCAGCCCGTCGCTCAGCTTGAGTGCCGAGGTGGCCAGGACTTCTGAGACGATCGCCGCACCGAGCAGTAACCACGCCATGGGAATCCTCCATAAAACCGGTACGCGTGTACCAGTTTAATCGCGCTCACCCTTCGGGACCAGGGGGATTCCCGCAGGGCGGCCTGCCGTACCCGTGGGGGACGCGCATTGTTCGGCGGCGCGGCGATTGGCATGAGCGTCGAATGCGTGTTCTACTGTCCCCCATGCGTCGCGACGCCCCTCCCGGCCCCGCCACCGTTCCCGGGGTCCAGCAGTCGCTCCTCGACGCAGGGCCCTCCCGGCCCCGTGTCGAACGGCAGGCCGTCACACGAACGTTCGACGGCATCACCTGCTACGAGGTTCCGGCCCGGGTCGCGATCGACCAGGTGCCGGAGGCCGCCGAGCTGCCCTATCTCTGGGCGGCCAGTCCCTACCGCGGCTGTGAGGCCGGCTGCCGCTACTGCATGGCACGGCGCGGCCACCGCTACCTCGGGCTGGATGCCGGAGAAGACTTTGCCTCGCGCATCGTCGTCAAGACCAATCTGGCCGACCGCTTACGCCGCGAACTCTCTTCGCCGCGCTGGCACGGCGAGACGGTCGCCCTGGGCCTGACCGGCGACTGCTACCAGCCCGCCGAGGAGACCTACCAGCTGATGCCCCGGGTCGTGCGCGCGTTCACCGACGCGGCCAACCCGTTCACGGTGCTGACCAAGAGCCCGCTCGTGTTGCGCGACCTCGACCTGCTCCGCGACGCGGCCAAGGTCACCCAGGTCACCGCGGCCGTGTCGGTGGGCTTCGTGGACGACCGCATCCGCCGGGCGGTCGAGCCGGGCGCGGCCAGCCCGCAGCGCCGCCTGGAGATCTGCGCCACCCTGAACGACGCGGGCATTCCCTGCGGCGTGCTGATGGCGCCGATCCTCCCCCTGATCACCGACTCCGCCGACCATCTGCAGGCCACCGTGCGCCGGGCCGCCGACGCGGGCGCGGTCAGCATCACCCCGATCGTGTTGCGGCTGCCCTCCGGCGCCCGCGAGTGGTACATGAGCTGGCTCGAACGCGAGCATCCCGGGCTCGTGCCCCGCTACCAGGCCCTGTACGGCAAGGCCCCCACGGCCGACCCGGCCTACCGGCAGCGGATCGCCGACCAGGTGCATGGCTTGGCCGAGGCGTACGGCATCGGCCAGGCCGCACGGCGATGGCGCCGCCGCCGGACGCCGACCAAACAGCTCACCCTCGTCTAGAAGACTTGTCCGCGATCGTCTGGAGGACGGCCCGGAGTTCCTGGTCGTCGTGGATGGCGGCCCAGCCGCCATCCCAGCTGAGGCGGTGGTCGACGGCGAGAACCGCCTCTATCGCCGCGAGATGCCCAGCCGGGAGGTCGTCGAGTTCGGCGAGATAGCGCACGCATGCCCGGACGACGGGCATCGCCGTGCCGTCGAGCAGATCCCGCACGGGACGCATGAGGACGCGGACGCCCTCATCGACGTCGCCGGTGATCCGGATGAGGGCGTGCGCCGCCTCCACCGCCGTCCACGTCTCGTGGGATCGGGCGAGCAGCCGGAGGGTCGGCACATGGCCGACGGCGTGCCCGCCGAGGTCGGCCAGGCGGTGCGTTGCCGTGTGCCATTCGCCGCCGAGTTGAGAGCCCAAGGTGTGCAGGGCGGGTTCGGGATCGCCGGTCACCCGCCAGTAGGCCCATGGGACGGCGACGGCCGCCGATCGGCGGGCATACGCATGGTCGAGACCTGCTTGCGGGTCGTCCAGCAGGGCCCGCAATGCCGGACCCGCGGACGCCGCGTCCGGGCCGATCGCGCCGAGCGTGTCGGCCGCCCAGTGCCGCAGCGGCCCGTAGAGCAGTTCGATGATCCGGGGAACCGCCGGGGCCGCGGAGGGGCCCCAGGCTTTGAGGGTCTGCAGGAGCGTGCGTCCCAGGTCCGCGTCCGTGTTCGGGTGCAGCCGCTGGAGGACCGCGGGCAGCAGCGCCGGCGCCCAGCTGGCGCAGGGCGCCAGGACCTGCTGGAGCGACGGCGGCGAATACATGTACACGCTCTTGCCGGTGTGCGCGGACGACAGGGAGTATCCCGGCCGCCCCGCGCCGATCCGTTCCGTCAGTTCCGGCAGGCAGCGTTCGTCGCCTGACCAGGCCAGGCCCCAGACGGCCACGTCGGCGACGTCCTGGTCGTGCAGGTGCTCGGCGAACAGGTCCGCGTCGCCTCCCCCGGGCCGGGCATGCGCGGCGAGAAGGTGGAGGACGTGGGTGCGGGTCTCGAGGTCGGAGTCAGCGGAGTGTTCCCGTAAGGCAGGCAGGAGCCGGCGGGGACGCCGCGAGACGGAGAGCAGATCGGCGGCGGCCTTGACGGCGCCGCGACGACGGCCGGGATCGGGATGCGCGAGCATCGCGACGCAGATCTCTTCCCGGGCGTCGAAGTCGTCGCCCAGGCGCGTGGCCGCCCACTGGACCATCCCCGCAGGAGTGCCGACGGCATGTTCACTGCCGGCCCAGGCCGTCACGTCTCCGGACAGACCCGTGACGATCGGCCCGAGTTCGGCGGGCCTGCCGGGAAGGGCCTTCGCGAGGGCCAGGGTGGCCGCGAATACGACCTGCTCGTCCCGGCGGCGGGTGAGGTCGCGGAGCCAGATCAGGGTCTCCGGGAGCGTCGCGGCCGTCAGGGATCGGGCGAGCGAGCCGATCACGAGGATCTGGTCCAGGCGGGTGAGGTCGTCTTGGGCGTCCCATCGCGCGCGCAGGGCGTCGACCACCTCGTCCGCCTGGTCCACCGCCTCCTCCAGCACCGAGCTCGCCACGCGCCGCACGTGGCGGTCGTCGTCGTCCAGCAGCACGAGCAGCCGGGCCACGGTCTGCGTCCATGCCTCGGCGATCCAGCGGGGCGCGACCTTCCGCGCGGTCCGCGCGAGCCTGCCGACGATCTCCAACACCTCGGCGCGGCAGGCGACCTGGGCCGATTCGGCGGCCTCCACGAGAAACGGCATCGCGGCCACCGCGGCCGACCCGACGAAGCCCCCCTGGTGGTAGAGCTCGTTCAACAGCTCGTCGGCGGCGCCGAGGGCGTCGTCCTGACTCATCAGGGCGCGGAACAGGGCGGGGACGTCCACCCTGCCCGAGTAGGCGTAGTGCAGGTCGGGCCACGGGACGCGATCAAGACCGTCGAACATGCCGGGAGGCTATCCGACATTTCCTGACAGAGCTGCCGGGCCGGCGGGGAAACGAAACGACCCAGGCGCCTCGCCGGCGGCCCTCCCCGGTTCGGTGAGGTCGCGACTCTCGGCCGAAAAGGGGGAGCCGCCGGCCTCAGGCCACCACGGGTCAGGCCGTGAAGACCGCCTGCTCCTCCAGGAAGGCGCTGATTCCCCAGGAGCCGAACTCGCGCCCCATCCCGGACTGCTTGAACCCGCCGAACGGCGCGTCCCGCGAGCCGACCATCCCGTTGACCATCACGCGTCCGGCCTGCAGGCGCCGCGCGACCCGCTGCCCTCGCGCGGCATCGCCGGTGGCGACGTAGGCGGTCAGACCGTACGGGGTGTCGTTGGCGATGGCGACCGCCTCGTCCTCCCCGTCATAGGTGATCACTGACAGGACCGGGCCGAAGATCTCCTCCCGGGCCACCGTCTGGTCGTTGGTGCCGGCGAACAGCGTGGGCCTGACATAGTTGCCCTTCTCCAGGCCCTCCGGGTGGCCGAGGCCGCCCGCAAGCACTTCGGCGCCCTCCTCGATACCCGACTGGATGTAGGACTGCACCCGGTCGTACTGGTCGCGGTCCAGGAGCGGACCGATCACGGTGTCGGCCTCGCGCGGGTCTCCGACCTTGAGCGCCGCGACCGCCTCGGACAGAGCCTGCTTGAACTCCTCCTCCCGGCTGCGCGGGATCAGGATGCGCGTGCCGGCCACGCAGGCCTGCCCGTTGTTGAAGAGGCCGGCCTGCACTGCGAAGGGAACGGCCTGGGCCGGGTCGGCATCGTCCAGAATGACCGTCGGCGACTTGCCGCCGAGTTCGAGGGTGACCCGCTTCAGGGTGTCGACGGCGTTGCGGGCGACGATCTTGCCGGTGGCGGTGGAGCCGGTGATCGACACCTTCGCGACGTCCGGATGGGTGGTGAGGATGCCTCCGACCGGGTCCCCCTTGCCGAAGACGACGTTGATCACGCCGGCGGGCAGTCCGGCGGCCGCGATCGCGTCCAGGACCGGCTGTGCCTGCCAGATGCCCCGCTCGCTGGGCTTGATCACCACGGTGCAGCCGGCGGCGAGCGCCACGCTGGCCTTCATGGCGATGGACCAGCTCGCTCCGTTCCAGGGGGTGATGAGGGCCGCCACGCCCGCCGGTACGCGGTGGACGGTGGCCCGTCCGGCCTGCCGTACGAACGTGTCCTCCACCAGCAGGCGCTGCGCGTCGAGGAACCACTGCGGGGACTCGTCGACGATGAACGTCGCCGTCGCAGTGGTGGTGCCGAACTCCTCCACGAGTGCGGAGATCATGTCCTCCCGGCGCGCCGCGAACGAGTCCGCGAGCCTGCCCAGGTAGTCGCGGCGCTGGTCGAGAGTGGTAGCCGACCATGCCGGCAGCGCCCGCCTGGCGGCCTCGACGGCCGCGTTCGCGTCGACGGCGTCACCGAGCACCCCCTCGGCGATCTGCTCACCCGTGATCGCGCTGGTCACGGGATAGGTGTCGGTGCCATGGGCGGCCACCACGCGGCCGTCGACGTAGTGGCGATTGAGTGTCTTCACCGTGCTCTTCCTTAGGTGTCGGGACCACACCAGATCACTTAAAGCAATCCGATTGCGTTAACACGCTAGCACGATCCGGCGAGCTAACGCATCCCACATGCGTTAAAGTTGGGGGCATGCACAGTCGCGCCCGCTCCCCGGAGGCCAAACTCCGCCGTGCGGAAGACCTGCTCGACGCCGCCCGCACCCTGGCCGCCGACCTCGGCGGAGTACGGCACGTGACCCTCGCGGCCGTCACGGAAGCCGCCGGCCTGCATCCGTCGGCCGTGCGGCGCTACTTCGACAGCAAAGAGGAGTTGCTGCTGGAACTGGCCGAACGCGGGTGGAACCAGTGGCGCGACATCCTCACCGCGCGCCTCGCCGGCGCCCGCGGGCTGACCCCCGTCGAGTCCGCCACCGTCGTGGCCGCCACCCTCGTCGCCCAGCCCCTCTTCTGCGACCTGCTCACCCACGTGCCGCTCAGCCTCGAAGGCGAGGTCGGCATCGAGCGGGCCCGCCGCTACAAGACCAACTCCTTCGCGGCCTACGACGGCATCGTGGAGGCCCTCACCTCCTCCTCCGACACCCTCACCACCACCCAGGTCCAGGACGTGATCGCTGCGGCGCTCGGGCTGACCGCGCAGTTGTGGCAGGTCTCCCACCCCACGCCCAGCCTCGCCGAGCTCTACGCCCAGCACCCTCGTTGGGGACACGTCGCCCTCGACTTCGAGCCGCGCCTCACGCGCCTGCTCCAGGCCGTCGCGGTCGGAGTCACGGTGACGGACGGCGACGGCGGGGCGGGGAAAACCCGGTGAAACAGGCGTGCGGTCTCGTCTAGTCTGCCCGCATGCGAGTGGGCCAGGACGCGAACGGACATGACGTGGACGCCTTCATCGAGGACGGATTCCTCAAGATCGAGGAGGCGTTCCCCCGCGAGGTCGGCGAGCGCGCGCAGGCCCAGCTCTGGGAACGGATGGGGCTGTCGCCCGACCGGCCGTCGGAGTGGACGGAACCGGTGAGATGGGTGATGGACGAGGACGGGTCGGGGGCGCTCGGCGAGGCGATCCGCAGCCCGCGCATCGCCGCCGCGCTCAACGCGATCGCGGGCGAGGGCACCTGGTTCCCGCGCGGGACCGTCGGCATGCTCCCGATCCGTTTCCCGTTCCCCACGGACGCGGGCGACACCGGCTGGCACATCGACCAGAACGATCCCGGCCCGGAAGGGGCATGGGGGATCGTCACCGCCAGGCCGCACAACCTGCTCATCTTGATGGTGTTCTCCGAGGTGGGACCGGACGACGCCCCCACCCGGATCCGGGTCGGCTCGCATTTCGACACCGCCAGGGCGCTGGAGCCGTACGGGGAGAAGGGGTTGCCGTTCTTCGAGTCGGGTCCGGTGCTCGATTCGGCGAGTGCGCACCGTCGTGAGGTTCTGGCGACGGGGCTGCCCGGCGACGTCTACCTGTGCCACCCGTTCCTCGTGCACGCCGCGCAGGCGCACCGGGGCACGCGGCCACGTTTCATGTCGCAGGGGCCGATCATCTTGCGCGAGCCGCTGCGGGCCGGCTCGGCCACCCCGTTGTCACGGGCGGTACGGCTTGCCCTGTCCGGCGGCGACGATGTGACGTCCGCCGAGGGTACCCCCGACCGGTAACGGTAGCCTTTTAGGCATGTTCCATCGCAAGCCGATCGAGGAGCGCATTGCTGAGCGCGTCGCCAACCTGCCGCCGCTGAAGGAGGGCAAGCACTTCGAGCATCGCCCGGCGCTGATCGTCTTCTGCGTCATCATGGGAATCATGGTTCTGAAGATCGTCGGCGTCTTCCTGCTCTTCCGCTTCGGCGTCCTGTAGGGCGCGGCGGCAAGGCGCGGGAGTCCCCCCAGGCGCGCATGACCCGGTAAACGTCGAGGGCCCTTCCGGAGAATCTTCCGGAAGGGCCCTCGAGGTTATTGCGTGGATCACTAGGCGAGCGCGCTGCCCGACTTCCACTGCTTGAACGACATCTGCCAGAAGCCCCAGCCGTTCCACGACTCCAGCGTCCGCGTGGTGCCGACGATCTTGACGACGTCGCCGCGGTGGAAGTTGTCGTAGAACCACTTGGCCTGTGCCGGGCTGGCGTTCACGCATCCGTGGCTGACGTTGGCATAGCCCTGGGAGCCGACCGACCACGGCGCGCTGTGGACGTACTCGCCACTGTTGGAGATGCGCACGGCGTAGTTCACGACCTCCTTGTAGTAGCCGGGGTCACCCGGCTTCCTGCCCGGAGAGATCATGGTGACGGGGTTCGCCCGCTCCATGGTCAGGTGAACGCCGCTGGTGGTGGTGTACTCGCGCGTGGTGCCGTTGCCGGCGCTGATCTTCATCGTCTGGATGGTCTTGCCGTCCTTCTTGACGACCATCATGTGCGTCTTGGTGTTGACCGTGCTGATCCAGGCCGCACCGATGTTGATCGTCGCGCTGGCGTCCTTGACGCCGTACATGTCCTTGCCGCCGCGCACGCCCGACAGGTGGGCGGCGAACTTGACCTTTTGGTGCGCGGGCCAGTACGTGGCGGGCCGGTAGATGACCTGCTTGGAGCTCATCCACCGCCATGCACCCTGGACCGGCTTCTGCGCCTTGACCTCGAGCGCCTTCTCCACCGACTTCTTGTCGGTCACCGCTTGGTTGAAGGTCACCATGATCGGCATGCCGACGCCGACGGTCTCCCCCTTGACGCCCGGCGTGACGTCGGCGACGTACAAGGGATATTTAGGCTTCAACGTGCTGAACTGGCTGGTGGCGGTGGCGGGTCCGCCATCGCCGGTGGCCTTGGCAGTCACGGTGTACTTGCTCGACGGCCGAAGCGGCTCCTTCGATGTCCACTTGGTCCGGGTGGAGTCGAACTTCCCCTCGACCGGGACGCCGTTGGCCTCCACTACGACTTCTTCCAGGGATCCGCCGTCCGCCGTCACGGTCACGGTCTTGTCCGGGCTCACCTTCGAGCTGCCCTTGACCGGACTGATCTTGATGGACGGTCCCGGCGTCGCGCTCGCGGACCCACCGGGAGCGTCGGCGCCCCCCGGCGTCCCCGACGACCCCGACGCGGATGAACATGCCGCCAGGAGTGTTGCCATGGCGACGGCTGCCCCGGCGATGGGCAGCTTGGAACGGTTGTTATTGCTCAGCACAGCTTCTCCCCCATGGGCGCAAAGTGCACCTAAGACCTTATTAGGGGTAGCCACTGATATGTGCAATTTTCAGCCCCGTTAGGTCACAGTTTGGTCGCCGCACCTGCCGATTTGAGTCTCACCGGAGTAAGGTCCGCGTCAAACATGATCAAGGCTGTCAGTCAGTCCGTTGTTACACAACGTTTGCGACACATTGGGTGCTTTCAACCACAGTTGTACGGGCACCCGGAGGTTGGGCGACGGCTCGTACACGACTCCCGGATCGGCCGCCGTGTGGTCCCGGGTGGCCTCCAGGACCCCCGCGGCGAGCGCGAGCGCGATCGTGTCTCCCGGGCAGGGCCGCAACCCGCTGCCGAAACCGAGGTGACCCGCACCCGTGAGCAGCCTCCGGCCGGGATCGAACCGGTGCGGGTCGGGGAACACGTCCGGGTCGCGTCCCGCCGCCGCGAGATCGAGCACCACCACGGCCCCGGCGGGGATGACGACGCCGCCCACCACCGCATCGGCTCTCGCCACCCGCCGCGTCAGCCGTACGGGCGGGTCGTAGCGGAGCGTCTCCGTCAGAACGGCCTCGGCCGGCCACCGGGTGATCAGGTCGTACGGCAGGTGCGTCACGAGGGACAGGGCGTTTCCGATCAGGCCGGCGGTCGCGTCGCACGCCTGGACGAGCAGCCCCGCCACGGCGGCGAGATGATCCGGCGCCGGATCTCTCAGCAGGCCGGCGAGCACGCCCACCGCCTCGTCGGCGGGATCGCCGCCTGGATGATCGCCAGGGAGGCCGCTCGGGTGCTCGTCGGGGCCGTCGTCGGCGCCGGCGGGCCGTGGATGGTAGGCGGCCGCGATCCCGGCGACCGCGGCGACCGCCTTCTCTCGGTTCTCGGTGGCCACCCCCAGGTGCACCGCCAGGACGCCGACGGGCACCCGGCGGGCCAGCAGCGCCATGACGTCGACGGTAGGACCGGCGGCCGCGAGTTCGGCGGTGGCCAGGTCGAACGCCTCCCGGCGAAGGAGCGCGGCGTTGAGCCCCGCGAGTGCGGCGACCACGCGTGACCTGCGCCGCTTGTGCTCCTCGTCGTTGCTGAACCTGCTCACGGAGCCGCGCAGCCAGCCCATGCCCGGCGCGCGACCGCCGGCGTGACCGGATGCGGGGCCGGATGCGGGGCCGGATGTTGGGCCGCCCGGCGGTTCCGGTACGGCGAAGCCGGGGCCGGCCAGCACGGCACGCACGTCGGCATGCCGGGTGACATGCCACTGGCCGTCGTGTGCGAAGGGAGGCTCATGCGTCATGTCCGCACGCTAGGGGCCTGACGTCTCGGCCCCCGCCGAAATGTCCTCCCAGCCGCCCGCAATTAGTTAAGAGGTTGCTTGACTATTCGGGATGGGCGACAGATAGTTAATGACATGCTTAACCATGGCGGGTCGCTGGACAGGATCTTCCAAGCGCTCGCGGACGGTACCCGGCGTGACATCGTCGGGCGGCTGGTCCGCGGCCCGGTCTCGGTCAGTGATCTGGCCGAGCCTCTGGCGATGTCCCTGCCGGCGGTCATGCAGCACCTGCAGGTGCTCGAGGCGTGTGGCCTGGTCAGGTCGGAGAAAGTCGGCCGGGTCCGCACCTGCCGTATCGAACCGGAGGCGTTGCGGGCGGCTGAGGCATGGATCGTCGGGCAGCGCACCGTCTGGGAGCGGCGTCTGGACCGGTTCGGCGACTACTTGGCCGAACATTCCGAAAGCGCGGAACATCCCGAAAGCGCGCAACACCCCGAGAACACGGAGCCAGGGAGGACATCATGAGCGATCGTTCCGTCACGCACACCACGCTCACGTTCGAGCGCGTCTACGCGGTCTCACCCGCCCGCGTCTTCGCCGCGTGGACCGACCCGGGTGCCAGGGCCCGCTGGTTCGCCACCCTCGGAAACGACCACGAGATCGACTTCCGCGTCGGCGGCAAGGAGATCGTCCGGGGGCCTGACGAGAGCGGCACGATCCTGACCTTCGAGTCCGTCTATCACGAGATCGTCGTCGACCGGCGCATCGTGAGCGCCTCCGTGCTCTACTCCGGACAGATCCCGGCCACCGTGTCCCTCACCACGGTGGAGTTGTGGGAAGAAGGCGACGGCACCCGCCTCCTGCTCACCGAGCAAGGTGCCTTCCTCGACGGCCACGAACAGCCCGCCTGGCGTGAGCAGGGGATCGCCGGCCAGCTCTCCGCGCTGGACCAGGAACTGCTGGGTTCCTGAACGCTCACCGCCCCGCGCGGCCCCCCGTCAGCTCTCGGGCAGGAGCTTGGCCAGCAGGCGGCTCAGCTCCGCCGCCGCGTCGGTTCCGAGGATGGTGAGCACCTCGGCCTGCAGGCGCTCCATCGCGTCACGCACGACGACGAGCCGTTCGCGCCCGAGGGCGGTGAGCTCCAGGGCGTAGCGCCGGCGATCGTGCGGGTCCTGTCCCCGCGCCACGAGCCCGAGCCGTACCAGTTCGTCGATGACCTGCGCGGCGGCGGGCTCGGTGATGTCCAGATGCCGGGCGAGCCGCTGCTGAGGGCCGGGCCCCAGCTCGTCGATCGCTGCGAGCGAGCCGAAGTGCCGGGTGCGCAGGCCCACGTCGGACAGGAGCGCGTCGCCCGTGCGGCGCAGGCGGTAGTGGGCCTGGGCGACCAGATAGGACGTCGTCTGGAGGGGTTCGGGCTCGGGGAGCAGGAGGCTGAGCAACTCGTTGAGGCGGCGCCGCTCCGCGGGGCTCAGCGCCGCTGTGATCTTCGCGTCGCGGGCGGCGACGGACTGCTTCATCGCGTCGCGCGCCGCGCGGCCCTCGTCGGTGATGGACAACACGTAGGACCGCCGGTTGGCCGGATTGCGCGTGCGGGTGACATATCCGGCCTCCTGTAGCCGGTCGACCAGGCGCACCATGATCGTCCGGTTGATGCCGAGGCGTTCCGCCAGCTCGTGCTGGGAGTCGGCGTCCTGGTCGGCAAGGGTGTCCAGCACCACGAAGTCGCGCGCCTGGGGATCGTCGCGCACCGCCTCTGCCGTGAACCGCGCGTAGACCCGGCGCAGCATCTTGCCGACCGACGCGTCCAGCGCCGTCGCGAGCGCCTCGTCCTCCACCGACCCACCTCCGGGGCCGGATTTTACCCCAGCCCGTGATGGTTGCCGACAAGATAGTTGGCATGTTGACAGTTGGAATAGCGATGGTTAGCGTCGTTGACGTCTTCTCAGGAGGAAACCCATGGCCTACAGGCTCGACATGACGATGATGTTCGCGATGCACGACGCGCTCCGGCGCGACCTCGAGCGCATCGCCCGGCTCGCCGCACGCGGCGGCGACGACCCCCGGCGGATCCTGGCGACCGCCACCGGCTGGCAGCTGTTCACCACCTTCCTGCGGGTGCACCACACGTCCGAGGACATCGCCCTGTGGCCGGTGATGCGCGACATCGCGGCCGCACGCCCGGACGACCTGGCCCTGCTCGACGCGATGGAGGCCGAGCACGCCGCCATCGACCCGCTCCTGGCCGACGTGCAGGCCGCGCTGGCCGATCGCGACCACGGAGCCGAACGGCTCGGCGGGCTGGTCGACGCCCTGTTCACGACCCTGACCGGGCACCTGCGCCACGAGGAGTCGGAGGGCCTCGCACTGATCGACGCCACCTTCACCGAGCAGCAGTGGCAGCGGTTCTCACAGGTCCACCGTGAACGGGTCGGCGGCGACGCCCCTCGCTACCTGCCGTGGATCCTCGACGGCGCCGACGACCGCACCTCCGCGCTCATCCTCGGCCGCATGCCGGAGCAGATCCGTGCCGCCTACCCCGAGTGGCGCGCCGCCTACGCCAGCCTCGGTCACTACGCGTGACCCCGGAAGGACAAACCCCATGTCCGTGCGCACGCACGCCCCCGCACCACCCCGGACGCGGCTGGGCCTGGCCCTCCTGGTCATCGCCGCCGCCCAGCTCATGCTGGTGCTCGACGGGACCATCGTGAACGTGGCCCTGCCGAGCATCCAGATCTCGCTGCACATCGCCCCGGCCGACCTCAACTGGGTGCTCACCGCCTACGCCCTGACCTTCGGCGGCCTCCTGCTCGCGGGCGGGCGCGCGGGAGACCTGTTCGGCCGCCGCCGGGTGTTCCGCGCGGGCCTGGTGGTGTTCACCCTCGCCTCACTGCTCGGAGGCCTCGCACCCACCGCCGGAGTGCTGATCGCGGCGCGGGCCCTGCAGGGCGCGGGCGCGGCGATCGCCGCACCGACCGCGTTGTCCCTGCTGGCCACGACCTTCCCCGCCGGACCCGCCCGCACCAAGGCCCTCGGCGTGTACGGCGCGATGGGCGGGCTCGGCTCGGTCGTCGGACTGCTGCTGGGCGGCACCCTCACCCAATATCTGGACTGGCGCTGGGTGCTGTTCGTCAACGTGCCCATCGCGGTCGCGGTACTGGCCGGCACCGCCGTGCTGGTCGAGGGCGAGCGCGGCGACGGCGGCGTCGACCTGCCCGGGGTGGTCACCGGAACGCTCGGCCTGGCCGCGCTGGTCTACGCGGTCAACCGGGCCACCGCCCACGGCTGGACGTCGCCCGCCACCATCGCGTTCTTCGCCGCGGCGGCCGTCCTCCTCGTCGCGTTCACGTTGATCCAGCGGCGCAGTCCCATCGCGATGGTCCCGCCCGGCGTCCTGGGCGACCGCGGCAGGGCCGGCGCCAACGCGGTCATGTTCCTCATGGGGGCGGGCATGTTCGCGACCTTCTATTTCCTCACCCTCTACATGCAGGGCACCAAGGGTTACGGCCCCCTGGAGACGGGGGCGGCCTACCTGCCGTTCGCCCTCGGAATCGGGCTGGGGGCGGGAGGGCTCGGTCCTCGGCTGCTGGGGCACCTGCGCGAGCGCACCGTCGCGGTCGCCGGGCTCGCCCTTGCCGCCGCCGGGACGGCCTGGTTGTCCGCGCTCACCCCGGCCACGGCCTACGCCGCGGTGTTGCTGCCGGCGCAGTTCGTCGCGGGTGTCGGTCTCGGGCTCGGCTTCGTCACCATGACGATCGCCGGGGTGCGCGGGGTGGCCGATCGCGACACGGGGGTGGCCTCCGGCCTGGTCAACACCAGCCAGCAGATCGGCGGCGCCCTGGGCCTGGCCGTACTGGCGGCGGTGGCATCGGCCGCCACCACGAGTCCGGCCGACGCCGCATCCGTGACCGGCGGCTACACCACGGCTCTGCTCGCGGGCGGTGCGTTCTATCTGGCCGCGCTGCTGGTCGCCGCCTTCACGATCACTCCTGCGAACCGGCAGACCGCCTGACCTGACGAGCGCCGGTGGCTGCGGGGGCGGTCCAGGCGAGCAACATCCTGAGGGCGTCATGGGATGGGGTGTCCGGCTGGGCCGCATACGTGATCAGAGCCTGGGCGGGATCGTCGGCCGCGCGCAGGGTCTCGTAGGTCAGTTCCAGGTCGCCGACCACAGGGTGGTGGAACCGCTTGACGCCCGAGGTCTTGTCCCGGACCGGGTGCTCTGCCCACCAGCGGCGGAAGTCCTCGCTTCGCATCGACAACTCCCCGATCAGGTGTGCCAGCCGGGGGTCACCGGGGTGCCGTCCTGCCTCCAGGTGAAGGTAGGCGACGTTCTCGCGGGCGCACGAAGTCCAGTCTCCGTACAGTTCTCGGGACGCGGGGTCGAGGAAGGTGATTCGAGCGATGTTGCGCTCGGACGGGTCCAGGGCGGCGTAGTTGCCGAAGAGGGCGGACGCCGCCGGATTCCAGGCCAGGATGTCCATACGCCGGCCCATCACCACCGCCGGCACGTCCTTCAACTCCTCCAGCAGTCGCTGGAGCATAGGCCGCACGAGCTGCCGGCGGGTCCGGTGCCGGTCGGCCGACCGGGCGGCGCTTTGCGGTCGGGCCAGGTGGTGCAGATGCCGGATCTCGTCGTCGTTCAGCCGCAGCGCGAGGGCGAGGGCGTCGAGCACCGTGCTCGAGGGGTTGGCTACGCGGCCCTGTTCCATCCGGGTGTAGTAGTCGACGCTGACCCCGGCGAGTTGGGCGATCTCCTCGCGGCGCAGGCCCGCCACCCGGCGCACGCCGCCGAAGTCCGGCAGGGCGACGTCCTGCGGGTGCAGGCCGGCGCGGCGGGTCCGGAGGAAGTCGCTCAGGCTGGTCGCGGTGCTCATACGACGATTCTGTCTGGTTGTGGGCGTGTGCTGCCTGGCCCTGCCGGTGCCAGGCAGCACACCTCCGGTCAGGAGGCCGGGACGGCGGTCGTCAGGCCGCCGTCGACGACGATGTCCTGGGCGGTGATGTAGGACGACCGCGGAGAGAGCAGGAAGGCCACGGTCTCAGCGATGTCCTCGGCCTGACCGAGTCGCTTCAGGGGAACCCCGGCGCGGATGGCCTCGTGCGAGGCGGGGTCCGGGTTGGCGGCGTCGAACATCTCGGTGACGATGTAGCCCGGGCTGATCGAGTTGACCCGGATGCCGCGTTCGGCGAGATCGCTCCCGAGAGTACGGGCGAGGTTGTGCACGGCGGCCTTGGTGGCCGCGTACACCGGCGCCACAGCCAGGCCCCGGTGCAGGGTCCACGAGGCGTTGATCACGATGGAGCCGCCGCCCGCCGCGTCGAGCAGCGGCAGGGCCTTCTGGACGGTGAAGAACACCCCCTTGAAGTTCACATCGACGGTGTGATCGAAGTCGTCCTCGGCGACCTCGGCAGTGCGCTGGAACACTCCGACGCCTGCGTTGGCGAACACCCCGTCCAGCCGCCCGTGGCGTTCCCGGATCACGGCCGTCAACCGGTCGAGGTCGGCGAGGACGGCCGCGTCCGCCCGGACCGTGAGCAGGCGGGCACCCCGCCCGGAGGGCTTGTCCAGTTGTTCGGCCGCGCGGGCGAGACGGGCGTCGTCGCGGCCGGTGATGATCACGTGGGCGCCTTCGTCCAGAAGCAGACGTGCGGTGGCCAGGCCCATTCCGCTCGTGCCGCCGGTGATCAGGACGGCACGGTTGTAGAAGGCGCCCCTATCGGTCGTCTCAAGTGTGCTGTCGGTCATGGCACCAGCCTCGCCGTCGAGAATCCCGACAACCAGGCCCGCATCAACCTAGGCAATCCAGAAACACCCTGGTCACTCCTGCCACTGCCGGGCTTTCAGGTGCGCCGTTCAGCGTGGACGCTCAGGCCGCACGGCGTCCAGCCGGCCCTGATCGCAAGAACAGTCTTGACAAGAAAATTTGTCGGTGTAAGGCTGACGCCTGTTCCGCAGGCCGTACACGACCGAGATGAGGAGCCGAGATGGGCGAAGAGTTCGAGCTGCGCAAGGAAGTCGAGCTCGACGCGACCCCCGAGCAGGTGTGGGAGGCGATCGCCACCGGCCCCGGTATCGACGCGTGGTTCATGGGCCGCAACGAGGTAGAGCCGCGGGAAGGCGGCACCATACGGATGACCGTGGCCGGGGAGACCTCGGAGTCCACGGTGACCGCGTGGGAGCCGATGAAGCGGCTGGCCCACTCCTCCGCCACAGGCGACGACGGCGCGTTCATGGCCTTCGAATACCTCATCGAGGCACGGGACGGGGGCAGCACCGTGCTGCGCCTGGTGCAGAGCGGCGTGTTGTCAGGGGACTGGGAGACCGAATACGACGCGCTGACCGAGGGCTGGGACATCTACCTGCACAGCATCGGCCAGTACCTCACGCACTTCCGGGGACGGCACGCCACCGTGGTGATGGCGTTCAAGCCGCAGGCGGCCGGGCGCGACCATGCGTGGGCCGTGATCAAGGAGCGGCTGGGTCTGGGCGCCGAGGTCGCCGTGGGCGACCCGGTGCGCCTGGCCGTCGAGGGCGCGCCCCCGGTCGAGGGGGTCGTCGACTACGCGGGCCTGCCCACCTTCATCGGGGTGCGCACCGGCGACGGGCTTTACCGCTTCATCCATTCGGGCCCCAAGCGGGGCGACGTGGTGGTCCTAGGCCACCACATCTTCACCGACGGGCCGTCCCCCGACGGTGAAGAGGCCCAGCGGGCCTGGCAGACCTGGCTGGACGGCCTGTTCGGCGAGCCCGCCGCCGCCTGAGCCGACACCCTGACCAGTTCAAGCTCGCGTCTGCACTGGTCTCAGGCCAGCGCTGCCATGACCTCGGCGGTCGTGCTGACAGTTGCGATACGCGGGAAGATGTAGTCGAAGGCGAACTCATGGGCGTGCGCGTCGAGTGCGGTGACCGCGTCCTCAGGCAAGATCACGTTGAAGCCGAACTCGTCGGCGAAGCGCGCGGTCTGCTCGACGCCGAAGTTCGTGGCGATCCCGGTGATGATCAGGGTGTCGACGGCGTGCTTGCGCAACGCCTCTTCAAGCCCGGTGTTGTGGAATGCACCCCAGGTGCCCTTCACGATCTCCAGGTCGCCGAGTACCCCTTCCACCAGTTCGCTGCCCGGTGGCTGCTCCACAACGCCTGGCCGCTCGACTCGCACGGCGACGACGAGACCGCCGGCCTTTCGCACCGCGTCGGCGAGTGCGAGGGAGCGGGTGACCACGGCAGGTCCGGAATGTGGTGCCGTGGGCTGCTCGACGATGCGCGTCATCAGGTCGATAAGGACTAATGCGGTACGGCGGGGATCCAGTTTGTCCATGATCGGCATGGTAGCGATCGGCGAGCTCGCGGGCCTTTTACTCGTCACACCCTTCCTGTCCCACGCGTATTGCCAAACAACTTAGGCATGGCTAACCTAACGTCCGAATTCCCCGCGCCCGCCCCTGAAAGTGATCATCCATGCCTCTATCTGGTGATTTGTCCGCATTGCTCCCTGCGGCCCCGCCCCCCTCAACGCCGCTTGGCCCGTTCGCGGACAGTGCGGTGGCGTGGGCCACCTGGGTGACCTTGATGGGGTTCGTCGGTGTCACCGCCCTGGCCCTGGTGACCGCGGGGCCGGCGGCCCGTCGGATCGGCGCCGGCACCCTCGCGGCAGTGACCGCCCGGCTCGCGCGCGCGGCGGTCGTCTTGGGCGTCCTGGCCGTACCCGCAGTGCTCACCGACCTCGCCCACTCCGGAGACGGCGGCGGCTACGACTACCGCGCGGCCTGGAGCTCCCTGTACGACGGCAGCAATGCCGGTCGGCTGTCGGGGCTCGAGGTGACCCTCATCCTGGTCGGAGCCGCCTTGGCCGCCCCGCTGGCCTTCCGCAAGGCAGCGTCCGGGCCGGCGAGGCGGTGGCTGCTCGCGGCCGGGCTCGGCGCGGGAGCGATCGCGCTGGGCACCACCAAGTTCCCCGACGAGGTGCCCGACGACTGGGGCCGCACCACCGTCGAGACCGTCGTGTGGATGCTGCACCTGCTCGGTGGCGCCGTCTGGTTGGGCGGTCTGGCCGGCCTGGCACTGCTCGCCGTCCCCGGCGCGATCGCCGCCGCCGACCGAGGCGCCTTCTGGTCACCGGCGATCCGCCGCTTCTCCGCCGCCGCCATGAGCTGCGTCGCCGCCATCGCCCTGTCCGGGCTGTTCCTTTACTGGGAGCATGTCGACGGCCCCTCACAACTGCTCACCACCATGTACGGACGCGTACTGGGGGTGAAGATCCTCATTTTCGGCACGCTGCTGCTACTCGGCGCCTTCAACCAGTTCTGGCTCCATCCGCGGGTCGACGCACTGCGAGCCGCCGGCGATCAGCGCCCCCTGCACACCCTCCTGGTACGGAGGTTCCCGGTTCTGATCACCATCGAGACGTTGCTGGGGATGACAGTGCTGTTCGTCGCACCCTTCCTCCACGGCTCCGCCCGCAACCAGGCCTTCCAAGCCGACGTCGCGCAGCACTCCGCCGTGCCCCTCAGCGATCTGCCCAAGCTTCCCGCCAAGGAGGTCAGCACCTCCACCTGGGTCTTCGGCACCGCCGAGACCATCGCCGTCATCGCGGTGATGATCGCGGGTTACTGGCTCTCCGGGCTGCTCGCCCGCCGCCGTGCCGCCGCTGCCGTTCCGGCGGCCGACGCCGGAGACCTCGTACAGGTGTGACCTCCGCCAACCGGCCGGACAGCAGGCCGGGCCCAGCGCAGTGAGAAAAGCGCGCCCGGGAGACCTCCCGGGCGCGCTTTCGTCGTTGTCGTACGGCTTCGCCTGATCAGGCGGGGTCGCTCGCCGTGTAGTAGGGGTAGCCGTATCCGGCCACCTGCCACGTGGGCCGGGTCCGGATCGCGACCTCTCCGGAGAGGGTGTTGCCTTCGACCGTCTGAATCGTGCCGTTGCCGTTGTCCTTGATCACGAAGCCGACGTGGTCGATCGAGTCAATGCTCTTGCCGCCGTTCAAGGCGAAGAACACCACGGCGCCCGGCTTGGGGGCGCTGCCCCAGCGGTTGTTCTGCGCGAACCACCGGGCGTGCGCGACGGTGTAGGCGTCCGAGCCCAGGACGGGCCGGATGCCGAGCTTGTTGCCGACCCAGGAGACGAACATGTCGCACCAGGCGGCGTTGGCGTAGGCGGACACGTTGCCGCCGTCACGGGCGACCGTCTCCTGGGCGCGAGGAGAGGACATGTACCACGCCTGGAACTTGGTGCCTCCGCCGTAGGAGTTCTCGTGGATGCCGACCTGGCTTTCCGCCAGCTTCAGCAGCTGGGAGGGGCTGACCTTGGGCAGGCCCGCCGCTTCCTTGGAGAGGGGGGTGACATCCGAGTTGCCGGCTACGGCCTGTCCGTCACCCTGGGTCTGCGCGAAGGCCGCGACCGGCCCGGCGGCGACCGCCGAGACGAGAGTGCCGCCGGCCAGCGCGACACGGATACAGCTCTTGAGGGCTCGCATGTTGGGGTCTACTCCCTTACTTCCAGGCCGCCTACCGGGTTAGCTGACGGGTTCGGGCTGGAAGGCGCCCTACGGCACGTGCTGTGCCGATTCACCCCGAGAGAGAGGTGGGTCCCCGGCTCCGCGTCGGCGCGGACTCGGCGGTGGCGACCTCCCTGGAGGAGAGGCCGTCGGTCCGAAACGGGCAAACCTGATTTTTCCTAAAGAAACGGACAGGTATGCCTTGAGTTGTCTAAAAGGTAATAGACGCATCCATACCGGTCAAGTAAGGGCAAGTCAGATTTTACCTGTCAGGAGTTGGGTAAACGCCCGGACGATCGGACGTGGCAGATCGTTCGCCGCCTCCACAGGGCAAGGGGAATCGGGTAAAGCGCCGAAGCGATCGCCACTGAGCAGGCCCGCGTTTTACGGTTTTCCGCCATCGAAGTCGGAGGTTCGCCACCATGGTGGCCACCCGGCGGCGTGCCTAGCGTTGACCGGCGTGATCAGTCTCAACGGATTGTGCAAACGCTACGGGGACCGGACAGCCCGGAAGGCGGCCCCACCAAGATCGCGGCGACACTGTCGAAGGAGGTGCCATGCGGTTGATCCTCGCCGACGACTCGGTGCTGCTCCGCGAGGGCCTGATCCGGCTGCTCGCCGACGCAGGACACGAGGTCGTAGCCGCCGTCGGCGACGCGCCGGCGCTGCTCGACGCCGTCGCCGTGCACCGGCCCGACGTGGCGGTCGTCGACGTGCGCATGCCGCCGACCCACACCGACGAAGGGGTGCGGGCGGCACTGGAGATCCGCGAACGCCGGCCGGACGTCGGTGTGCTCGTGTTGTCGCAGTACGTGGAGAAGACGTACGCGGCCACGCTCCTGGCGGGCACCGCCGGAGGGCTGGGTTACCTGCTCAAGGACCGGGTCTCCGAAGTCTCCGACTTCCTGGACTCCCTTACGCGGGTAAATGCGGGCGAGACGGTCATCGACCCCGAGGTCGTCCGCCAACTGCTCGCCCGCACCACCCACGCCGACCCGCTGAGCAGGCTGAGCCCACGCGAGACGGAGGTGCTGAGACACCTCGCGCAGGGCTACGTCAACGCGGCGATCGCAGAACGCCTGCACGTGTCGCTCAGCACCGTCGAAAAGCACGTCAACGCCATCATGGACAAGTTCGACCTGCCACGTGATCCCAGCTACAGCCGTAGGGTGCTCGCCATCCTGCGCTATCTCGACGGCTGAGGTCCCGTCAGCGCCAGCCCTGCGGGTCGACGCCTCCCGGCACCGGAGCGGCCGCGTCGTACGGCTCCCGCGTGAAGATGAACGTGTTGAGGTCGAGATGCACCCCGCCGTCGGAGCGGACCACCTGGAGCGTCTCCCCCGCGTAATAGCCGTCGAGGCCGATCCAGGTGCCGTCGGCCTGGGCGGCGAATCGGGAGGCCCGGCCCTGGGAGCCCATCGGGGTGAGCGCGAGACCGCGCTTCGGCAGCACCCGGCAGGCGTAGGCGGTCGGACCCCAGTACCACGGCCCGGCCAGCTCGAGGAGATCGTCGTCGACGGGAGCCGGTGTCCATTCGGCGGGCAGCGGCGGCTCATGCTCGGCGAGGATGTCGAGCAGATCGGTGAGCAGGTCGGCGCGCACCCCCGCGGTCGTGTTCGCCATGAACAGCACGCCGACGCCGTCCGACGGGTCGGCCCACACCGTCGCCAGGAACCCGGGCATCGACCCGGTGTGCCCGGCGAGCCTGCGGGCCCGGGCGCGCCCGCTGTGCCGCGCGAGCTGGAACCCGAGGCCGTATCCCCGAGACCAGGTGTCGCCGTCCTCGACCGTGGCCGGTTCGCGCATCTCCGCGACGGTCTCCGGCCGCAGCACGCCGCCGGTGTCGCCACCGACGAACGCCGCCCATCGGGCGAGATCGGCGGCCGTCGACCACAGCTGGCCGGCCGCGGCCATCGCCCCGTGGTCGTTCTCCGGCTCGGGCAGCAGCACGTCGGCCCAGGGGTGCACGGCATACCCGGTCGCGTGGGGGGCGCGGGGCCGCGGCGTCGTCTCCAGCATGCCGAGAGGCTGGAGGACCTCCTCGCGAAGGGCGTGCTCCCAGGGGACCGAGCGCTTGCGGGCGACCACCTCGCCGAGCAGCGCGAATCCCACATTCGAGTAGTGGTAACGGCGGCCCGGGCGGTGCCTTGCCGACTCCGGTCCCATTGCGTCGATCAACGCGGTCGCCGGGACGCCGGGCGTGCGCTCCCACCACTGGCCGGGCGGCTCGGCCGTCAATCCCGAGGTGTGCGACAGGAGCTGAGCGATCGTCACGTCGCCGATCGGGGTGCCGGGAAGGTGCTTGTCCAGCGGGTCGAGCAGATCGAGCCGGCCCTCGTCGCGCAGGCGCATCACCAGCACGGCGATCATGCTCTTGGTGATCGACCCGATGCGGTACTGCGTGTGCTCCCCGGGACGCTCCTCGCCGACCCGGCCCCGGCCGCCGAACCAGACGGTCTCGCCGTCCCGGACGAGCGCCGCCACCACGGACGGCACGCGGGAACCCGCCTGCTCCTCCGCCAGCCTCCGCAGCAACGCCCGCGCCGTAGCCTCAAGAACCATCTTCGTGACCCTCCGTGTCGTGATCGCACCAGGCTAGCGCCCGCCTGGCCGTACGGCGTGGCCTGCCGTTCCACGACATTCGAGTCCCCGAACCCGGGTCTCACCCGGGCTGCTCGATCTCGGCGAGCCTGCGACGCAGGTGGGCCCGTTCGGGTTCGGTGCAGGCCAGGTCGAGCGCCTCCCGGTAGGCGATCGCGGCCTCCGGCAGCCGGCCGAGCCTGTGCAGCAGGTCCGCCCGCGTGGCCGGATAGGGGTGGTGGCCGCGCAGTCGCGGCTCTTCCGCCAGGTCGTCGAGCAACGCCAGGCCCGCCTCCGGGCCGTCGCGCATCGCCACGGCCGCGGCGCGGTTCAGCGCGACGACCGGGGACGGGGTCAGGACGAGCAGCACGTCGTAGAGCGCGACGATCTGCGGCCAGTCGGTGCTCTCGACGTCCACGGCCTCATCGTGCAGCGCGGAGATCGCGGCCTGCACGCCGTACGGTCCGGGAAGTCCGCCGCTGAGCGCGGCCACGACCAGGCCGCGGCCCTCCTCGATCATCGCCTGGTCCCACAGGCCGCGATCCTGGTGTTCGAGCAGCACGATCTCCCCCTCTGGGCCGGTGCGGGCCTCGCGCCGCGCGTGGACCAGCAGCATCAGCCCGAGCAGGCCGGCGACCTCCCGCTCGCCCGGCAGCAGCCGGCGCAGAATCCGCGCCAGCCGGATGGCCTCCTCGGCGAGATCGGGCCGCTGGAGCCGGGGACCCGAGCTGGCCACGTACCCCTCGGTGAAGATCGAATAGATGACCTGGAGCACGCCAGGCAGCCGCTGCGGCAACTCGTCGGTCCCGGGCACGCGAAACGGGATCCGCGCCTCGCGGATCTTCCGCTTGGCCCGCACGATTCGCTGCGCCATCGTCGCCGGCGGGACGAGGAAAGCCCGCGCGACCTCCGGCGTCGTCAGCCCGGCGAGGCAGCGCAGGGTGAGCGCGCCCCGGTCGTCCGCGGGCAGGGCCGGGTGGGCGCAGGTGAAGAACAGCTGCAACCTCTCGTCGGGCAGATCGCCGCCCGCGTCCGCGGGAGAGGCGGGATCGGCCCGCTCCGCCTCCACCTGCAAGATCGCGAGCCTGGCCGCGTAGACCTGGTCACGCCGAAGCCGGTCGACGGCCTTGCGCCGCGCCGTCGTCAGCAGCCAGGCGCCGGGCCTGGCCGGGACCCCGTCGACCGGCCAGTGCACCAGGGCCGCCTCGACCGCCTCGGAGGCGACTTCCTCGGCCAGGTCGAGGTCGCCGAAACGGCGGACCAGCGAGGCGAGCAGCCGGCCCCGTTCCTCGCGGAACATCGCCTCCACGGACGCCTCCACGGATTCGTCCGTGCACCGCTCCGCGGAGTACTGCTCCGCGGAGGACTCGGCGGCTCGCCCCTCCACGCCGTCAGCCCCCTCAGTCCCCGAACTCGTCGACCGGCCGCACCACGACCGCTCCGCCGTCGCGCGAACCGGGGCAGCGGGCCGCCCATTCGAGCGCGACATCGAGGTTCGGCACGTCGATCACGTAGATGCCGCCGAGCACTTCGCGGGTCTCGGCGAACGGCCCGTCCGTGACGGTCCGCTCCCCGTCCGGGCCGACCTGGACCGTCGTGGCCGTGGTCAGGTCCTTGAGTGCGTCCCCGGAGACCAGGACGCCCGCCTCCTTCAGCGCCTTGTCGTAGACCACCCAGTCTTCGAAGCTGCACGCGTCGGCCGAGTCTCCCGCTCCGCTGTAGATCAGCAGCATGTACTTCATGGTCCGGCTCCTTCGTGTTCGGTCGCGCACCCGTGGCGAGCGCCGCGGGTGCCGTACTCCATGACGACGAACGGGAAGCGGCCGGATCGACACGCCCCCGAGGTTTTTCCTCACGGTGCCCGGACGGCCGCCCTGCTGCAACCGGGACGCAAGAGTTACTGCGTCGTACGGAATGGAATGCGTCGAGGCGTTTCGCATGACGGGTGGCATCCTTGGCCGGTGTTCTCACCTGACCATGTAGGCGCTGTGTTCTTCGACGTGGACGGCACCCTTGTCCCGGGGACGAGTTCGTCGGTCTTCCTGGCCGGCTTTCTCGGCCATCGGGACGAGTTGGCCGAGGCCGAGGACGCCTACGCCTCCGGCACGCTGGACAATCGGCAGGTCTCCGAACTGGATGCGGCGGGCTGGGCGGGCGTGTCCGAAGGACAGGTCACCGGCTGGCTCGGCGGGCTTCCCCTGGTGTCGGGCATCACGGAAACCGTGGCGTGGTGCCGGCGGAGCGGGCTGGTGCCTGTGCTGGCAACCCTGGCCTGGTTCCCGGTCGGCGGCTACCTGACAGAGCGTTTCGGCTTCCACTCGTTCAGCGGACCTCGGCTGGAGATCGCCGACGGCCGGTTCACGGGACGTGTCGCCTGCCACTTCGACGAGTACGACAAACGAGACTTCGCCCTCACCCAGGCGCGAGAGCTGGGGCTGGCCCCCCACTCGTGCGGAGCCGTCGGAGACAGCCGATCCGACCTGCCGCTGTTCGCGTCCGTCGGATTGAGCGTGGCGTTCAACGCCTCGGCGGGAGCGCGGGCGGTGGCGACAGCCTCGGTGGATGACGACGACCTGCGAAGTGTGCTTCCCGTCTTGAGCCGCTTGGTCACAGCCGCCCACTGAGGTTCGCCACGCAGCGGACCGCGAGCTTGCCGGCCCGACTTCCTGAGCGATTCAATAATTTGCCTTAATCATTCAGGCAGATACATAATCGATTCAGGCGAGTGAAGGGAAGGACATGGCACGCGTAGGGTTGACCACCGAACGCCTGACCCGGGCGGGGGCGGAACTGGCGGACGAGGCCGGCTTCGATCAGGTGACCGTCTCGGCGCTCGCCAGGCGGTTCGACGTCAAGGTCCAGAGCCTGTACTCCCACGTGAAGAGCTCCCAGGACCTCAAGACCAAGATCGCCCTGCTCGCCCTGGAAGAACTCGCCGACCGGGCCGCCGACGCCATGGCCGGGCGGGCCGACAAGGACGCGCTGACCGCCCTCGCGAACGTCTACCGCGACTACGCCCGGGAACACCCCGGCCGCTACGCCGCAACCCAGTTCAGGCTCGACCCGGAGACGGCGGCCGCCAGCGCCGGCGGCAGGCATGCACAGATGACGCGGGCGATCCTGCGCGGCTACGACCTGACGGAGCCCGACCAGACGCACGCGGTCCGGCTGCTGGGCAGCGTCTTCCACGGTTACGTCAGCCTTGAGATGGGCGGCGGGTTCAGCCACAGTGCCCCCGACACACAGGAAACCTGGTCACGGGTCATGGACGCCCTCGACGCCCTGCTGCGCAACTGGCCCGCGTCCTGACCGGCCCCGCAGCGGCCTGACGTACCCGCGAATCCGAACAACCCCCGAATCGACAGGCTGAGAAGCATGCACGACGAACCGAACTGGATCATCACGCCCATCACCGCGGAACTCCTGCGCGGCGCCCTCGACCTGGAACGCACCGAACACGGTGTGCTGCCGCACCGGCTGCCCGCCTGGGCCCGCGCGCAGGTCGCCGACGGACAACTGGCCATGGCGGAGTCCCAGCCCTCCGGCGTACGGCTAGCGTTCCGCACCCGGGCCACCGCCGTCGAACTGGACACGCTGCCCACCAAGCGCGTCTACGTCGGCGCGCCGCCCCGCCCGGACGGCCTGTACGACCTGCTCGTCGACGGCCGCCCGGCCGGCCAGGCCTACGTGACCGGGGGAAACACTCTGACCATCGACATGACCACCGGGGCCACCGAGCACCATCCCGGGCCGGTCGGCACCGTCCGTTTCACCGACCTGCCCGACGGGCTCAAAGATGTTGAAATCTGGCTGCCGTACAACGAGACCGCCGAACTCGTCGCCCTGCGCACCGACGCCCCCGTCGAGCCCGCCCCGGACCCGGGCCGCCGGATATGGCTGCACCACGGCAGTTCGATCAGCCACGGCTCCAACGCCGCGAGCCCCACCACCACCTGGCCCGCACTGGCCGCCGCCCTCGGCGGTGTGGAACTGATCAACCTCGGTTTCGGTGGCAGCGCCCTGCTCGACCCCTTCACGGCCCGCGCTCTGCGCGACACACCCGCCGACCTGATCAGCATCAAGATCGGCATCAACCTGGTCAACACCGATGTGATGCGCCTGCGCGCCTTCACCCCTGCCGTCCACCGCTTCCTCGACACCATCCGCGAAGGCCACCCCACCACTCCGCTGCTGGTCGTCTCCCCCATCCTGTGCCCCATCCACGAAGACACGCCCGGCCCCACCGCCACGGACCTCACCGCCCTCAGCTCCGGGCGGCTGGTCTTCCGGGCCACCGGCGATCCCGCGGAGCGCGCGAGCGGGAAGCTGACCCTGGGCGTCATCCGGGACGAGCTGGCCCGGATTGTGGGACAGCGGGCGGCCGAGGATCCGAATCTGCACTACCTCGACGGTCGCGGCCTCTACGGCGACGCCGACTTCGCCGAGCTGCCGCTGCCCGACCAGCTTCATCCGGACGCCGACACCCACCGCCGCATCGGCGAGCGCTTCGCCACGCTGGCCTTCACGGCCAACGGCCCCTTCACGGGCCGGGACGCCTGATACCAGAAGGGGCAGGACCGAGCTGCGATCCCACGGAGGAGAGGATCTCGCCGGAGATCCAGCAGAGCGCCATCCGCATGTGTGCCCTTCGCGAGGGCTATCACATCCCCGAAGGCTTGTGGCCGAAGGGCGGATGGATCATCGACCTGGACGCGACCGGCCGCAACTTCCAGTTCCGCTTAGCTGCGGGCCTCCCTCCCTTCGGTCAGACGCAGTTTGGGTATGTGCGTCGCGGCCGGATCCGTCATCCCCTGTACGGGGACCGAACGCGTGTCGGGGGTCGCCGGCCTGGAGGTTGTCCTTTGACCTGCGGTTTCTTAGCCTGACCGGGTGGTGTTACGCATGGTCGGCCTGCACGGGTACGAGGTCGAAGCGATCAACCTCGACGGCCGACAGCGGCTGCGCGTCTCCCGGACGGTCGGCGACCGCCGCTACCTGATCGCGTACTGCCGCACACCCGCGGAAGTGGCGGCCCACGTCGACCTGGCGGACCTGGTCGAGTTGACGGACTTCAGCGCCTATCGCCGCCTGTGACCAGTACAGACTAGGCTCTCATGGCGCCCAACTTGGCCAGAGCCTCTTCGGAGGGACTGCCTGGCTCCGCTTGCATGGTGATAAGACGCTGGCCGGGGGCGCTGTCGACAGAGAACGCCTCCTGCCAGAGGATCAGGTCGCCGACAAGGGGGTGGCGAAACGGAATGGCGTCGCCGCGCCTGTAGCGCACGTCGTGGCGAGCCCACATCTGTTGAAAGTCTTCACTTTCCTCCGAGAGCTCCTCGACCAGCTCGAGAAGGGACGGATCCTCGTGGTCTGCCCCCACGACGGCACGTAGGTGCGCCACCACGCGATGGGCCTCCTGTTCCCAGGCCGTCCAGAACCCCTTGGCGGCCGGGTCGAGAAAAAGCATCCGCACAACGTTGTCCGTGTGCTCTAACCCCTCGAAGAGGGCGACCATCAGCGCGTTTTGGGCCAGCACGTCCGTTCGACGGTTCAGCACGTGCGCCGGCCCATGGTCCCAGCTGTCCAGGAGCCGCAGGACATGCGGCGTGACCTGTTCGTCCTCGCCATCGACCCCACACCTGCGCGCCCGGGTACGGGCGAGCTGGTGAAGATACTCGGCGGCTTCGGCGTCAAGGTGAAACACGCGTGCCAGGGCGTCGAGCACCTGATCCGACGGGCGGCGTTCTCTGCCCTGCTCCAGCCTCGTGTAGTAGTTGACACTGACCCCCGCCAGCAAAGCCACATCATCGCGGCGCAAGCCCGGCGTGCGCCGGCGGTCGTGATCGCTTGGCAAGCCGACCTCATCGGGGGACACGAGCTGACGCCGAGCACGAAGGAACTCGGCAAGGGGGCTCCGCATGCCGGACAGAGTACGAAGCGCCAGGTCAAAGCCATGTAAAACGAGGGATGCTCATGAGCGGGCGCAATTACGTTCGTTCTTGACGGCACGGCCGATGGGCGGCCCGCCGCTACTTCACAGCGGCGTTGAGGAAAGCGAAATTGATTGCGTCAGGCCGCCGGGCTAACGGTGCCGGTCATGGCCCTTACACGCTGCGTGCGAATGAGGTCCTCCAGCTCGTCGACGGAAGGACCTCCTGGCCGGTGCGCTGCGATCGCAGCCTCGCGGACCGGAAGTGCGTCGCGCTCCGCCCGGGCGCGAGCGAGGATCTTGCCAGCCGCCGCAATCGCTTCGGCTTTCGTCACGTGGCCTCCCTCGCACCCTTGGTCTAGTCTCGCCCCAGGCCGAGGAGGGAGCACATTGGTGACCGGGGGCCAGGAAAAAGCTGTTACCAATTTGGACGCGGTCCTTGAACGCATCACCTACGCCAACGAGGAGACCGGCTACACGATCGCCCGCGTGGCCACCGAACGCTCCGGCACCGAGCTGCTGACCGTGGTCGGGCCCCTGCTCGGCGCGCAGGTCGGGGAGTCGTTGCGGCTGACCGGACGGTGGGGCTCCCACCCCCGGTACGGCAGGCAGTTCGAGGTGTGGTCCTACACCACCGTCCTGCCGGCCACGATCCAGGGCATCCAGCGTTACCTCGGATCGGGGCTGATCAAGGGCATCGGCCCGAAGATGGCCGAGCGCATCGTCGACCATTTCGGCACCGACACCCTCCGGGTGATCGAGGAGGAGCCGGGCAGGCTCGTTGAGGTGCCGGGGCTCGGCCCCAAGCGCACGAAGATGATCGGGGCCGCCTGGGAGGAGCAGAAGATCATCAAAGAGGTGATGATCTTCCTTCAGGGCGTCGGGGTCTCCACGTCGATCGCGGTGCGCATCTTCAAGCAGTACGGCGAGGAGTCCATCGAGGTCGTCCGCAAGGAGCCGTACCGGCTCGCCGACGACGTCTGGGGCATCGGGTTCAAGACCGCCGACACCATCGCGCAGGCCGTGGGCATCCCGCACGACAGCCCCGAGCGGGTGAAGGCCGGGCTGCGCTACACGCTGTCGCAGGCGGCCGACGACGGGCACTGCTATCTGCCCGCCCCCAACCTCGTGGCCGACGCGGTCAAGATCCTGGAGGTCACCCCCGACCTCACCGCGGCCTGCCTCGAGGAGCTCGTCGCCGAGGAGGGCGTGGTCAGGGAGGAGGTGCCCGCCGGGGACAGCACCGTCCCCGCCGTCTACCTCGTGCCCTTCCACCGGGCCGAGCTGTCGCTCGCCGGAACGCTTCGCGGGCTGCTCGCATCGAGCCACGACAGGCTCAAGGCGTTCGCCGACGTCGACTGGCCCACCGCGCTCGACTGGCTGCGCGGCGGGACCGGGTCAGAGCTCGCGCCCGAGCAGGCCCAGGCCGTACGGCTCGCGCTGACCGAGAAGGTGGCGGTGCTGACCGGCGGGCCGGGCTGTGGCAAGAGTTTCACCGTGCGCTCGATCGTCACCCTGGCCAGGGCCAAACGCGCCAAAGTGATCCTGGCCGCGCCCACCGGGCGCGCGGCCAAACGGCTCTCGGAGCTGACCGGCCACGAGGCCACCACCGTGCACCGGCTGCTGCAACTGCGGCCGGGCGGCGACGCCACCTTCGACCGCGACAACCCGCTCGACGCCGACCTGGTCGTCGTCGACGAGGCGTCCATGCTCGACCTGCTGCTGGCCAACAAGCTGGCCAAGGCGGTGGCGCCCGGCGCCCACCTGCTGTTCGTCGGCGACGTCGACCAGCTCCCGTCCGTGGGCGCGGGCGAGGTGCTGCGCGACCTGCTCGCCGCGCCGCAGATCCCCCGCGTACGGCTGACGCAGATCTTCCGCCAGGCCCAGGAGTCGGGAGTGGTGGTCAACGCCCACCGGGTCAACACCGGCCAGTCACCGCTGGTGCGCGACTTTCCGGACTTCTTCCTGTTCCCCTGCGAGGAGCCCGAGGAGATCGCCGCGCTCACCGTCGACGTGGTGGCCCGGCGAATCCCGGCCAAGTTCGGCCTGAACCCGCGGCGCGACGTGCAGGTTCTTGCCCCCATGCACCGCGGGCCCGCGGGGGCGGGCGCGCTCAACATCGCTCTGCAGGAGGCGTTGACCCCTTCACGGGAGGGCATGCCCGAACGCCGTTACGGCGGGCGCGTCTTCCGCGTGGGCGATAAGGTCACCCAGCTGCGCAACAACTACGACAAGGGCGCGGCCGGGGTGTTCAACGGCACCGTCGGCGTGGTCACCGGCATGTCTTCCGAGGACAGCAAGCTGACCGTGCTCACCGATGAGGACGAGAGCGTCGACTACTCCTTCGACGAGCTGGACGAGCTGGCCCACGCCTACGCCGTCAGCATCCACCGCTCGCAGGGCAGCGAATATCCGGCCGTGGTGATCCCGCTGGCGACCAGCGCCTGGATGATGCTGCAGCGCAACCTGCTCTACACCGCCATCACCCGCGCCAAGAAGCTCGTGGTCATCGTCGGATCACGCCGCGCGCTCGGCCAGGCCGTACGGACGAAGGGCGCGGGGCGCCGGCACACGGGCCTGACCCACCGCCTGGACGGCCCGGCGCGTCCGGACGGTCACTGAGACCGCGACGCCACCGCGACCAGGTCGCGATCCACGATCACCGCCACCTTGCCCAATACTCCGTTGCCGGCCTTCAGCGACTGCAGTCCTGTGTTGATCGCCTCGACGGTGCTGTCGATGGTCTGGCTGACATGCGGGACGACGAGTCCCTGCGTCGCCCACTCCATCGCCAGGTCCATCCCGCGCTGGAGAAGGCCACGCGCCTCGCTGTCCAACGTGGCGGGTTCGGAGAAGTAACGCAGCAGATTGACGTTGACATGCCTGGCTCCGCGCTCGGCCAAGATGGCATCCACCGGGCTGTGCGTTTCGGCCAAACGTGTCGTCTTGCCGGGGCCGACACCAAGCACGATCCAACTGCCACCCCGCCGGACGGTCTTCGCGGTTTCGACAAAGCCTTGCTCGTTGTAGGTGGCGTCGAAGACAAGGTCGACGCCCCGGCCATTCGTCAGCTCTGCGATCTCGGCGGCGATGTCGTCACGCTTGTAGTCGAAGACGAAATGGGCGCCGGACTGCCGAGCCAGTGTGATCGACTGCGGCCTGCCGCCACTGCTGATGACCATTCGGGCCTTCAGGACACGTGCCGCCATCTGAACGGCCAGATGTCCGACACCGCCCCCACCGCCCGGGATGTAGATCGTGTGACCGGCCTGGACGGCCCCGTAAAAAGCCGTGAAAGCGGAGAGAAAGCACATTGGAAGCGCCGCCGCGTCACGGAAGCTCAGAGACGGCGGCTTGCGGACGGTGAGGAACTGGCGTGCGAGGGCGTAGGCGCCGCCGCGACCGCCCGTTGCGGCCCAGCCCCCGTCACCGTTCAAGTCGGCCATGGCGGCCACCGCGTCACCGACGGCTACGCGACTCACGTCATGACCCACGCCGACCACCACGCCGGCGAGGTCGAAACCGAGAACGACGGGGGGTGTCCGTCCCATGAAATTGAGGTCGGCCAGCTTGTACTCCAGTGGGTTGAGCGACGAAGCGGCGACGCGGATCAAAACCTGATCGGCCGCCGGCTGCGGGACGGGGACACGCACCGCCTCGAGCGGCAGCCCAGCTCGGTCTCTTGTGTAACCGACACCGAGAAACGTCTCGGGAGTCGTGTGGGCCTGCTTCATGTTTGCTTCCATCTGAATGATGTGCCCGGCCGCGACTACGCCTGCAGGACGCGCGCCCACCAAGATGCGCCGATTTCTGCACTCAGCCTTCTTGAAGGCCGGCCTGGTAGGCGATGATGACCAGCTGCACCCGGTCACGCGCGTCGAGCTTTGCGAGCAGCCGGGTCACATAGGTCTTGACGGTGGCGACGCTGATGACCAGATCGGCGGCGATCTCGGCGTTGGACATGCCGCGTGCGATGAGCGCCAGCACCTCACGTTCACGCGCGGTGACGCCGGCGAGATCGTGGCGGCGCGGAGCAGGCGCGGGCCGTTCCGCGAACTCCTCGATCAGGCGGCGGGTGATACTCGGCGCGATCAGGGCGTCCCCTGCGGCGACGACGCGGATCGCCGTGAGGATGTCGTCCAGCGCCATGTCCTTGAGGAGGAATCCGGATGCCCCCGCCCGGAGGGCGCCGTACACGTAGTCGTCGTCGTTGAACGTGGTCAGGACGAGAACGCGTGCCGTGCCTGAACCTGCGCCGATCAGCCGGGTGGCCTCGATGCCGTCCATGCCGGGCATGCGGATGTCCATCACCACGACGTCGGGGTGGAGGCTCTGGGCCAGCCGCACCGCTTCTGCGCCGGTTCCCGCCTCCCCGACGAGCTCGAGGTCGGGCGCGTCGGCGATGACCATCTGCAGAGCGGAGCGGACCAGCGGCTGATCGTCGGCGAGCACCACGCGGACGCTCATCGCACACCTGCCGGCACGGGCAGCCGGGCCGCCACGCGGAATCCGCCTTCGGGACGGGGCTCGGCACTGAGGGTCCCGTGCAGCAGCCCGACCCGCTCACGCATGCCGGCCAGGCCGAATCCGTCGTCTCCTGTGCCGCCGCGGCCGCTGTCGAGCACCTCGATGAACAGCTCGTCCTCCTCGTAGCCGATGGACACCTCGCAGGAGGCTGCGCCGGCATGGCGCACCACGTTGGTGATCGCCTCCTGGATGATGCGGTAGGCGGACATGTCGATGTCCGCGGGCAGCGCACGCCGTTCGCCGCGCCAGCGCACGTCGACGCGCACGCCGGCGTCCGTCGTCGCCGCGGCCAGCCGCTCGACGTCGGCCAGACCGAGCGCCGGCTGGAGAGGCGCGTCCTCGGGTGGCCGTCCCGGTTCAGGCTGACGGAGCGCCCCGAGCATCCTGCGCAGCCCCGACAACGTTTCGCGGCCGGCCGTCTCGATGTCTCCCAGCGCGTCACGTGCCCGTTCCGGCTGCGTGTCGATGACGCGCCGCGCGGCCCCGGCCTGGAGGGCGATGACGCCGATGCTGTGCGCGACCATGTCGTGCAGTTCGCGGGCGATCCTGAGCCGTTCGGCGGTGACCGCCTGGGCCGCGGCCGTGGCACGGAGTCCCTCGGCGTACTCGTGGGCCTGGCGCACCGAATTGCCGAGGAGCCAGGCGATGACGGCGGTCATCGCCACGGCCAGTTCGGTGGAGATGCCCGCGGGCCAGCCGTAGGCCATCCGTGTGGCTATATAGCCGGCGAGGACGACGAGCGCCATCGTGATCGCGACGACTCCGGTTCTGCGCGTTCGCGTGGACGCGATGAAGTACAGGGCGATGTCGACCGCCAGGTACTGGGGCAGCGGGATCTCCCCTGCGCCCAGGGTCGTGGTCGCGATGATCGCGGCGACGATCAACAAAGCCACCCCCGCCAACGGGCGGCGGGACAGCAGGCCGCCGGCCACCAGCACGATGACGGTGGAGAGCGCCAGGGCCGTCAGCCCGTCCAGCCGGTAGAACTGGGCCGCGGGATGCTCTGCCGGGACCCACTCACCCGGGAGCTTCGTCCGCGTGAGAAACGTGAAAACCATGCCCGCACACCAGGTCAGTATCGTCCAGGCGCCGGGTGGCACTCGCTTGAACAGCGGCAGCGGTGGTGTGGCCTGCATGCGCCAGATCGTAAACGCGCAGGTGCCGCCCGGGCATCGGACCACGGTCGTACACCCGTGGTCCACCGGCGACGTCGCGAATGCCGCCGTCGGTCCGATGCGGCCAGGGGGCGGGCTGCGGGAGCGTCGACCGGGTGATCGACGTCATCGACCCGGGCGTACCCCTCGGCCGCCGCCTCCTCCGTTGTCTGCTCGCCGCTCTCGTCAGCGTGGCGCTGGCCGTGCCGCTGACCGGAGCTGCCCGCCCCGGCGCCGTCCCCGCACCGAATCCTGCTCACCTGTCCCTATTGCGAAGCACCCCCGCAGCCCTCGCCGAGCGGTACGCCGCAGGCCGGGCCGGAATTCTGGCGGCCGAACGGATGGCCGCCGACCATGGTGATCAGTGGCGGGCGGCCATGCTGCGCGCCATGGCGGACCCGGCGCGGCAGTTCCTGTCCTTCGACGGCCGCGACGGAGGACGAGCCGTCGAGGTCTTCGGCGACCTGTCGGCCGCAGAACGGATCGCGGTGCTGGTGCCCGGCTCCGACATCAACCTCGACAAGTACGGGCTCCTTCGCGGCGGCTCGATTCGACTCCAGCAGGCGATGGGCGGCAGGTCCGCCGTCATCGCCTGGCTCGGCTATCCGACGCCGAGGACCGTGAGCCTGGCGGTGCTGACCACGGCCCGCGCCGACGAGGCCGTCCCCGGCCTGCGCGGGTTCGTGCGCGAGCTGAGCGCGGCCAAGCCCGGCGCCCGCATCTCCCTGGTGTGTCACTCGTACGGAACCGTGGTCTGCGGCCGTGCCGCATCCGGGCTGGACGTCACGGACATAGTGCTGTGCGGCAGCGCGGGCATCGGAGTTTCCGACGTCTCCGCACTGCACACCCGGGCGGCCGTCTGGGCGGGCCGGGGGTCCGGCGACTGGATCTCCCGTGTTCCGCACACGCGGCTGCACCTGCCCTTCGCCACCGTCGGGCTCGGCGCCGACCCGGTCTCCCCGCGGTTCGGCGCGCGGATCTTCGCGGCGGGCGGCGGAGGCCACAGCGACTATCTGAAAGCCGATTCCCCGTCGCTGGAGAACATCGCCCGGATCGTCTCCGGCCGAGCCACCGCCGAGGTGGCCCGAGGTGCGTGAACTCATCCGGCGCATCGACGCCGGCACTCCCTCCGACCGTGACCGGGGCGTCGACGCGCTGCGCGCCCTGGCCATCCTCGGTGTGGTCCTCGGTCACTGGCTGGTGACCGCCCTGGTCGCCGACAGCGGCACGCTGCGCACCGCCAGCCCCCTGCGGCACATGCCGCAGCTCGCACCCGTCTCGTGGCTGTTGCAGACGATGGCGATCTTCTTCCTGGTGGGAGGCCAGATGGCGGCGAGCAGCCACGCCCGGGCCCGCCATCGGAGCCAGACCTACCGGCGATGGCTCGCCGCCCGATTACACCGGTTGTTCCGGCCGGTCGCCGCCGTGCTGGGCGTCTGGAGCGTGGCGGCGGGTGCGATGCTCGCCGCCGGGGCCGACCTCGGCACGGTGCACGCGCTGGTCAAGCTGGTGCTGTCGCCCATGTGGTTCCTGCTGGTCTTCGCGGCGCTCACGGCGGCGACCCCGCTGGTCACCGGCCTGCACCCGGTGTGGCCGCTCGCCGTCGTCGCGCTTGTCGACGTGGTCCGCTACGGCCTCGGCGGCCCCTCCTGGCTCGCCTGGACCAACGTGGCGGCGGGCTGGCTGGTGCCGTACTGCCTGGGCACGGCATGGGCGCGCGGCCGGCTGCGCGGCCGTGCGACGGGATGGGCGCTGCTGCTCGGCGGCGGCGCCGCGACCGCAGCACTGATCCTGTGGGCCGGCTACCCGGCCGCCATGGTGGGCGTGCCCGGCGCCCCGATCTCCAACCAGTCCCCGCCCACGCTTGCGGCCGCCGCCTTCGGGCTCACCCAATGCGGAGCGGCCCTGTTGCTCCTCGGCCGGTTGCGCCGGGTCATGCGGCGCCCTGCCGCGTGGGCGGTGGTCGCACTCGTCAACCTATCGGCGGTGACGATCTTCCTGTGGCACCAGACCGCGATGATCGCCGTCACCGGGATCGGCCTGTTCGCCGGTGGTCCTCTGCCCGGCCTGCACACCGCTCCCGACGACCCCGGCTGGATCGTCCCCCGCCTGGCGTGGCTCCCCGCGTTCGCCGCGGCGCTGCTGGTGTGCCGGGCCGCGTTCCACGTCTTCGAACGCGGCCGGCATCTTCCGGCGGCTCAGGCAGAGCTTCGTACGGCGGAGCCGGAGGCGGTGTCCACCGCGGTTCGCCGGGTCGCACCACGCCGAACAGCTTCCACCGGTTCGACACGATTCCCCACCGGACCCTCTTAACGGACGTTCTTTGCGGGCAGGTCGAGAGCGGCGGAAGAAGTCCAGCTCGTGGAGGAGCAGGTTTCCGTTCATGACCACGTGGTTCGCGCGAGGCAGGGGAAGCACCTCGTGGGGCCTGCCCGCCCCGAGCAGCCTATTTCAGGGAGACGGGTATCCCTCCTCGTCTGAGCTCGCCAGCTTTTCCAGCCACGCATCGAGAGTCGGCAGGGCGTGGGCACCCAGTTGGTCGGCCACAACCCGTTGCGCCTCGGCCCAGGCCTGCTCGGCATGCGCGAGCACGGATTGGCCTTCCGCAGTGACGGTGACTCGCTGCGAGCGTCCCGTGGGAGACGTTTTGGTCGTCGTGACGTAGCCGCGTTTTTCCAGCAGCGCGAGATTGCGGCTGATGGTCGACCGCTCGACGGCGAGCAGGTTGACGAGGTCGGCCGGACGGGCCGGGTCCTGGATCAGGACGAGCGCGCCAAGCACCTCCACCTGAGCGAGGGATAGCCCGAGCGGGCGCAGAGCGTGTTCGAAACGACGTGCCACCAGCCGGTTCAGCCGCCCGATCCGTACGCCGAGGCAGGAGCGCCGCACCTCCAAGGCCATGCGCCGTGCCTGTGCGGCAATCGTCTCTCCATCCCGCATGTGTTGCATGTACATCACCAGTGCCCGTAGTCTGTCTCCAATGGTGTTGCATCTACATCATCCCATGGGAGGGGCCCGTGCGCGTGAGCGTCGACTCCCCCGCGCCTGTCGAGGCTTCCGGCGAACCAAGCGCGCGGCTGGCCCCAGCGTGCTTGCACTCCTGTCGGCACATCCCAAACTGCAGCAGCCCAGACCCGGCAGCCGAGGTCGTGGGCAGCGATCACTCCAATTGATCAACCGTCCAGAAAGGCCCCACCATGGCCAGACACCGGTGGACACCCGACAACATTCCCGACTTGCGAGGGAGAACTGCCATCGTTACCGGCGCCAGCTCGGGCTTGGGAATCGTCGAAGCGCGCGAACTCGCACGAGCCGGGGCCCACGTCGTCCTCGCCGTCCGCAACGCCGACAAAGGCCGGAAAGTCGCAGCTGAGCTTCCCGGCAGCACCGAAGTGCGCCGGCTCGACCTCTCCAGCCTGGCCTCGATTCGTTCCTTCGCCGACGATTGGTCCGTCGACCTGGACATCCTGATCAACAACGCAGGAATCATGCTCGTCCCCGAAGGCCGCACCGTCGACGGGTTCGAACTCCAGATGGGCACCAACTACCTCGGTGCCTTCGCACTCACCAACCTGCTCCTGCCGTACGTGCGTGACGCATCGACCAGTCGCGTCGTCTCGATGTCCTCCCAGCTCCACATCGGCGGAAAGATCAAGCTCGACAACGTCGACGGCACGAAGGGCAAGTACAACGCCCTGCAGGCCTACCGCGACTCCCAGCTCGCCACCGTGTATTTCACCGCAGAACTGCAACGCCGGCTTGAAGCCGCCGGCAGCGGCATCCGCGCGATTACCGCCCACCCCGGCATCGCCCGAACCAGTCTCAATGATCACGTCACCGGGGTAAGGAAGATGTTCTTCCTTGCCACGCTATGGATGTTCAACGACGCCGATCACGGTGCCTATCCCGCTCTTTACGCCGCGACGGCAGATGTTCCCGGCGGCTCCTACGTCGGCCCCGACGGCATGGGCCATCTCCGAGGCAACCCCGAGATCCACCGGCCGGGCCTCGCCGCCCGTGACCCCGAACTCGGTCCGGAGCTGTGGAACGTGTCCGCGAGGCTCACCAATACCGACTTCGCCACTGTCTGACCGCTTCGCCCCTTAGACGCTTTCTGTCGTATTCACGTGAAAGCGCCCTCGCAGGAATAGGCGAGAAGGCAAGGCGGCTACGGAGGAGCGTTGAACACGGCCTCGTCGAGGCACGAACCCGGTGATCGTTTCCAGTCGCAGCACCAGCACATATCCGTCGGGTCATGCCACGTCGGGTCGCGACGGCATCTAGGTGAGGTCGCGAAGACGCAGCTCAGCGGTGACCGCCCGCTCGCGCAGCTCGGCCGCCTCCGTCCGTGCGGCGTCCAGTTGGGCACGCAGGTCGCTCAGGCGTGAGCGTTCCAGTTCCAGCTCGCTCATGGCGCGCTCGCGCTGGGCGGCCGCCGTACGGGCGTCGCCGGTCATGCGCGCCAGTGCCTCGGCCGCGGCCTGCTCACGCGCCGCCGCCTGGGCGGTCTCGGCCCCCGCCCTGGCCGCATCCGCGAGCGCGACCACCCTGTCGGACTCGGCGGCCTGCGCCCGGGCGACCGCCTGATCACGCTGAGCCTCCGCCACGGCCACCGCCCGGTCACGTTCGGCTTCCGCGCGGGACACCGCGCGGTCGCGCTCGGCCTCGGCCGCCTCGGCGCGGGCGAGCGCCGCGGCCGCGGCCTGCTCCGCCTCCCGGCGGGCACGCTGCGCCGACTCCGCCTTCTCGTTCGCGCTGAGCGCCTCCTCCTCGGCGCGCTCGCGTCCCTGCCGGGCCTGTACGGCTCTCGCCTCCGCCTGGCGCATGTCCGCATTCGCCTTCTCCAGCCGTTCGGCCAGTTCACGCACCGCCTGGTCGCGGGCGGCCTCGGCCGCATCGGCACGGAGATGCGCCTCCTCGGCCTCCTGCCTGGCACGGCGTTCGGTGGCCGACGCCTCACGCAAGGCCGCCAGCGCCTGTTCGCGGGCGGTCTCGGCGTCGGCGAAGGCGCCGTCACGCTCGGCGTGCGCCTCCTCGGCCCGCAGGCGTGACTGCTCGGCCTCCGCCTTGGCCTCCTCAACGGTCTCCCGTGCGAGCCGCACCTGGGCCAGCGCCTGCTCGCGCTCGGTGTGGGCGATCGCGATGCGCGTGTGCGCCTCCGCCTGCACCGCGCTCAGCTTCGCCTCCACGCCGGCCGGGCTAAGTTCCTCCGCCAGCACCTGAGCGAGGGGCGCGATCGCCGCGGCGAGCCCCTTCTCCATCCGGTCGTACAGATCCTCGACCCGTGCGAGCGCGCCGTCGAGGCCAGGCGTCGACCGGCGTATCTCCCGTTCTCTTTTCGCCGCCGCCTGGCAGTCGCCCTCCGGGCAGTACTCCTTGGGCCTCCCCCGGCCGCTCCTCTGCTCGATCGGGTTTCCGCAGTGCTTGCAGGGCGTCGTGACGGGGGTCGCGGGGGTCGTCATGAGCCGCCACTTTAGGCGTTTTTCTGGATTTCTAGAAATAGAAAGTCAGAAAAGATGATCTGTTGCGATCGAGGATGACCGATCACTTGGGAGATGTTCAATTCCCGCAAGTTATCAGTCTGAGACCTTCCCCCGCCCGGGGCGTCCTCATTGGTGAGCGCAGGTCGTTCTGACAGTGGGGTTGCTGCCGGGGTGGGGCCCGGCGTGTTCCGGGCCCCACCCCGGCATGATGTCTCGGTTCTGGGCGGCGGTTCAGGCTGTGGAGCGCTGCGTCCAGTCCTGGTCCAGGCGGTCGGCCAGGCCCGCGGCGGTGAAGGCGGCCTCCAGGTCCTCTCGGCCCTCGGTGAAGTGGGCCCAGCTGTCGTGGTGGGCCGGGACGACACGGCGCGCGTCGAGGATCCGGGCGGCCTCGGCGGCCTGCGCGCTGTCCAGGACGAGCAGGTTGCCGTCGAAAAGCATGGGATGACGAGGTGCGCCGGCGAACAGGATGGCGGTGTCCACCGGGGCGAAGCGCTCGGCGATCTCCTTGACGGCGTCGAGGGACGCGTTGTCGCCGCTGACGTAGACCGTCGGCAGGCCCTCTCCGGTCAGGACGAAGCCGACGACCTGGCCGGTGAAGGGCTCAACCTCCTCGCGCGGGCCGGGGCCGTGGATGGCGGGAACACCGGTGACGGTGATAGTGCCGCCACCCGGGCGCTCCAACTCGACCGTCTCCCAGTCGGCCAGGCCCTTGACCTTCTGCCCGAGGCGCTCACCGCCGCTGGGGGTGGTCAGGGTGAGGGGGACGTCGGTGAGCATGGCACGGCCGGAGGTGTCGAGATTGTCGGCGTGCGCGTCGTGGGAGAGCAGGACCACGTCGATGGGGCCGAGGTCGGCGGGGGTGCCGGTGGAGGGGGCGGTCTTGGTCAGGATCACGCGGAGGCCGTAGTCGCCGGGGCCGTCGAACGTCGGGTCGGTCAAAAACCGCAGGCCGCCGTACTCGAACAAGGCGGTCGGGCCGCCGTACGTGCGGACCAGGAACTGATCGGCATTGAGCTGTGACATCACGTCTCCCTCACTTCTCACGAAAAAAAGCCGTGTTTAACGTGACACAAGGCTAGGCGACCATCACGGAAAAATGCAATCGCTACCATGAGAGGCATGGACGACACCCTGGCCGCCGACACAGCGCAGATCGCTCTGCCCCCAGCTCCAGGTGCCGACCAGTACCGCTCCCTGGACTTCGCCGACACCGCCGCGACCCTGCCCGCCGGCCAGAGCTACGACCTGCTCGCCACCCCCGGATCCGCCATGCGCTGGCTCGCCGCGCACGACCTGTCCACCCCGGACGTGCAGCTGTACGAGGTGTGCGCACAGCGGATGCGCGCGCTTCGCGCACACGTACGCGCTCTGTTCGCCGCCCGCGTCGACAGCACCACCCCGCCCGAAGGCTCCTTGCGCGCGGTGAACGAGGCACTCACGGCTGTACCCACCGCACCCCTCCTCGCCTGGGACGGGGCCCAGGGACTGCGCCGCATCCAGGCGCACCCCATCGACCTGGCCGTCAACCACGCACTGGCGACCCTCGCCGCCGATGCCGCCGACCTGCTCACCGGTCCCGACGCCGGCATCCTCGCCGCCTGCGGCTCCGCCCCCTGCGACCGGTTCCTCATGCGCACCCACGGCCGGCGCCACTGGTGCTCCATCCGCTGCGGCGACCGCGCCCGCGCCGCCCGTGCCTACGCCCGGCGCAGCGGCACCTCGGACTGACGCGCCGCCCAAGGCACCCTTGCGGACCGCCCGGTGATCACGTGAGCACCGAAACCAAGCTCGCCGGACCCTGGCGGGGATGTACGACCCCAGCGGGCACGGCAGATCCAGCCCGACCTGATCATCCCCATCGGCAAGCGCAGGGGCAGAACCCCTCCATCCGGGCGCGACTCCCGCAGGAGCAGGCGTTATCGCGTCCGGCGCGACCGCACGGCCATCGTCGCTGCGCACGCGAGGGAGATCACCAGCGAGGCCACGGACAGCCCGACCGCCCACGGAACTCCCGCGCCCGACCCGGTCGCAGACGTGCTACTCGCGGCCAGAGCCGCCCGGGCGGTGCCCGTCGACGAAGATGATGCCGTGTCCCCCTTGGGTACGAGCCGGAGCACTGGCGCAGGCCGCTCCGGCTCGTCGGCACCGGAGGCCGGCTCCTGGATCCAGCGCACCACCTCGCCGTCGCTGTAGTGCTGGAGCGTCTTGAACACCAGACGGTCGGTCTCGGGCAGCGGTCCGGCGCTCACGGAGAACTCGTCGTACTCACCCGGCTTGATCGCTGACTTCGAATCCGCCGCGGTCCAGGTGATCTTTCCGATGACCTCGCTGATCTGCGCGCCGTGCACCTCGATCGGCGTGGCCAGCTTGATCTTCGTGATCTCGTACGACCAGCCGGGATGTGGCTTCACCGAGACCGAAGCCAGCGGGGAGTCGGTCGGGAGCTGAACCTCGATCTCGGTGGTGCTCGCGTCGTCGCGCTCGTTGGGGACGCGGAACGTCAATGCGGCGTAGCCGCCCTGGGTGGCCGTCTCCGGGTTCACCGTCACGTGCGCGAACGCCACCGCCTGCATGACGCCGACCAGGCAGGCCGCCACCCCCACGGTTACAAGGCCACGTACGGCGCGGCGCAGCATACGCACTCTCCGGGTCATGTCAGACGATCGGGCGCCGGTCGTCTCGGCCTCGGCGGCCCCGACCGTGCCGGAGCCGACCGGACCGGGCGACGTGCCCGCGTGTGCCGGGCCCAGGTTCCCCATCCGCAGCGCGGGCGTGATGGGTACGGCAGTGCCCGTCAGGGGGGCTCTAGCGCTCAACGCTCCTCCAGCAGGTAAGACTCTCACTGTTCTTCGACCCTCAATAGGTGATCTTCATGGAAGATCGCTAACCGAGGCGGGCCAGCGTCGTCGTCATCAACGCCTTGACCTTCTCGTCGGTGTCGGCACGCTGGCCTACCGCTTTGATCTGCGCGTAGCCGACGTAAATGATGGCGTTGGCCTTGTGCACCACGACGGTGACCAGGTCGTCGTAGGTGTCCGCGTTCATCTCTGGGGGCGAGGTGTGCACGAGATGCTGGGCGAACCCCTTCCACCCATCCATCTCGATCGGCTGGCTGCCGACCTTGTAAGCGCCCACGACGGACGGCGGCCCGCCGAGCACGCTGAACGCCTCCGGACACTTGGCGGACTCGGCCACGACGGTGTCCATCGTGCCGCCGGCGAGCGAGGGGCTCTGGAAGACCACTGCGCCCTGGGTGACGACCGGAAGCGATGAGGGCCCCACGCGCTGCGGGCCGACGATGAACCGCCCGGTCGGATTCCCACCCACCGGCTCGATCGCCGGCTGCACGTCGACCTTGGCGTCCTCCGAGCGCTGGACGTACGGACAGGTCGGGATGCTGTTCGGGGGTGTGTAGATGACGTGCGAGGCGTGGTCGGTGTCCTCGAACTCGGTGGCGCCCTTTCCCAGGTCGCTGGGGCTGACGAGGCCGGACCGGATGGAGGTCACGGTGTAGGGCGGCTTGGTCAGCGGCTGCGGAGCCCCGTTGGAGCAGCCCGCCAGGACACAGAGGGCGATCATGCCGGCAGCGGTCATGGTCGCTCGGAACCGGGACGCCTTCCTGTCAGCGCCTCGCATGTGTGTTACCAGCCTTTCAGTGTGCCGTGAACGGGACACGCACGGGTGTCTCGTCGAAGTCGGAGACTCGGATGTCCAGCCGCAGGACCCACTCCCCCGGGTAGGGGATGGACATCGAGTTCGCCACATAGTGGCCGGGTTCGGCCGCGGAGACCTTGACGGGCAGCGCCGGGACGCTGCGGTCGCGCGACTCGAGCGCACCCGAGACCTCGGGCACCGCGACCAGCGAGCCGTTCCGCCCGGTGATGTAGATGTCGGCCACGTTGCTTCCCGGCTTCGCGGGCTCGATCTTCACCTCAACCGAGCCGCCCCCCAGCCCGGCGGCTGAGCCGGCCGCGTTCGCGACGGTCGTGGGAATGGGGACCGTGGTATGCACCGGCGGCGCGTAGCTGGTGCGGGCCGGGGCGGTGTTGACCAGCACGGCCGTGATCGACACGACGGCGACCCCGAGCACGACCTCACCCGCGACCGAGTGGCGCAGTCGGCGCACCGCGGTGTAAGGGGCGGCATCGAGGCCGAGGGGGTCGCGTCCGCGCCGCCGCACGAACCGCCGCGCTCCTGCGGCAAGACCCACCACGGCGAGGACGGCGGCGAGCTTGCCGAGAAGCAGCCGCCCGAAGTCCGTCCCGCCGAGCGCACCCCACGTTCCCACCTGCCGCCAGGCCAGATACACCCCCGTCACCGCGATCACCGCGAAGCAGATCTGCGCGAGCGTGGAAAACCTTGGGAGCGCGGGTTCCAGGGAGATGGCGCCGGTGGGCTTCCGCCCCCTCCCTGGGAGGAGCACGCAGGCCGCGAGCGCGATCAGGCCGCCGAGCCACAGAGCCATGGCGAGCAGGTGCAGGCTGGTCGCAGGTACGGCCAGCCAGGTCTGCTCGCCGGTCTGTGCGTGATCCGCCAGCGTCCAGGTGAACGGCAGGGCGACGGCGCAGGCGGCCCCGAGGCCGGCCACTCCGACGCCAGACGTCCTGGCGCCGTCCGTCCGGACGTCAGCCAGGGACGAGGAGGGGCGTACAGCGATCCAGAAGGCCACACCAAGAGCGAGCACGATCAACAGCCGCACCGACAGCGCGTGACCCAACCGCGTGGACAGCGTCGCGCCGAGCAACTCAGGGTCGAACACCCCGGTCAGCGACGTGCCCGCGGCGTACGGCCCCTGTACGAGCAGGACGACCACGGTGCCCGCGGTCAAGGCGGCGAAGCCGGACCACACGATGCCCCGGGCGCGGCGGTCGTCGCGGCCGGCGGGCCAGAGCACGGCGACGAACAGTCCACCACCGAGGGCGAGAGCCAGACCGAGAAACGCAAGGGCGCGACCGACGGCGTCGACGACGGGAACGGCAGGGCTGACATCATCCTCCACCGGGGCGGCCAGCGTGCTCGGGCGGCCGATGCTGAAGCTGAACGCCCCCGACACCACGTGCGAGTCCGCGGACGTGATCCGCCAGGCCAGGACGTAGGTTCCCTCCACCAAACTCGCCGGAAGGCTCACCCGCGCCGTGTTGGCCTTCCCGTCCACGTAACCGGGAGCACCGATCGCCAGCTTCTTCCCGGTCACGTCGAGCAGCTGGAACGACCGCTGGTTGAAGCTCACCGCCTCGTTGAAGCTGAGCCTGACGTCGGCCGGAGGCGAGCGCAGCACCTGGCCGTCGACCGGCGAGGTCTCTACTAGGTAGGCGTGCGCGTACGCCGGATGCGTGACCGCGGCGGAGACGAGATCCGCGACCAGGCCGCACGCCACGAGGATCGCGACCACCGCCAGCCGCGTGATCAGCCGGGCCCGACTACGGCCCGCGAGGTGCACACCGCCCGTCATCCGCGCTGGTCCGTACGCAGCGTGCCGTCGCCCGAGAGAGGGGTCGGCACCCCAAACGTGATCTCGCCGCGCGGCCTCGGGGCGCCTCTGCCCTCATCGGAGGCGGAGCCGGCGCCGAGCAGACCGCTCACCACCAGTCCCGCGCGACCGCGCGCATGGCACCCCGGCGTCCCACCGTCCACCTCCACGCCCGTCCTACCTCCATGCCCGTCGCCACCGAAAGACGGCCCGAGCGCAGCGTCGCCACGCTCGGGCCGGGGCTTTCGACTCAGACGGTCACTTGTCGCACGAGTTCCAGCAGATCTTCTTGTCCGGCTTTCCGGCCAGCTTGCCGTCGAACCGGAGCACGTCGACGCCTCGGTTGTAGTCCGCGACGTAGACCAGTCCGTTGTGCCAGTAGGCGGCCGACGCCGAGCCGGCGGTCACGCCCTCCCCCGCCGGCACCCGGAAGTAGCCGACCTGAGTCGGGTTCTTGGGATCCGACACGTCGAGGAAACGGGTGCCCTGGCCGTACCACGCCTGCGCGACGATGTTGCCGTTCACCGTGAACCAGTGCGCGGAGCAGCTACCGGTGGTCGCCGACCCCTCCTTGCCCCACGGCGACCAGTGGCTGATCAGGTTCAGCCGGAACGGCTTCTCCGGCGTGGACCGCCAGCTCTCGCCGTCGTAGCTGCCCTTCAGCGAGGCGATCTTGAACTCGCCCGCCTGGGAGCAGGCCGTGATGTTCTCGTTGGTGATGTAGAGGAGTTCGCCCTTGTCGAAGGAGCCGAGCTTCTCGGTGTTGTGGTAGGCGTTGTGGTCGAAGAAGTCGAAGAAGGCGGTGCCCGCCGGGTTGGTGGGGACGACGGTGCCGCCCGCGTACGGCACCGGGTCGTACGCCGTCGCGACCCGTTTGCGCTTCTGCACCGGGTCGTAGTGCCTGCCCTTGGTCCAGTAGCCGCGTACGCCGCCCTCACCGGAGACCCAGGCGACACCGTTCTTGTCGACGTCGACGCTGTGCACGTAGTCCGTGGTCCCGTCGAACCGGCCGAGGTCGAGCGCCCCGTCGAAGGTACGCGGGTGCTTGATGTCGCGGATGTCGGTCACCCGGATCGGCACGCCCTTCCAGGACGGGTCCTGGCCCGGCGTGCCCGTGTTGGCCGGACCGACCGACCACAGGTACGTGCAGTCGTTGATGCAGGTGGCTGTGTGCCCGGCCGGGACCGGCTGGAAGATGACGGTCTCCGGCTTCCACGGGTTCTTGACGTCGACGATGTAGACGCCGGACTGACCGGTGGAGACGGTGCCGCCGAAGCCGCGCGGGTCCCGGCTGAGGAAGACCAGCTTGCGCTTCGGGTCGACGGTCATGTTCTCGCCTTCCCAGAACCTGTCCTGGGTGTCCCCCGGCTGGCGCAGCTCGGCCGCCGTGATCTTGGAGATCAGGGCCGGGTGCTTGGGGTCCTTCAGCGACCAGACGGCAAGGCCGCCGGTGCCGTTGGCGAACATGAAGTCGTAGCCGTACTTGTCGTAGTGGATGAAGTTCAGACCCGAGTAGCCGCTGACGCCCTTGACGTTGTCGATGAACGTGACGTGGCCTGCGACTGCGGTCGTCGGGACGTTGTGCACGTCGTCGATGACCGGACCGCCATGAGCGGATTTGCTGGACGGACTCGGGTCGGACGGCTTGTCTGCGAATGCTGAGCCAGCTCCGGACAGCTGCAGTGCTGCAGCCGTTGCCAGAGCGACCGCACCCGCCATGAGGGATTTCGCTTTCACCAGACCCTCCCTTAGGGGCCGGCAGTGCAGTTGGAAAACCGCGCGGCCGAAGATCACACGTGACACGACTCTAGAGATCTGTAAGAGCGGCTGTCATGGTGCAAATGTTGCAAATGCCCCCTTAGGGCTCCGTCATTCGTCGCGATCGTGCCCTGGCACGCCCTTACGGCCGTGGTCGTCACCAGCGGACGGGCGCGCCTGGGCCGTGGGAGAACCTCGGGTGGCCGCAGTCGAGTGAGTGGCTGGGACGCCATTGGCCTAGCAGCTCTACCAGCACAAAAACAGAGTTTTGTCAGTAGTCGCGCAGGGTTTTTGACAGCGGCGGCCCAGGTGACGGCAGCCTTTAGGCTCTCCGGCATGGCAACGAGACTGGTGCAGATCAATATGAAGGCGCGGGACGCCGCCGCGCTTGGCCGGTTCTGGGCGGAGGCGCTCGGCTGGGGCAGCGACAGCGAGGAGTTCGGCACCAGCCTCGAACCCGTCGGCTTCGCCTACCCCGACCCCTCCGCCGTCTGCATCGACATCATCGCCCGCCCAGAACCCAAGACGGTGAAGAACCGGGTGCACGTCGACCTGGCCACCACCTCGGCCGCCCATCAGGCGGAGCTGGTCGGGCGCCTCAAGGATCTCGGCGCGACGCCCGCCGACGTGGGCCAGGGCGACGTCCCCTGGACGGTCATGGCCGACCCGGAGGGCAACGAATTCTGCGTCCTGGAGCCCCGGCCGCTCTACCAGGGCACCGGGCCGATCGCCGCAGTGGTGGTCGACTGCGCCGACCCTCGAGCGATGGCCCGGTTCTGGGGCGAGGCGATGGACTCGACCCTGCACGAGGTCACCGACGACTACGCGATCATGCGCTCTGCCAAGGACGTCGGCCCCTACCTGGAGTTCGTCCGCACCCCCGACACCAAGACCGTGTGGAACCGCGTCCACCTCGACATCTGCCCCTACCCGGGCGACGACCTGTCGGCAGAGGAAGCCCGCCTGCGCACCTTGGGCGCCACCGACCCAGGCATCGACCAGTCCGACCTCCACTGGACGGTCCTCGTCGACCCGGAAGGTAACGAGTTCTGCCTCCTCACCCCCCGCTGACCTCGTTCAACGGCTCGGGCCGGTTTCGGGTCAACGGCGGGGACCGCGCGGCGTACGTCTGCTCACCGGGACGGGCAGACGTACGCCGGACGGCTCGATTGTGTGGCGCTATGACATGGTCGTCCCGCCGGAGACGTCGAGGCGGTGTCCAGTGACATAGCGGCTGTCGTCGGAGGCCAGGAAGGCGACGGTGTCGGCCACATCCTCCGGTGTGCCCAGCCGGCCGAGGGGTGTCTGCGACGACAGCCAGGCCAAGGCTTCGCCGACCAGGCGTCCTTGGTGCATGTCGGTGTCGATGACCCCGGGGGCCACGATGTTGACCGTGATGCCGCGTGGCCCGAGTTGCTTGGCCAGGGCGGTGGTCAGGACGTCGAGTGCGGCCTTGGACATGGCGTAGTCGAGGGCTCTGGGCATCGCTGCTCCGCGGGTCAGCATGGTGCCCACGGTGATGATCCGGCCGCCGTCGCGCAGCCGCGGCAGGGCGAGCTTGGTGATGAAGAACGGGGCGGTGGCGTTGACCGCGAACAGGCGCTCGAAGCCGTTGCGGGTGACGCCGTCGATCTCGGTCTGGCCGCCGAGGATGCCCGCGTTGTTGACCAGGATGTCCACCCCGTCGGCGTGCGCGTCGAAGCCGGCCCACAAGGCTTCGGCGTCACCTGGCGCGCCCAGCTTGGCCTGGACGGCGAAGGCCTGCCCGCCGGCCGCTTCGATGGCGGTGACGGTGTCCTTGGCGGCCGCCTGGTTGCCGCCGTAATGCACGGCGACGCGGGCGCCTTCGCGAGCCAGCCGGGTGGCGATGGCGCGGCCGATGCCCCGGCTCGCGCCGGTCACCAATGCCGTCTTTCCGGTCAATATCAACGTGCTCTGCCTTCCTTTCCTACCGTGCAGGGATGGTGGCCTCGGCGCCGCGTAGGACCCGCGCCCACGACCGCCGGCCGTGTCGGGTCATCGCTCACGGTGTCCTCCCTTCGTAGCGGCGGCCTGCCGCAGGGTCGCCAGCAGCGTGGTCTCGGTCGGGGATCCGGTGAGCGGGGGCAGGTTCTCGATGCGGAAAACCGGCACGCCGGTGATGTCGAGGCGACGTACGCGGCCGAGCCGGGCGCGCACGGTCGCGGGAGGCACGCGGCCGGTTGTGACGCCGACCTCGGCGGCCAGTTGGTCGAGGGTGGCGGGGTCGCCGACGTGCAGTCCGTCGGTGAAGTGGGCGCGAAAGAGGCGTTCCGCCATGGGTTCGGCCTTGTCCTGGAGTGCGGCGTCGGCGATCAGGCGATGTGCCTCGAAGGTGCCGGTGGCGATCGCCTTGCCGTACTCGAACCGGAGGCCTTCTCGGGCCGCGTGTTCGGCGAAGGCGAGCGCGCCGGCCACCGCGTCGGGGCCGAAGGTCTGTTCCAGGACGGCGAGCAGCGGCCGTCCGTCGGTGGGCGCACCCGGGGCGAGCTCGAAGGGCAGAAACTCCACCGTCACCTCCACCCCCTCGGCCCTGAGCCGGTCGGCGGCGCGGGCGAAGCGGGTGTAGCCAAGATAGGAGTGCGCGCAGATCACATCCGCCACGATCTGGACTGTCACGCTGTGCGGCATGCTCGCTCCTTCAACGCGATCGCGGTGGCGGCGCCGATCACGGCCATGCGAAGAGATCGATCCATGCGTCCTCCATTTCGCGTACCTCGTACTCGAAATGGACCATAGTCATTCAGGTACCATGTACGCAAATACGGAGAGAGGGCACGGGTGGCCGACGAGGAACCGACCAGCATCTGGATGCAGCCGGAGCGGCACGAGCGCTCCGGGCCGGGGCGGCGTCCTGGCTACAGCAGGGATCAGATCACCCGGACCGCCGTCCGGATCGCCGACGCAGAGGGAGTCGAAGCGGCGACCATGCGGCGGATCGCGTGCGAGTTGGGCACCGGCGCCATGTCGCTCTACCGCTACGTGCCCCGGCGCGACGACCTGTTCGACCTCATGATCGACCTGGCGATGAGCGAGATCGAGCTCCCCGACCGCCCCTCCGGTGACTGGCGCTCCGCCCTGACGCTACTGGCCCGGCAGATCCGCGCCGCGGGCCTACGCCATCCCTGGCTGATCGCGCTGCTCACCAGCCGGCCGACGCTGGGCCCCAACCTGCTGCGCGTGCACGAGTTCGCGCTCGGCGCGTTCGAGAGGACCGGACTCGACATCGACGACATCACCGGATTCGTCGGCATGCTCAACGACTACATCCACAGCGCGATCCGCCGCGAGATCGGCTGGCTGGAGGAGGCTCGCCGTACCGGCCTGGACCCCGAGCGCTGGAAGCGGGATTACATGGGACCGTACGTGCGCCAGGTCGTCGAATCGGGCGCATTCCCGCTGTTCAGCCAGTCGGTTCTGGACTCCCGCACCGCCCATCTCGCCCCCGGCGAGCGCTTCCAGCAGGGGCTCGAGCGCATCCTCGACGCCATCGCCGCGCTCAGGCCTGGGACTCATGGTGACCCTAATCCGGCATCCAACCCCATCCGACCGTGGGACTTCGGTGGCGAAGGTTGACGCTGCGGTTAGGCGCGTGAACAGTTTCGCGGGAATCATACGGATTCGTTTCGCTTATCTCACAGGAAAGCGGCGGATTTCGCATTGACTCGCCAGCAGCAACAATTGTTCTAGATGCTCTAGCCAAGACTGAGCGCTGAGAGAAGAGGTAGAAGAGAGCCTTTTCCTCGGGAGGGGCTCTCTGCTTCGTTTCGTAACCACCTCGACGTACGAGGTCAGTATGGGTCCGTTCCCCGGTGCAGGCCGGAGAGGCACGCATCTGGGTCGGCGGCCAGAAGAGAGGGCGAGTCAGACAGCGACGGGCAGTCCGACCGTCGCGAGCGTCCGCAGCGGCTCAGTCATTTCAGTGCAGTGCTCCCCGCCGTCCCCGGGACGCCGCGTCTGTGCCACGTTCAGCAATTCGATTCGGCTCTTCGAACATCGACAGAGACGAAAGCTCACGGCGGCCGATGAACATCAGTCGCTCGCGAGCGCCGCGTGGACGGATGAGACCGCGCTCGCACCATCGCCCATGGCGGTGGCGACTCGTTTCGTCGAGCCCGAGCGGAGGTCGCCGACCGCGAAGACCCGGGGTGCGCTCGTCTGGAACGGCAGTGGCGTACGGGACGATCCGGTGGGCAACCGGCTGTCTGTGAGGATGAAGCCGTCGTCGTCCTTGACCACGCCGGTCAGCCAGCTCGACACCGGGTCGGCGCCGATGAAGCAGAACAGCGCGCGGCACGCCAGCCAGTCTCGGCGTCCACCGGACCTCTCGACGACGATCGATGCGAGAGTGTCGTCGCCGGCCAGTTCGCGAACCGTGCTGCTGGTGTGGACCTGGATCCGAGAATGCGCGCGGATTCGGTCGGTCAGGTAGGACGACATCCGAACTCCAAGCTCGTCGCCTCGGATGATCAGATCCACCGTCGCGCCGTGGGCGGCAAGGGAGAGGGCTGCCTGCCCCGCCGAGTTGGCGCCGCCGACGACCGTCACCGGCTGGTTCTCATACTCTCGGACGTCCAGTTCGGTCGCCGCGTACCTGATGCAGCCCGACTTCTCGAAGGTCGCCCATCGCGGGATGTCGAGGCGCCGGTAGTGGGCCCCGGTGGCGGCGATCACCGCGCGGCACTCGATGCGTGAGCCGTCCTCCAGCAGGACGGCTGACCGGCGATCGTCGGAGAGATCGAGTCCCGCCGCCGCGCATGGCGAGTAGATCCGCACACCGAACTTGAGCGCCTGGACCATCGCCAGCCGGGTGAGGTCCGCGCCGCTGACCCCGTGCGGGAAGCCCAGGTAGTTCTCGATCCGGGCGCTCTTGGCGGCCTGGCCGCCGAGCCCACTGCGGTCCAGCAGCACGGTGACCAGGCCTTCGGACGCCCCGTACACGGCGGCGGCAAGACCCGCCGGGCCCGCGCCTACAACCACGAGATCAACGGGATGTCCGTCGGCCCGGTAGGTGAGACCGAGCACCTCCGAGACCGTTCCGGGCGTCGCGCGTCGCAGCACCGAGCCGCCGACGATCGCCGCCGGAAGTTCGTCCGCTGCGAGCTCGGCCGATGTCATCAGCGAGCGCCCGGACTCCGAGGTCGCATCGAGCCAGGAATGCGGCAGGAGCAACTGCGTCACATAGGTGCGCAGCTCGAGCGTCTCCGCGGCGTCCGGCCGGCCGACGATCTCCAGGGCGTTGCCGGCCACCGAGCGGATGAACTCGCGTCGCTCCCGGAACGCCTCGAGCAACAGGTCGGCGATGTCGACCTGTTCGGCGAGGACCCGGCGCAACATCACCGCACCGATCCGGACGAGTGTCCCGGCGGTCACCACTCGAGCGGTCAGGTAGACGTACTGACCGGTCAGCAGGTTGAGCTCGCCGAGGAAATCGCCGGGGCCACCGTGGTAGATCAGACGTTCTGGCTCGATCGCCGTCGCGTTCCGGACGATGTCCACGGTGGCTGTCAGGAGCAGGAAGAAGTCGTAGGAGTCGTCGCCGGTCGCGTACAGAACCTGGCCGGCCTCGGCGTGCTCCACCTCGCCGTACTCGGCGAGCCGGCGGGCCTGCTCGTCATCCAGGGCCGGACCGCGCTGCCCCGCAGCGTCGCTCACGTGGTTCCTCCGTGTGGTCTCGCTGCCTTCGCTGAGACGGCTTGGGCCCTTCTGGACAGGGATCTCATTCCGGCGCCTCGAACGCTCGAGCATCGCCGACCTCAGCGCGCGGCGCTCTTGATGAGGTCGGCCGTCACGGCAGGCTGCGAGATCATCGCGACGTGCGAGGCGTTGACCTCGGTGACACGCGCTCCGGCCCGCCGCGCCATGAACCGCTGCGCCTCGGCCGGAAGCACCTTGTCGTTGCGGGCCACCAGGTACCAGGAAGGAATCGCCTTCCACGCCGGCGCGCCGGAGGGCTCCTGCAGCGCGCGTAAGTCACTCGGCCGCTGACCGGCCCACATCAGCTCGGTGGTCGCCTTCGGCAGGTCGCCGGCGAACACGTCACGGAAGACCTCGTGCTTGACGTATCCATCGACGAGGCCCCCACCGTAGGGGCGGAAGTCCAGCGCCGTCTCGTCCAGCTTGCTTCCCGGGTACTTCGTCTGAAGACCCAGCAGCGTGTCACCCTCATCGGGGGTGAACGCGGCAGCGTAGACCAGCGCCTTCACGTTGGCGTTGCCAGTCGCGGCATTCGTGATGACCATCCCGCCGTACGAGTGCGCGACGAGCACCAGCGGGCCACTGAGCGTGGCGAGGATGCTGGTCAGGTAGGCGGAGTCGGCCGCCACGCCGCGCAGCGGGTTCGCCGGGGCGAGGACCGGGTAACCGTCGCGGATGAGCCGAGCGGCGACGTCGTTCCAGCCGGAGGCGTCGGCGAACGCGCCGTGCACAAGGACGACGGTCGGCTTGGGCTCGCCCTTCGGCCGCGCGTGCGCCTGCGCAGCGGGTGCGCCGAGCAGGGCAGCGGTGGTGACCGCGGCTGTTCCGGCCAGCAGCGTTCGGCGGGTGGTCGTCATGTAGGTGGATCCTTTCTCGGCAGGCTGATCGGGCGTCAGCGTAGGACCGGGTACTTGACGGGTACTGCACGATCGGATCCACAAACAATTCCTTGGTCGTCAAGTAGGCCGATCTAGCCTGACACCGTCATGCAGGTCGAAAACGGGCGGCTGGTCGAAATGAGACCGAGAAAAAGTCCACAGCAAATGAAGCGGGGTCTGATGGCCCACGTCATTTCCTATATAGCTGCCAATCTGGCCCAGGTCGTGGCGTGGTGGCTCTTCACCCCGGAACGCTTCTTCTGGCCGCTGTACTCGCTGGGCGCCTGGGGCATCGGGCTGGCGTTTCACATCTGGGCGGTCTACTCGCCGTCCCGCCGGATCCCGCATCACTCGTCTTTTCGGGATTGAGCGGTGGCGTTCTTCCTGGAGTTCGTACGCGATCCTCTGACGGTCGGCGCAGTCGCGCCGAGCAGCCCGGCACTGGCCAGAGTGGCGACTGCGGCCGTGCCCAGAACCGGCTCCCCGGTCGTCGTGGAGCTCGGCCCGGGCACCGGCTCGTTCACCGAAGCCATCCAGCGGCGCCTCGCGGGACGCGGCCGGCACATAGCCGTCGAGGTGAATCCACGGTTCGCGCAGAGGCTGGCTGCCCTCTATCCGGCGGTCGACGTCGTGCAGGCGGACGCGACCGATCTCGTAACGGAGCTGGCGCAGCGTGGGCTGCGCCAGACCGATGTCGTGGTCAGCGGCCTTCCGTGGGCGGCATTCGCCGAGAACCATCAACGCGACGTGTTGTCCGCGGTGGTGGCGACCCTGTCACCACAGGGCGCGTTCACCACATTCGCCTACGTGCATGCTCGATGGGCGCCGCCGGCCCGGCGCCTCCTGCGCTCTCTGCAGTCGCAGTTCGAGGAGGTGGTCGTCAGCCGGACGGTGTGGGCCAATCTCCCGCCCGCTCTGGTCTACTACTGCCGTCGCCCCTTGCGCCCGGCCGGCGGCGGAGGGTGACGTTGCTGCGGAACGCTCCGGCGCCGATCCCCAAGGGCAGGGCACCGGTGGTGATCGCTGATCGGGGGGCAGCGTAGGGCCGGGGTACTTGACGAGGACTGCACGATGGGTCCACAAACGATTCCGTCGTCGTCAAGTAGGCCGATCTAGCCTGGCTCCGTCGTGAAGGTCGGGCATCGGAAACGAGCGCGGCTTCGGCCGCGTCACCATTTGCCAGTGGGCCGAGGAGACGTGATCGAGCCCGTCCTGCGGCTGCCTAAGGCCCTTCACGTCCGCATCACTCCAGTACGCGAGGAGAAAAGCATCATGAGTTCCACCGCGACCAATGTCGTGCTCGTGCACGGCGCCTTCGTCGACGGGTCGGGCTGGCAGGGCGTCTACGACCTGCTCAAACGGGACGGCTACCGGGTCAGCGTCGTCCAGAACCCCACGCTGACGCTCGAGGGGGACGCCGAGGCCACCCGGCTGATCTTGGACCGCCAGGACGGCCCCACCGTACTCGTCGGACACTCCTACGGCGGCGCGGTCATCAGCGAGGCCGGTAACCACCCGCGGGTGTCGGCGCTCGTCTACGTCACCGCGTTCATGCCCGACAAGGGCGAGTCCGTGCAGACGCTCATCCCTGACCCGTCGTCGGGCGCGCCGGTGCCGCCGATCGTGCCCCTGGCCGACGGGTTCCTTGTTCTCGAGCGGGACAAGTTCCACGGCGCCTTCGCGGGCGACCTGCCCGCGGAGCAGGCCGCTTTCATGGCCGACTCGCAGGTGCCGTGGGGCGTCGGCGCGGTCGGCGGCGTGGTCACCGACGCCGCTTGGCGTACCAAGCCCAGCTGGTACCTGGTCGCCACCGAGGACCAGACGATCCCGCCGCAGGCTCAGCGGGCGATGTCCGAGCGTGCGGGGTCCACCGTGGTCGAAGCCGCAGGCAGCCACGCCATCTACATCTCCCAGCCGGAGGCCGTCGCCACGCTGATCAAGCAGGCGGCGGCCGGCAGCTGACGCCGGAATTCCGTACTAGGCGATGAATGGACCGGTCGCATGCTGCGGCCGGTTCGAACTCGATCCGGCGGTCTACTCCACGCCCCGGCCGAGGCGTCGCACGACCTTCCTCCCACACCAGCCCACGCGTAATCGGAGCCCCGAGGAGCCCTAGATGCCAACCCGAGTCAACCGGCAGACCGTCGACCTCTCCGCCTATCCAGACCTCCTGGTCCTGTACCTCGGCATGCGGGTGAATCGGCTGTACGGTATCCGGACCTTCTTCAGCTTCGGACGGAAGATCAGTGAGTCGGTCGCCGGCAAGCCGGACGGACTGCTGCTGCACGAGCCCGTCTACTACTCGTTCTTCCCGATGAACATGGGGATGCGCCAGTACTGGCGCGACCTGCCCTCGCTGCTCGCATTCGCCCGGTCGGAGCCGCATCGACAATGGTGGCTCGACTTCCTGCGAGACTCCGGCGGCACCGGTTTCTGGCATGAGACGTACTCGATCAAGGGTGGTATGGAGGCCGTTTACGATGACGTGCCCAAGCCGCTCGGCTTCGGACGGGTCGCCGGGATCCAGCGCGCTCGTGGTCCTATGTTCGGCTCCGCAGCCCGGCTGGGCCGTTCCGAAGGCGGCAGCCCAGTCCTCAGCGAGACGGACCTCTACGAGTCCTAGCCACGCAGAAGCTCGGCCAGGAATGCCGAGTACTGAGCCGTCGCGGTTCGACGTGGCCCGGCCGATGCGAGTGGTCGCTTCCGGCCGGGCCGTCGCCTGGGAAGACCTCAGGAAACAGGGACGGAGGAAGTGGGGATGTTGTAGCCGCGTAACCGCAGATAGGGGGCTTGTCCGCCGAGGTCGGCCGTCTGGTAGGCGGCGGTGACGGTGGTCGACTCCCCCGGCCAGAGGGAGATGTAGTTGTCGGTGTAGGTGACCGGCACGACCTCGGTGCCGCCGTTGCCCGCGGTGATCTCGGGACGGACGAAGAAGGCGAGGTTGGTCGCGCTCGTGTTGGTGAGGGTGATCGTGACTGTTTCCTGGCCGCCCGAGGTGACCCTGGACGCGGTGGCGTTCAGGTTGGGATTGGCGGGCAGGCTGTTCAGTCCGGTGAGGTTGGCGGAGTTCTTGGGCGTGGTCCGGTACCAGTTGCTCTTGTTCCCGAGCGTGTCGGCCGTCGTGGAGTACCAGTACAGGTTGTTGCTGACCGTCGCCCCGCTCGCGTCCTTCACCTGGAGGCGGATGAAGTAGGTGGTGGACAGGCCGGTGACGGCGGGGATGGTCAGAACCTGGGTGGAGGAGTTGGCCGCGGCGGTGACGGGCACCGACGTGGTGTATTTCTGGGCCAGGTCCGGGATGTTGTACAGGGTCGCCGTCGCGGTCAGGCCGCTGCGGGCCGTGAGGGTGGAGTTGACCACGAACACCTTCTTGGTGGCGTAGTCGTAGGCGATGTGCACCGGCTCGTTGGCCTTCTTGCTGCCGAAGTAGCCGCCGCCGGGTTTGAAGTAGTAGTCGTACAGATTCCAGTGCACCGACGGCCAGGCGCTGTTGAGCATCCAGAAGATGGTGCCGAAGGACTGGGTGTATTCATGGGAGTTCCACGCCTCGAAGAACGCCCTGGTGTTCTCGTAGTTCTGCAGTTCCGCCTTGCGTGAGTAGTCGGCCGCGCCGGTGGCCGTGCCGTACCGGCTGTTGAGCCCGGCGGTGAAGGGGGCGGTGTTGTCGAAGACGCTGCCGGCCTTGCCCGCGTGGTAGTTCCAGGCCGTACCGATCGGCCACTGGTCGGCGGGGGCCAGGAAGCGTTGCAGGCTCTCCAGCGGCGGCGGCGACTCGGTGCCTTCCTCGCCCGTGGTGCCGAAGGCGCTGCCCGCCTTGGTGGTGTCCCACCACAGGACCGGCGGCTCCCACACGTACGGGCCGTCCATCTTCATCCCGGCGTTCGCGTTGGACCAGGTGGCGACGTTGTCCAGGGTCGGGTTCTGCCAGTGCAGGGCGGTCGCGACGTTCTTGTAGGCGGCCAGGTGGGCGGCGGTCGGCGGCTGGTCGCTGCCGTACGTCCACAGGAATGTGCTGGCGTGGGCGCGGGTGGCGCGCATCTGGGTGTCGAGAGAGGCGACGGCGACCTGGGCCTGCTCGGCCGACCACCCGCTGTCGTTCTCCCACGCGCTGCAGCAGACGAAGCCGGGCATCACCATGATGCCGGCCTTGTCGGCCAGGTCGTGGAGCTCCTCGTTGCCGAGCGTGCCCTCCAGGCGGATGGTGTTGAGGCCCATGTCCTTGACGTACTTGATGTGCGCGGCGTTGGTCTTGGTGTCCCAGCGCTGCAGCATGTCCCACATGTAGCCGCCGCCGCGGAACATGATGTTCTGGCCGTTGACCTTGTAACCGGCGAACGACGTGCCGTTGACGGTGGTGCGGTAGTCGGTGAACTGACGGATGCCGAAGTCGATCCCCTTGGTGTCCGAGGTCGCCCCGCCCGCGGTCGCCGAGACGCTGAGCTGGTAGAGCTCCGGCGACCCGAACTGGTAGGGCCACCACAGGACGGGATTGGTGACGTGGACCGGTGCGAAGGCGACCTCGCGGCGCTCGTTCGGGTTCAGGGTGACGGTCTGGCTGAGCGGGATGCTCGGCTGGCCGGCCTTGCTGATGGTGGCGTTGATCGTGGTGGTGACCGGCGCCGCCGTGGCGTTGACCGCGTCGACGTAGACGGTCAGATCAGCGGCGTTGGTGGCGGGCAGCGGCAGGACGGTCTTGACGTAGGGATCGCGCAGAGCGACGGGCCCGGTGGTGTCCACCAGCGTCTTCCCCCACAGCCCGGCGTTCATGTCGGGGGCTTCGGGATTCCAGTCGACGGTGCAGAACGACAGGTCCTTGCAGTCGTGTGCCGGGGGCGTGACGCGAATGGCCAGGGCGTTGACCGCGCCGGGGTGGATCACGCCGGTCACGTTGTACTCGTGGCCGACCATCGTGCCCACCGCGTTGGCATCGAGCTGGGTGCCGTTCAACCAGATCTGCGCGCGGTAGCTGATGCCCTTGAAGCGCAACCAGTAGACCTGCCCCGGGGAGGCGGCCGCGGCGGTGAACTCGCCCCTGAACCACCAGTCCTGCCCTGTCAGGTCGGGGACGTTCTTGAGGTTCTGACCGAAGAAGATGTTCTGGTAGACGTTGTCCGCCACCAGCCCGGCCAGCACCGTGGACGGCAGTGAGACAGGGTTCCAGCTCGAGGTGGAGTAGCCGACCTGTGAGATGGCCGCGCCGGTGTCGGACAGCCCGGTGGCCGAGCGCAGTGCCCAGCCGGAGGTCAGCTCGCTGGAGGAGACGGTGGCCGCACGCGCGTCGACGACGCCGATGGCCAGTACCAGGGTGAGGGTGGAGACGAGGATCGCGAGGATTCGACGCATCATGAACCGCCCGGCCAGGAGATCTGCGTGGAGTGGTAGTAGTTGACGCCCATGACGTGCCAGCGTGGGCCCTGGGCGCCGAGCCGCTGCTTGAAGGCCGTCCAGTCGTGGGTCGCCTGCGGCGACCAGCCCAGCTCCGCCACCGCCGGGAGCCTGGGGAAGGCCATGTAGTCGATGTCGGCGCCCGTGACGATGGTCTCGGTCCACAGTGGCGCCTCGACGCCGAGCACGGATGAGGCGGCCACGCCCCTGAGGTAGGCGCCGGGGTCCCAGTCGTAGGCGGTCTTGACGTCGATGTAGCCGGCCCAGTTCTGCCCGAGGGTCGTGCGTGAGTTGTATTTCATGTCGATATAGGTCCGGCTGGCCGGCGACATGATGAGCCGCGTGCCGCGCTGGGCGGCCGTGGCCACCGCGGAGTCGCGGGTGGTGGTTCCCCAGTACTGCGCGACCGTCGAGGGCAACGGTGTGGCGTTCACGATGTCGTGCCAACCGACGACGGTCTTGCCGTGCGCCGCGACGATCTGCTGCACCCGGTTGACGAAGGCCGCGTAGTCGGCGGGCTGGGTGGAGGCGGCCTCGTCGCCGCCGATGTGCAGATAGGGACCCGGAGTGAGGGCTGCGAGCTCCCCGAAGACCTGGTCGATGAACGTGTAGGTGAGCTCCTTGGAGGTGCACAGCGAGCTGAAGCCGACGTCGGTGCCGGTGTAGAGCGGCGGGGCGACACCGTCGCAGTTGAGTGCCGGGTAGGACGCCAGCGCCGCGTTGGTGTGGCCCGGCATGTCGATCTCAGGGACGACCGTGACGAAGCGGGCGGCGGCGTAGGCCACGATCTGCTGGTAGTCGGCCTGGGTGTAGTAGCCGCCGGGGCCACCGCCGACGGCGGTGCTGCCGCCGTACGTCGCCAGATTCGGCCAGGAACCGATCGCGATGCGCCAGCCCTGGTCATCGGAGAGGTGCAGGTGCAGGTAGTTGATCTTGTAGAGGGCGAGCTGGTCGATGTAGCGTTCGACCGCGGCCACGGGGAAGAAGTGCCGGGCCACATCCAGCATGGCGCCGCGATAGCCGTACCTCGGGTAGTCCACGATGTGGCCGCCGGGCACCGGCCATGGGCCCGGCTGGACCGTCGCGCTGTCGGCCGCTACGGGCAGAAGCTGGTGCAGGGTCTGCACGCCGTTGGAGAGGCCCGCCGGCTGGTTGGCCCGGATGACGATCGACGTGCCGGTGACGTCAAGCTGGTAACCCTCGGGTCCGACCGTGGCGGGGGCGCCGGACAGCAGGAGGGAGATGCCGCCGGTGCCGGGCGCGGGCGCGACGGGGATCGGATAGCCGGTGGAACGGCGCAGGAGTGCGGCGAGCCGATCGCCGATGCCGGCCGCGGCGGGGTCGGTGTAGACAGCGGTCGACGCGGTGATGCCGTAGCTCACCCCGGGGGTCGCGGTCGTGGTGACGGGTACCGGGACGACCGAACCGAACGCGACCGCTGTGGCGGCCACCGCGGGAGGCGTGCCCAGAGAGACGAGGAGAGGGACGAGAAGGATCGCGAGGACACGACGGACGTTCAACAAACGCCTCCGCAGGGGTCCGATGCTGCGTGGTCACTGCTCTCCCCCGTGAGCTCTCGGCCCCACGATAAGCGGGCGGGATTTGTTCGTAAAGGTCTCTTCCAATCGCGGGGGGAGTTCTGTGCGTATGTCGAGAACGAGCGGTCGGCTCCGTCTGACTTACGAACGCGCCCGGGTGGGCGCGTCAACCGACAAGGGAGCCGGACATGAACCGCCAAGACGTCGCCGAGGAGCTGGCCAAGCCGATCTCGCAGAAGCTGCTGGGATCGTCTATCCCTGCACGGCTGGCCTACATCGGGACCGACGGCGCGCCCCGGGCGATTCCGATCGGGTTCTGGTGGACCGGCGAGCATGTGGTCATGGCCACCGTGCCGAAATCGGCGAAGGTTCGGGCACTGCGGCAGAATCCCAGGGTGGCGCTCACCGTCGACACCCAGGACGAGTGGCCGCCGCGGGTGCTGCTGATCCGCGGGGCGGCGCGGGTCGAGCTGGTCGATGGGGTGCCGGATTCCTACGTCGAAGCGTCCCGGAAGGTGGTCCCGGCCGCGCACGTCAAGGGCTGGGAGCAGGGGGTGCGGGCCCTGTATGACCAGATGGTCCTCATCACCGTCGAGCCGGACTGGGCGAAGCTGCTGGACTTCGAAACCACCCTCCCCAAGGCCGTCGAGGACCTGGTGCTGGCACGCGCGGGCGCAGCCGACGTCGACGGACCGATTCACAGTCGCTGATCAGATCTGTCGGCAGGAGAAAAAGGAGCGGCCCAAGGCTGGGTCAGGACACCCGGCCCGCGCTGATCCCGGATTGTCGGGGCCGCCGGTGCACGGCGGCCCCGACGCGCTCAACTCTGCCGCAGGGCGGGCATCGGAATCGGAATGGAGTAAGCCGTTGCGCCGCCGCCCACGCCGCCCTCGCACGTGTTGGGCGGCAGGGTGGTCACGCCACGGGTGGAGGGCCGCTCCGCCGCCCAGAACATGTAGCCGAGCAGTCCCGAACTCGTTCCCGCGCCGTTCGGCGCGGCCGTTTGGACGAAGGTGCCGGTGGTGTTCTGCAGCGACGCACCGAAGCCGGTGCACTCGGGAAGGACCTTGTTTCCCTCGGCGATGTAGAGGCTGCCGGTGAACTTGGCGGGAGCCAGCGGCGGGATCGGCGGGGCGTAGGTCGCTTTGCCGTCCAGGTGCTCCTGCCAGTTGGCGATCGCGGCGGAAGCGCTCGGCTGGCGGGCGGGAACCATCGCGTTGGCGTAGTCCAGGACCGGCGCGGTGGTGCGCAGCCAGTCCGCCGTCGCCTTTCTGCCGATGTCGATCAGCCATCGATCGCCTGCGGCCAGGTCGATGGTCAGGCGCGCCGCCTGGTTGGCTCCTGTGGCGTCGTACGGCAGGACGGCCCGGTACGCGTCGATGAAGGACTGCAGGCCCGCGAGGTCGGCGCCGCTGTTCTCCTCGTAGTCGATCTCGATGCCGACGCCGAGCCGCTGGGCCACCTCGGCGGCGTTTCGGCCGAACTGGGCCGCGTTCTCCGCCAAGGCCGCGTTCCACGCGTCGGTGTAGGTGATGCCGCCGATGGACAGCATGACCCGGATGCCGCGGCTCTTGAAGTAGTTCACGATGTCGGCGGTCATGCCGCGCGGAACCCCGTCGAGGGTCTGGGCGTCGGTCGTCTTGTGCAGCAGCTTTACCGGGTGGACGAAGCTGAGCACTACGACGTTGACCGAGGGGCGGCCGTCGCCTCGGTCGATGAGCCAGTGGTTCTTCTGGTCGAACTCGCTCACATCACGGACGGCGCCCCAGATGCAGGCGTCGTTGCCGCAGTGCCATGACCCGTAGACCTGAATCGGGGTGGCCGCGGCCCTGGCAGGGACCGCGATGAGGAGGGGGACGAGTAAGCAGACAAGAGCGGCCAGACGGCGCATGCCAACCTCCCGTGAAAGGAATTGTAAAGAAGGTTAGCTGTTACGGGCGCGGCCGTCCCTCACCAAAAGGAAAGAAAGCGCGTGATCCACCCGGGCGTGTTCTGATCCCTACGGCTCATCGCAAGGTGCCTCTGTCAATCGAGGTCGCCGCGCTCCCCTGTGTCGGCCTCGCGGTCGTTACGCAACACAAGGTTGCGGATGGCCGCCGTGGCGGCTACAGTCATGCGCAACCGATGGTTGCTTATTGGAGGTCCCTGGTGGAGTTTGGAAAGTTGGAGCGCGAGATCCGCATCGACGCGGCACCGGAGATCGTGTTCGATGTGGTGAGTCGTCCCGAGCACATCAAGATGTGGTGGCCCGATGACGCGTCGTTCGAGCCTGCGCCAGGCGCGGTCGGCGAACTGGTGTTCGGCGCCCACGCTGCGGTTGAACCGATCACGGTGGTCGACGTGGATCCGCCCCGCAAGTTCGCGTTCCACTGGATCGCTTCTGATGGTCAGCTGCCCGATGCGGACAACTCGCTCCTGGTCACCTTCGAACTCGAGCCCTCCGGCGACGGCACGATTCTGCGCCTGACTGAGAGCGGCTGGCGGGAGAAGGGCTGGGAGGCCGCTGTGCTCGAGGAGGCCTTCCACGACCATGAGCGCGGCTGGGACATGTTCCTGCCCAGACTGCGGAGCTACGCCCCTTCCGTGGTGGCGCAATGACCGTCGCCGTCGACGACGAACTCTGGTCGGCGATCGGCGACCCGATCAGGCGCCGCCTGCTCGACCTGCTGCTCGCGGAAGGAGTCGGTACGCCGACCAGCCTGAGTGATCGTCTCCCGATCTCGCGCCAAGCGGTCACCAAGCACCTGGGCGTCCTCGATCGCGCAGGCCTCGTGCACGCGACACCGATGGGCCGCGAGCGGCGCTACGAAGTCGACGAGGCGCAGCTCGCCCGCGCCGTCCGGCAACTGAATGAAGTCGGCAAGACCTGGGATGCGCGACTGAACCGAATCAAGCGCATCGCAGAACAGATCCAGCGTCAGAAACACGACTGACCGATAGGCCGCCGCGTTCGGACGAATCAATCACCTTTGGAGGACGCATATGAGTGGATTGCTGCTTGGCGATAAGAACGCTGTGATCTATGGAGGTGGGGGCGCTATCGGCGGCGCAATCGCACGGATATTCGCCCGGGAAGGCGCGAGGGTCTTCATCGCCGGGCGGACGCAGGCGAAGCTCGACGCCGTGGCGCGTGATATCGCCGCCACGGGCGGAACAGTCGAGACCGCGCAAGTCGACGTTCTCGATCAACAGGCGGTCGAAAAGCACGCCGATGCGATCGCGGCGACGGCCGGCAGCATCGACATCGCCCTCAACGCCGTGAGTGTCATGCACGACCAGGGGACTTTGCTGGCGGACCTCTCGCTGGAGGAGTTCATGCGGCCGATTGATGGCTTTCTGCGGACGCTGTTCATCACAAGCAAGGCTGTGGCACGGCACATGGGTCGCGAGCGTCCTGGCGTCATCCTTACTTTGTCCGAGCCGGGTTCCAAACTGGCTGTAGGCGGCATCTTGGGGCACAGCGTGAGCGCGGCCGGCAAGGAGGCCTTCTCGCGGGTTCTGGCCGCGGAATTGGCACCCAGCAACATCCGCGTGATCACCATCCGTCCACACGCTGTCGTCGATGCGCCGGCAGCGGGTTCCTACACCAAGGACCTCTTCAAGCAAACCGCGGCAGCGGCCGGGCAGTCGGTCCAGGAATTGCTCGAAGGAGGGGGGATGGTGCAGGGGACGCTTCTAAAGAGGCTGCCTACGCTCTCTGAAATCGCAGAGACGGCCGCGTTCCTGGCTTCAGATCGAGCTGGAGCCATGACCGGAACAATCGCCAATCTGTCCGCCGGCGCACTTGTCGACTGAGACCCCTATGCCCGATCAGGCCGACAAGGCCAAGCTGCTTCGTTCCCTGCACGTCCCGGACGCTCCGCTGGTGCTGCCGAACAACTTGCCGCCGCCCACTGCCAACAGCGGCAGATGCTCCAAGCTCGGTTGTCTTCGGTCACGATCTTCATGAGACAGGCACGCTGGACGGCGATGCGGCGGGTCCTGGTGCCGACGACTGATGGACTACGGCGTTGACCTGCGGCTTAGCCCCTTCTAGCGTGAGGTGATGGCTGGTTTGAGGCATGTGCGGCGGATTGGCAACCTGCCCGCCGACCTGACCAGCTTCGTGGGCAGGAAACGGGAACTCGCCCAGATCAGGCAGCTGCTGACCGCCTCGCGGCTGGTGACGCTGACCGGCGTGGGCGGCGTCGGCAAGACACGGCTCGCCCTCAGGGCTGCCGCCGAGCACCACCGAGCCTTCGACGCGGTGTGGCTGGTGGATCTGACCGGTCTCGACGACCCGCACCTCGTGGTGGAGACGGTCGCGGAGACCGTCGGCCTGCGCGACGAGTCCATGATCTGCCCAGTGGACGGGCTTGCACAGCTGCTGGCCTCCCAGCGGACGTTGCTCGTCCTCGACAACTGCGAGCACCTGAGCGACGCCTGCGCCGAGCTCGCCGACAGTCTTCTGCGGACCGCCTCCGAACTGCGGATCATCGCGACGAGCCGGCAGTCGCTTGGCATCACAGGCGAGCACGCGATGAAGGTGGCACCGCTCGCCGTACCAGGCGTGGATCAGCCTCTGACGGAGAAGGCGCCGGAGCTGTACGACGGGGTGGCCCTGTTCGTGGAGCGCGCCGCGGCGGCGGTGCCCGAGTTCACCCTCACCCAGGACAATCAGTCGGCGGTCGCCGAGCTGTGCCGCCGGTTGGAAGGCATTCCTCTGGCGATCGAACTCGCCGCCGTGCGGCTGCGGGCGCTGTCGGTGAGCGCGCTCGTCGAACACCTCAACGATCGCTACCGTTTTCTGACGCGCGGCAGCCGTACGGCCGCGCCGCGTCAGCGGACGCTGCACGCGCTGGTGAACTGGAGCTTCCAGCTGCTCTCCACCCCCGAGCAGACTCTGTGGACCCGCTTGTCGATCTTCCCTGGAGACTTCGATCTGGAGACCGCCGAATCCGTCTGCACCGGCGACGGCATCGAGCGAGAGGACGTCCTGGACCTGGTCGACGGACTGTTGGACAAGTCGCTGCTGCAACGCGAGGAGCACGACAGGCAGGTCCGCTATCGCATGCTGGAGACACTCCGGGAGTTCGGGCGGCTGCGGTTGAGCGCCGACGAGCGGCGGGCGCTGCTGCGGCGGCACCGGGACCGGTACAGGCTGCTGGTCGATCAGGCGCTCGCCGAATGGTTCGGCCCTCAGCAGGTCTCCTGGTTCACCCGGCTGCGGCTGGAGCGCGCGCATCTGCGGGCCGCCCTGGAATTCTGCCTGCAGGAACCCGGCGAGGCGGAGGCCGGGCTGCACATCGCCACCCTCCTGTACGAGACCCACTGGAAGCCCAACGCGTTCTACAGCGAGGGCCGCCACTGGCTCGACCGCATGCTGAAGGCCGCTCCAGGTCCCACCGCAATGCGAGCGGAGGCCCTGTGCGCCGAGGCCGATGCCGCCTACACACAGGGCGACATCGCGGCGGCCGAGCGACTCGTCGAGGAGGGCAGGGCGCTGGCCTGCAAGCTGGGCCACTCGGAGGCTTTGGGCCTGGCCTCGCTGGTCTCGGGCATGGCGGCGAACATCACGGGCGACTACAAGCGGGCGGGCGTCCTGTTCGAGGATGCCGTGACCAGGAACACCGAGGCCGGCAACACCATGCGTCTGGCGTGCGCCCTGCTCTCCCTCGGCACGGCGGCCGACTATCTCGGGGAGCGGCAGCGGGCCGCCGAGCTGGTCGAGCGGAGTCTCGCACTCTCCGAGGCGCAAGGGGAGAGCTGGGTCCGCTCCTGGGTGCTGATCATCGTCGCTCTCGGTGCCTGGCAAGGCGGCGACAACGCGCGAGCGATCTCGCTGCTACGCGAAAGCCTGGTGGTCGGCCGTGACTTCGACGACCGGCTCATCATCACCGTCGGCATGAGAGCGCTCGGCTGGACCCTGGCCAGCGAGGGCGACCTCATCGGCGCGGCTCACATGCTCGGAGCCGCGGACAAGGTGCGCCGTACGGCCGGCATCTCCACCCACTGGAGCCAGCACGCCGAGTTCCACGAACAGTGCGTCGCCAGCTTGCGGGACAAGCTGGGCGACGACGCCTTCGCCGACGCGGTCCGGCAGGGCGGCGAGTGGACACTCGAACACGCGACCGCGCGAGCGCTCGGGACCCTGCGGGACACGAACAAGAAGGACAAGGTCGGCGAAACGCCGGTCCCCTCCCCGCTGAGCAGGCGGGAGCAGGAAGTCGCGGAACTGGTCGCCCAGGGATTGGGGAACAAGGAGATCTCGTGCGCGCTCGTTATCGCCCAGCGCACTGCGGAGAGTCACATCGAGCACATCATGACCAAGCTCGGCTTCAAGTCACGCACCCAGATCGCGGCCTGGACGACCGCTCGGAAGGCTGAGGGAGGCAACCTGTGAGGGGATCATACGCCGCACCTCACTGAACAAGAACTCCCCCGGACGGGGCCAGTGAGGGGTTCGGGGCGGCCGGCGAGCGGCCGTACAGCCCCTGCTCCCACAAGGGTTGTCGGGATGGATGACACAAGCGGGAGGCGGACGACGAACCGTACGCCAGGATCGCCGTCCCGGACGTGGATGTCCCCACCGTGGGCCTCGACGACTTGCCGGACGATGGCCAGACCGAGTCCGGGGCCGCCGTCACACCTGCTCCTGGCCGCGTCCCTTCGCGAGAAAAGATCGAATATACGTTCGCGGTCCTCCGCAGGCACGGGCTCGCCGTCGTTGCCCACCGACAGCAGGGCTCGCTCGCCGTCCCGCCGTACCTCCACATCGACCGTCGTCGCCGCGTGCCGTTCCGCGTTGTCCAGCAGGCTCGTCACCAGCCGGGACAGCAGGGGGCGCGACCCTTCCACGGTCACGTCCTCATCTTGGTGGATCAGGATCCGCCGCCGTCCCGAGCGGCACCGGAGTTCGTCCGCCACCAGCCGGCCCAGATCCACCTCATCCTCGGCGGCCCGCGGCACGCTCCCGATGTCCGCCAGCAGCAACAGGTCGGCGGCTATCGCCTCCAGCCTCCCGAGAGCCCCCAGCGCTCCATCCAGCGCCTCGCGCGCGTCTCCGGGATGCAGCAGGGCCGCCTCCAACTCAACACGGACGGCGGCGATGGGGGTGCGCAGTTCGTGCGACGCATCCGCGGCGAACTGACGCTGCTGCCTGAGCACACGCTCAGCGGTCCGCTCAATGGGTTCGGCACAGTTCGGACTGCGGTTCATTCTCGGATCTCCTCGATCCACGACTGGAAGGTGCGGTCGAACACCCACACCGCCAGCATCCCCGTCCCGGGCTCCCCCGAGGACGGGATAAACCACGAAATCCATACCGAAACCATGCGGGTAGCCAAGGAAAACCTGCGTATGTTCCAGGGCGCCGACGGCCCCAGGAAGGTGGCGCCGGGCGCGCCGGCAGATCGCCGACGCGGGCGCTTCGGCTGCCGGACGCCCGGTCTTGGAGGGTGGCAATGGCACTCCCAGGCGAAACGCACCCTGGAGGTGCTCCGGCATTCCGCGCAACATGAGTGAACGGCGCTGATCCGATGCGCCGGAGGACCGATGGAGAGACAGCCAGATGCACCTGTGCGAATTCGCGAGCTCGGAGGGCGTGATCCTCCTCGCCGTCGTGTCCTGGGTGGCCTTCTTCGGTGTCCTCGGCGCCATGCTCTGGTCGAAGGTGCGCGCCCGCAGGTCGAGGACCCCCCAGGAAGTCCTGTTTCGGCGGTTCGCCGCAGGTGAGATCGACGACGACGAGTTTCGCCGGCACATGGAGGCCCTCCGCGCCGAGCCCCAAGTCTCCGGTCGCGTGGACTCCCGGCCGGATCCGCTCGTCGGTGAGTTCGGCGAACCAGCGCTCGACGACGTTCAGTCGGCCGACCAGTCCCGGGAGGCGTCCGCGCCCCAGCTCGCCAGTAGGCGCAGCCCCTCCTCCGACGCCGAACCGGGCTCAGCGTGGTAGATCGCCAGCGACTGCTCTTCATCGCCGGGGAGCGTGAAGGTCTCGTAGCGGAGCGTCAGCGCTCCCGCCAGCGGATGCATGATCCGCATGCCGCCGTGCGACTTCTTCTTCACATCGTGGGCCGCCCACAGCGTCCGGAAGTCCTCGCTCTTCATGGAGAGCTCGCCGATCAACGCCGCGAGCAGCGGATCGTCCGCGTGCAGGCCGGCGTCCAGCCTCAGATTGCCCACCACGTCGGAAGCCTTGGACTCCCAGTCGACGAATAGCCGCCGGGCCGCCGGGTCGAGGAAGATGATCCTGGCCCAGTTCCGCTCCTGCGGGGCACGCGCCGCCCAGTCCCCGAAGAGTGCGGAGGCCGTGCGGTTCCACGCCAGCACATCGGTACGGCGGCCCCACACATACGCGGGTACGCCCTCCATCGCCGTCAGCAGCTTCAGTAGCTCGGGCCGCACCCGCTGGCGCTGCGGCGCGGGCTGCCCCTTCTGCTGATTCGGCTTGGCGAGGTGCAGCAGGTGGGTGTGCTCTGCGTCGGAGAGCTTGAGCGCACCGGAGATCGCGTCCAGTACCTCGACCGAGACGTTGCGGCCGTTGCCCTGCTCGAGGCGCGTGTAATACGCCACAGAGACCCCGGCGACCTGTGCCAGCTCCTCCCGCCTGAGGCCCGGCACCCGGCGCCGCCGGCCGTACTCGGCGAGCCCCACGTCGGCGGGCTTCAGCCGGGCCCTGCGGGTGCGTAGGAATTCGCTCAGCTCCGTGCGCGGGTCGAGGTGCCGCTCATGGCCGGGTCCCGAGCCGAGGCCCGACACGGCTACCGGGTCGGTGCGGAGGTCGGGATGGATAGCCATGCCTTCCAGTATTGCGCCGGGTGTTCCCGATCGGGGCCCTCCAGCCTGTCCCTGCTGGTGGTAGCCACACGGGACCTAAGCAGAGCGGAGGTCTGGGTAACGCCGCACGGCCGGAGCAATCTGAATGCTCTCCCCAGCCTCATCCTCGCCTAGCTCATGGAGCAGTAAATGACCGAAACGGCCAGTACGGCTTCGCCCGCCGCAGTACACCGACGGGACCGCCTTCCGGGCAAGGCCCTTCTCGGCCTCTTCCTCAGCGGGTTCGTCGGCATCCTCACCGAGTGCCTGCCTGCCGGCCTGCTGCCGGAAATGGCCCATACGCTTCACACGAGTGCCGCGCTCACCGGTCAGACCGTAACCCTCTATGCCGCCGCCACCGCGATAGCGGCGATCCCTCTTTCGCGTGCGACGTCGAAGTGGCCTCGCAAGAACGTGCTGCAGCTCGCGCTGGGCATTGTCGCTGTCACCAACGTGCTCACCGCGGTGTCCAGCGACTACGCGCTGACCCTGGCGATCCGCTTTGTCTCCGGCCTGGGCACAGGGCTGATCTGGCCCCTCCTCGGCGGTTACGCCGCTCGGCTTGCCCCTGAGGGACGGCAGGGCCGTGCCATCGCCATCGCCCTGGCCGGAACTCCTATAGGCCTGGCTGGGGGCGTCCCAGTGGGAACCTGGATGAGCAGCCTCGGTGGGTGGCAGCTCGCTTTTTACGCCTCTGCAGCTGTGACCGCGCTGACCATGGCGTGGGCACTGGCGACGCTTCCGAATCTGCCCGGTCAGTCGGTGCATGAGCGCTTCAAGGTCTCGCAGGCCCTGGTCATACCCGGGCTGCGCACCATCTTGTTCGCGCTTGCCGCATACATGATCGCGCACAATATTCTTTACACCTACATATCTGAGTTCCTCACGTATGTGGATATGGAAAGTCAGACGGGTTGGGTGCTTTTCGCCTTCGGCGTCACGTCTGTTTTGAGCGTTCTCGTGGTCGGTACACACATCGACCGCCACCTGCGCAAGCTCGTGGTGGGCAGCACCGTGGTGTTTGCGATCAGCATGCTCGTTCTGGCCGTGCTCTCCGGCGTGCCTGCGCTGGTCTATGTGGCCGTCGCAGCGTGGGGCTTTGCATTCGGGAGCTCCCCCAGCCTGTTCATCGGTGCCGTGATCAACGCGACGCGAGAGGCCGCTGACGTCGCTCAGACGATCACCATCACGGTCTTCTCTTCGTCCATCGCGCTCGGCGGCCTCATCGGTGGTCTCCTGATTGCGGATCTGGGCACCGCATCGATCACTTGGGCGTCGTTGGTGCTCCTGGTCGCCGCCGGCATAGCCGTGATCGGCGGTAAGAAGAACGCCTTCCCCAAGGGTGCCTGAAGCAGATGGCCAAGGGCCCCAAGGGCCGCTCCGGCACCCGCTTCATGCGCGGGTGAGCAGGCCGGCGAGCGTGGTCTGAAGGATCTCTCCGTACATGGTGGCGAAGTCCACCCGGGAGCCCGCGAGCCGGGGGTCGGCCGTGGCCTCGACGACGGTCGGGGTCGGGTTGCTGAACGGCCACAGACCCACCAGTGAGACGACGGCGTACTCCGTCAGGGTGAGCGCGTCGTCCGCGGTGAGGGCCGGCACCCGGTCCCTGACCAGCTTCGCCAGCCTGGTGCGGTGTTCCAGGTCGGTGAATTTGTAGACGCGTACGGTTTCGGCCGAGACGTTCCGCTCCAGCACGCTCGGCAGCAGGCTCCACAGTTGGCACAGGATCGGCCGGGAGGCGAGGGAGCCGGCCCAAGCCCGCATCACCTGGTCGGGTTCGCACGGCGGAGTGGGCCACTCCTCCCCCAGCGCGTCGAGCCAGGACGACCGCAGCCGGTTGAGAAGCCCCAGGAAGACGCCCTCACGACTCTCGAAATAGCGCACCACATGCGTCTTGGACACACCCAGCCGGCGCCCGAGCTCCCGGAGGCTGATCTCCTCCGCCGGCATCTCGGCCAGCAGCGACTCCGCGGCGTCCAGGATCTCCTGCCGGCGCAGTTCTCGGTGTTCGGGCCGCCTGGCCCGCTGGAAGGCCGGCACCTCCACGTCGTCCATCGAACCTCCTCGCGCCGCGGATCATGGCAGCTCCAGAGTAGCGGTCCACCGGACACTTGATTAGGTGTCCAGTGGACCGCTACAGTCTTAAGGGTCCATTGGACACCTATCTGAGGGGGAAAGTTCCGTGATCACGTATGACAGGCTGTACATCGGAGGACAGTGGGTCGCCCCGGCCGGAGGCGACGTCCTGGAGGTGCGCTCGCCGCACGACCGGTCGCTGGTCGGGACCGCGCCGCACGCCGTCCCCGCCGACGTCGACAGGGCGGTCGCCGCCGCGCGGCGGGCGTTCGACGAGGGGCCCTGGCCCCGGATGAGCCCGCAGGAGCGGAGCACCGTCGTGGAGCGGTTCTCCAAGCTGTACGCGGCACGCGCCGAGGAGTTCGCGGCCCTGGTCACCTCCGAGAACGGCTCGCCGCTGTGGTTCACCCGCTGGACGCACCAGCAGTCCCTTCCGGAGATGACGGACGCGTATCTGCGCGCCGCCGCGGCCCTCGGCTGGGAGGAGCAGGTGGGCGCCGTGGGCGAGGCCGTCACGCGGCTGCGCCGCGAACCCGTGGGCGTGGTGGCCGCGGTGATCCCGTGGAACGCGCCCCACCAGTCGGCCCTGGTCAAGCTGGTGCCCGCGCTGCTCGCCGGCTGCACGGTCATCCTGAAGGCCTCGCCCGAGACGGCGCTGGACGCCGTGGCCCTCGCCGAGGTCTTCGACGAGGCCGGCCTTCCCGAGGGCGTGGTGAGCATCCTGCCCGCGGGTCGCGAGACGAGTGAGTACCTGGTCGCCCACCCCGGCGTGGACAAGATCGCCTTCACCGGTTCCACCGCGGCGGGGCGGCGCATCGCCTCCATCGCGGGAGAGCAGCTCAAGCGGGTCAGCCTGGAGCTGGGCGGCAAATCCGCCTCGATCATCCTCGAGGACGCCGACCTGACGGCGGTCGTGGCGGGCCTGAAGGCCCTGTCGCTGGGCAACAACGCCGAGAACTGCGTGGCCCACACCCGGATCCTCGCCCCGCGCAGCCGCTACGAGGAGGTCGTCGGCGCGCTGACCGCCATGGTGGAGGGGATCCGCGTCGGCGACCCCGCGGACCCGGAGACCTTCATCGGGCCCATGGTGCGCGCCGACCAGCAGCAGCGGGTGCGCTCCTACATCGAACTCGGCATCGCCGAAGGCGCCCGGATGGTCACCGGCGGCCCGGAGACGCCCGAGGGTCTGGAGGGCGGGTACTACGTCCGTCCGACGCTGTTCGCCGACGTCGACAGCGACATGCGGATCGCCCGCGAGGAGATCTTCGGCCCCGTCCTGGTCGTCATCCCGTTCGACGACGAGGACGACGCCGTCCGCATCGCCAACGACTCCGAGTACGGCCTCGGCGGCGGCGTGTGGACCGCCGACCGGGACCACGGGGTCGAGGTCGCCCGCAGGATCCGAACCGGGTGGATGACCGTCAACGGAGCCGCCCCGACGTACGACGGTGCCTTCGGCGGCTACAAGAGCAGCGGCATCGGCCGCGAGTTCGGCGCCGCGGGTCTCACCCAATACATCGAGTACAAGACCATCGCCGTCTAGGAGGACCGTCGTGCAGGAAGCCCGCATCACGCTCGGACACAGCGACATCTCCATCCGGCCGATCGGGCTGGGCTGCATGGGAATGTCCCAGTTCTACGGCGACGCCGACGAGGAGGAGTCCGTCGCCACGATCCATGCCGCCATCGACGCCGGCATCGACTTCTTCGACACCTCCGACATCTACGGCGCGGCCGGCGCGGCCACCGGCCGGCCCCAGAAGGGCTTCGGGCACAACGAGGAGCTGCTGGGCCGCGCCGTACGCGGTGTGCGCGACGAGGTCGTCCTGGCGACGAAGTTCGGCGCCCGGCTCGCCCCGGAGGGCGGGGTGGCCTTGGACGGACGCCCCGAATACGTGGCCGCCGCCTGCGACGCCAGCCTGCGCCGCCTCGGCGTCGACCACATCGACCTCTACTACATCCACCGCCTCGACCCCACCGTGCCGATCGAGGACACCGTCGGCGCGATGGCCGCCCTGGTGGCCGCGGGCAAGGTGCGTGCGATCGGGCTCAGCGCGGTCGGGCCGGACCTACTTCACCGGGCGGCCGCGGTGACGCCGGTCTCGGCTCTCCAGAGTGAGTACTCGCTCTGGGCCCGCGAGGTGGAGCAGGAGGTGCTTCCCACCTGCCGTGAGCTGGGCATCACCTTCGTCCCGTACAGCCCCCTGGGGCGAGCCGCGCTCGCCGGCCGCTTCACCAGCGGCACCTCGTTCTCCGGCGACGACTTCCGCTCCACTCTGCCCAAGTTCCAGGAAGAGAACTTCGCGGAGAACCTCCGCCTCATCGAGGGCCTGAAGGCGTTCGCCGACGAGCGGGGACACGCCCCCGGGCAGATCGCCCTGGCCTGGCTGCTCGCCCAGCCGTACGACATCGCGCCCATACCCGGCACGAAGCGGGCGGCGTACGCACGCCAGAACGCCGCCGCGACGGCCGTGCCGCTGAGCGCGGACGACCTCGCCTTCCTCTCGGGCCTGTTCGACCCCGCGCTGGTGCGTGGCGGGCAGTACGGCGCGCTCAACGTGCGCCCCCAGCACTGATCTCCACACTCCGGGCGTACGCCCGCCCCTCCGAAACGACAAGCGATCAAGGAATCACCATGACCGACGACCAGCAGGAACCCGGCTACGCGGCCGCACTCGACACGGCCGCGCGGCTGCTCGGCAGGCGGCTGGAGCCGTTCCTGGAACCCGGCCCAGGCGAGCCGGCCAACGCCGCGGACTTCACGCGCCTGGCCACACTGCACACCTTCGGCGACGCCTGGCCACGCACCGACGTCCTCGACACCCGCACCCGCGCCCTCATCTCCGTGACGATCGCCGCCACCCTGGGCACACTCGAACCGTTGCGCGGGCAGCTCCGCATCGCACTCGGCAACGGAGTCACTCCGGAAGAGATCGTCGAGGCGTTCATCCACATCGAGGCGTACGCCGGCGCCGCCCGTGCCTTCGACAGCTATCAGATCGCCCGGCAGGTCTTCCAGGAGGTCCACGCAGCCGAACAGCCCCGGTAAGGACCGCGCGCAGTGGCCACCCAGGCCGACCTCAGGTGGCCAGAGTGCTGCTCGCGAAGAGGTTCTCCACGACCGCCGGGGTCGACGTCAGGCATTGCTCGTGGGAGTAGCCGGCGAGGGTGCGCAGGGCCGCCGCCGAGCTCTCGAACCCATATGGGAACGGGTCGTCGCCGAACACCTCCTGCTGCTCGTCCAGCCTCGGCCCGGCCATCAGCAGGCTGGACCGCTCGATGCTGCGCACGTTGGCGTAGGCCAGCCGCTTGGCTTCGGAGAAGGCCAGGAACAGGTTCATGGCGAGGTCGGGATCCTGCTCCAGGTGCCGGTTCTGCACCACGACGGTGTGGTTGCAGTGGAGGAAGCCGTACTTGCGGTAGGTGCGCACGGCTTCGGCCCACGGGTCGGCGAACAGCCTGCGCACACCGGGGGTCGCCCTGAGGTCGTGCGCACTCGTCCGGTTGAGCCGCGAGGTCATACCGGGGTACGGGCTCGGCATCACCGCCTCGATCTCGCCCGCGACGAGCATCGAGTGCAGCGTCTCCCCCTCGGGCACCCGGCTCACCTGGATCCCGGGTGCGGGACGGAACCCCGTCTCTCCACCATGGCTGAGCTCGGGACGACGCTCGATGAACCATTCGACGCTTGTGGGATCGACGCCGAAGTCGTGGGCGAGCGCGCCTCTGGTCCACACTGCGGCCGTCATCTGGTATTCGGGCAGGCCGATCCGCTTGCCCCGCAGCTCCTCAGCGCGCTGAATGCCGGACCGCTCATGCACGAAGAGCGAGGTGTGAAAGGCGGTCCGGTTCGGGAACACGGGGATCGCGGTCCATTCCCTGCCCTGCTCCCTGGCGATGAGGAAACTGGACAGCGACATCTCGCTGACGTCGAACGCGTCTTCGTGCAGCATCCGGTAGAACGTCTCCGACGGCGCCAGAGTCCGCAGCTCAAGCTCGACCCCCGGGACGGTGACCCGCCCGTCGGCGAGCGCGGCGACCCGGTCGTAGTCGGCGATCGCCAGGGTCAGACGTCGATCTGACATGCTGTTTCTCTCTCCTTTGTCATGAAATATCGGCCAATCGACCTGGGCGGACGTCCGGATCAGGCCTGGAAGGCCGGGCCGGCCTTGAGCACCGAGCCGTCATGTCGTACGGACCTTCCCGCCGAAGATCAATGGGCCGGTGCGAGGGTCCTGGCCTCGGCTTCGACGTCGTGGTCGTAGAGCCAGGAGCGAAACCTCACCGAAGCGGCGATCTCGGCGTCCCGCTCGTCGAGGTCGTCGTAGGCGGAGTCGTAGCGGCGTCCGTTCGCCCGGGCGCCGCGTTGGACCTGGGCGACCCGCTGCCGGCGCAGTTCCTCGTAGGCCGTCAGCGCTCGAGGCGCGCCCGCCCGGTCGACGCCGGTCAGCAACACGGCAAGGGCGACGGCGTCCTCGATGGCCTGGTTCGCGCCCTGCCCGAGGTGAGGCAGCATCGGGTGAGCGGCGTCCCCGAGCAACGTCAGCCGGCCCTTGGTCCAGGTGCTGAGCGGCTCACGGTCGTACAGCCCCCACCAGTAGGTGGCCTCCACCTGGGCCAGCAGCCCTTCGATGCGCGGGTCCCAGCCTGCGAACGCCGCGGCGAGGGCGACCGGATCACCAGGGGCGGACCAGGACTCGGCGGTGCGCTCGTCGCTCGGCACGAAACCGACGTAGTTCAGCAGCGCACCCCCGCGCACGGGATAGACCAGGAAGTGCTTGCCCTCTCCCATCCACAGCTGCGAGACGCCACGCGGCCATTCGGGGAGCCTTTCGACCGGGATCAGGCCGCGATAGGCCACCGACCCGGAGTGCACGGGGCTGGACGGCTCGACCACGTAGGGCTGGAGCACGGAGTTGATCCCGTCCGCCGCGATGACGACGTCGGCCTCCGCAGACTCACCGTTGTCGAAGGCCAGGCGCACGCCCGCGGCGTCCTGCTCCATGCCCACGCACCGGTGGCCGGTGCGCACCGCCTCCGCGGGCAGGCCGTCGGCGAGGATTGCGAGCAGGTCGGCGCGGTGCATGCCGTACATGCCGTTCCAGCCACTGGAATCGGTGGTGAGGATGGGGGCGACGAGGGTGCCGTCCATCCGGTAGTACCGCGACCCCGTGCCGATGCGTGCGCCCGCGGCGGCCAGTGCGGCCCCCATTCCCATCCGTTCCAGGTGGCGCACGCTGTTGGGGGTCATCAGCACCCCCGCGCCGATCTCGCCGAGCTGTGGCGCCTGTTCGAAGACCGTGACGTCGATGCCGGACCGCACCAGAGCCTTCGCGGTGGTCATGCCACCGATCCCGCCGCCCACGACCGCCACCCGAAGTGCGGGTGAACTCATGCCGACCCCTTTTTCGATTAGCGAAAGATTTTCGGTAATTTCACCGTAATCTTGGGCCACAGGGGGTGTCAACGGTTGTGGGCGGCCTTGGCCGAAGGCCGGTCGCGCACCGCACGGGCGGTGCGCGGGCTCAGATGAGGGGCGAGGACCCGCTCACAGCATCCGGCCCAGGCGGACCGCCTCCCGGCGGACCACGGGCAGGTATTTCTCCCGCATGACCTCCAGAGAGGAACGGGCGGTAGAGGTGCTGACGCTCATGGCGGCATGCGTCCGCCCGAGGTTGTCGCGGACCGGGACCGCCACGGTCAGCACGCCCGGCTCGAGTTCCTCGTCGGTGAAGGCCGCGTCCTCCTCTCGGGCTTGCTGGATCTTCTGGCGGACCTGCAGGAGGGTGGCGGGCGTGTTCGGGGTCATGGGCTGCGGCCGGCAGCGGGCGAGATAATCCTCCAGTTCCCGGTCCGGAAGCGCCGCGAGCATCACGCGCCCGGTAGAGGAGGCGTACGCGGGCAGTCGCGCACCCACCCGTACGCCCGCCGACACGATGCGCGTGGCCTCGGCCCTCGCCACGAACAGTGCGTGCCCGTCGTCGAGTACGGCCAGGGACGCGGACTCGTCGAGCTCGTCGCGCACAGCCACCAGGCAGGGCTGGGCGAGCACGGTCAGGGAGGAGGTGTTGGCATACGACGCGCTCAGGCGCATCATCCTGGGAGTCGGCCGGAAGTACTTGCCGTCATGGCTGAGGTAACCCAACTCCTCCAAGGTCAGCAGGCAGCGGCGGGCGGACGCCGGCGTCGTGCCGGTGGCCGCGGCGGCCTCGCTGACGGTGAGCTGCGGATGGCGAAGATCGAACGCCTCTATGATCGCCAGCCCCTTGGCGAGCCCGGCCATGCCTTCACGCCGACTCGCCTTGATCGGCGGCCCGCCGTCGATTTCTTCGCTAATAGACACGATTTCGTTATACGAAGAAAGTTGATGCTGGTCAAACGCATCCCGAGGTCCTGTGCCGCTACTCGGACGCCGGGAGGCAGGCTGCCTGCTCGGGCGTGTGGGGCCGGAAGTCGATGAGGAGAGGGCTGTACCATTGCGGCTGTTGGTACGAAGGTAATACCATTTGCCTACCTAGGGTCGGAGTCCTGTGAGGGGAGTACATGGCCACGCAGGACAACGCGCCTTTATTCAACGGCCTCCTGCCCGGCCATCTCACTCCACCGGGGAACCTGGGCGGAGCCACGAAGGTGGGACGGGTAGACGTGGACGCGGAGCTGACGATCCGGCTGGCCGGATCGAAGCGACCGTGACCCGGGTACCGGTGGCGCACCGGCGCCCGAGCAGGACGACGACCGAGAATCGGAGGACCCATGGGCAAAAGCGGACGCGTGTTCGTGCGTGGACTGACCTCGCAGACATACGGCCTCGGAGAGTTCCGGCAACGCCAACTGGCGGTCGACCGGGTACGTGACGACAGCGTCGTCGTCGACGACGCGAAGGTCGCGCACTCGGGCGACAGTGCGAAGAGCCGGACCTGGTGGCGGATCGGTCCCGGCGACGAGGACTTCCTCACGCAGACCATCCAGGTCCACTTCGTGGAGTTGCCCCCCGAGTCGTCGAATCACGGCCACGGCCACCAGAACGAGGCCGCCTTCTACATCCTGGAGGGCAAGGGCTACGAGATCCACGACGACCAGCGCTACGACTGGAACAAGGACGACCTGGTCTTCGTGCACACCGACTCGGTGCACCGGCACTTCAACCCCTACCAGGAGCGGGCCGTCGCCCTGGTGGTGAAGGCGAAGTGCACGTGGATGTTCATGGGGCTCATCCAGCAGGGACGGTCCGGGCCGGTCGAGGAAGAGGAGCGATTCGGGCCGCGTGAGGACTGGTCGCGGATCTGGACCCCGGGAGTTCTCGACCGCAAGAAGGTGATCTCGCCCGCGGACACGACGTGGCAGGACACCCCGCTGGGACGGGTCCGCGTCATGTCCTCCCCGGAGCGCACGGACGCCCGCATCTTCAGCGTGGACGCCTTCGAACTCGACATCCCCGCGGGTGGTCACAGCGGCAAGTACTGGAAGATGGCCGACGAGGTCTACTACGTCCTCGACGGCGGCGGGTACGCGCTCCAGTGGGAGGTCGAGGCGGAGATCGCGGAGAAGTACTACGCGAGGATCGCCCGGGAGCCGAAGCGCTACGACATCAGGCGGGGCGACACCCTCTACGTCCCGCAGAACCACGTCTGTCAGATCTTCGCGGCGGACGGGACCCCATTGCGTCTGTTCAACGCGCAGAACCGTGTCTTCAAGCACCTCGGCTACGACACCGTTCACTACTTCGAGCCGGCCTCGAACGCGACGTCCTGACCACGCGGGCGACGACCGGAGTCACCCGCTGCGGCGCCGGAAGAACCGGCACGCCAAGTTCATCGAGGACTGGCGGCAGAACCACCGTGACGTCGTCCATATGAAGAGCGCCTCGCTCCAGCACTCGGAGCGAGGCGTTCGCGTCAGCGCCGTCGGAATACTCCCCCCTACTCCCCCACGTTCCGCCGCGAGACCACCCGCAGGCCCAGACCGAGCGCATGCAGCGCTCGCGATGAGCACACAGGCCGCCGTCGACAGTGTTCGAAGGCGATGGTGTCGCCGAGGAGCCGTTGTACGAGCCGCAAGCGAAGAGGCTCTGCGTCAGCCCGGGGTGAGGACGCAGAACTCATTGCCCTCCGGGTCGGCGAGGACCTTCCACGGAACATCGCCCTGGCCGACGTCGGCGCCGGTGGCACCGAGAGCCCCTAGCCGGGCCACCTCCGCCTCTTGATCATCACCGGGATACGGCATCAGGTCGAGATGGACGCGGTTCCACACGGTCTTCACGTCGGTCATGCGAAGGAACTCCAGGTACGGCCCGACGCCTTTGGCCGAACGCAGCACCGCATGATCGTCGCCCACCTCGTGCAGGGTCCAGTCCATCGCCTCGCCCCAGAACCGGGCCATGGCCCGCGGATCCGCGCAGTCGACCACCACCGCGGCGATCGGCCCGGTATCCCGGTAGATCTCCCGAGGCTCCAACACGCAGAACACGTTGCCCTCCGGATCGGCCAGAACCGTCCACGGGACGTCGCCCTGGCCCACATCGGCGGGCGTCGCACCGAGATCCTTCAAGCGCGCGACCGACTCCGCCTGATGGGCCGCAGAAGTGGTGGCGAGATCGAGGTGCACGCGGTACCTCACCGTTTCGGGGTCCGGGACGGTGACGACATCGACGCAGAGGCGACGGGATCCGGCCAGGCGAAGCCCACGGGTTCGACGTTGGTCACACCGGGCGTTCCACGTTGACCTGCGGCCCTGTGCCGCTCACGTACCTCACCTTGCGTGCTGCCGACAACCCCCGGCCCGCTCGGATCCGTGGCGAGCCGACCGCATAGGTGGTCGAGCTCCGGCGATCCGGTGACCCGCGCCCATAACAAAGTCGACGGGGACGCCCGTGACCTTTGGTGGTTTAATGGTATTACCTAAACGCGGGAGAGATTCCATGTCACGTATGGACCAGCGGTGTCGCCCTTGGCGGGCCCAGGATCCCGGGTCGCCTCCGCAGAGGCGGCCGCTCCGACCCGGCTTACGGGGGTCCCGATGAGCAACGGGACACTGATCGTCGGCGGCAGCCAGGCCGGCCTGCAAGTGGCCGTGTCCCTGCGGCAGCTCGGCGACACCTCACCGATCGCCCTGGTCGGCGAGGAGCATCATCCGCCATACCAGCGGCCGCCCCTTTCCAAGGAGTTCCTCGCCGGCGAGGCGGAGCTCGACTCGCTGGCCTTCCGCACTCCCGACTTCTACGCCGACTCCGAAATCGACCTGGTACGCGGTGAGCGGGTGACCGAGGTGAGCCTGTCCTCGTCGGGCCCGCCGGGTTCAGGAGTCGCGCGGACCGCCGGCGGGCGTGAACTGCCCTTCGACCGGCTGGCGTTGACCGTGGGAGCGGGCGCCCGGCGGCTCCCCGTGCCCGGCGCCGACCTCGGCGGGATCTGCTACCTGCGCGAATACAACGACGCCGCCGACCTGCGGACGCAGCTCGCTACCGCCACGAACGTGGTCGTCGTCGGCGGTGGATTCATCGGACTGGAGGTGGCTTCGGCGGCCCGCGCCCTCGGCCGATCCGTCACGGTGGTCGAGGCCGCGGAACGGCTGATGGCGCGGTCGGTGGGGTCCGTGGTCTCTGAGTTCTACCGTCAGGCGCACCTGCGCCGCGGCATCGGCGTACGGCTCTCGTCCGCGGTGTCCGGCTTCCAGGGTGAACGCGGCAGGGTCACCGGCGTCGAGCTGTCCGACGGCACGCAGCTGCCGGCCGATCTGGTCCTGGTCGGGGTCGGCGTTCTCCCCCGCACCGAGCTCGCCGAACAACTGGGACTCGTGTGCGACCAGGGCATCGTCGTCGATGCCCACGCGCGCACCAGCGACCCCTGGGTCGTCGCCGCCGGCGACTGCACCGTGCAGCCGCACCCGATCACCGGGCAGGGGCGGGTACGGATCGAGTCGGTTCAGAACGCCGTGGCCCAGGCCCAGGTGGCCGCCGCGACGCTGCTCGGCCGGCTTGACAACGTGACATCCGTACCGTGGTTCTGGTCCTACCAGGGTGACCTCAGGTTGCAGATCGCCGGCCTCGCCTCCGGCTACGACACCCAGGTCGTGCGCGGTGACCCGGATGACGAGCAGTTCTCGGTCCTGTACTACCGGCATGACCGGCTGCTGGCCATCGATGCCGTCAACCGCCCCGCCGACTACATGGCCGTACGCAAGGCCCTCGGCCAGGGAGCGAACATCGCCCCGGACCGCGCCGCCGATCCCACCCTCCCCCTGAGGTCCCTCGTCGGCGGTCCGTCCCCGGCAGTGCCGGCTGTTCAGCGAGCGAAAGCGTGAGCGTGCAGAGCAAGCCGCTTGTGCCCGATGATGGCTTCTGGTCTAATGGACATACCATAGAAACTTATCGGCGCGCGTCCGGCACATGGAAGTCGAACGACCGTGAGAGGACATGGGCACCTTGTCCAAAGTGATCTACATCGACAGTGCCGGTCGCGAATACGCCGTGGACGCGACGGTCGGTGACACGGTCATGGCGACCGCGGTCAGGAACGGCGTCCCCGGGATCGTCGCGGAGTGCGGCGGGAACTGTTCGTGCGCCACCTGCCACGTGTGGGTGAGCGAGGAGTTCGCACCGGTTGTGGGGCCTCCCAATGACATGGAAGAGGACCTGCTCGACATGGGCGTCTCGGATCGGCGCAGCACCAGTCGCCTCTCATGCCAGATCCGCATCACGGAGGCCCTCGACGGTCTGACGGTGGAGATCCCTCCGGAACAGCCATGACACCCGGACCCGGACGCACCATGCCGGTCGGACCGCGGACCAGCATCGCGGATCCGGTACCGCCAGTCCGGCGCCGGTTCATCACATGAAAGGGAAACGGCCGTGCTAAGGCAGGACATCAACGAGCTTTTGACGCAGACCGGTCCCGGGACGCCGATGGGCGACTTGTTCCGGCAGTACTGGATTCCCGCGCTGCTCGCCGAGGAACTCCCGGAGAACGACTCACCGCCGGTGCGCGTGAAGCTCCTGTCCGAGCGCTTGATCGCCTTCCGCGACAGCGACGGGCGATATGGCCTTATCGACGAATTCTGCGCGCACCGCGGCGCCTCGCTGTGGTTCGGTCGCAATGAGGGGTCCGGCCTGCGCTGCCCCTACCACGGCTGGAAATACGACGTCACCGGCCAGTGTGTGGAGGTGCCGTCGGAAGCGGACAACAGCAGCTTCTGTGAGAACGTGAAGCTGCGCGCGTACCCGCTGGTCAAGGTCGGCGACATCCTCTGGACCTACATGGGCGACCCGGCCAAGCGGCCGGACCTGCCGGAATACGAGTTCGCGCACGTCCCGCAGGAGCAGACCTACACCTCCAAGCGGTGGCAGCAGTGCAACTGGCTGCAGGCGTTCGAGGGCGGCATCGACTCCAGCCACGTGACCTTCCTGCACTCCGGCGGCTTGAAGTCCGATCCGTTGTTCAAGGGCGCCAAGGGCAACGAGTACAACATGAAGGACACCAAGCCGTTCTTCGAGGTCGCCGACAGCGAGGGCGGGCTCTTCGTCGGCGCCCGCCGCAACGCCGAGGAGGGCACCTACTACTGGCGGATCACTCCGTGGGTGATGCCGGCGTTCACGATGGTGCCGCCACGCGGTGACCACCCGGTGCACGGCCATTTCTGGGTGCCGATCGACGACGAGAACTGCTGGACGTACTCCTTCGACTACCACCCGGCCCGTCCGCTGACGGCCGCGGAACGCCAGGCGATGATCGACGGCCACGGAGTGCACAGCAAGAACATCCCGGGGACCTACCGGCCCGTGGCCAACATGGACAACGACTACCTGATCGACCGCGAGGCGCAGAAGCGTGGGGAGACCTACTCCGGCGTGGCGGGCATCGCCATGCAGGACGCCTCCCTGCAGGAGAGCATGGGGCCGATCGTGGACCGTACGAAGGAGCGACTGGTCCCGGCCGACAGCGGGATCATCAAGGCCCGTCAGAAGCTGCGCAAGGCCGCGATCGCGCTGCGGGACGAAGGAGTGACGCCTCCCGGGGTGGACACGGCGCACCACCGGGTGCGCTCGGCGGCGGTCGTGCTGCCGCAGGCCGAGTCGTTCCTGGACTCCTGCCGCGACGCGGTCAAGGCCACTCCCGGCGTGCCGCACTCGTCGGTCTGAGATGGCGACGCTGCCGATGTATGCGAGCGAAAGCGCCAGGGCGGCCTCGGCGAGCGAGTCGCGCTACCGGATCACCGTGCCGATCGCACCCGCGAGGAACGCACGCGTCATCGCGCTGGACGCAAGATCCGCGGCGGTCGCCCGGCGCATCTCCGACGGCCCCTGGGCCAACGCCAGGTTCTACACATGCGAGGCCACACGCGGCCGCAGGCGGGCGGACGAGGTCCTGCTGCACGGGATCGACGGTGTGCCGGCCGCGCTGGACGACATGCTGAGGGGCACCGACGTGGTGGTCGTCATCGCGACCGATGACTCGGGAGGGGCTCTGGCGGCCGCCATCGGCAGCGCCTGCAGCGCGCGCGCCATCACCACGGCGGGGGTGGTGCTCGGCGACGGCTTCGAGGCCGACGACGCCGTCGCCGCGTTACGGCCGCACGCCCGGGTGCTGCTGCTGTCGGCAGACGAGAGCGACGCATTCGAACTGCTCAGAGCCCTGAGGGTCTAGCGAGCCGGCCTGGACCGAGCGGCAGGCCCCATCATCCACTCCCGCGATCACGACGGAGGAAGGCGACGGCGAGATGCCGGAGAAGATCACCCTGCGCACCCTGCAGCGGATGAAGGACGACGGCCGCAAGATCGTCGGTGTCGTGGCCTGGGACTACCAGATCGCCCGCATCGTCGACCGGGCCGGCGTGGACATCGTCTCGGTGGGCGACACGGTCGGCGTGAACCTGTGGGGGCACTCCAACCCCTTCGAGGTCACCATGGACCAGATGATCCTGGTCACCCAGGCGGTCCGCCGGGGGGTGAGCAGAGCCCTCCTCAGCGCCGACTTCCCGTTCGGCCCCCTCCAGGAGGGCACGGACAGTGCCGTCCGGGCGGCCATCCGGTTCGTCAAGGAGGCCGGCGTCGACATGGTCAAACTGGACGCCGCCTCCGACTTCCTCGACTCGGTCACGGCGATCACGCGTGCGGGCATTCCGGTGTTCGCACAGTTCGGGATCACTCCGCAGACCGCGCTGCGCTACGGGGTCGAGTACAACGCGATCCCGTCCGGCGACGACCAGGTGCCGGTGGCGATGAAGGACGCTCTGGTCGCCGAGGCCAGGCGGCTGGAGGAGGCGGGTGCCGTACTGCTCAACTTCACCAACTCCGGGCCGGTCGTCGGAGCCGCCGTCGCCGAGGCCGTCTCCATTCCGGTCGTCGGAGGATTCGGCGGCGGCCCGTGGCTCGACGGACGGATGCGCATGGCGCACGCCGCCATCGGCTATGCCGCGTCGGCCATCGACAACCCTCCCGACACCTACGCGAACGTCGCACGGACAACCCTCGACGCGATCACGGCTTATGCCGAGGACGTGCGCGCCGCACGTCAGATCGCCGGCGGCCTCCCCGTCCCGTCCGCCCGCTGACCCGTCCCATCCCACCGCCGGCACCGCGCGTCACGAACCGAGACGCCCGGCAGGCGACCACGAGGAGCACCGTTCATGCCCACCGCCGTTGTCGACGGGATCTCCACCCGCTACGAGGTGGCCGGCTCCGGCCCGCCGCTGCTGATGTTCTCTCCCGGCGGTTTCGACTCGAGCCTGGAGAGCTGGCGGACCGTGGGGATCTACCGGCGCCTGCGGCTGCTCGACCACCTCAGCGAGAAGTACACCTGCATCTCCTTCGACCGGCGGGAGTCGGGCCGGTCCGGCGGCCGGCTGCAGCGGATCTCCTGGGCCGACTACGTCGCGCAGGGTGTGGGACTGCTCGATCATCTGGGCATCGCACAGGCGCATCTGATCGGCGGCTGCGTCGGTTGCTCCACCGTCGCCGCCGTCGGAGTGGCCCATCGCGAGCGCGTCCTGAGCATGGTGCTGTACTCGCCGGCGGGCGGGGTGAAATACCGCATGAAGCAGCACGCCCGGTTCGCCCAGCACCTGGCCTATGCGGGCGCACACGGCCTGGAACAGGTGGCGGCGCTCGCGAAGAGTTCGGACAAGGGTTTCTCCGCGGACCCCCGGCTCGGCCCCTGGGCGAGCGTGCTCCGCGGCGATCCGGAGTTCGCCGAGATGTACGCGCGTACGGACCCGGACCGCTACCAGGTGCTGGTCAGCGGCATGGCCCGGATGTTGTTCGACCGCGACACGGTTCCCGGGCCGGAACCGGAGGACCTTCTGCGGCTCGACATCCCCGCGCTCGTGATCCCCGGGCAGGACGACTCGCACGCGCCGTCGGCCGCCCGCTACCTCCAGGAGTGCCTCCCCCGAGCGGAGTACTGGGACGTCCCGGTGGCCGAGCAGACGGAGGATACGGCTCCCGCCCGGATACTGCGGTTCCTGAACGGCGCGTAGGGCGCCGGCGAGCGGGCTCCGGAGCCAGAAAAAAGGTCATAGGTCAGTCCGCGAGTTCAGCGTTGGACGGGCCCGAGGATGAGGAGACGACATGGCAGAGCAGGTGCTGGCAGCGGTCAGGACCGGGCCCGGCACAACCGAAGTACGCGAGTTCTCGATGCCGGACGTCCCCGACGACGGAGCCCTGCTCAAGGTCGAGGTCGCCGGAATCTGCGGCACGGACGTGAAGATGTACGCCAAGCCGCCGTTCGCCGATCCGGTGATCATGGGCCACGAGAACGTCGGCGTCATCGCGAAGGCGGGACGCACGTTCTCCGAGCGTAAGGGCCTGGTGGAAGGCGACCGCGTCTTCGTCGAGCACTACGTCGGCTGCTTCCGCTGCGAGTGGTGCCACCAGGGCGAGTACCGGCACTGCGAGGCGACCGACTGGCGTACAAACCCCGACGCCCGCCGCTACGGCTACACCTCCGCGAACAACCCCTACCACCTGTGGGGCGGCTTCTCGCAGTACCTCTACCTGCCCTGGAACTCGGTGACGCACCGCGTTCCCGACGGTGTCTCCGCCGAGCTCGCGGGTCTGGTGACGCCGCTTTCCAACGGCATCGAGTGGGCGCTGGTCACCGCAGGCGTCGGCTACGCCTCGACGGTCCTCATCCAGGGCCCCGGGCAGCAGGGGCTCTCCCAGGTCGTCGCCTGCAAGCAGGCCGGCGCCTCCCGCATCATCGTCACCGGAACGACGCGGGACTCCGCGCGGCTCGCTCTGGCGAAGGAGCTGGGAGCCGACGACGTCATCGACGTCATGCGGGAGGACGCCCTCCAGCGCGTACTGGAGATCACTGGCGGCAGGGGGGTCGACGTCGTGCTGGACTGCACGGCAGGCGCCGGCACCGCGCCCATCCTGCTCGGCATCGACGCGCTCAAACGCCGCGAGGGCACGATGGTGGTCCAGGGCGAGCTGGCCGCCTTCCCCGACTTCCCGCTCAAGAAGGTCACGGAGAAGTCCATCAGCATCAAGAGCGCCCGCGGCCACAGTTACCGCTCCTGCGAGCTCGCCCTCGAACAGCTCGCCTCCGGGCGCTTCCCGCTGGAAAAGCTCAGCACCCACAGCTTCGGCCTGAAGGACGTCGACCTCGCCATCCGGACCGTCGGCGGAGAAGGCGCCACGGACGTCGTCCATGTCTCCCTGCTGCCCTGGGTGGGGGAAGCGTGAGCATCGTCGTCCGCAACCCGCGTCGTACGGACAAGTCGACGGTCGACGCCCTCGGCGCGTTCGGCGTGTCCACCATCCACGAGGCGCAGGGACGCACCGGACTGCTCGCGCCCGCCCTGCGCCCCATCTACTCCGGCGCGCGCGTCGCGGGCACCGCAGTCACGGTGAGCGTGCCGCCGGCGGACAACTGGATGATCCATGTGGCGGTGGAGCAGTGCCAGGACGGTGACGTCCTCGTCGTCGCGCCCACCTCTCCCTCGGAGGCCGGCTATTTCGGCGAACTGCTCGCCACGTCGCTCGCCGCACGCGGCGTACGGGGGCTGGTCATCGACGCCGGCTGCCGCGACGTCGCCGAACTCCAGCGGATGGGGTTCCCCGTGTGGGCACGGCACATCTGCGCGTTCGGCACGGTGAAGGAGACCCTGGGCGACGTCAACGTCGGCCTGGTCTGCGGCGGCCAGTGGATCGAGCCGGGAGACGTGGTCGTCGCGGACGACGACGGAGTCGTGGTCGTCCAACGCCGCCGGGCAGCTCAGGTGCTGGAGGCGTCACGGGCGCGGGAAGAACGCGAGGCGGTGCTCCGCGAACGCTACGCCGGCGGTGAACTCGGCCTCGACGTCAATTCCATGCGCGAACGGCTCGCGCAAAAGGGGCTGACCTACGTCGACCAGGCGGCGGACGAGTGAACCCGCCGCCGCGCCCTCACAGAAAGCACATGCCCCGATGATCATCGACTGCCATGGGCACTACACCACGGCGCCGCGGCAACACCAGGCGTTCCGCGACGCGCAGCTCGCCCGGCTCGCCGACGCCTTGTCGCCCGCGCCCGCGCAGGCCGCGATCGGCGACGACGAGATCCGCGAGAGCGTCGAGAACAACCAGCTGAAGCTGTTGCGCGAGCGCGGCGCCGACCTGATGCTCTTCTCGCCGAAGGCCTCGGGGATGGAGCACCACGTGCCCGACCCGGAGACGGCACGCGTATGGGCGCGGGTGAGCAACGACCTCGTCCACCGGGTGGTCGGCCTGTTCCCGCAATACTTCGCCGGCGTGTGCCAGCTGCCTCAGACGCCCGGCGGCACGCTCGACGACGCGACGGCCGAACTCCGCAGGTGCGTGGAGGACCTCGGCTTCGTCGGGTGCAACCTCAACCCGGACCCGTCGGGCGGGTACTGGACCTCGCCGCCGCTGACCGACGAGTACTGGTTCCCCCTGTATGAGGCGATGGTGGAGCTGGACGTCCCAGCGATGATCCACGTCTCGACGTCCTGCAACCCGAGCTTCCACACCCTCGGCGCGCACTACCTGAACGCCGACACGTCGGTGTTCATGCAACTCGTCCAGGCGGACCTGTTCGACCGCTTCCCCACCCTGCGGTTCGTCATCCCGCACGGCGGCGGAGCGGTGCCCTACCACTGGGGCCGCTACCGGGGCCTGGCCGTACGGATGGATCGTCCGGACCCGTCGGAGCACGTCATGAAGAACGTCTTCTTCGACACGTGCGTGTACCACCAGGCCGGCATCGACCTGCTGCACCGGGTCGTCCCCGCGGACAACATCCTGTTCGCGTCGGAGATGCTGGGCGCCGTCCGCGGCGTCGACCCAGAGACCGGGATCGCCTGGGACGACACCAAGCGTTACGTCGACCAGGCCGACCTCAGCGACGAGCAGCGGCACAAGGTCTTCGAGGCGAACACCCGGCGCGTCTATCCCCGTCTGCACGCGCGACTGACCGCGGAGGGTAGGTAGACCATGTCCCGGCTGCATCTCACCTTCGCCTGCGGCGACTACGACCGCACGCGGGCCCTCGCCGAGGAGACGATCCGCCCCGACGGGATCGACCTGACCTATCTGCGGCTGCCCGTCGAGGAGACGTTCTTCCGCATGATGCGGCACCAGGAGTTCGAGGTCGCGGAGCTGTCGTTGTCCTCCTACGTCGTCTCGCTGCGTGCCGAGAACCCGCCGTTCGTGGCCTTGCCCGTCTTCACCTCCCGGATGTTCCGGCACGGGTCGCTGTACTGCCACGACGACGCCGGCATCTCCTCGCCGGAGGATCTGCGGGGCAAGGTGGTGGGCACGCCGGAGTACCAGCTCACCGCCTGCGTGTGGATGCGCGGCATCCTCGGCGACCGGCACGGCGTCCCCTTCGACTCGGTCACCTACGTCACGGGCGGGCAGGAGACGGCCGGTCGCATCGAGAAGGCGGGTCTCGACCTGCCGGAGTCGGTGCGGATCAGCCGCATCCCCGGCGACAAGACGCTCTCCGCGATGCTGGCCGAGGGCGAGATCGACGCCCTGTGCACTCCGCGCGTGCCGAGCCCGTTCGTCGCCGGCGACCCCCGGGTGCGGCGGGTGTTCACCGACGTCGTCGCCAGCGAGAAGGAGTACTACGCGGCGACGGGCATCTTCCCGATCATGCACGTGGTGGTGATCCGGCGCGATGTGTACGACCGCCATCCCTGGGTCGCCCAGTCGCTCTACAAGGCCCTGCTGGCGGCCAAGGAGGAGGCGTACGCCAACCTCTACGACACCTCGGCGCTGCGGTTCATGCTTCCCTGGCTGACCCCGCAACTGGAGGAGGCACGAGCCTTCCTCGGCAGGGACTACTGGTCGTACGGACTTGAAGGCAACCACGAGACACTGGCGACCTTCCTTCGTTACCACCACGAGCAGGGGCTGTCGAGGCGGCTGTGGACACCCGAGGAACTGTTCGCTCCCGAGTCGACGGAGTCGGCGGTCATCTGATGACGCGCCGGCTCAGGATGCGTAAGTCACGATGAGACTGGTCCTGCTTCGCCACGGCGAGAGCGAGTGGAACTCCAAGAACCTGTTCACCGGGTGGGTCGATGTCGACCTGACGCCGTTGGGTGAGGAGCAGGCACGACAGGGCGGTCTCCTGCTGCGCGAGGCCGGGCTGCTGCCGACCGTGGTGCACACCTCCCTGCTCACGCGCGCGGTGCGCACCGGGAATCTCGCGCTGGAGGCCGCCGGCCGGGTCTGGATCCCGGCCGGCCGGCACTGGCGGCTCAACGAGCGGCACTACGGCGCGCTGCAGGGCAAGGAGAAAAGGGAGATCCTCCAGAAGTACGGCGAGGAGCGGTTCCGGCTCTGGCGCCGGTCGTACGACGTGCCACCGCCACCGGCCGACCCCGACGACGAATGGCAGGTGGTGAGCGACCCGCGCTACGCCGCGCTGCCCCGCGACCTCATGCCGCGGGCCGAGTCGCTCGCCGACGTCATCGCCCGCCTGCTGCCCTACTGGCACGACGCCATCGCACCCGACCTGCGTGCCGGGCATACGGTGCTGGTCGTGGCGCACAGCAACTCGCTGCGGGCACTCGTCGCGCACCTCGACCGCCTGGACCGTGAGGAGGTCATGGCGCTGAACATCCCGACCGGCATTCCCCTGCGCTATGACCTCGACGAGGATCTGAAGCCGGTTCAACGCGGTGGCCACTACCTCGATCCTGAAGCGGCTTCGCCGTGGGCGCCCAGGCGGTGGCGGACCAGGGGCGTTAGGGATCGACGGAGTCCCACGACCCTCGTTGACACCCGCCACCTTTTGGAATTATGGTCATACCAAATAACCAAACCGGACTGTGACTCCGCCGAGACTCGGCGAACCCACGTCCGGCCCCCGAGGAAGGGCTGCTGAATGGCCAGGGACGCGCTCGTCAAGGACGAATTGGCGGCGAAGTTCGCTACCGAGAAGGACTCCCCCTACACCCGTTGGGTCGCCGCGGAGGGGCTGGACATCATCGCCGCCCACTATGTCCCGGATCTGCGCACGGTGGAGCTCAAGCCCTGGGCACGGCGGGGCGGGCGCGGTGTGTTCATCAACCACGAGGCCACCCGCACGTCGAACGACTGCTATGTCTGCGAGATCCCGGCGGGCGGCACGCTGGCGCCGCAGCGGCAGCTGTTCGAGGAGATGATCCTCGTCCTCGAGGGGCAGGGGTCCACGAAGGTCTGGAACGACGCCGGCGCCGAGGTCACGTTCGAGTGGCAGGCCGGCTCGCTGTTCGCCATCCCGCTCAACGCCCATCACCAGCACTTCAACGGGTCCGGGCAGAAGGCCGCGCGTTTCGTCTCCTCGACCAACCTGCCTCCGGTTCTCAATCTGTACGACAACGTCGACTTCGTCTTCAACACCCCGAGGGACTTCCCGAACCGCTTCGACGGCGAGCCCGACTACTTCTCCCCCAAGGGTGAGCAGAAGGGTCTCCTCCTGGACACGAACTTCGTCGCCGACGCGGTCAACCTGCCGCTGATCGAGGCGAAGGAGCGTGGCGCGGGCGGCGGGCACATCCGCTTCGCGATGGCCAAGGGCTCGATGAACAGCCACATCTCGCAGTTCCCCGTCGGGACGTACAAGAAGGGGCACCGCCACGGCCCGGGCGCTCACGTCATCATCCTGTCGGGCACGGGATACAGCCTGATGTGGCCGGAAGGAGAGGAGCCGCGGCGCTACGAGTGGGGGCCCGGCTCGCTGATCGTCCCGCCGAACATGTGGTTCCACCAGCACTTCAACGTCGGCCTGGAGCCCGCCCGCTACCTCGCCTTCAAGCACGAGGTGGTGTCGGTGCGCAACGCGCAGGGCGTGCCGAAGGCGTGGATCAGCCAGCGCATCGGCGGCGACCAGATCGACTATGCCGACGAGTCGCCGTACGTCCGCGAGACCTTCCGTGAGGCCCTGGCCGAGTACGGCATCGAGCCGCAAATGGACAAGGTGTACGCGGCCGAGCTCGAGACGCTGCCGCCGAAGCCGTAGCCCCGGTCGGCATGGCCTGGTTCCGACGCACATGAGGAGTACGACCGTGAGGCGCACCGGTACGCACGACCACGTCCATGGTGACGGCCGTCGCGGCCACCACCACGGCGACGTGCCCACGGTCTACTCCGCGTACGTCCCGGACCACGACCACGCGCACGACGACGAGGCGCTGAGCCCGATCGAGGACAACCCCATCTGGCAGCAGGACAACGTCATGCTGCACAGCGTGGGCATCGACATCGGATCGTCCGGCACCCAGGTCCTGTTCTCCCGCCTGCACCTACGGCGAATCGGCGAGGAGCTGACGACCCGCTACATCGTGGTCCGCCGGCAGACGCTGTACCGTTCCCCGGTCTCGCTCACGCCGTACGCCGGTGCCGAGCACATCGACGCGGAGGCTCTGGGGTCGATCATCGACCGGGCCTACGACGCGGCGCACGTCCGCCCGGAGGGCGTCGACACCGGCGTCGTGATACTGACCGGTGAGGCGCTGCGCCGCCGCAACGCCGAGGCCATCGCGCGTGTCCTGGCCGAGCGCGGGGGCGAGCTGGTCAACGCGACCGCGGGCCACAACATGGAGGCGATGCTCGCCGCGTACGGCTCGGGCGCGGCGAAGGCGTCGCACGACACCGGGCTGCGCATCCTGAACATCGACATCGGGGGCGGGACGACGAAGCTCGCGGTGCTGGACGGCGGCCGGGTCGTGACGACGGCGGCGGTCCACATCGGTGGCCGGCTCCTGGTCGTCGACGATCAGGACCGCATCGTCCGCCTCGATCCGGCTGGGCGTCGTCACGCCGCCCGCGCCGGCTACGCCTGGGAGCTCGGCGACGTGGCCCGGCCGGAGGAGCTGCAGCAGGTGGCGGAGACGATGGCGGATGCGATCGTCGCGGCCCTCATCGCCGATCCGCTCCCCGGGGACGTCGCGGAGCTGTACCTCACCGAGCGGCCGGCAGGGGCCGGGCGGATCGACGGGGTGATGTTCTCGGGCGGGGTCGCGGAGTACGTCTACGACCGGGAGAGCGGCACCTTCGGAGACCTCGGCCGGCCGCTCGGCCGGGCGTTGCGCCGCCGGGTCGACTCCGGGGCGCTGCCGTTCCCGCTCCTGCCACCGGGCGAATGCATTCGCGCGACCGCCCTGGGCGCATCCGAGTACAGCGTGCAGCTCAGCGGGAACACCGGCTACATCACCGACCCCGACGCGCTGCTCCCCCGCCGCAACCTGCAGGTGATACGGCCGCACTACGAGCTCGGGGAGACGGTCGAGACGGCGGGGATCGCGGCGGCCATCCGGCGCCACCTCGTCGCCCTCGACGTCGGGCAGACCGGCGCCGACGTCGCCCTTGCCATGTCCTGGAACGGCCTGCCGAGCTACGACCGGCTCGTGTCCTTTGCGCGCGGTCTACGCGACGGTCTCGCCGAACGGATCGCGCAGGGCCGGCCGGTGTACGTCATGCTCGACGGCGACGTGGCCATGACGCTCGGCAGACTGCTGCGGGAAGAGCTGGGCGTAACCGGCGAGCTCCTGGTCATCGACGGTCTCAACCTGCGCGATTTCGACTACATCGACATCGGCCGGATACGGTTCCCGTCGAACACCGTGCCGGTCACGATCAAGTCGCTCCTCTTCCACCAGGATCCCCGGCACGACCAGCCGTGACGGCGGCCGGTTCCGAACACCTCGCCGACCGTTCGCGACCTCGCTACTCCTCGTTGCCCGGATCTTCCAGAGTTGGATTCGCGTACTCCGCCAGGCGGTCGGCGGTGCGCTGCAGGTGGCGGGTCATGATGGTGCGTGCTCGGTCGATGTCCCGCTGCTCGATCGCCTCGACCAGTTCGAAGTGTTCGTGCGCTCCCCGCGGACCCATCAACGGCGCGGCGATGTGTGCCTGCTGGAGCGACATGAGCATGGGGCCGTGGAAGGTCCGTACCAGCATCTCAATTGCCGGATTGTGCGCGGCGGAGGCGACGCGCACGTGGAACGCCGCCGACATCGCCATGGTGTAGGAGCCGTTCTCCAGCTCGTTCAGGCCCTGCTCGACGAGGACCCGCAGGTCGGCGATGTCCTCTTCGGTGGCGCGCTCCACCACCAGCGGCAGGATGCCGAGCTCGAAGACCATACGGGCCTCGGTGACGTCGCCGGCGGTCATCGAAGCCAGGGTCATGAGCTCAGCCAGCCCCTTCCCGACGCGTTCGCTGGACGGCTGGGTGACGAAGGCGCCGCCCCGAGCCCCGACGCGGATCTCCACCAGTCCACTGGCCTCGAGCACCCGCAGAGCCTCACGGACCGTCACTCTGCTGACGCCGAACTGCTCACACAGGCTGCGCTCGCTGGGCAGCCGGTCGCCGGGGACGAGCTTGCCCTCTCTTATCAGGAGCCGCACCTGCTCCACGATGACCTCGGAGATGCGATCGACGCTCACCGGGCTGAACAGGTTCGTCCTCCCCCCGCCGCCCGGCGTCCCATCCGATGGGCCCACTGACATACCGGCGTCCCTCCACGATCTGGTCGTTTCTCGTACCTTCATGCTACCAAGAATGGTCTGACCAATACGCTCAGCAACCACGGCGGCACTGCATGATAAATCGCCGGGGCCAGACCAGGCTCGCGTGCCGCTATGGAGAACTCGCCAATATTGGGATAATGGTCTGATTATTTGCTATTATCTCACACGGCGCGGGTCGGAGCCACCGGGCACGCAGGCTCCAGGCGATGCCGTGTCGGCGGACGTCTGCGAACGGGAGAGAACATGCCGAGCATGCGGCTCCGGACGGTGACCCGGACCCAGGGGAACAACCGCGCCCTCAAGGACGGCACGGTCACCCCCAAGCGATTCGACTTCGCCTTCGAGGACGTCCCGGTCCTCGTCGACGCCTTCCGCCGGATGGTCCGAGGGCTCGAATTCGACGTCTGCGAGATGGCGATGACGACCTACCTCTGCGCCAAGGCGCAGGGCAAGCCGTTCACGGCACTGCCGATCTTTCTCGTGCGCGGGTTCCATCACGGCGCCATCGTGCGCGCCCCGGAGGCCGCCATCGGAGATCCGAAGGACCTCGAAGGCCGCAGGGTCGGCGTCAATCGCGGATACACCGTGACGACCGGCGTGTGGGCGCGCGGCGTCCTGCAGGACGAGTACGGTGTCGACCTCGGCAAGGTGACCTGGGTGCCCTCCGGAGACGAACACGTCGCCGAGTACCGTCCCCCGGGCAACGTCGAGCCGCTGCAGCCGGGAGAAAGCCTCGCCGACCTGGTGGCCGCCGGCGAACTCGCGGCCGCGGTCGGCATCGGTTCCAGTCCTCCTGACCTCCTGCCGCTGATACCCGACGCAACGGAGGCGGGCTTCGCGGCGCTCCGCCGCCGCGGGCATTACCCCATCAACCATTTGGTGGTCGTGCGGGACGACGTGCTCGCGGCGCATCCCGGATTGGCCGTGGACGTGTTCGACGCCTTCGTCGTGGCCAAGAACCTGTACGTCGACCGGCTACGCCGTGACGCGATCGAGGCGCCGACACCGACGGATCTCATGTACCGGCGCGTCATGGAGATCACCGGCGCGGACCCGCTGCCCTACGGCATAGCGCCGAACCGTGCCGTCGTCGACGAGCTCATCGACCATGCGATGAGCCAGCGCATCCTCGACACGCGGCCCACTGTGGAGTCGTTGTTCGCGGAGCACACGCTGGATCTGACCGGTTGAGCATGTCGACCGGTCCGCTGGATTACCCGCAAACCGACCAGGCGACAGTTAATGAGGGCAGAGGCATGCGGATAGCCATCGCGGCAGATCACAACGGCCTTGCATTGAAAGCGCGACTGATCGCCCGGCTCACCGCGCAGGGTCACGAGGTCGACGACCGCGGCGCACACGCCGACGGGGTGACAGTGGACTATCCGCCGCTCTGCGCGGACGTCTGCGGCCGGGTCGTCGACGGTCACGCCGACCGCGCGATCGTGGTGGGGGGCAGCGGCATGGGCGAGGTGATCGCCTGCAACAAGATCCGCGGCATCCGCGCCGGGCTGTGCCATGACCGGTTCACCACGGAGATCTCCCGCGCCCACAACGACGCCAATGTGATCGTCATCGGCGCCAAGGTCCTCAGCCCGGAGTTGGCGGAGGAGATCGTCGATCTGTGGTTCACCACCCGGTTCAAGGGCGGCCCGCACCAGCAGCGGTTGGACCAGATCGCCCTGCTCGAGCGTGGCGAGCCGCTGACCTGACGTCGGCCGTCTCCGGCCGGCGCCGCCGGGGTACCGTATCGGTCCGAGGCGATCGGTGATCTACAGCCTACGGCGGCTTTATGGGCGCCTCGGTTGCGATCCGCGGCTTCGATGGCATCCTCGGTTCATGGGTGACTGGTTTTCGCAGGCGGGTTATGGAGCCCGGTTCGAATGGGGGCCGGTCGGTGCTCAGCGGCTGGCGACGGATGGCGGATGTCTGGTAGTCGTCGATGTGCTGTCGTTCACCACGTCGGTGACGGTCGCGGTGGCGTCCGGCACTCACGTTTTCCCCTTCGCCGGGAGGGATGAGACCGCTGCCGCGTTCGCTGAGGAGATGGGCGCGAGCCTAGCGGTCGGGCGGAGCAAAGTTTCGGTGGCATCGCCGTGGTCGCTGTCTCCGGCCGCGCTGCGGGGTGCCCCTTTTACTCCACGTCTGGTCCTCCCTTCGCCTAACGGGTCCACCATCGCTGCTGCGGCTGGTGGGTCGATGGTGGTTGCTGGATGCCTGCGCAACGCGAAGGCGGTTGGCCGCTGGCTCGCGGGGCGGGGCTATGGGTCGGTCGATCGTCCCGTTGCTGTGATCGCCGCGGGCGAGCGGTGGCCGGACGGCAGCCTTCGGCCTGCGCTGGAGGATCTGCTCGGTGCCGGTGCGGTCATTTCTGCGCTGCAAGAGCAGGTCGACGGTGCGCTCTCGCCGGAAGCCGCCACCGCTGCGGCCTGTTTCGAGGCGACTGCGGATGTGATCATCGCAGTCACCGCCAGCGCCTCCGGTCGTGAACGCATACTTGCAGGCTTCGCCGAAGACGTCGCGATCGCGACTGAAGTTGATGCCTGCGACGTTGTTCCTGTTCTCATTGACGGGGCGTTCACCGTCGGCGAGTGAGGCGGATCGGCACCGTACTCCCGTGCGGCTTTTCGCCCATGGAAATTTCCTGAGCGGAGCAGGCATGCAAGGTGCCAGTCCGTCGGGCCGGTGCAGGTCTCCTCGAAGTCGATCCACAGCAGTCCATCGGGTACGGCGAGGAGAGCGAGTCAGCCCCGCTTGCTGTAGAGGTGGAGGGCGAGCGCCGCGCACACTGCGGTGATGGCAGCGGTCGCGATGAGCGACCAGGCGACAGATCCGCCGGTGCCGCCGGCGTTGTTCATCAGGCCCCTGGCCGCGGTCGCGACGTGGCTGAGCGGGTTGACCTCGACGAAGGCTTGGAGCCAGCCGGGCATTGTTTGGGGCTGGACGAAGATGTTGCTGGCGAACGAGAGTGGCATCAGCACGACGTTGGCGATGCTGATGACGACGGCCGGGTCGGGCATGAGCAATGCGACTGCGGCCCACAGCAAGGACAGGGAGAGCCCGAAGGCGACAATTAGGGCTACCGCGGCGAGCACACCCGGTGCGCCACCATCGGGCCGATAGCCCATGATCAGTCCGAGGACCACCACGATGGCGGAGGCGAACAGGTAACGGGCGGCATCGCTGAGCAGGCCACCGAGCACGAAGGCGCCGCGCCAGATGGGCAGGGAACGGAAGCGATCAAAGGCTCCAGTTGTCACGTCCTGGGCGAGACGGGCACCGCCGTACATGGTGACGATGGCGATGCTCATGCTAAGCGTGCCGGGCAGGAGGAACTCGAGGTAGTTGCCTGGCGACCCGCTGATGGCGCCTCCGAACAGGTAGGTGAACAGCACGGTGAACAGGATCGGGATGGCGATCGAGTCCACAAGCTGTTTGGGGTCGTGCTTGATCTTGAGCATGGCTCGCCGGCCGAAGGTCGCGGAGGCGGCGAGTGCCCCGGTACGGCGGCGTGGCCGGCTTGCGGTGAGCAGGATGTCGATCGGGTAGGTCTGCGCCGCGGCGGGGCGCGTGACGGCGGCCGGGGTGCTCACGCGTTCACGTCCTCGTGGTCGGTGGTGGCTGGGCCGGCCGTGTAGCCGGTCAGGGCGAGGAAGGCCTCGTCCAGGCTGGGCTGGCCGAGTATGACCTCGGCGACACCCACCCGGGCCTCGGCGAGCCGGGTCATGGCGTGCCCGACCAGCCGGCCCACGTCTGTCGCGTCAGCCGGGGCGGCGAGCAGCATGGACAGGGCGAGCGGGTCGGCGGCGAGATGGACCGTCCCCTTCAGGGCGCCGGCCAGGATGTGTTGCGCTTGCGGACGCTGCTCGCCGTCGAGGAGCCGGACGTGCAGGGTGCCCGAGCCGACTCGGGATTTGAGCTGGGCGCTGGTGCCTTCGGCCACGACCCGGCCGTGGTCGATGACCGCGATCTGCTCGGCGAGCTGGTCGGCCTCCTCGAGGTATTGGGTGGTGAGCAGCACCGTGGTGCCGGCCGCGGCGATCCGGCGGACCAGCTCCCACACCTGGCTACGACTGCGCGGGTCCAGCCCGGTGGTCGGCTCGTCGAGGAACAGCAGGTCGGGGGTCACGACCAGGCTGGCCGCGATGTCCAGGCGGCGGCGCATCCCGCCCGAGTAGCCGCCCACCGGGCGGCCGGCCGCGTCGGTCAGGTCGAAGGCGGCGAGCAGGTCATCGGCTCGTTGTTTGCCGGAGGCGCGGGACAGGCCGTGGAGGCGGCCGAGGATGATCAGGTTCTCATACCCGGTCAGGTCCTCATCCATGGCGGCGAACTGGCCGGTCACGGCCACCCGGGCCCGGATCGCATCCCGCTCGCTGATCACGTCGTGACCGAGGACACGGGCGGTGCCGCCGTCGGGCCTGGTCAAGGTGGCCAGGATGCGGATCGTGGTGGTCTTGCCCGCCCCGTTGGGGCCGAGGAACCCGAACACCTGACCGCGCCGGACCGTGAGGTCGATCCCGTCCAGCGCTCGCTTCTCGCCGTAAACCTTGACCAGGCCGTGCGCCTCGATCGCCGGCTCGTCTCCATCCATGCTGTTCTTTGACATGGCGTAAGATTTATCCATCTCTTACGGCATGTCAAGGTTATGGCTGAACAGATATCATCGCTGCGATGGCTGACACACTCGACACCGCCACGCCGGCCCGCCGACGGCGGTCCGACGCCCGGCGCAGCATCGACGCCATCCTCAACGCCGCCCGCATCGTCCTCGGCGAGCGAGCCGACGCCAGCATGGAAGAGATCGCCACTGCGGCCGGCGTCACCCGCCAGACCGTTTACGCACACTTCCCCTCACGCGACGCCCTCATGGCCGCCCTCATTGAGGCCGCAGCCGCCGAATACGCCGCCCTGCTCGACGACGCAGGCCTCGACACCGCCCCGCCCGCCGACGCGCTGGCCCAGTTCCTCGACGCCGGCTGGCGGTTCCTGCGCCGCTACCCCCTCCTGCTCAACCCCACCGTGACCCGGATCCATCGGCCTAAGAGCAACGACCCCCACGACGTCGTGCCGCCGCTGCTCGAACGGCTCATCCGGCGAGGCCAGCAAACGGGCGACTTCGACCCGTCACTCCCCGCCGCCTGGCTCGCCGCCGCCGTCATCGGACTCCAGCACACCGCCGCGGCAGAAGTCGCCGACGGGCGCCTCACCGCCGCTAAGGCGGCGGCTCTGTGCCTGGAAAGCACTATGCGCCTCTGTGGCAGCAGCGGCCGGCCAACTGCGAGTCGCTAGCGCTTCCGAGCGGGACGCCCGCGAAGTCGATGATCACGTCGTAGCGTTCGGCCGGCGCGATCGGCAGCAGCCGGTGGGTGACCGGCGTCGCAAGCAGCCCCTGGTCGGCGCCGACCTGGACGAGATCGAGCCGGCGCCCGTCGTCGGTGACCGCCTCGAGTTCGTGTAGTCGAGGCTGCCGTCGGGGGATGCAAGGACTTCGAACGATTCCGAAGTCAGTACGCCGCGGGCCTGACATTCCGGGGTGCTGTGTCGTCGCACTAGTGAGAAGCCAAGATTCCACACCGAAGGGATGGGTAGCGATGTCTACGCAACGCGAGGCAGACGAAGCCGAGATTCGTCAGCACGTCAGCAAGATAATCGAAGGACTCCGAGCCAAGGATCTCGAGTGCCTGAAGCAGCTTTACGCAACGGACGTCGTGTCCTTCGACGTCGAGCCGCCGCTGCAGCATGTAGGGATAGAGGCGAAATTGAAGAACTGGGAGAAGGTGTTCACGTTCTTCCAGGATGTGACTTATGAGGTTCGCGACCTGACGCTCACCGTGAGCGATGATGTGGCATTCGGGCATGGCTTCGGTCGGCTCGGTGGCACGCTGAAGAATGGGACGGCGACGAGCGGCATGTGGGTCCGGGCCACTTTCTGCTTCCGGAAGATCGACGGCAATTGGTTGATCGCGCACGACCAGGTTTCCGTGCCGCTCGATATTCTGAGCGGCAAAGGAGTGACCGACCTCGAGCCTTGACGAGTCGCAGAAGTCGGGACGTCGCGCTCGCCGATGTTTCTTTCGTACTGGATCAGGCGGCGCGGCCGGCCGTGGCGATCGCTTCACCCAGCACGGCCGGGTGCCCGTCGCGCTGCGACCTCTGAGCAAACGCGCCGTGCGCAGGCGCGTTTGCTCAGACACCACCGATCTTGATGGTCATGCCCCCGGCACGGGACGCCGCTCCTCTTCGGGATCTTCGTCGGCCTCCGCGACCCCCTCGTCACCGGCCTCCGCGATTCCGGTGTAGGACCGCACCACGCCGCCCCGCAGCCATGTCCACCCGGCCACGAGCATCGGGCCCAGCCCTCCGATGGTGAGTGCCGCCACGGGTCCGATCGCGCCGGCCACCGCCCCCACGACGACGTCTCCGATCGCCGGACCTCCCCGCGAAGACATCTGATAGAAGGCGGTGACCCGGCCGCGGATATCGTCCGGGGTGTCGATCTGCACTGCGGCGTGCCGGATCGTGGTCGCCATGGCGTCGAAGGCGCCGAGGAGCAGGGCGGCGAGCACGGCCAGGATGAAGACCGGCGAGTGCGCCAGGAGAATGGCGGAAATGCCGTAGAGGACCGTGGAGACCAGCAGGACCCGGCCCTGCCGCCGACTTCGCTGCACCGTACGGAAGACCGCGTAGGTCGCGATCAGCGCACCGGCGGACGGGGCACCGGACAGCACGCCATATCCGGTCGCGCCGACGTGGAGCACGTCCAGCGCGAGCGCCGGGAGCAGAACGCGATAGGCGCTGAACACGGTCGCCGACAGGTCGAGCAGCATGAGGTTGTAGATGAGCGGTCGGCGGGCGATGTACCGGGCGCCCTCGGCGATCGACCCGAGTATGGAGCGGCGCTCCCCGGACGGCTCCAGTTTGGAGATCCGGAGCGTGGCGAGCACTCCGACCAGCACCGCGTAGGACACCGCGTCGACGACGTACATCAGCCCGGGCCCGGACAGGCTGATGAGCACGCCGGACAGAAGCGGGCCCACCAGCACGGCGAGTTCGCGCGAGGGGTTGAGGAGCGCGACCGCCTCCCCGATCTGGCTCCTCGGCACCAGAGCGGGGATCAGCGCCTGCCGGGCCGGCTGGTCGAAGGTCGCCGCGGCGGTGGTGAGCACCACGGAGAGCACGACGTGCCACGCCTCCGCCTGACCGGCCAACGTCAGCCAGGACAGTGCCACGGCGACGAGCAACGCGACGCCCTGCGCGGCCTGGAGCAGACGGCGCCGGTCCAGGCGGTCGGCGAGTGCCCCGCCCAGCGGGCTGAGCAGGATCAGCGCGACCGCCTGCGCGGCGCCGACCAGTCCGGTGTAGGCGACCGAGCCGGTGAGCTGGTAGACCTGGTAGAAGTTGGCCGCCACAGTGCCGCGGGTGCCGATCTGGGACAGGACGACTCCCGCCCAGTACAGCGTGAAGTCGCGGTTGCGCAGGATCGCGGGTGCCACGCGGTGTCTCCGTGTTCATGGCGATCCTGCGGATCGCGGTTCGGTCGCTGAGATCCTGTGTCTTCCCTCGTCACTCCGGTCGCTACGCTCCCTGCGTTCCTCAGTCCAGACACAGGCGCTCCCTCACGGGAGCCGCTTGGGCGCTGAAGGTCCAGGACACTGCCGAGCCCGACGATTCACGGTCGGACGTACGGTCAGTCGACGGGGACGAGCACGAGCTTGGCGGGATCCATCCGCAGATAGACCTCGGTCCCGGGTTCGATCGAGGTCGTGGGGTTCCCACGGGTTCGGAGCTCGTGCTTGCCCACTCCTACCACGTGGTCGAGGCTGTCTCCGAGGTAGGCACGGGTCAGGACCGTACCCTTCCACTCGTTGGGCACCTCGCCCTGCCGGGAGGTGGTGCTGACCTCCACCGCTTCCGGCCTCACGGACACGATCACATCGGTGCCCATGGGAAGGTTCGCCGCCGAGTCGAGCACGATCTGCCCGTCGACCGTGTTGACGGTGTATCGGTCCCCGTCCTTGGACACCACGTTGCCGGACAAGAAGTTCGACGTGCCGATGAACTCGGCGACGAACCGGCAGTTGGGGTTCTCGTAGATCTCGCGGGGGCGGCCGAGCTGCACGACGTTGCCGTTCCGCATCACCGCGATCGAGTTGCTGAGGGCCAGGGCCTCGACCTGGTCATGCGTGACGTACACCGAGGTGATGCCGAGCTCGCGCTGCACCCTCTTGAGCTCGTAGCGCAGCGACTCCCGCAGCTTCGCGTCGAGGTTGGACAGCGGCTCGTCCAGCAGTAGGAGCGGAGGCTCGATGACGAGCGCCCGGGCGAGGGCGAGCCGCTGCTGCTGGCCACCGGACAGTTTGGTCGCCTGGCGGTCGGCCAGATTGGCCAGCTCCATCGTCTCGAGCACGCGCATCACCCGCTCGGAGATCTCCTTGCGGCCCAGCCGGTCGCCGCGCTTCTTCACCTGCAGGGGGAAGGCGACGTTGTCGAAGACCGACATGTGCGGCCAGATGGCATAGGACTGGAAGACCATGCCCAGTCCCCGCTCGTTCGCGGGGACGTTCAGCGGCTTCTTCCCCTCCTTGGTGGAGAAGAGGACGCGGCCGCCGACTTCGATGGTCCCCGAGTCGGGGCGTTCCAGCCCGGCGATCGAACGGAGCGTCGTCGTCTTGCCACAGCCCGAGGGGCCGAGCAAGGTGAACAGCTGACCGTTCTCGACATTGAAGCTGACGTCGTTGACCGCGAACACCCGGGCCTCCTGTGGCGCGGATGGCGAGTTACGCCGACGGCGGCGCTCTCCGTCGAAGCTCTTGACGAGGTTGTTGATGCGGAGCACCTGGTCCTCCTGATAAGGGCCCGTTGTTCAGTCCTGCCGGAGCCCGACCTTGGCACCGAGCTTGTAGGCGATGATGACGAGCACGGCGAGGGTGAGCACCATGACGACACCGAGTGCCGCAAGGACGGTGAACTGGCCGTTCTCGTACTGCTCGAAGATGAGAATGGAAAGAACTTCGTTCCCGGGGCTGTAGAGCAGGATCGAGCTCGACAGTTCGCGGAACGAGACGACGAGGATGTAGATCCACCCGGCGAGGAGGCCGGGCGACAGGAGCGGCAGGAGCACCCTGCGGAACGTCTGCCACCAGCTCGCTCCGCTCACCTGCGCGGACTCCTCCAGCTCGGCGGAGATCTGGTGCATCGACGTGACCGCGTAGCGCATGCCGTACGGCATGTAACGCGTGCAGTAGGCGATCAGCAGGATGAAGATCGTGCCGTAGATCGGGATCGGGCTGCGCAGGTACACGAAGGAGAGCGCGAGCCCGAGCACCAGACCGGGAATCACGAGCGGAACGAACGAGAGGTGGTCCACGAGTTGCCGCCCGGGGATCCGCGAGCGCACGACGATCCAGGCGCCGACCGCCATCAGGACCATGACGAGCGTCGCCGACCCGAGGCCGAGCGCGAGGGAGTTCTTCAGCGCCGTCATCGCGTCGGAGATGTCGAACAGCTGGCGATAGTTGTCCAGTGACATCGACGCGAAGGCCTCGGTCGACGGCGCCTGGTAGAACTTCAGGAGCGACGTGTAGAGCAGCACGAGCAGCGGCCCGACGACGGTGAGGAAGAAGTACAGCACGATGACGCCGCCCATGACGGGCCGCCACTTGCCGAGCTCCATCGGACGAGGGCGGAACCCCTTGCCGGTCACCGTCTGGTAGGTCTTGCCCGACCTGCCGACGAGGTTGGAGATCGCGACGCCGATCACCGCGAACACCAGCAGGCCGACCGCCAGTGCTCCAGCCGCGGCGAGGTCCGGCGGGTAGGTGCGCAGAACGAAGTAGATGCGGCTGGTGAAGACGTAGATCCCGTTTTGCAGGCCGAGCAGGGCCGGCACCTCGAAGCTCTCCAGGCTGCGCACGACCATGACGAGCACCGCGGCGACGATCGCCGGGCGCGTCAGCGGCACGGTCACCCTGCGGAACACCTGCCACCTGCTGGCCCCGCTCATCAGCGCCGACTCCTCCAGTGAGGGGTCCATCGAGCGGAACGCGGCGACCATCAGGAGGAAGACGATGGGAGACAGGTGCAGGCCCTCGACCCAGACCATCCCCCACACGGTGAACACGTCGAAGAACCCGGGGCCGAAGACCGGCTCGATCAGCTTGTTGAGCAGGCCGATGTCCGGACTCGCAAGGAAGATCCACGCGATCGTGTACAGAATCCCGGGGATGATCAGCGGAATGATCGAGGCGGCGAAGAACAATCCCTTGAACGGGACGTCCGTCCGGACGTTGAGGTAGGCGAGCGCGGTGCCGACGACGAGCGAGAGCACGGCCGCTCCGACCGCGAACCACAACGAGTTCCCGATCATGCCGCCGACGCGCGGGTCACCGTAGGCACGGGCGAAGCCGCCGAGGGTGAAGCCGTTGGCGTCGAAGAAGGTGCCCCAGATCAGGTAGTAAAGGGGCACGAGCGCGAGATAGCCGATCACGCCGGCGACCACGACGATGATGATGAGCTTGGGGGTCCCCAAACGGCGCAGCCATCCGAGCGTGGCTCCCTTGCGGGCAGGGACGGCGGGAGATGCCGTGGTCATGCCCTCACCTCTTTCTGAACCAGTCCTGCGATGATCGCGGGCGCGGCGGCACCGCCGAGGCCGGTGCCGCCGCGCGCTTGGTCACTCAATTTCCGTCGACCTGCTCACCGTTGGAGATGACCTGGTCGTAGCGCTTGTTCCACTCCTCGCCGTTCTTCGTCAACTCCTCGACGTCGATCGGGATGATCTCCACGTCCTTGAGGGGGTCGTCTCCCTCGACGATGGCCGGGGTGAGCCCCTGCTTCACCAGAAGCGCCTGGCCCTCCTGGAGCAGCCAGTCCGTGAACAGCATCGCCGCGGCGGGATGCTTGGCCGCCTTCATCAGCCCGATGCCGTTGGGCCGGGCGATGACCGGCTCGACGTAGGGCTGGTAGTCGACGGGCGCACCCTTGGCCTTGGCCTGCTCGACGATGTAGGAGTAGTTGGAGGCGACGACCGAGAACTGGCCGGCGGACAGCAACTGGCCCTGTACGGTGTGACCCTTGACGATCTTCGCACCCTTGGCCATGTCGGCGAAGAGCTTGTTGATCTCGTCGTCGGTCTTGCCCTTCTTCTTCCAGTAGCCGTAGAGGGTCAGGTACCAGTCGGAGTCGCTGATCTCCATGGCCAGCTTGCCGTCCCACTTGGGGTCGGCGAGGTCCTCCCAGGTCTTCGGCGCCTGGTCTGGGGTGACAAGCTTGGTGTTCCAGCTCGGCGCGAACAGGTTGAACCGCGTCGCAGTCCATCCTTGCTGCCGGCCGGCATCCGGGACCATGCGGCGCCGCTCACCGTCGTACGTGGCGAGAACGCCTTCGCTGTTCAGGTCGAACAGTTCGGTCGCGTTGGTCTCCACCACGTCGTTGCCCTGGTAGTGGGCCTTCTGCTCCTGCACGATCCGCTGGAGCACCGTCTCCGACCCGGCGCGGTACAGGTTCACCGTGACGTTGAACTGGTCCTCGAACGCCTTGATGACCACGTCGGCCACGTCGCTCGTCATGGACGTGTAGAGGTCGAGCGTGCCTTCCTTCTCGGCGAGCGGGACGAGCTTGTCGCGCCGCTGCTGACCGGTCATTCCGTTGACCTCGGTGTAGAGCTTCTCCGCCGCGGTAGGCCCGCCGCCGGTCGTGGCCTGCGGTGCGGCGGCTGTGGGCGATCCTCCACAGCCCGCGAGCAGGAGCACGAGTGCGGATCCTGAGGCTAACGCGCGCTTCGCGGGGCTGCCGCTACGGCGGCCCGACAGGGGGGCGGTGTTCACTTGACCTCCTGGCCTGACTGGACGATTTCTTCGTAGAGCGCGTCCCACTTCTTGGGGTCGTCGAGCATTTCCTTCTCGGGCACGGAAATCGACGTGATCCCGGCCAGAGGATCGTTCGCCGTGGGGACCGAGCCGACCCGGAAGGACTCGTGGAGGATCTTCTGTCCCTCAGTGAGCTCGTAGTCGACGAACAGCATCGCCGCTGCGGGGTGGGTCGCCGTCTTCATCAGCGCCACGCCGTTCGGGCGTATCACCACGGGCTGGATCGGAGTTCCCGAGGCCGGATGCCAGCTCACCGGGGCGCCCTGGTCGGCGGCCTTGTCGATCGTGTGGCTGTAGGAGGAGGCGGTCACGGCGAACTGCCCGGCAGAGAGCAGCTCACCCTGCGCCGTGTGCCCCTTGGCGATCTTCGCGTTGGCGGCGACCCGCTTGAACAGGTCGTGGACCTCGGCCTCGGTCTTGCCTTGGTCGAGGTAGTACTTGTACATGGCGGCGAACCAGTCGACGTCGCCGATCTCCAGGGAGATGCGTCCCTTCCACTTCGGGTCGGCGAGCTCCTCGAACGACTTCGGCTCCTCGCCGGGCTTCACCTTGGTGGTGTTCCAGCCGATGACGAACACGTTGAACCGGGTGGCGGTCCAGCCGTCGGCCTGCCCCTCCTTGCGTACGGCGTCGCGCAGCGCGCCTTCGTACGGGTACAGCATCTTCTGGTCGGCCATGACGTTGAGCTCGCCGGCATTCGTCTCGACGAGATCGTTGCCGTCGTAGTTCGCCTGCTGCTCTTGCATCACGCGCTGCAGGACCGACTCGGAGTTCCCGCGGTAGACCTTCACCTCGATCGGGTAGGTCTTCTTGAATCCGTCGATGACCTTGTCGAGGTCGGTGTTGGAGGTGTAGATCGAAAGCGTGCCCTCTTTTTTCGCGAGGTCGAGGAGGGTCGTGGTCCGCTCGTCACCGGTGAGCCGGTTGATGCGGTCGTAGACCTCCTGGGCTTTCGTGCTGGACTTGCCGGCCCCGCCGGCCGACACAGGGCCCCCGGCGGTCGGCGAGGCGCCGCAGGCCCCAAGGAAGAGGGCGACGGCGACCGCAGCCACCGATCCGAGGATTTTCTGGTGTTGCATTGATGCTCTCCCGCGAGCTCGGCGAGTCGGTGCGAGCCCCGACCCGGCGGTGATGCACGTTTCTCCCCCCCGCGAGAAATACTGTTTAAATCACGCCCGTGTCGGTTTTGGTCAGGTTGAAGCGCTGGTGCCATGTCCAGCGCGGGGGCGCGATGTCACGCCAGGGGCGTTCTGGCGGCTCCGTCTCCCGTAGGTCGTGCGGGAGCACGAGTCCCCTGATCGGAGCGTGCTCCCCGTCGAACTCGTCACGGGAGGCGATCTCCGACGTGTCCCGGTTCCGCTTTTCGTTGGCCGGTACTCCGGGCAGATCGTCATCGCGCATTTTGCCTCCCTTTGGCGAGTGACCCCGAGTAGACACCTCTACGGACTAAAGGTCTAACCCTTGAGCCACACTTTTACCGGACCGTTACACACCGGACAAATCCCGGACCAGTCCCCCTGATAGGGCCCGGCCGCCTTCCCTGCCGACATGGCCTCTCGGGCCGCTTGAGCGCCCTCGCGCGCGAGGACTGGGCCCAGGAATAAGGGCGGGAAGAAGTGGCCCGACCCCCTTCCCTAAGGAGAAAACGGTAATACCATTAGCCTGATCTAGGAAGGGGGCTATCGGTGGGCTCAGCAGGTGACACGTTCCTCGCCCGATCCCGCACAGCCCACCGGCGTGTCTTCCGCTCACTCACCGTGCCCAACTACCGGCGTTTCTTCGCCGGTCACGCGGTGAGCGTGATCGGAACCTGGATGCAGCGGGTGGCGCAGGACTGGCTGGTGCTCGAGCTGACGGACTCCCCCGTCGCGCTCGGAATCTCGACAGCGCTGCAGTTCCTGCCCACCCTTTTGTTCGGCCTGTGGGGAGGCGTCCTCGTCGATCGGCTCGACCGGCGCCGCACGATCATGGCGACGCAGGCGGCCAGCGCCGTCCTCGCAGCCGCCCTCGCGGTGCTCGTGCTGAGCGACCACGTGCAGCTCTGGATGGTCTACGCGCTCACCCTCGGGCTCGGTCTCGTCACCGTGCTCGACACGCCCGCGCGACAGGCCTTCGTCACCGAAATGGTCAGTCCGGAAAACTACGTGAACGCGCAGGCCCTGAACTCGACGGTGCACAATGCCGGCCGCCTCGTCGGCCCGGCGATCGCCGGGGTCCTGATCGCGACCGTCGATGTCGGAGCGGCGTTCGCGGTCAACGCGCTGTCGTTCGCGGCGGTCCTGCTCGGGCTCGCGCGCATGAACCCTGGGGAACTGCACAAGGTTCCTGCCCTTCCCCGGGCGAAGGGTCAGGCCAGGCAGGGCCTGCGATATGTCTGGGAGCACCCGGAGCTACGCGCATGCCTGTTCCTCGTCGCCGTGGTCGCGCTGCTCGGCCAGAACTTCCGGGTCGTGTTCCCCCTACTCGCCCGCGAGACCTTCGACGGGGGCCCCGAGGTCTACGGCTGGCTCACCTCCGCCCTCGGAGTGGGCGCGATGCTCGGTGCCCTCGCGAGCGCCGCGCGCGTGGACGCCACCGCGTGGTCTCTCCTGCTGTGGACGTTCGCCTTCGCCGGCGTGAACGTCGTCGGCGCGGCCGCTCCCGCGCTCGGCCTGGCGATGGCGGCGATCGTCGCTCTCGGTATCGCGAACATCTGCTTCAATACGCTCGCCCGCACACTGTTGCAAATCAGAACGGATCCCACGATGCAGGGGCGGGTGATCGCCCTGCACAGCCTGGTCTTTCTCGGCAGCACTCCCCTGGGCGCCCCGGTCACGGGGTGGGTGTGCGAGCAGTGGGGACCTCGTGCCGGACTCCTGCTGGCCGGGATCTCGGCGGGGCTCGCAGCCCTCGCGGTGTTGCCCTGGTTGCGTAAGGTGCGCGCCCGGCGCGAGGAGTGACCGCCGGTCAGTCGAGCGACAGCCCGGCCAGTCGCAGCCTGGCGACATGGTGACGCCAGATGTTCGCGTCGTTGAACGACGAGCCGAGGTCGGGAAGCTCCGCGATGTCCTCAGCGGAGAGGTCCGCGGCCCGGTCACCGAGCCGGGCCCGCTCGACGCTGACACGGGCCAGCGCGTCCAGGCTCAACGCCCGCGAGACGGCCTGCTCCACCGCGTGCTCGCCCGACCCGACCGTGGTGATCCCGTGCCCCCGCATGACGCACACCGCCGACTCGCCCATGGCCTCGGCCAACTCCCGTCCGAACTCCGGGCGCCGGACGAGGACGGCCCTGGAGTAGACGGGGACGCCGTCCAGGGCCATCCGTGCCGCGGGGATGTTGTAGGCGCCGAAGACCGGCCGCAACGGGATGTTCTCCACGCCCGCCACCAGGACCGACGGCGGGTGGCAATGGAGCACGACATCGACGTCGGGGCGGGCGCGCAACACCTCTGCATGGATGGGCAACTCGTTCGGGACCGCCCAAGGGCCGAGATCGCCGCCCTCGCCCTCGAAGTCGACCAGCCGCACGTCCTCGTCGAGGGTGAACAGCAGTCCCTCTTCCTGTGGGCCACGGCAGCGCACGAGCATCGTGTCGGGTCCGACACGCACGCTCACGTGACCCAGGATGTCCTCCGCGAGCCCGGCGTTCGCCAGTATGCGGCAGGCCAGCGCGATCTTGCGGCGCAGAGGGGCGAGGTCAGGGAGCGTCACGGTGCTTCTCCGTTGGACGGGATGTCGACATGGGTGGCCGCCGGATCGGTCCTGTCGCCCGCAGCGCGCGACGCGTCGTGCCCCGCCCCCAGGGGGAACCGGTGCGTGCACAGCGGCTCGAGCGGGCGGCGCCGGTCTTGCCCTGCCTCGACGGCCGGCTCGACACTATGATGATCGTTGCCATGGCCGTCCTCGTGACGGGACCTGGCTGACTCGTGGGCGACGAACACCCGACCGCGCTCGAGGATCCGCGGATCTCGACGTCGGCTGAGCTCGCATATTTGAGGTCCCCGCCTCAAATGTGTCCTTCGTCTCCTTGAGAAGTTCGGGAAAGGAAACCCCGGGTGCTGCGCCCATGTGTTTCCCCTTGTGCAGCTCAGGACTATTGGTATGACCATATTGCTGGTTGGGCCGTAGAGTGTCAACGAAGGCGCATCAGGCCACCCGATGCCGGAGGATGGATGCATGACCGTCGAACAGCGCAAGAGCGCGTCGGGCAGAGCGGGTTCGGGAGCAGCGGCGGGCCTGTTCAGCCCGGTTAGTGCGGTGCGGGTCTCCCAGGTCATCGTCGATCAGATCCGCCTGCTCATCCAGCAGGGCCGCCTCAAGCCCGACGACCGGCTTCCGAGCGAACGGGATCTGTGCGAACAGTTCGACGTGAGCCGTGTTACGGTCCGCGAGGCACTGCGGGTCCTGGAGGCCGGCGGCCTGATCGAGATCCGGGTCGGGGCGCGCGGCGGAGCGTTCGTGTCCACGCCTTCGAGCGCGCGTGTCGGTGAGGGGTTGGCCGACCTGCTCAAGCTCAGTCCGCTGACGGCGGCGGAGGTGACGGAGGCCCGCATGGTCTTCGAGCTCGGGATCGTCCCCATCGTGGTGGAACGCGCGACTCCCGAGGACATCGCCGCGCTCAAGGAGATCTGCGACAGGCAGCAGGACGCTCTGAAGGACGAGTCCTACTCGATGACGTTGTCCGCCGAGTTCCATGTGCGGGTCGCGGCATGCACGCACAATGCGGCGATCGAGATGTTGGTCAAGAGCTTCCACGGACCACTGCTGATGTCACTCGAAGAGGCGAAGGTCGCCGCTCCCGTGATGGGCCGGCGCGGCAGCACCGAACATCGTGAGTTCGTTGACGCCATCGAGCGCCGCGACGCCGACCAGGCCACGGCGATCATGCGTGCCCATCTCCAGCGCACCGCCGACCGGGTCGCCCCTGACACTGCGGAGTGCTGACGCGTCCGCCGGGCGGGGGGCGGCAGGCTGCCGCCCCCTGACAAGGCGACGATGACGCGGCGGCATCTTCGGCTCAGGCCCCTGCGCCGCCGTCGACCCGGAGGACCGTGCCGGTCACGTAGGAGGAACGGTCGCTGAGGAGCCAGGCGGCGGCCTGGGCGATCTCGTCGGGGTCGGCCGCACGGCGCAGCGGGGTGTGCGCCTCGAGCCGCTCGACGAGACCGGGCGAGTCCGCCTCCCACGCACGGATCATCTCGGTCAGCGTGGTGCCGGGGGCGATCGCGTTGACGCGGATGCCTTCCGGGCCGTAGGTGACGGCGGCCGACTCGGTGAGGCTGTTGACCGCCCGCTTCATCGCACCGTAGGCGGGCAGCTCAGGATTGCCCATCAGACTGCCGACGCTGGAGTTGTTGACGATGGCCCCCGTCCCGGCGGTCGCCCGGATGGCGGCGACCTCGGCGACCATGGCCAGCCACGGGCCCCTGAGATTCACGGCGTAGATGTGGTCGAAGTCGGCCTCCCGCACCTGGTCCATGGGGCCGGGCGGCACGATCGTCGCGCCGTTGTTGAAGGCGACGTCGAGCCGGCCGTACAGCTCCACGGCGCGGTCGGCGGCGGCGCGCACGCTGGCCGCGTCGGCCAGATCGCACACCACGTAGTCCGCGATGCCGCCCGCTGCCCGGACCTCCTCAGTGACCGCCTTCAGTTGGGATTCCGTCCGGGCCGCGAGCAGCACCCGGGCGCCCTCCCGGGCGAACAGCCGCGCGGCGGCGGCGCCGATACCGCGACCGGCACCGGTGATGAAGGCGACCTTGCCGGCCAGCAGGCCCAGGGCGGCGGGGGTGGATGTGTCGGTGGTTGGTGTGTTGTCCATGGCACGGAGCCTGCCGCCGGTCCGCCGAGCCCATCCAGGCACCGGCGGTACCTGGATGAACTCGGTCACTACCTGCGCATACTGGGGTGTGGACAGACGAGAACTGGCGGCCTTCCTGCGCAGCAGGCGTGAGCGGATCACCCCCGCCGACGTGGGGCTGCCTGCCGGTCCGCGCCGCCGCACCCCGGGACTGCGCCGCGAGGAGGCGGCGCAGCTGGCGTTCATTTCGACCGAGTACTACACGCGGCTGGAGCAGGCCCGCGGCCCGCGCCCGTCGCGGGAGGTGCTGGCCGGGCTGGCCAGGGCCCTGCGCCTGTCGGACGCCGAGCGCGACCACCTCCACCACCTCGCCGGCGCCCCGCCGGGTCCTCCGCCCGGGCCCTCACGCGAGGTACGGCAGAGCATTCTCGACCTGCTGTACCGATTGCCGCAGGCCGCCGCGATCGTGACGTCCGCGACGTGCGAGGTGATCGCCTGGAATGATCTGGCGACGGCCCTCATGGAGGACTTCTCCGCCCTGTCGCGGCGCGACCGCAATCTTGTGCGCCGTGTCTTCCTCGGGCCGCACCGGCAGGGAGGCCGGTTGTACGGGGTGTCGGACGCGGACGAGTTCGCACGCAGCGCGGCCCAGGACCTGCGCGCCGCCGCCGCCCGTTACCCCGACGATCCCGAGGTGGCTGAGCTGGTGAGGGAACTCCTCGCCGGCAGCGAGGAGTTCGCCCGCCTATGGGCCTCCCACGACGTGAGCGCCGAGCCCACCCTCAGCAAGACCTTCCAGCATCCGCTGGTCGGCCTGATCACCGTCAACTGCGACGTCCTCGACATCACCGACAGGGACCAGCGGGTCGTGATCTACACCGCCGCCCCCGGCTCACCGTCGGAGGAGGCGCTGCGGCTGCTGTCGGTCGTCGGCACCCAGCGCATGGATGTGCCCGGCTGATCCGCGCCGGGCCGCCGATCTGCTGCAAGCGATCGGCCACCAGGTTGCGGCATCAGACATCGGGTGTATCGCTCCCGTTAGCTCTTGACTTGGGCGGAACGACGGGGCTAACTTCCGAAAATCCGGGTTGATAGCTCGGATGTTTCGCCGCGTACTGCGGTCCCGCTTGCTGACATCTCCCCTCGGATGAGGAGCGCGTGCGTGATGCACAGGAACGTTCGCCGGAGGTCGCCGCAGGTGGTTCCCCAATCGTCGCTCCTCTTGCCGGTGGTCCACGCTCCGCGCGGGCCGCCGTGGATGCTGCTGCCATGATCAATTGCGGCCCGTCGAGATAACGTTATCTCAGTGCTCCGCCCGTGTCGGAGTCCCTCGACTGGTGCCGGCGTCGATCAGTGCAGCCAGACCTCTGTCCGAGACAGCCCCTCTCCGCAAAGAAAGAAGCTCATGAGGACGTCACGTGCCCCGGTCCGGGCATTCATTCGACGAACCGTGCTGTTGACCGCCGCCACGACCCTCGCGGCAGCGAGTGCCGTCGTCGTTACGACCGCTGCCCCGGCACTGGCCGAATTGCCGCCGAACGAATGGGCCACCCTGTCGCAGAAACTCGCCGGAATCACCGGTGACTGGAACAACGAGAACTACCCCGGTGCGATCAGCCAGACGATGCCGAACACGGCCTATCTCGGCAACGGTGACGTCGGCGTGAGCTCCGCCGGCTCCCGCGGGGTCAAGACCTTCGTCATCTCCAAAGGCGACTTCTGGAACGGCGGCTCCTCGATCCAGACGGCCGGACTCGGCGGCGTCACGCTGCAGGCGGTCGCGCCTGTGGAGACGTCACTCAATCTGGCGCTGAACAAGCCGGTGGCCGTGTCGACCAACTCCAGCAACGCGAGCCGCGCGGTGAACGGCGAGTGGACGCCCAATTCGGGATTCGAGGGCTGGTTCTCCGACGTCGGCAAGCCGCAGTGGTTCCGCCTCGACCTCGGCGCCTCGACGACGGTCGGGCGCATCGTGCTTCGGCACGACGCCGCCGCACGTCAGGGTCAGGACGCCAACACGCCCAAGGTGTTCTCGATCCAGTACAGCAACGACACGACCGCCCCTGGCACGGATCCGAACGCTCCGGGGTGGACGACGCTGACGTCCTACACGAACAACACGGCGAGCACCACGGACATCAGCTTCACGCCGGTGTCGGCGCGCTGGGTTCGCGTCTACTACGTGCAGCCGACACAGGAGTCGACGTCCGACTCGACCCAGAACCCGCGGGCACGCCTCGGCCAGATCGAGGTGTACGCCGACCCCAACGCGACAACTCCTCCTCCTGCGCCGCCCTTCCACGAGCGGCAGAACATTCTTGACCCGTCGATCGACACCGACATGCTCATGGACGACGCGCACCTGACCATGCACACCTGGCAGGGCAGCGACAGCAACGTCGTCGTGACGGAGCTGACCTCACACGCGACCGACCCGGTTGATCTGCAGCTTTCGACCTGGTCGGGTGCCGGCAGTGCGAACGGCGGCTACACCGAGACCTCCGGGGTCGAAGGTTCGACGCTGTGGGCGACCAGGGAGACCCAGAACATCCCGACGGCGAGGTGGGTGTCCCGGGCAACGCTTGCGACGAGGGTGATCGGCGCCGAACTGCAGAAGCCGGCCGCGACGAACACCTCTACCTCGGCGACGGCGAAGGCGACGTTCCGGCTTGAGCCCGGCACCACCGTGCAGATCGTCACGGGCGTGGGCGGAGGCGGCCGGAACCCCACCAACACGCTTGCGACCGCCCAGGACCTCATCACCGGCCAGACCACGGCATCCCTCGCGGAGCTCGCGCAGCGCAAGGCGGACTGGTGGAAGGCGTACTGGCTTCAGTCGTGGGTCGAGTTGGGTGATCCTCTCCTCGAGCGGTACTACTACGGCGCGCAGTACGAGATCGGCTCCGCCTCGCGGCCCGGGAAGCTCGCGCCGGCGTTGTACGGGATCTGGTTCACCACCGACCAGCCGATGTTCTCCGGCGACTACCACCTCAACTACAACGCGCAGGCGCCCTTCTACGGCGTGTACTCCAGCAACAGGCCGGAACTGTCCCTGCCGTACTACCAGGTGGTCGAGGACTACGTGCCGGCGGCGAAGGCCCGCGCCAAGAACGACGTGTCCCGGATCAAGCCCGACTACGTCGCGACCCGGCCCGATCTCGCGGGCGGTGCGGACGGCGTCCTGTTCCCCGTCGGCATCGGGCCATGGGGCAGCACGAGCGGCGGGCAGGGAAGCAGTCAGTTCCCCGGCTCGTACCTGCAGCAGACGAGCAACGGGTTGTTCAACGCCATGCTCTACGTCGACTACTGGAAGTACACCCAGGACAAGGCATTCCTGCAGAACGAGGCCTACCCGTACCTCAAGGAGGTCGCCGCCTTCTTCGAGGACTGGCTCGACGACGGCGGCGTTCCCGGTGGGCAGCTCAACCTCTGGGCCGGACCGCACGAGAACACCTGGGGCCGCAATTCCAGCCCCGACGTCCCGTTCCTGCGGACCACGCTCAAGACCCTCGTCGAAGCGAGCAAGCTCCTCAACGAGGACCCCGACCAGCGGGCGGTCTGGGAGGACATGCTCAACCGGCTCGCGCCCACGCCGACCACGACGCGCAACGGCGCCTCGGTCTACACGCTCGCCGACGACGGCACGATGATCGGGGAGAACGGGCAGCCCGGCCCGAACTTCCGCTCCGGCGACAACACCGTGAACCTCGAGGTCGTCCAGCCCGGAGACGAGATCGACGTCTTCTCGTCACCGGCGGACCTCGCACGGGGCCAGGCGTCCGTGCAGCAGATGAACTCCTGGGGCCAGCTCAACGCCTTCGCGAAGGTGTTCGCCCAGGCCGCCCGCGTCGGTTACGACCCGGAGACCCTCATCGCACGGCTCAAGGCGCAGCTGAGCGGCAACATCGGCCTCGCCCCCAACCTCGCCGTGGCCGACGGCTTCCACGGCATCGAGAAGGCGGCCGCCACCGAGGGGATCAACAGCATGCTCCTGTACGGCGACGGCGAGAAACTGGCGGTCTTCCCCGATTGGCCGGCGAACCGCGACGCGAGCTTCCACCGCCTCCTGGCGAAGGGCGCGTTTGAGGTGTCCGCCGCGCAAACGGGGGGTGTGGTGCACTCGCTGGAGATCACGAGCAAGGCCGGCGGCGACCTGAAGCTGAAGAACCCGTGGCCGACCTCAGCGGTCACGGTGACCGACGGCAAGGGCCACTTCACCGCGGTGACCGTCCACGACGGCTTTCTCGAGTTCGACACGAAGGCGGGGAACACCTACTACTTCTCGACCACCGAGCCGGCGTGCACGAGCATCCAGACCACGAACCGCACCGGGCCACTGGTCGTCTCCTCGGGCGTGCTGTGCCTCGACGGTGCCACGCAGACCGGGCCGGTGATCGTCCGGGCGGGCGCAGGCCTGCGGACCACCGCCGGCGCGAAGGTCGTCGGACCGGTGGACGCCTCGGGTGCCGGCGTGGTGAGCCTCTGTGACACAGAGGTGGCCGGCCCGGTGAACGTCAACGGTGCCGCGTCGGTCACCATCGGCGACCCGGCCCGGCGGTGCGCCGTCAACACGGTGGCCGGCCCGGTGTCGGTCACCAACACCAGAGGAACCAGCGTGATCTCCGGCAACAAGATCACCGGGCCGTTGAACTGCTCGGGCAACGAACCGGCCCCGGTCGACAACGGCAGCCCGAACACCGTCACCGGCCCCAAGCAGGGTCAGTGCACCAACCTGTGATGTAGCGAGACCGGTGCTGGGGCCGAGCCGACACTCGGCCCCAGCACCGGGGCGCCTACGACGCGGGCCGATCAGGCGATCGGGAGGGCCAGGCGCGCGACGACGTCATTCGGCCAGCGCGCGGCGCAGGACGGCGGCGAGTTCGGCGATCTGCCGCTGCGACACCTCGGCGGACAGGATCGCCTGCGACCCGTGGAAGGTGCCGGGCCACTGGTGCAGTTCGACCGGCACGCCCGCCTGCAGCATGCGCAGCGCGTAGTCGATGCCCTCGTCGCGGTTCGGGCAGAACTCCGCAGTGGCGACGTAGGCGGGTGGCAGGCCGGACAGATCGGCGGCCCGCGCCGGGGCGGCGTGCGGCGAGGCAGGCGCGGAACCCAGGTAGTGCCGCCACGCTGAGGTGACTTTGTCGCGATTCATCCAGGGCGTGTCGGTGAAGTGCCGCGCCGACCACGTCTCCTGCCGGTCGTCGAGCCCGGGCTGGTTGAGCAGTTGGAAGCGGATCGGCGGCCCCTGCCGGTCACGCGCCCGCAACGCCACCGCGGCCGCGAGGTTTCCGCCGGCGCTGTGACCTCCGACCGCGATCCGCTCCGGGTCGATGCCAAGCTCGGCCGCGTGCTCGGCCGTCCAGGCCAGTACGGCGTAGGCGTCGTCGAGGGGGGCCGGGAACGGATGCTCGGGGGCCAGCCGGTAGGCCACCGAGATCACCACCGCGCCCGAGGCGTCCGCCAGCCGGGCGGCCCACGGGTGCTCGGTGTTCAGGTCGCCCATGACGAACCCGCCGCCGTGCAGCCAGATGACGGCGCCTTGTGCGAGGTGCGGACGATAGATCCGTACCGCCACGTCCGGATCGGCCGGCACCGTGCGGTCCTCGATCTCCATGTCGGAGATATCCGGTGCCGGCACCGCGGCGGCCAACTCGGCGAGATTCTTGCGCGCGGTGACCGGGTCGCTCAGGTCGGCGCGGGGGAACAGTGGAATGAAGGCTTCCAGTTCGGGATCCATGTCAGCCATACTCACGGTTGCCGCTCCGGAGACTATCCGCCATCTGTCGGGCATTTCGCCCAGATCATGCACCGATCGGCGCTGTCTTCCGGCCGAAGAGCCACCTATCCTCCTGCCATGGAGGCACTGGCCGCGCGGCTGTCGCACCTGGACTCCCACGTCGAAGGCGCGATCCGTGTCGTCGCGTTCTACGACACGCTGATGCGCCGGCGGGTGGATCTCCCGGCGCTCGCCCGGGCCTCGGCGGGCCTGGCCGAGTGCGTGGCCGGGATCCGGCTGTCCGGCACGGGGCGGGCGATCCGCATGGGGCCTGACGGCAGGCAGTCGTCCACTCCACCGGCACCCGCGTCCACCACGGCACCGATCATTCTGGATGAGGAGGAGATCGGCACGGTGTGGCTGGAACGTTCTGGCCCGGCCGGACCCCTCGACGAGGTGCTGCTGGACCGGCTCGCCATCGCCGTCGCGGCGGTCGTCGAGAGGTACGGCCCGGCCCGCACCACCATGGCTGATCCCGCCCTGGTCGAACTGGTGATCAGCTCCGACAGCGATGAGGCGGCCAGAGCCCGGGCGTTGCGGCTCCTGGGTTTCGCCGCCGACCTGCCGGTCCGCGTCCTCGCCGTACGGTCGGAGATTCCACTCGACCAGGTCGGCGGCCTGGTCTGCCCGGGCCGTCCGGTCAAGGCGGCGCCGCTCGCCGGCGCGGGCGTCATCCTGGCCACCACCGTGGACCCGGCCCGATTCCCAGCGGGTGTCCGCGCGGGCATCGGCGCCGACGCAGGCCCCGACGTGTCCTGGCATCAAGCCCGCACCGCCCTCCGCTTCACCACCCCACGCCGGCCGGTCGTCCACTACGACAGCCTCGGCGCGATGGCGCTGCTCGCACAGGTGCCCCAGGACGCCGTGCGAGACAACGCCGACGTGGCCGCGATCGCCCGAATGGCAGGCAACCCGGAAGACCTGGAGACTCTGGACGCCTACTGCGCCACCGGCTCCCTACGGCAGGCCGCCGACCTTCTCCACCTCCACCACAGCAGCGTCGCCCGCCGGCTGGAACACCTCGGAAGGACACTCGGCATCGAACTCACCGAGCCCACCGGAGTGACACGGGCCAGGATCGCCCTCACCGCATGGCGGCTACTCGACCACTGACGCGCATGGCGGGTCACGGGGCGAGGGTGAACCAGTCGGTGAAGCCGCTCGGGTCGTGGCGGCCGATGGCGCCGTGCTCGAAGAGCCCGTGGCCCACGGCCCCTTCGCAGGTGGCGCGGCCGACGTGGTCGACGATGCCGAACATCATCCGGCCCGCGACCTCCGGGGACTCCAGGTCGTACGTGACGCGTTCGGTGAAGCCCGGGCCCTTCCACACGCCGTGGGACCAGTCGGGATCGCTGCCGTAGCCGGCGCCGATGTGCAGCGCCACCGGCAGCAGCGACTCGACCTCCAGCACGACGGGCTTGCCCTCCGACCCGGTGCAGCGGATCAGCGCGCCGGTGGGGATCCGGGTGCCGGACGCGTACGAGATGGTCACCTGGGGCCAGCCGAGCTGCTCGACCCGGCCGTCGCGCCACACGCGGGTGCAGTCGTTGAGGGTGCGGAAGCCGTCCGGGTTCTCCTGGAGGATCAGGACGACGGCGTAGTCGTCGAACCGCAGCGGCATGTAGAGCCACCACATGCCCTCGAACGGCGGGTCCGAAGGCCGTCCGGCCGGCTCTGGCTCACCCACCGGGCGGATGCCCCACGAGCGGTCGCGGGTGCCGACCCAGCGGTCGGGCGTCACCGCGATCTCCTCGCCGTCGATGACGACGGAACCGGACCACGTGCCGACCTGGGCGAAACGCTGCGCGTCGAGGGTGACGCGGCTGCCGGAGCGCATGACGTGCGGCTGCTCCTGGACGACGGGGAACGAGCCCTCCCACGTCATGTCGAGCGCGATGCCCTCGGTCTCGTCCATGACGACGCGCAGCTTCTGGAGCGGCTCGACGACCTCGACGCGGTAGCCGCCCACCCGCTGGTTCAGCCGGTCGTCGTCGATCGCGTCGCCGAGGTGGACCGCCGTCTGCGTGCCGCCCCGGCGGACCAGCACGAAGGCGTCCTTGGTGCCGAGGTTCGGATACCAGCCCATCCCGGTGATCAGGAAGATGTCGCCCGTACGGTCGTGGGCGTTGAAGTAGCAGCGGTCGTAGAAGTTGCGGTCACTGGTCGCCGCCCAGGTGACCGGCAGCTGCGCCTGATGGATGGGGTACTCGTCGAGCGGACCGACCATGTCTACGCACCTACCTCGTCGAGGAGCCTTGCGAGCAATGGCCGGGAATGCATCAGAGTCTCGATGTCGCCGGGACGCTCGATCTCACCGAAATGGATCTGCCGCGCGCCGGTCCGCATGAACACGATGCACCATCGCACGCCGTTGTACACGTGATACCACCGCAGATCGCCCAAGGCGACACCGGTGAGTTTCTCGTAGGTCGCCTTCGCGTCCTCTTCGCGGAGGAAATGCGGCATGCCCGGCATCGCCATCACCGTGGTGATCGACTCGAAGACCTGGTGGGCGAAGATCATCCATGAGACGTCGAGCTCACGGGGACCGATCGCGGCCATCTCCCAGTCGAGCACGGCGACCGGCGCGAAGTCTCGGTAGAGGATGTTGCCGATCCGGGAGTCGCCCCAGCTGAGGACCGTCTCGCGGGTCTCCGGCACGTTCGCCGTGAGCCAGGCCAGGCCGCGCTCGACGAGCGGCGAACGGCCCAGGTCGGTCGTCGCGAAGTCGTACCACGCGCGCGTGCGCGCCAGGTTCCGCGCGAGCAGGCTGTCGCCCTCCGTCCCCTCGCGCGGGGTGAGGAACCCGAAGGTCGAAGATGCGTCGTGGATGGCGTGCAGCTTGGCGATCGTCTCGACCGTGAGGTCCTGCAGGCGGCGTTGCTCCTCGGGCGAGGCGTCGAAGAGCCAGTTGCCGCCGAAGTTGTACGGCAGCACGTCGGGCGGGACGACGCCCTCGACCCGGTCCATCAGGAAGAACGGACTGCCGATCACCTCACCCGTGGGCTCCATCCACCGCACCGGCGGCACGGGTACGTCGGTCAACTCGCCGACCAGCCGTATGGCGTCGTACTGGTCCTGAAGGGCGTATTCGGGAAACACGGGAACGTCTTCCGGCGCCGGAGCCACGCGCGCGACGAAACGGCCGGTCCTGTGCCGGCCGTTCTCGGTCCAGGTGACGTCGAGGAACAGCGTCTCCGATGACAGGCCGTTGGCGTCGGCCCCGTCGTGCACCACGACGGCGGGATTCGCGGAGCCGGGGGGAAGGACGGTCGCCAGCCACTCGGCGAGACGGGCGGGAAAAGCACGGGGGTCGCGGCCAGAGCGCCGCATTCTCATCTCTGCCGGTCGGCGGTCCATCGAACTCCTCCGGGCGCATCTGAATTCTGCGGAAACTCCGGTAGAACAAGTTCTAGACTGCCGATTACGGTACACCGCGGGCGGCGAGGGAAAAAGCGCCGAATTACCGCGCGCCGGCGGCAGGCGTCACCTGATCACCGGGGCGGCCGGCATCCCGTTCGCGGTCATCCTGACCGGGGCCGGCCGCAACGCGTCACCCGGCGCATCCCCGTGCGGGCCTCAGCTCGCCGCTTGCTTCACGAGTGCGCCGATCCTCGCCTCGTCGTCGGCGGTCAACTCCGTCAGCGCGAACGCGGTCGGCCACATGGTGCCGTCGTCGAGGTTCGCCGGGTCGTTGAAGCCGAGGGTCGCGTACCTCGCCTTGAACTTCGCCGCGCTCTGGAAGAAGCAGACGACCTTGCCGTCCTTGGCGTAGGCGGGCATCCCGTACCAGAGCTTCGGCGACAGGGCCGGCGCGCTCACCTTGATGATGGCGTGGAGCCGCTCGGCGATGACCCGGTCCTCTTCCGCCATCTCGGCGATCTTCTCGAGCACGTCGCGTTCCCCGTCGGATCTGGTCGCGCGCGAGCCGCGGCGTGCGGCCGTCTTCAGCTCCTGGGCGTGCTCCTTCATCGCGGCTCGTTCTTCGTCGGTGAATCCGTCGAACGTCTTGCCGGCTGCGGTGTTCTGCGTTTCTTTCATGGTGGGAATGCTCCTTGTCTGCGGATCTTGGCAGGGACGACCTTCATGCGAAGGCGGCCGCTGTAGCGGTTTCTCCGGCTTCTCTGGTTTCGCCGAGAAGGTTCGAGCGGGCGGTCCGGGGCCACGGGTTCGAGCACGCCGCCCCGGAACCGCGCACCGCTCAGCCCCACGCGCCGGCGATCTGCCGGGTCGTGGCGTTGAGCCGGTTGAACAGGTTGGTGACGCCGATGATCAGAACGATCGCCGCCAGCTGCTTCTCGTCGAAATAGGTCGCAGCCCTGTCCCAGACCTCGTCGCTCACCGCGGCGGCACGGTCCGCCAGGCGTGTTGCGGCCTCGGCCAGCTCGAGCGCCGCCCGCTCCTCCTCGGTGAAGTACGGGGTCTCCCGCCAGGCGGCGACCGTGGCCAGCCGCTCGTCGCTCACTCCGGCCTTACGCGCGGTCTTGGTGCCCGCGTCGACGCAGACACTGCAGCCGTTGATCTGGCTGACTCGCAGATGCACCAGCTCCAGCGTCTGAGCGTCCACGCCACCGGCGTGGACGGCCTTGAGCAGCTCCTGGATGGGCTGCATCGCGCCGGGCAGGATGAGGGCCGGGTTCTGCATACGGGACTGCATCGTGGTTCTCCACTTCCGGGTCGGCGCCCCGTCTCTCGGGGCGTGACTCCATGACAGCCGGACGGGCTTGCCACGGCGACGGCGGTGGGACACCGTGGGACAGTTGAAACGGCTTTGTCCTGCGGCGATTCGTCCCAGTAAGGTTCCGCTGCGACGGGACAGAGAGGCAGGACACGGTGGCGGCGCAACAGCGGACGACGAAGGCGGACCCCCAAGACGAACTGGCCGCCCGGCTGCGCCTGCTCCAGGAGGTGTCCGGACGCGGCGTGCGGGCCCTCGCGCGGGACACGGGTCTCAGTTCGTCGTCGCTGTCGCGCTACCTCAGTGGCCAGACGGTGCCGCCCTGGCCCGTGGTGGTCGCGCTCTGCCGCCTTCTCAAGCGCGACCCCCGCCCGCTGCGCCCGCTGTGGGAACGGGCCTCGAACCCCCTGCCGGCGCCCCCGAAGGCCAGCCGCCAGGTCCAGCCCCCGTCGCCGCCCGCGGGAGCTCCCCGCCCGCCCCGCAACGATCTGCCCCGCGACGTGCCCGACTTCACCGGACGCGAAGCCCAACTCGCCGCCGTGCTCGCCGGTGTGGACAGCAGCCGGGTGGTCGCCGTCGACGGCATGGCGGGCGTCGGCAAGACCTGTCTGGCGGTGCACGCCGCGCACCGGCTCGCCGCCGACTACCCCGACGCTCAGCTCTATCTGGACCTGCACGGGTTCACCGCCGGCCGGGAACCGCTCGATCCCGATCCCGCGCTGCGGGCCTTGCTCGCCGCCCTCGACGTCCCCTCGGAAAAGGTCCCGCAGGAGGGCGGCATCGAGCCGCTGGCCGCCTGCTGGCGGTCGGAACTGGCCCACCGGCGGGCAGTCGTGGTCCTGGACAACGCCGCCGACGCCGAACAGGTCCGCCCGCTGCTGCCCGGCGCCGGACCTTCCGTGGCCCTGATCACCAGCCGCAACCGGCTGCTGGGTCTGGAGGAGGTGCCCCCGGTGTCGCTGGACGTGCTGACCCCGCAGGAGAGCGCCGAGCTGCTGGCCCGCGCCAGCGGCGACCCCGGTGGGCCCGACAGCCGGCTGGCCCGCGACCCGGAGTCCGCCGCCGAGGTGGTACGGCTGTGCGGCCATCTGCCGCTGGCCCTGCGGCTGGCCGCGGCCCGGCTGCGGCATCGGCCGGGCTGGACCGTGGGCATCCTCGTCGAGCGGCTGGCGGAGGGCGCCACCGAGTTCGACACCGCGTTCGCCATGTCCGTACGGCAGCTGGACCGGGCCCAGCGCCGCTTCTTCCGGCTGCTGGGCCTGCTGCCCGGCTCGACCTTCGACGAGTACGTGGCGGCGGCACTGGCGGGTGTGCCGCTGCGCAGCGCCCGGGCGATGCTGGAGGACCTGCTCGACGCGCACCTGGTGCAGCAGCCGGCGGGCGGCCGCTACCGGTTGCACGACCTGGTTCACCAGCACGCGCGCCGGGCCGCCACCGAGCAGGATTCACCGGCGGAGCGTGAGCAGGCGCTGGGCCGGGTGCTCGACTACTACGTGCACGCGGCGGCGGCCGGTGACGCCGCGATGTCGTACCTGTCCCCCAGCCGGGCGGTCTCCGCGGGCCGGCCTCCGGCTGAGCTGCCGCGGTTCACCGACAAGCACGCGGCCCTCTACTGGTTCGCCACGGAGTACACCAACCTGATGGCGGTCTTCGAGACGGCCGCCGCAGCCGGAGCCGACGTGCACGTGTGTGAGCTGCCGCGCTTCATGCGGGCGTTCTTCGCGCGGCGCTGTGGCACGACGCATCTCAACGTCCTGTTCGAGCGGTCACTGGTCGCCGCGCAGCGCTTGGGCGATCCGCTGCAACTGGCTGAGGCGCACAGCGATCTCGGCTTCGCACGCTACAACGCGGGCCGGCTGGCGGAGGCAGGAGCCGCGTACGAGGCGGCGGCGCCGCTGGTGTCCCAGACAGGGGACACCTGGTCGGAGGCCGAACTGACCATGCGCCGCGGCTACCTGAGGTGGGACGAGGGCTACGTCGACGAACCACTCCATCTCTTCCGGCTGGCGGGGAAGCTCTACGCGGACGCCGGCTCCCCGATGGGCACGGGTCATGCGACCGCGTACGAGGCCTGGGCGATGCTGCAGCTGGGACACCGCGAGGAGGCGGCGCGGCTGGCCCGCGAGGCGCTGAACATCCCGCACACCGACCCCGCATGGCCGGCCGCCCTGACCGCCCGGATCACCCTTGGCATGGCCATCGTCCCCGAACGATCCGACGAGGCCGCAGAGCACCTGCAGCACGCCCTGGAACTCGCCCGCGAGGACGGGCACAAACACAACGAGGCGTGGTGTCTCAACTGCCTGGGCGTCGCGCTGCGCCAGATGGGCCGGTACGAGGAGGCACTGGCCAGCCACCGGCAGGCGTTCGCACTCCTGGATGAGCTGTTCGAGGAGCACTGGAAGATTCACTTCCTCAACGGCTACGGCGAGACCTGCCGGCTGGCCGGCCTGCCCGACGAGGCCTTGCGCCTGCACCGTCAGGCACTCGAGCTGGCCCCGAAGGTGGGCTACCGGCACAAGGAGGCGCTGGCCCACGAAGGGATCGCGGCCGTGCTCGACGAGACCGACCCGGCTGCCGCCGCCGAGCACCGCGCGGCGGGGCAGGCCATCCGGCAGGAGCTCGAATCAGGGGCCTGAGATGACCGGCCGCTCCCGCGGAGCATGCCTGGTCTGCGTTCGCCGACGCCCCCTGAGCCGCGGACGCTCGGTTCGGGAACGGCGCGCGCCGGGGACGGGACCGCCCCCGGCGTGCTGGTCGTCTTTGAAAACCCTCAGGCGCGGGTGGTGCTGAGGGCGAACACCTTGAGGTTGGCGGTCGCGGTGCTCGTGAGCGACACGGCCTCACGGTTCGCGTCGACCGGCAGGGTGACATGCCAGATGCGTACGGCCCGGCCGTCGGCGGTGCCGTTGACGTTGTAACGCGTGTCGGCCGTGACCGCGGTCTCCTCCCCGAAGTGCGGCGACGGGCTCGCCCAGTCCGTCACCTTCAGCGGAGCGGTCGACGTCGTGCCGTCCGCGTAGGTGATGGTCACGTCGGTCTGCTGGTCGCCGTTCACGGCGGTGACGAGCAGGTCTACGGCGGTGTACCGGCCCGGGGTGAGATAGGCCCGCTGGCCGCGCAGGCTCAGGAAGTTCCCCGCGGTGCCCGCAGTCGAGGGGATCACGTAGTCGCGACCGGCCACGGTCCGCAGGCCGGGAGCGGGCAGTTGCTCCGCGGGGAAGCTCCAGCCCTTTCCGTCCAGGTTCCCCTGGGCCTTGGCGTCCGCCGTGGCCACGCCGTCCACGTCGTACTGCAGAACCTGCGCGCAGTACGACCCGGATGCGACACACGGGCCCGGGAGGTTCGGCACGGGAACGTCGGCGGTGGGCACGTGGTCGACAGGAAGGTCGGCCGCGCGCGTCCCCCATTCCGTGTTGGGCGTCGCGCCGACGTTGACGACGACGTCACCGCCCTTGTTGACCACGGACTCCGGCAGCCAGGACCGGTCGGAGGTCTCGCCGTCGACCCGCACGCTCTGCACGTAGATGTTGTCGGGCGACGCCTGCGGCGCGGTCACCGTGATGGTCGGCCCGCCGTCGCGCTTGACCCAGGCCTTGGGGAACATCGGACTCGACAGCAGCATCTCGGCGCGGCTGGGCGTCTGCGGGTACATGCCGAGCGCGGCGAACACGTACCACGCGGACATCGTGCCGAGGTCGTCGTTGCCGGGCAGGCCGGCCGGGCCGGTCTTGTACACCAGCGACGCCATAGCCCGTACGGTTTCCTGGGTCTTCCAGGGCTGCCCGAGCGCGTTGTAGAGCCACGGCGTGTGGATGCCCGGTTCGTTGGTCGGGTCGTAGCGGAAGCCGTCCCCGCCGGTCGCCCACGAGCCGTCCGGGCGGTGGAAGAACGTGTTGAGACGCTCGGCGGCCCGCTGCTTGCCACCCATGGCGGCGGCCAGCCCCGACACGTCGTGCTGGACCATCCACGTGTAGGTCGCGCTGGTGCCCTGGGCGAACCCGGTTTCCGAGGTCGTGGAGAACGGCCACACCCAGCCGCCGTCGGCGTTGCGCGCCTGCTGGAATCCCCCATCGCTCGCGGCCGAGGGGTTGAAGGTGTTGCGCCACCAGCTCGCCCGCGGGATCAGGGTCTCGTAGTCGGAGGTCTTCCCGAGCCGCTTGGCCCAGTCGGCGAGCGCGAAGTCGGCCGTCGAGTTCTCCAGCGTCTCCGCCGCGCCGCCCCAGCAGTGGCAGGAGTTCTGCGGCGCGTAGCCGAGCTTCAGGTATTCGGCCAGGCCGGGGCGCTGTCCCTCGCACTGCCCCGGGCATCCGGCGTCGGAGGGGTTCCCGGGGTTCGGCACAGTTGCCTGCCGGACGAGGGAGTCGAACGCGCCGCGCACGTCGAAGTTGCGGACGCCGAGCGCGTAGAACCCGGCGAGGGTCGGGGCCGACGGGTCACCCGTCATCACGTGCGTCGGGCCGTTGACGTGGATCCAGCGGTCCCACACGCCGCCGTTCTGCTGCGCGAGGTTGTACAGCGACTGCGCGAAGTCACCGGCGACCTTCGGCTCGAGCAGCGCCAGCAGCTGGGTGTGCGCACGGTACTGGTCCCAGCCGGAGAAGTTGCCGTACTGCACGCGCTGGCCGTGGGCCAGCCGGTGCACCTTCTGGTCGGAGCCGAGGTAGGTCCCGGCGACGTCGCTGGAGACGTTGGGCTCGAGGAAGGAGTGGTACATCGCCGTGTAGAAGGTCGTGCGCTGATCGTCGGACCCGCCGGCGACCTCGATCGACCGGAGTTGGTCGTTCCAGGCCCGGCGAGCGTCGGCGGCCACCGAGGCGACGTCGTCCTTCCGCTTGATCTCGTGCTTGAGGTTCTCCTTGGCCGCGTCCAGGCTCGTGTAGGAGATGCCGACCTTCATCTGGACGTCGGCGTCGGAGGTCGTGTCGAAGCTGACGTATCCGCCCGACCCGCGGCCCGCGCGGTCCGCGCCCGTCGCGTAACCCTCGCCGCCGCTCGCCGTCGTGGCGCCGGGCCGCAACTCGCTGTTGACCCAGGTGCCGTTGCCGGCGAAGTCACGGTCGAACGACGCGACGAAATACAGCCGGTAGTAGGTCTTGCGGTTGTTCACCCCGCCGTTGGCGCGGCGTCCGCAGAAGGCGCCGGTCAGCACCGAACCGGTCACCGTACGGCCGGCCGGATCGATGGTGATGTCCGCGTCCTCGCTGCCGTTGAGCGAGTTGGACACCCGGAAGAGCAGGTTGGCGGGAGCGCCCTGGGGGAAGGTGAACTCGCCGACGCCCGCGCGGGTCGTGGCCGACAGGTCGGCTTTGGCTCCGGAGTCGAGCGTGACGGTGTAACGACCCGGCTGAGCCGTCTCGTTGGCGTGGCTGAAGGTGCTGGCGTAGACCGCGTCGCGGGTGTCCGCCGTCGGCGAGGACGTGACGGCACCGACGTAGGGCATGATCGGGATGTCTCCCGCGGCCCCGGGTGCGCAGCCCGCGCCGTTGACGTGCGTCAGCGCGAACCCGCGAACCCGCGGCGTGCCGTAGGCGTAGCCGTTGGCGCCGGCGGCGTTCGTCTGGTCTCCCGCGGTGTTGGTCGGGCTCCAGGAGATCATTCCGTACGGCCGGACGGCGCCGGGGTAGGTGTTGCCTCCGTTGGCCGAACCGATCAACGGGTCGACATAGCGGACGGGGTCGGAAACCTTGGCCGGCGCTGAGTCGGCGGCCGCCGGCACGGCACCGAGGGCCGTGCCGAACAGCGCACCGGCGAGCGCGGTGGCAAGGTACGTACGTAGAGAAGGCACCCGGTGATCTCACCCGCCGGCTTTGACTGAAACGTAAACGCCTGCGTAAGCACGGCCATCAGCGCGGGCAACAACATCGCGTTCTCCGCCGCGGCTACACCGCCAAGGCCGCCGAGAACGCCCGCGTCGACCTGGCCAAGGCAGAAGACGGAACAGCCGTTTTCTGCCTTGGCGGTCGCACCGACACCTGGACCTACTGAACCGACCACACCAAAACGAATGAGAAATCCAGTTTCGTCCTGCGGTTCAGCGGGATATCGATCTTGACTCTGCGAGCGATCTCATTACGGCTGATGCCCAGTCCATGAGCGATGAGCCAATCGGGACGGACTGGCACGGGATCGTCGAAGGTGACCGTGATCTGAAGGGGCCACGGATCCTCGGGAACGGGAGGTGCGTGGAGTTCCCAGCCCCCGTCCCAGTCGAGCGCGAACCGGTTGCGCCGGGCGATCAACGGGTCGAGAAGGGTATCCGCGACGAGGGAAGGCGAGTTGGCCGAGTAGCCGGCCAGAAGGTCAGCGGGCAGCGAACGGACCGGGACGCGATCGTGGACGGTGAGCTTGCTGGTCCAGCCACAGGAAACGCAGTTGACCAGGAGCCAGACGTCGAGAAGTTTGCCGTTGGCGTTGACGCGGAATCTGCCGTCGCCGACGGTGGCGCGGCCGGAAGGGCAGGCCACGCACCGGAGGGCGAGCAGAGGCAGGCGGGTGCGCCGCACCACCCAGGGCAGCACGATATGAGGATGTGAAGACATGATCTCTCTGAAGACCTGACGAAGAGCATGGAAAACAGAGCCGACGGCGTCGTCGGCGACCGATGCGCAGGAAGTGTCAGGTCTAAAGAGCAGGCGGCGTCATGCGCGCGAAGTCCTCACGTTGGGGTGAGAACCCAAGCTAGGCGACCACCATCCACAAGATCCACCCATTTTCGCGGTGTCGCTTGGATGCACCATGGCCAGGGACGACCGCGACCAGTCGCGGATCGGCGTTTGCCGGTGCGGGCAGATGCTCAGCTCAGGCGGGCTTGCAGAAGGCAGAATTCGTTGCCTTCGGGGTCGGCCAGGCAGTGCCAGGGCTCCTCGCCGGTCTGGCCGATGTCGACCGGGCGCGCCCCGAGCTTCAGGAGGCGTTCGAGTTCGGCGTCCTGATCGCGGTCGGTGGCGTTGACGTCGATGTGCAGCCGCAGCTTGCCCGCCTTGGGCTCGGTAGTGGGGCTGAAGACCAGAGTCGGCTGCAATCCGCCGAACCCTTCCCGTGGTCCGATCTCCACCGCTCCGTCGTCGTCGGTGTCGAGCACGATGAAGCCCAGCACCTCGCACCAGAACGCCGCCAGCCGTTGCGGATCCCGGCAATCGACAACCAGCTCGGAAATGCGACTCGCCATGATCGGCACACTACAAGGCGTCAACCGCACGCAGCCAAGCTGATTCCGAGTTCGGACTCGCCGATCCGCAGGGAGACGTACTCAGGTTCGCCGCTGACGGGGAACTGGTACGTCACCTCGCCGCCGATCAGGTCGCGGTAGAACCACAGCGCCCTTGTCATGTCAGGCGTGGTCAGGATCGGAAAGAGCTGAGTGAACATGGCCGACCTCCTGCTCTTGGAATGACGCCGGAAACCAGTGTGGCGTCGGGTCGGCCGGTTCCGTGGACGCTTACATGAGGTCTTCCGTCGCATCGCCGGACGTCATGTCGTCGGCGAGCTCGGCGAGTTCCCCCAGGGCCACCGGGGCCGCGAAGCTGCGGGTGGACAGTGCACGAAGATCTTCCGAGGTGGTCTCGCGGCGGCTCAGGCAGGCCGCGATTCCCGCGGTCGCGAAGCCGCAGACCCGTCCCTGACACCAGCCCATCCCGGGCCTGGCCAGCATCTTCAGCGTGCGCGGGTCCTCCGCGCCGAGATCGTCATGGGCTCGGTGGAGTTCACCGTACGAGACCTCCTCGCAGCGGCAGACCAGCGTCGACTCCGACAGCCACTCCGTCCACGCGCGCGGAACCGGATACGTCCGGTGCATGGCGGCGGCGAACCGCCGGGCCCGCAGAATCCGCCGCTGCAACCGCGGGATCTCGGCCGATGCCGTCGTCGGGCCCAGTGAAGTCGGACGCAGTGAAATTGGACGCAGTGAGGCGGCAAGGGCGAGCGCGCTCAACCGGCCCTCGTCGACGGCCAGAGCGGCGCCGCCGACTCCGGTACCCTCTCCCGCCACGTAGACGCTCTCGACGCTGCTGCGCTGGAGGCCGTCGACGACCACGACGAGCGAACCGTCGACGTCCTTGCGGGTTTCCACTCCGAGCATGAGAGGCAGCTCCAGCGAAGGGGTGAATCCCCAGCCGAACGCCACGAGATCGGCGGCTATCTCCCTTTCCGGTCCGACGGGACGGCCGTCGCGATCCACCTTGGCGACCCGGACCCCCTCGACCCTGCGATCGCCGAGGATCTCGCGGACCGCGGTCCGGGTCCGGTACGGAATGCGGCGCCGGGCCATCGCCGCCGCGTACTGGACAGCCTCACCCCCTTTGGCAGGAGAGGACACGGCTCCGAACGGGTCACGCAGCCAGCCGAGAGTGTCGTTGGCCTCGACGACGGCTGCGACGGTCGCGCCGGATCGCGCCAGACCCGTGGCCACCGGCAACAGGAACGGCCCGGTCCCCGCGACGACGGCACGCTTCCCGGCGAGCGTGCGATGCCCTTTGACCAGCGCCTGCACTCCCCCGGCGGCCATCACTCCGGGCAGGTCCCACCCGGGGACGGGCAGTTGCCGGTCGTATCCCCCGGCACAAAGAATCAGCGCCCGCGCGACGAGGGATCTTTCGGACCGCGTGACCACACCCGTCATCTGCAGGGTGAACGCGCCGGTCTCGTCGCGGGTGATGAGCCAGACCTGGTGGCCGGGCAGGTAGTGGATCCGGCCGGTGTCGCGCAGGGCGTGCAGGCGCTCCCGCAGACCGGTGAACGTCTGCCAGCCGTGCTGGCCGACGTGGTCGTCGCGGCGGGGGTGGGTCTCGTCGTAGTGCCGCCAGTACTGGCCGCCGGGCTGGCCGGCGGCGTCGATGAGCGCTACGGCGAGCCCGGCCTCGGCGGCCTCGACGGCGGCGGCGAGTCCTGCCGGACCCGCACCGACCACGGCGACATCATGCGGGCCGGACATCGTCGTCCTCCTCGTCGTGCGCGTCGTCGGCGAGGCGCATGCCGTCGGCGGCGGGGATCAGGCAGGCCCGCTGATCGGGGACGCCGTCGATGGTGATCAGGCAGTCGAAGCAGACGCCGATGCCGCAGAACAGGCCGCGGGGTCTGCCGCCTTTACGGGTGCTGCGCCAGCCGAGGATCCCAGCGGCGACCAGGGCCGCACCGACGCTCTGGCCCGGCTCGGTGGGGATGGGAGTGCCGCGGAAGGCCATCTGGAGCCGGGGAAACTTCTTGCTCGCGTCCTGGGACGTCAATGGAGCGCCTCCTCGGCGTCCTGGAAGCGGTCGGGGGCGAAGGGCGTGAGGTCCAGGTCGGGCTTCTCCCCTGTCACAGCGTGGGCGATCAGCTTGCCGGTTCCGGCGGACAGGCCGATGCCGGCTCCCTCGTGGCCGCAGGCGTGCCAGAGGCCGGGTGCCCGTGGGTCGGGCCCGATGACGGGCAGATGGTCGGGGCAGTACGGGCGGAAGCCAAGGTATGTGCGCATGGCCCGGACCTGCCGGAGCATCGGGAAGAGCGCGATCGCCTTGGCAGCGAGCGCGCTGATCGCGGGGACGGACACCGTGCGGTCGAACCCGACCCGCTCGCGCGACGAGCCGATGAGGATCGTGCCGCTCGCTGTGCCTTCGACGACAGGCGAGGTCTGCAGAGCGGCGTCGGAGCTCGCCACGTCGCCGACGTACTCGGCCGCGTACACCTTGTGGCGGATCGTCCGGGGCGGCATGGGCTGGGTGACCAGGATGAAACCGCGGCGGGGCAGCACAGGGACCCGCACTCCGGCGAACTCGGCCACGCCACCGGCCCACGTTCCTGCCGCGTTGAGCACCGCGCCGGCCGGAATGTCGCCGCGCACGGTCCGCACGCCCGTCACCCGGTCGCCGTCGCGGAGGAACCCGACCACCTCGGTGTGCGTGCGCACCTGCGCCCCTCGTTCGCGGGCCAGGCGGAGCAGGTGGGCGACCACCAGCATCGGCTGAACCTGGGCGTCCTGGGGGTAGTAGGCGGCTCCGGTGAGCTCGGGCGAAAGATGCGGCTCGTAGTCGCGGAGTTCCGCCTGGGCGACGTCACGGACCTCGACACCGCTCCGGCGCTGGTGGACGCTGAGCTCGCGCAGCGCGGCAAGACTCCGCTCCGAGCCGGCGACGACCAGGCCGCCCTTGGCCTCGAACTCCCACAGGCCGGCATATTCCGCCAGGTCGTCACGCCAGACCTGCTGCGAGTACAACGCCAGGTCGAGCTCGGGACCGGCCTCCTTGTCGGAGACCAGCAGGTTGCCCTCGCCGGCGCTGGACGTGCCACCGGCGATCGCGCCACGTTCGACGACGACCACCCGGAGCCCGGCCAGCGACGCGAAATACGCGCCGGCCGCGCCCACCACGCCTGCCCCGACGATCACCAGGTCCGCGCTCATGAAGAGCCCTCGGCAGCCGTACGCCCTGGCCACCCGGGGACGACGAGATCCATGCTCATGGCGCGTCCTCGGCGCCACCCGCCCACAGGCCCCGCACGTGGCCGATGTGGCGGCGCATCAAAGTCTCGGTCGCCGCCGGGTCGCGAGCCTGGATGAGGTCCATGAGCTCGTGGTGCTCGGCGGCAGAGCGGACCAGCATGCCGTTGTGCAGCAACGGGGTCAGGCCGAGCAGCCGCGTCTGCCTGCGCAGGCCGGCGACGACGTCCACGAGGAACCGGTTGCGGCTGTAGCCGAGCAGGGTGAGGTGGAAGACGTGGTCGGCCTCGATGTAGCCGACCAGGTCGCCGCTTTCCGCGGCGTCGACGATGTCCTGCGCCAGCGTCCGCAGGTGAAGGAGGTCCTCCTCGGGGATCACGGCCACGCTGTCCCGTACGGTCGGCGGCTCGATGAGGAGGCGGATGGCGGCCAGGTTGTCGAGATCCTCCTCCGACACCTGCGTGATCCGGAAACCCTTGTTCGGGTGCGGGACGACCAGGCCCTCCTTCACCAGGTCGAGCATGGCCTCCCGTACGGGGGTGGGTGAGACGCCGAACTGCGCGCCGAGCGTGGGGGCCGAGTAGACCACGCCCGGCTGGAGCTGTCCTGAGATGATCGCGGCGCGCAGGGCGTCCCTGATCCGGTCGCGGAGGTTCTCCCGGCGGCCGACCGCCTGCAGGTGCGGTGTGGAGGCCATGGTCACAGGAGGAACCCGGCGGGGAAGGGGTCGCTCGGATCGAGGTGGAATTGCGAGGTTCCGGTGACCCAGGCCCGGCCGGTGATCGACGGCAGCACCGCCGGAAGCGACCCGACCGTGGTCTCGCCGAGCAGCCGGCCCGTGAAGCGCGTGCCGATGAACGACTCGTTCACGAAGTCCTCGCCGATCGCCAGCTCTCCGCGGGCGTGGAGCTGGGCCATACGGGCGCTCGTCCCGGTGCCGCACGGGGAACGGTCGAACCAGCCGGGGTGGATGGCCATGGCGTGCCGCGACAGTTTGGCGGTCGAGCCGGGAGCCTTCAGGTAGACGTGGTGGCACCCGTTGATGTCGTCGCGCTCGGGGTGGACGGGCCGGTCGTGCTCGTTCACCGCATCCATGATCGCAAGACCGGCGGTCAGCAGGTCGCCGGCGCGGGACCGGTCGAAGGGCAGCCCCAGACCGGCCAGCTCGACGACCGCGTAGAAGTTCCCGCCGAAGGCCATGTCGTAGCCGACCTCGCCGAAGCCGGCGACCTTCACCTTCCGGTCCAGCGCGTACGAGAACGACGGCACGTTCTGGATGGTGACCGACGCCGCCGCCCCGTTCTCAACCTCCACGGACGCGACGACGAGCCCGGCGGGAGTGTCGAGCCGGATGGTGGTCACCGGTTCGACGACGGGCACCATCCCGGTCTCGACGAGGACCGTGGCGACCCCGATCGTGCCGTGGCCGCACATCGGCAGCAGGCCGGAGACCTCGATGAACAGCACGCCGTAGTCGGCGTCGGGACGGGTCGGCGGCTGCAGGATCGCACCGCTCATCGCCGCGTGGCCGCGCGGCTCGTACATGAGCAGCGTGCGGATGTCGTCGCTGTTGTCCATGAACCACAGCCGGCGCTCGGCCATCGTCGCACCGGGGATGGTGCCCACGCCCCCGACGATGACGCGTGTGGGCATGCCCTCGGTGTGCGAGTCGACGGCGTGGAAGGTGCGGCGCGATCTCACTTGTAACCCTTCGCGAGGACGGCTTCGGTGTCGGCGGTGATCCGGGCGGTCTGCTCGGGCGAGAGCGGCAGGCGCGGCGGACGGCAGGCGCCGCCCTTACGGCCCGCGAGGTCCATGGACAACTTGATCGACTGGACGAACTCCGTCCTGGAGTCCCAGCGCAGCAGCGGGTGCAGGTCGCGGTAGATCGGCAGCGCCTTGGCGATGTCGGCCGGATCGCCGGACGTCGCCAGGCGGTACAGCTCGGCCGTGCTTTGCGGGATCATGTTCGGGTAACCGGCGATCCAGCCGACGGCCCCGGCGATGCCCAACTCGAGCAGCACGTCGTCGGCGCCGACGAGGATGTCCAGACCTGGCGCCAGCTCCGCGATCTCGTACGCCCTGCGGACATCGCCGGTGAACTCCTTTACGGCGACGATCAGGCCCTCGTGGAACAGTTCGGCGAGGAGCTCGGGGGTTAGGTCGACCTTGGTGTCGATCGGGTTGTTGTACGCGACGACCGGCAGCCCGACCTGCGCGACCTCCCGGTAGTGCGCGACGACGGCCTCACGCGTGGCGCGGTAGGCGTTCGGCGGAAGCAGGAGGACCGACGTGGCTCCGGCGGCCGCGGCCTGCTCGGCCCACCGGCGGGACTCCAGCGCGCCGTAGGCGGAGACGCCGGGCATGACGCCGAATTCGGCGGGGGCGGCCTGGACGGCGGTCTCGACGACGCGGGCCCGCTCCTCCGGAGTCAGCGTCTGGTACTCGCCCAGCGAACCGTTGGGAGTCACCCCGTCGCAGCCGCCCTCGGCGAGGAATCTCACGTGTTCCGCGAAGCCGTCATAGTCGATGGAGAGATCGTCGTTGAGGGGCAGCGCCGACGCGACGTGCACGCCGCGCCACGCCTTTGCGGGGATGGTCATGCCGAAGTCTCCTTGCTGAAGCGTGCCTCTGAAATTACCCGTGCAATGTCACATGGCTCAAGCAGTGATCATCGACCTGTACGGAGTTCTGATCTTCAGGGGGTGTACACGAGTAGGGCCGGCCTAGCACGCGGCAGCCTCGAGGGCGCTCGCTTCGCTTCGTGTTCTACGCCGTCGCCTCGACGGCCGAGCCCGCCGCGGCCTGCTCCCGCGTGACGCGGTGGCGCCGGGTCGGCAGCCCGAGCGTCGGGTTGACGACGCTCCAGGCGGCACCCTTGCAGATCAGCTCCTTGTAGAGGGCGGCGAGCCGTCCGGTCAGGACCGCCTGCACGGCGCGGTCGTCGGCGGTGACGTACTGGATCAAGCCCTCCTTGCGGCCCAAGGAGATGCACTGGTTGAAGTAGCGGATCGGCACGTTCGGGAGCTTCCCGCCGGTCAGGCGCGCCGCGATCGCGTCGGCGGCCTGCCACGCGGTCGGACTTCCCGAGGCGCACGACATCCGCAGCGGCTTGTCCCCGGGGCCCATCACCATGGCCGCGTCGCCGACGGCGTACACGTCCGGGTGCGAGACCGAGCGCATGGTCCCGTCGACCACGATCTGGCCGGTGCCGGTGACCTCCAGGGCGGTCGCCTTCGCGATCGGGTGGACCGCGAAGCCGGTGGTCCACACGGCGACCGCGGCCGGGATGGCCTTGCCGTCGGCGGTGGCGACGCGGTCGGCTTCGACGGCGGTGACGGCGGCGTGCTCGTGCGCGGTGATCCCGAGCTTGCCGAAGACCTTCCGCAGGTGCTCGCGGCCCTTGGGCGAGAGCCAGTCGCCGAGGCCGCCGCGGGCGGCGAGGGAGACGCTGAGGTCCGGGCGGGCCTCGGCGATCTCGGTCGCGGCCTCCAGGCCGGTGAGGCCGCCGCCGACGACGACCACGGTCTGCCCGGCGTCGAGGCGGGCCAGGCGCTCGCGCAGCCGGAGTGCTCCGGGGCGGCTGGCGATCTCATAGGCGTGCTCGGCGGTCCCGGGAACGCCTTGGGCGTTCCAGCCGCTGCCGAGGGCGTAGACGAGCGTGTCGTAGGCGAGTTCTTCGGCGCCGTTCGCGTCGATGACGGCGACGGTCTTGCGGTCGACGTCGACGCCGGTGACCTTCGCGAGCCTCAGTTCGACGCCGGTGCCCGCGAACATCTCGCTGAATGGCCGGGGCTTGAGGTCCTGGCCGGTCGCCAGCTGGTGCATGCGGACGCGTTCGACGAAGTCGGGCTCGGCGTTGACGAGGGTGATGGCGACGTCCTCGCGGCGGAGCCGCTTGGCGAGGCGGCCGGCGGCGATGGCTCCGGTGTATCCGGCTCCGAGGACGACGATGCGGTGCTGCATTTCCTTGCTCCTGTCTTGCGCGGGTTTGCCACTTGAACCGGGCGGCCCGCCGTTTCCTGACAGGAACGCGATGTGATGCACCTCACATAGCGGGTTAGAAGGCGTTGAACAGGGGCTTCCCGTGGTCGGCGGCGGCCCAGTGCGCGGTCGCGCGTTCGAGCTTGTCGGGGTTGACCTGGGTGTGGAACGCGGCGATGCCCTCGGCGGTGACCTCCAAGCACATGACGCCGACGACCTGGCCGTCCACGACGGCCACGACGGCGGGGTCGCCGTTGGCGGTCCAGGCGTAGACCTCGGGCGCGCCGCCGGCCAGGGCGCGCTTGGCCTCGCTGGGTTTGAACAGGCCCCGCAGGAACTTCGCGACCGCGACGGCGCCCTCGAACGCCTTGGCGCGGGCCGGGACTTTCCCGCCGCCGTCGCCGATCGAGATGGCGTCCTCGGTGAGCAGGCGCACGAGCGGCTCGATCTGGCCGCTGGTGGCGGCCGCCAGGAATTCCTCGACGATCCGCCGGGCGGCGGCCTCGTCGATCTCGGTGCGGGCCTTGCCGTCCGCGACGTGCTTCTTGGCGCGGTGGAAGATCTGCTGGCTGGCGGCCTCGGTGATGTCGAGGATCTCGGCGATCTCCCGGTGCGGGTAGTCGAAGGCCTCCCGCAGCACGTACACCGCCCGCTCGTTGGGGGAGAGGCGCTCCATGAGGGTGAGGACCGCGTACGAGACCGTTTCGCGCTGCTCGGCGGTGTCGGCCGGGCCGAGCATCGGGTCCCCGGCGAGCAGCGGCTCGGGAAGCCATTGGCCTACATAGGTCTCGCGGCGCGCCCGCGCGGAGGTGAGCTGGTTGAGGCACAGGTTGGTGAGGACCTTCGTCAGCCAGGCCTCGGGGACCTCGATGCGGTCGATGTCGGCGGCCTGCCAGCGCAGGAACGTCTCCTGCACGGCGTCCTCGGCCTCCGCGGCGGAGCCGAGGAGGCGGTAGGCGATGGCCTCCAGTCGCGGCCTGGAGGCCTCGAACCGGTCGACGTCGTTCGCGGTCAAGGGCATGACCCGATCCTAGATCGCGCGGCGCGAGTTCTCCGCCGCCGCGATGGGGCCCTTCGCCGTTCGACGCGCTATCCGACCTGGCGGACGCAGGTAGCTACGGCCCATCCGGAACACGGCAGAATCGGGCCGCGCTCTTGATCACTCGTCGTCAGGCTTGTGGGCTTCCGCTTTCGTGTAGAGGACTTCGCGGGCCTGCTCCGCGGCACGGATGATGCTTTCGCCGACGAAGTCGAGGAAGCGGGCGGTGTTCTCGAGGCGGGCGGCGGCCGGGGTGCCACGGCCGAGGATGCCGACGCCCTGCCGGGCGGCCTCGGAGAGCTGGGCGTTGTCTCGGGCGCTGCGGATCATCGACTGGTACCAGAGGTCGTCGTCGACGACGTAGCGCTCGCGGCGGCGTTCGTCACGTTCCCGGCGGATCAGGTCCAGGCTCTCCAGGAATGTAATCGCTTTGGAGATGGACGCCGGGCTGACCTGGAGGCGCTGGGTGAGTTCGGAGGCGGTGAGGCTGCCCGCATCGGTGGTGTAGAGGCAGACCAGCACCCGGGCCATCATCTTGGGCAGGCCCGATTGCATGAAGACGGTGGTGAGCATCTCCTCGTACTCGCGCACGGCCTCGGCGTCGCGTCCGTGTGGTTGGGGAACCGACTCCGACCCTCGGGAGGAGGCGGGCCTGCGCCGGTGGGTGCGGCGTTCGGTGGCGCGGTGGGCCAGGTCGGCGCGGTAGCCGGTGGGGCCGCCGTTGCGCATCACCTCACGCGTGATCGTGGAGGTGGGGCGGTCGAGACGCCGGGCGATCTCGGCGTAGGCGAGGCCGTCGGCCAGCCCCAGCGCGATCTGCTGGCGGTCCTGCTGGGTGAGCCTGCCTCCGGGCATCGCGATCTCCCTCATGTTCCTTTGAGGCCTCCACCTTAGCGTTCACTTCCAATCGGTTGCAACGAACCTATGGCTCTTGTTGCATTATCTCTCATGGCCACTGCAACGATTTTATGGCTTCTACCTGCATAGATATGAATTCCATGCAAAGATCGCGTTGTGTAATCCGTGAAGGCAACGTAGCGTTTCCAGTATTCGAAACGACACAGCACAGGGAGCACATGATGCAGAAGTTCGACACCCCCGCCCCGATCGCCGCCGTCCTGGACATCCCTGCGGGGCGTGTTCAGTTCATCGCCGCCGACCGGGCCGACACCGCGGTCGAGGTCCTGCCCGCGGACGCCTCAAAGGGCCGCGACGTGAAGGTGGCGGAGCAGACCACGGTCGAATACGGCGACGGCGTCCTGCGGGTCGAGACCTCGGCGAAGAACCAGTTCCTCGGCCCCTCCGGGTCCATCGAGGTGACGATCCAGCTGCCCGCCGGTTCCCGGGTCGAGGTGAAGGCGGCCAGTGCCGAATTCCGGGCCGTGGGACGGCTCGGCGACGTCGCCTTCGAAGGCGCGTATCGCCAGATCAAGCTGGACGAGGCTTCGAGCGTCCGCCTCACCGCGATCGACGGCGACGTCGAGGTCGGCCGGCTCAACGGCCCCGCGGAGATCAGCACCGCAAGAGGCGACATCCGGATCGCCGAGGCCGTACGCGGCACGGTAGTGCTCCGCACCCAGTCCGGCGACATCTCGGTCGGCGCCGCCGCCGGCGTCTCGGCCTCCCTGGACGCCGGCACCGGCCACGGCCGTGTCAGCAACGCCCTCAAGAACGATGGCACTGCCGAGCTCGAGATCCACGCGACCACTTCTCACGGCGACATCGCCGCCCGAAGCCTCTGACCCGGTCCGCGGCCTCCTCGGCACCCCGATAGGCAACAGCGCCGGTCTCGCCGCCGTCTCCTACCTCTGGGCCAAGAACACCTTCAACAAGGGGTGGGACCGGAATACGAGCAAACGTGCCACGCACCAGCGGCCAGGGGTGGCGGGGACATCCGCGGACTCGAAGAGACGCCTCGAGCACAAGCGGCTCGGCCGCGGCATTGAACTGGCCACCCTGGCCGAGGAACTGAAGGCGAGTGACGTCGGCCTGGAGTTCCTCACCGGTGAGCTCCAGGGCTCGCACGACCCCTCCGGCATCGTGTTCACCGTCCTGGCCGCCCTGTCAGGTATGGAACGCGAGTACATCCGCGACCGCACCCTAGAAGGCCACGAGTCCGCCCGCAAGCGCGGCAGGACCATCGGAGGTGCGGGTGTCACCGACGACGACATGCTGTCCATGGCCCTTCACCTGCGCGAGCAGGAGATGAGCCTGCGCGACATCGCCAAGCGCCTCGTCATCACCAAGGGCGCGAAGAAGGGCCGGCACCCCTCACCCGCGACCGTCCTGCGCATGCTGCGTGGGCACGACGAGCAGGCAGCCACGGCCACGCGTCGCGCTCAGCTACTTGTCACTTCGCCGTAGCTTCGGGAGCGGAGGGCCTAGAAAGCCCAGAGTTCCCGCGAACCCAAGGGGCGACGCTGGACCGTTGGGGTGGTCTGGGAGGCTATGAACCCTTGGGTTCGCTCACCGATCCCGAGATCCCCTCAACCGCCCGACCGACGTGCTCTACACGGAAAATGCTCTGGTCCTGGGGCTGGATGACCTGGAGAGGCACTCGGGAACCCAGAGCTTTTCATAGTGGAATGCTCGCCCGCGCCGCCCGCACAGTCGAGGGTGGAGCTCAAGCCGAGCCTGCCCGGTCACCATGCCCTTCCGCCGGGGAACCTCAAGATTCCCGATAGAGTCGCTGATTTCGACAACGGAGGACGTCTATACAAAGATTGACTGGAGACGCTGGTAGGAAGCCAGCCCTTCCATACCGAGTTCCCGCCCCAATCCGCTCTCTTTCTCGCCTCCGAACGGGGCTCCCAGGTCGGTTCGCCTTCCGTTGATCGAGTACATGCCGCTATGAACGCGGCGTGCGAGGGCTATGCCGCGGTCTGTGCTTTTGGTCCAGACGGTACCTGAGAGTCCATAGCGCGAGGCATTTGCGATGCGCACGGCGTCGTCTTCGTCCTGGTAAGGGATCACGGACAGGACGGGCCCGAAAATCTCATCCTGGGCGATGGTGGAGCGGTTGTCGACGTCTGCGAAGAGGGTAGGTTCGACGAACCAGCCCTTTTCTGGGTGCTGGGGGCGGCCTCCCCCGGTTACGAGACGGGCCCCCTCCCCTACCCCCTTGCGGATGTAGCCCTCCACCCGTGCCCGGTGTTTCTCTGTGGCCATGGGACCGATCTGTGTTTCCGGGTCCATGGGGTCACCGACCACAAGCTTGCCCATCATGGACGCCATCGCCTCGACGATTTCCTCGTAGCGTGAGCGGGGCGCCAGGATGCGGGTGGACGCCCAGCATGCCTGACCGCTGTTGAACATGGTCATGATCAAGAATGCGGCGCTGTTCACTACTGCGTCGACGTCCACGTCGTCGAGCAGCACGGCCGCAGACTTACCGCCGAGTTCGAGGGTGACGGGCTTCAGCAGGCGGGCGCATTTCTCTGCGATCAGGCGTCCGACGGCTGTCGACCCGGTGAACCCGATCTTGTCCACTCCCGGGTGGCCTACGAGGGAAGAGCCTGTCTCTGCGCCGCCGAAGACGATGTTCATGACCCCTGGGGGCAGGCCCGCTTCCTTGACCACGTCGGCGAGGAGCACCGCGTCGAGAACAGTTTCCTGTGGGGGTTTAAGTACAACGGTGCATCCGGCGGCGAGGGCGGAAGCGTACTTGAACGCCGCGAGTGTCTGGGGGAAGTTCCAGGCGGGGATGGCTCCGACGACACCGATAGGCTCCCGCCGGATCAGCGTCCTGCCGGTTCCGTCCGCGCGTTCCTGCATGCGCTCCGGCGGCATCTCTGTGATCAGTCGGGCGGCGTGCCGCAGTACAAAGGCGGACGTGCGCCCCTCACTGGGCTCCGAGAACATGAGGGGCATGCCGTTCTGGGCTGTGACAGACCGCGCGATCTCACTACTGCGCTGTTCCATCACGTCGGCGAAACGGTGGAGGGCTTCGGCCCTACGGGCTGGGTCCCAGTGCGCCCAGCCCTGCGGGTCATCGAACGCTTTGCGAGCGGCTGATACCGCTTTGTCGACATCTTCCTCGTCGGCGTGTGGAACCGAGCCGAGGGGCTGCTCGGATGCCGGCGATGTCACCGTGATCCGGGCTGTGGAGTGAGGGGCGACCCAGTCGCCGCCAATGAACAAGCCGTCGTGTTCGATCGTCATGTCGGAACTCATTTCAATCGTGCGCCTATGTGGTGAACAACTCGGGATGGAGGTGTCCCCCGTTCTCCTCGTGCCGAGTAACGGGGTTGCAGGACCACGCCACAGACAAATTCACCGGTGGCGCAGCGCTGCGCTGGAGCTGACACAGATTCCACGGCTGCGGGTATGGCAGTTTGGAGGGGTCGTGTGCGAGCTGCTGCTCGCCGTCCACGGTGCGCCGGTCCTTCGGGGCCTACGGCTCCTGCCGACCATCGAGTCGGCCCCGTCGGCGCGATGGAACGGCCATGGATTACGGACGGCAGACTGATCCCGGTGCGTGACCGGACAGTCGGCGCCTCCAGGCGCAACTACGGGTGCGCACCTTCCTGCGACACGCTTCAGCGCTCGGCGTGCAGAATGAGGTCCGCTGCTTTCTCTGCGATGGCCAGGACGGTGGCGTTGTTGTGGGCGGAGATGGGCGCCGGCATGACAGAGGCGTCCGCGATGCGCAGCCCTCTCACTCCGTTGACGCGGAGGTCCGGATCGACGACCGCGTGGGTGTCACTGCCCATACGGCAGGTTCCTGCTGGGTGCCAGAACGGCTGGACGGTGTTGCGGAGGTAGGCCGCGCACTCCTCGTCGCTTCGGACATCGGGCCCGGGCAGCAGTTCCTCCTCGCGCCAGGGCATCCGCTCGGTGATCCTGCGTACCACGCGCAGGATCTGTACCATGCGGTCGACGTCCGAGGGGTCACCCAGGTAGTTCGGATCCACCAGGGGCGGGGTGTCGATGTCGCGTCCTGCGAGCCGGACGGAGCCCCGGGCGGCGGGTGTCATCAGCGCGAACGACAGGGTGACCCCGTTCAGCGGCGCGTCGCCCTCGGGTGAGGGGATGGGGTAGTCAAGAAAGACCGCTTCGCCGTCCGGATCGGGCTCCGCAGGATCGGTGCGAAAGCGGAGCATGAACCTGTCCACCAGGTCGGGGCGGCTGGGGGCCGGGCCCGACTGCGCGGTGCGGACAACATGCAGGGACTGAAGGTGTTCATGGAGGTTTGCGCCGACGCCCGGGACGTCGGCCTGCACGTCGATGCCGGTCTCGCGAAGGTGGGCAGCAGGGCCCACGCCCGAGATCATGAGCAGATGGGGGGAGCCGACGGCCCCCGCTGTGAGTACTACCTCTCGCGCGGTTTCCGTCTGCGTGGCCTGTCCGTTCACGGCGTACTCGACTCCGCTGCACCGTCCGTCGCTGATGACCAGGCGGTGGACAAGTGCGTCGGCGACCACGGTCAGGTTGTGGCGGTCGAGGTAGGGCCTGATGTAAGCGTCGGCAGCGCTCTGCCTCCTGCCTTCGATGCCGGTCAGGTCGTGCCAGCCGACGCCGACCGACTGCGCTCCGTTGAGATCGGCACTCACCGGGTGGCCCTCGGCCACGGCCGCAGCGAACGCGCTGTCGAGGAGCATCCCGCTCCTGGCGGGCGGAGTAACGAGCATCGGCCCGTCGGTGCCGCGATAGGTCGCGTCGCGGCCGGGCGCCGACTCGCTGCGTTTGAAGTAGGGGAGGAGGCTGTCGTAGTCCCATCCCGTGGCCCCCGCCTCGGCCCACTTGTCGTAGGTCGAGCGGTGACCGCGCAGGTGCATGGACCCATTGATGCCACTCGAACCCCCGAGGACCTTGCCTCGTGACAGCAGGTAGACGGTGTCGCCGGCCGACCGCTGCGGGACGGTCCGGGTGCCCCAGTCCACCTCTGAGCCCAGGAGTCCGCGCCAGGCCCTCCAGTCGGCCATCTCGGGCACGTCGTCTGCGCGGCCGGCCTCCAGGAGGAGCACCCGCCGTGCGGGGTCGGCGGACAGCCGATTGGCCAGCACACAGCCTGCAGTGCCCGCCCCTACCACTATGTAGTCATACACACCAATGTCCTCCAATGCGCTTGTAACGGCATGAATGTCCGCTTTCGGGAGGCTAATCCGAACCAAACGGTTTGGCAAGTAGACTCGACGCATGCGTGCAGCAGGAGAGGCCACCCGCCAGCGGATCCTCACGGAGGCTAGGAAAGAGTTCGCCGAGTACGGGCTCGCTGGAGCCCGTATCAACCGGATCGCGACCAAGGCGCGAGCGAGCAAGGAGCGCCTGTATGCCTACTTCGCCGACAAGGACGAGCTCTTCGACGCCGTATGCGCCGGAGTGATTAAATCCACTGCCGACGAGGTGCGGTTCAGCGCCGACGACGTGCCCGGCTTCGTCGGGCGCCTCTTCGACATCTACATCGCGGATCCGGACATTGTTCGCCTCTACGACCGGATCAGCATGGACGGAACCCGGGACTTTCGTAGTCGAGGCGGCAGCATCTACGCAATCAAGGTGGAGGAGTTGCGGCGCGGGCAGGAAGCCGCGACCGTCGACCCCGCCTGGGACCCCACTGTCCTGCTCAGCATGCTGCTTGGGATCGTTCGGCTGATGGCCACGGAACACTCACTGCTCGAATCGAGTGCGGACGGACGACCGACGCTGGAGGAACGCAGGGCTGCCGCAGTGCGAGCGGCGGAAAAGCTTGTCCGGCCCACTACCGCGACTCCTGAAACTTCCTCGTGATCGGTGGACACCTCAGCTGTCGCCCCCCGATGGCTGGTGGCAGCTTCGCCTCGCTGGGCTGACTTCCCGAACCGGAGGTGGACGCGCTAAATCACGGACGTTCTCCTGCACTCGCAGCCATGCGTCGGTCGGCCCGAGCGCGTCCAGGTCGGCAAGATGCGCCAAGCGGACCTTGAACTTGCCGATCGTCGCGGCTTTTGCCGGGTCCTTCAGCCGATCGAACCGGCTGCGCCGACTGGACGAGTCCACCACCAGCAGCTCTTCCAGCCTTGCGCGCTGCCCCGGAGTGATCCGGTCGGCGACAGTGGCAAACACGTCCCGGTTCACCTCGGCGCGGATCTTGGCCACCATCCGGTCCAGCGTGGTGTATCCAGGCAACTCCCGGCCAGATTCCAGCAACTCCTCCAACGCCACGTTGATCAGGTCGGCCGGGTTGTGGCACGTTCCGCTCGTATTCCGGCCCATCCCAACAAGGCATGACCGTGAACCGGCCGACCAGGGCCGTCAGACCAGCGGGTCCGACGGCCCTGAGCCTTTCCGCCCGTCGCACCGACCAGGCCACAAGACGTATCGAGTAGCCATGGCCGCGCGGCGACGTCGCCGTTGGCGGGGCGCCAGGTCAGCGCACGGAGTCGGGGCCCGGTCACCTGGGTCGGCCGCTACGAGTAACCCCTTCGGCAGGAAGGTAAAGCCATGGTCTAGCGTGATCGCGATGAAGGCGGCGGCTCGATATCTGTGCTGGCTGGCCTGGGCGCAGAAGGGCCGGGTCGCGCTGGGCGCGACGCTGGGCACCCTGTGGACGGTGGGCCTCACGCTCCCGCCGTACCTGTTGTCCAGGGCGATCGACGACAACCTGGCGCCCGGCTGGGTGCTGGCGCTGCTCGGCGCCGGCCTTGCCAACGCTTGGCTGGCGATGATGCGGCACCGCACGATGACCAAGATCCGGATGGACGCCAACTTCCGCACGGTGCGCGCCCTGGTGGAGCAGATCAACACTCTTGGCGCGCACCTGAACAAGCGCACCTCGGCAGGCGAGGTCGTGACGATCGGTATCGGCGACGTCATCACGATCGCCGCGTCGCTGACGGTGACAGGTCCCGGGGTGGGCGCGGTGATCGGCTACGGGGTGGTGGCGGCGCTGCTGCTGCAGGTCTCCGTGGTGCTGGCCGTGGTGGTGCTGCTCGGCGTGCCGGTGCTGGCGATCGTGCTCGGGCCGCTCCTCGGGCGGCTGATGAAGGTGCAGAACGGCTACCGCGAGAGCCAGGGCAGGCTGACCACCCGGCTGGTGGACCTGATCGAGGGGCTGCGGGTGCTCAACGCGTTCGGCGGCAAGGACGCCTACGCCGAGCGTTACCTCGCCGACTCGGCGCGCCTGCGCGAGCAGGGTTACCGAGTGGCGTCGCTGACGAGCTGGATCGGCGCGCTGGGCGCCGGGCTGCCCGCGCTGTTCCTGGCCGCAGTGACTTGGCTGGGTGCCAGGCTGGCCGCAGAAGGCACGATCACGGTGGGCGAGCTGGTCGGCGTCTACGGATATATCGCCATGCTGGTGGTTCCGGTTTCCTTCTTCATCGAAGGCAGCTTCCAGATCAGCCACGGCCTTGTCTCCGCCCGGCAGGTCACCCGCTTCCTCGCGCTGCGGCCCGGCGACCGGCCCCGCTCCCCCGGGCTGGAGGTCACGCCGGGAAGCCTTGTGGGGCTGGTCAGTGCCCGCCCCGAGGAGAGTGTGGCGCTGCTCGAGAGCCTCGGCGGGTTCGACGGCACCTCGTTGATCGCCGACCACGATGCCGCGCTGTTCGCCGGCACGCTGCGCGAGGTCCTGCAGGGCCGCGGCGCTGCCGACGACGAGACCATCCGTCGCGCCGTCACCGTCGCCGCCGCCCAGGACGTGGTCGCCGGGCTGCGCCACGGGCTGGACTCCATGATCGAGCCCGGTGGCCGCAACCTGTCGGGCGGCCAGCGCCAGCGGATACGCCTGGCCAGGGCGCTGGTGGCAGATCCCGAGGTGCTGCTGGCGGTGGAGCCCACCTCGGCGCTGGACGCGCACACCGAATCCCTGCTCGCGCAGCGTCTCCGTACGGCGCGCGCCGGCCGTACCACGGTCGTCGCCACCACGTCGCCGCTGCTGCTCGCCCAGGCGGACCAGATCGTCCTGATCGAGGACGGCCAGGTGGCCGCGACGGGCACCCACCGCGACCTGCTGGAATCCAGCGACGTGTACCGGACGGTGGTGTCATGATTCGCGACCTCCCCGTCTCCGACCGCAAGCACGTACGGCAGGCGGCCCTGCGTCTGATCCGCCGCGACGTCCCCGGTTTCACCGCCACCCTCCTCCTCAACGGCCTGGCGGCGGCTGCGGCCCTGGTCAGCCCGTGGCTGCTGGGCCGCATCATCGACACCATCTCCGCCGGCGGCACGATCGACCTCCTCGCCGCGATCGCCGTGGGTGGGGCGCTGCTGCAGCTCATCCTGTCCCGATACGCCGAGCAGATCGGCACCCGCTTCAGCGAGCGCACCCAGGAACACATCCGCCAGGAGTTCCTCGACCGCGTGCTCGCCCTGCCCGCCGCCACGGTCGAGCACATCCGCACCGGAGACCTGACCGCCCGCGGCACCACAGACGTCGGCGTGGTCGGGCGCACCCTGCGCGACGCCGCCCCCGCCGTACTGATCTCCTCCCTGCAGGTGGTCTTCCTCGTCGCGGCCGTCTTCCTGGTCGACCCGCTGCTGGGAGCCTGCGGTCTGCTCGCGCTCGCCGGCATCGCCGCCGCCTCCCGCTGGTACCTGCGCCGCGCCCGTGCCGCCTACCTGGAGGAGGGCGCCGCCCGCTCAGAACTGGCCGAACACCTGGCCGCCAACGCCGCCGGCGCCCGCACCATCGAAGCCCTCGGCCTCCAGCACCGGCGCACCCGCGCCGCCGAGCGGGTGATCGAGCGCAGCCGGGTCGCCCAGCTCAGAACCCTCTTCCTGCGCGGTGTCCTCTGGCCGTCGGTGGAAGTCTCCGCACTCCTCCCTCCTGTCCTGGTCCTGCTGCTCGGTGGAGTACTGCTGGACAGCGGCCAGGTCACCCTCGGCGCCGTGGTCTCGTGCGTGCTCTACCTTCGCCAGCTCCAGCAGCCCATCGAAACCATCCTCATCTGGATGGAACAGCTGCAAAGCAGCGGCGCCTCCTTCGCCCGGATCGAAGGCCTCCAGACCTCGGCGACGCAGACCGCTGTGGCCGCCCCGGAACCCCGGGACGAGCACATCGTGGCAACCGGCGTGCACTTCGCCTACGAATCCACCGACGACGTCGTCACCGGAGTGGACCTGACCGTACGGCCCGGCGAGCGCCTGGCCATCGTCGGCCCTTCGGGAGCCGGCAAGTCCACGCTCGGCAAGCTGCTGGCGGGCATCGACCGCCCCCGCCTCGGCATGGTCACCGTCGGCTCGGTCCCCGTCGCCGACCTGTCCCCCGCCCAGCTCCGCGAACACGTCGTGCTGGTCACCCAGGAGCAGCATCTGTTCCTCGGCACCGTCCGCGACAACCTCCGCCTGGCCGACCCCACGGCCGACGACAACCACTTGGAGAAGGCCCTGGCGGCGGTCGGCGCCGACTGGGTCGGCTCGCTGGACGACGAGCTCGGCTCGTACTCCTCCGGGACCGAACTCGGCCCCGACCGTGTGCAGCAGCTCGCCCTGGCCCGGGTCATCCTGGCCGACCCGCACACGGTCATCCTTGACGAGGCCACCGCCATGCTCGATCCGCGTACGGCCCGGCGCGCCGAACGGTCGCTGGCGGCGGTGCTGGAGGGACGTACGGTGATCGCGATCGCGCACCGGCTGCATACGGCGCGGGATGCGGATCGGGTGGTGGTGATGGAGGGCGGGCGCGTGGTGGAGGTCGGCGCGCATGATGAGCTGGTTGCGGCCGGTGGGGTTTATGAGGCGTTGTGGAGCTCCTGGCATGGCTCACGCCGGTATGGTCACCCAGGTGCGTCCGCCACGGCGAGATGAGATGAACGCGTGCTGCCGGGCCTTGCCACTGTCCGATCCGGGCAAACTACAACCGAATCGGCACATGGGAGACGCCAACGCATGAATACGCCACCATCGCCACCTGGAGCGGAGCGGACTGACGGATCATCCGTCCAGATTGGCGCTCTCGTTCCGCTGACTCGGCCGGGCTGGGTCGAGGCAGGCCGGCACTTGCTCGCCGGCCTCGAGCTGGCCGTTCGCGAAGTCAATGACGCCGGCGGGATCGCCGGAAGACCACTCGAGCTGGTGGTCCGCGACACCGCGGCTGATCCACAGAGGGCCGCGGCGGCCGTAGATGAATTGGCTCGCCTGGGCGTGGCCGCCTTGGCGGGTGAGTATCACAGCGTCGTCGCCCGCGCCGCTGCCGCCAGAGCCGACGCCCTCGGCCTGCCGTTCCTCTGCTCGTCAGCGGTTCTCGACGCGCTCACCGAACAGCCGACGGAATGGGTCGCGCGCCTCGCCCCGGCGCAGTCCCACGGCTGGCAGATCTACGCGGACTTCCTCCTCAGCGCGGGCTACAGGCGAATCGCCGTAGCAGCCGAGTCGAGTGTCTACTGGGCGGCCGGGGCCCGCATTCTGCGGGACTACCTCGCTCCACGCGGCGGCACCGTCATCGAACTCGACATGCGCGCGCTCGCCCCCACAGCCGTGTGCGACGAACTCGTCGGCAATCACGCCACAGCCCTCCTTCTTCTGGTCGGCCACCCGGAGCCGGCAGTGTCGATCGTCAAGTCTGTCCGCCGCGACCAGCGCCTCGCCGAGATCATGATCGGTGCTCCGGCCGGACAACCGGAGTTCGCCGAATGGGCCACGTTGCTGGGCGACGACAGCGCCGCGATCCCGTTCTTGCGCTACCTGCCCGATCGCCTCAGCCCACTCGGTGCACGAGTCGAGACGGCCCTCCGCGAGCGGTTGGCCGAAGCGCCCTCCTTCGTCGCCTTCGAGGGCTACGACACGGTCGCCGTCCTCGCCGATGTGCTGCGTTCTCACGGCGCGGACCGGGCCCGCACTGCCGAATCCTGGGCGCACGTCGCAGTCGAAGGCACCCGCGGGCAGATCCAGTTCTCCCGCACGCCAGGCATCAGCGTTTGGCAATGGGCTTGGACGCCGATCCAAGTCGTTGATCGAGATCCGGCGGAACCCGATCGCTTTCGGATCCTTCACACGGGCTGAGAGAGCACGGAGGTCCGGCTGCCCGAACCCCGGCGGCATCCGCCGTACGCGATCCAACAGTGTTCGCCGCGGCGGCGAGTGCCGGCCTGGTCAGGGATGGGGCGCGGCGTTCCAACTGGCCAGGATCGGCAGGACGCGGGCGGTGAGGGAGTCGGGCTCGGTCGTGTAGACGACCAGCCGCTGGTCCGGCTCGTGCGGCGCGCAGACGATCTCGATGTCGAAGGACATCGGGCCGGCGGCAGGGTGCTGGACGCGCTTGGTCACCGACGCGTAGTCGCGGACGGCGTGGTCGTCCCACCACCGGGCGACGTCCCCGTCGGTCGCGCGCAACTCGTCCACGAGCGCCGCGAGGCGGTTGTCGTACGGGCGGCGGGCGATCTCCCGGCGCATCGTGGCGACGGTGGCCGAGGCGAAGTCCGCCCAGTTCACGATCCGCTCGCGGGCGACCGGGTCCTGGAACATGAAGCGGACGAACGAGGTTCCCGGCTCCAGCGGACGGCCCAGCACCTCCGCCAGCAGGGCGTTGCGGGCCAGGACCTCACCGCGGTTGCCGAGCAGCAGCACCGGGACATGGTCGAGCGTGCGCATCAGCCGCAGCAGGCCGGGATCGGGGCGCTGGACCGCGTGGGGGGTCGCGGCGCGGCGCCGAGCGGTGGGCGCGGCGAGGTCGCGGAGATGCGCGTGCTCGACCTTATCCAGGCGCAGCGCTCGGGCCAACGCGTCGAGCACCTCGGCGGAGATGTTGGCCTGGCGTCCCTGTTCGAGCCGGCTGTAGTAGTCCGGGCTCAGGCCGGCAAGTACGGCCAGCTCCTCCCGCCGCAGCCCCGGCACCCGCCGGGCCCCGGGGAAGGCTTGGATGCCCGCCTGGGAGGGGGTGAGGCGGTCCCGGCGGGAGCGTAGGAACGTCCCGAGCGCGGCGCGGTCGCGTGGCATTGCTCCAGGTTAGGCGGCCTGCCGGCGCCCTGCGTGGTCCTGCCGTGCCCAGGTTCGTCCTGCTCTGGCCCGGTACCTGGGGCCGCCGTAGAAAAGCACCCATGACTTCACTTCACACAAACGACGGCACACCCGCCGCCGGCGCCCGCCTGGCCTGACCGCCGGACACCGATTGCATACCGATCAGGCAATTACTTGCCGATTTGGCAACAACGGCGCATGCTGCAGACATGGCGGAGGAGATGTCACCTGAACAGGCCCGCGCCGTCCTCGAGCACGCGGACCAGCTGTCGCGGAGCGTGCGCTCCCGCGCTCGCTCCATGCAGCTGTACCTAGGAGTGTGCGCGGCGGGCAACAGCATCGCGCTGCTCATGTTCGGCTTGGTCGAACCCGTCGTGCTGAAAGCCGTGCTGACCCTGGCCGCCGTGATTCTTCCGTTCGTCGTGATCACTCTGTGGTATCGGCGGCTGCTGGTGTTCGCCCGCACTCCGCCACCGCCCCGATGGGGCGTCTTCCCCTACGCCTGGGGAGCCTGGGTGGTGTGGTGCGCGGCGGCGTGGATCGGCGACCTCGCCGGCCTGTACGGCCGCCCGGCGTACTGGCTGCCGGCAGCGCTGGCGGTCGCCGTGCCGTTGACGCTGGCCGCCCTGAGGGAACGGCGCCCATGACCAAGCCGACCCCGAACGCGACCCACCGCGCCCACCCCCGCCACGACCTGGACGATCTGCTGACCCACGCGGTACGCCTGTCCATCGTCGCGACGCTCGCCGACGTCGACAGCGCCGAGTTCGCGTTGGTCCGCGACAGCGTGGAGATCACCGATCCGATGCTGTCCAAGCAGGTCGCCCTCCTCGAACAGGCCGGCTACGTCGGCGTGGACAAAGGCCGGGTCGGCCGGCGCGCCCGCACCTGGCTCAGCCTCACCCCCGACGGGCAGGCCGCCTACCGCCGCCACATCCGTGCCCTTCAGGCGATCGCAGGCCTGACGCTCAACGACGCGGACTGACCCATCCACACACTGAGCCGAACAGGGGCAGGGGCCTGCGCGCCTTCGAGATCATCGTCATCCAACCGGGCCTCATTCGGCTTCGAGGCAGACCACCGGAATCCGCTGTACGGCGTTGTTCGCGAAACCGCCGCGGTTCCACGCCTGCGACTCGGGCTGCCCCTCCCCATCGGCGGTGGTGGCCCTGGCCGACAGCTCGTAACGGCCCGGCCCGGGAGACCACTCAAAGGTGAAGCGCCGCCACGCCCACGGGTGCCCGTCCGGCTCGGCGAGCACCGCCGGTGCCCAGGTGGCGCCGCCGTCCATGCTCACGTCCACCCGCTCGACCGGCGCACGGCCGCACCACGCCCGGCCCTCCAGGGTCACCGTGCCCGGCCGTACCACCCGCGTCCTGGACATGAAGTCGGGGAAGCCCGGCGGCACAAGGAGCGCCCGCGGGGTGATCCGGGTGACCGGCACGCCCGGCTCGTCGGGCGCCTGGCGCAGGCGGTAGGCGACGGCCTGCTGGAAGCCGGTGAACGGTTCCGACACCACCTCGATGTCCCTCAGCCATTTCACGTGCGCCATGCCGTACCAGCCGGGGACCACGAGACGCAACGGGAACCCGTGCTGGGGGGCCAGCGGAAGGCCGTTCATCTCGTAGGCGAGCAGCACCTCCTCGCGCATCGCCTCCTCCAACGGCAGGCTGCGCTGGTAGTCCTGCTCGACGCCGCGTTCCACGCCGTGGTCGGCGCCAGTGAAGACCACTTCGGCCGCGCCCGGGTCGGCGCCTGCGGCGGCGAGCACCTCGCGTAGCGGGACGCCGGTCCACTCGGCCGTCCCCACCGCCTCTACCAGCCACGGCTGGCTGACCGGCCGGGGCTCCAGCCTCGCCCGTCCGTTGCCCGCGCATTCCATCGTCACCCGGACGGTACGGCTGGGCAGTTCCTTCAGCTCCGCCAGGCCGAGCGTGAGATCCGTGCCGACCTGCCCGCCCACATGCAACCTCCAGGTCAGCGGGTCCAGCAGGGGGATGTCGTAGTGGATGAGCAGGTAGTGCAGGCCGGGCGGTGTCACGTCGTACCGCAGCGCCTCCAGGGGGATGCCGTGGTTGCGCGCCGCCAGGGCAAGCTCCTCGGCGCTGATGCCTTCACCGGTGTCCACCCGTCCGGGGCGGCTGATCTCGGCCAGTGTCACGTCCATCCGACAAGGATGCCCCGCCCTCCCTGACCGGGGATAGGTCGGGCCCCGTGGATGATTCCTTCGCATAGGACGACAAAGAAGGAGCAAATCATCTGCGCCGTCGGCCATTGGGCAGGAGGCCGCCGCCCAGTCGCAGGGTATGCCCCGATATATCCCTTATGTCCTTTATATCCGTTCCGGAGGTGTAAACCGCCGGCGGATGAGAGGCAGGTGAACGACGAAATGAGTCGTCATCGTGCGGGGAGTTCGATCGCCGGCCTGAGCGCCGGCCTACGGCTGCTGACGCTGACCACGGCCGTCGCCGCGCTATGCGGGTTCGTCGCGACGCCACGGGCGAGCGCGAGCCCCGGGGCGACGCCGGGGGCCGCGTGGGCACCCGCCTCCGCGGGCGAGCACGGCCCTGTCCGGATCCGCAACGGTGGGCGGAACAACCAGAACGCTCCGGCCGTCAACAGCCCGTCGACCCACAAGGGCGTGCAGCAGGTGAACAGCGTCAGCAGGACCGTCATCACCCAGTCCGGTCAGTGCAGGGGGCGACGCTGCACGATCTCCCAGAGGCTCCACGTCTCCCGCGGCGGCGGGCGCCATGGTGGATGGCGGTCCAGGCATGGACACAGGCATGGACGCGGACATGGACATGGACATGGACATAAGCACGGACACGGACACAGGCATGGGAGGCACAGGTGACTCATTCGGTCGGCGCGTGCCGCAGGAAGAACTGTCTCGCTGCCGCTTGCGCCTGGCTCGCCTCCGGGCTGAGCCAAAAGCCCAGGTGATCGCCGTGCTCCATCCAATAGCGTTCCGCGCCGGGGATGCGCTGGGCGGCGGACTCCCCGTGGTCGAAGGGCACGTCGCCGTCCTGCGTGCCGTGGATCACCAAAGTCGGAGTCGTGATCTGCTCCAGAGGCAAACCGCCACGTCGGGCTTGCGCCGCGTCGTTGTCGGTGCCCGCCCAGCGCTTCTGGTACGGAAACGTCGTGTCGAACATCGCTTTGAAGAGCGCCTGCACGTCTGGCGTGTTCATGATGTACGAGATGCGCTCTGCCCGCTGTTCTTCGGTGAAGGTACTGGTCTCGTCCAACGTTCCTGCGACGACGGTCTCGAACGAGAGCTTCGCCGTCAGCAGGGTGAGTTTCTGGCCGACGGTGTTCAGGAACGTTCTCCGCAATGGCGAGCCCGGCCCGCCGCCGGGTTGGGGTTTGCTCAGTCCGCCGATGGAGACCAGTCCCCAGATGCGATCCGGATGTCGTGCCGCGAAGGTGTAGCCGACCGGACTCCCGGCCGAGACCGCCAGCACTCCGACTCGGTCGATGCCGAGCTCATCCAGCAGCGCGGCGAGCAGGTCGGCCTGCTCCTCGTTGGTCCTGCCGCTTTCCAACGGTGTGCCGAGGTAACCGGGCCGTGAGGGGCTCAGGATGCGGAACCCGTCCTTCTGCAGCCAGCCGGCGAACAGGCGCCCTTGATCTGCACCGCCGAGCCCGGCGTGAACAGACAGCAGCACGGGACCGTGCGTGCCGTACAGGTCGTATTCGATCGGGCCATGCCGTGTCATGGCCGTTCGCAGATCGATCCGGACGTCATGGAGGAGCTCTCGGTGCGGATCGGTGTCAATGCCGCCGTCCCAGAGGAGAAGCGCGGCGACTCCCGCGGCCGGCACCCCTATCAGAACGGCAAGCACCGCGGCGACGATCCTGATGACTTTTCGCTTTCGCACGTGGTCGGCACTCCTTCTGCATCCGGGTCGGTCAACGGGTTGCGGGCCGGGTGTAGACGGCGATGGCGACGATCAGGACGAACGCGGCAAGCGCGGTCAGGGTACGGATGGTGTGAAAGGTTTCCCACCGCTGCAGGATCTCGGCGTAGCCCTCTGCGACCGAGCCGGCGGCCCACTGCCGGATGTGCGCGTGCAGGGGGACGTTGCCGAATACCGTGACCAGCAACGAGGTCAACGTCAACGCGCCGGCACCGATCGCCAGTCGCCGTGGCAGGCCGCGGCTGACAACCGCCAGCCCGAACGAGGAGAGGATCGCCAGCGCCATCGCAGTCTGCATGACCGGCTCGTTGACCTTCATCATCGCGGTGTGGAAGGTCAGCCGCACATCCAAGGGGACGGCCGCGAACGTGGGAACCACGTTGGCGGCGCCGTATCCGAACGCTCCCGCGAGCAGCCCACTGGCCAGCAGTGCGGCGCCCTGAACATGCCTGACTCGGGTTCTCATGCAGGCAATGGTCGTCCAACCGCTGTGCCGTAGGCGTCCTACCAGCGGAGACTTCTCCCACTACGACACCGGGATGAGGTTCGGGCGATCTGCCGCCGCCTCAGGAGTAGGTGCCGGGTACTGTCAGCAGCACTGCGCTCAACGTGTCCTCCTTCGTGTTTGTAGGAGACCGTGTGCGAAGCGGACGCCGGGCGGTGTGGCCTGTTGGCCTTTTGTGGGGTCCCCACAAAGGAGCCGCTCCGCTATGCGCGATGCGGGACCTTGGTTTACCCGGCGGTGAGCGAGCAAGGTTGTCGAAGGTGCAGGCGACGCTCCGGGAGGGACCCGGACGTCGCCTTCTGTGCTCGGGTACTTGGGAGGCTCAGCAGGTGTTCAGTCGTGTCGCCATCGTCAACCGCGGAGAGGCTGCGATGCGGCTCATCCACGCCGTCCGCGATCTTTCAGCGGAAACCGGGGCGCGGATCGAGACGGTCGCTCTCTACACCGATGCCGACCGCAACGCGACCTTCGTCCGCGAGGCGGATGTCGCCTACTCGCTCGGCCCCGCCTCGGCCCGGCCGTATCTCGACCACGCCGTCCTGGAGCAGGCTCTGACGGAGACCGGGGCCGACGCCGCGTGGGTCGGCTGGGGCTTCGTCGCCGAGGACCCGGCGTTCGCCGAGCTCTGCGAGAAGATCGGCGTCACCTTCGTCGGGCCGAGCGCGGAGGCGATGCGCAGGCTCGGCGACAAGATCGGCGCCAAGCTCATCGCGGAGGAGGTCGGCGTTCCCGTCGCCCCGTGGAGCCGTGGCGAGGTCGCCACGCTCGAGGCCGCGCTGCGCGCCGGCGACGAGATCGGCTACCCGCTGATGCTCAAGGCGACCGCGGGCGGCGGCGGGCGCGGCATCCGCAAGGTCGCCTCGGCGGAGGAGCTGACCGACGCCTACGAGCGCACCCGCCAGGAGGCGCTGCGCGCGTTCGGCTCGGGCGTGGTCTTCCTGGAGAGCCTTGTCACCGGTGCCCGGCACGTCGAGGTCCAGGTCATCGCCGACGGGGACACCGCGTGGGCGCTGGGCGTCCGGGACTGCTCGGTGCAGCGGCGGAACCAGAAGATCATCGAGGAGTCCGCCTCCCCTGTCCTGGCGATCGAGCAGACCGCCGAGCTGAAGGCGTCGGCCGAGCGTCTCGCCGTGGCCGTCGGCTATCGCGGGGCCTGCACCGTCGAGTTCCTCTATCACCCCGGCGACAAGGTGTTCGCCTTCCTAGAGGTCAACACCCGGCTGCAGGTCGAGCACCCGATCACCGAGATCACCACCGGCACCGACCTGGTCCGGCTGCAACTGCACGTGGCGAACGGCGGAAGGCTGGAAGGCGCCCAGCCGGGCGAGGCCGGCCACGCTGTGGAGGCTCGCCTCAACGCCGAGGACCCCGACCGCGACTTCGCGCCCGCCCCGGGCCGCATCGCACGCCTGGTGCTGCCCGCCGGGCCCGGCATCCGCGTGGACACCGGCGTCAGCGAGGGCGACACCATCCCGGCCGACTTCGACTCGATGATCGCGAAGATCATCGCCTACGGCCGCGACCGCGAGCAGGCGCTGGGTCGGCTGCGCCGCGCGATGGGCGAAACCACGGTGATCATCGAGGGCGGCGCCACCAACAAGAGCTTCGTGCTCGACCTGCTCGACCAGCCCGAGGTCGTCGACGCGAGCGCCGACACCGGCTGGATCGACCGTGTGCGCGCCGAGGGCCGCCTGGTCAGCCACCGGCACTCCGCGATCGCTCTGGCCGCCGCCGCGATCGAGGCGTACGAGGACGAGGAGGAGGTCAGCCGCCGTCGGCTGCTGTCCACCGCGCGTGGCGGGCGCCCGCAGGTGCAGCACGACTCGGGTCGCCCGCTGGACCTCAAGCTCCGCGGCGCCGGCTACCGGGTGAAGGTGGCCCGGGTCGGGCAGAAGCGGTTCCGCGTCGGCCTTTCCGGCGGCGGCGAGTCGCGCCCCGTCGACGTCGAGGTCGAGCGTTTCGACGAGCACACCGGGCAGATCGTGGTCAACGGCCGCCGGTTCCGCCTGGTGTCGGCCACCCATGGGCCGATCCACCTGGTCGAGGTCGACGGTGTCACCCACCGGATCAGCCGCGACGAAGGCGGCGTCGTCCGCTCCCCCGCGCCCGCGCTGGTCGTGGCGACGCCGTTGTCGGTCGGCGACGAGGTCGAGGCGGGCGCGCCGATCCTCGTGCTCGAAAGCATGAAGATGGAGACGGTGCTGCGCGCGCCGTTCCGCGCCCGGGTCCGCGAGTGCCCGGTGTCGGTGGGCAGCCAGGTCGAGACCGGCGCGCCGCTGATGCGCCTGGAGCCCCTCGCCGCCGAAGGCGCAGAGGAGGAAGCAGCGGGCACCGGCGAGATCGTCGAGCTCGACCTGCCCGCCGAGCCGTCGGACGTGTCCGCGGCCGACCGGGCCGAGCGCGGCCTGCAGGACCTGCGCAGCCTGCTGCTCGGCTTCGACGTCGACCCGCACGACCACAAGCGCGTGCTGTCCGGGTATCTGGCCGCACGGGCCGAGCTCGGTGGCCGGCCGCTCGAGGGCGAGCTGGACCTGCTCACCGTGTTCGCCGACCTGTCCGAACTGAGCCGCAACAAGCCGGGCGGCGAGCTCGACGTCGAGCCGGGCAGCCCGGTGCACAGCCCGCGCGAGTTCTTCCACAGCTACCTGCAAAGCCTCGACGTCGAACGCGCCGGCGTTGCCGAAGGGTTCCAGGTCAAACTGGAGCAGGTCCTCGCGCACTACGGCATCGGCAGCCTCGACCGCACGCCGGAGCTGGAGGCCGCGGTCTTCCGGATCTTCCTGGCCCAGCAGCAGATGAGCACCGGCGTCGCGATCGTGTCGGAGCTGCTGCGTCGGTGGCTGGCCGGCGTGTCGCCGCTCGAGCCGCTCGGCGAGCGCGCCGGGCTCACCCTCGAGCACCTGGTCGAGGCCACACAGGTGCGTTTCCCCACGGTCTCCGACCTGGCCCGCGGCGTGGTGTTCCGCTGGTTCGCCCAGCCGCTGCTGCGCCGCAACCGCGCCACGGTCTACGCCGCGGTGCGCAAGGACCTGCGTTACCTGGACCACAACCCGGACGCGCCGGACCGCGCCGAGCGGATCCAGGCCATGGTGGCCAGCGCCGAGCCGCTGGTCCGGCTGATCGGCCAGCGGATCGGCCGCCTCGGGCGGGACCACGCACCCTTGCTGGAGGTGCTGACCCGCCGCTACTACGGCAACCGCGGGCTGTCCGAGGTCGCCGTGCGGGAGGCCGCGGGCTGCCGGTTCGTCACCGCAGAGCACACCGGCTCAGACGGCGTCACACGCGTGATCACCACCGGTGTCGACATCGCCGCCCTGCCCGACGCCATCGGCGCCGTCGGCACGTTCGCCGCCGACGTCAGCGAGCGCGGGCTGGTCGCCGACCTCTACGTCACGTGGGAGGACCAGCCGGACGCCGACGCGATGGCGGTGCGGCTCGGGCAGCTCCTCGCCGAACACCCGCAGCCCGCGGGCGTCCGCCGGATCACCACCACCGTCGCCGGCACGAGCGGCGTGATGCACCACCACTTCACCTTCCGGCCCGACGGCGCGGGCTTCGCCGAGGACCGGCTGATCCGCGGCCTGCACCCGCAGATCGCGGAGCGCCTGCAGCTGCAGCGGCTGCGTGAGTTCGACCTCACCCGGCTGCCGTCCGCGGACGAGGAGGTCTACCTGTTCAAGGCCGTGGCGCGCAGCAACCCGGCCGACGAGCGGCTCATCGCGATGGGCCAGGTCCGTGACCTGACGCCGCTGCGCGAGGCCGACGGCAGGCTGGTCGCGCTGCCCGCGGTGGAGGACGCGATCCTTGCGGGCCTGGACGCCATTCGCAACATCCAGGCGCAGCGGCCCCAGAACAAGCGGTTCGACACCAACCGCATCATGATGTACGTCTGGCCGTCGACCGAGTTGTCGGGAGACGAGCTGAACGCGCTGGTCCAGCGCATCCTGCCGACCACGGCGGGCGCGGGGCTCGAGGAGGTCCAGTTCGTGGCCCGCCAGCGCAACTCCGCGGGCGAGCTGACCGAGGTCGCGGTGCGGATCACCCTCGACCCGGGCAACGGCGCGCACCTGCACGTCGAAGCGCCGTCGAAGGAGCCGCTGCAGCCGCTGGACGACTACCGCCAGAAGGTGCTGCGCGCGGCCCGGCGCGGAAACGTCTACCCGTACGAGCTGACGGACATGCTCGCCGGGCCGGAGGGCGGCTTCGTCGAGTACGACCTCGACGACCACGGCGTGCTCGTGCCGGTGGACCGGCCGAAGGGCAGGAACTCCGCGGCGATCGTGGCGGGCGTCGTCACGACGCCGACCGAGCGGTATCCCGAAGGCGTCGCCCGGGTGGTCCTGCTCGGCGACCCGACGAAGGCGCTGGGCGCGCTGTCGGAACCGGAGTGCTCACGGGTGATCGCCGCGCTCGACCTCGCCGAGCGGATGCGGGTCCCACTGGAGTGGTTCGCCCTGTCGGCAGGTGCGCGGATCTCTATGACCTCGGGCACGGAGAACATGGACTGGGTCGCGGCCGCGCTCAAGCGGATCGTTTCGTTCACCCAGGACGGCGGCGAGATCAACATCGTGGTCGCCGGCATCACCGTCGGGGCCCAGCCGTACTGGAACGCCGAAGCGACGATGCTCATGCACACCAAGGGCATCCTGGTGATGACGCCCGACTCGGCGATGGTGCTCACCGGCAAGCAGTCACTGGACTTCTCCGGCGGCGTGTCGGCCGAGGACAACTTCGGCATCGGCGGCTACGACCGCGTCATGGGGCCGAACGGCCAGGCGCAGTACTGGGCGCCCAACCTGCCGGCCGCCCGCGACGTGCTCATGGCGCACTACGACCACACGTACGTCGTGCCCGGTGAGACGGCACCGCGGCGGGCCTGGACCAACGACCCGGCCGACCGCGACGTGTCGGAGTTCCCGCACGCGATCGCCGGCAGCGACTTCGCCACCGTCGGTCAGATCTTCTCGGCCGCGCACAACCCGGACCGTAAGAAGCCGTTCGACATCCGTACGGTGATGCGCGCCGTGTCCGACCAGGATCACCCGGTGCTGGAGCGCTGGGCGGGCATGGCCGACGCGGAGACGTCCGCGGTGCAGGACGTGCACATCGGCGGCTGGCCGGTCTGCTTGATCGGCATCGAGTCGCGGTCGGTGCCGCGGCGCGGTTTCCCGCCCACTGACGGGCCGGACACCTACACCGCGGGCACGCTGTTCCCGCGGTCGTCGAAGAAGACCGCGCGGGCGATCAACTCGGCCTCCGGCAACCGGCCGCTGGTGGTGCTGGCGAACCTGTCCGGGTTCGACGGGTCGCCGGAGTCGATGCGCAAACTCCAGCTGGAGTACGGCGCGGAGATCGGCCGGGCGATCGTCAATTTCGACGGGCCGATCGTGTTCTGCGTGATCTCCCGCTACCACGGCGGCGCGTTCGTGGTGTTCTCCAAGGCGCTCAATCCGAACATGACCGTGCTGGCGCTGGAGGGCTCGTTCGCCTCGGTGCTCGGCGGCGCCCCGGCGGCCGCCGTGGTGTTCTCCGGTGAGGTGAACAACCGCACCGCGACCGACCCGCGGGTGACCACGCTGCAGACGCAGGTCTCGGCGGCCAGCGGCGCCGAGCGGGCGGCGCTGAACGCCCGGCTCGCCGAGGTGCAGTCCGCCGTCCGGGCCGAGAAGCTCGGCGAGGTCGCCGCCGAGTTCGACCAGGTGCACAGCATCCAGCGCGCGGTCGAGGTCGGCTCGGTGGACGCGATCATCAGCGTCGCCGAGCTGCGGCCGCGGATCATCAAGGCCATCGAGGACGCGACGGCCCGGCTTTCGGGGGTATAGCGGGAGCATTCCCCGCGTCCGGGGCCGGCCAGGTCGTGGATGAACGGGACGGGGGCGCCCTCGATTGAGGACGCCCCCGCGTGTTCGTGCGGATTCGGTGTCAGCGCGCCGGCTGGACCGCCTCGTAGGACATGCTCCGGGTCGTGGGCTGAGGTGTCGTGACGAGGCCGCCGCACTGCGCGCCGGCACCGGTCAGGTGGTTGGGCACGCCTGCGTTGGAGAACGCGGGCGTGTTGCCGGCGCAGGACAACGCGCCGTGGATGGTGGTTCCCGTGACGACGGCCGCGTCTGTGGCGGTGTTGCCGGTCAGGCTCATCGCGCCGGTGATGTCGGCGCCGGCGATCACCAGTGCCCTGGTCGTCCCGGTGAGGGCGACCGAGCCGTTGACGCGGGTCTTGAGCAGGTGCACCTGGGCGGCGGACGATGCCGTGAGCCCGCCCTTGATCGTGCCGCCCTCGGCCACCAGCGAGGCGCCGGGGCGCACCGTCACCGCGCCGCCGATCTCCGCGTCGTCCAGGCAGGTGACTCCCGAGGTGACCGTGAGGGCCCCCTTGCGCGAGCCGGTGATCGTCGTCGTGCACGCCGGCGGTGGCGCGATCGTCGTCACCGTGAAGCTCTTCGCCTGCCCGTAGTTGCCGGCGGCGTCGATGGAGCGGTACTCGACGGTGTGCCGGCCGCGGGGCAGCGTGCCGTACGTCAGGCTGTCGATGGTGGTGCCGCTCTCGCTGAACGTCCACGGCAGGTCGGCGGAGGTCGGCCAGCCGAAGTAGTTGAACCAGCCGTCACCGTCCACCCGCGACTCCCGTACGACGTATCCGGGCTGGTCGTCCTGGCCGGTGAGCTTCATGGTGAAGGGCCCGTTGTAGACGTAGGCGTCGCCCGACGTGGCCAGCGGTTCGGAGAGCTCGTACTCGGTCGTGGGCGACGAGTCGTCCACGGTCCAGGTGAGCGTCTGGCCGCCCGATGTCGCGGTGAGCGTGTGGTCTCCGGGCGTGAGCCGTACGGAACCGAGGTCGAGGTCCGCGTCGGTGTCGTCGAGGCGAGTGCCGTCCAGGGCCCAGGTGACGGCAGGGACGGTGTCGTCGGGATGGGTGGTCTCGGCGTAGACGACCTCGTCGCGGGCCACCGGCAGGCCGGTCGGCGTGGAGGTGAGGAAGCCGGGGCCGGTCGCCGTGGGAGTGGTGGTCAGGCTCGTGTCCACCGTCCACGTCCGGGTCGCGGTGAGAGCGGAGCGGATGGCCGGGTCGCGGACGAAGTCGGTCGGGTCCGCGACGGTCGCCGTCACCGTGTGCGTGCCGGGCGACAGGTTCAGCGAGCGCAGATCGAGCGAGGTGCCGTGGCCGGGGACCTCGGTGCCGTCGACGCTCCACGTCGTGGTGAGCGAGTGGGTGTTCGGGTGCATCGGTTCGACCCAGAGCACCCGGTCGGCGCCGACCGGCGAGGCGGTAGAGGTTCCGGCCTGGATGAGGCTGACCTTGGCCGCGATCTTCTGGGTCATGATTTCGCGGCTGACCTGGTCGTAGTAGTAGCCGAGGGTCCGCATGATCGAGTGTTGGCTGGGCCGCCAGACGCCGCTGCTCTTGTACAGGCCGCCCTCGTATCTGCCGATGACGCCACCGGCCTCGCTGGGCTCGCCGAGCCAGCGCCACCACTTCTTGCGTTGGTCCAGCATCTGCTGCTCGGTCAGCAGCGTGTGGTGGGCGGACGAGGGCTCCCCGCCCACGTACGGCCCGCCGTCCACGCCCCGCGAGTAGTAGGAGTACTCGTCGTCCAGGCCGCCGAGCGAGTGGCCGATCTCGTGCGGGGCGATCAGCGCCGACATCGAGTTGTGCCCCGAAGCGGTGGCGTAGGTGCCGCCCGCGCCGCCGTACGTGCCGCTGTTGGCCAGCGCCAGGATCTGCCGGTTGCTGCTGCGGGTTCCCGGGACCATGTTGGCGTAGGAGGTGGCGGCCGAGTTGTTCAAGGTGAGGAGTCGCTGGACGCGTTGCACCCGCCCCAGAAGCCCATGCTCAGCGGCGTGCTCTTCCTGCCCGCGGCGAGGTCGGAGTCGCAGCCGACGCCGGACTCGCCCGAGACGATGTCCACTCGGTAGACGTTGAAGTAGTTCCGGTAGGACTTGTACGGCTCGATCGACCACAACACGTTGAGGTGATGGTCGGCGTCCGCGGCGAACGTGGACTGTTCGTCCGCGGTGTAGCCGTCGCCCATGATGATCAGGTTGAAGCGTTTGGCGGGATCACCGGTGACCTGGAGCGGCACCACGGTGGCGCTGCCGACCGCGGCGGTGGTGTCGGCACCGGCCTGGGTCACGGGGACGGTAAGGAAGGCGGCGGTCAGGAACAGGGCCGCCAAGGCCGTGAACGGCCTGGGTGTGCGCACGGGGGGACCTCCAGCGACAAATCGGAGCGTGCCTGCACTCTCCGCCCGCGGCGTCAAGTGCGCACATCCCAAGTGGGGATAACTCCGGATTTATGGCTGGATAGCAGGCGTTATGGTCATCCCCTGACCATGCGGATCAGCCGGTCCAGTACGGCAGGGCTCCGGCTGAGGCCGTCATGGGCGTATTCATTGGTGATCCAATGGACCAGGCCGCGCACCGCTCCGGCTGTGACGAGTGAGTGCTCGCGGTCGACGTACAAGTCGTCGTGATAGATCGCCGCGGCGACCGGAACCGTGTTGCGGGCGAGCCGGTCGGGGTCGTACAGGTGCGGCCACGAGGTGTCTCCGGCGAGGTGCTCGGCGTAGGAGCGCAGCGGCGCCAGCGCGGGGTCCTCCTCGAAGTGCCACGGGAAGATCATTTCGCCGATGAACCGGACCGGTCCGCCTCGGTCCAGGTCGAACTCCGGGAACTCGGCCAGCGCCCGGTGTGCGGCCCAGGCGGAGCCTTCACCCTGGCAGTAGATCATCTCGTGCAGCAGGGCGTAGAGCGGGTGCGCGGCGAAGGAGACGACGGAGTCGACCCCCCGCAGGAAGGCGTCGGAGAGCCGGTCCCTCCCGATGAACGCCTCCTCCAGCAGGTGGTGGAGGAGATCGAAGCGCCGCTCCTGGCCGAACGTGATGCCCAGGGTCTGGAACCGGCGCGGGGTGAGCACCTCCCCGCCCGGCAGGGACACCTCGTGTTCCCGCAGGCGGTCCACGACCTTGGCGGCGATCTCCTGGTCGCCCGGGTAGCGGGCGAAGAACCGGTTGTTGTGGGCCAGGACCCGTGGGTAGGCGGCCCGATACACGTCGTACGGCGAGGCGGTCAGCGACGGCAACCCGCCCGCGATCATCACCTCGCGCAGCCCCTCCGGGGCCAGGGACAGATACGTGAGCGCGCAGAACCCGCCGAAACTCTGGCCGAGCACGCTCCAGGGACGGTCGCCCACGAGGTGCGCGCGGAGCAGTTCGGCGTCGCGCACGATGCTGTCGGCCCGGAAGTGGCGCAGGTCGTGCGCGGAGACGGCGAGATCGGTCAGCGTCTGCCGGGTGACGGGGGTGCTTCGTCCCGTGCCCCGCTGATCGAGCAGGACCACCCGGTAGTTCCGGCTCGCCCGCTCCAGCCAGGCGGGGAGCTCACGCGGAGCCCGGTTGCCGGGGCCGCCTTCCAGGTAGAGCAGCCAGGGCAGGTTCGCAGGCTCCCGGTCCACGGCGACCACCTCGCGAGCGAACAACTCGATCGTGCGACCGCCGGGGGCGGCATGGTCGAGCGGGACCGCGATCGTGTGGTCGGTGAAGACGTATCCGGAGTGGCGGTGGGTCACGGGCACGAGGCGTTCCTCATATCGGTCACGGTCCACTTTGGACAAAATCTGAAATATCCCGCAAATCCCGAAGGGATATATTCCTGGGGTTATGGGGTGGAAGGAGGGGCTGTCGTGCAACTGGAGCTTCGCCACCTGCGGGTGATCTGCGCGATAGCCGACGCCGGGAGCCTCAGCAAAGCGGCCATCGCCGTCGGAGTGTCACAACCCGCGCTCACCGCTCAGCTCCAGCGGGTCGAGGGGGCCTTCGGCGGGCAACTCTTCCTGCGCGGCCGCCTCGGCATCGCCCCGACTCCCTTCGGCACGTTCGTGCTGACCCGGGCCAGGTCCATCCTGCTCGCCGTGGACGAACTGCTCGGCGGCACCGACGCCGACGGCCGGTCGGACGTCGCGCGCATCGGCGGGTACGTCACGCCCATGCTGTCCGGCCTGCTCAGCCGGCTGTTCGCCGTGCCCGGCGTGCCGATCACCGTGCACACCGAATACTCCCCCAGGCTCCTGCTCGATCTGCTGACCTCACGCCGCCTCGACGCGGCGACCCTGGTCGACTACCCGGGAAACGAATTGCCCGCCGTCCCCTCGGTCGACATGCGGCTCGTGGCGACCGAACCGGTCTTCGTCATCATGAGCAGCCGGCACCCGCTCGCCGCCGAGCACGAGGTGCGGCTGGCCGACCTCGCCGACGACGACTGGGTGATCTCGCCGCCCGACGGCGTCGGCTGGCCCGAGTGCGTCTACTCCGCCTGCCAGGAGGCGGGCTTCACACCACGGGTCCCGCACAGCATGACCGAACAGACGATGATCCGGCAGTTGGTCGCCGGCGGCCACGCGGTCTCCCCCTGCCAGGCCACGGTGCAGGACGGTCCCGGCATCGTGGTGCGCCCGCTCGTGGGCAACCCGCTGTGGCTCCGCCACCTGGTGGCCTGGCGCCGCGACGGCCCGTTCGCCCGGCGCGCCGACGAGCTGACCGCGTTCGCGGCGGAGGCCCATCGGGAGGCGATCGCCGAACGCCCCCACTACGCCGCCTGGCTCGCCCGCCAGGACGGCATGCCTCCCGCCTGAAGCTCCGGCCACGCGAGTCTTCAGAGGGGCGGATCACCGGGAAGGCCCAGGTGGCGGTGGAGCATCTGGTGTATGGTGCGCCGGAACCTGCGCAGGCTCTGCGGGTTTGAGGGCCATTGCACCTGCCCGTCAGCCTCCATGGCGCCTCCCTTGACAAAGCCGTGGACGGCCCAGATCACCGTCCAGAGCGTGTACTCGATGTCGATATCGGTATCGGGGAGCAGATTCCCCACCGACTTGCCGATCAGCCCGGTGAGCGGTTCGACGTACTGGTTCTCCAGCTCTGCGACGTCGGCCGCGTCCAGCAGCCATCGATGTATCCAGAGCGCCACTATGTCCGGATGCTCGATGTAGAAATCGAGGCAGCGGTCGAATAACCGGTGAACCGATCCGGTCGCTTCGAACTCCGCCGCCGCCGACTCGATCGCGGCGCGCTCCGCTTGGAACGCCCGTTCCATGACCGCGAGGTAGACATCCCGTTTGAGGCCCACCTGCTCGGTGATCGTGGTGATGTCCAGTCCGGTCGCGTCAGCGATCTGGCGGATCGACGTGCCGTCGTAGCCGAGAGCTGCGAAAAGCCGCGTCGCGACCTCCAAAATTACCTCGGACTGGCTGCCATACTCCTGTGTCGCCATGAAACGACGCTACCTGCAGCCCGTATCCGCTCAATCGGCCGAGCGGCCCCCAGAAGTCAAGGGGTCAGGCAGGGAGCGTGGCGAGGAGGCGCGAGGTGTGATCGCGCTCGAACCGAGCGCCGATGCGGCCCCAGCCCCGCAGGGAATCCTGGAGGGCGTCGGCATCGCCGTCCCGGCGGCCCCGGGCGCGGGCCAGGCAGGCGGCGGCCCAGTCGTTCTCGTCAGCAGTTTCGGCCGCGGCGGCCAGGAGACGGTCCGCGCCGGACAGGCCGGACAGTACGGCCAACTCGGCCCCGGCGGCGCGGGCGTAGGCGGCCGGCCAGCCCGTGGGCGAGTCGGCGAAGGCCCGGGAGACCAGGGCCGCGGCGTCCTCGACGGCGCCCGTTTCCACGGCGACGCGAGCATCCACGAAGGCGGCGAAGACCATGGAGCCAGGCTCGCCCGTCCCCAGAGCCTGCTCGGCCTGGGCCTGCCAGAGCCGGTACGCGGCGTGGTCGCCGCGCAGGCCGTGGGCGAGCGCGATCGCCGAGGCGGCCGGGAAGAGCCACGCGGCGATCGGCATGCCGGAACGCCGCCAGGCATGCCACATGGGCTGGGCGAGCTCCAGAGCCTCGTCGAAGCGCCCGAGCAGCACCAGCGGCGGGATCAACTTGCCGGCGGACCGGTACGGGTGAGCGCCCAGCAGGTCGTCGCGGGCGATCTGCTCGGCCGTGGCCAGCGCGGCGAGCAGGTCACCGGAGGCGAACGCGCTGAGCCAGGCATTGTGGAAGGCGTCGAGAATCTCCGCCGCGGAGGCCGGTCGGCGGCGGTCCATCACGTCGACCAGTGCCAGCCGTTCCCGGGCGATGCCGTACGCCTGACGGAACCGGCGCGCGCGGATCGCCAGTGTGCCGGGCGCGTCCAGGGCGGCGCTGACGAGGACGGGATCGCCGGTGACGCGTGCCGCCGCCACGGCGGCTCCGGCGAGCGACGGATCGGGGGACGTCTGGGGCGAGCGTGGGCACCAGGCTGTGGCGGCGGCCAGATGGGCGGTCACCCCGGGATCGTCCGTGTCACCGATCGCGGCCGCCTGGTCCAGCAGCTCGCGCAGCCGCGGGCCGGGGACCGGGTCGGGGAAGCCGGAGGTGAATCTGTGCGCCGTGACCACCGCGTGGGCGAGCGCGATCGCCTGGGCGTCGCGGTCACCCGCGGCCTCCGCATGTGCGGCCGACTCCACGAGCAGGTCGAACGCCCCGTGGGCGAGCCCCACCGCGTACACCACCTGGGCGGCGGTACGCAGGTCCGCGGCGGCGGCCGAGGCGGTGGGGGCGCGGCGGGCCGCCTCCTTGAAATGCTCGAGGGATTCGCTGGCCAGACGACGGGCGTAGGTGAGGTGGCCGAGCGCGCGGGCGAGCCGGTGCGGCAACTCGGCGGGACCAGGTGGGGCGTTCCGCAGCGCCGCGCGCAGGTCGTCGCACACGGCGTCGAAGCGATCCCGCCACTGGCCGCCGCCTGAGTGCTCCGCCAGTTCGTGCGCGGTCTCGGCCGCCCACCGCAGGTGCAGCTCCTGGACCTTGTCCAGGTCGCCGCTCGCCTCCAGGCGGTCCAGGGCGTACGCGCGGACGGTCTCCAGCAGCCGCCAGGAACCCGCCTGGCCGCTCCGGACGAGCAGGCTCTTGTCGACCAGTCTGCCCAGGAGGTCGGCGACGGCGCCCCGGGAGGCGAAGAGCGCGACGCGGCAGGCTGCGTCGAGGTCGAACGCGCCGGCGAAGACGGCCAGCCGGGGGAACAGGGCTCGTTCCTCGTCGCCGAGCAGGTCGTGGCTCCAGCCGATCACCGCGCTCAGGGAGCGGTGCCGCTCGTCCGGGTGGCGGCTGCCCGCCAGCAGCCGCAGTGTGTCGTCCAGCGCGGCCAGCACACCGTCCGCACCCAGCGACGCGCAGCGGGCGGCGGCCAGCTCGATCGCGAGCGGCATGCCGTCCAGCCGGGCGCAGATCTCGGCGACGAGCGCCGGTTCGGCCGCGAAGCCGGGATCGACCGCGGCGGCCCGGTCCACGAACAGCGCCTCGGCGTCGGAGGCCAGCGGCAGCGGCGAGATGGGCACCACCTGCTCGCCCGGCACGCCGAGCCGTTCCCGGCTCGTGACCAGCATCGTCGTGCCCGGGCACGCGCCCAGCATCCGGTCGGCGAGGCCGGCCACCGCGTCGAGCAGATGCTCGCAGTTGTCGAGGATCAGCAGCCGCCGGTCCCGGCCGAGCGCGTCGAACACGGACTCCTCCAGCGACCGGCCCGGCGACTCGCTCATGCCGAGCGCTCTGGCCACCGCCCCGGCGACCTGTCCGTCCCGCACCGGGACGAGGTCCACGAACGCCCCGCCCAGCGGGAACTCCGGAGCGGCGGCCTCAGCGACGACGGCTGCCAGCCGGGTCTTGCCGACCCCGCCCGGCCCGGCCAGGGTGACGAGCCGGCCGGGCCGCAACAGGTCGAGTACGGCGTCGCGTTCGTGGGCCCGCCCGGTGAAACCGGTACGCCAGGTGGGTGATCCGGCGATCGTGCCGAGGGGTGCGGGGTCGGCGTCCTTTCCGGCGATGGCGGCCAGCGCCCGCCGGTCGGCGACGCCGTACTTGCGCAGCAGCGAGGACACGTGGTTCTCAACGGTGCGCACGGAGATGTGCAGGCGTCTCGCGATCTGAGCGTTCGGCAGGTGCTCGCCGAGGAGGGTCAGCACCTCCGCCTCACGCCGCGACACCGATTCCGGGCTCATTCCCCCTATCTGATCGCAAACTTCGGCATTTCGAAACCCGATTGAGCGTCCCCCGCGCGTAGGTGGGCTCTGCGTGGCCGATAGGTGGCCGCCACGGATGCTCACCTCGGGGTGGCCACGCAGACTGGCTTACGTCCGGCCGACATGGCGATGCGAAATGGGGTGACGGCTGTGAGCGGCGGAGTGCTGAACGAGGCCTACGAACGGTTTCACCGCACCGGTCCCGAATGGGGCGAGGACCAACTGACCAACCACGGCCCGATGGCCGTCGAGGTGCTGGTGCGCCGAGGGCGGGCGGACAGCGTGGACCGCTGGGTGCGGTCCTACCTTGACCGGCTCGACGAGCTGCCCTCCCGCACCGCCGACATCACCGACGCCGACTGGGCGGAGGCGCTGGGCGACGGACGGCGGATCGGCGACTGGACGACGTACTTCAGCCGGGCATTGCGGGAACGGCCGTGGCGCGAGGTGCTGGCCACCTGGTGGGCACGGCTGCTACCGGGAATCGTGGCGGGCACCACGCACGGGGTGATCAGGGTCGGGCACGTGGTGCGCGCGCTGCTCGCCGGCGCGGAGAACCCGGCCACCCTCGACGAGCTCGCCCATGGCCTTGCGTTCTGGGCGGCCAGGTCTCGGCCGGTGCCGCCGGCGGGTCCACCCGCCGGACGGCTCAGCCCGCAGGGGGCGCTCGACACCATCCCCCGGATCCCCGACCAGCGGGGCAACGTGGCCGGCCGGTTCGGCCAGTTGCCCAGCCTGCGCGGCTGGGGGGCGGCGGTGGCCGGGTTGTCCCCCGCCGCCACGCCGGACGAGGTGCTCACCCGGCTGGCAGACCTGGTGGCGGCGGCGACGCTGGGCTATCTGGCGTACGGCCACGGACAGCCGGTCCTGCTGGTGCACACCGCCACGGCGCCCAATGCGGTGCTGCACACGCTGCCCGCTCTGCCGCGCGAGCTCTGGGCGCCGAGTCTGAACGCGATCTGGACGACCACCGCGGCGATCCACTCCGCCTACGCCCCGCCCGAGAGCGCTCCGCGCTCGGCCCTGCCCACCCCTCCCTCCGGCTCCGGTGCCGTAGCCGAGGTGCTGGACCGTGCGGTCGCCCACGCCGACGAGCACGTCATCAAGTTCACCGATACCGCCGCCGAGGTCTACACCCGCACCGGCCACCCGGACGCACTGGCCGCCGCCCTGCGCGCCGCCGGCCTCATCCCACCCGCGCCTTAGACGGCACGACACCCCCTTGAACAAGAAGGAGAACTCTTGAAGCTCACCGTCACGACTTTCATGACCCTCGACGGCATCGCGCAGGGACCCGGAGGTCCGGAAGAGGACCGCAGCGGCGGGTTCGAGCACGGCGGCTGGCTCGTCCCCCACGTCGATGAGGATTTCGGGCGCGCGATGAACGACTGGTTCGTTCCGGCAGACGCGTTCCTGCTCGGCCGCAAGACCTACGAGGTCTTCGCCGCGACCTGGGGCAAGGTCACCGACGAGGACAACATCGTCGCGACCAAGCTCAACACGCTCCCCAAGTACGTCGCGTCCCGCACACTCGAGAAGGCCGACTGGGCGGGCACCACGGTGCTGCGCGACGACGTCGCGGAGACCGTCGCCAAGCTGAAGGCCGAGCCGGGGCGTGAACTCCAGGTGCACGGCAGCCTGACCCTGATCCAGACCCTCATCAAGGCCGACCTCGTCGACGAGTTCCGCCTGCTGGTCTTCCCCGTCGTGCTCGGCACCGGCAAGCGGCTGTTCGGCGACATCATCCCGACCGGGTTGACGCTCCTCGACTCCAAGGCCACCAGCACCGGGGTCATGCTGCAGACCTATCAGGCCGCCGGCCGCCCGGCCTTCGCCACGGTCGCGCCGCTCGAGTGAAAGCCATCCCTGGGGGAACGGGGGACGCTTGCGATCGCCTGCTGGACGCCCAGCGGGCGATCGCTGGACGCGCCCTACAGTAGTCCGCATGACTCTGGTGCAGGTGGTCCAGCTGCTGGTGTCGCCGACACACCGGTACGCCGGACGGCCGGCCGACGGACCTGCCGCAGGCCCGGACGACGAACTGGTCCAGCGCGTGGATGTACGGCGGAACCTCGGAATCGTCGGGGACCGATACTTCGCACGGCCTGCCCACCGGGACGCGGCGATCACCATCATGGCCGCGGAGAACCTGCCAGTGGACATCAACCCGGAAGTGGACCTCCGGCAGACGCGCCGGAACATCCTGCTCCGAGGCGTCGACATCGACTCCCTTGTCGGGGAGACGATAACCCTCGACAGCGGCGAGGGCCCCGTCACGCTCGCGGTGAACCGCGCAGCGAGGCCCTGTGCGTGGATGAATGCCACCGTCGGTCCGGGCGCCCAGCGCGCCCTGCAGGGAAAGGGCGGTGTCCGGTGCACACCGCTGTCCGACGGAGTGATCACCGTCGGAGAGGCGAGCTTCCACGTCGTCACCGCGTCGCACGACACGCCATACGCGAGAAACTGACGGGATCTCCCATGCGTCGGCACTCCGCCTGATGACGGGCGGGCCTGACCTCTGGATCCCGCCTCAACCAGGCAGACCGTACGCACAGGACGTCGCTGACGCTCCCCCGCTCGCCCTCAGGAGCCGAGCGCGTGCCCTGTCGTCGCGTCGACGTGGTCAGGGATCTCGGCGTGGCGGTCGCCGACCGAGGGTGTCCCGGTGGGCTCGAACATGAGGATCGCGGCTCCGGTGGGAGCGGACGGCTTGTGCTCGGTGCCGCGGGGGACGGTGAACACCGCGCCCTGAGGGAGCCGGACCGTGCGCTCCCCGCCGGGCTCGCGCAAGGAGATGTGCAGCTCCCCGTCGAGCACCAGGAAGAACTCGTCGGTGTCGTCGTGGACGTGCCAAATATGCTCGCCCTCGACCTTGGCGACGCGGACGTCGTAGTCGTTGACGCGCGTGACGATGCGGGGGCTCCACAGGGCGTCGAAGGAGGCCAGGGCATTGCTGAGGGCGATGGGTTCGTTGCTCACGAGTGGATCCTGGCCCATCGGGCATAGGCGGCGTGAGTGCTAGGAATAGCACATGGCGCAAGAATCCTCGCACGCCGCTCATGCCTCGGGTCTGCACCGGGTCGTCGTGATCGTGGACGAGAACTCCAACCCCTTCGAGCTGAGCTGCGCGATCGAGATCTTCGGCCTGCCCAGACCCGAGCTCGGGCGCGATCTCTACGACTTCCGCCTGTGTTCCCCCGAGCCGCGCACCCTGATGCGGGACGGGTTCTTCACGCTCGCAGGCGTCGCCGACCTGGAGGCGGCCGAATCGGCGGACACGTTGATCGTCCCCAACCGTCCCGACGTCGAGGTCCCCCGCCGCCCCGCCGTACTCGACGCCATCCGGCGGGCGCATGCGCGCGGCGCCCGCCTGGTCGGCTTCTGCAGCGGCGCTTTCACCCTGGCCGAGGCAGGAGTCCTCGACGGGCGGCGGGCCACCGCGCACTGGCAGTGGGCGGATTCCTTCCGGGCCCGCTTTCCTACCGTCCGGCTCGAACCAGACGTGCTGTTCGTGGACGACGGTGACATCCTCACGGCCGCGGGGAGCGCCGCCGCGCTCGACCTCGGCCTGTACATCGTCGGCCGTGACCACGGTGCTGAGGTCGCCAACTCCGTGAGCCGACGGCTCGTCTTCGCCGCGCACCGCGACGGCGGGCAGCGGCAGTTCGTGGAGCGGCCCGTGCCCGATGTGCCGGATGAGTCCTTGGCGCCTGTCCTCGCCTGGGCTCAGGAGCGGCTGGACACCCCGCTCACGGTCTCCGACCTCGCAGCGCGCGCCTCGGTCAGTCCGGCGACACTGCATCGCCGTTTCCAGGCGCAACTGGGCACCACACCGCTGGCGTGGCTCACCGGGGAACGGCTTGCCTTGGCGTGCCGGCTGATCGAGCGGGGCGAGTCGCGCTTGGAGACGGTCGCGCGGCACAGTGGGCTGGGCACCGCCGCCAATTTGCGTGCGCTGATGCGCCGCAAGATCGGGCTCACTCCATTGGAGTACCGCCACCGATTCGGCCCGGGGACAGGCCAGGGACCGGTCTCGTCCTCCTGAAACCCATCCGCTTCTCCCCCGTGCTCATCCGGCGGCAAAGACTTCAATAAGCCGTTCCAGCTCTCGACGTAATGGCCGGTTCCCGCCTTCGGTGCGGCATACCATGCGGCTCGCCGGATCATTATGCGGAACGGATACATGAGAGTTTTGAAAATGTACAAGCGAATCACGGCCATTTTTGGTGCCGTCATAATGGCGTTCATCATGGTGCCGGCCGATTCTGTCACGGCCTCGACGTCACGTTACGAACGTTCGTTCAACTATGGGCCCGCGGAGCTCACGGCGATTTGGCATCCACTTTCCTCCGGCAGGCGACCTGTGGTCATCATGGTCCACGGCGGCGGTTGGCGTAGGGGCACACGAGAGTCGTTGAGCGGCCACGCGAGATTCATGGCCGATCGCGGATATCAGGTGTTCAACCTGGACTATCGGCTGAAAGTGCCGTGGCCCGCCCCCCGAGACGACGTCGCGGCCGCGTACGACTGGATCGCGGCCAGGGCCGGATACTTCGCCGCCGACATGTCCGATGTCGTGCTGTTCGGCGAGTCGGCTGGGGGTCAGTTGGTCACCAACCTCGGGACATTGGGACAGGCGGGATACGTGTTCCGGGGAGTCGTCGGCATGTCACCGGTGGCCGACCCCCGGATGGCGTACGAGGACGGCATGAAGCCCGACGCATCCGATCACGACAAGGTGCTTCGCGATGCGGCATTCATTCTCGCCGGTGAATGTGAACCGGTGGCATGCCCGAATAAGTGGCGGTCGATGGCGTCGAAAACGGGCGCCGGCGCAGGCGATCCGCCGATGTTGCTCATCCACTCGGCCGAGGAATGGGTCCCGTCGAAACATTCGGAGCAATTGTGCGCGGCGCTGGCACGCTACGGTGTGCCGTGCACGGTGAAGGTCTATCCCGGCAACGGTCACGCCATGGACGTCTGGAATCAATCGGCGAATGATGTGATGTCGTTCATCGATTCGGTGACGCTTAATTCGACCGAAGAGCGGGCCGGGGGTCGCGCGTTGATTACGGATGTCCTTCTCGGGGTTGCCGTAAACATCTCCACGGGAGATCCCAATACCATGCGGTAACGGCTCTAGACGGAAAATTTCCCATACCTATGGTCGAGCCCGCCTATTCGGCGGGTATGCCCGGATCGGTCGAAATATACGGATGTAACGCCACCTCGAACTGAAGCCGTAGCACGCCAGGCGTCGATGTGAGCGGTATGCCCTGACCGCGACGACACCGGGACTCCCTGAGGATCCATTGCCCGTTCGGTGGGTGCGAGGGATTCCCTGCGTCGCCACCTGGCGGCCGGCTTTTCCTGCCGAAGTCGCCTGCACCTGGCCGGATCCGGCCGGGAGGGTTCGCCGCGCTGTCGGACGTGCAGTCGCCGGCGAGCGATCCCGCCGGACGTGACTCGAGTTGGAAGAGGCGGTTCGCCGTGGCTTCGAACAGGGAATTCATGCTCACCGACGACGAGATGGAACTGCTTCCCACGGAGGAGGACGTTCATTTCTACCGGGAGCACGGCTGGTATCTGTCCAATCGGTTGTTCACCGACAAAGAGATCGACGAAGTCAGGGAAAGCACCGAGCGGTTCTACGCGGGTCATCGAGATCGACGCCTCCCGAGCAAACCGCCGGCAGTGGCGTACTGGGAGCCCCAATACGGCGACGTGCAGCGGCACAACGATTACATCGCGTATGAAAACGCCACGGTACACCGGATCCTGTGCAAGCCCCTCGTCGGCGCCGTTGCGGCTCTGCTGATGGAGACGCCCGAGGCGAGGCTCTGGAGCAGCACGCTCATCCACAAGCCGGGGCGGCGCGACGAGCCGAGCAATGTCGTCCCCTGGCACATCGACCTCCATCACTGGAGTGTCTGCACATCAGAGAATCTCGTCACCGCGTTCGTTCCGCTGCACGACTGCCGCGAGGAGCACGGAACGCTCCAAGTCATCGACGGAAGCCATAACTGGAAGGCGCTCCCCCTCGAAGCCGGCGACGACGAGACCCAGCATTTCGCGAACCGAGACCCGGAAACGCTGGAGCGAACTCTCGAGCGAAACGCGGAATACAACAACGCCGAACTCAGGAAGATCTCGCTGGCCGTCGAGAAGGGCAGGGTCAGCTTCCATCACTGCAAGACCTACCACGGCAGCGGGCCGAATCTCAGCGGCGAACCGCGGCGCGTCGTGACGGTTCGTCTCCAAGACAGGGACAACGAATACCGAGAGTTCCGCAGGCCCGACGGAGAAAAAGCCCGCTACAGCCACGACGAACTGGTCCGCCGAACCGGCGACGACCGTCCCGACTATTCCGACCCGGATTACTGCCCGGTGGTCTGGCGTGAGCCGTATCCCCGTTTCGCCGAACGCGGCCGACGGTGAAGCTTTGACTCGAAGAAAGGCAGGAATCATGAGCGGAAACGCGCCGCGAATGCGGAGCTCGCTGGACGCGGTGCCGGTATTCGAACCGGGCGTCACCCGGCTGGGGGCGGTCAGCCACCATATGAACTTCAATGAGAACCATTTCGCGCCCTTGCCGAGCGTGCTCGACGTCGTACGGGAGACCGCGGCGAGTTTCAACCGCTACCCGGACATGCTGAACAACGAACTCGTCGAAGGCATCGCCGAGCATTTCGACGTGGCGCCTGAGAACGTCGCGGTCGGCGGCGGCGGAGCAGCGGTGCTCCAGCAACTCCTTCTCGCCGTGGTGGACCAAGGCGACGAGGTCGTGTTCGCGTGGCGTTCGTTCGAGGCCTATCCGATCTTGAGCTCTGTCACCGGAGCCCGGCAGATCCGCGTGCCGCTCTCGGGCGCCGACCAGGACCTCGAGGCGATGCTCGATGCGATCACCGACCGGACGCGTCTGGTGTTCGTCTGCAACCCGAACAACCCGACAGGCACCGCGGTCGATCACACGGCCCTGGACGCCTTCATCGACCGTGCCCCGGAACACGTATTGATCGTTCTCGACGAGGCCTATCGGGACTTCGTGCGGGCTCCCGAGATCCCGGACGGCATCAGGCGATATCGCGACCGGCCGAACGTCGCCGTGCTGCGCACCTTTTCCAAGGCGTACGGCCTCGCCGGCCTGCGGGTTGCTTTCACGGTGGCGCATCCGGCGGTCGCGCGAGCCGTACGCAAGACGGCACTGCCGTTCGGCGTCACCCGGCTGGCCGAGCGCGCCGCCCTGGCCTCCTTGCGGGCGGCGGACGAGCTCTCCGCGCGGGTGGAGGCGATCGTGAAGGAGCGAGAGCGTATGCGCGGCGCTCTCCGCGCACAGGGATGGCCGGTGGCCCAGAGCGAGGCGAACTTCCTCTGGCTGTGCACGGGAGAACGGTCGGCCGAATTCGACGAGGCATGCCAGCGCGCGGGCGTGCTCGTCCGGGCGTTCCCCGGCGAGGGGGTCCGGATCACGGTCGGGGCCGAACCCGCGAATGACATCGTCCTGTCCATCGCCGCCGAATTCGCCCGTTCATGACGTCGCCGACGCCTTCACGGACCAAGCCGTCGCCGATGATGCTGGCGATCCTCATCTCGCTCACCATCGGCGGCCTGATGTCGTCGGACATCAACCTGCCGGGGATGAACGCGACGGCGATGTCCTTGGGCGTGCCGGTGTCCGCCGTACAGGCGTCGTTCGGGCCCTATCTGATCGGGTTGCTGGTCGCCCAGTTGCTCTACGGGCCGCTGTCCGACGTGCACGGCCGCCGGCGGCCGATTTTGATTGGATTCTCGGTCTACGCGCTGGCGTCGCTGGCGTGCGCCTTCCCCGCGGACATCACCGTCTTCACGGCGGCCAGGCTGCTTCAGGCACTCGGCGCCGGCGCCGGCCTGGTCGTCGCCAGAGCGATGATCGGCGACCTGTACGACCGGGAGACCGCGGCGCGGGTTCTGGGTCTGATCATGCCGTGGTTGGGCGCTTCGCCGGCCTTCGCGCCGTTCATCGGCGGCTACTTGACGGAGTGGTTCTCATGGCGAGCACCATTCCTGTTCACCGCCGCCTTGGCCGCACTGACCGTGGTCGCGGCGTTTTTGCGGCTGCCCGAGTCCCGGCCGCACGCGGCGCGAACCAGTCGTCTGCGGGAGACCGCCGGGAACTACCGGAAGCTGATCGACAACCCCGGTTTCTGGCGTTACGGCGTGAACCTGGCCATGGGATACGCCGTATATACGGGCTACCTCGTCGGCTCGCCGGCGATCTTCCACAGAATGGGTCTCAGTGCCGCGGCCAACGGCTATTGCTACATCTTGATGTCGGTCGCTTTCATATCCGGCAACCTGGTTTCTCGCCGGTTGGTGAAAAGCACTCCCATCGACGAGCTGCTGACACGTGCGCACCTCATTTTCGCGGGAGGGGCGCTGGCTTTTCTGGTGTTCTCGCTGCAGAGTCCGCTGAACCTGTGGCCGATGCTCATCCTCATGGCGGTGGTCAACGTCGGCAACGGATTCATCTTCCCGTTGTCGGTGGCAGGCGGAGTGACCGGTTTTCCCGCTTTCCCGGGTGCGGCATCCGGCCTGCTCGGGGCGTGTCAGATGGGTGGCGGAACCGTGGCGTCGCTCATCGTCAGCATCAGCCCCAAGGACAGCCGCAGCATGAGCCTGTTCGTGGCGGCGTGCGCGATCGCCGGTGTCGCGGCGTTCCTCGCCCTCCGCAGGCCGGTTCATCCGCGGGTCGTCACCGGCCGAAGCTCCCGCGCCGCACCGGCGGACGCCTCCGGCGGGCACGAGTAGCGGAACTGCCCAGGTTCGAGGCCGACAGCGCGGTCCGGTTCTTCGCCCGGCACTTCGGCCGAGCGGTCACCTCGCCGGCTTGACGTGAGCGGTAGCGGCGTCCGGCTTGTCAGCCGGACGCCGCTACCGGTGAGCAGTCAGCGCTTGCACTCCAGGGCCTTGAGGTTGACGGCGTCGCCCATCGCCGCGTATCCGGCGTCGCTGGGGTGAAGGTGGTCGCCGCTGTCGTAGAGCGGAAGGAATCGCTGCGGGTCGGCGGGGTCACGCGTCACTTTGTCGAAGTCGACCACGCCGTCGAACTCACGGCTGTGGCGGATGAACTCGTTGGCCGCGGTGCGGATGGCCTCTTTCTGGTCCGTGTACGAGCCCAGTCCCTTGAAGGGGGTCATCGTGGCACCCAGGATGCAGGTGCCTTCGGCGTGCGCCCGGGCGATCAGCTGCCGGTAGGCGGCGATCAGCTGATCGCCGGAGGTGGCCTGGCCGCCGTTGATGTCGTTGATGCCCTCCATCAGGATCACCGTCCGGACCCCTGGCTTGGCGAGCACGTCCCGGTCGAACCGGGCCTGCACGCTCACCCCGGCGCCGTCGGCCAGCACTCTGTTCCCGGAGATGCCCTCGTTGAGCACGCCCATCTGCTTGGGCCGGGGGCCGTCCAGGAGACGGCCGGCGAGCACGTCCGGCCAGCGGCGGTTGGCGCCCGGCGTCGATCGCAGGCCGTCGGTGATGGAGTCGCCGAGGGCGACCACCGTGCCGACCGTCTTCGGCGCACTCACGACGACGCTGTCGACCCAGTACCAGCGGCTGATCGTCGTCGTGAACGCGGCGCCGTCCTCCTCTGCGGAATGGTCGCCCTCCGACGACACGTACGAGGTCTGCGTGGCGAGGTTGTGCCCGGTGACCGTGCCGCTCGCGCCGCGAACGTACAGGCTGACCGCGAGGGTCTGCTGGGGTGCGTACGTGCCCGGCAGGGGGTCGCTCAGAACCTGGGCGCCGGCCGGCACTGTCACCGACGTGCTGCCGCCGAAGGTCAGTTGACGGTTCGTACCGGGCACGACCGCCGCACCGGTCTGCTGCAGGCCGACGTACGCGCCGCCGAACACGACCGGCTGGGTGCCGAAGGCGTTCGACAGCGAGATCCGCAGCCCGCTTCCGCCGACGCTGGTGTGCACGATGTTCCGCACCGTCTGCTCGGTCATCGTGACGGGGGTCCGGTCGGCGCTGGCCCCCCATGTTCCGACTTCGTGCAGTGGCTGGCCCGTGGGCTTGGGGTTCTTCTGGTCGACCGCGGCGGCGGCGTGGGGCGACAGGGCCAGGCCGGCCACCGCCATCACCACCACCGCGCAGCGTGCGGCGATGGACGAGCCCTTCTGGTTCCGACGTCTTCTCACCACTGTGGTTTCCTCTTCCGGTTGTCGGCGTTCCGGGTGGATGTGATCTTTTGTGAACGTATGAGCCGTTTGCCCGGTCGGGAATGGGGGCCGCGCGTGGGTGCGGTGAACGGCCGCGCCTCGTCTGCCTGTGGGGGGTCGCCCGCGGCAGGCGGCAGCAGAGGCGCGACGAATGGTTGCAGGAGTAAATGAGGAGTTCCTCCGGTGTTTTTTCGACGGCCTCGTTTTCGCAAGGCGAATACAGGTCGGATTTCACCGGGCGAATTTGTCGAGCTGAAACGACACCGAGCTCCGCTGATATGCGGAAACGCGAGTTATGCTGACCGCATCATGCGCAGATCAACGCGGCGGCGTGTCGAAGCGGCGTTACGACGTGTGCACGACGACGACACCTTGCTTGAATTCTTCGCCCTCTTGCTCGACGGCACCGTGTTCGTGCTCGCACGACCGGGGCAACAGGGGGAACCACCGATCGCCCTGCTCATGTTGGGATCGGAAGACGGGGATTTCATGCCCTGCTTCACCTCATGGGCCAAAACCCGTGACACCCGCGCCGCGCTCCCCGACGTGGCAGCCGCCTACGAGGTGGGCGAGGTGGAGACCCGGGCCTTCCTCGGCTCGACGTGGGGTCGAGGGGTCGTCCTCAACCCGCATTCGCCCGACAGCCTGACCTTCGAACCCGGCATGGTCGACCGCCTCATCGACGCCGTCGACGACACCGTGACCGTGTTGCGCACAGGCGACGTGACGCTTCCCGGCGAGATCCTCACGGAACTGGCCCGGAGGCTGGACGCCACACCGGGGGTGCTGTCCGCACACGTGGGCTGGATCTACTACCCGCCGGGCCCGCAGCAACTCACCATGGTCGTCCTCGCCCGGGATCCCGGCAGCGTCGACACCACGCCGTACCGGCTGCCCGGCGGAGAGGAGATCCACATCCTCACGCCGGCCACGGCCGAGGGGAATCTCCTGTCCTCCGTCCCACCGTTCTACGTACGGGCCTGATCCGTCCGGCGCGCGGGCTGAATGGCCTGGGCGACTTCGCGCGGGTGCGTCAGCTGGGGATGGTGTCCCGCGCCGGCGATGACGGTGAGGGTGACATGCGGAAGCGCGTCCAGCAGCATGCGCCCGTCGGGGGTGAGCGGGTCATCGGCTCCCACGACGACATGCAGGCGGCCGGTGTACTGCCGCAGCTTGGCTTGAAGGTCCCTTCGCCACTGGCGTCTGCCCGAGTCGGCCAGGAGCCGGGCGACGTTGGCCGCGGTGCCGCCGTACCGAAGGTCCGCGACGCTCGACTGGAGTGCCGCCGCTTGTGCCGCGTCACCGGTGAGCCTCTTCGCCAGCGCCGTCGAACGGATCCGGCGCAGGTGCCAACGGGCCAGGGGCGCCCACCGTGAGATGAGCCCGGCTCGCGCCTGGAGGAAGAACGGAGACACGAGTGTGAGCCGGCCGACCAGGTCGGGGCGGCCCACCGCCATCTCCAGGGCGGCCGCCGCGCCTACGGAGTGGCCCACCAGGTGGCGAGCGCCTGTCTCCGTCACGAGCGCGGCCAGCCAGCTCGGCCAGTCGCCGGGGCGTCCACGGCTCATCCCCAGGCCGGGAAGGTCCACGACGCGTGCGTCGCGCAATGCCTCGCTTACGGGAGACCAGGTGTCGGCGTTCACCGGCACGGCCGCAAGCTCGACGGCCTTCTCGCCGAGCGTCTCCTTCCCCTCAGGAAAGTGGAAGTACAACGACCCCCTGGGAGCACGTGCGTGTTCGACCACGGTCTGTGGAGTAAGCACGTCCGACGCGGCGATCGGCGGCCTCAGGCGGTCAGGTGCTGCGCCGCCACGGTGGCGCCGTCGCTGCGTATGGCGCCGGCCACGGTTCGGGCGCGGTCCGCCACGTCAGGTCGCAGGGCATGGCGGAGGGCGGTGACGAGCGAACCGGCGGTCGGCTCAACAGGTGGGTGGGCCTGGCCGATCCCGAGGTCGTGGATCCTCTGCGCCCAGTAGTGCTGGTCGTACAGCTGGGGCACGACGACCTGGGGGACGCCGGCTCGCGTGGCCGCGGTCGTGGTGCCTGCCCCGCCGTGATGCACGACGGCGGCGACGCGGGGAAAGAGCGCCTGCTGGTTGACCTCCGCGATGGGCAGGCAGTCGATTTCCTCCACCGGGGCCAGGTCGGCCCAGCCTTTGGACACGATCGCGCGAAATCCCAGCTCCCTCGCCGCCTCTACCATCGCGCGGCCGGTCTCCTGGGTGGCGCGCATGCTGCCGAAGCCGAAGTAGACGGGCGGCTTGTCCGCCTCAAGGAACGCCTCCAGGTCGGCAGGCAGCGGACGCTCATCCCGCAGGATCCAGGCGCCGGTCTGCAGCACCTCCAGGTCCGCAGGCGTCGGCCAGGGTCCCAGCGTCGCGTCGGCGGCCAGCAGCGGGTGATCGGTGAAGATGTGGCTTTGCACGTCGGCGACCGGGTTCAGACCGGCCGCCGTCCGCTGCTCGTTGAGCGCGGCACCGAAGGTGTCGTTCCAGCGCCGCGCCTCCTGCTCCCACAGGGCGCCGTAGTCGGCCGACTCCCCCGCCGGGGTCTCCCCCAGCCGCGACAGATGGGGAGGCGCGTGGCGGGCGGACGGCAGGGTGATCGGGCAATAGGCGGCGAAGAAGTAACGGATGCCTCTCAGCTCGGCGATCGAGCGAGTGGCTATCTGCAGCGATCCGGCTCCCACGATGGCGTCGCAGTCCTCGGCCGCCGCGCCGACCGTCTCGAACTGACCGGCGACCGTGGCCGCCGCTATCTGACGGAGGGCCTCGGGTGAGGGCGCCGGGGAGGGCCGTGGGGATTTCGCGGTGTTGCGCACCTCGGGTCCGATCGGCACGAAGGACAGCCCGTAGCCGTCGATCAGGTCGCGGAAGTCGGGTGGCGCGCACAGCCGAGGCTCGTGACCGAGGGCCCGCAACTCCAGCGCGAGGGCCAGCAACGGCTGAACATCCCCGCGCGACCCGATCGTCGACAGCAGCACACGCATCGAATCTCCTCATCGTGTCCGTGAGCCTGTACGGCCCGCGGACCTGGGAGTATGCGCCATCACCGGGGGCTTGTGGCAAGTACCCCCTCCTGGTATAGCTTGAAAATGCGAGGGTTTGATCGTTACGCACCGCCGAGGCGCTCGCCAGGCCGCCCCCGATCTAAAGCTCCGCACCGGTTTGCTGACGCGGTCGCGCCGGGCAGGCCCGGTTAGTGCACCTTCACCAGGTAACTGGCGATTGCGGCGAGCACGATATCGCCGTGGACCGCGGAGCCGTCCGCAGCCCAGCACACGTAGCCGTCGGGACGGATGAGCAGGGCGGCAGCGCCCAGATCGTCGGCGCACGTGGCGCGGACGAGGTCGACTCGCGGCGGGAGCCGGAGGCCGGCCGGGACGGTTCCGGCCAGATCGAGCAGGACGGCATGCCCTGAGCCGAACAGCCTCGACAGCCGGGTGGAGCCGGCTTCAGTGACGAGGTCGGCGTCCGGCATGCGCTGCCCGGTGAGCGGATGATCGCCGGGCAGCGGGTAGCGCAGCGAAAGGCCGGACATCAGTCCCGCGAGGTGGCGGTTGGCATCGGGCAGGCGCAGCAAGTCGATGAAGATGTCACGCAGGGCGGCCACGTCCTCGCTCGGTTTCGGATCTGCCAGGACGCGCTGCGCCGACGTGTGATGCAGGACCTGGGCTCCGGCCGGATGCCGTTCGGCGTGGTAACTGTCCAGGAGGCCGCCCGGCGCCCGGTCCTGGACGGTTGCGGCCAGTTTCCAACCGAGGTTGAACGCGTCCTGTATGCCGAGGTTGAGCCCCTGGCCGCCCAGCGGCGGGTGGATGTGCGCGGCGTCGCCCGCGAACAGAACGCGACCCGCGCGGTAGTGCTCCAGTTGCCGAGTGGCATCGCTGAACCGCGACGAGTTGTCCACGGCGCCGAGGGTGGTCTCATCGCCGTACACGGCCTGGAGCGCGGCCGCGATCTCCTCGTGGGTGATGGGGAGGTCATGGATGATGTTCGCCTGGTCCGCACGCCCGAAGGTGAACCGGTACCGGTCGCCGCCGAGAGGGGCCAGCATGGCCCAGTAACCGCCCGCTTGACGGATCAGCGTGCTCATATGTCCTATCTGCTGCGGCACCAGCGACGAAACGGTGGACAGGCGGATGTCGGCCAACACCGCCTGATGGGTCCCGGGCCTACCGGGGAACGGCAGCCCGAGCAGTTTCCGCACCGTACTGTGGCCGCCGTCGCACGCCGCCATATAGCGCGCCCGCACCTGCAGACCGTCCGCCGTCACGACCACACCGTCGTTGCCCGACGCAACCTCTGAGACGGCAGCGCCGCGCAGAACCCGCGCGCCGGCGGCGATCGCCCGCTCTTCGAGCACTTCCTCGATCCCCCACTGAGGGAACGCGATCGGGAAAGGATGCCTGGTCTGCCAGGGGGTGCAGTCCAGGGGCACGGGCAGGGCCGCGAAGTGCCCGCCGATCGGATCACGCGGCGTTGCCCGGCGCAGCAACGGTTCCAGCAGTCCGCGCAACTCCAGCAGCTCAGCGGTGCGGGGCTGGATCGAACCGCCCTTCACCTGCTCGATGCGCTCGGTCTGCTTCTCCAGCACCAGGGTCTCGACCCCTACCAGGGCCAGTTCGCACGCCAGCATCAGTCCGGTCGGGCCGGCGCCCGCGATGACGACCTCGGTCTCGATCTCGGCCAACACCTTCACTCCCTCTCGCCTCGGAGTAAATGTATACCAGGTGCAGAAATATCCTCAGGGCAGCATTCTGCTACGGTGGGCGTCGTGGACGGCAAGCCAGGGCTACGGGAACGAAAGAAGCAGCGGACCCACGCGGCGATCTCCGAGGCGGCGATCACGCTGTTCCTCGAGCACGGCTTCAACCAGGTCTCGGTAGCCCAGGTGGCTGAGGCGGCCGAGGTGTCGAAGCGCACGCTCTTCGCCTACTTCCCGGCGAAGGAAGACCTCGTGGCGCATCGCCTCGCCGACCACGAGACCGAACTCGCTCGCGTCGTGAAGGCCGGTCCGCCCGGCACCGCCCCGCTGACCACACTGCGCGAGCACTTCCTCCAAAGGCTGCGCGAGCGCGACCCGATCACCGGCCTCAACGACCATCCCCAGGTGCTCCGGCTCACCCGGATGATCCTCGACACACCATCATTGGTGGCCCGGATGGATCGGTTCAAGACCGGCGCCGAACGCGCACTCGCCCAGGCCTTGCAGGAAACGGCAGACACTCCGGAACTCACGGCGCGGCTGGCAGCCGTCCAGATCGTCGCGGTCCAATGGGCGCTGGCAGGTGACAACGCCGAACGCCTCACGTACGGAGAGTCGGCCGACGCACGCTATGCGGGAGCGGTGGCCGACGCGGAACATGCGTTCGCGCTGCTGGAGAACGGATTGCGGCAACTGACCGGCAGCGACTCGTGGCCCTCCGATCAGCCGGGAGATGCTGGTCGCAGCTCGGCCGGGCAATCCGGCCGGTCCGCGAATGGCAGCGCGATGTCTCGAAGCACACTCCGATAAGCAGCCCATACGGCCCGGGCCGCGGGTTCCCGCTCCGACTGATCGACGACGGCCGCCGCTCTCTCCAGGATCTTGCGCTTGGACGCGATGTCGGCCAACGCCCAGTCCGGATCCCAGAATGAGATGTGATCGGCACACTCCGGAGAGATGTTGTCGGTGATGAGCTCGCCCCGGGCGCTCCGTACGAGCGGCGTCTTCGGCCCGTCGTGAGGAGCCTCCTTCTGCCAGTGTCCGCTGTGCCCGCGCGCGCCCAACGCGACCTGCTCAGCGTCACGGAGGCAGCCTTCGAGGAACGTGAGCGTGACCGACGCTCTGGAGCTCCCATCGGACCCGCTCGCTGCCTTCCCCGCCCACCGCACCGAGATCCGCATCGGCTACGCCCGCGTCTCCACGTCTCCACTGCGGGGCAAAAGCTCGAGCGCCAGATTGACGCGCTCAAGACCGCCGGATGCCGGCGCATCTTCGCCGACAAGAATGCCGGCAAGAATGCCGATCGCCCCGAGTTGGCCGCCTGCCACGCCTTCCTGGCCGCCGGCGACACCCTCGTCGTGCCGGAACTAGCCCGCTACGGCCGCTCTCTGCAAGACCTGATCACCATGGTCGGCGATCTTCGTAAGCTGGCACGGCTGATCTGCTCCACACCAGCACACGAGATCGCGCCCGGCGAGCTCGGCCCGCGCCCGGGCCACAAGTTCGCGGTCTACCGGTTGTGCCCCCGGTACCCGCCCGCCAGGACGCCTCGGGCTGAAGGCCACCATCGAGTCGATGGTGGCCTTCAGCGTCTCCACGGTTAGGGAGACACACCTGCGCGTACCTCTTCTGTGTCACATCTTTCGGCCCGCAGATTCTCCTGCAGGGTGCACTCCGGCCAGCGCAAGGGTGAGCAGCCGGTCGGCCTGGGCCGCGCCGTCGGGTTCCTGCTCAACGGCCAGGCAGATGGCGTTGACGAGTTTGAGCAGGTCCGTGATCGAGACGTCGGGCCGCGCAGCGTTCGCCCGGCAGGCGCGGGCCAGCAGGTCCGCTCCGGCGTTGATGATCATCGTGTGACAGGTGTCGCCCAGCGCGGGATCGCCGTCGTGCGCCCCCCGCATCAGCGAGGCGGCCAGGCCCCGGTTGGACACGGCGTGCCTGGCGACGGCTCCCAGCCAGGTCACCAGCGCGTGCCACGGATCGGGGTCGACGGCCAGGTCGGCGGCGGCGGCACACAGGGCCTCGACCTTGTCGCGGAAGACCGCCTCCAGCAGCCGCTGCCGGGAGGGAAAGTGCCGGTGCAGCGTGGCCGAGCCGACGCCGGCGCGCCGGGCGATCTCCTCCAGGGACGCCTCGGCTCCGTGCTCGGCAATAGCTTCGGCGGCCGCGGCCAGGATGCGGTCGTAGTTGCGGCGCGCGTCCGCGCGCATCGGCCGCGCGGGCGAGGTTGTACGGCTGTCTAGCGGCATGGGATCTCCGGCGGGCTTGCAAAACGGGGTGGCCCTCCATATCGTACTCACCCAGAACCGGAGGGCCACCCCAGTTAGGTAGGTGGCCGTCGGCATGCCTACCGTTTGGAGACACATCGTGAAGACCATCGTGGTGGTGGGAGCGACCGGCCTGCAGGGCCGAGCCGTGACAGCGCAACTGCTCGCCGACGGCTGGCAGGTACGGGCGATAACGCGCAATCCGGACGCCCCGGCGGCCCGGGCGCTGGCGCAGGCGGGCGCCGAGCTCGCCCGCGCCGAGATGGACGACGTCGCCTCACTCATCGGCGCGGCCGAAGGCGCCTACGGCCTGTTCAGCGTGCAGCCCACCGTCGGCTCCCCCGGCACCCCGGCGGGCTTTTCCGCCCAGGACGAGGTCCGCTGGGGCCGCAACGTCGCCGACGCAGCACACGCCGCCGGTGTGCGGCACCTGGTCTACGCCTCGCTCGCCGGCGCCGGCCGCCACAACACCGAGAAACTGCCGCAGAACACGATCAACAAGTGGCGGATCGAACAACACATCACCCGGCTGGGCCTGCCCGCGACCTTCCTGCGCCCGGTCTCCTTCATGGAGAACTACACCGGCGCCTACCACCTGCACGACGGCACCGTGGCCACCGCATTCTCGGCCGACGTACCCCAGCAGATCATGGCCGTCGACGACGTCGGCGCCTTCGCCGCCCTGGCCTTCTCCCGCCCTGATGAGTGGATCGGCCGCGCGGTCGACCTGGCCGGGGATGAACTGACCCCACGCCAGATCGCCGCCGACATCTCCGCGTCCATCGACCGGCCACTGCCGTACATCCAGATCCCGATCGAGGCGATTGCCCAGGCCGGCGCGGAATTCGCCTACGCCTACACCTGGCTCAACGACCGCGGCTACCGCGCCGACGTCGCCTTCACCCGCGCCCTACACCCCGGCCTGATGGACCTGCGCACCTGGCTGCAGCGGACGGGAGCAGCCCAGATCGCCGGCTTCCTGGCCGCTCAGGACACCGCCGAACAGGACCGATGAACGCGCTCGTGCTCGGACGGGTCGGCATCTAGGCGGGCGAGATGGACCGCTATCCCGCCCTCGCCCTGCGCCAGTCGGCCGCCGCCATCGAGGACTTCGGCTATCCGAACCCCGCCCTGGTCACCGACGTGCGCGGTCACCGCTTCGGCCCGCCGGGATTCCCGTGACCGGGGCCGCGCTGTACGGGGCGTCCGTGCTCGTGGCCTGAACGCCCACCGCGGGTGATTCACACCCGGCGCGATGTGGCGCATATCACATCGCCGAAGAGCCACATTCGGAGGGCCAGTTGCCTCTATATGCCAGGGGATCAAGGTCGATCAGCCGGGTCATCCCCTCGTGGAACGCATCGCACTATTGGAGGGGCAAGTGAAGCACTACTTGGCAAGGACGTTGGGTTCGCTGTTCAGGCGGGCGGGGGGTTTGTCCGCTGTCACAGCGCAGACCACCATCGTGGGGCCCGTCTCGTCAGCGGCGGTGCGGCCGTCGCATGGGGCGACATCCTGGAGGAGGCGTTCCGCTGTGATCGCGGCGTTCGCCGCCTCCCTGTTCGCCACTGTCGGCGCCCTGTCTCCCGCGTCGGCCGCCACTCCCACCTACTGGGTCTACGAGAGCCAGTACAACGGCGGCTGCCTGACAGCCTCGGCTTCTGATGGCAGCGTTTTCATAGCCCCCTGCCAGGGGTGGCTGTCGCAGGACTGGGACTGGATCGGCAGCACGTACAACGGACAGCACATGCTCATGAGCCGGACGAGGGCTCTGTGCCTCACGACCGACCACAAGTCAGACCGGAACACCGTCTGGCTGAGCACGTGCCAGACCGGCGCTCTGGGCCAGTACTGGGACAACGACTTTCCGGACTACCTTTTCGCCGATGACCGGTTCGGGTTCGCGGATAGTCTGCGGGTCTCTCCGGGGTACACCACGGTCTACTCCTCCAATGAGAGCACTGACTTGGCCTACGGCATCCCCAACTCGACCCATCAGTGGTGGAGAGCCTCTCATCAGTGAGCCTCTTTCCCCCTGATGTGGCCGGACGCAGGGTGATCGCGGGCGACGTGTTCGCCGTGTAAGTCGAAGAAGCTCCTGGAGATTCACATCAGCCACGATGTGCATCCCCAGGAGCGCATTGCCATACCGACCGTGGAGCGGCCGGCGCTCCCGCTCAAGCCCCATGGCGGAGATGATCAACATGAACCGCGAAACACGAGAAACCGCAGCTCATCCCGGCCGATGTCGGGGAACGACCGCAGCTGCTCCAGTTGATCCTCGGAGAACAACCGCGTCGACACCGACCACCTCCACGACGTACCAGGTAAACGGTACGAACCGTAACGGAGGTGATCAGAACGCCCGACACTGACCCCGCATCACTACAGGTCAGCGATATCCGTTGTTTTTTCGGCCAGGAATACCGGGACCCAACATGGCCGAGGCCAACCAGATCCTCACCGACCTGTCTGAGCGCGGTGTCCTGTTCGGCCTGGGCGCCTCGGTCTACGACTGGAGCGACCCATTCGGCCGCCTGTTCCTGCAGACCCTGGCCATGGTCGCGGAATTCGAGGCCAACCTCGGGCACATGCGTACCCGCGAGGGCATGGCCCTGGCCAAGAAGAACGGCAAGCTCAAGGGCAAGCAGCCCAAGCTGCCCGAACCCGCGCGACGCTCCATTCGCCGCCGCTACGCCCAAGGCGAGGTGTCCCTCGCCGACCTGGCCACCGAGTACAGCGTCGGACGCTCCACCATCCACCGCATCATCCACGGTGCCGGACAAGACCCGGCGTAGGCATCTGACCTGCGCATACTCCCCATCGAGAGACATCAGAACGAAATGTAGCGGTAAGACATCGCCCGCCAGCCGCTCAGCGGGACTTTTCGTTCCGATGTTCGTCAGCCCCCGGTAATGCGGGTATTCGGTCAGGGCCGGCAGACGCGCCGCACGAGGTCCTGCCAGCTCTCCGCAAGTTGCCGCTCCGCCTCCGCGGCGGCTTGGCTGAGATCGGCCGCCGACAGGTAGAGCAGAAGAGGCCCGTCCAGGGCAGCGGTGAGCTGAATGGCCAGGATGTCGAGATTGGCCGAGCCGAGGCTGATCTGCCCGAGCAGCATTCGGATGTGCATCCGGGACACGGGCATCTGCACGCCCACCGGCACCGACTGCCGGCCGTCCAGCGTGCCGCGGCCGATCTCGCGATGCTCGATCAGGAAACCGACCCGGGCCCGGCCGTAGGCGATAAGGCGCTCCATCGGCGGCGCGCCCGGGCCCAGGGGTGGCGGGCCGGAAAGCACCTGCTCCTGGAAGGCGCGCTCCGCGTCGTCCATCAACGCCTGGAAGATCCCCGCGCGGGTGCCGAAGCGGCGGAACACCGTTCCCTTGCCCAGTCCCGACCGTTCGGCGAGCGCGTCCATGGTCAGCCTGTCTGCGCCCAGTTCGGCGAGCATCTCGCGGGCCGTGGCCACCAGGTGCATCCGGTTGCGCGCCGCATCGGCGCGCTCAGTGGGCGGCGTCCCCCACGACATCTCCACGGGCCCACCTTATCGGCACCATACTAAGCGGGGTAAAGTCCGGTTATCGTGTCGCGGGCACTCGTGCGCCGGCGCCTGCCACCCGCCCCACGACCGGAAGAAACAGGCGGCCCCGCCGCCTGACAACCCCACTATCAAGGAGCAGCAATGACCATGACCGATGCCTCGGAGCGCTTCACCGCGCTTCCTGATGACAAGACGCTCGACGCGACGGTCGTCGCACTCGAAGAGCATGGGTTCACCGTCGAGGTCGTCGACGACCTCGACGCCGCGCGCCGCGCGGCCCTGGCCCGCATCCCGCAGGGCTCCTCGGTGATGACCAACACGTCGGTGACGTTGCTGGAGACCGGCATCGACGATGCGATCAACGACGGCGGGCCGTACGAATCGGCGCGCAACAAGATGATGGCGCTCGACTTCCAGACACAGGCGCAGGACATGAAGGCGATCGCCGGCCAGCCCGACTATGCCCTGGGCAGCGTCCACGCGGTCACCCGCGACGGAACGCTCGTCATCGCCTCAGCCTCGGGGAGCCAGTTCGCGTCGTACGCCTGGGGCGCGGCCAATGTCATCTTCGTCGTCGGAGCGCAGAAACTCGTCCCCACGCTGGATGCGGCGCGCGAGCGGGTCTACCAGCACAGCCTGAAGCTCGAGGACGCCCGAGCGCAGGCCGCGTACGGACAACACAGCAGCGTCGGGAAGATCCTGGAGATCCACCAGGAACTCCCCGGCCGCATCCACGTCATCCTGATCCGGCAGTCCGTCGGCTTCTAGCCTGGCGTTTCGGCCCGCAAGGGTTCTCCGCCGAGTCGCGATGCGGCTCGGCGGAGCCGTCGCCGGCGAACGACGACCCTTCACCTTCGGGGCGTCGTCGTGGAATCGGGTGTTGTGCGGCAAAGCCTCGGCAACCCTCGAAGCCGAGCCTGGCTGATCAGGTCCGTGAATGCTCGTATGCCTTCCGTAGGTGTCACGTGACAGCCGTGCACGGTCGCCGTCTCGCAGTCGGCCCGTGTGGGTCATTGCATCGGCCCGCTCGCACGGCGCCCTCACCGGAAGGATCTTCGGATGGTTCAGCGCCCCATGCGCTTGGTTGTCGCTCTCGCCGCCGCCTCCACCGCCGTCACGGTTTCCGGACTTGTCGCCGGGCAGGCGGGTGCGGCCCCTCAACCTGGGATCCGCCAGGTCTCGGTCTCATCACTCGAACCGCTCCCGCCGAGCCTCCCCCAGACGCCGCCCACCACGGCGACGGACTCCGCCAAACAGGAGCCCACAGGTGTCCTCACCAGCAAGAACGCTCAGGCCACCGGTGCCCTCGACGCGCATGACACGAAGAAGCTCCGCAAGAAGCTGCGCGAGGTCAGTGTGCTCCTGGAGCAGGTGAAGCACCGGCATCTGGACTCGGCCTTCAGCAAGTACACCGAGGCCATGGGGCCGCACAACTGAGCCGCGTGCCACCCCGGGCGGTCAAACATGCCCTGCTCCTAGCGTCGGAACAGCCGCGGCCAGTTCGGAGGGGCGGGCCGCGGCTGTGGGTGCTGGGTTGGTTTTAGGGTGAAGATCATTTTGCCCCAAACCCAGCGCCTTTACAATGTAGATCAGTAATGATCTAAGCCGAACCGCGCCGACCGTCGGAACCTGCCCATCCGAAACCCCTCCAGGGTCCTTCCACCTCCGCCCGGCCGTCGTCGTCACGGGGCCGCTCCGCGTCGCGTCCTCCCCTCGGCCCGCGAGGAGGATCGAACTGGATTTTGGCGGTAGTCCGGCGGGGTTGTGTCGCACACCGATCGCTGGCGGGGCGTCCCGTCGCGCTAGCTTCTTTGGGCGAGGCGTTGGAGTTGCCCTTCGTGCACGTCGCTCACCCACTCCCAGCCAGGCTTGGCCGATGGGCCGACCCGTGGGTCGGCGGGGACTTGGCCGTTCCGCAACGCGAGTACGTACGCCCGATCCTGGTCGATCCGTGCCTGCACCTGGCCGGATCCGCCGACGGACCCGTGGCCGGGGACGACAGTATCGACGCTGCCCGCCACGCTCTCGAGCAACCGCAGCGCGGCGAGATAGTCCTCGACCGGGTCAACGGTGCCGTTCACGTCGAGCATCGGAATCAACACGTCGGACAACATGTCGCCGGCGACGAGAACCCGGTGTTCCTCAATCAGCAGCGCCGCGTGGCCGGGTGCATGGGCCTGATGCTCGAGGATCCGCACCACCGGGCCATCCCACGGAATTCGTGCAGTTGCCTCGGGCAGGCCGGTAATGTTCCCGAGCAGTTCCAGCGGCACGTCCTCGGGGATGCCGAGCCGGACCGGATCGATCCCGCCCGCCAGCCGGTCTCGGGCAGTAGTCGCGCAAAGCGCGGTGCCGTAACGCGGCGCTCCGCCGAGGCTCGCGTGCCAGAGCAGGTGATCCCAATGCGAATGCGTCGAGAAGCCAGCCACCACGGCCTGACCCACATCGGACAGGTCGTTCACGAGGCACGCCATCTCATCGCCGTGGATCCCGGCGTCGATGAGCAACACGCCATCCCGGCCCAGCACGACAACGGCGTTGCTCTGGCAGAACTCGCTCTCATGGACCCACACACCCTGTGCGACCTGCCTCAGCATTGGCCGGCCTCGAGCTCATTGCGGATCGCGTAGCGGTGCATCGTGACGCCCTGCTCGAACGAGCGCTGCTCGAGCAGGGCAAGCTCGATCGGCACGTCGTATTCGTCGCACAGCGGCCTGCCGAAGCCGAGGATCGCGGGATGGGTGCAGAGCAGCAGCTCGTCGAGCAGCTTGGCGCGGAGCGGCTGTGTTGCCAGCGCCGCGCCACCCACACCGATGGTGCCGTCGGTCTGGGCACGGAGGGCGGCGAGCTGCTCGTCGGCATCAAGGGTCTTTTCGCCGTTGTCGGGAAGCATGCGTGCATGATGCCAGGACAGTCCGACAAAGACCGGGCGATCGCGTGAAGGCAAAACGGCATCAACCGTCGCCATTAGGAACGCGACGGCGAGCGCTGTTTCAAAAGCGATGTGATGAGCGCGGCCAGGGGTTGCGTAGTCCCGATCCAACACATGACGCATGTCGCGCTCCGACACTTGCATAAGCCTCTGCAGCGCAGCCTAAGGATCTCCATGAACCAAGCTGTTGTACTTGGTCACCGCAGCTGTGAACCCTTCAAGGATGTCGCCATCAGAGATTGGCATCAAAGTGACGAGACGTTCACTGGATCGACTGCGAAATGTTGAGAACCACCGAGACAACCGTTGCAGGTCATCGCGGTGGTTCAGGGTTTTGCCGCAGGTAGCGGCACAGCGTGATTAGTCGAGGCAGAACTCGTTGCCCTCAACGTCCTGCATGACCAGGCACGACTCGTTCTCCTCATCGGCAGGAAGGAGCCGCACGCGTACCGCGCCGAGCGGGATCAGCCGCGCGCATTCGGCCTCAAGGGCCGCCAAGCGCTTCTCCCCCACCAGCCCGGTGCCGACCCGCACGTCAAGGTGCAGCCGATTCTTGACGACCTTGCCTTCGGGAACGCGCTGGAAGTACAGCCGCGGACCCGCGCCCGAGGGATCACTGCATGCGAACCATGAATCCCGCTGCTCAGGCGGCAGCGTGCGATTGAAGTCGTCCCAACTGGCAAACCCCTCCGGTGGCGGCGGTGCGACGTACCCCAGCACCTCGCACCAGAAACGAGCAACGCGCTCAGGTGATGCGCAGTCGAAGGTGACTTGAATCTGCCTCACTGATGCTCCCACGGAATAATCCTCCCATAGGTTGCCATACGTCCCGCGATCACCAACTCAGAACGTCGGACGGACCATACGATCGCCGGGGCCGATCAGAGCGACTGTCCTTGATCGCGCTTGCGGCACCACGGCTGATGCTGCCTCCAGCCTTCCGATGGTCAGTCGCTACTGGCCGTTCCGATCCTCCTCACGGGCCTTTTCGGTTGCTCAGGCGAAATCAGTTGGCGGGTTTGCCGAACCAGCGGGAGAGGTGGTCGTCCAGGTCCTGCTGATCGTCGCCGATCCAGGCGACGTAGCCGTCGGGGCGTAGCAGGACGCACGGAACATCCAGTACCGCAGTGGGATCCGCGAGGTAATCGACCCGGTCTGACCAGCCGCCGACGGTCAGGCGTTCGGTGCGGTCCAGCAGCAGGCCGCGGCCGCGATGCAGCAGACCGTAGAGGTGGCCCTGTTTCACGTCGATGTCGCGCAGGCGGCGGCCGAGCAGGTCGGGGCCTTCGCCGAAGTCGTAGCGGATGCCGATCGCGGTGATCTTCTCGATCAGATGGCGGTTCACCTCGTCGAAGTCCATCAGTTCGGTGAGCAGCCTGCGCACGGCCTGCGGGCCCGGTTCGGTGGACAGCAGTTCCATCTGGGCGCGGGTGTTGTCCAGCACGTCCTCGGCGACCGGATGACGTTCGGCCTGGTAGGTGTCCAGCAGTGTTTCCGGCGCCCAGCCGCGGATCTGTGCGGCCAGTTTCCAGCCGAGGTTGAATGCGTCCTGAACGCCCAGGTTGAGGCCCTGTCCGCCGATGGGTGGATGGATGTGTGCCGCATCGCCGGCAAGCAGCACCCGCCCGACCCGATAACGTTCGGCCAGCCGGGTGGCATCCCCGAAGCGGGACAACCAGCGCGGGGAGTGCACGCCGAAATCGGTTCCGGCGATGGTGCGCAACTGTTGTTTGAAATCCTCGAGGGTGGGCGGTTCCGCGCGATCGCTGACTCCCGCGGCGGGGACGACGACGCTATAGACCCTTCCGCCGAAGGGCCTGAGCCAGAATCGCTTATGGGTCTCGTGGACTTCGGCCACCTTGGCGGCGATCTCTTCCTGCGGCACACCCACTGCCATCTCGCCCATCAGCGTCTCGGTCCGCGAGGGCTCGCCGGGGAAGCCGACACCGAGCAGTTTGCGCACCGTACTGCGCCCGCCGTCACAGCCGATGAGATAGCGCGCACGCAGCTGTTCCCCGTCGGCCAGCTTGACGGTCACACCCTCGTCGTCCTGCTCGAAATCGGCCACCGCACAACCGCGCCGGACCTGCGCACCCAGTTCGATCGCATGTTCTTCGATCAGGCGTTCAATGACCGGCTGCGGGATGCCCAGCAGATAGGCGTATGCGGTATCCAGGCCCTTGGGCGCGGGTTTGGTGATGGCGGCGAAGAATCCGCCGGCCGGACGCTGTCTTCCGTGTTCGAGAATGCGATCCAGCAGTCCGCGCATCGCCATCAGCTCGATACTGCGAATATGCAGACCGACTATGCGGACGAATGACTTGGGCTCGGTTTCCTTCTCCAGAACGAGTACCCGCACATCGTGCAGCCGCAGTTCGGCGGCCAGCATCGCACCGGTCGGCCCGCACCCGGCAATGATCACGTCGAACGTGAGAGGCGCGCGATCGGCGCCGGAGGTCGGCGACCAGAGTCCGGGGACGTCGCCCACGACGAAGTCGCGTTCGACCATGCCGTTCGAGGACGACTCGGCGGTGAACTGAGAGTGCATAGGTGTTGCCTTTCGGGAGTGCCTTGTTGTCCAGGCGCTCCCGGCGATACCTACGTCAATCGCCCGGCCGTGACGGGAAGGGGGAGCACCCACATCGATACAGCGTTCATGGGTCTCACCTCCTCGGGCGGTGTCACGGTCAACTGCAAGCTACAAGCCCGATCATCACCCCGTCCAATCCTTTCCCAGCCACGTGATCACGACTCCAAACGGGCCCGTGCGGTTGCAGGTCCAGTCCACCGCCGGCCTTTGGCCAAGCCGTCTGAGCCTGGTGATTTGGCAGAGCCGCACGCGCGATGTCGCCGAGGTCAGTGGTGTGGCCGGCGTAGCCCTGCTATGAGGAGTTCGACCATGCGGCGTGCGTCGTAGCGGGGATCGCTGTCCGCGCCGATGCAGAGGTTACCGACGCCGCGCATGAGCTCGTACGCGTCGATGTCGGGGCGGATCTCGCCTGCGACGGCTGCGGCTTCGAGCAGTTCGGTGCAGACGGGTACGAGGCGGTCGAGGAAGTAGGCATGCAGCGCCTCAAAGCCGGCGTTGTCGGCCTGCAGCACGGCGGCGAGTCCGTGTTTGGTGACCAGGAAATCCACGAAGAGGTTGATCCACTGCCCTAGTGCGGCGTGCGGAGAAGGGCTGGTCGCCAGCAGGGCTGACCCGGCATCGGCGCAGGCGTCGACCTGGTGCCGGTAGACGGCGATGATGAGGTCCGCCCGCGTCGGAAAGTGGCGGTAGATCGTGCCCAGCCCGACGCCGGCCCTGGCCGCGATGTCGCGTACCGGCGCGTCCACGCCCGACGTGACGAAGACCGCGGCGGCCGCATCGAGCAGGGTCTGCTGGTTGCGCCGGGCGTCCTTCCGTCTGGCCGGGGCCGCCTGTCCTGCGCCCTCGCCGCTGTCGTTCACCGCGCCGCTCCTTTCACTAACCGCCTTGCAAAATCGGAACCGTGTTCCGTATAGTTCCGGAACGAGGTTCCGCTTTGCTCATGATGCCAGAGCAGGGGCCCCGCAACCAAGCCATGCAGTGCACCACGTTTCACGACAATGAGGAGACACGGCCATGCAGTACCGCACCTTGGGCCGCACCGGTGTGCAGGTCAGCACCCTCGCGCTCGGCGCGATGAATTTCGGAAAGATCGGGCGCACCACCCGGGACGAGGTCACCGCCATCGTCGACGCCGCCCTGGAGGCGGGGGTCAACCTGATCGACACTGCCGACGCGTACAGCGGCGGCGAGTCGGAGGAGATGGTCGGCAAGGCCATCGCGGGCCGCCGCGACGACCTCGTGCTGGCCACGAAGGCGACCTTGCCGATGGGCGACAAGCACAACCGCCAGGGCAGCTCGCGCCGCTGGCTGGTCACCGCACTGGAGGACAGCCTGCGTCGGCTCGGCGTCGACCACGTCGACCTCTACCAGATCCACCGGTGGGATCCGAACACCAGCGACGAGGAGACCCTGTCGGCGTTGACCGACCTGCAGCGCGCGGGAAAGATCCGCTACTTCGGCTCCTCGACCTTTCCGGCCTACCGAATCGTGCAAGCCCAGTGGGCCGCCCGCGAGCATCACTTGAGCCGTTACGTCACCGAACAGCCCAGCTACTCGATCCTCCAGCGCGGCATCGAGATCCACGTCCTGCCCGTGACCGAGCAGTACGGGCTCGGAGTGATGGTGTGGAGCCCGCTGGCCTCAGGGTGGCTGTCGGGCGCGATTCGCGAGGGCAGGGAGATCACCACCAGCCGCTCAACGTTCATGCCGCAACGCTTCGACACCACCATCCCCTCCAACCGGGCCAGGCTCGATGCCGTCGAGCAACTGGCCAAGGTCGCCGATGAGGCCGGCCTGACAATGATCCAGCTCGCACTCGGCTTCGTGACCGCGCACCCCGGCGTGACCAGCGCGCTCATCGGCCCCCGCACGCTGGACCACCTGCACTCGCAGCTCGCCGCCGCAGACACCACGCTCTCCGCTGACGTACTCGACGCGATCGACGCCATCGTCTCCCCCGGCACCGACCTCGCCGCACATGAGAAGAACGACGCCCCGCCCGCGCTGCTGGACCCGTCACTGCGGCGCCGCTGATCGTCCCAGCCACAGCCTCCACATCCTCTTGTGCCTGTACTCCCGAAGCTGTGCGGACGAGTGGCGATCGAACGGGCGCGGAAGTCCAGCATGTTCCCGGCCGGGGTGGCTGTTTCACAGGCGAGGGCCTATGAAACAGCGACGATGTCGGCTTGCTGTGTTGAGCGACTCGGGGCGCTCGTGCCAGGGCTCACTCGCCTGCGGAGCGGCTGACCGGTCAGGACGTGGGGCCGGACTGCGCGGCAGGACCATGGATGATCTGTTCCAGACAATCGCGGAACAGATCGTCGACGGTGCGGCCGGGCCGGAAGTACTCGGCCACACCGGCCATCACGGTGGGGTACGCCGTGGCGTACGCGGCCATGTCGAAGCCGTCCAGGGCGTCCGCGTCGGGGCGGCCGGCCTGTTCCTCCAGGACGTAGCCGACGGTGAAACGCAACACCGTCAACACGATCAGGCGAGCCTGCTGCAAGGGAATCCCCCGCCCGACCAGTGTGCTCATCGCCAGTTCGGAGATGGCGGCCATCTTGAGGGACAGTTGGGAGGCCGCGATGATCCGCGCTCCGTCCGGGTGGGCCAGCAACGCGCGGCGCAGCCGCCCGGCCAGGCCGATCAGCCAGTCCTGCCAGCGCTCCTCCGGCGCGGGCGACGCCAGCTCGGGGAACTGCTGCTCAAGAATCGCTTCGGCGATCGCGGTGACCAGCGCCGCCTTGTTCGGGATGTGCCAGTAAAGGGTCGGCGACTGTACGCCGAGCCGGGCGGCCAGTTTGCGCGTGGTCACGCCGTCGAGACCCTCGGCGTCCAGTAGCGCGACGGCCTCGGTGACGATCCGCTGCTTGTCCAGAGCCAATTCCGGCACCTCCCTTCCGCACTCTATCAGTGATAGAGTACTCTATCGGTGATAGAGGCTTATGCACCAGGGGAGGCAACGATGAGACACCGGCACTCGCTCCACGACCTGCTGCACTGGGCGACCCATCGCATTCCGGGGATTCCCGCGCACACCGAGCGGCCGACCGGCCACCAGGGCCAGGCCCGCCACGGCCATGGGTGGCGGCACTCGCTCACGCACCACCGTTCGCACCACCACGGGTTCAACCACTCTCCGGCCCGTCCGCCTCGCGTCCTGGCGGCGTGGCAGACGCGGATCGCCCGCTTGTTCGGTCAAGAGCTGGGATGAAGGCAGCCGTGCTCCACGAGGTCGGCGGCATCCCACGCTATGAGGACTTCCCCGATCCGGTGGCCGGCCACGGCGAGGTGATCATCGACGTCAAGGCGGTCGCCGTCGAGAACGTCGACAAGGCGATCGCGGCCGGCACGCACTACGCCAGCGAGAAGTACATCGGCCAGCTTCCGGCGATCCCTGCCTTCGACGGCATCGGCGCCCTCCCAGACGGCACGCTCGTCGGGTTCGGCAACATCCGCCTGCCCTACGGCGCGCTCGCCCAGAAGGCCGTGGTGCCCCAAGGCTCCTACGTGCCGATCCCCGACGGCATCGACCCGGCCGTGGTGACCGTGATGGCCTCGGCCATCACCGCAATGTCGATGAAAGCGGCCGCGGGGTTCGTTCCCGGGGAGACGGTGCTGGTGCAGGGCGCCACCGGGGTGGCCGGGCGGCTCGCGGTCAAGGTGGCCCGGCTGCTGGGCGCCGGCCGGATCGTCGCCACCGGCCGCGACGACGACCAGTTGCGCGAGGTACAGGCCATCGGGGCCGACACGGTGATCAACACCGCGGTCTCCGACGAGGCTCTGGCGCAGGCGTACCTCGACGCCAGGGGGGACGGCTACGACGTCGTCGTGGACTACCTGTGGGGCAGGCCCAGCGAGATCCTGCTGCGCGCGCTGGTGCCGCGGTCGTTCGCGTTCGGCAAGCCGACCCGGGTGGTCCAGATCGGCGAGTCGGCCGGCACTGAGCTCGCCCTCGCCGGGTCGAGCCTGCGCACTTCCGGCGTGGAGATCTACGGCGCGGCCAAGGGGCTCGACCCGCAGACCATGGACGAGGTGTACCAGCAGATCGTGACGTGGACGCGGTCCGGCGAGCTCACCTTCGACGTGGAGAAGGTCCCGCTGAGCGACATCGAGACCGCCTGGCAGCGAACCGACCTTAAAGGCAGGCGACTCGTCGTGATGCCATGACCGGCCCGCGCCCACGGTACACCAGCGATGATCACCGGTCAGCGTTCCGTCGCCGTCCTCACCCACGACGTCGGCGGAACCGTCTCGAGCGGCGGTGCCTAGCCCCAGCGGCCGCAGGCCCCGCTCCGGGGCCCACGAGGCGATCACATAGCGGCCCCAGGCAGCTGAGATGGGGCGTGACCCAGCAGAGACAGCCGGGCCACGTCCTCGTCCCTTCACCAGCACGCCCTGGGCGCGCACCGCTGCCCGAAGCCCGTCTGGGCAGCGGGCTGCGGGCGTCAGTCCCAGCTCGCGCAGTTGCGCGGGCCGCAGCGGCCGCCAGTCGCTGGTGTCGAGCTTGGCCAGTTCCGCCTCGACGTCGACATTGATGACGCCGAAGAAGTTGATGCTGTCGCTGTGGCCGGGCGAGATGTGCGAAAGGATCTCATCCGGCACGTCCCGGCCCTGGGAGCGCAGCTCCGGCACCGCGCGAGAATAATATTCCGTCGTCCACGGGATCACGAAGTTGGCCAGCCGGGTCAGGCACCACGCCTGCTCGGTCTGCTGCTCCAGGTGCGGCCGGGTGATCGTGCCCTGCTGCGCGTAGTGCAGGTCGCGCCGCAGCGCGTGCAGGCTCTCGCCCTTGTTGAGTTGCCGCGAGATCTTCCTTCTGAAGGCCGGGTCCGACAGGTATTTCGCGAGGTGCACGGTCTTGCGCCGCATGCCCCATTCCTTCAGCGCGGCGGCCAGGGTGTTCTGCCGGGAGGCGGCCGACCACTTGCCGACGATCAGCAAGGCGGTGGCCTGGCCGTACATCAGCGACCCGGCCATCCGCAGCAGGTCCGCCCCGCCGTCGTACGCCGCGGCGGTCGAGCGGTGCCTCACAGGCGCGGGCATCGTGAAGTCCTTCGCACGGATCTGCCGCATCTCGCCCGGTGATTTCCCGGCTTGTTTTGAGTGAAGATCATTTTTGCTCAGACCCAGCGCCTTTACAATGTAGATCAGCAAGGTGGCATCGAGCCGAACGCGGCGCGAGACGGGCGTGCCTGTCTCGCACCGCTCCTCAACAGTCCACCGCCGGCCCGGGTCCACGTGGATGGCACGGGGGCGGCTGGTCCACCTGCGGTCAGGCGAGGTGATCAACACAGTGCGGTCAGATCTCACACTCCGCCCGCTCGACATGGAAGCCGTCGTAAACGGACTGCGCACAACGCACCCATGGATCGCCGCCACCGCCTGCGGCTCCGATGACGGCTGGCCGGACTCCCCTGGGGCTTCTCCGCATGCCGCTGCATTGCAGGCGCGACGGGTGAGCTGTCATGGTGCGGCGACTCGCCTGGCGATGGGCGGTCCGTGGAACACGCCTGCGTGTGTGCGTGATGACGATCTGCGGCGTACCAGCGAGGAGCCCAAACTAGGCGCGGTGCAAGAAAATTAAGATCAACATCTTGAAAGTTAATTATGCGGGAGGTATATCTTTAGATATGACAGAGCAGGCGATGGACTGGCAGGAACTCACGAACCTGACCCGGGGCCAGCCGTTCGTCGTCGAGCGGGTGCGCCTTACCGGCAGCGGCATCGCGATCGAGGGCGAGTTCGAGCTACCGCAACTGGCTCAGCTCAACGTCGAGGATCAGGTCTTCGTCACGGCGTTCGTGCGGTGCCACGGTTCCATCAAGGAGATGGAGCGAATCTTCGGGGTGAGCTACCCGACGATCAAATCGCGGCTGAACCGGATCACGCAGATGCTCGACTTCGTCGAGACCGATCCGGCGCCGTCGCGGGCCGACATCATCGATCGGTTGCGCCGCGGTGAGATCACCGCACAGCAGGCATTGTCCGAATTGGAGGGTCGGACATGATGCCGCAGTTGGTGACCGTACGGGTCAAACGCCCGGACCGACGCCCCATCCGGATCTGGGTCCCGGTACTCCCCGTAGTGCTCGTGCTCTCGCCGGTCGTGGTCCTGGCCGTACTGGGGGGAGCCGTGGCCTGCCTCGTGTACTCCGTCAGCGTGGTGCAGGCACTCGGCACCGGTTGGCGCATCGTCTCCGCGTTGCCCGGCACGTGGCTCGACGTCGAGCAGGGCCGTACGGCTGTGCTCGTAACCATCCGATAGGAGAGGTTCCGATGAACGAACAGCGCAAGGACATCCTCGACATGCTGGCCGAGGGCAAGATCACCGCAGAGGAGGCGGAGCAGCTCATCGCCGCGCTCGAGCGGGACCAGCCGCCGGCGGCGTCGAGTCTCGACGTCCGGCCGAAGGGCAAGGCGAAGTACCTGCGGGTGATGGTGGACGCCCTTGAGAACGACGAGCCGACGCGGGTCAACGTGCGGGTGCCGCTGCAGCTCCTGCGGGCCGGCGTACGGCTGGCGGCCCTGATCCCGCCGCAGGCGCTCGGTAAGGCCAACGCCGAACTGAGCAAGTCGGGCGTGCCGTTCGACCTGACCCAGCTCAAGCCCGAACAGCTCGAGGCGCTCGTGGAGCACCTCGACGAGATGACCGTGGAGGTCGACGCGCCCGATGCCAAAGTGCGTGTCTTCTGCGAGTAGGCGCCGTCCAGGTGGACGGACCCCCGAGAGGGTGCTGGAACACCCTCCCGAGGCCGCGCCCGCTACAGCAGAGCACGGTTGAACTGCCAACCCGAAGCCTAGCCGCTCGTCGGCGCATACCGGAGGGGTCACTCGGACGAGTGGCCCCTCCTTCCATTCAAGCGGGAGGGCGGTGGACTACGAGTCCCGGAGCAGAGCCGGACACTTCTCGGCGACGATGCAGGCCAGTTCGACCCTCGAGGCGATGTCGAGCTTGGCGAAGATCCGGCGAAGATGGGTGGACACCGTGTGCGGAGACAGGAACATCCGCGCGGCCGCCTGACGGTTGGTCATTCCACGGGCGATCAGCCCGGCCACTGCGCGTTCCGTATCAGTGAGGCTGTCCCATCCGAACGCCGGCCGCTGCGGTTGGACCCAGTGGCGGCGCCGTACTCCCAATGCGCGCAGTCTCGCCCGCACCCGTGCCGCGTCCCGGAGCGCACCGACGCGCTGGTAGCCGTCGAGCGCCTGATCGAGTCTGTCGACGGCCTGCTTGCGGGCCGAGGCGCCGGTCGTGGCGGCCAGGAGAACTCCGAGGTCTTCGGCCGCAGAGGCGCGCTCCCACGGTTGGGGATGGTTGGCGGCGGCGCAGTCCAGAGCGGCGGGGTCCTGGCGGAGAAGCCCTCGGGCGTGGGCGGCCGCTGCGGCGAAGACGGGGTAGTCAGGGTTGTTCCCGGCGAGGTGTTCGGCCGTGTCGACGATGGTCTCCGCGTAGGGGCGGTGTCCCGTGGCCAGCGCCAGCCGGGTCATCCAGGCGGCCCCGAGGGGCACGGTGATGAGCGTCCAGCGTTGTTTCTCCTTGTCGGTGTAGGTAGGGCGGAGAATGTCCATCGCCCCTTCGAGATCACCTCGGGCCTCGGCGACCACGGCCTCCACCCACCTTTCCCACGCCGATCCGAAGAGCATTCCGGGCGCGCCAGGCTGGGACAGATATCTCTCGATATGCCCGACTGCGGCGTCGATGTGGCCCTGTCGTACGTCGATGTAGGCGAGTATCGACAGCCCGACGCGGATGAAGCCCTGAGTCCCCATGTCGTCGGCGATCATCATTGCGGCCTGAGCCTCGGCCACGGCATCGTCGAATCGGCCGACGGCCAATTTCACACGGGCGCGGAACAACGCCGGTTGTGCGGCGAGCACGGTCACCCCGAGGGTCTTGATGTCCTCCTGGGCGGTCTGAATCGCCATATCGGCCGCGTCGAACTGACACAGGCACCGGTAGTTGAGGCTCAACAGCAGTCGCGCATACGGACGCTGGATGGCTTCAACGGTGCCGCTGTTCGCGATCCGCAGGGCTTCGTTCAGGTGCGCGAACGAGTCGGCGACCCGCCCGTCGACCATGGCGAAGCGGGAGAGCATCAGCAGGGCCCCGGCGACGGCGGCGTCGGAATGCCGGTCACGGTCGGCGAGGACGGCTTCTGCTCGCCGCTGCCCATTCGTCAGGTCGTTCAGCGAGATGAGCCCCCAGAACACCGTCCATTCGGCGACGCCGCGAAGGTCGTCTGAGAGGTCCTGCTCGCTGAGCAGGCTTTCGGCCTCACCTACCGCATCCGCCGGTCGTCCGCTCAGGAGCAGGATGTACGCCAGTGCGCATCGCAGGCGATGCGCCAGCCTCGGGGACGCCCTGCTGAGCGCGGGGCGGACAAGGTCGGCCGCCTCGGACAGCCGCCCCATCGCCGTCAGGGCGTCGACCGCCGTGGCGGCACGACCGACCCAGTCAGGGTCGGCGGGGTCGGTCAGCTCGAGCGCCCGCTTGGCGAGATCGGCGGCGGTCTGGGGTGAGGACCGCAGCACCTCCCGCGCCGCCTGGTCCAGTCCGAGCAGTGCCCACGCGTCACCGCGACTGGCACTGCGAATGAGGTGCGCAGCGGCAGGAACAGCCGACCCGCCTCGTTTGAGCAGCATCTCCCCCGCCTCATGGTGCAAGGCCCGTCGCACGGCGGTGGGCAGAGTCCCCGTCACCGCCTCCCACAGGAGGTCGTGCCGGAAGGCCAGCTCGTACCCGGCGGATTTGATGATGCCCGCCGACGTCGCCTCCTCCAGCATGGGCAGCAGATCGCCCGTCGATTCGCCGAGCATTTCGGCCAGATCCTTCACCGAGAACGATCGGCCCAGCACTCCGGCGACCTGGAGCAGATGCCTGGTCGGTGCGGACAATTCGTCCAGGCGCGCTCGCGTGACCGCCTGAGCCCGTGGCAATCGCGTCGAAACCATTCGCGCACGGCCATCGCTGACCTGGATTCCGCCCTCGCTCTTGAGCTTCTCGAGGAGGTCGACGAGGAGGAAGGGATTGGCATCCGCTATTTCGGCCAACGCCAGCACATCCGGCTCGGGTGCCGCCCCGAGGACATCGGCCACCACCTCGGCCACCGCTCCCCCGTCCAGAGGGTCCAGCCTGATCCGCGTCGCGCCCTCACGCTCCAGCAGACGGAACAGGCGGTCGAGGCGGGGAGCGTCGCCGCTGCCGCTCGTACGTGCCAGCATCCACGCGAGCGGGGACGAGGCGAGGTCTCTCGTCAGTGACCGCACGGCCAGCAGAGTCATGGGGTCGGCCCACTGCACGTCGTCCAGCGTGATCAGCATCGGTCCCTGAGCCACCCGGCGTTCCAGGGGCTCCTGCAGGTCCTCCAGCAGCAGCAACCGCTGATCGGCCGGACCCGGAATATCCCTGGCCGTGGAGAGGGCGAAGCCGGCTTCCCCCAGCGCCGACGTCAGCGGAGCCAGCGGTATCAGCTGGGTCAGCTCGTCCGCCACGCCCCTGGCGACCTCGAGCCCCGCCTCCGTGGCCGCCGCTGCGGCCATGTCGAGCAGCCGGGTCTTTCCGACTCCTGGCTGGCCCTCGACCAGCAGGACTCCGCCTCGGCCGGCTCGAGCCGCCCGGAGCAGATCGGCGACGAGCTCCCACTCACGCGTACGGCCACGCCAGCCAGGCCACGATGACCGCCTAGAATCGGGCCCATCTGCCGTTTCCGGGGCATAGCGGGATGTATCCCCCATATATCCATGAGACACCAGGCGTAAGCGACCCCACAACACAGGGTCAGGCCGGTGATTACCCCGAAGAAAGTTTCGAAAGTCGCATGAACATGCGATACGGCGGCCTTCTCCGCGATTCATGCTCTATCCGTTCACCCATCTCTTCTTTGTGGGGTGACACGGAAGGATCCCCCCTCGGCTGACGGCCGCTCCCGGCCTGCGATGAGCCTGACATCCCTCGAATTTCTCTTTCGAAAGGAGGGCGATGGTGGACCTGTCCAGCGACTGGCTGATACTCGTGTGGCCTCTGGTCACGCTGCTCACGTGGATGGCGATCGCCGAATTCCTCGCGCGCCTCCTTTCCGGCAGATCATCGACGGCCAGGCAGGACGACCTGGCGGCGCGGGAGATGTCGGCATTCAGACAGTTCGCTCGCGGAGAGATCGACGAGGACGAATACCGGCGCCGGGCCACTGAGGGCCCCGCGGAATCCGGCCGGTCGCAGCACCGGGCCTCAGTGATCAGCTTCCCCGGGCGGGTCCGCGCCGTACCGGAAAAACCCCCCGGCCCTGCCGGAGCATCGCCGCCTGGCGGGGCCGGGGCCCGAGGTACGGCTCCTAGGGAGCCGACGAAGCGGAGACGGCACGGGCCGCACTCGGTTCGCGGACAGATCACCTTGCTTGCCACCGTTGTGACCGCCCTCACCCTCTTCGCCGCAGGAGTGGGGACTTATCTGGTGGCCCAGGCCGGCGTCACCCGGTGGCGGGGCGATCTCGGACGGGCCGCCGTCGCCGCCACTGGGACCGAACCGGGCACGACTCACGTACGGTTGCCACCACCTCCCCACGACGTCGGCCGAGCCGCGCTCGCGGCGCCCGGCCGCCATATCCCCGTCGTGCCGCTCGCCGGTCATGGCCGGACGGGCGTGGCAGCGGTCCGGCCGCCCTGGGACAACCACGGGTCGGACATTCGAACCCGCGAGTCACGCGCAGGAGATCTGCCGCGATACGCAGCGGGTCCCGCAGCCGCATTCGGAGTGGTCGCCGGGGCGCGCCTACCGTTCCGGGGGCCCTCCTGGCCCGGCTCCCTCGATCTGATCATGACCTTCGGGATCGCCGAGCTGATCGCCTTGGCGGGGTGGGCCACCTGGAAGGTGACCGGAAGGCTGCTGCACCCCGTGGAGGCCGTCCGCGCCGAACTCGCGTTGATCGACTTCACCGACCTGCCCGCTCGCGTCTCCGAACCGCGAAACGCGCTGGAGATCACTCGTTTGTGCCAGACGATCAACAACGCTCTGGGACGCCTTCACACGGCCAAGGAAGAACTCAAGGAGACCGCCTTCCGCCAGCGGCAGTTCGCCTCCGACGTGTCCCATGAACTGCGCAACCCCATCGCAGGACTGCGGGCACACCTGGAAGAGGCGCAACAGGATCCCGGCCACGCCCTGTTGCCCGATCTGCTCGGAACGACGCTCGACCAGGTGGAGCGGCTCCAAGAGATCACCGATGACCTCCTGTGCCTGGCTCGCGTGCGCGGCTGCACACCCGCAGAACGCCGGCGATTCGATCTCGCGGCGCTCGTCCAGGACGAGATTGCCCACCGGGCGGATCGGCTTCCGGTCCGGCTCCACCTGAGTCACGGCGCCACCGTCGTCGCCGTGCCGTCCCAGATCAGCCGGTTGCTCGCCAACCTGCTGGACAACGCCCAGAGGCACTCCACGCATCTCGTGTGCGTCGAGGTGCACGCCACCCATGACACCGTCGAACTCGCGGTCGGCGACGACGGGCCCGGGATACCCGTCGCCGACCGGGAGCGGGTGTTTCAGCGTTTCACCCGGCTGGAGGACGCCCGCCGGCTCGACCACAACGGCACGGGGCTTGGCCTGGCCATCGCCCGTGACATCGCCCACGCGCACAGCGGGACCCTCAACGTCGAGGAGAGCGCCACTGGCGGGGCGTGTTTCATTCTCCGGCTGCCCCGAGTCCCGCCACGTGGAATGGGGCCGGCATGAGACTTGAGCAGTGCTCGATAAGGGGCCGCATCGCGTTGTTCACTGGCGTGGCGGTGGGTGCGCTGTGCATCGTGTTCTCCACCCTCCTGCTGTTCGCCTTCGACAGAACGGCCACACAGAACCTCACCAAAGAGGTGACGGCCGTGGGCGAGCTGACCGCGTACTACGTCGACCGGGGAGAGCTCGTCAATCCGCTTCCCCCCATACCGACGAACCTGATCCGCCCCGTCCAGGTGGTCGATCCGCACGGACAGGTGGTCGCCGCCACCAAGGATCTGCAGCACAAGCCCGCCATGGCGCATTTCGTACCCAAGAGTCCGCAACGCGTGGCCAGCGCCGTCGTCTGCCATTCCGTCTTCACATCCGGCGGATGCCACATCGTCGTCGCGCAGCGCGTGTATCGCGACGGGGACTGGACGATCTACAGTGCCGCGCCTGCGCTCCCGTTCTACGTCTATCCGGGCGTGACGACCATCTTGATCACGGGAACGATCATCTTCACGATCGCCGTGGCCTACGGAGCGCGGCACACCGTCACCAGATCGCTCAGACCCGTCGATGCGATTCGAGCCCAACTCGACCACATCCGGAGCAACAACCTGGGCAACCGGGTTCCGGTCCCCGTAGCCGAAGACGAGATCTTCCGGCTGGCCCGGAGCGTCAACCAGACCCTGGACCGACTGGAGGACGTACTGGAACAGCAGCGGCGGTTCTGCTCCGACGCCTCCCACGAACTGCGCACGCCGATCACCGCCATCCGTGCTCAGGTGGAGGACGCCCTCCTGGCGCCGGAGGACGTCGACCTGACCAAGCTGTGCAACGCCGTGCTCCCGAGTGTCGAGCGACTCCAGTCGATCGCGTCCGACCTGCTGATGCTCACTCGACTGGACGCCGGTGTGCCGTATGAGCGACAGGTGATCGACCTGACCGAACTCGTCGCCAAGGAGCTGAAGAACCACCAGCTCGGCAGGAAGGTCGTCCAGTGCCTGACCCCGGACGTCATGGTGCTGGGTGACCGGTCACGGCTGGGCCAACTGGTCCGCAACCTGGTCCAGAACGCGCAGCGATACGCGTCTTCCACGGTCACGGTCACCCTTCGGCGTGGCGACGGCGCCACGCTCGCCGACCCGAGATTTCTGCGGGGTGTCGCGGAACTCGAGGTCCTCGACGACGGCATCGGAATCGCCGCAGACCAGCGGGAAACGGTGTTCCAGCGGTTCACCCGGCTGGACACCGCGCGCAGCAGGGATACCGGAGGCATCGGGCTCGGCCTGCCCATCGCCCGGCAGATCGCCGAGAGTCACGGCGGCACGCTGACCATCCAGGACAGTGAGCGGGGCGCTCGCTTCGTCGTCCGCCTTCCTTTGCATATTTAGGCCGTCGCGGCGGCAAGGTTCGCGTCAGGTCACCGTTCGCAGTGGGCCTTGAGACCGCGCGCCTCGGTGTCGATGTATCGCCGCGTGAGCCTGTCGGTGAGCAACCGGACCATGCCGGCCAGGGGACCGGAGTGGTCGATGCTCAGGGTGAGGGTCGTTCCGCCGCCGGGGCTCGGAGACAGAACGTGCCCTCCGACCGTGACCACGCCGGCCGAGCGGCGAGCCCAGCTGAAGGACCTCTCCGGATCGTGTTCGGTGATCTCCCATTCGGCGGTTCCCAGACGCGGCTGGGTCAGGCGTGCGCGCCGACCGGTCCGCGTCGGTCCCGCGTCGAGCCACGCAGCCGCGGTCACGGTGCCGGTCCAGTCGGGCCAGCGCTCGATGTCGAGCAGGGCCGCCCAGATCGTGGAAGCCGGAGCCGCGATGGTGGTTGACGTACGCATTTGGACCTCCAGGAGAGCATTTGGCGTACCGAACGGTACATGTACCATCTGGAACATGGCTACAAGGGCTGCCATATCGGCCTCCGCGAAGGACGCGCTGCTCGAGCGCTGCGTCGAGCACCTGCAGAAAGTCGGGTTCAGCGACCTGAGCATGCGCGAGCTCGCCGCCGCGATCGGCACGAGCCACCGCATGCTGCACTACCACTTCGGATCGCGCGACGGTTTGCTGGTCGAGATCGTCAGCTTTGTGGAGGCACGTCAACGGGCCGCCCTCGAGACGCTCGAAGCCGAGACGGGCGATCTCGCCGAACTGTCCCGCGCCTTCTGGAAACGCATCAGCGACCCCACGCTCGCACCCGTCGAGCGGCTGTTCTTCGAGATCTACGCCCACGCCCTCAACGGGCGCCCCTGGACGGCCACGTTCCGCGAGTCGGTCGTCACCACATGGACCGAGGCGATCGCCCAGATCCTCATCCGGCACGGCGTCTCCCCCGGTGAGGCCGCCCGCAGGGCCCGCCTTTCCCTCGCCGTCGGCCGCGGGCTGCTTCTGGATCTTCTCGCCACGGGCGACCGCGCCGCCGTCGACGCCGCGGCCGAACTGTTCACCGAGTTGATCGTCGCGGAAGAGGGCGAGCGGCGCGACTGACCCCACGAGGAGGTCCGTACGGCGTTGCGGCGCAGCGAGACCGCCTCGACCACGGAACCGGCGGTCCGGACGGCGAAGCCGAGGCGGTGCCGATCCGCCCCGACGGATATGTCTGCTGGGCCGGGCCCCGCCGACGAGGACGCGCTCCGCGCCGCCGTCACCCGATGGTGCGGCCCTACGGACCGGGAGGCCGCTCCCCCGGCCTGTTCATGACGGCCGCCCGCCGAACTGCCAGTCGTGCACCTCGATGTCGGCGTACCGGTCCGGAGTCAAGATGGCGCGTGCCGCGTCCGGGTCCGCCGCCCGGACCAGCGCCGCCGTACCCAGCCAGGTGGCGCCGTCGTCGGACAGCAGCGGCCCGTACGCGATCAGGTCGTCCCCGTTGGCCGGCACGGCGAGGTCGGCGGCCTGTCCCGAACCGAGGCCGAGCACCAGATACCGGTTGCCGCCGGTCCGGCCGCCGGAGAAGTCCCACATGGTGCGCCCCAACGTGTTGCGCCACCGGCGTAGCAGCACGTCCCGGTATACGCCGGCCTGGTAGTTGGGCTCGTCGAAGGCGAACGCGCGGGCGGTGGCAGGATCGGGCAGGTCGAGGATGTGCACGCTGCCGGTGGCCGTGTCGCCGTCGGCGGCCAAGGTCGGGCCGCGGGCGATCATCTCCGTCGCGAACCGGTCCATGTAGGACCAGTGTTCTTCCAGCAATTCGTCGCGCAATGCCGACGAGCCGGGCCGGTCGCGGTGGTAGTTGAAGAACTCCATGGCCCCATTGTCTCGATCATGCGTGAACGTGATCAAGCCGATTGGTTTCGGGTGCGCAGCCGGTCACGCGTGCCCTCCTGGCGGGGCGTCGAGCAGGGCCATGGCCATGCTCTGGACGGAACGGGTGAAGCGGCGGGGGTCGTCGGGCGGGGTCGTACGACGGATCAGGTCGCCGTCGAAGACGGCGAGCAGGGCGTGCGCCACGAAGTCGGCGTCGAGATCGGGACGCCCGGTGGCGAACAGGGAGCCGAGGTGCCGGTGCCAGAACCGATAGCTCGGGTCGGCGTACTCCTGGGAGCACGTCACGGAGGCCGCCCGAGCGCTGCTGGACCGGCGCGTCGCCGGCAAGGCCGTCTTGGACGTGACATGAACACCGGTTTTGTCTCCTCTTGAGTTAGTTTCTCTGCCTTCGAGGCATTTCCTGAGTGAACATACGACGGGGGCAGGTGATGGCACAGGCGGGCACCCGGAACTGGACTCGGCGGCGAACCGCCAAGCGGGAGCGGCTGGAGGCGGTGCGCCCCTTCACCTCCGGCCGGGTGCTCGATCCCGGACGAGTGCCTGAGGCCCTGCAGGCGTTGTTACGCCCGGGTGACCGGGTCGCCCTGGAAGGCGACAACCAGAAGCAGGCGGATTTCCTCGCCGCGGCACTGGCCGGATGCGATCCGGACGCCGTGCACGGCCTGCATCTGCTGATCTCCTCCATCAGCCTGCCCGAGCACCTGGACGTCTTCGAGCGCGGCGTGGCGCGGCGTCTCGACTTCGCCTACGCCGGCCCGCAGAGCGTCCGGATGGCGCAGTTGCTTGCCGACGGCAAGGTCGAGGTCGGGGCGATCCACACCTATGTCGAGCTGTACGCGCGGATGTTCGTCGACCTCATTCCCAACGTGGCGCTGCTCTGCGCCGAGCAGGCCGACCGCGAAGGCAACCTGTACACCGGGCCCAGCACCGAGGACACCCCGACCATCGCCGAGGCGGCGGCCTTCTCCGACGGGGTGACCGTGGTCCAGGTGAACGAACTCGTGGACAAGGTGCCCCGGGTGGACATCCCCGGCGACTGGGTGGACCTGATCGTCGAAAGCCCCCGGCCGTTCGCCATGGAGCCGCTGTTCACCCGCGATCCGCGCCACATCGGCCAGGTCGAGATCGTCATGGCCATGATGGCCCTGCGCGGGATCTACGAGCGGCACGCGGTGACCACGCTCAATCACGGGATCGGCTACGACACCGCGGCGATCGAGCTCATCCTGCCCACCTACGGCGAGGAACTGGGCCTGCGCGGAAAGATCTGCAAACACTGGACGCTCAACCCGCACCCGACGCTCATCCCCGCCATCGAGAGCGGCTGGGTCGAGTCGGTGCACTGCTTCGGCGGGGAGCCGGGCACCGAACGCTATGTCGCCGCCCGCCCCGACGTCTTCTTCACCGGCGGCGACGGCTCGCTCCGCTCCAATCGAGTGCTGTGCCAGCTCGCGGGCCAGTACGCCGTGGACATGTTCATCGGATCGTCGTTGCAGATCGACGCGGACGCGAACTCCTCCACGGTCACCGAGGGCCGGCTGACCGGATTCGGCGGAGCACCCAACATGGGGCATGACGCACGCGGCCGCAGGCACCCCTCTCCCACATGGCTGGACCTGCTGACCGGCGAGGCCCCCGTGGTGCGCGGACGCAAGCTCGTCGTGCAGATCACGCAGACGTTCCGTGCAGGAGGCACACCCGCGTTCGTCGAGTCGCTCGACGCGATCCAGGTGGGAAAGGACGCCGGCATGCCCGTCCCGCCGATCATGATCTACGGCGACGACGTCACCCACGTGGTCACCGAGGAAGGGGTGGCCTACCTCTACAAGGCGGCAGGACCGGCCGAACGGCGTGAAGCGGTGGCCGCGATCGCGGGCGCCACCCCGGTCGGCCGTCACATCGATCAGCGGCGCGTCGACGCGCTCCGCAGAGACGGCCTGGTCGCGCTGCCCGAGGACCTCAGGGTCGACGTGCGCAGGGCCAAGCGCTCTCTGCTGGCGGCACGCAGCGTCGAAGACCTCGTGGCCTGGTCTGGAGGACTGTATGACCCGCCCGCCCGCTTCCGCACGTGGTGACGCCGTCTGCCCCGTGCCGGCCCCGGCCGAACTGGCCGGCATGGCCGTACGGGCGCTGCGCGAGGAGGCGCGGTTGAGCCCCAAGCCCGGACTGGTCGACCGCCGCGGCGGCGGCGCGCACGACGACATGGACCTGCCCCTGCTGCTGGCCTCCGCCGAGGCGTTGCGTCCGACGTTCCTGTCGGTCGCGGCCGCTGCGCGGCGGACGGCCGCCGGCGTCGGGCTGCGGGAGGAACTGGGGCGGCTCGGCCGCGCGGGCGAACGCGCGATGCTGCGGGTCACCCGGGGGGTCAACACGCACCGCGGGGCGCTCTGGGCCCTCGGGCTGCTCGCCGCGGCCGCCTGCGTCGCACGCGACGAACGGGAGGCGGCGCACGGTGCGGCCCGGCTCGCCGCCCTTCCCGACCGGTGGGCTCCGGCGGCAGCGGCGTCCCATGGTGAACGGGCCCGCCGGCGCTACGGCGGAGGTGGCGCCCGGAGTGAGGCCGAGGCCGCTTTCCCCCACGTCATCGAAATCGCCCTGCCGCGGCTGCGCCGGGCCAGGGCCGCCGGGCTCACCGAGGATGCGGCGCGGCTGGACGCGTTGCTTGAGCTGATGAGCTTTCTCGACGACACCTGCGTCCTGCACCGGGGCGGCCTCGAAGGCCTCCGCGTCGTACGGCTCGGTGCCGAGCGTGTCCTCGCCGAGGGCGGCGCGGGCACCGACCGCGGCCGCGCCGCGCTCATGGACCTGGACGGGCGGCTCCGGAGGCTGCGGCTGTCACCGGGCGGGAGCGGCGACCTGCTGGCCGCCGCCCTCTTCCTCGACAGCGTCTTCTCAACAGCGTCTTCTCAACCGGGTCTTCTCAACCGGGTCTTCCTCAACAGGGCGCCGTTCACCCTGCCGCACGGGAGGTGGTCGCATGCAGACGCTGAACTATGAATTCCCCGCCGATCACCCGCCTGCGCGGCGGGCCCACGTCGGGGTGGTCGGCTCCGGCGACCTGGAGGTCCTGATGACTCCAGAGCCGACCGGCACGGCCCGCGTGCGCGTGCGGACCAGCGTCGACGGGTTCGACACGGTGTGGCGGATCGTGCTGGAGCGGTTCTTCGCCCGTCACCGTGTCGCCGCGAGCTTCGAGCTGAACGACTTCGGAGCCACGCCCGGCGTCGTCACCCTGCGCCTGCGGCAGGCGATCGAGGAGAGCCAAACATGACGTCGCCCGCCCCTCGGGACTGGGCCGCGATGCTGGGCCGTACCAGCTTCATCGAACTGGAGGCCCGGGCGCGGGCCGTGGCGCTGCTCGACGACGGCACGGCCCGCGAGCTGTGCGGCCCCTTCGACCGCATCGAGTCGCCCTGGTTGGAGCCTCAGGGCGTCGTCCCGGAGTCCGACGACGGCGTCGTCGTGGTCAAGGGCGGGATCGACGGACGACCGGCGGTCGTGATCGGCGTCGAACAGGCCTTCCAGGGCGGCGGAATCGGTGAGGTCTCCGGCGTGAAGATCGCCACCGCGCTGTCCCTCGCCGCCCGGGACAGCCGCGACGGCACCCCGACCGCCGCCGTCCTGCTGCTGGAGACCGGAGGCGTACGCCTGCAGGAGGCCAACCTGGGCCTGGCCACGGTCGCCGAGGTGTGCTCCGCCCTGCTGGAGTTGCGCGCCCTTCAACCCGTCGTCGGCGTCGTCGCCGGAGCACTGGGCTGTTTCGGCGGCATGAGCATCGCCGCCGGGCTGTGCACCAAACTGATCATGACGGAGGAGGGCCGTCTCGGGCTCAACGGTCCCGAGGTGATCGAGTCGGAGGCCGGCGTCGCTGAATTTGACGCGTCCGACCACACGCTGATCTGGGGTGTCACCGGCGGCGCCCAACGCACCAGGACCGCGCTCGCGGACATGCTGGTTCTCGACGACGTCGCCGCGCTGCGCTCCGCCGTGCGCGACGCCGTCGCGCAGGGCGTGCCTGACGAGCACCGGTCGCAGCGGATCGGCGAACTGCGGGCCCGCATCGAAGCGGTCGACCCGGCCGATCCGCCCGAGCCGTCCAAGCTCGCGGCCGTGTGGGCGGACGCCGTACCGCCGAAGGGAGGCCTGCGATGAGCCGGGGGCGGAACTGGACGCACGCGCTCGCCGACGGCGCCGTGAGCGGCGCCGTCCCATCGGTGATCACCGCCGACGCCGTGCTCGGCGACGACACCGGCCGCCTGGTGGCCGTCGTGCCGGACCCCGGGAGCCCCTACCACCGTGCGCGCAGGGGTGAGGTCGGCCTGCGTGAAGGGCTCGCCCTGGCCGAGGCGCTGACCCGCGTCGTCACCGAGGACGGGCAGCTGCCCGGCGACCGGCGGCGTCCGGTGGTCGCCGTCGTCGACGTCCCCAGCCAGGCGTACGGGCGGGTCGAGGAGATGCTCGGCATCCACCAGGCGCTGGCGGCGGCCGTGGACGCCTACGTGTCGGCCCGCGTCGCCGGGCACCCCGTGATCACGCTGATCGTCGGAACCGCGTTGTCCGGCGGGGTGCTCGCACACGGCATGCAGGCCGACCAGATCCTCGCGCTCGACGACCCCGGTGTGGTGATCCACGCCATGCACAAGCAGGCCGCGGCGAAGGTGACCCTGCGAACCGTCGCCGAACTCGACGAGCTGGCCAGGCGCATCCCGCCCCTGTCGTACGACGTCACCGACTGGGCGAAGCTCGGCCTGTGCGACGACCTCCTGCACGTGGAGAACGCCGACGAGCCGACCGCGAGGGACACGCGGACGGTGAAGGACGCGCTCACCGCCACCGTCGCACGGGCCCGCCAGGGACCCCGCGACCTGAGCAACCGGCTCACCTCCCCCGGCGCGCGGCAGACCCGGACGGCCTCCCGTCGCATCCACGAGGCGCTCACCGCCCAATGGCAGCGACCATGGCAGTGACCATGGCGGTGACCATGGCGGTGACCATGAAAGCGACCACGCGCCCGCACGACCTGCTGCGCCTCACCGGGAGCGCGGCGCTCGGCACCGTGCTCACCACCGTGCTCCCCCACTGGGCCCGCGCGTCGCTCACCGCCTGCCCCTGGGTCGTCGTACGAAGGGCCCCGCATCCGCCCGGACTCATCCCGGTCGGTGTGCGCGGACCCGGCCGATCGCGGCGGCACGCGATGTTCGTCCCCGCCGGATCGGTGGTCCTGCGCGTGTCACCCGAAGAGCTGGCCGGGCGCCGCCCTCGCCTGTCCCGGCTGGCCGCCACCGTGTCCGCGGTCGCCGTACGGCTGGCCGATGAGATGGGAGGCGAAGCGGTGTGGGGCCCGGTCGGCAGCGTCGGCTTCGAACTCGCCACCGGGCATCCGGCCACCCACCCGGAAAGCGACCTGGACCTGCTGATACGGGCGCCGCACAGGATCGAGCCGGCCACAGCCGCGCGGCTGGCGGCGGCCCTCACCGCTCTGCCGAGCGTGGTGGACTGTCAGCTGGAGACACCCTGCGGCGGGATCAGCCTCAACGAATGGGCCGGCGGCCGGCGTCCCGTTATGGCGCGCACCTGCGACGGTCCGGAACTGGTGGACGACCCGTGGGCCCGCGGATGAGAGTCGCCTTCCTCTACCCCGGCCAGGGCACCCAGCGGCCCGGGATGCTCCACGACCTTCCCGGCCACCCGGCCGTCGCCGCCACGCTCGCCGAGGCCGAACGCATCCTGCCCGGCTCGTCCCAGCACGATGGCGCACGGGCGCTGCGGTCGACCGTCACCGCACAGGTCGCGCTCTGCGTCGCCGGAGTCGCCGCGACCAACGCCCTCGCCGCGGAAGGCGTCACTCCCGACGCCGTGGCCGGACACTCCGCGGGGGCGTTCCCCGCCGCCGTCGCCGCCGGGGCGCTGACCTTCGCAGAAGCCCTCATGGCCGTGCGCCGCCGCGGCGAGCTCATGCGTGACGCGTACCCGTCCGGCTACGGCATGGCGGCCGTGCTCGGTCTGAGCGAGTCCCAGGCCAGGCGGGTGATCGAATCGATCACGACCGGCCACGACCCGGCCTACCTGGCCGTCGTCGACACCGACCAGCAGGTCGTGGTCGCGGGCAGCACCCTCGCATTGAAACGCCTCACCGTGGCGGCCGAGCGGGCAGGCGCCCGGCGCGTGAAGGGCCTCGACATCGGCGTTCCCTCACACTGCGCGTTGCTCCGCGGCGTCGCCGACGCCATGGCGGCCCACCTCGGCACGGTTCCCCGGCGTCACCTCACCGTTCCCTACGTCGGCGACTCCACCGGTCGCCTGCTCCGCGACGCCGACGCCGTCCTCGACGATCTCGCGCGCAGCGTCGCCACCCCGATGAGGTGGCGCGACGCCACCGCCCTGCTCGGAGAGCTCGGCACGACGCTGTTCATCCAGACGCCTCCGGGGGACGTGCTCGCCCGGATGGCCCGGGCCGCCCACCCGCACGCCCGCGTCATCACGCTGGCCGAGACCGGCATCGCCGACGCGGCGCTGCTGGCCCGGCGCGCCCGGGCGCCGTCGGGGACGCCACCAGTAAGGGGAAGAGAATGAAACGATCACGGCGGACAATGCTCCTACTCGTGGCGGCGTTCACCGCGGGAGCCACGTCGGCGTGGGCGTCGCCGGCCGCGCCGATGCGGTCCTCCCCCACTCCTGGGCCGCTGCCCTGCCCGTCTCCGGGCGGGCCGAAGCCGACGGTCGTGCTGGTCCACGGCGCGTGGGCCGACACGTCGAGCTGGAACGGCGAGGTGGACGCACTGCGCCGGGCCGGGTACGTCGCCCGGGCCGTGGCCAACCCCTTAAGGAACCTGACCAGCGACGCGGCGACCGTCGCCGACTTCCTGAAGACCGTTCCCGGCCCGATCGTGCTCGTCGGGCATTCCTACGGAGGCTCGGTGATCACCAACGCCGCCGCGGGCCTTCCCAACGTCAAGGCTCTCGTCTATGTCGACGCGGCGGCGCCGGACGTCGGGGAGACCACCGGACAGCTCAGCGGACCAGGCTCCGCCCTCAACGCGAATCCGGACTCCCTCTATGACAAGGTGCCCTACCCGGGGGCGCCCCAGGGAGCCGCCGACCTGTATCTCAAGCAGAACGTCTTCGTGCACTCGTTCGCCTCGGATCTGCCGCAGGACACCGCCGTACGCCTGTGGGCCTCACAGCGGGCGGCCTCCACCAGCGCGTTCACGACGCCGTCGAAGGCGGCGGCCTGGAAGACGATTCCGTCCTGGTACTTCATCAGCACCGGCGACCGGATCATCACGCCGGCCTCGGAGCTGTCCATGGCCCACCGGGCGCGTTCGAAGATCACTCAATTCCAGGGGGGATCCCACCTGACCCTGATCTCGCATCCGGACGCGGTGACGTCCGTCATCGGATCGGCGATCTGCTCCGTCCGCTGAGAGGTACGACCTTCATCAAGACGGACTCGAACGCGGCCGGCACATCGCGGTCGCCGTTCCGGCACCGACCACCCCTGGGGCCGAACCGGCGCCGCAAAGCCTGCTTCAGGCCGGTTGAGGAATGGCGAACAGACGCAGGAAGGTGTCCAGCAGTTCGCGGCGCCCGGACAGTTCGACCAACCCGCACTTGGCCGCCTGCATGAGCTCCCGGTAGGAGGCCAGTTCCTCCGGCCGGAAGGTGATCACGAGATCGGGCTTGCCCGGAGCCGGTCCCACGTCGGCTTCGAGCTTCCCGTCGGTGACCCTGAGGTGCAGCGCGAGGTCAGGTGCGTGGATCTCCCAGCTCGCGGTCAGCCCGGCCGCGGCTTCGGCGTTGAACACCGCCCGCAGGTTCGTGATCACCGACTCGGGCGTGACGATCTCGCCTGGCCGCGGCTCGCCCATGTGGACGGCTCCCCAGCGCCCGAGGGCGAGCATGGCCGGTTCGAGTTCGTGGCCGACGGAGGTCAGCGCGTAGAGGACGCCGCGCTGCGGCGCCGGCGCGATGCGGCGTTCGATGATGCCCGACTGCTCGAGTTCCTTGAGCCGGGTGGAGAGCACGTTCGTGGGAATGCCCGGCAACCCGTCGAGCAGGTCGGTGTAGCGGTGCGGCCGCACCGCGAGATCGCGCACGATCAGCAGCGCCCATCGTTCACCCACGAGCTCCAGCGCCCGGGCCAGGCCGCAGTACTGCCCGTAATCACGACGCCTCATGCGTCGACCATAGCAAAATTTTAAACACACTGCTTGATTCGCTATAACCAGTTAACTTGTAAAAATGAAGTATGCCTCCTATGGTCGCTGCCATGGCCGAACAGACCCGGACGAAGCCGGGTGCTCAACGCGTACGTGATGTTGATGTCTACGCAGTTGGTGCCGTTCGGCCGTCTCGCCGACAAGGTCGGCTGCAAGCGGATGTTCACGCCGGCCGGCCTCCTGTGCGCGGTGGCCCCTGGGGTGGCGGCCGTACCGGGCTGCACGTCACCGCGATCCCGCTGAAGACGACAACGAAAGGAAGAGGATCACATGTCCTCGTCAGCCAGAAGCAAGACCGTCCTCGTCTCAGGAGCGACCGGTGACACCGGGCGAGCGACCGTCCGGGAGTCCATCGCCCTCGGCCTCAATGTCAGGGCCCTCGTGCACAGCATCGACGCCCGCTCCCAGGCCCTTGCCGACCAGGGAGCCGAGGTTGTCGTCGGAGACTTCCACGACCCCAACACCCTTCGCCCGGCCATGGAGGGCATTGACGCGGCATATCTGTGCTATCCGGTTCGGCCGGGGCTCATCCACGCGACCGTCAACTTCGCCCAGGCCGCCAAGGAGACGGGCGTCGAGACGGTCCTCAACTGCTCCCAAAGGTCCGCGAACCGTGAGTCCACCAGCCCGTCGTGCCGCGACACCTTCATCTCCGAACAGGTGCTCAACTGGTCCGGACTGAACGTCATCCACCTCCGCCCGACCCTCTTCCTCGAGTGGTTCCAGTACTTCTGGATACTGCCCAAGCTGCGGGAGGGCGTCCTGTGGATGCCGGTGGGCAAGGGCACCAGTTCCCCCGTCGCCGCCGAGGACCAGGGGCGCGCCATCGCCGCGCTGCTCCTGCACCCCGAGGAACACATCGGCACGACCATCCCCCTCTCCGGCCCTGTCGAGATGGATCACCAGCAGATGGCGGCCGAACTCTCCGAGGCCCTGGGCAGGAAGATCGTCTACCAGAACCCGCCCATGGAGGAGTTCGTCGCATACCTCAAGAACGTCGGCGTTCCCACCTACGGCGTCCAACACATCGCCGGCGCAATGCTCGACTACCAGAACGGCCGTATGTCGGGCGCCGACGACAACATCGAAAAGCTCACCGGCCGACGCTCGATGACCGTCGGTGAGTACGCCCGCGCCCACGCCGACCTCCTCAACGGCGTCAGGTCTGACCTGGTGGGTCCGTGACCGGTCCAAATATGCGCGGGGTGCTTTCCGCCTCCGATGGCCGGCGAGCGCGAAGCTCGTCCGCACGCTCGCCGCACCTGCCGCGCACCGTCGGCTTCGTCGGCATCTCGGCAGCGATGGTGGCGATCCTCGTCGCAGCCGGCGCGCCGACGCCGCTCCTCCCGATCTACGAGAAGAACTGGGGCCTCGCACCGTGGGAACTGACCCTCGCGTTCGGCGTCTACGCCATCGCGCTCTTGGTCGCGATCCTCGTGATCGGATCGCTGTCTGACCACATCGGCCGGCGCCCGCTCATGATCGCAGCGCTCGCGCTCGATCTGACGGCGATGCTGGTGTTCCTGTTCGCGTCCTCGATCGGCTGGCTCATCGCCGCCCGCATCGTCCAAGGAGTCGCCACGGGAACGGCCTCCAGCTCGCTCAGCGCAGCGGTCGTGGAACTCGCTCCCGAGCGTCACAAGAAGCTCGGCGCCCTGATGACCAGCATGGCGCCCTTGGCGGGCCTGGGCATCGGATCGCTCTTCGCGGGCATCCTCGCCCAGCTCGTCTCCGACCCCGCGTTCACGGTCTGGCTCGTTCTCGTCGTCGTCATGGCCATCGGAACCGTCTTCACCGTGTTCACCCCGGAGACGTCGTCTCGCAAGCCGGGCGCGTTGGCGTCACTGGTCCCGCGCGTCTCGGTGCCGCCCCAGGTGCGCGGCCTCTTCGCATCGACCCTGCCCGGGACGATCAGTGCGTTCATGACGATGGCGCTGTTCCTGAGCCTCGTCCCCATCGTGCTGGGTGCCGTGTTCGCGGTAAGAAGCCCAATCGTCGGCGCTTTGGCCGCGTTCGTCACCTTCGGAGTCGGAACCGTGGCATCGGCAGTCACGACCGGGGTGCGGCCTCACCGCTTGAGGCTTCTCGGGGCCGGTGCGGTAACCCTCGGGGCGATCCTGTTCATCGGGAGTGTCGGTGCCGGAGCGCTGCCTCTCCTGTGGGCTGCCGCCGTGTTCGGCGGGGCCGGGCTCGGTGCGTCATTCGCGGGCACGACCCGAGGACTCGTGCCCGAGGTGAAAGCCCACGACCGCGCAGGGCTGTTCGCGGCGATCTACCTCACGGGTTATCTCGCCATGGGTGTCCCCGCGATCATCGCGGGCCAGTTCGTCGGAAGCGTCGGAGTGACGTCCATGGCAGTCGGCTTCGGGATCGTCATCGCGATCGTGGCCATGGTCGGTGTGGTCGTCACCGGCACGCACACGGCGCGGCGCCGAAAGGCCCACGCGGCGTAGAGCCGACCTTCTCGCCCAGCCCGTCACCGCCCTGTACCCGGCTCTCTCAGCGCGATAGCCAGGCAGCAGCCCGGTGTGGTCGCATGGCGATCACACCGGGCCGCCCTGCAACATCAGGTGGTCGTCCGGCCGCTTATTCGGTTGCCCGGCGCGGCCGGCAGTGATCGCATGGTTTCCATGCTGGGTTTGGCGGATCTCAGTGACGAACGCGTGGTGGAAGCTCTTGGCAGCGCGCCTCGGACCAGTTCGGCCTACCGCCACCTGCTCAACCGCGGCCCAGCGGCCGTCCCGGCGATCCGGGCGGGTCTGCGCCACCTCGACCCTGTGGTCCGCGAGCAGTGCTGCAAGCTGCTCGACCACCTCCTGGTGGAGGACGCGGTCGACGAAATGATCGCCATGCTGGACGACCCGGTCCCGTCGGTCCGGGTGGCTGCGGTGCACGCGCTGTCCTGTGACCGCTGCAAGACCGATGCGTGCCGGCCCGCTGAGGCCTTGGTGTTGGCGCCGGGCCTACGCCTGCTGCGTCACGACCCTGATGCCCACGTGCGGGCCATGGCGGTGGAACTGGTCGGGCGCTTCGTGCACACAAGCGTGGAGGCTGAGGCCGCTCTCATGCGAGCCCGCCAGGCCGACCCGTCTACCGCCGTACGCAAGAAGTCCGGCTGGTACGCGCCGGGCGGCACCATCTATCGCCGCACCTGAGGGCTGTCGCCGGCCACACCGTCCCGCAACCGATGGTTGCACAACCACTGATTTCGCACTAGCGTGATGCGCAACCAAACATTGCACATGGAGAAGAGCGCAGAACATGGAGTACGGCAGCATCGAACGCGAGATCCACGTCGACGCCTCGCCCGAGGTGGTCTTCGAGGTCGTCAGCCGCCCTGAGCACATCTCGCAATGGTGGACCGACGACGCCGACGTCGAAGCGACCCCTGGCGCCGTCGGTGAGCTTGTCTGGGGCGACAGGGCAGAGGTCGTCCCGATCGCCGTGGTGAAGGCCGAGCCGCCTCGATTGTTCTCGTTCCGCTGGTGCCATCCCGACGGCAAGGTCGACGACTCCGCCGACTCACTGCTGGTCACCTTCGAGCTCACCCCGTCGGGCACGGGCACAAGGATTCGGCTCACCGAGACCGGATTCCGGGAGATGGGCTGGGAGGCCGCGAAGTTGGAGGAGCAGTACCGCGACCACAGTGTCGGCTGGGACACCTTCGTTCCCCGGCTCGGGGAGTACGTCGCGCGGCTGGTGTCGACCCCGTGACCGCCGCCGTCGACGACGACCTGTGGTCCGCGGTCGGGGACCCGACCCGGCGGCGGATGCTCGACCTCCTCCTGGCGAACGGCGATGGCACCGCCACCAGCCTCAGCGAGCAGCTGCCCGTGACACGGCAGGCAATCGCGAAACATCTCGCCGTACTCGACCGCGTCGGCCTGGTGCACGCGTCACCGGCCGGGCGAGAGAGGAGGTACCGGGTGGACGAGGCGCAACTTGCTCGCGCGGTCGCTCAGTTGTCCTCCGTGGGGGCGGCGTGGGACGCCAGACTCCGGCGCATCAAGCAGATCGCCGAGGCGATTCAGCGCGGCAAAGACCAGCACGGCACCCAACAGTGAATTCAGACGAGAAGGAGGAATCGAAGATGGTGGACATTCTGCACAGGGTGGGAATCAAGTCGTCGGTGACCGACGTCTACGCGGCCTTGACCACCACCGAGGGTCTCGCCGGCTGGTGGGCGACCAACACGCAAGGCGAAGGCGACGACCTCGGCGGCGTGCTCCGATTCCGGTTCGATGCCGGCGGATTCGACATGAAGGTCCTTGAGCTTCACCCAGGCAGGCGCGTGCTGTGGGAGGTGGTCGACGGACCCGAGGAATGGATCGGCACGCACGTGGACTGGAACCTCGATCAGGTCGACGACTACACCATCGTTCTCTTCAAGCACGAAGGCTGGAAGGAGCCGGTGGAATTCATGCACCACTGCAGCACCAAGTGGGGAGTCTTTCTGATGAGCCTCAAGTCGCTGATCGAGACCGGGAAGGGCGCTCCCGATCCCCACGATGTCAAGATCGACAACTGGAACTGACGTCTCGCCGGTCCCGATCAAGGCACCGCCGTACACGAAACCGATTCTGGACAGGCAGTCATGACCAGGGAACACATCCACACCAGCGACGCACCCGCACCCGGGGGCGCATACTCACAGGCCGTCGTCGCGGGCGGCTTCCTCTACACCGCCGGCACGGGACCACACGATCCCGCCACGGGGGAGGTCGTCGGCGACACCGTCGCCGAGCAGACGCGACAGGTGCTGCGCAACCTCGGCGCCCTGCTCGCCGCGCGCGGGCTCGACTTCTCCGACGTCGTCAAGGTGACGGCGCATCTCCAGGACCTGCACCGCGACTACGAGGCCTACAACGCCGTCTACGAGCGAACGTTGTCCGCTCCGTATCCGGCGCGGACCACGGTCGGCTCGACCCTGGACCACAAACTCGTCGAGATCGACATGGTGGCCGTGCTGCGCTCCGAATGACCACGTCGGCGTGCGCGTCCGCCACGAGGGTGGTCCGGGCGCGCTCGGCCTCACCGCCCCGCATGGATAATGCACTGGCGGCGAGGACTCCTCACCGCGCCCGGTTCGGCGATTCGCCGGTGCCGGTAGGGCTGTGAGCGACTCTGCGATCATCGGTGAGGGAGATCGCCGACAGGAGGAGCGCGGATGGGTTCGAATCTCGTGCCGCACGACGAGGACGGCGGAACGCTGCGCCGGGCGAGCATCACCGCCGGGCGGATGCTCGTGGTGATCGCGTTCGCCGGGGTGATCCTGTGGTTGCTCTACGTCGTCCGGGCGGTGGTCATACCCGTCGTGTTCGCCGTGTTCATCTCCGCGGTGCTGCTGCCTCCGGCTCGCTGGCTCAGGTCGCGCGGGCTCAACCATGCGCTGTCCACCGCCATCGCGTGTTTCGGCGGCCTCGCCTTCGTCGCCGGGCTGTTCGCCCTTGTCGTGCCGCCCACGGTGAGCGGTCTGTCCGAGCTCGGAGCCAGCATCGGCAAGGTGACCGCCAACCTGCAGTCGCTGGCCGCGTCCATCGGCCTCGACGAGGCCAGGCTCGCGCAGATGATCGACCAGATCCGCGAGCACATCAGCCAGCAGGGCGGTCAGATCGCCTCAGGTGCCCTCGCCGGGGCGCGCACGGTCGGTGAGATCATCGTCGGCGTGGTCTTGGCCTTCATCCTGGCCATCTACCTGGTCCACGGCGGCGACCGGCTGGCCGGATGGATCACCGACCTCTTCCCCCGGCACCGGGAGCACATCATGTCCACGGGCCATGTGGTCTTCGACGTGGTGGGCCGCTACATCCGCGGTGTGGCGATCGTCGGTTTCGTCGACGCCTTCTTCATCGGTAGCTCACTCTGGATCCTGGGCGTGCCCATCGCGCTGCCGCTTGCCGTACTGACCTTCGTCGGGGCCTTCCTCCCTGTCGTCGGCGCGTTCGTGGCCGGGCTACTCGCGGCCGTGGTGGCGTTCGTCGCCAAGGGCTGGCTGGTGGCGCTGATCGTGGTCGCCGTCACCGTTCTGGTCCAGCAACTCGAAGGGCACGTGCTGGCTCCTCAGATCTACGGCCGGGCCCTCGAACTGCCTGGAGCGGTCATCCTCGTCGCCATCGCCGTCGGCAGCGTCGTCGCCGGCATCATCGGGGCCTTCCTCGCCGCGCCTGTGGCCTCGGTCATCGTGGCGGTCATCCGCTCCCGGCAAGGACACGCCCCCGCCACCGCCCCGCCACAACCGCCGCCGCCAAAAGGCCCGACTCCGCCTGCACCGGCCCCGCCGTCGACCCCCGCGCCTCCGTCAAGCCCGGCACCGCCGTCAGGTCCGGCCCGACCGGCGACGCCCTGACGGAAATCGCGGATGGCCGCGTCCGTACGGCTCGCGATCACCCGCCGGACAGCCGAACTGATCACGCGAAGCTTCGGGCGTTGAGGAGTCGTTCGGTTTCGCGCCACAGCCGGGCCCGGAGTTCGGGATCGTCGCCGGGCGGGGCGGGCTGGATTTGGCGGGTTCCGCGGACGGTGTAGTAGCCGCCGGTGCGGCCGGCGAAGGCGGGGTCGGTGGCGAGGGCGACGATCAGGCCGGCGCCGCGGGCCGGGTCGCCGATCGACAACCGGGTGAGGATCTTCTCCAGGGCGGCGGCGAAGCGGAGCTCGCGGCCCAGGCCGGTGGTGTTGAAGCCGGGGTCCAGGCAGTTGGCGGTGACGGTGGTGCCGGCCAGGCGGCGGGCGAGTTCGAGCGTGAACATGATGTCGAGCAGCTTGGACTTGCCGTAGTGCTGCGATGATCCGCGTCCGGTGAACGGGACCGTCTCGACGAGGTCCTGCGGGAGCCGGAGGGTGCCGTGGCGGCGGGATGCCTGGGAGGCGACGTTGACGATCCTGGCGGCCGGGGCCCGGCGCAGGGCCGGCAGGAGTTCGCGGGTGAGGAGCCAGGGGGCGAGGTAGTTGACGGCGATCATCTCGGGGTGGCCGTCAGGCGTGGTGCGGGGTGTGAAGGCGTGGATGCCCGCGTTGTTGATGAGCACGTCGACGTGGTCGTACCGCTCGGTGATCTCGCGGCCGATGCGCCGCACGTCGGCCAGGCGGGTGAAGTCGGCCAAGAACACCTCGATCCCCGCCTGAGGGGCGTGGGCGCGGATCTGCTCACGGGCCTGTTCGGCCTTGTCCGGGTCGCGGGCGGTGACCGCGAGGTGGGCGCCCCGCCGGGCGAGGTCGAGGGCGGCCAGACGGCCCAGGCCGCTGGTCGCGCCGGTGATGACGATGACGGACTTCATGACGGTCCAGCCTTCAAAGTAGTTTGCATATGCCCATCACCTTAGGCAGCTATAGTTTGGATATGCAAACTACCTCGGAGGGCGGTAAGAGCAGCCGGCTCGAGCTCGAACTCGCGCTGGGCGAGCAGATCAACGCCCTGCTGAGCGCGACCCGGGCGCTGAGCGAACTCAGCGCCGCGCACTTCCACGCGGACCTGCAACCGGCCGCGTTCCACATCGCGCGCTGGCTGTACGCCTTCGGGCCCGCACGGCCCAGCGCCATCGCCGAAGCCGTCGGCATGGACCGCAGCTCCACCAGCACCCTGATCGGCAAGATGCGATCGCTCGACCTGCTGGACAGCTCGCCCGCCCCAGACGACCGGCGCAGCATCATCGTCGGGCTCAGCGAGCAGGGCCGCCGTCGGGTCGCGGCGACTCTGGAGGAACGAGGCAAGGAGTTCTACGCCCGCATCCAGGACTGGTCCGAAGACGACCTCGCGCGCCTCACCGAACTGCTCGGACGGCTCACATCCGACCGGTCCACGTGACATCCGCTCAGCCGGTCACTCCCCCAGGTCGGCCAGCACCTTCAGGGTCGCCTCGACCGAGCCGCGGCCTGCGGGCAGCAGCGGGAGCCGTACGCCGGGGGTGGGAATCCGGCCCTGCGCGTGCAGCACTCCCTTGATGACGGTGGGGTTGGGCTCGCGGAACGCGGCCGCCGACAGCCGGGCCAAGCCGTGCCCGAGCACACGGGCCCGCGCCACGTCTCCGTCACGCCATGCGGCGGCGAGGCCGGCGAACCGCCCGGTGGCCAGGTGCGCGGAGGCGACGATGCCGCCCGCCGCGCCGAGCGCCAGCAGCGGGGACAGGAAGACGTCGTCTCCAGCCAGCACGGCGAAGCCGTCCGGGAGCTCGCCGAGCAGGTCCACGGTCTCCTGGTCGACGCCGCCCGCCGCGTACTTGACCCCGGCGATCCCCGGCATACGGCCGAGCGTGTGCAGGGTGTCCGCGTCGAGAGCCTGCCCGGTGCGGTAGGGGATGTGGTAGACGATCAGCGGTATGGGGCTCGACGCCGCGAGCTGCCGGAAATGCGCGACGACGCCGGCCTGCGACGGGCGGGTGTAGTACGGCACGGGCACCAGGGCGTACGCCGCCTCGGGCCACTGCGCGAGCTCGGAGAGGGCGGCGGCGCTGGCCCGGGTGTCGTTGGTGCCGGCGCCGATCGTGAGTGTGGCGCCGCGCTCCCGGCAGACCCGGACGCATGTCTCGACGACGATGCGCTTCTCGTCGCGGTCGAGCGTGGACGCCTCGGCGGTGGTACCGAGTGCGACGAGGCCGGTGGCACCGGCGTCGAGCACGGCCTGGGCGAGCTCTTCGAGGGCGTCTTCCGCCACGTCGCCGGCGGCGGTGAACGGCGTGACAAGCGGTACGTGGACCCCGTACGGGGATGTGTGGTGCGTCATGGGAACGAGGGTGGCCCCGGGCCATCGTGCAGGTCCAGTTCGCTTTTCTCAACAGAAGCGTAAGCTCAGCTGATGCTCGACGTCCGACGCCTGCGCCTGCTGCGGGAACTCTCGCTGCGCGGCACCATCGCCGCCGTCGCCGAAGCCCTGGCCTTCACCCCTTCGGCGGTCTCCCAGCAACTCAGCGTCCTCGAACGCGAGGCGGGGGTTCCCCTGCTGGAACGGACCGGGCGGCGGGTCACGCTCACCCCCGCGGGGCGCAACCTGGTCCGTCACGCCGAAGCGGTCCTGGAGCGTCTGGAGCAGGCCGCCGCCGAACTCGTCGACGCACGGCACGGCCTCGCGGGGCCGCTGCGGATCGGCACCTTCCCGACTGCGACCCGGGCGATCGTCCCCGCCGCCCTGACCGTGCTGGCGCGCCGTCACCCCGGCCTGGAGCCCATGGTTTCGGAAATCGATCCGGCGGGCGTCGCGGACGCCCTGCGGGCGGGCGAGCTCGATGTCGCGCTGATCCACGAATACGACTTCGTGCCGCTCCCCGCCGAGCCGGGCCTGGCGGCCGAGCCGCTGTGCAGCGAGCAGATGTACCTCGCCTCGCCCGGCACCCCTTCAGGTGGGGAAGAGACGAACATCGCACGCTGGAAGGACGCGCCCTGGATCACGGCGACCCCGGGAACGCTCTGTCACGCGATGACCGTCCGGGCGTGCGAGGCGGCTGGCTTCACCCCACGCGTCCGGCACCAGGTGGACGAGTTCGCCACGGTGCTGGCCCTGGTGGCGGCCGGGCAGGGTGTGGCCATGGTGCCGCATCTGGGCCTGGCGGACCTGCCGCCCGCGGTGACGCTGACCCGGCTCCCCATCCGCAGAAGAACCAAGATCGCCTACCGTGGCGGCGCGGGCGGGCATCCGGCCGTCGCCGCGATCGCCGAGGCGCTGCGCGCCGCCGTCCCCGACGGGCTGGGCGAGGGGCGCTGAGTTGCGTTCGGGAGAGCACCCGCGCTAGGAACGGGGCATGCTCACTGGAGATCGTGTGCGGCTTCGCGCCATCGAACCGTCGGACGCCGAGTTCCTGTGGCGCTGGCACAACGACCCCGAGGTGATGCGGTGGATGGACGACCCCTATCCCCCGTCGCTCGCCCGCATCGCCAAGGACATCGGGGAGCGCGATGCCGGCACGTACGACAACCTGGTCCTGATGATCGAGACGCTCGCCGAGCGCACGATCGGCGTCGTCGCCCTGAGGGGCGCGCAACCCGAGACCGGCGCCGCCGAGCTGGACATCTACCTCGGTGAGCGGGACACCTGGGGTCAGGGCTACGCGACCGACGCCATGCGCGTGATCTGCCGCTACGGCTTCGAGAAGATGCGCCTGCACCGGATCTCACTGACCGCCGTCGCGGAGAACGCCGCGGCCCGCCACGTTTACCAGAAGGTCGGATTCGTCGAGGAGGGACGCCTGCGAGAGGCGTTCCGGCGCGACGGCAAGTGGCACGACATGATCCTCATGGGACTGCTGGAGGGCGAGCTGCGCTGAGCCTCAAACCGTGGGCCTCAGGCCGTGGGCTTGGTGCCCCCGTCGATGACGTACTCGGCGCCGGTGACCCATTCGGCGCGGTCGGAGACCAGGAAGGCGACCAGCTCCGCCACCTCCTCGGGACGGCCGGTCCGGCCCAGCGGAATGCCGCCGAGCGCCGCCATGATGGCCTGCCGGGCTCCGTCCCGGTCGGTGCCCATGGCCGCGGCGGTTTCGTCGATCAGATGCTCGGCTCCCCTCGTCTCGATGAAACCCGGCAGCACCCGGTTGACCCGCACACCGTACGGAGCCGTCTCCGCCGCCAAGCCCTTGCTGTAATTGCTCAGCGCCGCCTTCGCCGCGGAGTACGGCATCGGCGCGCTCCTGGGCAAAGGGCCGGCGATCGAGGTCACGTGCACCACCGCTCCCCCGCCCTGCTCGGCCATGAGCGGCACGAGCCGGCGGTCCAACCGCATCGGAGCGAGCAGGTTCAGTGCGAGCGCCTGCTCCCAGTCGCTTTCGCTGAAGGAGGTCACCGGGCCTGCCGTCGCATCCGTCCCGCCGGCGTTGTGGACCACGATGTCGATTCCGCCCAGCGTGTCCAGCACCGCCTCCGCCACCGTGCCGGCCCCCTCCCGGGTGTCCAGGTCCGCCGCGACGAACCGTTCGACATGGTCGGGAACGCCTGCCGGCGGCAGCGTGCGGGCCGTGATGACGACGCGTGCTCCGGCGGCGGCCAGCCGTACGGCGATCGCCTCGCCGATGCCCTTGGTTCCCCCGGTGACCAGCGCCTTCTTGCCCTTCAGGTTCTCGTCCACGATTCCTCCACTCACTTCGTGATCCCGCGACGTGCGCGGCCGTCGGGAGGAGGCTTGACCTTGCCGCTGGGGGAAGGTCAAGCCTCGGTGGGTGAGCGGGCCGGGCGTATCGTCGGATGGCACCCCGGCCACCCCGCACGGCGACCGAGGAGAGGGAATGACGGCGCAGCTGACCATCGGCGAGTTCTCCGTAATGTCCCAGCTGAGCAAGAAGGCGCTGCGGCACTACCACGAGCTCGGGCTGCTGGAGCCCGCCCATGTCGACGCCTTCAACGGCTACCGGCTCTACGACACGAGCCAGCTGCGGACGGCCCAGATCATCAGGCGCTTTCGTGCGCTGGGGGTGTCGGTGCCGGACATCAGGGCGATTATGGCCACCGACGACGTCGACCGGCGCAACCAGATCATCGGCGCACACCTGCGGCGCATGGAGGAGCAGCTGAGCGAGACGCGGGAGGCCGTCGGAGCCCTGCGCGAACTGCTCGAACCCGGCGGCCGCCCCGTCGACGTCGAGTTCCGTTCGGTCTCGGCGACGCGGGTGTGGGCGATCACCGAGACCGTGGCGATCCCCGCGTTCGGTGACTGGTACCGCGAGGCGATGCGCGAAATCCGGTCCGCGCTCAGCGCGGGCCACGGCACGACCTCGGGACCGCCCGGCGGCCTGTACGCGCCTGAGCTGTTCGGCGACGAGATCGGCGAGGCGACCGTCTTCATCCCGAGTTCGGCGACGTCAGGAGCGACGGGCCGGGTGCGTGTCGTCGAGATTCCGCCGGCCGAGCTCGCGGTCGCCGTGCATCACGGCAGCCATGCCGACGTCGACCGCACGTACGGAGCGCTCGGCGGTTATGTGGCCGAGCGGTTGCTCGGCGTCGAGGGGCCCATCCGGGAGAACTATCTGGTCACCGGCGACGGTCCGTTCGCCGAGCAGTCGACCGAGATCTGCTGGCCGATCTTCCGTACGGCCACGCGTTGACGGATTGACGTTCCCCTTAGGGGAGGGTTCATCGTCGTGCTCTCGTCAGTCGACAAGAACGGAGACGACCGTGAACACCACGACCCGCACAGAGATGCCCACGCCTGTCGCCCGCTATTTCACCGGCATGAACGCGCTGGACGGCGACGCGATGGCCGCGGCGTTCGCTGAGGACGGCATGGTCAACGACATTCGGCGCGAATTCCTGGGGCGGGACGCGATCAGGCGCTGGGCCGAAGAGGAGAGCGTCGCCGCCAAGGTCGTCGTGACGCGGTTCGTGCAGGCGAGGGCGCACCACGGCGACTGGATCGCCGACGTCGAGGTCGACGGCGAGTACGACAAGACCGGCCTGCCGGACCCGCTCGTGCTCACCTTCTACTTTTCGCTCGACGGCGACGAGGTCTCCCGGCTGATCATCATCGGCAACCGGCCCGACGAGCCCGAGTCCTGAATCGGTCGTCGCCACGGGAGGAACACGGGCGTCGCGAGGATCAGCACGCCGGCGACCGCGATGGCCGCGCGGGCGCCGGCGATCGCGGCCAGCACCCCCCACAGAGCCGTGGCGGCGGCGGTGGCCGTACGCGAGGTGATGGTCCAGGCGGTCAGCACCCGCGCGACCTTGCCGTCGTCGACGTGTTCGAGACGGTAGGTCACGTAGACGAGGTTGAAGACACCCATGCAGGTGATCAGCCCGAGCTCGAGGCCCATGATCAGCAGCAGGCCGCCCGGGCCGTGGCCCACCAGCGCGAGACCGATCAGCCAGGGAACGCGCGCCGCGCCGAAGACCAGCATGACGCCGCGCCGCCCGAAACGGTCCACGAGCCTCCGGGACAGGCGGGCGCCCACGATGCCGCCGACGCAGGGGACGCCGAATGCGAGCCCGTACTGCAACGGCGTGAAGGCGAGCTCGTGGAGCATCAGATAGGCCAGCGGCGGAGCGGTGGCCATGATGAGCGCCGAGACGAGCACGGTGTTGGCGAACAGGAGGCGCAGCCCGCGGTGCGCGGCGATCGTACGCCAGCCTTCGGCGATCTCGGCCAGACGTCGCGTGCCCCCGATCCGGGTGGGTGGAGCCGCCTCGGGCGCCGAGATCGCACGGATGCCCAGCGCGGACAACAGATAACTGATCGCGTTGAGGACGACGGTGACGACAGGGCCGAAGACCCCGATGAGGGCTCCGCCCGCCGGGGGGCCGATCGCCGTCGAGATCCAGCTGACGGTCTCGAACCGGCCGCCGGCCTCCATCAGATGCCGCCGCGGGACGAGGGCTTTGAGATGTGCCCCGCTTGCGGCGGTGAAGACGATGTCGGCCAGGGCGACCACCACGGCCACGACGAGCAGGTGCAGGTAGCTGAGCGCCCCCATGGCGTACGCGACCGGCACGGTCAGCAGCACGGCGAAACGTACGAGGTCCGCCCGGATCATCAGCCGTCGTTTGTGGCGGAACTCCATCCACGGCCCCAGCGGCACGGCGAGCAGCGCGCCGACCGCTCCGCTGGCCGCCGAGATCAGAGACACCTGCCCGGGCCCGACGTGGAGGGCCAGGATGGCGATCAGGGGGAAGGCGTCCAGGGCGAGCCACGTGCCCAGCGCGCTGACGGTGTAGGCCCCCCACAACCATGCGAAGTCTCGCCCCAGGCGTGCCACTCGTCCCCCGTCCGACAACCGTTCGCTGTAGGACGCAGATCAAACACCTCCGAGTGAGCAGCGCACAAACAACCGACGGGACACGTCACACAACGAGCGGTTGTACCGAGATTTTCAGTGGCGCACAGATTGACGCTGAGCCAGGATGCGGCTCACCCTGCTGGCGAGCTGGGCAGCGACCCCGCCGGGCTGAAATCACCGGCTCCGACTGCCTGATAGGTGGTCCAGCAGCATGTCCAGTGGCCGCGGCACACGATCGAGATCGAGTGCCGCGACGAGCGGAGCAGCGTAGCGGATCTTGCGGCCACTGCCTGCTCCCATGAACCGGCGCAACTGGTCATGAGTGGTGCCCCCGCGCCATGCGGGTTGCTTTTGGAGCGTGCGAAACGAACGGAGCTCGCCCTCGGCATCGACGACCCGCTCAACCGTGGCGGTGCCGAGGGCGCGGATCAGCTCATCTTCCAGGTCGGCGACGCACACGAAGAATCCGAGCGCCTCCAGATCGTTTCGGCGGAGATCGGATCCGAGGCCGGCGCGCTCGAGACCCCTCAGGAAGTCGTCTTCCTCCCCGACGTCGTACAGGCCGGCCAGCCGGAGATTGCGACCGGGAGGGCCGAACCTGCCGGCATACGTCCCGATGTTCGTGGCACCGCCCATGGCCTCAAGGGAGATGCCTTCGGCCGCCAGGTTCCGGCCACGGCGCCCGGCCAGCGCTTCGATGGCCGACTTGTCACTGGCCCCCTCGACCAGGACGACGGTTCGCGTGTCGATCACGAGCCCAGCCTGGCACCGCACCTGAAAAGGTTCATCCCCTTTATCTCCGACCGCCGTCCTAGGGATGTGCCTCGCGCGTCAGGGGCGGCTGGACCCATTTCGGTGTCCAGGTCTCCGCGTCGCCACGGCCCCGCCGTACGGATCCGAGGTGGGTGCGGAACGCGGTGAGTGCGGGGTGCGGATTGTCCCGGTGCCAGATCAGCGAGTGCGGATAGACCGGTGTCGGGCTGTGCAGGGAGACGCGCCGCAGGTCGTAGTGGCCGGGCCAGACGAAGCCGGTCTGGTCGCCGACGAAGGTGGCCACAGCCGGGGATTCGGCGATCGCGTCGAGCAGCGGTTCGGTGCCGAAGTTGGGACCGATCGCGTCGATGGTGAGCCCGAACTCGGCGGCGAGGTCGTCGTAGTACGCGGCCCACTCGGTGCCGGGGGCCATGCCGGGCATCCAGATTCTGTGCCCGGCGAGGTGGGCGGGTGCGACCGCGCGGACGGCGGCGAACTCGTGGGCCGGTCCGACGAGGAGCTGGATGGGCTCGTCGAGCACCCGAACGGCCTCGATGCCGTCGGGGAGTTGCCGCCCGGGCATGGTGACGGCCCGGAAGGATGCGTCGATCGTCCCGCTGACGACGGCGTCGACGGCCGCGTCGGCGTCGTAGAGGGTCACGACGTCGAGCTCGATCTCGGGATACGCGCGGTGGAAGCCGCGCAGCAGAGCCGCGGGCGCGAGCCGCCGGCCGATCACGTCGACGCGAAATGCGCGGCGGCCGGGCCGTACGGAGGCGGCCGCCCGCTCTTCCGCCCGGAGCAGGTCGAAGGCGTGCGGCAGGAACGCCTGCCCGTCGATGGTGAGCTGGGCTCCGCGCGTGGTGCGGGTGAACAGCCGCACACCGAGGTCCTTCTCCAGCGCGGCGATGCGCTTGGAGACGGCCTGCTGGGTGATCGACAGGTCGGCGGCGGCCTGCTGGAACTGTTCCGCCTCCGCGACGGCGACGAAGGTGCGCACGGCATCGAGGTCCACGCACGCACCCTATTGGTCGCCGCTGCCTCTCATTCCTGCGGAAGGACTCCGTACCGGCGCAGGGTCGTCTCGTCCCGACGAGCCGCTTCGGCCAGTTCCGGCTCGAGCATCGCGCGCAGGGCCACCGAAGCGCTGACGCCGAAGGCGTCGAGCTTGGGCGGGGCTCCCTGCCGGCCACCGGCGGCCCAGTCCCGCCACGCGGCTTCCAGCTCACGATCAGCCGCGGTGCGGTCCTCGCCCGCGGCTCTGCGCTGGGCCGCGCCGATGAACGCCAACGCGGCACGTTGGGCGGCGACCGCCTCGGGCCCGAGGTGATCGGCGTCGTAGACGAGGTGGTACTCGTGGCCGATGTCGAGATCCCAGAGCGTCCGATGGAGTTGCTCGGTGCCGTCGTGCATGGCGAACGTGTCATGGTCGCCGCAGCGGAGGAAGATCGGCAAACCGCCGGCCCGGATCGCGTCGGCGTTGTTCCGCAGCCGGTGGAGGACGCTGTTGGCCGCGAACCCGCCGCCTTCGCCGGCCATCTCGCTGCCCAGTTGAGCGAGCACATCGAGGGTGTTGCGCGGTCGCAGGTCCTCCGGGGCCGACGCGGGCAGCAACGCGGGAGCGACCGCCGCGACCGCGAGCCATCGCGCCGGCTCCGCGAAGGCGATTTTCAGGGCGCCGTAGCCGCCCATCGAGGCGCCCATCAGTGAGATGCGGGCCGGGTCGGCGCCGTACTCCTTCTCCAGCAGGCGGGGGAAGGCCGTGGCGATCAGGCTCTCCCAGGCGTTGCCGGGCCGGTCGATGTAGAACCCCCCGGTCGTGGGGGTGGATGCCCCGGCGATCAGGCAGGGAGGGAGCGATCCGTCGTTCCACATGCCTTCGACGATCGGCTGCATCATGGCGAGGAACTCGCTGGAGGAGTTCGCGCCGTGCAGCACCACGATGAGCGGCAACGTCTCGTCGCCCGTCCACCCGTCCGGGGTGAGAACGACATAGGGAATCTCTCCGTCTACCAGCGGGTCCCGGAAAACGTTGCGGATGAGGCGGCTGTTCATGGCCGCTACTCTCGCACTGACACGAGCGGCGAAACCACCACATTAACCCCGGCACGGCAGCTGCCCGGCTGATCGTTCACGCGTCGCGTCGCCGGAGCAGCAGGCCGCCACCCAGCAGTGCGGCGCCCGCCCATGCGGCGAGCACGCCCAGCCCCGGCCACGGACCGATGGGCAGGCTCGGAATGCCGACGGTGGCCTGGATGGACAGTCCGGCGCTCGCCGGTGACACCTGCAACAGGAACCGCTGCCAGTCCGGATCGTTCGTCATGAGGGTCACGACCTGCGGCAGATAGAGCAGCCCGAGCACGATGCCGACGGCCGCCACCCCTTCCCGTACGGCGACGCCGACGCCGAGGCTGAGCGCGGCGACCAGCGCGAGATAGAGCACGGAACCGGCGGCCGCGCGCAGCGTGGGCCCGTCGGCGAGCGACAGCGCCGAGTAGCCGTGCGCGGCGGTGAATCCGTTGCCGGGCAGGATGAGCCGCCCGGCAAGCACGGACGCGAGCACGGCGACGGTTCCCGCGGCCAAGGTGAGGCCGATGACGACGGCCGCCTTGGCGGCCAGGAAGACGAGACGGCGCGGCATCGCCGCGAGACTGGTGCGGATCATGCCGGTGCCGTATTCGCCGGTGATCGCCGGCACGGCCAGGAGCGCGACCACGGCCTGCCCGACCTGGACCCCGGCGAGGCTGAGCTTGGCGGCGTCGCTGCCGCAACCCGCCCAGGGGCAGGTCACGGCGGCGCTCGCCGCGACGCCCGTCATCACCGTCACGACGACGAGTGCGGGCGCCCACCAGCCGAGCCCGGGCAGGCCGCGCAGCTTCGTCCACTCCGCGTGCAGTTCCCGTCTCATGCGTCCCTCCTGCGCATGCGGAGGACGGCAAGGGCGAGCGCGAGCGCGGCATAACCGCACAACACGGCGAACCCTGCCCACGGCGGGAGCGGGTAGTAGCCCGCCTGGGGCGAGTAGTCGCCGATCACCTGCGGGTAGTCCGGGATGCTCTGCTGGACGGCGAACCCGGCGGCCGGGGTCAGCCGCAGCAGCCACCGGGACACCTCCAGGGGCAGCACGGACGCGGTCGCGAGGACGGCGGGCACCACGACCACGACCATCGCGGTGACGGCGGCCGCGACCCCGCGCCGGAACAGGGCGCCCAGGGCCAGCGCGCCGACAGCGGCGACGGCGAACAACGCCGCGGTGCCGACCATGACGCGTAACTCGGTCAGGAGACTCACGGGGAGCACGTAGTTGCCGTTCGAGCGCAGTATCCGCGTGGCCGGAGGAACCGTGACGACAGCCGCGACCAGCCCTGCGGCGAAGGCGAGCACACCGATCACGAGGGCCTTGGCCGCGAGCGCCCGGCCGCGCCGCGGGCTGGCGAGCAGCGTGGTCCGGATCAGGCCTCGCCGGTATTCGGCGGTCACGAACATGACCGCCACGATCATGACCACGATCAGGGCGACCAGGCCGCCGGTGAGCGTGTGCTCGATGCTCTGACCCGCCTCCTGCCCGATCGGCGCGATGTCTCCGGAGCCGGTCACGGTGAACGTTCCGCCTGACGAGACCACCCCGGCGGGTTTGTGTTCCTGCTCCCATTGGGTCGTGCCGCTCTGCCCGATCTGGTCGTCGCTCCACACGGTGCCGGGCGGTGCGCCCCGCAGGTCGACGTTGTCGAAGACGGCGGTGGCCTGGGTGAATCGGGCCTGCGCGATGCTGCCGCCCACAGCGTTGGGCTTGACCGTCAGATCGGCGGGAGAGGTGACGAAGAGCCCTGCCTGCACCGTGGCCGGCAGCCCCGGCAAGCGGACACTGCCGATCGTGCTCCAGTGGACGCCGTCCGCCGACTCGTAGCCGGTGATCGTGTCGCCGGAGCGGGTCAGCCGCAACCACGTCGGGGACGCGGCCGAGGCCGGTCTTCCTGCCACGTCGTGGGTGAAGTCGTGCTGCATCCGCACCCCGTGATGCCCGGTGACCATCACGGCGGCGTACGCGGAGCCCTGCCGGGTGCTCTCCTTGATGATGATTCCGGCCTTCGCCCATGGCACGAGACCGTTGACGATCTGGTCGTGGTTGGGCGGCGGGTAGGTGATGATGCCGGTCATCCCGGTGACGCGGGCGGTGATGCCGCCCCCCTCGCCCAGTGGCCGGTGCATGAAGGTGAAGCTGTCACTCACCGCCTCCCCGCCCGGCCCCAGCGGTACGGCGGGGCACGGGACGACCTTGGGGCCGTCGCTGCACGACGAAGAGTTGCCCGCCGCGGAGAACAGGCCGAGCGCGATGACGACCGGTGCCACGACCGCCATCGCGGCCACCCACCCGCGGACGGTGCGGAACTTGGTCCATTCCGCGTGCAGAAGTTGCGCGAAACCGTCGCGTGCCCCGCGTACGGCCGAGCGGTACGGCGTGACGACGGTCATCGCGCCCCCTCCCGATCCGTGCCGGGCTCCAGAGGCGTCATGGCGGCGCGGAACTCGACCGCGTCACGGGTGAGCTCCATATAGGCCTCCTCCAGCGTCGCGCGATGAGCGGCGACCTCGGAGAACGGCACCGCGTGCCCGTTGAGCAGCTCCACGATGCGTCCGGCCGCAAGACCGGAGACGGTGAGCGTGTCACGGTCGACCGCGGCCACGGTGGCGCCCGTGCCCGCCAGCACCGTCATCGCCTCCGGCCGGGCGGTCGTACGCAGGGTGACCCGGTCACGGGACGCCGCCGCGATCAGCTCGGCCACACCGGCGTCCGCGACGACCCTGCCGCGTCCCACCACCACGAGATGGCCCGCGGTGTCCTGAAGCTCACTCATCAGATGGCTGGACACCAGGACGGCACGGCCCTCGGCGGCCAGCGACCGCAGGAAACCGCGGATCCACACGATGCCCTCGGGGTCGAGACCGTTGAACGGCTCGTCGAGCATAAGCACCGGCGGATCGCCGATGAGTGCGGCGGCGATCCCGAGCCGCTGCCGCATCCCGAGCGAGAACCCTCCCGCTCTGCGCCGGGCCACCGAACCCAGCCCGACCTGCTCCATCACCTCGTCGGCCCGGCGGCCGGTCAGCCCCTGCGAATGGGCCAGCCACAGCAGATGGTCGCGTGCCGTACGGCTGGGCTGCAGCGCGGCGGCGTCCAGCAGCGCCCCGACGTGGCTAAGCGGGCGCCGCAGGCTCGCGTACGGCCGGCCGCCGACGAGCGCGCTGCCCTCGTCGGCCGTGTCGAGACCGAGGACGACCCGCATCGTCGTCGACTTTCCCGCTCCGTTGGGTCCGACGAAGCCGGTGACCCGCCCCGGTCTCACGGCGAAGGTCATCCCGTCCAGGGCCATGGTTCGGCCGAATCGTTTACGCACGCCGATGACGTCGATGGTCGCTTCCATGCGAGGCAGGCTAGGCACCGGACACCGGGCGGGTCGTCACCCCATGGAGCCATCTTCGCCGTCGCGGGCGCAGGTGACCTCCCGTCCCCCACACGAGGGATGCGTGCAATGTCCACATGTCGCCAGAATGGGTCCGTGAACCGAGCGCACGACCGGCACGGTGGGCGGGCCGCCGGAGCGTGGCGCCTCGCCGCGGCTCCCTCCGCACCCGTCGTGGTCGCTGCGACGGCGGGGCTGCTCGCGGTGATCGAGTCGATCGTCCATGCGGGGAGCCGGCTGCCGCCGGGGAGCGCGCCCACTCCGCTCTATTTCGTGGCGTTCTGCCTGGTCGGGCTGGCCACCACACTGCCGCTGGCCTTCCTGTGGTCGCATCCGGCCGCCTCCGCCGTCGCCGTGTGCGTGGCGGTGACGGCATCCCTCGTGGTCGTGCAGACCCTGACCGTGGCCGGTGCCGCAGCGCAGCTGATCGCCGGATATCGGCTCGGGAGGTCCGGCGGCTCGGCACTCGCGGTCCTGCTCGCCGTGCCGTACCCGGCGCTGGCCCTGATCGGCTCTCCGCACGTCCTCATCCTGCTCCTGGCCTCCCTCGCCCCGGCGGTGGGCCTGGCCGGGATCGCCTCGCGGGCGCGGGCCGAGGCCATGGAGAACCGGGCGGCCCAGCAGGTCGTCGCCGACACCCTGCTGGAGCACACCTTGCGCGGGGAGCGGGCGCGGATCGCCCGCGAGCTGCACGACGTCGTCGCCCACCACATCTCCATGGTGGCGGTGCAGGCGGAGACGGCCCGGCTGACGACCCCGGGCATGCCGCCCGCGGGCGCCGAGCGGCTTTCGGCGATCGGCGACACCGCCCGGGCCGCGCTGACCGAGATGCGGCGGCTGCTCGGCGTGCTGCGTGAGGACGCGGAGCCGGTCTCGGTCAACGGTGCGGTGGCGGGCCCCGCGCGGCGGCCGCAGCCCGGCCTGCGGCTGCGCGAGCTCAACGAGCTGCTCGACGAGTCGCGGGAGGCGTCGGGGACGGCGACCCGGCTCATCCTCCGCGGCTCGCCGGTCACGCTCGACCCCGGGGTCGAGCTCGCGGCCTACCGCATCGTCCAGGAGGCGCTCACCAACGCCCGGCGGCACGCGCCGGGCGCAGCCGTCGACGTGGAGCTGCATTACACGGCCGGCGCCCTGCGCCTGATCGTGCACGACAACGGGCCCGGCCCATCCGCGGCTCCCGCGGGTCACGGGCTTTCCGGCATGCGTGAACGCGCCGCGGCCGTCGGGGGCGAGCTCCGCACGGGTCCCGCGGAGGGCGGCGGATTCCTCGTCGAGGCCCGCCTGCCGGGGAAGGACGCGATGTGAGCGCCCCCGTGGTCCGCGTCGTCGTCGCCGACGATCATCAGGTGGTCCGCACGGGTTTCGCCGAGTTGCTCGGCACCCAGCCCGACTTCGACGTCGTCGCGACCGTCGCCGACGGGGCCGAGGCCGTACGGGTCTGCGGTGCGTTGTCGCCCGACGTCGTGCTCATGGACGTGCGCATGCCCGGCATGGACGGCATCGAGGCCACCCGACGGCTCTCCGGCTCTCCCGGGCCACGCGTGCTCATCCTGACGACCTTCGACCTCGACGAGTACGTCTACGACGCGCTGCGCGCGGGAGCCAGCGGGTTCCTGCTGAAGGACGTCACCGCCGAACGGCTCTTCGACGCGGTGCGCGTCATCGCCGCCGGAGAGGCGCTGCTCGCGCCGGCGGTCACGCGCCGCCTCATCAGCGAGTTCGCCAGGCAGCACCCCCGGCCCGACGCCGCCTCCTCGGCGGCGCTGGCCGCGCTCACCCCGCGCGAGACGCAGGTGCTGCTCCTGGTCGCCGAGGGCCTGTCCAACCCGGAGATCGCGGCCCGGCTGACGGTCACAGAGGAAACGGTGAAGACCCACGTGAGCCGGGTCCTCGGCAAGCTCGGGCTGCGGGACAGGACGCAGGCGGTCGTCGCCGCCTACGAGAGCGGGCTGGTCGTCCCGGGCGCCCGCAAGGCCCGATAGGCCGCGGCCTCAGGGGTGATTACTCATGCGCGATTGAGTAGTCGCGCTCACGACCCGCCCTACGGCCCTGCCGAGCATGGGTATATGACACGAAACGTACAGCCTGCCCGTACCACCACGACCGCGTTCTACGTGCAGGCCATCCTCTCCTTCGGCATCTCCATCACCGCACTCGGGCTCGGAATCGCGTGGCTTCCGGTGACAGGCTGGGTCCGCGCTTTCCTGAGCATCGGGTTGCTCTATGTCGTGACCTCCGCGTTCACGCTCGCCAAGTGCGTGCGGGACCGGCAGGAGGAGGACAGCCTGGTCGGCCGGGTCGACCAGGCCAGGCTCGACAAGCTGCTGGCGGAGCACGACCCGTTCAAGGTCGACTGATCGGCCGGGGCCGCGGGCGCGGCCCCGGTGAACGAACCCCACAGCACCGCCTTACGGCCGGCCCGTCAGCCCACACGCCGTGCTGCGGGGATTCCTCCTTCTGGGGTGTCGCGGAGCAGCCAGACGGGGTTGGAGAGGGCGAGGACGGTCCCCGCGCGATCCCGCACCTCGACTCGGACGAACCGGGGTGCGGTGGTGTTGATGGGCAGGTCGACGAACCCCTGGACGGCCCACGCGGCCGACGGCATCTCGGTGAAGGTGGTGCCGGGTTCGGGCTTCGACGGCCCGGCGAGGTCGACCGTACCCTGCACGATGCGCACGACGCTGTCGGCCGGAAGGCCGGTGAGGATGGCACGGACGGTGCGGGTCGCGGCGGTCGAGACGGTGACGGACCCCATGGGGGCGGCTCCGTCGACCTGGAGGTCGATGACGCCGGAGAAGCGCGCGGGGTCGCCGAAGTAGACCCGCCCCGCCGACAGGCTGCCGAGCAGGTCGGCGAGTTCTCGGCTGGGCGCATGCGCCCACGTGACGAAGTTGGACTTCTGGCCGAGCCAGTCCTGTCCGGAATGGTCGTCGCTCACGCCGGTGCCGGTGAGGAACATCCCGTTGCGGGAGCAGACGTCCCACAGCTGCGAGTGCCGGTCGAGGTCGACCCCGCCGCGGCTGGGGTAGCCGACCTCGAGGATGTCGCAACCCATGGCCCGGTCGGCGAGAACGGTCTTGGCGACCGAGGCGCGCATCGCGTCCTGCTGGGCGGGCGGGAGGTTGGCCGGGGTGGAGGTGCCGAAGGGGTGGTTGTAGGAGGCGAGGCCACCCATCGACTGGATCATCGAGACGATGGCGAGCCCGGCGGCGGGATCGGGGTCGGCGGTCGGCGTAGGCTTGGCGAAGGTCGGCATGGTGATCTTGGGGCCGAACCAGTTGACGTGCGTGGGCTTGACGAGGGAGACCTCCAGGCCCTGGTACTGGCGCACCGCCGGGAACTTCGCGGAGTAGCCGGCCATCAGCGCAGCCTGAACCTGCAGGACGGCGTCGTCCGAGCGCGCCGGGCGGGAGATGCGAAGCAAGTCGAACCATCCGTCGGCGAGACGCTCCTTCTCGCTGACCGCTCCCAGGGTCAGGGCCAGCATCGCGGCGTCGCCGCTTTCCAGATCCGGCCAGAAGCGCGCGATGTCCTCGGCCGGAGACATCCGCAGCGTGGTCCACTCCCCTTGCCTGGCCGGCAGGTGCACCACGGCGTTCAACCCGGTGCACGTGCGGGACTTGCCCTCGGTGCCGTTCACGATGTAGGTCAGCGTGTACTGGCCCGCGGGCCGGCCCGCCGTCGCCGGCCGCCAGCTGGTGGTGACCACCACGGCGAGGTAGGCGTGCGGCGACACCTCGGCGGGGAAGACGTCGACCTCGATGGTCTGGTCGTACAGCGACCGCTGCAGCACCGTGTTCGTGGCGTCACCCGAGATGCGCACCGCCGCCGCGTCACGACCGGCGGAGGTCGCCGAGAGCCGCACCGAACCAGGCGTGGACGCGTCGGCAGGAGATGCCATCGCCTTGTCCCAGAGGACCTGTGATGAGGCGAGGGTTCCTTCGCGCTTCTCCGTCCACGAGCAGGCCACGCCGTTCACCTGCTCTGACGGGCCATTCATGTGGAGCACGCCGGGGTAACCGTGCTCGGCCATGCGGAAGTCGTGCTCGGTCCACCACATCACGTCGATACCGGTGCGGGTGGCCTGTTCGAGGTGGCCCTGCATGCTGCCGGCGCCCTCGCTCCAGGAGGCGTGAATGTGCATCGCCATCGAGATCGGGCGAGCAACGAAGCCGTTCGTGATGTCGGCAGCAAGCGCGGGCTGAGGCCCCAGCGCGAGACGCCCGGCTCCGAGGGCGGTGACCGCCGCCGTGGCCTTCAACAGATCGCGCCGTGATACCGGGCTCATCATGCTCCTCCATCCTCGTGGTACAAAACCTGACAAAGATGTCGTTCATGAATGAATCGGACACGGCGATCCGTAGAAGCACGTCGCAAGTTGTGGTGAACGCGCGCGATGTCCACGCCCCGGGCTTCCGTGTCGCGACCCCGACCAGGGGTGGCCCACCGCGCCCGTCACGGTGGGGTCGAGCCGCATACGGCCGGCCACGCTCCGATGTTTCCGTGGATTTGGATATCGTTCATGGAATAGATGCATATTGTTGGCCGTTCTGATCACACGGAACGATCACGGCGAAGGGCTTGATGCCCGCGCGGTACGCGCGATCCCCCTCCGGGGAGCCACTGCCAGGCACGCGGACATCGAGGAGAGTCCCTTTTGCGTCCTTCCATCACCGATCACGTCACTGATGTCGTCTGGGACACGCGCGCCGTGTTCCTGTCGGGCGAAGCGGCCGCCCCGCCGAGGACCCTCGTGGACGTCCTGGACCGTACGGCACGGCGTCACCCCCATGCGCTCGCACTCGACGACGGCCACACGCGGCTCGACTACCTCGGTCTGCGGGCCGAGGTCGACCGCATGGCCGACGAGCTGCGCGCGGCGGGAATCGGCCCCGGCGACCGCGTCGGGGTGCGCCGCCCGTCCGGCACCGCCGGCCTCTACGTCGCGATCCTGGCCGTCCTGACGGCCGGGGCCGCCTACGTCCCCGTCGACGCCGACGACCCGGACGAGCGGGCCGAGCTGGTCTTCTCCGAGGCGGGCGTGTGCGCCGTCATCGGGGAGACGATCACCGTCTCGGGCACTCCCCACGGCCGCACGGGACCTCCCGGCCTGGACGACGACGCCTGGATCATCTTCACCTCCGGGTCGACCGGCAAGCCCAAGGGCGTCGCGGTCACCCACCGGAGCGCGGCCGCGTTCGTGGACGCCGAGGCCCGGCTGTTCCTGGCCGGCGACCCCATCGGCCCGGGCGACCGGGTGCTCGCCGGCCTCTCCGTCGCGTTCGACGCCTCCTGCGAGGAGATGTGGCTGGCCTGGAGGCACGGCGCCTGCCTGGTGGCCGCTCCTCGTGCGCTGGTGCGGACCGGCATGGATCTCGGCCCCTGGCTGGTGGACAAGGGCATCACGATCGTGTCCACAGTGCCGACACTGGCGGCTCTGTGGCCGGCGGACTCGCTCGACCGGGTCCGCCTGCTGATCTTCGGTGGTGAGGCGTGCCCGCCCGAGCTCGCCGAGCGCCTCGCCGTACCAAGCCGGGAGGTCTGGAACACCTACGGCCCCACCGAGGCGACCGTCGTGGCCTGCGCCGCACGGATGTCGGGTGAAGGGCCGGTGCGCATCGGACTTCCGCTCGACGGGTGGGACCTCGCCGTCGTCGGCCCCGGCGGCGAGCCCGTCGCCATGGGCGAGACCGGCGAGCTCGTCATCGGCGGCGTGGGCCTGGCGCGTTACCTCGACCCGGCCAAGGACGCGGAGAAGTACGCCCCCCTGCCGTCGCTCGGCTGGGAGCGGGCCTACCGCAGCGGCGACCTGGTCCGCGCCGAGGCGGAAGGGCTGATCTTCAACGGCCGGGCGGACGAGCAGATCAAGCTCGGCGGCCGGCGCATCGAGCTGGGCGAGGTCGACGCCGCGCTGCAGGCGCTTCCCGGCGTCTCCGGCGCCGCCGCGGCGGTCCGTACGGCAGGCGCGGGCAACCAGCTCCTCATCGGCTACGTCGTCGCGACCGACGACTTCGACCAGGAGACCGCGACGGGCCTGCTGCGGGAGTCGCTGCCCGCCGCGCTCGTGCCCCGCCTGGCGCTGGTGGAGGGCCTGCCGACCCGTACCTCCGGCAAGATCGACCGGGACGCGCTGCCCTGGCCGCTGCCCACCGCGGAGCCGTCCGGCGCGCCGGACGCCGAGCTGACCGCGACCGAGCGGTGGCTGGCCGGGCGCTGGGAACAGGTCCTCGGCGTCACCCCGGCCGAGCCCGGCGCCGACTTCTTCTCCGAGGGCGGCACCAGCCTGGCGGCGGCACGGCTGGCGTCCGCGCTGCGCGCCGAGTATCCGGCCGCCGCCGTCGCCGACATCTACGACCATCCGACGCTCGGCGGGCTCGCGGCCCGCCTGTCCGCTTCACAGGCCATGAAGGTCGCCACCACCGACCGGGTCGTCGCCCCCATGCCCCGGCGGGCGTCCGTCGGCCAGGCGGCGCTGATGCTGCCGCTTCTCACCGTCGGCGGGCTGCGCTGGCTGACCGCGCTCGCCACGCTGAACAACCTCATCTCCCTGCCCTGGGCGCCGACGGTCTCCTGGGGCTGGGTGCTGGCCGGGTGGCTGCTGTTCTTCTCCCCCGCCGGGCGCATGGCCATCGCGGCCTGCGGTGCCCGGGTGCTGCTGCGCGGGCTGAAGCCGGGAAGCCATCCCCGCGGGGGCCACGTGCACCTGCGGCTGTGGTTCGCCGAGCAGCTCGCCGCCCGCCTGGGCGTCCCCGGCCTGTCCGGCGCCCCGTGGGTGACCTACTACGCACGGGCGCTCGGGGCGCGCATCGGCCAAGACGCCGACCTGCACTCCCTGCCTCCGATCACCGGGATGTTGCGGCTGGGCGCCAACGCCGCGGTCGAACCCGAGGTGGATCTGAGCGGCTACTGGTACGACGGCGACCGCGTCCACGTCGGTGAGATCCGCATCGGCTCCGGCGCCCGGGTGGGTTCGCGCTCGACCCTGCTCCCCGGCGTGAAGATCGGCAAGAACGCCCAGGTCGCCCCCGGATCCGCGGTCGCGGGGACCGTGCCCGCCGGTGAGCGGTGGGCGGGGGCACCCGCCGTACGGCAGGGCAAGGCGCGCAAGCCTGAAGACCGCCCGGCGCGCACCGGCCGCTGGCTGGCCGTTTACGGCGTGTCGGCGCTGGTGCTGAGCCTCCTGCCGGTGGCCGCCGCCGTCCCCGGCATCGCGGTGCTGGTCGCCTTCCTGCGCGGCAGCTCCTCGCCGCTGGTCTCCGCGATGTACGGCGTGCCGCTCGCGACGCTCGCCTCGATGGCGGCGTTCGCCCTGGCGATCTTCCTGTGCGTCCGGCTGCTCGCCCTCGGGCTGCGCGAGGGAAGTCACCCCGTCCACAGCCGCCAGGCGTGGCAGGCATGGGCGAGCGGCCATCTCATGGCCATGGCCCGCGTGTGGCTGTTCCCGCTCTACGCGAGTGTGCTTACGCCGTCATGGCTACGTGCTCTCGGCATGAAGGTCGGCCGTGACGTCGAGTTGTCGACCGTGCTGGCGTTGCCGTCGATGACCTCGGTCGGGGACGGCGCGTTCCTCGCCGACGACACCATGGTCGCGCCGTACGAACTCGAGGGCGGCCGCCTGCGGATCGCGAACGCGCGCATCGGCAAGCGGGCCTTCCTCGGCAACTCCGGGATGACCGCCCCCGGCCGCAAGGTGCCCAAGGACGGCCTGGTCGGCGTCTTGTCGGCGACGCCGAAGAAGGCCAAGGTCGGCTCGTCCTATCTCGGCATGCCCCCGGTCAGGCTGCGCCGTACGGTCGAGGGCGGCGACCGGGCCCGCACCTATGATCCGCCGCTGCGGTTGAAGGTCGCGCGTGCGGCGGTCGAGCTGTGCCGCGTAGTCCCCGCCATGGCCACCGTGGCCCTCGCCGTGCTCGTCCTGGCGGCCTTCGAACGGCTCTCCATCACGTACGGCTTCGCCGTCGCGGGGCTCCTCGGCGGGGTGGTCCTGCTCGGCGCGGGCGTGGTGGCCGCGGCGGTCGCCAGTCTGGCCAAGTGGGCGATCATCGGCCGCATCCGCGCAGGCAACCGCCCCCTGTGGAGCTCGTTCGTGTGGCGCAACGAGCTGGCGGACAACTTCGTCGAGGTGCTCGCCGCACCGTGGTTCGCCGAAGCGTGGCTGGGCACCGCGCCCCTCAACCTGTGGCTGCGCTCTCTGGGCGCGCGGATCGGCCGCGGGGTGACCTGCGCCACCTACTGGCTGCCCGAGGCGGATCTGATCACGCTCGGCGACGGCGCGAGCGTCAACCGCGGCTGCGTGTTACAAACCCATCTGTTCCATGACCGGGTCATGAGCATCGATACGGTGGTTCTCCACAAGGGAGCGACGCTCGGTCCGCACGGGGTCGTCCTGCCTGCGGCCACGGTCGGGGCGGACACCACGGTCGGGCCGGCGTCCCTGGTGATGCGCGGCGAGTCCGTGCCGCCCCAGACCCGCTGGTTCGGCAACCCGATCGTGGCGTGGGCTCCCTCGGAATGACGCTGCCCGACTGATACCGCCCGACTGATGCTGCCGACTGATGCTGGAAACCAAACGGAACGTGAGCGTGCACGACCGCTACTTCGCCAGGCACGGCGACGAGAACCACCGGGTCGATCATTACGACCTGACGCTGGACTACCGGATCGGCCCCAACCGCCTGGACGGGGTCGCCCGGCTGACCCTGGTGGCCGTTGAGCCGCTCAGTCTGCTCAGGCTGGATCTCGGTGCCTTCCGGGTCTCCCAGGTGCTCGTCGACGGAGAGCGTGTGCCGTACACGCACCGGGAGAACAAGCTGACGCTCTCGGCCGGGCGGCCACTGGAGCCGGGCGAGGCGGTCGTCGCCGAGGTCAGGTATTCGGGAAGCCCCCGCCCGGTGCGCAGCCACTGGGGTGACCTCGGATGGGAGGAGCTGACCGACGGCGTCATCGTGGCCAGCCAGCCGATCGGCGCGCCGTCGTGGTTCCCGTGCAACGACAGGCCGGGGAACAAGGCCTCCTACAGGATCTCGGTCACCGCCGCCTCGGCCTATCAGGTGATCGCCAACGGGCGTCTGGTCTCCAAGAGCAGGGCCGCGTCGGGGACCACCTGGGTATACGAGCAGGACGAGCCGATGGCGACCTATCTGGCGAGCGTCCAGATCGGGCGCTACCAGAGGGCCGAGCTGCCGGGTACGGTCCCCCAGTCGCTGGCCTTCCCGGGGCGGCTCGCCGCCCAGGTGAAACACGACTTCGGCCGCCAGGAGCACATGCTGGCCGTCTTCGCGGAGCGGTTCGGGCCCTACCCGTTCGACGCGTACAACGTCGTCGTGGTCGACGACGAACTGGAGATCCCGATCGAGGCGCAGGGCATGTCGATCTTCGGCAGGAACCACGTGGACGGCCGCAGGCGCAGCGAACGGCTCGTCGCCCACGAGCTCGCCCACCAGTGGTTCGGCAACAGCCTGACCCTGGCCGACTGGCGCGACATCTGGCTGCACGAAGGGTTCTCCGCCTACGCGGAATGGGTGTGGTCGGAGGCCTCCGGCGACGAACCCGCGGGCGAGCACGCGCGGCGGTGGCACCGCAGGCTCGCGTCGCTCCCCCAGGATCTCGTGCTCGCCGATCCCGGCCCGGAGAACATCTTCGACGACCGGGTCTACAAGCGGGGAGCCCTGGCCCTGCACGCCCTGCGGGGCACGCTCGGCGACGCCGCGTTCTTCGCGATGGTCCGCGAATGGACGGCCGCGAAACGGTACGGCGTGGTGACGACGCGCGAGTTCATCGGGCACGCTCAGCGTTACGCCCACCGGCCGCTCGACACGTTCTTCTGGACCTGGCTGTACGACGCCCGGCTTCCCTACCTGCCCTAGCCGCGAATCGATCAGGGCTCCTCGACGGCCTCACACCGGCCCGGTAGGAACCCGTCAGCGGTAGCGGAAGCCGTCCAGAAAGCGGCGGAAGAGGCCGCCGACCCGGGGCAGGGGTTCGCCGGGCGGCGGCGCGACCGCGCGTTGCCGGGCGATGGGCTGGTCATAGTCGGTCCGCGCGATGGCGTCGACGACCTGCCGCTCGTCGAAGTCCTCCGACCCCTCGATCTGGGGCACATAGCCGACCAGCATGCCGTTGCGCATCACCTGCGCTTCCAGACCGGCCGTGCCGTCGGTGTCCCAATCCGCTTCACGGCCGTCGGGCAGGGTCACCCGTATGCCGAACTGATCCACGCCGACCCTGGCCAGATGGCCGTTGATGCCACGTTCCCGCAGCGCGTCGACGACGCGTCGTGCCCGGTTCTCATCCATCTCGTCCAAGATATCCGCCGCCGTCACCAGGTGTGACGGCGGCGGATCTCGGATTTCGCGCTCAGGAACCCGGTGGGCGCCACATCGGGAACATGGGCGGGCCGTCCGGCAGGATCAGCGGCGTGCCCAGGTCGCTGTACCCGTGACGCAGGTAGAACTCGCGGCTGCGGGCGTTGCTCGCCTCCAGGTACGCCGCCACACCCGACCCGTCGAGCGCGGCGTGGTGCTCGGCCAGCAGTCGGGTGCCCAGACCCTGTCCCTGCCGTTCCGGCACCACGGCGAGGAACGCCAGGTAGTGATGCGGATCATGAGGATGGTGCTTGGCCATCTCCGTATCGAGCTGGGCGAGACGTCTCGAGTGCCGTCCGGCGAACGCGGCCACGCGCTCCGCCTCGCCGGGGATCTCTGGCGGCGGTGTCCCGTCGTTGTGGAACCACACGGCCACCGCCGACATGTCGTCCGTCGCGTAGACCTCACCGTGTGCGAGGGCGTGCTCGGTGAGCATCGAGAACTGGGCCGGCAGGACGCGCCGCCGGTCCTCGTCCGGCGGGACGAGCCAGGTCGAGACCGCCAGGTCATGGAAGGACTCGGCGATGACCGCGCCGACCTTCTCGGCCGCTCCGGCGGCGTTCTCGACGCGGGCGATGCCGGTCGTCATTCCTTCTCCCCCTCCGCCGCGGCGCCCGTACCGATCTTGGCGTAGATCTCCGGCCGACCGGCCCGCAGAACCAGGCCCCACACGACGCCCAGCGCGATGGCGACGAAGTAGACCCCGGGCAGCACCCAGCGGAGCGGAGAGTCGGGGGCCACGCCCAGCACGGTGTCGAAGTTGACCAGGGCCAGTGCCAGCACGACGACCAGCAGCACGGCGGAGATGGCGGGGGCGGCCTTGGTCCGCCACGTGCTCTCGCCGCCGGGGTTCCTGGCGAAGAAGGCGAACACGGCGACCGACGTGGCCGCCAGCAGCAGCAGGATGCCCAGACCGCCGAAGGCCCCGACGGTGAAGAAGAGCTGGACGAGGGGATCCATGCCGGTGGCCGCGTACAGGACGATGACGGCCAGCCCGACCACGCTCTGAGCGATCGAGCCGGCGGCCGGGGCTCCGGTGGGCTGCGCCGTGCGGCCGAAGACGGCGGGCAGCACCCGCTCCCTGCCCAGGGCGAAGATGTAGCGGGAGGTCGTGTTGTGGAAGGCGATCAGCGCCGCGACGATGCTGGTCACGAACAGCACCGAGCCGATCGTCGCCACCGTCGAGCCGAGGTACTCGCCTGCCAGCCCGAACAGCAGTCCCGGCCCCTGCTCCCGTGAGGCCGCCGCGACCTTGTCCGATCCGACCGGCACCGTCAGCGCCCACGACGACAACGCGTACAGACCGGCGATGATGGCCAGCGCGGCGAAGGTCGCGACCGGCACCGTACGCTTCGGGTCCCTGGTCTCCTCGGAGAAGACCACCGACGACTCGAAGCCCGAGAAGGCGGCCACGCAGATCGCGATCACTCCGCCGATGCCGGGAACGAACAGGCTCGACGGGCTGAAGACGTCGAGGCTGTAGCCGGACGCCGCCGGGTGGAGCAGGTCGGCCACGTCGAACACCACGACGACCGCGATCTCGGTCACGAGAAGGACCGACAGCACTTTCCCGTTCACGTCGACCCGCATGAGGCCGAGCACCCCGGTGAGCGCCCAGACGACCAGCGCGATCACCCACCAGTCGGGGTTGATGCCGAACCAGTCGGCGAGCAGGGGCTGGGCCGCCGAGCCGATCACGCCGTACAGGCCGACCTGCAGGGCGTTGTAGGCGAGAAGCGCGACCCAGGCGGTGGCCACGCCGACCGGGCGGCCGAGCCCTTTGGCCGTGTAGGCGTAGAACGCCCCGGCGTTGACGACATGCCGGGCCATCGTCACGTACCCGACGGAGAACACGGCGAGGATCGCGCCGAGCAGGATGAAGGCCAGCGGCACACCGGTGACACCGGTCGCGGCGTAGGCGGTGGTCACCACGCCCGCGACGACGGTCAGCGGCGCCGCTGCCGAGATGACGAAGAAGACGACGGAGGGAACGCCGAGGCGGTTCCCGGCGAGGGCCGTCGATCCGGCACTCGCCCGTAGTTCGGTTTGGGACATCACAGCTCCGCGGAATTTGGGGGGTGATTTCAGCGGTGGAGGCTGATGACGGCTATGGTGCGGATGCGACCCTGCGGCAGGGCGGTTCGGTAGGGGATTTTGCGACCGTTGATGGTGAAGCGCGGATCATCGGCCCCACACGGTTGGTGATCGTAAAGCGATTTGTCGCGCATGTCACCAGTGGCCGTGATTTCGCCGGTCTCCGATCCGTCGAACCAGATCAGCGAATGAAGGCCAGCGACGCGTTGTGCCCGCCGAAGCCGAACGAATTGGTCATCGCCGCCGTCCACCCGCCCTGACGCGGCCCTCCGATGACGACATCGAGCTTCACCTCAGGGTCGAGGTCGTCCACGTTGACGGTGGCGGGGACGACGCCGTCGCGGAGGGCGAGGATCGTCGCGATCGCGCCCATCGCCCCCGCGGCCCCGCACATGTGCCCGGTCATCGACTTGGTGGCGGTGACCGCCGGATGCGTGCCGAGCGCCTTGGTGATCGACAGGGTCTCCGTCAGATCGCCGCTCGGGGTGGAGGTGGCATGCGCGTTGACGTGCCCGACCTCGAGCGGGCTGAGCTCCGCCGAGGCCAGGGCGAGCCTCATCGCGCGCACCTGCCCGGCCGAGTCGGCCGCCGTGATGTGGTGGGCGTCGGACGTGGTGCCCGCGCCGGCCAGCGTGGCGTGCACCCGGGCGCCACCCTGGCCGACACGAGCCGCGGCGAAGCCCTCGCGTTCCAGCACGACCACCGCGGCTCCCTCGCCGAGCACGAATCCGTCACGCCCGGCGTCGAACGGCCGGGAAGCCTCCTGCGGGGCGTCGTTGCGCCTGGACAGCGCCCTGGCCTGCGCGAAGCCGGCCAGCGTCAGCGGGTGCACGCACGCCTCCGCCCCACCGGCGATCACCACGTCGGCGCGGCCGAGCCGGATGAGGTCCAGGCCCATCGCGATCGCCTCGGCGCCGGACGCGCACGCGCTCACCGGCGTGTGCGCGCCACCCTTGGCGCCGAATTCGATGCTGACTGTGGCTGCGGGGCCGTTCGGCATGAGCATCGGCACCGTGTACGGTGACACCTTCTTCGGCCCGTCCGCCTCCATCAGGTCGTCCTGAGCGAGCGTGGTCAGCATGCCGCCCACCCCCGTGCCGATGACCACCGCGAGGCGTTCGGGCTCGACCTCGGGCGCGCCCGCGTCCGCCCACGCCTGCTGCGCCGCGACGAGGGCGGCCTGCTGGCAGCGGTCCAGCCTCCTGGCCTTGACCCGGCCGAGCACCTCGGCGGGATCGACACGCATGCGCCCCGCGATGCGTACGGGCAGATCGTGTGCCCAATCGTCCTCGATCAGGCTGATGCCGGATCGCCCCTCGAGCATGGCGGCCCACGTGGAGGCCACATCTCCGCCCAGCGGCGTGGTGGCTCCCAGCCCGGTGACCGAAGCACCCGTCGTCATGCCGTCCCCCTTTTTCGTCGGTGAAGGCGCCGTCGATGCGCCCCACGTCAACGCTGCCAGGGCCGCCGACAGCCGGGCAGGTGACGTGATCAACGAAAATGGCGCGGGAGATTTGTCGCCGATGCGCTGATCACCATCGCGCCGCCGGCGATTCCGGACCCGATGATCGGCACGGCGTGGCACGACCGGCGGCGACCGCTCGGCCAGCAACTGATCATCGCCCCTTTCAGGACAGATCACCGCGGACACGTCACCGCTCGATCAGTCAAGGTTCACCGCAACGTGAATCGCAGGTGCACGCCGGCGAGCGCATAAAGATCCTTCTCAAGCCAAAGTTCCCCCCCTCGTGGCATCCCATTGATCGAATATGCATGGTCGGGTGACACGGTCATGTCCGCCATTTCGGACATGACCGGAAAGAGCCCTCAAAGACCATGAGTAATCCCGATGCCTCACACCCCACCTCGGGCCGGCTGAACCGACGTCACGTTCTGGCCCTGGGAGGCCTGACAGCAGCCGCGATCGTCGGCGACGCGGCCACCAGGCCGCAGCGGGCAGCGGCCAGCCCGCCCTTCTTCGACCACCCGTTCAGCCTAGGCGTGGCCTCCGGCGACCCCCTGCCGGACGGCGTCGTCCTCTGGACCCGCCTCGCCCCTGATCCACTCGCCGAGGACGGCAACGGCGGCATGCCCGCGGAGACGTTCGGGGTCCGCTACGAGGTCGCCGAGGACGAGAAGTTCGCCCGGATCGTCCGCCGCGGTGCGGTCGAGGCCACGCCGGAACTCGGTCACTCGGTACACGTGGAACTGTCCGGGCTGAAGCCAGCCCGGGAGTACTTCTACCGGTTCCGGTTCGGGCCGACGATCAGCCCGGTCGGCCGTACGAAGACGGCACCCGCCTTCGACGCGTCCGTCGAACGGCTACGGCTCGCCGTCACGAGCTGCCAGAACTACTCGAATGGCTACTTCCCCAGCTATCGCGACATCGTCGCCTCAGACCTGGACCTGGTCGTTTTCCTTGGCGACTACATCTATGAGGGCCCCGGCCCCAGCACCATCGGCCGCTCTCACGTGCCGGCCAAGACGATCACGACGCTGGCCGACTACCGGATCCGGCACGCGCAGTACAAGGCCGACCCGCTGCTGCAGGCCGCCCACAGCACGTTGCCCTTCCTCGTCGTCCCCGACGACCATGAGGTGACCAACAACTACGCCGGCGACACCGGCGGCGGCCAGTCGGGCGAGGAGTTCCTCGCCCGACGCGCGGCGGCCTATCAGGCGTATTACGAGAACATGCCGCTGCGGCGCTCGTCGCTGCCGGTCGGTCCGGACATCCGGCTCTACCGGCGCGTACGCTTCGGCGACCTCGCCCTGTTCCACATGCTCGACACCCGGCAGTACCGGTCCGTGCAGGCCAAGTGGAGCGCCGCCACCGCCGTCAACGGCTACTCCCCCGGTGAACTCGACCCGAACCGCACGATCCTCGGCGACGCGCAGGAGCAGTGGCTCCAGGAGGGTCTGGCCACGTCGACCGCCCGCTGGAACATCCTCGGAAACCAGACGAAGTTCGCGCCGTACGACCGCAGAGTCGGACCCGGCCTGGACTACAGCGGCACGGACAACTGGGGAGAAGGCTACGTCGCCGACCGCGACCAACTGCTCCAGTACATCGCCGCGCACCGGCCGTCCAACCCGGTCATCATCACCGGCGACGCGCACAAGAACTGGGTGTTCAACCTCAAGGCCGACTTCAACGACCCGAACTCCGAGACCGTGGCCACCGAGTACCTCGGCACGTCGATCAGCAGCGGCGGCGACGGCAACCCCAACTCGACCGTGTACGGCCCCACCACGGACAACCCGCACATGATGCTCCAGAACGGGCAGCGCGGTTACATCCGGGTCGAGGTCACGCCGGAGCAGTGGCGGGCCGAGTTCCGCGTGTCCGACAGCGTCTCGGTCCCGGATGCTCCGCTGTACACCCTCGCCACATTCGTGACCAACAACGGCACGCCGGGCGCACGGCGGCTGTAAGCGGTTCCGCACCACCCGCCGGCGTGTCCGGGCTCAGCGGTAGCCCGTCACGTCGGCGGGCTTGCCCGCGTCCTGGACCTCGACCATGTAACGCCACGCGTCAGGCCGGCTGCCGTCGATGTCGGTGAAGCCGTAGACCTTGGCGAGTTGCCCGCTGGACAACGACTGCCCGTTCCAGCGGTGCACGCCGGGGTCGGCGGCGAGCGCCACGACGGCACGCCCGACGTAGGAGGGCGACTCCGAGATGGCGAAGTGCGGCTGCGCCGTCAGCGCGTCCCGCCAGTTGTCCTCGGTGACGCCGTAGGCATCCAGCATGATCTCGGAGCGCATCCAGCCCGGCGTCAGCGACACCGCGGTCGCGCCGTGTGAGGCCAGTTCTGTGGCCTGGGCGAACGCCAGCCGGTTCACCGACGTCTTGGCCAGGTCGTAGAAGAAGGAGACGCGGTAGTGCTCCGCGTTGTAGTCGGCGGTGCCGTCGTTGATCTCGACGACGAGGCCGCCCGGGTTCCTGATGAGCAGCGGCAGCGCGTGGTGGCTGGTGATGATGTGCGTGTCGACGGCCAGACGCAGGATCCGCAGACCCGTCTCCAGGTCGTGCTCCCACAGGGGCTTGTCCCAGCTGAACATCAGTTCGCCGCCCCAGATGTTGTTCACCAGCACGTCGAGACGGCCGTGATCGCGGTCGACGCGCTCCACCAGGGCACGGACCTGCTCGGACTCGAGGTGGTCGACCTGGACGGCGATCCCCTCGCCGCCGGCGGCGTTCACCATCTCGGCCGTCTCCTCGATCGTCTCCGGCCGGTCGATCTCCGAGCGGCGCCCGCGAACGCTGCGCCCGGTGACGTAGACGGTCGCTCCCGCCGCCCCGAGTTGCACCGCGATGGCCCGGCCCGCGCCGCGTGTGGCACCGGCGACGAGTGCGATCTTCCCTTTCAGTGATTGGCCCATCGCGTGATGCTGACACAGGCGACCGACAAAAAACCGTCAGCCGCCGTAGCCTCCCGGTCCCGGCCCTGTTCTTCCGAAGCCGTAACCGGGGGTCTGGCGCAGGGTCTGAGTGCGGGTTCGGTCCTTCGCGATCCACTCCGCGACCTCAACCTGCTCGGCCGCTACAGCTTCACCGCCTCCGCCTCCGCCTTACGTCCCTTGCGGGATCCGGACGCATCGGAGCTGGACGAGGACGACGGCGGAGCGTCAGAAGCTCACGAGGGCGCTGATCGGCTCGCGGCCGCCGCCATCACCTACATAGGGCGGGTGTGGACGCCGATGCCGCCGGAGACGATCAGATTGTCGCCCGTTATGAGGCTGGCGCCGTCGGATGCGAGGAAGGCGACGGCTTCGGCAATGTCGGCAGGGGCTCCGACGCGGCCGAGGGGAACGCCTTCGCCCCAGGAGGCGATCGTGTCCTGGGAGATACCCATCTTGCTGTACGCGGGGGTGTTGACCAGGCCGGGGCTTACCGCGTTGACCCGGATGCGGCGTGGTGCGAGTTCGATGGCCATGGAGCGCACGAGAGGCAGCAGAGCTCCCTTGGCAGCGGTCATGGCGGCGCCGAGTCCCTCGCCGGCGCCGACGGTGAACACCACGGACGCGCCTTCGTTCAGCAGGGGGAGCGCCTTTTGAAGTGTGAAGAAGTTGCCCTTGACGTTGATGTTGAACAGGGCGTCGAAGGCGGCCTCGTCGATGGACTCGATCGGGCCGGGCCGAGAGATGCCCGCGTTGAGGTAGAGCAGGTCGAGGGAGCCCAGGTGCTCGCGCGCCTGGTCCACGGCCTGGTCGATGTCGGTCAGGGAGCCGGCGTCGGCCTCGACAGCGATGACGTCTCCGGGAAGGCCGGCGCCATCGATGTCGCCGAGGCCGGTGACCATGACGCGATAGCCGCGCGAGTGGAGGAGTTCTGCGGTGGCCTTGCCGATCCCGCTGGTTCCGCCGGTGATGAGTGCTGTCTTTGCTGTCACGGTTGTTCTCCTTGCTGATCGCGCGGGGGCGCCTCCAGCCCTGTCGCCGTAGTCGGAAAGGAACTGGTAGGCAAAGCGCCGTGCAGGTGCCCGGTGCCGCTTCCACGACAGCGTACGCCCGGTTGGCAGCGACTGCCAAACCGCTTGCGAATGCCAGATTGGCAGGCAAGGCTAAGCTGATGACATGACGCAGGGAACACAAGGCAAAGGGGCGACTACGTCCACGCTGTGGGATCGGACGCGGCAACTGGCCGCCCAAGAGATCCTCCAAACCGCGTTGCGCCTGTTCACGCAGCAGGGGTACGACGAGACGACCATCGCGCAGATCGCCCGCGAGGCCGGCGTCTCCCAGCGCACCCTCTTCCGTTACTTCGGCACCAAGGAAGACCTCATCGGCGGCAGCGAGGAGGGGTTCGTCACCCTCCTGACGGAAACCGTCCGCAAGCAGCCCGTCGATGCCGGCGCGTGGGAGGCGTTGCGTGCCGCATTCAAGGCCGCGCTCTCCCTCCATACAAGTCCCGAGCAGGCGCTAGAGCGCTTCCGCTTGGTGCACCACACCGACTCGCTGCGCGCCGCCTATCTTGGGAAGCGCGTGCGCTGCCAGGAGGAGCTACTGCCACTGCTCGAAGCCAGACTGGCGCCCTCGGGGACGGACAGAGGGCAAGCCCGCGCCATCGTTGCGACAGCGTTCGCGTGCTTCGACGCCGCCACTGCGACGTGGCTCGAGGGCAACGGGCAGGGCGACATTCTTGACCTGTACGACGAGGGCCTGGCTGCGGTACGCAGCTAGCGTTCTCACAACGGTCGAGCAGGGTGACCAGCGTGCGCACCCCTGCCTTGCCGAGGGAGAGACTGACGTACCGCCTCTTCGGCTTGGGCATCCCGCCGGTGATGAGGAACGAGTCGCTCACCCGCCGTGTCCGGCCGGGTGACCATGCTCGCCGCCGCGCTCGGGACCGGTGATCAGCCGACGACCCTGCCGAGGAATCCCCTCATGTAGCCCGCGATCGTGTCCAGCTCGCTTTCCAGAGCGAAGTGCCCCGCGTCGAGAAGGTGGATCTCAGCGTCGGACAGGTCACGGGCGAACGCCCGCGCGCCGTCCGGGCCGAAGATCCCGTCGCCCGCCCCCCACACGGCGAGCAGCGGCACCTGGCTCGTGCGGAAGTACTCATGGAGCCTCGGGTACACCTCCAGGTTGCTGACGTAGTCGCGGAACAGGGCGAGCTGGATCTCGTCGTTGCCCGGGCGGCTGATCCGCGTGTGGTCGTGCGTCCAGGCGTCCGGGCTGATCAGCGACGGGTCGGGCACGCCGTGCTCGTACTGCCAGCGGATCGCCTCCAGCGTGAAGGCCTGCCGTACGGGCTCCTCGTTGTCCGGGCCGGGGTCGTCGGCGTAGGCCCAGATCGGAGCCCAGAACGGCTCGACGAAACCCTCGGTGTAACCGTTGCCGTTCTGAGTGACGATCGCGCGCACCGGAGCCGACGGTTCCAGGGCCAGCCGCCACCCGACCGGGGCCCCGTAGTCCTGCACGTAGATCGCGTAACCGTGCAGGCCGAGCTGTTCGAGCAGGCCGTGCGTGACCTCCGTGAGCGCGTCGAAGGTGTACGGAAACTCCTTCGGCGACGGGGCGGCGGAATAGCCGAACCCGAGGTAGTCGGGCGCGATCACCCGGTAACGGTCGGCGAGCGCGGGGATGAGCCGCCGGAACATGTGCGAGCTGGCCGGAAAGCCGTGCAGCAGGACCACGGGGAACGCGTCGTGCAGGCCCGCCTCCCGGTAGAAGACCTCGTGGCCGCCGACCTTCGTCGTGCGGTGATGGATGTCGACCATCGAAAACCCCCTTGGCCGATCTACACGCCGATCATCGATCGGCGCCGAAGAGGACCGTGTCCGCGACGCGAAGGACGAAACCTGACGTCCAAGGGCGAGCGGGAGGATCAGGACGCCGGTCGTTCGACGACGGCGGCCAGGCCGTCGAGCAGCGAGGTCAGGCCGAGCGTGAACAACGCGTCCAGGCGCAGGTCGTAGCCGTCGGCGGACTCCACGGCCTTGAACACCTTGAAGAGGGCCGGACGCCGGGTCTCGTCGACGGCGACGGGGAAGGCGGCGGCCTGCTGCTCGATCCACTCGTCGCCCGACAACCCGGTCGCGGCCGCCGCCTGCGTCTCCCGCTCCAGGTTGACCGCGACGCCCTCGACGTAGCAGTACAGCAGCGCGTGCACGTCCAGCATGGTCACGGGGTCGAGGCCGTGGCCTTCCAGCGCGCTCAGCGCCCACTCCGCGTGGGTCATCAGGTTGGGCAGCAGCAGGGGGCGGGTGAGCGAGCCGAGCTGGGCCAGCCACGGGTGCCTGCGGAAGACGGTCCACAGCTTCTGCGCGCCCAGTTCCAGGCGGCTCCGCCAGCCTTCGGGAGGGCCGCTACGAGGACCGCATGCGGCCGTTCGTCGAGCTCAACCAGGCGCTGGCCACGGAGAACCCCGGCGGCCCGCCCGCCGGGGAGTCGGTCGAGCGGGCCAAGAACGCCCTGTCGCTCTGACGCCCCCTGGCGGAGACCGGGACGTCCTTGACCTCAACCAAGGTTCACGTTTTACGGTGTTCGCGTCGTCACACGTGGGAGGCAGTCATCGTCACCATTCGCGACTACCCCAAGGAGCAACTGGCCGCCCAGCCCATCGGTTACTGGAGCGGGGCGGCCTATCGGGCGGTGGTGGGGCGTATCCGCTCGGAGTTGGCCGTCGAGCAGCTCACCCAGCCGCACTGGTGGACGCTCAACCACATCGCGGGAGCGCCCGGCGAATGGAGCCGCGCCCGGCTCACCGAGCGCCTGGCACCCTACGACGACCTCGGGATCGACTTCGCGACGGTCTTCGACGACCTGATGGCGCGAGGATGGGTGACGGAGCAGGGCGAAGCCTTGACGATCACCGACGCCGGGGAGGAGGGACGGCTCCGCTCCCACGCCAGGCTGGCCGAGGTCAACCGGCAGATCCATGACGGCATCACGACGGACGAGTACGTGGCCGCGCTCGGCGTCCTTCGCCGGATGATCGCCAACCTGGGCGGCGACAGCGACGTGCCCTGAGGTCGCCGGTCAGAACAGCGGTTCCTGCACGACGACGCCGGCGAGGACCGTGGACACCATCTTGCGTACGGCGCCGGCCTCCGGTGGGGCGCCCTTGCGGTCGGCGAACAGCAGGTGGCCGGCCCCGATCAGCGTGGGGGCGAGCGTCTCGATGTCGGCCTCGGCCGCGATGCGGCCGAGGTCGCGCTCCGCGGCGAGGTAGGAGGCGATCATGGTGCAGGCCTCCGTCAGGACCGGGACGCCGGCCGGCCATGCCCGGCGCAGCCGGGCGCGCACCTCGTCCCGGAAGGTGAGGAGGGGGACGATCGCCACGGCGACCGACCCGAACAGGGCCGTCAGCGCGTCGGTGAGGTTGTCGGCGACGGTGCCGGTCCCGGCGAGGTCGCGCAGGGCGGCGGCGTGGGCGTCCATCCGGTGGATGCGGTCGAACACGAACTCGGCGAGGAACGCGTCGAAGTCGTCGAAGTGCCGGTGCAGGACGCCCTTGGCGCAGCCTGCCTCCATGGTGACCGCCCGGCTGGTCAGCGCACTCGGCCCGTCCCTGAGCAGTATGCGCTCGGCGGCATCGAACAACTGCTCGCGCACGTCGCGGAGCGCTACCCCTGTCGGCACTGCGCGTCCTGCCCTTCTTCGCTCGGCGAAACCCATTGGATAGTGGGCGAGCGCCCACTATGGTGGGCGCATGACCACTATACGGTCGGACCAATCACACCCCTCCGAGAACGAGCCTCATAAGGCCAGGCAGATGGCGGAGTCGTTCGGCGTGGACGCCGAACGCTACGATCGCGTCCGGCCCCGCTATCCCGGCGCCATGGTGGAGCGGATCGTCGCCGCCTCCCCCGGACCGGACGTGCTCGACGTGGGCTGCGGCACGGGCATAGCAGCCCGGCAGTTCCACGCAGCGGGCTGCAATGTGCTGGGCGTCGAACCCGACGAACGGATGGCCGAGTTCGCTCGGCGCGGCGGGCTCGAGGTCGAGGTCGCGACGTTCGAAGCCTGGGATCCCGCCGGCCGGGAATTCGACGCGGTCATCGCGGGGACGCCATGGCACTGGGTCGATCCGCTCGCCGGAGCGGCCAAGGCGGCACAGGTGCTGCGTCCCGGCGGCCGGCTGGCGGCGTTCTGGCACGTGTCCGAGCCCCCGCCCGCCGTGTCGGAGGCCTTCGCCGCGGTCTACCGGCGGGTGATGCCCAACTCGCCGTTCACCTTCCGGGCGACGAGGTCGGCCCTGGACTCCCATCAGTCGCTGCTCACCAAGGCCGCCGACGGGATCCGAGAAGTGGGCGGGTTCGGCGACCCCGAACAGTGGCGATTCGACGGGGAGCGGACCTACACCCGCGATGAATGGCTGGACCAGTTGCCCACGTCCGGCGCCCTCACCCTGCTTCCGCCGGACAAGCTGGCGGAGGTGCTGGAGCGCGTCGGGGCCGCGATCGACGCGATGGGCGGCGGCTTCACGATGCCCTTCGCCACGCTGGTGGTCACCGCGGAGCGAACCGGCGCCGCCTGACATGCCGGGCAGGTGCCGGCACCCCGCCACTCAGTCTCTGCCGTCGCCGCGGACGCCAGCGGATTTTCGTCCGGCCTGCGATTACGCGGGTTCCGCCGCCTGGTATTGATCATCACTGCTACGGTTCGGGATGGTTCGCGCATTCCATGCCCGGTTGGAGACGGGATGGCGACCCGCTTTCTCTTGTTCCCCACGGCGCCGGCGGGCCTCCCGGAGGCGCCCGCAGACCTGAAGGCATCGTGACTGACGACCAGCGACATGGCGGTCGACGGCAGGCCCGCTCGCCTGTGACCCGCCTCGTGGTGATCCTGGTACAGGCCCTGGCGGTCGGAGCGGGATTCGGTGCGGCGACCTCCCTCGTGAACGCCGTCTCCCACAACTCCGCCGACCTTGAAAGCAGTGCCTATACCACCAGCGGGTGGTCGGCCGCGGAAATCGTGAGCGTGCTGCTCGACTCCGGCTGGGCTTGGGCGGGATTGGCGGTCGCAGCGGGGTGGCTGCTCACCCGCGCCGAGGGGAGCCGTCGCGCGGCGCCGGCGCAGGGTGCTGCCGCCGGTGTGCTGGCCCTGCTCGCGGCCACGGCCGCCTACAGCGTCGCCGACACCATCCGCAGCGGCGGCCCCTGGTACGAGTCCCAACAGCCCGTGTGGTGGGTCGCCGGCGTCATCTTCGGAGCACCCTTGGGCGCCGTCGGTGCATGCGTCAGGCGACCGGGAGCGATCGGCTTGTTCGCGAGACTGACCGTGCCGGTCGGCGCCGCCGTACAGATGGTCGTGCTCCCACCCGGCAGGAACGAGGTGGTCGAGACCATAGGGAAGACGATCGTGTGGACAGGGGCCGCCGCGAGCATCGGCTTCGTCGTCGTCCGTTTCCTTCAGGAGCGGCGCCGGCGCTCCGTGACAGCCGATTGATCGGCCGGACGAATGACGCCGGGCGGGACCCATCCACGATGGCCCCGCCCGGCGGGTACGGCTGGGCCGGCTCAGCCGGCCGTACGAGGGAAATGCGTTACAGGCCGCGCGCGAGGCGGTAGTAGGCCTGGTTCCAGCGCAGCTCCTTGGCGAAGCCGCGCGCGGTGGTCTCTGCGTCGATGACGACCAGCTCCACGCCGAGCATGTCGGCCAGGTCGGTGAGCTCGTCCGCTCCGACGGCGGCCGACAACACGGTGTGGTGCGGGCCTCCGGCGGTCAGCCACGACTCGGTGGAGGTGCGCATGTCGGGCCGGGGCTTCCAGACCGCGCGGGCGACGGGGAGCTTCGGCAGCGGCTCCGGCGGCGCCACCACGTCGATCTCGTTGGCGACCAGGCGGAACCTGTCCCCCATGTCGGCCAGGCCCACCACGACGGCGGGGCCGGGGGCGGCGTCGAAGACCAGGCGCACCGGGTCCTCCCTGCCGCCGATGCCCAGCGGGTGGATCTCGCACGACGGGGTGCCGCCGGAGATGGTCGGGCAGACCTCCAGCATGTGAGCACCGAGGATCAGCTCCTCCCCTGGCGTGAGGTTGTAGGTGTAGTCCTCCATGAAGGAGGTGCCGCCGGGCAGTCCCTCGGCCGTCTTCTTCAGGGTGCGCAGCAGCACCGAGGTCTTCCAGTCGCCTTCGCCGCCGAAGCCGTAGCCGTCGGCCATCAGGCGTTGTACGGCCAGGCCGGGCAGTTGCCGCAAGCCGCCGAGGTCCTCGAAGTTGGTGGTGAACGCCTTGAAGCCGCCCGCTTCCAGGAAGCCCCGCAGTCCCAGCTCGATGCGGGCCGCGTAGCGCAGCGAGTCGTGCCGGTCGCCGCCCGCCCGCAGCTCGGGCGCCACCTGGTAGAGCTCCTCGTACTCCTTGACCAACGCCGTCACATCCGCGTCCGCGGCGGCGTCCACGGCCTCGACGAGGTCGTTGACGCCGTACGTGTTCACGGAAACGCCGAACTTGAGCTGGGCCTCGACCTTGTCGCCTTCGGTGACGGCCACGTCGCGCATGTTGTCGCCGAAGCGTGCGAGCTTGAGCGAGGCGACCTCGGCGCGCCCGGCCGCCGCGTGTGCCCAGACCGAGATGCGCGCGGCCACCGACGGGTCGCTGACGTGACCGGCGACGGTCTTGCGCGCGACCCCGAGGCGCGTCTGGATGTAGCCGAACTCACGGTCGCCGTGCGCCGCCTGGTTGAGGTTCATGAAGTCCATGTCGATGGTGCTCCATGGCAGCTCACGGTTGGCCTGCGTGTGCAGATGCACCAGCGGCTTGCGCAGCGCGTCGAGGCCGGCGATCCACATCTTCGCGGGCGAGAACGTGTGCATCCACGCGATCAGCCCGATGCACTCGTCGTCGGAGTTGGCCTCCAGGCACACCCGGCGAATCGCGGCGGCGTCGGTGAGCACGGGCAGCCAGACCAGCTCGAACGGCAGCGCCTCCCCGAGTTCGCGCGCGATCTCGCGGGACTGCTCGGCCACCTGGTTGAGCGTGTCCTCGCCGTACAAGCCCTGGCTGCCGGTCAGAAACCAGATCTTCAACGCGAGCTCCTCTGCCCATAAACGTTCTGGTAGCGGTCGTAGAGACGGTCGATGTCGTCCTGCTTGATCGGCACGGGGTCGCCGAGCTGGCGTGAGACGTGCACGGTCCGGGCGACGTCCTCGCACATCACCGCGGCCTTCACCGCGGCCTTCGGGGAGTCGCCGATGCTGAAGACGCCGTGATTCTGCATGAGGACGGCGGGCGAGCGGTGACCGGAGAGCACCTCGACCACTCCCCTGCCGATGTCGTCGCCGCCGATCAGCGCGAACGGCCCAACGGGGATCTCGCCGCCGAACTCGTCGGCCATCGCGGTGAGCACGCAGGGGATCGGCTCGGCCCGCGCCGCCCACGCCGAGGCGTAGGTCGAATGGGTGTGCACGACGCCGCCGACCTCGGGCATGTGGCGGTAGACGTAGGCGTGCGCCGCGGTGTCGCTTGACGGCGCGTAGTCGCCCTCGACGACCTCGCCGTCGAGGTCGCAGACCACCATCGACGCCGGGGTGAGGTCGTCGTAGGAGACACCGCTCGGCTTGATGACGAACAGGTCCTCGCCCGGCACGCGGCCGGAGACGTTGCCCGCCGTCCAGGCGACGAGGTTGTAGCGCACCAGCTCGGCGTGCAGGCCGCACACGGCCTCCCGGAGCTGCTCGATCATGCCGTGGCCTCGTTTCTGATCGCGCGGAGCCGGTGCAGCAGCCCGCCGTCCGCGAAATGGTCGTGCAGGTGGCGATATTCGGCGTAGAGCCGGTCGTAGGCGTCGGCTCGACGCGGGTCGGGGACATAGGCGCCGGATGTGCGCTTGCCCATCGCGGCGGAGGCCTCGGTGATGTCGGCGTAGGCGCCGGCCGCGACGGCCGCGTGGATGGCCGAGCCGAGGGCGGGGCCCTGGTCGGACCCGATCACCGACAGCGGGCGGCGCAGCACGTCGCTGTAGACCTGCATGAGGAACCGGTTCTTCAGCAGGCCGCCCGCGACGATGAACTCCTCGACGGGCACGCCGGACGCCTCGAAGGTCTCCACGATGACGCGGGCGCCGAACGCGGTGGCCTCGATGAGCGCGCGGTAGACGTCCTCGGGTGCCGTCGCGAGCGTCTGGCCGACGATCACCCCGGACAGGTTGTGGTCGACGAGCACCGACCGGTTGCCGCCGTGCCAGTCGAGCGCGACGAGCCCGTGCGCGCCCACCTCCTGCCGCTCGGCGAGCGCCGTCAGGTGGTCGTGCACGCTGATGCCGAGCTCGGCGGCGCGCTCGCTGTAGGCGGCGGGCACCGAGGTCTCGACGAACCAGGCGAAGATGTCCCCGACCGCCGACTGCCCGGCCTCGTAGCCCCACAGGCCGGGCACGATCCCATCGCGGACCACGCCGCACATGCCGGGGACCTCGGCCAGCTCGCCGGAGGACATGATGTGGCAGGTCGAGGTGCCCATGATGGCGACCATCTGGCCTGGCCGTACGGCGTCGGCGGCGGCGGCCGTGACGTGCGCGTCGACGTTGCCCACGGCGACCGCGATGCCTTCGGGCAGCCTGGTCCACTGCGCGGCCTGCGCGGTCAGCCGTCCGGCGAGCCCGCCGAGGCGGGCGAGCTCCCGCCCGAGCGTGGCGGTGAATCCGGCGAAGCCCGCATTGAGCGCGCCGAGGAAGTCCTGACTCGGATAGCGGCCGTCCTGGTGGATGCCCTTGTATCCCGCCGTGCAGATGTTGCGGGTCTCCACTCCGGTGAGCTGCCAGATGATCCAGTCGGCGGCCTCGATCCAGCGCTCGGCCAGTCCGTAGATCTCCGGGTCTTCTTCGAGCGCCTGCAGACCTTTGGCGAACTCCCACTCGGAGGAGATCTTTCCGCCGTAGCGCGGCAGCCACGGCTCTCCGCGCTCGGCGGCGAGGGCGTTGATGCGGTCGGCCTGCGCCTGAGCCGCGTGGTGTTTCCACAGCTTGGGCCAGGCGTGCGGCCGGTCGGGGTGCAGTTCGCTGAGGGGCGCGCCGTCGGCCGTGGTGGGCAACATCGTGCAGGCGGTGAAGTCGGTGCCGATGCCGATCACGTCGGCCGGGGCGACTCCGGCGACCGCCAGCGCCTTGGGGACGGCGATGCGCAGCACGTCGCGCCAGTCCTCCGGCGACTGCAGCGCCCAGTCGGGCCCCAGCCTGACCGTGGTGCCGGGAAGGACGTCTTCGATGACTCCGTGGGTGTATTCGTGGACCGCGCTGCCCAACTCGGCCCCGTCGCTCACCCGCACGACGACGGCGCGGCCGGAAAGCGTGCCGAAATCGACACCGATCACATAGCGCTCGTTGTTATCGCTCACATTTACTCCAACGGGGACGGGGACTGCTTGCCGGGTCACGTCTGCGGTGCTAGGAGTTCCGGGGAGCGCTGCTGGCCCGGACCACGAGATCGGGGGGCACGACGAAACGCTCCGTCTCGCCCCGCCCCTCGGCCTCGATCTGCTTGAGGAGCACGTCGATGCTGTGCCGGCCGACGGCGCCGAAATCCTGGCGCACGGTGGTCAGCGGCGGGGAGAAGAACTCCGACTCGGGGATGTCGTCGAAGCCGACCACGCTGATCTGGTCGGGCACCCGCACCCCCTCCTCGGTGAAGGCGCGAAGCACACCGAGCGCCATCTGGTCGTTGGCGACGAACACCGCGCTCACCTCGTCGGCCATCGCGGCAAGCCGCTTGCCCGCCTCGTAGCCCGAGCGCGGGCTCCAGTCGCCGGACAACACGTCGGGGATCTCCCGCCCGGCGGCGGTCAGCGCGGCCTCCCACCCCTCGATGCGGCCCTCGGCCTCCAGCCAGTCCTGCGGACCCCTTACATGCCAGACCGTCTCGTGCCCGAAGTCGAGCAGGTGGGCGGTGGCGAGTCTCGCTCCCTCGGCCTGATCGACGCAGATCACCGGGGCCGCGCCTCCGTGACCGCCTTCGACGGCGACCACGGGAATGCCCCGGGGCAGGTCCTCCAGCGCGCTGGCCGCCGACCGCTGCGGCGCGACGACCACGATGCCGTCGACGCCCTGCTCGGTCAGATAGTCGATGGCGTCACGCACGCCGGCCCTGTCGATGGTGCGCAGGCTGACGATGCTGACGAAGTAGCCGGCGTCTCTGGCGGCCTGCTCGATGCCGTAGACGGTGCTGGCCGGGCCGTACAGGATGGTGTCGAAGCTGACCACGCCCAGCGTGCGCGAGTGGCGGGTCACGAGGGCGCGCGCGACCATGTTGCGGCGGTACCCGAGCCGGTCGATCGCCTTGAGGACCCGATCGCGGGTCTCGGCGCGGACGTTCGGATGCTCGTTGAGCACCCGCGAGACCGTCTGGTGCGACACACCTGCGGCCTTGGCCACATCGGCCATGACCGGCGGGCGACCTCCCGCACTCGATCCCAACACCGGCTCCTTTCGCGCCCGATCGACCACCTGGCCCCCCGCCCGATGATCCATGATCACCGAAGCGCGCCCGCCGGGGAGACGAACGCCCACTGAACAGTGTCCACCGGCCGGCGCCCGTCAATAAACCGCGGTCGCTAGACCACGACTGTGAGCGTTAACAACCTGTCGAGTCAAGCGGGACGTTGATTACGTTCAGGTTACGAAGAGGGGTAGTGAATGATTGCCCCCTTGTTACGGCGACGTTATCGCGGTCTATTGACAGTAGGAATGTTAGCGATAACACTACCGATCCCAGGATCAGACGACAGCCCGAGCCTTCGCAGCTGGCGACCTATCTCGGGCCAGACCGTCGCCCCGTGCCGCATCCGGCCACCCCCATGGGCAAGGAGAGAAAATGAGATTCCGACGATTGGCAGCGGTGGTTCCCGCCGTCGCCATTGCCGTGCTCGCCGCGGCGTGCGGTTCGAGCGAGAAGACGGTCGACGTGCAGACCACGTCGGGCAACAACAACGGAGCCCTTGTGGGCGTCACCATGCCGACCAAGTCGTCGGAGCGGTGGATCCACGACGGCGACAACGTCAAGGCCGGTCTGGAGAAGCTGGGGTACAAGGTCGACCTCCAGTACGCGGAGAACGACATCCCCACCCAGGTCAACCAGATCGAGAACCAGATCACCCGGGGCGCCAAGCTCCTGATCATCGCTTCGATCGACGGCACCGCGATCACCACGCAGCTGCAGGAGGCCGCGGACAAGAAGATCCCGGTCATCGCCTACGACCGGTTGATCCGCAACAGCCCCAACGTCGACTACTACGCCACGTTCGACAACTTCAAGGTCGGCGTCCAGCAGGCCACCTCGCTGCTGGTCGGCCTGAAGCTCAAGAACGAGGACGGCACCGACGGCACCGCCAAGGGGCCGTTCAACATCGAGCTGTTCGGCGGCTCCCCCGACGACAACAACGCGACGTTCTTCTTCAACGGCGCCATGTCGGTGCTCCAGCCGTACATCGACAACAAGACGCTCGTCGTGAAGAGCGGTCAGACGGACTTCAAGACCGTCGCCATCCTCCGGTGGGACCCCGCCACGGCGCAGAAGCGCATGGAGGACCTGCTGACCAAGACCTACAGCGGCGGCACGAAGGTCGACGGCGTCCTGTCGCCCTACGACGGCCTTTCGATCGGCATCCTGTCGGCGCTCAAGAGCAACGGCTACGGCACGGCCGACCAGCCGTACCCGATCGTGACCGGCCAGGACGCCGAGCTCGCGTCGGTCAAGTCGATCATCGCCGGTGAGCAGTACTCCACCATTTACAAGGACACCCGTCAGCTGGCGGACATCACGGTCAAGATGGCGGATACCGTACTCAAGGGTGGACAGCCCGAAGTCAACAACACCAAGGACTACGACAACGGCAACAAGGTCGTCCCGTCGTACCTGCTGGACCCGGTGATCGTGAACAAAACGAACTACCAGAAGGAAGTCGTCGACACCGGTTACTACACCCAGGCCCAGCTCGGCGGCTGACCCGCAACGAGGTGCGGCCCTGGACGGGGGCCGCACCTCCTTCACAGCTCACCGAGAGGCCATGAGCGACAATGACCGATGACATCCTGCGGATGCGTGGGATCACCAAGACGTTCCCCGGAGTCAAGGCGCTCCAGGACGTGAACCTCTCCGTGCGACGGGGCGGGATCCACGCGATCTGCGGCGAGAACGGCGCCGGCAAGTCGACCTTGATGAAGGTGCTGTCCGGCGTCTACCCGCACGGGTCGTACGAGGGTGAGATCTTCTTCGACGGCGAGTTGTGCCGGTTCGGCGACATCCGCGACAGCGAGCACCGCGGGATCGTCATCATCCACCAGGAGCTGGCGCTGTGCCCGCAGCTGTCGATCGCCGAGAACATCTTCCTCGGCAACGAGCAGTCCGCCCGGGGACTGATCGACTGGAACAGGACCAACGCCGAGGCGGCCGAGCTGCTGAACCGCGTGGGCCTGCACGAGAACCCGGTGACGACGATCTCCGACATCGGAGTGGGCAAGCAGCAGCTCGTCGAGATCGCCAAGGCCCTCGCGAAGAAGGTGCGGCTGCTCATCCTCGACGAGCCCACGGCCGCGCTCAACGACGAGGACTCCGCGCACCTGCTCGACCTGCTGCGCGGCCTGCGTGACGAGGGCATCACCTGCGTGATCATCTCGCACAAGCTGAACGAGGTCATGGCGATCGCCGACTCGATCAGCATCCTGCGCGACGGCCGCTCCATCGAGTCGCTGGACATGGCGACCGGCGAGGTGACCGAGGACCGGATCATCTCGGGCATGGTGGGCCGCGCGCTGGAGAACCGCTTCCCGCCGCACGAGCCCAACATCGGCGAGGAGGCGCTGCGCATCGAGAACTGGACGGTGCACAGCCCCACGCAGCGCGGGCGCGAGGTGGTCTCCAACGCGAACCTCACGCTGAGGAAGGGCGAGATCGTCGGCCTGGCCGGGCTCATGGGCGCCGGCCGCACCGAGCTCGCGATGAGCGTCTTCGGCCGCAGTTACGGCACCGACATCACCGGCAAGCTCTACAAGAACGGCAAGCCGATCGAGGCGCGGACCGTGCGGGAGGCGATCCGCAACGGCATCGCCTACGCCACGGAGGACCGCAAGCGCTACGGCCTCAACCTGATCGAGGACATCAAGCGCAACGTCTCGGCGGCGGCTCTGTCCAAGCTGGCCCGCCGCGGCTGGGTCAACGACAACGAGGAATACCGCGTCGCCGACGAGTACCGCGCGAGCATGAACATCAAGGCTCCGGGCGTGTCGAGCATCACCGGCAAGCTCAGCGGCGGCAACCAGCAGAAGGTCGTGCTGGCCAAGTGGATCTTCACGGACGCCGACGTCCTCATCCTCGACGAACCGACGCGGGGCATCGACGTCGGCGCCAAATACGAGATCTATTCGATCATCAACCGGCTCGCGGACGCGGGAAAGGCCATCCTCGTCATCTCCTCGGAGCTGCCGGAACTCCTGGGCCTGTGTGACCGCATCTACGCGCTCTCGGCCGGCCGGATCACCGGCGAAGTCCAGCGAAGCGAAGCCACACAGGAGCGGATCATGCAGTACATGACGAAGGGACTGGACGAGACCTGATGAGCAGCACCTCACCGACCGACGTCGCGCCGGCGGCCGGCGCCACGGACGCGCCCGCGAGGTCGACAGGCCTGTCGATCAACATACGGCAGAGCGGCATCTACATCGCGTTCGCGCTGATCGTCCTGCTGTTCACGATTCTGACGGACGGGGCGCTGCTCCAGCCGCAGAACATCTCGAACATCATCGTCCAGAACTCCTACATCCTGATCCTGTCGATCGGGATGATCCTCATCATCATCGCCGGGCACATCGACCTGTCCGTCGGCTCGGTCGTCGCCGTCACCGGCGCCATCGCCGCCGTCCTGATGGTCAACTACGGCGTGCCCTGGCCGCTGGCGCTGCTCATCACGCTGATCGCCGGCGGCCTGATCGGGGCCTGGCAGGGGTACTGGATCGCCTACTTCGGCATCCCGGCGTTCATCGTCACGCTCGCCGGCATGTTGCTCTTCCGCGCGCTGACCCTGACCGTGCTGGGCAACCAGGGCATCGGCCCCTTCCCCGACGCGGTGCGGACCCTGTCGAACGGGTTCACCGACGGCTATTTCGGCAACATCGGGCTCGGCCCCCTCGGCGGAGCCGACCTGTTCAGCCTGCTGATCGGCATCATCGCGATCGCGGGCATGGCGCTCACGCAGTGGCGCACCCGCGCCGCCCGGCTCGGCTACCGCCAGACCGTCGACCCGCTGCCCGTCTTCCTCCTGAAGATCGTCTTGGCCGCCGCGGTCATCCTCTTCGTGGTCGTCCAGCTCGCCCGGTTCAAGAACCTGCCGTGGGTGCTCGTGCTGCTGGCCGCCCTCGTGCTCGGCTATTCGCTGCTGACCAACCGGGCCGTGTTCGGCCGCCGGATCTACGCCATCGGCGGCAACCTGCAGGCCGCTCTCCTGTCCGGCATTAAGGTCAAGTCGGTCATCTTCTGGATTTTTGTCAACATGGGCGTGTTGTCGGCCATCGCCGGCATCATCTTCGCCGGACGTCTCAACCAGGCCGGGCCCACCGCGGGCAACTCCTTCGAGCTCGACGCGATCGCGGCCGCGTTCATCGGCGGCGCCGCCGTACAGGGCGGGGTGGGCAAGGTGGTCGGCGCGGTCACCGGCGGTCTCATCATGGGCGTCATCAACAACGGCATGTCCCTGATCGGCTCGCCGAGCGAGCGAGTCATGCTCGTCAAGGGCGTCGTGCTGCTGGCCGCAGTGGCGTTCGACGTGTGGACCAAGCGCAGGGCGGCCTCGGCCCCGCGCTGAGGCTCAGGCGGACTTCTCCCGGCGCTTGTGCCCGCGGCCGTTCTGGTCGCGCGGCACGAGCGTCGGGTTGACGTTTTCGAGCACGGTGTCGCGGTCGACCACGACCCTCTCCACGTCTTCGCGGCTCGGCACCTCGTACATCACGTTGAGCAGGACCTCTTCGAGGATCGCGCGGGTCGCCCTGGCCCCCGTACGGCGAAGCAGCGCCTGCTCGGCGATCGCCTCGACGGCGCCGTCGGTGAACTCCAGCTCCACCCCGTCGAGCTCGAAGAGCCGCTGGTACTGCTTGATGAGCGCGTTGCGGGGCTCGGTGATGATGCGCGTCAGCGCCTCCTTGTCGAGCTGCCGGAACGTCGACAGCACCGGCAGCCGGCCGACGAGCTCCGGGATGAGGCCGAACTTCAGCAGGTCCTCCGGCATGACCCGGGACAGGACGTCCTGCTGCCGGTCCGCGTCCAGATCACCGATCGTGCCGCCGAACCCGGCCACCCTCGCCCCCGTACGCTGCTCGATCACCTGCTCCAGACCGGCGAACGCGCCGCCGACGATGAACAGCACATTGGTGGTGTCGATCTGGATGAACTCCTGGTGCGGATGCTTACGCCCGCCCTGCGGCGGCACACTCGCCGTCGTCCCCTCCAGGATCTTCAGCAACGCCTGCTGCACACCCTCGCCCGAGACGTCCCGCGTGATCGACGGGTTCTCGCTCTTACGGGCGATCTTGTCGACCTCGTCGATGTAGATGATCCCCGTCTCGGCCTTCTTGACGTCGTAGTCGGCGGCCTGGATCAACTTCAGCAGGATGTTCTCGACGTCCTCCCCGACATAACCCGCCTCCGTCAGCGCGGTCGCGTCGGCGATCACGAACGGCACGTTCAGCATCCTGGCCAGCGTCTGCGCGAGGTAGGTCTTGCCGGAGCCGGTCGGGCCGATCAGCAGGATGTTGGACTTGCCGAGCTCGACCTGCTCCTCGCCCGTGGGGAGCTTGCGCTTGGGGGCGGCCGCGTCGGCCCGGACCCGCTTGTAGTGGTTGTAGACCGCCACCGACAACGCCCTCTTGGCGTTCTCCTGCCCGATCACGTACTGCTCGAGGAACGCGAAGATCTCCCGCGGTTTCGGCAGGCTCGGCTGCGCCTCCTCGGCGACCTCGACGAGATCCTCCTCGATGAGCTCGTTGCAGAGCTCGACGCACTCGTCGCAGATGTAGACGCCCTGCGGGCCTGCGATGAGCTTGCGTACCTGCTTCTGGCTCTTCGCGCAGAACGAACACTTCAGTAGAAAGCCGCTGTCACCGATGCGTGCCACTCGGAAAACGTCTCCTCACCACGTTGTGCGAGCCGGATCCGGTGCGGCAAGGGATCGCGCCTGGCGCCTCGACGCTCCGTGTCGTCTGCGTGCTCCGCAGAAATGGCAGCGTCATGCGGGTGTCATTCAGATGACGTCACCATCTTGATGGCGACGGTATCTTGCATCCGCACGTACGGCAAACGCCGCGCGAGCAGGACGACGGGGCGGCTCACCAGGGCGGGAATGCGGGAACGCTGGGTGGTCCCCCTTGGCGGTGATCACCACCAAGGGGGTGGGGCGGGGCAGGCTAATTGGCGAGCTTCTTCATCGAGTTGACGGACCAGGTCAGTGTCAAGGCCCCCAGGGCCAGGGTGAGGCCGAAGGCCAGGGGAATCGAGATGTTGGAGAAGTCGCCGTTGAACAGGGACCTGCCGGCCTCGACCGCGTGATACAGCGGGTTGAAATGGGCGACCGTCTGCATCCACTGGGGCGCGAGCGACATGGGCAGCATGATGCCGGTGAGCAGAATCAGCGGCAGGGCGAAGAACTGCATGATCTGGCTCATGCCGTTCTCGTCCCGCAGCGCCAGGGCCAGGCCGTACGACAGCCCGGAGGCGAGCAGCCCGGTCGCGGCCATGAGCACCAGCATCAAGGCGACCCCGCCGACGCTGGCCCGCATGCCCATCAGCGCGGCCAGGCCGACGATGAGCACGGCCTGCACGACCAGCACAATCATGTCCCGCATCGTCCTGCCGAGCACGATGGCGGGCCGCCAGGCGGGACTGACCGCCAGTCGCTCGAGGTACCCGTTGCGGATCTCGTTGATCATGCCGAAGCCCACGAACAGCGAGCCGAACAGCGCGATCATGATCATCACGCCGGGTGTGAACATCTCGAGGGTGTCGCCGAGGTTTCCGCCGACCGTCGTGTTGGCCACGAGCGGGGCGAAAAGCAGCAGGTAGAGCACGGGCTGCAAGAGCCCGAAGAACGGCCATATGGGGTTGCGCAGCGTGTTCTTGAGCTCGTAGCCGAGGAAGAGCAACGTGTGTCGGAGCATTGAGGGTCCTATCGAGTCCGGAAGAGGGCGCGGGTTTCTAGTCGGCGTCTTTCTAGTCGGCGTCGCGCAGCGATCGCCCGGTGTGGCGCAGGAAGACGTCGTCGAGCGTGGCCCGCTCCAGGGCGATCGACTGGATGGCGAGGCCGCCCGCCTCGATGGCGCGCAGCAGATGCGGCAGGTTGTGCTCGCCGTCGTCGACGTAGACGCGCAACTTCTCGTCCTCCGGCCGCACCTCCTTGACGTACGGCTCGGCCGACAGGAGCGTCCGCGCCTCCCCGGTGGCGTCATCCCCCACCCTGACGGTGATGACGTCGCCCGCGACCTCCTTCTTCAGGTCGTCGGGGCGGCCCTCGGCGACGACCTGGCCGTGGTCGATGATGACCAGCCGGTCGCAGAGGGCGTCGGCCTCCTCCAGGTAGTGGGTGGTCAGCAGCACGCTGGTGCCCTGCTTGCGGAGGGCGCGCACCTCGTCCCAGAGGTTGGCCCGGTTCTGCGGGTCCAGGCCGGTGGTCGGTTCGTCCAGGAAGAACAGCGGAGGCCGGTTGACCAGCCCGATCGCGAGGGAGAACCGCCGCTTCTGGCCGCCGGACAACGTCCGGATCGGGCGGTCCGCGAACTCGGTGAGGGCGAAGGCGGTGAGCAGCTCCTCGGTGCGGGTCTCCGCCTGCTTGCGTGACATTCCGCCGAGCCGGGCGGCGAGGATCATTCCGTCGCGTCCCGGGGAGTTCTCGTCCACGCCGCCCGCCTGGCCGACGTACCCGATGTTCTCCCGTACCTTGTCGGGATTCGTGGTGATGTCGTGGCCGGCGACCTTCGCGGTGCCCGAAGTCGGCGGAATGAGGGTGGCGAGCATCCTGATGGTGGTGGTCTTGCCCGCACCGTTCGGCCCGAGCACGGCGAAGATCTGACCGGTCTCGACCTCCAGGTCGACGCCTCTGACGGCCTCCACCTGCTCGGTCTTGCCGCGGCCGCGTTTGGCGGTGAACGTCTTGCGCAGCCCGTGCGCCTCGATGATCACTGAGATTCTCCGTTCAGACGGCTTCGAGAGCCTGCGTTGACGAGCGGAAATGGTGCGGTGGTTCGCGTCCGGGAGATCCGGCTCGGACAGTCTCGACCCTCCCGCGACGGGAGAGTCAACTGTGATCGACGGTCGTGCCGGTGACCGGCCTTCGCCCTCAGGGGTCTACCAAAAACCGTAAGTGATCGTCGAGTGGTTTATCACTTCGCGATCCTCAGGACTTCCGTATCACTCCCTATCGTCCTCTATAGTTCCCATTCAAAGGGAAGATGAGGGAGTGAAAGTGCCGGAGCAGTTCTATTCGGTAGACCAGGTCGCCGACCTGCTGGGCCTCCATGTGAAGACCGTGCGTGGTTACGTGCGCGACGGCCGGCTCAAGGCGGTTCGCATCGGCAAGCGATACCGGATCACCCGCGACGACCTCGAGGCGTTCGCCGGGCACCCGGTGGCGGGCACCGCCCGCGAGACGACCCCCCGCCGTCGTCGCGCCGAGGTGTCGAGCATCGTCCAGGTCGACGCGGTGGACCCGGCGACCATGTCCCGCCTGAGCAACCTGATCACGGCGGCGATCGCCCACGGGGGCGAGCGCCTTCACGTAGAGATCGTCTATGACGAGGAGAGGGCCAGTATGAAGATCATCCTGCTGGGCGCGCTCGACGCCTCGGCCGAGATGCTGAAGATCATCAACGTCCTCGCGGAGGAGCGGCCATGACCGGGATCTACACCTCGGCCGAGGGCGCACGCGCGGTCGAGTCGCGTTACCGCGAATACCTGGACGCATGGCCGGTTCCCAGCGAGCACCTGCGTCTCCCCACCCGTGAGGGCGAGACGTTCGTCGTGGCCTGCGGACCGAAAGACGCCCCGCCACTGGTGCTCCTGCACGGCTCGATGGCGAACACCGTGATGTGGGCGGACGACGCCGCCGTGTGGTCGCGGCACTTCCGCGTCTACGCCGTCGACATGATCGGCGAACCCGGGCTCAGCGCGCCATCACGGCCCGATCTGGCGTCCGACTCCTACGCCCTGTGGCTCGACGACCTGCTGGACGGCATCGGCGCCCGGAACGTGTCGCTGGTCGGGACCTCTCTGGGCGGATGGCTGGCCGTCGACTACGCGACCCGGCGCCCCGATCGCGTCGACCGCATGGCCCTGATGTGCCCCGGCGGCATCGGACGTCAGAAGACGGGGTTCCTCTTCGTCGCACTGCTGCTCCTCCCCTTCGGGAAGAGGGGCCGCCGCACCCTGATGAGGCACGTGCTGGGGATTCCCGCGTCCGCGATGGCGCATGCCGACCCGGCCAGGCAGGCCTTCGCCGACTACGTGGCGCTCATCGACCGGAGTTTCCGCCCCAGGAAGGAGCGGCTGCCCGTCTTCGGCGACGACGCGTTGCGACGGCTGGCCATGCCCGTCCTGGTCATCGTCGGCGGCCGGGACGTCATGCTCGACTCGTACGGCACGAGCCGCCGCATGCGGGAGGACGTGCCCCACGCGACCGTCGACCTTCTGCCGGAGGCCGGCCATCTGCTCCCGAGCCAGACCGAGCGCATTCTGGCGTTCCTCCAGGTTGAGGAAGGGGCCCGCCGGCATGCCTGACTCGGTGCAGCACCTCGGCGGCGTGCCCGTCCTCATGGTCGAACCGTACGGCGAGCCGCTGCGGAGCGAACGGGACGCTCTGGATCTCATCGGCCAGGCGTCGTGGGCCGGGGCCGAGTGGGTCGCCGTTCCGGCGAACCGGCTCGCCGGCGACTTCTTCCGCCTGCGCACGCGGGTCGCGGGCGAGATCGTCCAGAAGTTCGCCAACTACCGGCTGGGCCTGGCCGTACTCGGCGACATTTCTGGATTTATCGGGGACAGCGATGCCTTGCGGGATTTCGTCCGTGAAAGCAATGCGGGCAGGCAGACCTGGTTCGTCGACGACGCCGACGCCCTGGCAGACCGGCTGGCCCGCAGAGGCGGAGGTGCCGGGCGATGAGCACCCCGGCCGATTCCTCAGATGACGGCGCCCTGCTCCGGAACACCGGGGCAGGGCGTCGGCAGGGAACTACGGTCAGACGGCGACGTTGGCGTTCCGCACGCCCGCCAGCGCGGTGCTCCAGGAGACCAGCTGGTCGAGCATGGTCTGCAGGGTGTCGGCGTGGTGGGCGGACGGCTTGAAGACCGACCAGTTCTCGAAGTCGTGCATGAACGTGAAGGAGACCTGCGCGCGCACGTCGGCGATCTGGAGCTCGCCCGCGATCAGGCGGAGGTGCTCAACCGCCCGAGTGCCGCCGACGCTGCCGTAGCTGACGAAGCCGGCCGCCTTGTTGTTCCACTCGCTGTAGAGGAAGTCGATGGCGTTCTTCAGGGCGCCCGAGGTGGAGTGGTTGTACTCCGGCGTCACGAAGATGTAGCCGTCGAACGACGCAATCTTGGCGGACCACTCCTTGGTGTGCGGCTGCGAGTACTGGCCCATCGACGGCGGAATCGCCTCGTCGAGGTGGGGCAGCTTGTAGTCCAGCAGGTCGACCAGCTCGAACTCCGCATCCGTGCGGGTGCTGACCTGCTCAAGAACCCACTTGGCCACTGCCTCGCCGTTGCGGCCGGGGCGCGTGCTGCCAAGGATGATCGCAATCTTGGTCACGGGATGTGCGCTTTCTTTCGGGCTGGAGCGTCACCCGGCCCGGCGTTCCCGATTCGGGGTTCGAGGGAAGCCGAACGACCGGAACTCCAACTAGTTGCTTAGCTAAGTAAACCGTAGCACGGTACTTGCTTCGTCAAAGAAGTAGAGTGGGCGTCATGGGAGCCACCGATCTCCAGCCGCTCTCGCCACTGGAAGAAGCCGCCTGGCGGGCACTGGCCCGCGCCTTGATCGTCCTGCCCCGCGCACTGGACGCCGACCTGGTGCATGCCCAGCGCATGACCATCAACGAGTACGGCGTGCTGACCAACCTCTCCGAGGCGCCCGGCCGCCGCCTGCGGATGAGTGAGCTGGCATCGGGGCGCAATCTGACCCCCGCCGGCATGACCAGGCTCGTCGACCGCCTGGTCGCCGAAGGGCTCGTCGAGCGCACCAAGTGCGCGGAGGACGGCCGGGTGTCCTTCGCCGTTCTGACCGACGCCGGGTTCCAGCGGCTCGAAGAGGCGTACCCGAGCCATCTCGCCAGCGTGCGGGCGCGCGTCATGGAACATGTCGGCCCCGACGAAATGGCCGTGCTTCACCGGATCATGTTCAAAATCACCCAAGCGGCCGAGGGCTGCCCCGCTAAGGACTCCTGACAGAATGACGCGGCGCAGCGTCACCACGGTCTTCCCGGTGCCCTGGGCTTGGGGCCAGATCGCGCTTCAGTCGATGGGCGCGCCGAACCACTTGGGCATCCGGCCGAGCAGATCCTGCTGATCTTCGCCGACCCACGCCACGTGGCCGTCCGGTCGCAGCAGCACGGCGGGCACGTCCAGTTCCTCGCTGACGTCGACGACGTGGTCGACCCGATCCGCCCATCCGGCGACCGAAAGCCGGCCGGTCTGGTCGAGCAGCAGTCCGCGGCCGCCGTGCATCAGCGCGTAGAGGCGCCCCCGCTTCAGCTCCACGTCCCGCATCCTCCGGCCGAGCAGTTCATGCCCCTCCCCGAAGTCGTAGCGGACCCCGATCGCAGTGATCTTCTCGATCAGGTACCGGTTCACGTCCTCGAAGTCCATCAGTTCCGACACCAGCCGGCGCACTGCCTGGGGGCCCGGCTCGGTGGACAGCAGTTCCATCTGCGCGCGGGTGTTGGCCAGCACGTCGGCGGCCACCGGGTGCCGTTCGGCGTGGTAGGTGTCCAGCAGCCCCTCCGGTGCCCAGCCGCGGACCTCGGCGACCAATTTCCAGCCGAGGTTGAACGCGTCCTGGATGCCGAGGTTGAGCCCCTGCCCACCGGTCGGCGGGTGGATGTGCGCCGCGTCGCCGGCCAGCAGGACCCGGCCGACCCGGTAGCGCTCGGCCAGCCGGGTGGCGTCGCCGAAGCGGGACAACCAGCGCGGTGAGTGCACGCCGAAGTCGGTGCCGGCGAACGCCCGCAGCTGTTGCTTGAACTCCTCGAGGGTCGGCGGGATCGTGCGGTCCTCTGTCACCCCCGCGGCGGGCACGAGCACGCGATACACCCCATCCCCGAGTGGCCCGGCGCCGAACCGCTTCTGGGTCTTGCGCACTTCGGCCACCACGGCGGCCAGTTCCTCCGGCGGCGCGGTCAGCTCCATTTCGCCCAGCAGCGTGTCGACCCTGGTGGGCTCGCCGGGGAAGCCGACGCCGAGCAGCTTGCGCACCGTGCTGCGGCCGCCGTCGCAGCCAACGACGTAGCGCGCGCGCAGCCGCGTGCCGTCGGCCAGCTCGGCGGTCGCCCCGTCCTCGTCCTGGCTCAGCCCGACCAGCTCGCAGCCGCGCCGGATCTCGGCGCCGAGCTCGGTGGCGTGCTCGGTCAGCAGCCGGTCGGTGACGGTTTGCGGGATGCCGAGGACGTACCCGTGTGCGGTGTCCATCCGGTCAGGCCACGGCTTGCTGATGCCGGCGAAGAAGAAGACCTCGTACCGCTTGCCCAGCGCGAGGAAGCGCTCCAGCAGGCCGCGCTGGTCCATCACTTCGATGCTGCGCACGTGCAGGCCGAGCGCGCGGACGACCTTGGTCGGCTCCGCATCCCTCTCCAACACGACCACCTGCAGACCGTGCAGCCGCAACTCGCCGGCCAGCATCAAGCCGGTCGGTCCGCCGCCGGCAACGATCACATCGATCATGAATCCCCCATTCAACAAGGCTGCATTTCGGCCGCCTGCTCCGCGCAGCCCGGCGGCGCGCACACCCGCACACCCGGACCTCCGCACACCCGCGCCGAGCGGCGAGCGCCGGCAACCGCATCGCGCGCCCTGCCACCGGTTCGACGTTCAGCGAAGGCGCCGAAGCACACGTGTTGCGAACCCTGATTTCCGCAGGTCCTGGCTTCGGTCGGAGATTCTGCAGCACGACCCGGGTCTTGCCGCAAGCCCCCCGGTTCGCTATAAGTTAAAAGTGACAAGGAGCGGCGAAAGCCCCTTGCCACTTTTGTCCGCTGCGAACGGACAACCTCCTCCCAAAGCGACAGCGCGCCGCGTACGGCGGCAGGTCGATCCAGGAGGTCAGTAGTTCCACGTGGCCCCGCCCGTCAGGCGTCGACCACCTTGTCCACAAAGGTGAACAGGTTGGTCCTGGTGCGCTCCACCTGCTCCTCCACCGTGAGCGACTCCTCGATGCGGCCTCCCGGCTCTGGTGACTTCCTGCCGCGCACGTAGAGGGAACAGTCCAGGTCGGTGCAGATGTACAAGCCGACCGAGTTGTTGTCGCGACCTGCCTGGCCGGCCTTGCGCGCCGCCATCAACGCGACGCCGTTCCCCGAATGAACGGTCAGACACAAGGAGCACATGCTCCGCTGAATCCCCCGCTGCGGTGCCGACAGCCGCAACGTGACGCCCACGAGGCGGTCGTCGCGTTCGGTCACCAGGTAGCTGCGATCGGGTGCCGCCGGGTCGCGCCACCCCAGGAAGTCGAGATCGTCCCACGGCGTGACCCGCAGATCGCGCGGCACGGCCAGACGCTTGGCCTCCCCCTTCGAACAATTGACGAACGACGCGCGGATCTCCTGCTCACTGACTGCTCTCATGACGCCGAACGCTACAATTCCTAGGCATATTAGGCAACTCACTTAATGCTTCAGGTTTCTACGACGGTGGAAGGTGGGACCCGCATGGTGCGCGCCGGTCTGACGACCGATCGGGTGGTGGAGGCGGCCGCCGACATGGCGGACGACGTCGGGTTCGAGAACGTGACGTTGTCCGCCATGGCGCGGCGCTTCGGCGTCAAGGACGCGAGCCTGTATTCCCACGTCAAGAACCTGAAGGATCTCCGCGAACGGGTGGCGTTGCTGGCGGCGGACGAGTGGGCCGCTCGCATCGCGGCCGCCCTGGCCGGCCGGGCCGGCAAGGACGCCCTGATCGCCTTCGCCGGCGCCTACCGGACGTTCGCGGTCGACCATCCCGGGCGTTACGCGGCGACCTTCATGCAACTGGACCCCGCCGTACTCGCCGGGTCGACCGCCCACCGGCGCATCCTCGAGCTCACCTCATCGCTTCTGCTCGCGTACGGCCTGGCGGAGCCTGACCTGACCGACGCGGTGCGCCTGTTGCGCAGCACGTTCCACGGCTACGCCAGCCTGGAGGCCATCGGCGCGTTCGGCCATCCGCGCGACATCGAGGCGTCCTGGGAACGGGCACTGCACGCGCTTCATTTCACCTTGGAGAACTGGGCGTCGTCGGACCCGTCGCGCGCAGCGCGCGGGTGAACCACGAGAAGACGGGCGCGAGGGTGGGCGACACCGGCCAGCCGTTGATCACGGCGAGCAACTGCCAGTAACGCTCGGCCCGCGGATCTCCCCCCGCCTCCATACGTGTCAGCAACCAGCGACGGAGTTCCTCCTCGTCGTCGCCCGTACGGCCGAAGGTCTGGGCATACCGTACGGCCAGGCCGTCCACGATCGGGACGGCCTCGGGAGAAGCCGGATCGATGCCCGCCTCGATGGCCTGGCCGACGGCAGCGATGGTCGCCTCGGTCAGCTCGTGGTGAAGGCCCGAGGTGTCACCGTACGCACGATCGGCCGCCTGCTGCTCGGCCATGCGGCGGACGGAGGCGCGGAAATCCGCGTCCTGGACGAGTTCGGCGAGCTCCACCCACGCGTCGACCTGCTCAGCGGTGGGGTCGTCGGGAAGCTCCGGCATGGCCGAGCGCATCATGGCGACGAAATCGGGATTGGCGTCGAGCCCGCCGAACGCCTCGTCGACGAACTCCCGGATGAGCCGGCGGCGTTCTTCGGCGGAAAGCTTCGCGAGTTTATGCATCTTCTTCATCTCCTGAGGGTCTGATCCGCGTTCGGCCACAGCCCGCAACACGGCCCTGCGCAGCCGCAGAATGCGGATCTGCACATCGACGGCTTCGGCGTGCGCGGCGGCGACCTCGCTCATGGACACCTCGCGTTCCAGCACGCGGCGCACCGTGGGCAGGTCGATCCCCAGCTCACGCAACGTGCGCACGAGCTCGAGCCTCGCCAGCGAACCGAGGTCGTACAGCCGGTAGCCGCCGGGGCTGCGGCCGATCGGCGGCACGAGCCCGCTGTCGGAGTAGAACCGGATCGCCTTCACCGTCAGGCCGGTGCGCCGGGCCAGGTCTCCGATCGTCAGGATCGTGTCGCCATCCATGCGTTCACCCTGCCGTCTCCCCCTGGGGGAGGCTCAAGCGCATTTCCGCCCGTACGGCACGGCCAGGGCGGCGGGCCAAGGTGGGAGCCATGGCAAGCAGGGCGATCGCGATCAGAAAGAGCCAGGTGATCCCGGACTTGAGAACGGAATGCCACACGGCCTTGGAAGTCGCACGCGGTCGTCTGCTCAAAACGGTGGCCGGGCCAGCTCCTCGTCGAGTAGCGGGCCGACATTGTAGGCATCGCCCTTCTCCGTTTCGGTCTTCTCGCCCTCGGGCGGGTTGAGGTTTTCGCTGGTCAGGGTGGGTTGGTCGTGGTCGGTGATGTGTTC
>NZ_BOOR01000005.1 GCF_016863335.1 Planotetraspora thailandica
CCTGCTTGGCCAGCTCGGTGCGCGGGTGATCGGCGGTGGGCCAGCCGATCACCCGACGTGAGGCGACTCTCATCGCGGACAGCGCGGGGGCCGAGTGAGGATGTCGACGTCCTCGCGCAGCCGGCGGTTCTCCCGCCGCAACGCGGCCAACTCCCCGCGCTCGCTGCTGGTCAGCCCCTCACGCTCAAGCCCAGCGGTTGCGGACGCGCGCTCAGCTCGCGCCGATGAGCTTGGTGACGCGATGAGCCAGAGCGACGGCGTAGTTCTGGCCCCGATCCTGCGGATAGATCTGAGCCATCGTCGCGAGCGTCACCCGGCTCATGTGGGTGCGGTGGCCCGGGATCAGCGAGCGGTATTCGGGCGTCACGACCGGCTGGGCGAAGGGCGCCCGGGAAAACTGCCAGTCCTTGATCCAGGAGCGGTCGAAGTCCGGGTTGATCCGCTGTAGCCACGGAACATACCGCTCCAGGAGCTCGGCCGGGTCGGTGGTGAACCGCCAGTCGTCGCGCGGCACGTAGTTGCCGACGTACACGACGTGGCGGTCGCCGTACTCCGAGGGGGCCACCATCTGGGTGTGCTCGACCACAGCGAGAAACGGGAACTCGGGCTCGTTGATGTTGAGCCAGTAGTACGGGATGAAGCTCCGATCCATCTCCAGTACGAAGCAGGTGGCACCCAGGTACTGGTTGCGCCAGACCGCGTCGTCGGCCGGAACGTCGGCCGCCTTGGCGAAGACCGGCTGCGGCGTCGTGACAATCAGCTGATCGAAGTCGTAGGTGGCGCCGTCCATGGTCCGCACCGTCACCTGGTCGGCGCCGTCGGGCTGGCGGATGGTGTCGACCTTCTTGCCGAACTCGACCTTTCCGCCGCGTGCGCTGACCGCGTCCTGCAGCGCCACGTAGACCTGGTCGAAGCCGCCGCGCATGTAGCCGAGCTCGAAAGTGCGGCAATAGACCCGCGCCCACAGCCACGCCATCGACACCTGATCGGCGCGCTCACCGAACTTCCCGCGCAGCAGCGGCTCCCAGATCGACTTGGTCACGTTCGCCCCCGCCCACCGGCGCATCCAGGACAGCGCGGTCTGGTCGTTGAACCGTTCGCCGTCGCGCACCAGCTTGAGAACGGCAGACGACAGGCCGAACCGCAGGCTGTCAATCGGTGAGAAGGTGGGGAAGCGGAGCATCTCCAACGGCGTGCTGAACGGATGGAGCTTGCCGTCACGGAAGACGCCGGTCGTCGGCTTGTGGAACTGCAGGTCGCCGCCGAGCCCCAGCTCCTCGATCAGGGCGATGATGTCCCGGTCCGAACGGAAGATGTGATGGTAGTACCGTTCCAGTGGTGTGCCGCCGACTTTGATCGACGCCGCGAGCCCGCCCAGCTCGTCCGCGGCCTCCAGGACCGTGACGGAATGGCCGGCCTTGACCGCGTCATAGGCGGCCGTCAGACCGGTTGCGCCCGCACCGATGATGCCGAGATTCATGCGAAACTCCACTTTCTGTTAAGCAGGAACTGGACCGCTAATACCAACGGCAGCGACCCTGCTTTGACGAGGTTCGGATCGGCACCGAGCCCGTCGGAGAAGACACGGAAGAGAACGTAGGTCAGAGCGATGCCGGTCAGCCCGACGATGTAGAACCGCACGAAGCGGATCAGCAGTCGGTCACGCTTGTCGAAGGTGAACAGCGCATTGAGGATGAAGTTGTTCGTGATCCCCAGGCTGGTGCTGATGGCATTGGCGAGCTGCTCGTTCCATCCGAGCACGTTGTAAAGCAGCAGGAAGACGCCGAGATCGAGAGCGACCCCACTGCCTCCGACGAGCGCATAGCGGATGAGCTGCCGCAGATCCTGGCCCTTGGCCGGTGCGTCAGTCGCCGTCATAGTGGATGACCTGCCGAACGATGTAGAGGGGCCGTGCCTGGGCTTCGGTGTACGTACGTCCGATGTAGCTGCCGAGCACCCCTATGGACAGCATCTGCGTGCCGCCAAGAAAAAGCATGGCCACCATCAACATCGTCCAGCCGGATACCGTGACGTCCGGCAGGAAGATTCGCATGCCCACGGCGTACGCGATGCCGACGAAGGACAGCATCAGAACGATGAAGCCGAGCCGTGTTATCAGCCGGAGGGGCACGGTGGAGAAGCCGGTGACTCCGTCGATGGCCAGCTTCGCCATCTTGCGCAGCGGATACTTGGTATCGCCCGCGAACCGCTCGTCACGGTCGAAGGCCACCTCGCTCTGGCGGAAGCCCATCGTGGCGACGATGCCTCGGACGAAACGGCTGCGCTCGCGGAAACGGCGCAACTCCTCCGCGACGCGGCGGTCCAGGAGCCGGAAGTCTCCGGTGTCCAGCGGGATGTCCACCTTGAAGACGTTGCGCATCGTCCTGTAGTACGCGTGCGCGGTGGCGCGCTTGAACAGCGTGTCCTGGCGGGTGCGGCGGCGCGCGTGCACGATCTCCGCACCCCCGCGCCACTCGTCGATCAGCTGGAGGCTGACCCGTGGCGGGTCCTGCAGATCGGTGTCCATGATGATCACCGCATCGCCGGTCGCCTCGTCCAGGCCGGCGGTGATGGCGATCTGGTGCCCGAAGTTCCGGGAGAAGTCGATGACGCGGATACGCGGATCGTTCTTCGCCAGATCATGGAGGATGGACAACGTGGCGTCCGACGAGCCGTCGTTCACGTACACGATCTCGTACGAATACTCCGGCCGTTCGGCCAGCGCCGCGTCGAGCTCGTCATTGAAGCGCCGAATGCCGTCCTGCTCGTTGTAGACGGGCAGGACATATGAGATGAGAGCGGCACCGGAACGGTCCGTCGGCTCAGAAGTCACGCCGGCTTCCGTCATGCGCATCACCGGCTGCCCCCAACACGGCGCGCAGGGCGCGCGCAAACTTTCCCAGACATCTTGCGAACCTATGGCCATCAACTAAATTGCGGGCAAAAACCTGAAGACGTTATCGGGTCGAGAAGTTGTCCGGCTTGGGACACTCAGCGACTCAACACGGGATATCCAGGATGGTGAGAGGCCTCGACCTCATCGTGATCGTGCGAGAGACGTTCACCTTCCGGCCGGACCCCTCGCAGTCGTCTGCCAAGGAATCCGGCCGGCGTCGTGGATCCGCCTAAAAGGTCCCGCTCAAAATCGCGGCGTTTTGGCGGGTGACAGCCCACAGGTCCTGCTGCCTCTGGTGCACGTCGGCCACGGTGGCGGCGTGGTTGCCGAGGATCCCGAGCGCCCGCTCGGAGAGCACGGCACCCAGATTGACGTCGTGCACCGACACTCCCCATTCGGGGCGCCCGATGTCAGACAGGAAATAGGCCATCTTCGGGTGGGAGATCAAGCTGATGATCGGTGTACCGCAGCCGAAGGGAATCATTCCGGCGTGACCCCGCATGCCGATGACCAGCTTCGTGCGCGCGTAGGACGCCCGGATCTGCTCATTGGAGTAGTCGTACATCGGCTCCACCTGGAGCGAGATGCCGTACTCACGCCGGAGGTCGAAGACGAACTTCTCATCGGTCACCGCGTGAGCGGCGTACCGCACATCGGTGTGCTTGCCGATGGCCCGGATCGCAGTGGCCATCTCCTTCAGGAAGTGGCCGTAGTCATGTCCGAACCGCAGGCCGGCGCGGTCGTAGGCACAGTTGATCAGCACGGTTTCGTCGCGCCGGACCGGGTCTTGCCAACCGGGGGTCAGCTGCCGGGCGACTGTGGTCGGACACGGCTGGAAGAGCACCTTGTCGCGGAGTTCTGCGGGAAGAAGCGCGCGTACCTTCTCCACCGAGCCGTGGTTGCGCAGTCCGAAGAACGCCGACCTAGAGACCAGCAACCGCAGGCTCTCGGTGAAACGGCTCCGGGTGTACGACTGCCCGTCGAAGGCGTTGTATCCGACCGCGAACACCGCGATCGGCACGTTGATCCGCTTGAGCATGTCGTCGGGGACGTTCCACTGCCAGGCACTGTTGCCGTTAGGTGATGTGTCCGGGATGAACAGGCCGCCGCCGCCGATGACCAACCCGCGCCTGGAGTTGATCTGCTCGAGAGCCTTCTCGTCGACCAGCCGGTGCACGTGAACCGAGTGCCACCGCCGCGGCCCAGTGTCCGGGCCGAAGCACATACGCACCGATTCCGGCAGCACCTTGTCGCCGGCGTTTCCCTGCCCGTCCATGTAGAACGCGACGTGGGCCAGTTGCTCGGACGGGATGCCCGTATCTCCGGCGCCGCCCTCGACAGTCCGCTTGTACATGATCCGGCTCATGCGGTCAGTCGGGTTGGTCGTGAGTCCCTGCAGGGCGTACCGGTTGGCCTTGGCGTCGTCGTTCCGGATCCAGGCGATCTGAGAGACCTGGCTGAAGACCTTGGCGGAGTTGGCGGCATCGGCGGACGCCAGCAGGAGGTGCGCCTCAGCCTCGTCGTAGCGGGAGACGGACATCAGCGCGGAGCCCAGCAGCGCGTGGGCGCCGGTCTCCTTGGCCGGAATCACGCTACGGGAGAGGATGTCGACGGCCTCGTGATAGCCGCCCTTATCCATGTACGCGGAGGCCACCTGCTGGGCGGCACGCAGTTCGCCGCCGTGTTTGATCATTCGCCGTCCGAAATGCATCAGGAGCTCAGGATGCTTCGGCCCGGACTGGGCGAGGAACTTGGTCGCGAAGTCGGCGTCGCTGAGGTCGTACGCCCGCCAGGCCGCCTCTGCCTGGGAGTAGCCCAACTCCCCGCCATTCCACGGCTTGTGCCGACCGGTGAAATGCAGGATGGCCACGTCGTCAGGCACCGGAAGGTCGCCGGCCAGGCGCCGCTTGACGTAGTTGTATCGCGAGTCGAGGCTGATGAAGCTTCCCTGCAGCAACGCGTTGAGGATGCCCTGGTCGTGCTTGTCCAGTTCGTACTCGCCGGACCGACCCGTGGCGTCGATCTGGGCGCAGAACTCGTCGCTCAGGTATTCCTTCTGGATCACGAGCAGGCCGCTGTTCAGCTTGTCCTGCCCCTGGAAGAACTGGGGGACCGCGCCGAGACCCCTGCGCATCTGGAGCAGCTCGCTGAGGTCGCCCAGGACGACCATGTCGGTGTCCAGGGTGATGATCGTGTCGTAGTCGCGGATGCGGAAGACATCCAGAATGAAGTAGGCCTTGCGGACGAGATAGTTGTCCGGGTTGCCCTTGACGAACTCGTCGTAGTGCGAGGCGTTCACCTGGCGCAACTTGATGCGCGGGTGCAGTCGCCTGATGGCCGTGACGGAGGCGGGGAGAAGGTCGTCGTAGAGAACGACGAAGTCCTCACAGATACCGGGGTTGGTCAGGGCGAGGCTACGCAGGAGAGTGAGAAACCCGGGCAGGTAGTTCTCGTCCACATACGACGCGAAGGCGATCCGGCGTTTGCCCGTCAGGTTAGAAGGCGTGGCATGCCTGGGGGAAGTCATCGCAGGGAGATCCTAATATCGGTAACCGCCTGGGCACGAGCCAGGACCCATTCCTTTTCCTTGCTGTAGCCGTGCACCGGAGTGATCGGCAGTTTCATCGCGGCGGGCAGCCGGTAGGCGCCGCTGTCGTAGAAGTCGAACCCGATCAGATCGATCTTCGGGTTGACGTCCAGGAAGTCCAACAGGTACAGCATGTTGAAGCCGGTGGTCGGGATGGACGGCCACACGTCCTCGCCCATCATCCCAAGGTCCCGTACCGGCCAGCGCAGCGTCCGGTCGTTCACGTAGCGCTGCGCACCAGGGACCAGTCGACGCCGCATCGACTGCTGCCACAGGCCGTTGTTGCCACCGAAGACGAGCCGGGTCTCGACCTTCTCTGCCCAGTTGAACCCGTGCTTGTGGATCGTCGCGTGGATGTCGGTACGCTTCCCGGTGGCAGACGGGTTGATCTGGTAGGAGTTGAACCTGACCACGAGGTCATAGGAGTCGATTTCAGACCCCATCGTGCTGTTCCCGGCGCCCTGCGAGTTCGCCACCAGGCAGATCGTCTTACCCGCGACCAAGTTGCGGAAGTCGCTCACCCCGATCGGCTCGGTCCCCCCCAACAGGGGATCGAGCACCGGTTCCCGCACCTTCAGACGGACGTGGTCGGCGTAGAGTTCGAACAGCCGGGTGGACGCGGCCAGTTGCCCGGTGTTCTCCTCTAGCAGGAGATCGATGAAGTCCGCAAGCGCCGACCGGATCTCGGTGCTGGACCAGCCCTCTTCCACCATGGCGGCCAACGCCGCTACCAAACGTGGTTCGGCCTGTTCCCACTGGCCATGGTCGGCGAGATCGCCGCCTTCCGCCCAGAGCTCGATGCCGGGGATTCCGGCGAAAGACTGTGCGGCAGGGCTTTCTTCCTGGAGCAGGCGAATGCTCTCGATGAGGCGCTCGTGGCTCTGCTTGAGACCCACGATGCGAGCAGCGGTACCCAGACCGTCGTCCTTGACCAGGGCGGCGTAGCGCTCATGCGCCTCAATCGCCTCGGCGTCCTGTCCCGTGGCCTCCAAGACCTGGGCACGTAACCGCCACGCGGCTCGCGAGCTGTCTCGCACGGACAACACCGTGTCGGTGATCGTGAGTGCAAGGCGCATTTCCTCGGGCGCCCCGACGTCGACCGCCTTTGATCCAACCTGCAACAGAGCCTCAAGGATCTCAGGGAGTTCCTTGTGCCAAGTGGTCTTCGCCGAGGCGATTACCGTGGCCTTCTCAGGGTCGGCCAAGACCCGCGTATAGGTGCTGATGAGCTCGGCGATCGCCTCGTCCAAGCGAATACGCTTCTGGTCCGGGTTCCGAGACAGTTTGCCGCTGTGTACGGCGCACGCCTGGACGCAGGATGCGAGGTTTGCTCGGCCGAGTGGCGTAGCCGTGGTCATCGCCCGGGAGGCGCTGGTCAGGCGCCCCTCGAGCCAGCCGGCCCGCAACTTAACCATGTTGCTCCAATGCTGATGTTAGGCCTCTTGGCAAGACGTCATCCTAGCTGTTGGTTTACACTTTTGTACCGATTTAGCGGTCTTCGCTCACTCGAGCGCGCACCCGCGTCTACGGATCAAGTGACGTCGTCGGTAAGGGTGTAAATCGCGACTCATCCTGTGGGGTCGGCGAGTGTGGTTGTTGTGACTATGACGCGGCCAGGGCGGTGGGCACCACGGGTTCGGCCGGGCGGACCAGGGCATCTCTCGCATTCGCCCGAACGAGCTTGTTGCAACAAAACAGCCCCGGAGCATGATTGCTACGGGGCGTCTTCACAAGTGGGGCTACCAGGACTTGAACCTGGGACCTCTTCCTTATCAGGGAAGCGCTCTAACCGTCTGAGCTATAGCCCCGCGTCGCGCAAGGAACGTTACCGCATCCCGTTTCGGGTGGCGAATCCGTTGCTTGAACGAGGAAAAGCTTACCGCGTCCGCGCGCCTGCCCGCGCCGTCCGCGGCCTCCCCGAACCAACCCTGTACGGCCGGCGCCCACCCGAGCAAGGCCGTACAGGGTGGTGAGAAGACTATTCGGCCTCGCTGAAGGTGACCTCGACGCCACCCACAAGGTCGGCCGCCACGTTGTAGATCACCGCGCCGAGCGTGGACAGGGCGGTGATGAGGACCACGTTGACCGCGCCCAGCAGGCCGGTGAAGCCCAGGATGCGTGCAGGGTCGAACCAGCCGCTGATGTCCAGAGTGCTGGCCGTCTGGGTGTCGCCGCTGGTGAGCGAGCTCACCGCCGAGGTGATCGAGCTGAACACCCCGATGCTCGACAACACGAAGTACAGAATCGCCACCGCGACGAAAAGCACCACGAAGCAGACCAGGGACACCACGAAGCTGAACTTCATGGCCGACCAGGGCTCCACCCGGCGCAGCACCAGATGTGCCCGTCGAGGACCCTTGCCGTCGCCCTTCTTGCCCTTGCCCTTGGGAGCGCCGGTCAGGCTGTCGAACCTGTTACCCGAAGCGGCGTAACCGGTGTCGTCTCCTCCGAGCCTGATCGGCGACGCGGCTGCGGAACCGGAAACCGAGCCCCCGGAGACAGAACTCCCGGATACGGGACCACGGCCGGCGGATCCTGCTCCGAACGAGCCGGACGGCGCGGCCCCTGGCCCCGATGCCGAGCCGGGGGTCCTGCCCGCGCCAGAGCTGGAGCTGGATGCGTCTCCCGTGGCGGCCGCACGCGGGAACGTCGCTGTCGGCTCGCCCGAACCGGCGGGCCTGCCCGCACCGCCCACACCGCCCGAACCGGCCGGCTTGCCGGGACCGCCTGAACCGGCGGCCGGCTTACCCGCGCCGCCCGAAACGGAGGCCGCCTTGCCCGTGGAGGAAGCACCCGGCTTACCGGTCCCCGGCTTCCCCGCACCGGACACGGACGGCTCCGCCTTGATCGGATCCTTGCCGGACGGGCTCGTGCCGCCGGAGGAAGATCCGGGATTTCCGAACGGCGGTGTCTTGCCGTCCGCCGGCTTCTCCGCATCCTTGGCGGTCTGCGGTTTCCACGGCTGGTCCGACCCAGAGGTGCGGATGCGGACGGTCGCATTGTCGGACTCGGACACCACCGAGTCGACCGGTGTCACTTTTTCTTTCTCGGGCGCCACCCCGGCGACGCTATCGCTTTTGTCCACCCGTGCGGTAACCCCGTCCCTCATCGAGGAGGACGCCGGACGGGCGCCTGGTGATTTCTTTCTGGGCGCCCCAGGCCCCCGTGCATCGCCGGTCTCACTCATGCATCGTCTCCTGCCCCGTTTTCTTGAGTCTCCACTGACTCGAGCTCTGCTGGCTCGGGCTCCGCCGACTCAACGGACTCCGATTCGATGTCATCGGAGTGATCCATGGCTTCGGCATTGCGGGCGAGGGCCACGACGCTGTCCCCTCCAGCGAGGTTCATCAGGCGCACCCCCATGGTCTGGCGGCCAGACTGCTTGATCTCGCCGGCACTGGTCCGGATCACTCCACCGGCCGATGTGATGGCGAAGACCTCGTCCTCAGGCCTCACCATGACGGCTCCAACCAGCTTGCCACGGGTACTGACGATCTTCGCGGTCAGCACCCCCTTGCCGCCCCGCCCTTGAACGGGGTACTGGTCGGCGGGAGTGCGCTTCGCATACCCGCCCTCAGTGGCGATCAGCACGTCGTCGCCGTGGCTGATCACGTTCATCGCGAGGAGTTCGTCCCCGTCGATGAAGCGCATGCCGATCACACCACTGGTGGCCCGGCCCATCGGGCGGAGTGCCTCATCGGAAGCGGTGAAGCGGATCGACTGCGCGTTCTTGGAGACGAGCAGCAGATCGTCCTCTTCCGACACGAGTCGCGCGGCGATCACTTCGTCATCTTCGCGCAAATTTATAGCGATAAGTCCACCGGAACGGGGTGAATCGTACTCAGAGAGACGCGTCTTCTTGACCAGACCGCTTCGGGTGGCCAGCACCAGGTACGGCGCAACGTCGTAATCCCGCAGGTCGAGGATCTCGGCGACGTGCTCGTCGGGCTGCATGGCGAGCAGGTTCGCCAGGTGCTGTCCCCGCGCGTCGCGTCCCGAGTCCGGAAGTTCGTACGCCTTGACCCGGTAGACCCGTCCCTTGTTGGTGAAGGCCAGCAGCCAGTGATGGGTCGTGGTGACGAAGAAGTGCTCGACGATGTCGTCCTGGCGGAGCTGGGCCCCGCGCACTCCCTTGCCTCCGCGCTTCTGCGCCCGGTACAGGTCCGTGTTCGTCCGCTTGGCGTAGCCGCCGCGTGTGATCGTGACGACCATGTCCTCTTCGGCGATCAGGTCCTCGATGGACATGTCGCCCTCGTAGGCGATGATCTCCGTCTTCCGCTCGTCGCCGTACCGGGTGACGATCTCGGTGAGCTCATCGGAGACGATCTGCCGCTGCCGGGCCTCGGAGGCGAGGATGTCCTGGTAGTCGGCGATCTGCGTCATCAGGCCGTCGTACTCGTCCTGGATCTGCTGACGCTCCAGGGCGGCCAGCTTGCGCAGCTGCATGTCCAGGATGGCCTGGGCCTGCACCTGGTCGATCTCCAGGAGCTCCATCAGGCCGCCCTGCGCCTCGGCCGCCGAAGGCGACCGCCTGATCAGCGCGATGACGTCGTCCATGCGGTCGAGCGCCTTGAGGAGACCACGCAGGATGTGGGCCCGCTCCTCGGCCTTGCGGAGCAGGAACCGGGTACGCCGGACGACGACCTCGATCTGGTGCTCGACGTAGTACTTGACGAACTGGTCGAGCCGCAGCGTGCGCGGCACCCCGTCGACCAGCGCGATCATGTTGGCGCCGAACGTGGTCTGCAGCTGGGTGTGCTTGTACAGGTTGTTCAGCACGACCTTGGCGACGGCGTCGCGCTTCAGCACGATCACCAGCCGCTGTCCGGTACGCGAGGACGTCTCGTCCCGCACGTCCGCGATGCCGGTGATCTTGCCGTCCTTCACCAGCTCGGCGATGGTCAGCGCGAGGTTGTCCGGGTTCACCTGGTACGGCAGGGCCGTCACGACCAGGCACTGCCGGCCCTTGGCGTCCTCTTCCACCTCGACGATGGCCCGCATCGTGATCGAGCCGCGGCCGGTGCGGTAGGCGTCGTCGATCCCGCGACGGCCGACGATGAGGGCGCCGGTCGGGAAGTCGGGGCCCTTCACCCGGGCGATGAGCCCCTCGAGCAGCTCCTCGTCGGTCGCCTCGTGGTGCTCCAGCGCCCACTTGACGGCCTCGCCGACCTCGCGCAGGTTGTGCGGCGGAATGTTGGTCGCCATGCCGACCGCGATGCCGGCGGACCCGTTGACCAGCAGGTTGGGGAACCGCGACGGCAGGACGACGGGCTCCTGGGAGCGGCCGTCGTAGTTGGGCTGGAAGTCGACGGTGTCCTTGTCGATGTCCCTGAGCATCTCCATGGCGATCGGCGCGAGACGGCACTCGGTGTACCGCATCGCGGCGGCCGGGTCGTTGCCCGGCGAGCCGAAGTTGCCCTGACCGTCGACCAGGGGATAGCGCAGCGACCACGGCTGCGCGAGCCGTACGACGGTGTCGTAGATCGACGCGTCGCCGTGCGGGTGGTAGGAGCCCATGACGTCGCCGACGACGCGCGAGCACTTGAAGTACCCGCGGTCGGGGCGGTATCCGCCGTCGAACATCGCGTACAGCACGCGCCGGTGGACGGGCTTGAGGCCATCACGGACGTCGGGCAGCGCACGGGACACGATGACGGACATCGCGTAGTCCATGTAGCTGCGCTGCATCTCGGACTGGATGTCGACCGGTTCGACGCGATCGGCAGGCGGCCCAGGCGGCGTGTTCACTTCCGTCACGGAAAAGTCCTTTTGCTAGACGTCGAGGAAACGAACGTCACGGGCATTGCGAATGATGAAGTTCCTGCGGGCCTCGACGTCCTCACCCATCAGGACGCTGAACAGCTCGTCGGCCTGCGCGGCGTCGTCGAGCGTCACCTGCAGAAGCACGCGGGTGTCCGGGTTCATCGTGGTGTCCCACAGCTGGGCGGCGTTCATCTCGCCGAGACCCTTGAAGCGCTGCACACCGTCGTGCTGGCGCGGGTCGCGCTTGCCGCGGCCGATGCCGTCCTCGATGATCGCGTCGCGCTCCCTGTCGGAATACGCGTAGGAGGCGTCCTCGCCCTTGCGGTCCCACTTGATCTTGTAGAGCGGCGGCTGGGAGAGGTACACGTGGCCGGCCTCGATGAGCGGCCGCATGAACCGGAACAGCAGCGTCAGCAGCAGCGTGGTGATGTGCTGGCCGTCGACGTCGGCGTCCGCCATCAGGATCAGCTTGTGGTAGCGCAGCTTCTCGATGTCGAACTCGTCGTGCACGCCGGTGCCGAGAGCCGTGATCAGCGCCTGGACCTCGGTGTTCTTGAGGACCTTGTCGATCCGCGCCTTCTCCACGTTCAGGATCTTGCCGCGGATGGGCAGGATGGCCTGGAACTTGGGGTCGCGACCGCCCTTGGCGGAGCCGCCGGCCGAGTCGCCCTCGACGATGTACAGCTCGCACTTCTCGGGCTCCGACCACTGGCAGTCGGCCAGCTTGCCCGGCAGTCCGCTGCCGCTCTCCAGCAGCGACTTGCGGCGGGTGAGGTCGCGGGCCTGGCGGGCCGCGATGCGGGCGCGGGAGGCCTGGAGCGACTTGGTGATGATGTCCTTGGCCTCACCGGGGTTGCGCTCGAACCAGTCGCGCAGGTGGTCGTTGCACGCCTTCTGCACGAACGACTTCGCCTCGGTGTTGCCGAGCTTGGTCTTGGTCTGCCCCTCGAACTGGGGGTCCGCCAGCTTCACCGAGATGATCGCGGCCAGGCCCTCGCGCACGTCGTCGCCGCTCAGGTTGTCGTCCTTGCCGTCCTTGAGGAACTTCTGCTCGCGCGCGTAGCGGTTGACGATGGTCGTCAGCGCCGCGCGGAAACCCTCCTCGTGGGTGCCGCCCTCGGCCGTGTTGATCGTGTTGGCGAACGTGTAGATCGACTCGCTGTAGGCGGCGTTCCACTGCATCGCGATCTCGACCGAGATGCCGTCGCCGTGCTCCTCGAAATCGATGACGGAGCTGTGGATCGGCTCCTTCTTGGAGTTGAGGTGGGAGACGAAGTCGGCCAGGCCGCCCTCGTAGTGGTACGTGACCTCGACGGGCTCGCCGTTGATGTGATCGGGCCGCTCGTCGCGGATGATCATCGCGAGGCCCTTGTTGAGGAAGGCCATCTCCTGGAACCGGCGCGTCAGCGTCTCGAAGTTCCAGACCGTCGTCTCGAAGATGGCGTCGTCCGCCCAGAACGTGGTCGTGGTGCCGGTCTCGTCGGTCGGCTCGCCTCTGGTCAGCGGGCCGGTCGGCTTGGAGTGGTCGTAGGACTGCCGCCAGTGGTAGCCGTCCCGCTTGATCTCGACCTCGAGCCGGGTGGACAGCGCGTTGACCACGGCCGCGCCGACGCCGTGGAGGCCGCCGGAGACGGCGTACGACTTGCCGTCGAACTTGCCGCCGGCGTGCAGCGTCGTCATGACCAGTTCGACTGCCGGGCGCTTTTCCACAGGATGCTCACCGACGGGGATTCCGCGGCCGTTGTCCACGACCCGGACGCCGTTGTCGGCGAGCAGCGTGACCTCGATCCTGTCGCAGTATCCGGCCAGCGCCTCGTCGACCGAGTTGTCCACGATTTCGTAGACCAGATGATGGAGACCCCGCTCACCCGTGGACCCGATGTACATTCCCGGGCGCTTGCGGACGGCCTCCAGACCTTCAAGAACGGTGATTGAGCTTGCGTCGTAGGACAAGTGCGAAATCCTCCTGCCGTGGACACGCGACCCTGGGGCCTGCTTGGCGCCCCTGCCGTGCCCATCACCGTCGTGAACTCCCCGATGCGCTCACCCCGGGGGCGTCGGTCCACAGGACCGGGGGTGCCGCAAACCGGACGTGTCTTAAGTCCGCTTTCATTCTACCCGCCTCGGGGACCTCAGGAGGCATTGACGGGGGCTGTGATGCCCTGTCGCGCGATGATCATGGTTCTGAACCTCCCCCACTCGGGTGGGGGGTCAGCGCCGCAGACGCGATTTTGGGCCGGTTCGGGCTTTCTCCGGCTCCGCACGGTTTCGCACGGTGACCATCGATACGGGTCACCCGTAGTTGTCCCCAGGGCCCTGGCTCCCGTGCACCCGGAGGCCCCCCGCGGGACGCGGCGCCCTGTTGGGCCCGTGCACCTTCACCCGCTGCACCGTGCCGTCGCCCAATTCCTCATTCAGCCTTCTGACCAGCGTAGACGCCAGGAGACGCACCTGCGTCGCCCAGGCGGTCGAGTCAGCGGCGACGATCACCTCACCGTCGGCGAAGGTCTCGGGAACGGTGTGACCGGCCAGTTCGGGGCCGACGATCTCGCGCCACCGGCCGAAGACGCCGCCGATCGCCGCAGGCTGCTCCCACCCGCGGTCGGCGAGCAGGTCGCGGATCGCCCGGCCGAACGGCTGGGGATCTCCGGCGTCCCTTTTCGGACCGCCGCCCCTCCTCCGCGGCTCCGACCGGGGGAGCTGGCCGCGTTTGGCGGCGTCGGCCTTCGCCTGCGCCAGCTTCTCCCGGGCGAGCGCGGCGCCCTTCGCCGCGGCTCCCCCCGGCGACTGCTCCCCACCTGTGGATTCAGCGGACACGCGACACGCTCCCTTCGGACACGGTGAAGCGGGCTCCGGCGAGCTGGGCGGGCACGTCGTCGGGGACGGCCGCGGTGATGAGGACCTGCTCGGCGGTGGCGACGATGTCGGTCAGCCGCCTGCGCCGCTGGTCGTCCAGCTCGGCGAAGACGTCGTCGAGGATGAGCACCGGATCGCCGCCGTCGGATCTGAGCAGCTCATAGGCCGCCAGCCGCAGCGCCAGCGCGAACGACCACGACTCGCCGTGGCTGGCGTAGCCGCGGGCGGGCAGATCCCCGATCGTCAGGAGCAGGTCGTCGCGGTGCGGGCCGACGAGGGTGACACCGCGGTCGATCTCGGCCTGCCGCACGTCGGCCATGCCGGCGCGCAGGCGTTCGGCCAACGCTTCGCGATTTGTCCCCAGGATGTCGATATCTGTGGACAACGTGCCCCCGGGTTCCCCGCCGTCCTCGTCGGCGGAACTGCGGTACCGCAGGCCGGCGGGCGCGGAGTTCGGCGCCAGGGTGGCGTACGCCTTCGCCACCAGCGGCCGCATCGCCTCGACCAGGTCCAGCCTGGCCGCCAGAAGTTCGGCGCCGTGCCGTACGAGATGGGCGTCCCAGACCTCCAGGGTGCTCATCACGTCGCCGGCGCCCGCGGCGCCGAAGGCCGCGTCGTCGTCCCGCCTCCGGGAGCCGCCCCGCCGCCCCGACCTGGTCGCGGCGGCCGTACGCAACAGGGCGTTGCGCTGCTTCAGGACCCTGTCGTAGTCGGCCCGCACTCCGGCGAATCTCGGAGCCCGGGCGACCAGCAGGTCGTCGAGGAACCGGCGGCGCTCGGAGGGATCGCCTTTGGACAACGCCAGGTCCTCCGGCGCGAACAGCACCGTGCGCAGGATCCCCAGCGCGTCACGTGGCCGGGAGACGGGGGACCTGTTGACCCGGGCGCGGTTGGACCGCCCCGGGTTGATCTCCAGCTCGATCAGCGCCCGGCGGTCGTCCTTGACGACCACCGACCTGATGATCGCGCGCTGGGCGCCCTGCCGTACGAGGGGGGCGTCGGTCGCGACCCGGTGGCTGGAATGCGTCGCGAGATAGCCCACAGCCTCGACCAGATTGGTCTTCCCCTGCCCGTTGGGCCCGACGAAGGCCGTCGTCCCCGGCTCGAGTTCGAGCTCGACCGAGGGATACGACCGGAAGTCGGTGAGGGAGAGGCGGGCCACATGCACGCCGCAAGGCTACTAACGCCCCGGGCTTCACGTCGTACGGCAGGCGCTTTCGGGCAACCGCCCGGAAATCAGCTCTGGCCCTCCGCCGAGGTCACCGCGTGCCCGCCGAACTGGTTGCGCAGCGCGGCGATCATCTTCATCGAGGGGGAGTCGGCCTGGCGGGAGGTGAAACGCGCGTAGAGGGCGGCGGTGATCGCCGGCAGCGGCACCGCGTGGTCGACGGCCGCCTGCACGGTCCACCGACCCTCGCCCGAGTCCTCCGCATAGCCCTTGAGCTCCGACAGGTCGGGGTCCTGCTCCAGAGCCCGCACCAGCAGGTCGAGCAGCCACGAGCGGATGACGGTGCCGTGCCGCCAGCTCGCGAAGGCGCCGGGGACGTCGGTCACGACGTCGCTGGCCTCCAGCAGCTCCCAGCCCTCGGCGAAGGCCTGCATCATGCCGTACTCGATGCCGTTGTGGACCATCTTCGCGAAGTGGCCTGCGCCGATGGACCCTGCGTGGACGAACCCGTCGGGTCCCTGGGGACGCAGCGTTTCGAAGACCGGGGTGAGCCGCTGCACGTTCTCGGCGTCACCTCCGGCCATCAGGGCGTAGCCGTTCTCCAGCCCCCAGACGCCGCCGCTCACGCCGACGTCGACGAAGCCGACGCCCTTCTCGGCGAGCTCGGCGGCGTGCTTCTGGTCGTCCTTGTAGTGGGAGTTGCCGCCGTCGATGACCAGGTCACCGGGGGAGAGCACCTCCCCGAGGGCGGTGATCGTGGCACGCGTGGGCTCCCCTGCGGGAACCATCACCCACACGACCCGCGGCGCCTGGAGCCGCTCGACAAGGTCCTCGAGGCTCGCGGCGTCGCTGACCTCGGGGTCGCGGTCGTAGCCGATCACCTCGTGGCCGCCGCGGCGAAGCCGCTCGGCCATGTTGCCGCCCATCTTGCCGAGACCGATCATGCCGATCTGCATGTCTGACACACTCCTCAGCCTCCGCGTCATCACCGAGGCACGCCGTACTCAGAACCGGGCCCCCTGATTCGGCCCCGGTAGATGGTACGCCTGTGTCAGCTTGACAGTCGGATCGGCATGATGAGGTAGCGATAGTCCTCAATTGCACCGTCATCCACAGGCTTTCCACCGGTGAGGATGGCGGGCTTGGTGGACGTCGTGAACTGGAGCCTGGCCACGTCGGAGTCGATCGCCCCCAGCCCCTCCAGGAGGAACTGGTGGTTGAAGGCGATGTTGATCTCCTCGCCGTCGAACTCCACCGGCAGCGCCTCCACCGCCTGCGCCTCGTCGCCGCTCCCGGCCTCCAGGATGACCTCGCCGCCGCGGAAGGCCAGCCGTACGGGGGTGTTGCGCTCGGCGACGAGCGCGACGCGCTTGACCGCCTCCACGAACGCGCTTGTGGACAGGTCGGCGTGGGCCGAGAACTGGGTGGGCAGCAGCGAGCGGTACTTGGGGAACTCGGGGTCGAGCAGCCGCGTCGTGGTCCGCCGTCCCGAACTGGAGAATCCGATCATGCCCTCCCCGGTGCCGCCGGCGGAGCTGAGCGCGATCTCGACCTGGGCGCCCGTAGCCCCGAGCGCCTTGGCGGTGTCGGCCAGCGTACGGCCGGGCACCATGGCGATCGCCTGGAAGTCGGGCTGCTCGGGCTGCCACTTCAGCTCGCGTACGGCGAGGCGGTAGCGGTCCGTCGCGGCGAGGGTGACCGTGTCGCCCTCGATCTCCATGCGGACGCCTGTGAGCATCGGCAGGGTGTCGTCCTTGCCGGCGGCGACGGCGACCTGGGCGACGGCAGAGGCGAAGACGTCGCTGCCGATGCGGCCCGCGGCGGGCGGCATGGCCGGCAGCGACGGGTAGTCCTCAACCGGCATGGTCAGCAGCGTGAACCGGGCGCTTCCACAGGTGACGACCGCCTTGGGACCGTCGACGACGAAGTCGACCGGCTGGGCGGGGAGCGCCCTGGTGATCTCCGCGAGGAGTTTGCCTGAGACGAGAACCACACCGGCTTCGCCGACCTGTGGATCAAGGGTGACCTGTGCGGAGACCTCGTAGTCGAAGCCGGAGAGCTTCAACTGCTGCTCCTCGGTGACCTCGAGCCTCATGCCGGCCAGCACCGGCACCGACGGCCGGGCCGGAAGGCTGCGCGCCGTCCACGCGACGGCCTCGGCGAGCACGTCTCGATCGATCCGGAACATCACGTGGATCAGCCTCCTGGGTGTCGCTGCATCGTCAGGTGTCCACTCTCCCAGCCCTTGGCCCCTGGCTCCTCCAGAACCCCTTCTATGGTTCTTGAGTTCTTTAGTGAGAGAGATATAGGTCTTCTTATTAGGGGGCGTGGATATGTGGATGTCGAGCATGTTCGCAGGTCAGAGCGAATATTTAATCCACTGGGGGTGTGGGCGAGACGTGGATGCGTCCTGCGCGGCTGTGGGGGGAGAAGCGATCCCCACACCGGTTCCCCAGCCGCGGCGCCCTTCGTCCACGAGTTACCCACGGGGTTTCCACCGGTTGTCCACGGGGTGAATGGGGCCGCCGCGACCGGTGAGGCGCGTCGCGCACAGGGCGTCCCCATGTCGTCCACGAACGGTCCCCAACCTGTCCCCAGGATTTCCCCACATTCGTCCACCGCCTCTAAACGGGTCATTTCCGCCCGGCGACGCGTGGATGTCTCCCAGAAGGCGTACTCAACGCGGCTGAGGTTTGATCCACAGCGATATCCACAGGCTGTGCATCAAGTGTTGCGAGCGCGCTGCTTGACCCGGGTCGTGAGCTCGTTGACCTGGTTGTACATCGAGCGCCGCTCCGCCATGAGCGACCGGATCTTGCGGTCGGCGTGCATCACGGTGGTGTGGTCACGCCCCCCGAACTGCTGCCCGATCTTGGGAAGGGACAGGTCGGTGAGCTCGCGCGCCAGGTACATCGCGATCTGCCGGGCCGTGACGAGCGCGCGCGAACGTGAGCTTCCACACAGGTCGTCGAGGGAGACGCCGAAATACTCCGCCGTCGTCGACATGATCAGTGAAATGGTGATCTCGGGGGTGGCGTCCTCGGTGATCAGGTCCTTGAGAACGACCTCGGCGAGCTGGATGTCCACAGACTGTCGGTTCAGGCTGGCGAACGCCGTCACCCGGATGAGGGCGCCCTCGAGCTCGCGGATGTTGGTGGCGATGCGGCTCGCTATGTATTCGAGCACGTCGGGCGGCGCCGCCAGGCCCTCCTGGATGGCCTTCTTCCGGAGGATCGCGATGCGGGTCTCCAGCTCGGGCGGCTGGACGTCGGTGATCAGACCCCACTCGAAACGGTTGCGCAGCCGGTCTTCCAGGGTGACGAGCTGCTTGGGCGCCCGGTCGCTGGAGATCACGATCTGCTTGCTGGCGTTGTGGAGGGTGTTGAAGGTGTGGAAGAACTCCTCCTGCGTCTGCTCCTTGCCCTCCAGGAACTGGATGTCGTCCACCAGCAGGATGTCGACCGCGCGGTAGCGCGACCGGAAGCCGTCGGCCTTGTGGTCCCGGATCGAGTTGATGAAGTCGTTGGTGAACTCCTCGGAGCTCACGTATCTCACCCGGGCGCCGTCGTAGAGGCTCTGCGCGTAGTGGCCGATGGCGTGGAGCAGGTGCGTCTTGCCCAGGCCGGAGTCTCCGTAGATGAACAGCGGGTTGTACGCCTTCGCGGGCGTCTCCGCCACGGCCACCGCCGCGGCGTGGGCGAAACGGTTGCTCGCGCCGATGACGAAGGTCTCGAAGGTGTACTTCGCGTTCAGCCGGGCGGGCTCTCCGGTCGTCCGCGAGCCCCGGGTGTCCCACCGGTTCTGCACCGGTTCGGGCTTCGGCGCCGGAGGCGGCTCCGGAGAATACGCGGGGCCGGCCTGTGGATACTGCTGCGACCCGTACGGATCGTCCACGGGCGCTGCGCCGTCCTGGCCGAAGGAGGGGAATCCCTGAGGCTGTGGACGATGCTGTGGAAAGTCGGTGGGCGGGGTGAGCGTTTCCGGCCGGTGATGCCGCCCGTAGCTCTGCGGCGGGGGCTGGCCGTTGTGGGGATAACCCTGATCTTGAGGCTGGGGATAGCCGTCGTGCTGAGCCGGCTGCGAGGAGGACGCGCCGGGATCCACCATCACGGCGATCCGCACGGGGCGGCCGAACTCCTGCGAGAGCGCGTGGGCGATCAGGGGCCGGAGCCGCACCTCGAGGACTTCCTTCGCGAAGTCGTTCGGCGCGGCCAGGAGGATCGTGTCGTTGATGAGCCCGGACGGCTGCGTCATCTGGAGGAATGCGCGCTGCTGCCCGGAGACGCCTTCATCGAGAAGAGTCCCGAGCGCCCGAGCCCATACCGCGTTGAGGTCGACGCCTTCCATGGCTCCGCCCCTCCTCCCTAGCGCGGCCCCCGCTCGCTCGCCGCGTTCCGATTCCACTCCAGCCCAGCCGGACAACCCGGCGGTGTTCAGCTCTCGCCGGCTGATCCACATGAGATCCACATGTTGTGCACAGTCGATCCGCTGTTCTCCGGGCGCATCCACGGTGACAGAGGGAAAGGCCGGAAGGGTTGACAGTAGCGGTGAGCCAACATGCGTTCAAGACGTTGTCCACAGCCTAGTGGCCTCAGGATGCTCGCCGTGCGCGCTTGTTCCTTCCGATATCCACCGCCACTGGGGATATCCGGTGGACGACGGCGCGCGGGCAGATCGGCGCGGCCTTGGGGTTCCCGGATGCCGGGTTCGTAGGGATAGAGTGGCCGGTCGGGTTTGACCTGACACGCGATCGGCCCGTAACGTGTGCCGGTCGGCTAATCTCGCGACGGCTATTTCGCATGCCCACGCACATTGACGAGCCGCAACCTTGGAATGCCCCGCGCCCGCGGATCACGCGGGTGCTTCAGAAGCCTGGGAGCCCACTCGTGAGCAAGCGTACTTTCCAGCCGAACAACCGTCGCCGCGCGAAGACCCACGGCTTCCGGCTGCGTATGCGCACCCGTGCCGGTCGCGCGATCCTGGCGGCCCGGCGTCGTAAGGGCCGCGCCGAGCTCACCGTCTGACGACGGGAAGCGCCGTCGCCCGCCGACCCCTGGTGGTGGCGGGCGACAGCCGTACCTTGAGGAGCACACGGTGCTGCCGTCCGGGTCGCGGATGCGACGAGGCGACCAGTTCGCCGACGCGATACGCCGCGGGCGACGCGCCGGCCGCCCCACGCTGGTCGCACATTTCACCGTGCGCGAAAACGATGATCAACCGCTCGTCGGGTTCGTCGTGAGCAAAGCGGTCGGGGGCGCTGTGATCAGAAACCAGGTCAAGCGCAGGCTCAGACACCTGATGCGGGCCCGTGTGCACCGGTTGCCGAGAGGTAGCCTGCTTGTGGTACGCGCCAATCCACCGGCTGCGTCCGCGCGAAGCGAGCACCTGGCCGCCGAACTCGACGTCGCGCTGGATCGTTTACTCCGGCGGCAGGGGTCCGAATCGCGGACCCCGACGGATGGACGGTCATGACTGTGGAGCAGCCGATTCCCGAGTCCGGGATCGTGGCCCCAGACTCGCAGCCTCACGGCTCGGCGGGTCCGGTGGCTCGTGTTCTGCTTGTCCTGATCCGGTTTTACCGGGCCTTCATCAGTCCGATGCTCGGGCCGCGCTGCCGGTTCGAGCCGTCTTGCAGCGCCTACGGCCTGGAGGCGATCGCCGTTCACGGGGCTCCCCGCGGGGTATGGCTGACCGTTAGGCGTATTGGACGGTGTCATCCGTTCCACCCTGGAGGTTTCGACCCGGTGCCCCCACGCCGAGTCCGGTCTCACGACGAATCGCAAGGGAGCTAGCTCGGTGGAGCTGCCATTCCTGAATCCGCTGTACACGGCCGTGGCCTGGGTGATTACCCAGATCCATGCCGGTTACAGCCTTTTCATCCCCTCAGACAACGGGTTCAACTGGGCGCTCACCATCATCACGCTCACCGTGCTGATGCGTCTCCTGATCTTCCCGCTCTTCCTCAAGCAGATGCGCTCGTCGCGGAAGATGCAGGAGCTCGCCCCCAAGGTCCAAGAGCTGCGCAAGAAGTACAAGAGCGACAAGCAGCGCATGAACCAGGAAGTCATGCGTGTCTACCAGGAGGCCGGGGCGAACCCCCTCGGCGGATGCCTCCCGGTCGTGGCGCAGTTCCCGGTCTTCATCTCGATGTTCACCGTGCTGCGGGCCATCGCGGATGACAAGCCCGACTTCGGCATGACGACGCAACTCGTGGACAGCGCGCGTGCGGCGCACATCCTGGGCGCACCGCTCCCCGCGACCTTCTGGACGAGTGCGGGGGAGATCGCCAAGTTCGGCGCCGACCCCGTGATCACGAAGATCGTCCTCGCCATCTTCGTCGCGATCAGCTCGGGTACGACGTTCCTCACCGTCCGGCAGAGCGTGACGCGCTCAATGCAGCAGATGCCGGACAACCCCATGGCTCAGCAGCAGAAGATCCTGATGTACATCTCGCCGCTGTTCGCCATCTTCAGCTTGAACTTCCCCCTCGGCCTGATCCTTTACTGGGTGACGACCAACATCTGGACGCTCAGCCAGCAACACTGGTTCTACAGTCGCCATCCCATGCCGGTCGTCGACGAGAAGGGCAACGTGACGACGCCCGAGCCCACGAACGGGATCTTCACCAAGCTCGTCGGCAAACCGAAGGCGGCGACTCAGGAGCAACCGGCGGCGCCGGAGCCTAAGATCGTCCGGCAGCAGCCGACCCGCCAGACACGCAGCAAGCGCACCGGCAGCAAGAAGTCGTAGGAGAAGGAGAGTTCCGGACGTGACCGAACCTGAGGACGGCGTGAAGCCCGCTCCCGACGTCGAGGCGCTGGAGCAGGAGGGGGAGATCGCTGCCGACTACCTCGAGGGCCTGCTCGACATCGCCGACATCGACGGCGACATCGACATGGACGTCGAGGGCGACCGTGCGGTCGTGTCGATCGTCGACATCAAGGGCGGCGACCTCGCGGGTCCGTCCGGCGAGGTGCTCGAAGCCCTTCAGGAGCTCACCCGCCTCGCCGTGCACCGGCAGACCGGGGAGCGTTCGCGGCTGATGCTCGACGTCGGCCGTTTCCGGGAGCGCCGGAGGGTGGAGCTGACGAAGATCGGTTCGGCCGCGGCCAACGACGTCAAGCGCAGCGGAGAGCCCAAGGCGCTGCAGCCGATGACGCCGTTCGAGCGGAAGATCGTGCACGACGCCGTCGCCGCCGCGGGTCTGCGCAGCGAGTCGGAGGGCGAGGAGCCACGCCGATTCGTCGTCGTCCTGCCCGCCTAGGCAGGTTCGCCCCGGTTCTTCTCTTGTACGGCAAGCCGCCGGACTCCTCATGGAGCCGGCGGCTTCGTCGTTTCTGCCGGTCGTTCCCGACGGGAGGACGCGGGTCGGCCACGATGGCCATTCCGACGGGGGTGCGGCAGGGCATGATTTGTCAGGCACGACCTTGAAGGTCGTTCGGGGATGGGCCATTACCCTTGGCTCGACAGCGTTCGCGGATGAGTGAGTGATGACGGAGAGCAACGAGCTGCCTGAGGCGCCTGATGTGGCGCGGGAGGTTTTCATCGGTGATGCGCTGGAGCGGGCGCGGATGTTCGCGGATCTGCTCGCGGGGCCGGGGGTGGTGCGAGGTTTGCTCGGCCCGCGTGAGATACCGCGCATCTGGGAGCGCCATCTGCTCAACTGCGCCGTCGTGGCGGAGGCGATTCCCCAGGATGCGCGCGTCGTCGACATCGGGTCGGGGGCGGGGCTGCCCGGGCTGGTGCTGGCGATCGTCCGTCCGGACATTCGGGTGACCTTGCTGGACCCGCTGCTCCGGCGCACCGTGTTCTTGGCCGAGGCCGTCGAGACGCTGAAGCTGGACAACGCCGAGGTCGTCCGCGGGCGTGCGGAGGAGCTGGCAGGAAAGCGGTCGTTCGATGTCGCGACGGCTCGCGCGGTGGCGTCGCTTGATCGCCTGCTGGAGTGGGCGTTGCCGCTGCTGCGGGTCGACGGGCAGCTCCTGGCGATGAAGGGGGATCGTGCCGTCGAAGAACTCGAGGCGGCACGACCCCAATTGACGGCTTCTGGAGCGCGTTCAGCCGAGCTTGTTACGGTGGGGCGCGGTAGGGTCGAGCCGCCCGCCACTCTCGTTCGTGTGATCGCGGGAACTCCCCCCGAGTCGAGTGGACGTGGACCGCGGCGGCGGCGGAAGAGGTGAGCGTTTTGCCGGATACGGCAGGCCTGGGTTGGCCGGAAAGTTCCCCCGCCCTACCCTGGGAGATCGCGACATCACGCCGGCCTTCGGGGGTTGGCTGGCCGCGTTTCTCTGCTTCACAGGTCGAAAGGACGACGACCGTGTCCCAGACCCCCCCGATTAATGGCGATTCCCCGTTGGTACGAGAGGCATTGAGCTCCGTGGTTTCACGTGAAACAGCCGCACCCCCGCCGGCGGCTGCACCTTCCGTCGGCTACTCGACCCGTCGTGAGGGGGACTGGCCCAAACCTCCCCACTGCCGTGTGATGACGGTGGCCAACCAGAAGGGCGGGGTCGGCAAGACGACCACGGCCGTCAACCTTGCCGCGGCACTGTCCATGCATGGCCAGCGCGTGCTCGTCGTCGACCTGGATCCCCAGGGCAACGCCTCCACCGCGCTGGCGACGGAGCACCGTGCGGGAACGCCCTCGGTCTATCAGGTTCTGGTGGACGACCTTTCCCTGGCGTCCATCGTGAAGGAAGTGCCGGAGATGCCTGGCCTCTTCTGCGCTCCCGCCACGCTCGACCTGGCCGGTGCCGAGATCGAGCTGGTCCCCATGGTCGGGCGGGAGGCCCGGCTGAAGCGTGCGTTGAACTCCTTCGAGGAAATGGAGTTCGACTACATCTTCATCGACTGCCCGCCGTCGCTCGGACTGCTGACCGTGAACGCGATGGCGGCCGCCCAGGAGGTGCTCATCCCGATCCAGTGCGAGTACTACGCACTGGAGGGCCTCAGCCAGCTCCTGCAGAACGTCGAGCTCGTGCGGGTTCACCTGAACCAGAGCCTGTCGCTATCCACGATCCTTCTCACGATGTACGACGGGCGCACCCGGCTGGCCTCGCAGGTGGCGGACGAGGTCCGGTCGCATTTCGCGGACACGGTGCTCGACGCGGTGATCCCCCGCAGCGTCCGGGTTTCCGAGGCGCCCAGCTACGGCCAGTCGGTCATGACGTACGACCCGGGTTCGAGCGGCGCCATGGCGTACATGGAGGCGGCCCGTGAGATCGCCCATCGCGCCGCGGCGCTCGCCAAGGCGTAGGCCGGTCGTCGCCGCCGGCCCGGGCTTCGGCTCCTCCTCCGCCGGGACCTGCCAAACGGGTGGAAGGCACCGGGCTGGTCATGCTCTTGGTGAGACCGGGAGCCGTGATGTCGGCGCGGAGATGACGGAATCAGGGCGGGGGGATCATGAAACGATCGCCCGTCATCGCGTCGGAGCCTGTGCGCCGATGCTCATGTGGGGGCCCGCGCGGCGGTACCCTCTCGTGGTGTGCATGAAGTGCCCAGCGGCCCCGGCCGCTGGGCACTGCCTTCTGTGCGGTGCGTAAGGGAGCAGCGGTGACTCAGCAGCGTCGGGGACTGGGCAAGGGTCTTGGAGCTCTGATCCCCACGGGGCCTATCGTGGATCCGGAGGTCTCGGCCGGCTCTCCGGCCGAGACACCGCTGGAGTCGGGGCTGAAGCCCGTCGACGGCGCCTATTTCCAGGAAATCCCCGTTGCGGCGATCACGCCCAATCCGCGCCAGCCCCGCGAGGTCTTCGACGAGGATCGCCTGGAGGAACTGGCCGCGTCCATCAAGGAGGTCGGGCTTCTCCAGCCGGTCGTCGTACGCGCGGTCGGCGGCGGCAAGTTCGAGCTCATCATGGGGGAGCGGCGCTGGAGGGCGTCGCAGATCGCCGGTCTCGAGGAGATTCCCGCGATCGTCCGCAGCACGCAGGACGACGAGATGCTGCGGGAAGCCCTCATCGAGAACCTTCAGCGCGAGCAGCTGAACTCCCTTGAGGAGGCGGCGGCCTACCGGCAACTGCTCGACGACTTCGGTGCCACCCACGAGGTGCTCGCGACGAAGGTCGGCCGCTCCCGCTCGCACATCACCAACACGCTCCGCCTGCTGAACCTCCCGCCCAACGTTCAGGTACGGCTGGCCGCGGGCGTCATCAGCGCGGGACACGCCAGGGCGCTCCTGTCCCTGGACGACCCGGCCGCCCAGGATCGCCTCGCGGCGCGGATCGTCGCCGAGGGGCTGTCCGTGCGGACGGTCGAGGAGATCGTTGCGCTCGGCGACGCGACCTCCGGGCCGGCTCCCCGGCAGCCTCGGAGAAAGCAGGCAACGGCCCCGGCGCTCCGCCACCTCGCGGATCGGCTCTCGGATCACTTCGAGACGAGGGTGCGGGTCGATCTTGGTCAACGCAAGGGAAAGATCGTGGTCGAGTTCTCCACGATCGACGACCTTGAGCGCATCATCGGCACGATGGCGCCGGAGGCCGGCAACGCGATGCGTGGCCTCACCGCGGAATAGTCACTCGCTCAGGAAGCCCCGCGCCCGGAGGCGCTGCGCTGAGCAGACGCCGCGTTCAATGGGGTCTGACCCCAGTTGGGAAACGGCGGCGTTTTCAGAGCGGCGGCGTTTTCAGAGCGGCGGCGTTTTCAGAGCGGCGGCGTTTGAGGAGTAGCGGCGTACCGGGAAGTCCGGATGCGCCGCGTGAGACCGGCCGCGTTCGGCAGGAGTGCCTTTGCTATGCGGCGAGGGGTGCATCTTTGCTTGGACGCTTTCGGCAGGGTGTGTCCAGGAAGCCCCTCTGACGAATCCACGAGTCTTCGACGGCTTGGCAGGATCCCGCCCACGCGATGGGCGAGGGCGGTAGTTCGGCTCGTGATCGCGCGTAGTTCGATTTCGGCGAGGCCCATGAGCGCTCGCTTCCAACGACGAAGACTCGGCTGTTTCACGTGAAACAGCCGAGCCCGTCTCCTTTGAGGCTTGCCGGCCATGTGGCATGAGGCGTGCGGAGCCGGGTGGGTGGAACTCTGCGGAGACCCTCGATTGCCAGCCGCATCGACGATGGGGGAGACGGCACCTAGGTTCGTGGACCGGCACCGCTAGGCCCCAGAGGTGGCACGCCTGGACGCGATTCGATGACTCCGCTCTGCGGCCCGGCCCGCACCCCGACCACCGCAATGTGTTTCGCCACTCGATAGGGCATCAGTGGTCCGCAACTGAGGGTCGAGCGCAGCGGGTCGGCAGCCATGAGTGTGCACGGCGGCCGGACGCGGCACGGCGGCCACACACGATATGTAGGCCGCACGCGGCACGCCGTGGACCACGCCGGGCCGTCGTGGCCGTACAGCACCGGTTCGCCAGGGGCGACGAGGAGTCGGTGCTCGGCACCCTTGCCGACCGCAGCGGCCGGCACCGCGTCCTGCTGGTCAGAACTTGTCCACTACGGGTCGGTCACCAGTGCCGGTCTCGAGGGTTTGGCACGAGGAGCGAGTATCACGGGGGGCAGCGCGGCGTGGGCGGGTCCACGCCGGGTCAGTGAAACTCGGCCTCCGCGTCCGTCCTCTGTAGTCCGGACTGCAGCCATAGCCCCTGCAGCCACGGCGGCCTCCAGTCCGGTCACCGCGCCCCAGTCGCTGCGCCTGGCCCCCGCAGCTCGCCCGCTGAACGCCGGTCTCCGTGGGGCATGTTCTGCAGACCTGAATTGCGGCCGGATCGGCTCGATGAATTGCATTGCCTTGCCAGACAGCCCACCGGCGCCGCCATGTTTCACGTGAAACGTCGAGCCGCCACCGTTCTTCAGCGCCGCAACTGCTGTGAACGCCCTTAGGAGGCTCCCCAGCCACCCGACCCAGGAGATGCGCGGCCGACCCGGTTGAGAAGGAACGCCGAGCGTCCAAGCCGGGCCGGTTCAGCCGCGGCGTACGGCGACTTCCAGAAGGCCCTTGCAGAGAGCACCGAGATCGCGGCCCGCCGCTTCGGCGGCCATCGGGAGCAACGAGGTCTCCGTCATGCCCGGGGCCACGTTCACTTCCAGGAACCACGGCTTGCCGGAGGCGTCGACGATGAGGTCGGTACGGGAGACGTCACGCAGCCCCAGGGCGGTGTGGGCGGCCACGGCCATCGCCGCGCACGCCTCCGTCTCCTCCTTCGCCAGCCGAGCAGGAGCGAAGAATTCGGTGTGCCCCGCGGTGTACCGAGCCGCGTAGTCGTAAACCCCTCCGTCGGGCACGATTTCCACCGGAGGCAGCGCGATGGGCCCCTCGCCGAGGTCGACGACGGACACGGCGACCTCGACGCCCTGGACGTACTTCTCGATCAGCGCGGTGTCACCGTACGCGAAGCAGCCGACCATCGCGGCGGGCAACTCGTCGGCGGTGCGCACGATCGACGCCCCGAGCGCCGAGCCGCCGCGTGACGGCTTGACGAACAACGGCAGCCCGAGCCTGTCCACGATGCGGGCGAGCACGGCGGAAGCGCCCAGATCGTGGAACGTCTCCTTCGGCAGAGCGACGGAATCGGGTGTGTTCAGCCCCCACGACCGCACGACCGCCTTGGCCGTCGGCTTGTCGAAGGCCACCCGGCATGCGTCCGGAGTGGCCCCGACGTACGGCACGCCGAGCAGCTCGAGCACGGACCGGATGGCCCCGTCCTCTCCTGCTCCTCCGTGGAGCGTCACGAAGGCCGCGTTCGGCGGGTCCGACAACACAGCGGGCACGAGGCCGGAGTCGGTGTCCCTCGTCTCGACGTCGATTCCCGCTGTGCGCAGCACATCCGCGACCCGCCGGCCGGAGCGGATGGAGACCTCGCGCTCGTAGGACAGCCCGCCCGCGAGCACCAGCACGTGGCCGAGATCGCTCATGCCGGCCTCCCGTGGAGCGAAACGGCGCTCGTCGACCGCCGATCGATTCGCCGCACAGGCAAGGAGCGCTCGCTCCAGGTTCGCTTGCTCACGGAGAGGGCCTTTCTCTCGCCGAGGAGTTCCAGGTAGGGCCGGCCCGATCAGGCTAGCCCTACATGGTCTCAGGCGAGATCCGGGCCAGGCGTGTCGACTCCGAGGGGCCACCGCGCGGATCCGGTGCCGAACGTGTCGCGCAGCTGCAACTCCTGCTCGATCACGCCCGCAAGGCGGCGCACACCCTCGCGGATGCGGTCCGGCTGGGGATAGCAGTAGGACAGCCGCATGTGCTGCGCACCGCCGCCGTCGGAGTAGAAGCCGGTGCCGGGAACGAAGGCGACGCGCTCGGCGACGGCGCGCGGAAGGAGCGCCTTGGAGTCGAGGCCTTCGGGCAGCGTCATCCACACGAAGAAGCCGCCGGCCGGGCGGGTCCACGTGCATCCCGCCGGCATGAACACCTCGAGGGCGCCCAGTAGCGCGTCACGACGCTCGCGGTAGAGCTCCCGGAAGGTCTTGATCTGCTCGCGCCATGGCTGGTTCGCCAGGTATTGCCCGACGGCGAGCTGGGTGAAGGTGGAGTGCGACAAGACCGCGGACTCCATCGCCAGGACGAGCTTGTCGCGCACAGCGTGCGGGGCGAGCGCCCAGCCGACGCGGAAGCCCGGGGCGAGGGTCTTGGAGAACGAGCCAAGGTAGACGACGCCGTCCGGGTCGTCCGCGCGCAGGGCACGAAGCGGCTCACCGTCGAAACCGAGTAACCCGTACGGGTTGTCCTCCACCACGAGCACCCCGGCCCGCTGGCAGATCTCCAGCACCTGGCGCCGCCTGACCTCGTTGAGGGTGACGCCGGCCGGGTTCTGGAACGTCGGGATCGTGTACAGGAATTTGATCTTGTTTCCGGCGGTCTGCAGCGCATAGATGGTCTGCGCGAGCGACTCCGGAATGATGCCCTGGTCGTCCATGGCGATGTGCACGACCTTGGCCTGATAGGCGCTGAACGTCCCGAGGGCGCCCACGTACGACGGACCTTCGGCCAGAACGACATCACCCGGGTCGATGAAGATCCGGGTGATCAGGTCGAGGGCCTGTTGAGAGCCGACGGTGACGACCACGTCGTCGGCCCCGGCCTCGATGCCCTCCATGCGCATGACCTCGCAGATCTGCTCGCGGAGGTCGGGGTCGCCCTGGCCCGAGCCGTACTGCAGGGCCACCGGCCCGCGTTTGGCGACGAGATCGGAGACGAGCTCGCCCACCACGTCCAGGGGAAGCGCGGTGACGTACGGCATGCCGCCGGCGAGGGAGACCACCTCGGGCCTCGACGCGACGGCGAAAAGAGCTCGGACCTCGGAGGCGACCATCCCGGCGGCGCGGGCAGCGTACCGGTCGATGTAGGCGTCAATTCGCGACCCTTGGGCCGCGCTCGTCCGACCGTGATCGAGCTCATGCGTCACGGTCCACCTCCGATCACGTAGCCGAGAAAACCAGAGTACGGTAGCGCGCCACGCTGATCACAGCAGGGGCTTGACGAGGACGGGCTCCGCTCCCGTGATCCCAAGCCCGCGCCAGACGGCGGCTCGACCTCTGGTCGTGGGCCCTGACGCCCACGAAAACAGGGGTTGCCGACCGTTGTGGCGACCGGTCCGAGCCCCTGCCTCTGGGTTACCATGCCAGCTGTAGACGCCGTGAAGCGCGCGCTTTTCTTGGCAAGACTCCGGGTGAGGATTGGGGCATCACGTGTCGCGTCGGCTGGCCAACGTCACTCTGGACAACCTGGACGATCTGCCCCGCCGCTGCCGGCAGTGCGTTTTCTGGGAGCTCGATCCTGTCGGCGGTGAGCGTGCCGTGAAGGGTGGCGACCCGGGCCTGGAGAAGGAGGCGTGGATCTCCGCGACCCTGCTCGAATGGGGGAGCTGCGGGAAGATCGCGTACGTCGACGGCGTCGCTGCCGGTTTCGTGCTCTACGCCCCGCCGCTCTACGTGCCCCGTTCGATCGCGTTCCCCACGTCGCCGGTGAGCTCCGACGCGGTCCTGATGATGACGGCGCACATCATCCCCGAGTTCTCGGGGGGAGGGCTCGGCCGCATGCTCGTGCAGGGCGTCGCGAAGGATCTGACCCGCAGGGGAGTGCGGGCCATCGAAGCCTTCGGCGATCTGAAGTGGGAACAGCCCAGTTGCCTGATGCCCGCCGAATACCTGCTTTCGGTTGGGTTCAAAACCGTTCGCCCGCATCTGCGCTTCCCTCGGCTCCGGCTGGAGCTCAAGACCGCCATCTCCTGGCGTGAGGACGTCGAGGTGGCCCTGGAGCGCCTCCTCGGGTCGATGAGCCCGGAGCGGGCTCTACGGCCCGTCTGAGACGATCTCAGCGCTCCGGGCCCCTTCCTGCCGCCCGCAGTCCCCCGAAAGCGCCGTCGGCGGCCCCTGATCGTCCGGCGGCACGGCCCTGGTGCGTACGGCTTGGCCGTACAAACGGAAAGGCCCCCCTCGCCGGAGCGAGAGGAGCCTTCCTCGTGGGTGTGGGTACCGCCAGGAAAGGCGGTGGTACGGCTTGCGCCGCAGGGGGCATCGGTCCTCAGATGATGCCCTCGAGCTCGCGGAGCAGCATCGCCTTCGGCTTGGCTCCGATGATCTGCTTCACGACCTCTCCACCCTTGTAGACGTTCAGCGTCGGGATCTGGAGCACGCCGTAGTCGCGCGGCGTGGCCGGGTTCTCGTCGATGTTCAACTTGACCACGGTCAGCTTGTCGGCGTTCTCGGTCGCGATCTCCTCGAGGATGGGGGCGACCTGGCGGCAAGGACCACACCATTCAGCCCAGAAGTCCACGATGACCGGCTTGTCACTCTTGAGGACCTCGGCATCGAAGGTGCCGTCGGTCACGCTCTTGATGGCGCCCAAGGTATCTCTCCCCTTGATCTGTGTGGTCGTTGTAACCGCGGAGGGTCTCTCCGCATTCCCGCGTCAGCCCTGGTCGACGAGCCACCGCTCGGCGTCGATGGACGCGGAGCAACCGGTGCCCGCCGCGGTGATCGCCTGCCGGTAGGTGTGGTCGACGACGTCGCCCGCTGCGAAGACGCCCTCGATGTTCGTCCGCGTAGTCGGCGAGTCGACGAGGATGTAGCCCTCGTCGTCCAGGTCGATCTGGCCCCTGACCAGGTCGGTGCGCGGATCGTGCCCGATGGCGAGGAACAGGCCGCCGGCGGCGATCTCCGTCTCCTCGCCGGTCTTGACGTTCCTGACGCGCACGCCGGTGACACGCGTGTCGCCCAGGACGTCGACGACCTCGCTGTCCCAGACGAAGCGGATCTTCTCGTTCGCGAACGCGCGCTCCTGCATGATCTTGCTGGCGCGCAGTTGGTCACGCCTGTGGACGACGGTTACGGTCTTGGCGAACCGGGTGAGGAACGTGGCCTCCTCCATAGCCGTGTCACCGCCGCCGACGACCACGATGTCCTGGTCGCGGAAGAAGAAGCCGTCACACGTGGCACACCAGGAGACGCCGCGGCCGGACAGGCGCTTCTCGTTCTCCAGACCCAGCTCGCGGTAGCTCGACCCGGTCGCCAGGATGACGGACTTCGCGTAGAAGGTGTCGGTGTGGGTCTTCACGACCTTGGGGTTCGCCGCGAGATCGACCTCGACCACGTCGTCGGCGACGAGTTCGGCCCCGAAGCGTTCCGCCTGCTTGCGCATGTTGTCCATCAGGTCGGGACCCATGATCCCGTCGGGGAAGCCGGGGAAGTTCTCCACCTCGGTGGTGTTCATGAGAGCGCCGCCGGCGGTGACCGACCCCTCGAACACCAGCGGACTGAGGTCGGCGCGGGCGGAGTAGACGGCCGCCGTGTAGCCGGCAGGCCCCGACCCAATGATGATCACGTTACGGACGTCGCTCAACGGACTCGCCTTCCCGATGCGGTTCATGCCATGGCGTCAACAGATCCTAGGTCTTCAGGATTCCCGCAGGCTCCATCTCGGATACGGCGTGGTCACCCTGAGAGACGGGCTTCAGGACGCCCGTGCCGTACCGGGCTCGATGCCGGGCCGGGTCCGCAGGTGAGCGAGGATGGGCACGAGCTTGGCCCGGCCGCGGGAGCAACGGCTTTTGACCGTCCCCGCCGGCACATGAAGCACTCCGGCGGCGTCCTCCACCGAATAGCCCATCATGTCCACCAGCACCAGAGCGGCCCGCTGGTCGGCCGGCAGTCGCTTGAGCGCGGCCTCGACCTCCATGGACACCAGGTGCTCGCCGGTCTGGTCAGCCGCCGTGGCGTCTCTCTCGGCGGCCACCATCAGCTCGTCGTCGGTCACCGGCCGCACGTGCCTGCGCCGCATCCGGTCGAGACAGGCGTTGATCACGATGCGGCGCAACCAGGTGGTCACCGCGGCCTCGCCGCGGAAGCTCTCCGCCTTGCTGTAGACGGACACGAACGCGTCCTGTACGGCATCGGCGGCCTCGTCGGGGTCGCCGATGGTCCGCAGGGCGACCAGCCACAGACGATCGCGGTGACGCTTGACGATCTCCCGGAAGGCGTTGGGGTCGCCGCCCAGGTGTCGGCTCAGAAGATCGGCATCCGTCACGGCCGGGCGTGTCATGTGCTCAGCCGGTGGGGGATCGTCTGATGGGAAGGTCACATAACCCTGCTATGCAGATGCGGAGGAATGCACCAGTATGTCATAAATCGAGCCCCGGTACTTGCCCTGGTACGGAGGCAGCCGGGTGAACCAGATCAACACATATTGGCCGGTCGTCGCCTTGGACGGGGTGAGGGTGACCGTGCCCGAGGCGTCCGCTTCCTTGGCCACCGTCTTGAGCGAGCTCAGCTCGGTCGCGTCGCCGACCTTCAGCTCGATGGACGAGCCGGGGACGTCGCCCAGCGACACCGAGACGTCGGAGATCGGGATCGACTTGCCCATGTCGAGGATCAGGCCGACGCCATCCTTGAGACGCCCCAGTTCCGGGCTGTTGTAGGACGTGGTGTGCCAGTCCGTCGACGACTTCCCGTCGATGGCGGCGCCGGCCAGGTTCGGGTTCTCCGAGTGGTCGTCGCCCAGAGGGTCGAATCCCTCGGCGCTGACCGCCTTGACCGTCACCGGCTTGGGAGTCTCCGAGGGCGTGGGCGACGGGCTCTGCGCCACCGCCGGGGTGGTGCCGAGGTTCTTGCCCACGGTCCAGGCGCCGAGACCGACGGCCGCCATGACGAGCAGCACGATGATGGTCAGCAGGATCTTGCTCGCGGCCCCGCTCTGCTGCTGGGGACGTGGCGGCACGGGCGGGGGAGCGGCCGGTTGCGCGGGCCACGGCGTCGCCGTCTCCGGGGCCTCCGTGCGCTGGTTGAGCGCGGGCGGATTGGGGGAGATCGGCACAGGCGCGGGACGCGGCACCTCCGAGAGGGCGTCGGCGATCTCGGCCGGGGTGGTCAGCGGCGGCTGCCCCCTGCGGGGCTCCTGCAGGAGGATCCTGCAGGTGATGGCGTCCAGGTAGCCGGGCACGCCAGCGGTCACCTGCCGTGGTGTGCACAGCTTTCCGTAGTCGAGCGGCGCGGGCGGCAACCCGGAGTCGCCGTCGCCCGGCCAGTGGCCCGTCACGGCGGCGTACAGCAGGCGTCCCAGGCCCAGCGTGTCGTCCCTGACGGGGTCGTCGCTGGTCAGACCGAGGATCGCGGCGTCCACCGCGAGGCCGAGCAGCTTGACGGTGCTGCCCGTCGTCCACACCAGGCGGCTGGGTGTCAGGTTGAGATGGGTGAGGCCCTCGTCATGGGCGTGCGCAAGCGCCTCGGCCGCCTCGGCGACCAGCGCGGCTCCCCGCTCCGGTTCGATCGGCCTGCTCGTCAGCAGGTCGAGGAGGGACTCGCCGCTGACCCACTCGCTGACGACGTACGCCGTGCCGTCCTGGTCGGCCGCGTCGAACACCTGGGTGAGCCGGGGGTCGGTGAGACGGCTGGCCGCGCGTGCCGCCCTGACCACCTCGTCGACGCGGAGGAATTCGGGGCTGAAGGTGTGGACGGCGACAGGCCGGGCGAGAATCTCGTCGATGGCCTTCCAGAGTGTCGCACCGCCGAACTCGCTGACCCGGTCCTCAAGCCGGAAACGATCCGCCAGCCGGGTGCCTGGTTCGACTGCGGACATACTCATAGGGCCGCCTCAATCCGCGGCTCATCGGCACGCATCAGCCGATGCCGGGTGGTTTCGCCCACGCCTTCCCGCTTCCGCTCGCCGGTCGAACTCTAGGCGCACCATGCTAGTGCCGTGCCGGTCCTGCCCGCCTTCCCGATCGAAGAGGTCTGAATCGGACTTTTTGCAACCCTCTACGGTTCGGTCTCTCTTGAGGACTCTTACCGTCCTACCCGGCTTGTAACGAGTCCAATGATTGAGCTCACCTCGGGCACCCGCATCCGGTGTGCGGCCAGCAGGTAGAACAGCAGGCCGAAGCCGCCGCCGGCGGCCAGGATGACAGCGGAGCTGAGCGCCGTGATCGGTGCGATCTCCCTCGCCAGCCAGAGGACGGCCAGCGCGACGACGGCCGCGGGAATCGCCGCGACGTACATTCGGGAGAGTCCCGCCGCCACCCCGCGGCCGCCCAGACCTTGGATCTTCTTACTCGCCAGCACCCATGCGACGCCGCTGCCGATCACGTACGTCAGCGCGTAGGCGAAGGCCATGCCGATCACGATGTACCGGGCGGGAAGTGTGGAATACGCAATAAGGCTCAGAGTGGCCTGGATCGCGACGTTGATGGCGGCGATGATCGCGGGGGTTCTGGTGTCGCCGAAGCTGTAGAAGACCCGCAGCAACAGCTGGAAGATCGAGAACGGCACCAGCGCCAGGCCGAAGACCTGCAACACGTAGCCGATGTAGAGCGCGTTCTCCGCGTTCATGTTGCCCCACGAGAAGATCAGCGTGGTGGCCGCGGGCCCCAGGACCATCAGCAGCAGGCCGGACGGGACGATGACCGACGAGACGAGTCGCACACCGGAACCGAACTCCGCCCGGGCCGAGTCGAACTCCCCGTCATGGACGTACCTGCTCATCCTCGGCAGCATCGCCGTGATCACCGACACCGCGATGATTCCGTACGGCAACTGGAAGAGCTGGAAGGCGTAGGAATAGGCGCTGTTGCCCGCGCCGGGGGCCGCGTCGCCGGCGCCCGTGGCCAGCTTGGTGGTCACCCAGAAGCCGAACTGGTTGATTCCGACGAACACGAAGGTCCACAAGGCGGCCTTCCCCGCCTCCCCCAGGCCGGTGTCGCGCAGGCCCAGCCGGGGACGGAACCGGAAACCGGCCCGGTGCAACGCGATGACCAGCACGATCGACTGGGCCACGATGCCGGCCGTCGTGCCGAGACCGAGAAGCATCAGGCTCCGGTCGCTCACCTTGTCGATGTCGGACGATCCGGTCATGTAGTACGCGACGCCGATCCCGATCACGACGATGTTGTTGAGTACCGGAGCCCACATGGGGGCGGCGAACCTGTCTCGCGTGTTCAGGATCGCGCCGGCCATCGCCCCGATCCCGAAGAACGCGATCTGCGGCAGGATGAACCGTGCGAGCGAGGCCGCCACGTCGATCTTGTGTGGCGACCAGTTGGAGGCCGTGTAGAGCACCATGATCGGCCGGGCGAGCAACACGCCCAGTACGGCGATGAGCGTCAGGACCACGATCGCGAGCGTCATCAGCCGCTGCTCGAAGGCCCGTCCGCCGTCGGCGTCCTGCTTCTTGGCACGCACGATCATCGGCACGATCACGCTGCTGAGCACGCCGCCGATCAACAGGTCGAACAGGATCAAGGGAATCGTGTAGGCCGCGTTGTACGCGTCGCCGAGCGCGAAGGTGCCGATCGCCGCTGCGAGCACCGCCGTACGGACGAACCCGGTGAGCCGCGAGACCATCGTGCCGGCAGCCATGATCGCGCTGGCCCGAAGCATCCTGCTCATATGTTTCCTTCAGTTCGGCGGTCGGTTCTGCCGCATCCGGGCGCTGGCGCCTCAGAAAGTTCTCCAGAGGCTACGCGGGCGGAGTCTCGGCCCGTTCAGCCGGTACGGGTTCAGCCTGCCCGGACTCCGGTTCAGGGGTCGCCGCGTCCTCGGCGGGACTGAACGGGAACGACTTCCTGGAGCGCCGGCGCAGGATCCGCATCACCACGGCCGCCAACATGATCACCAGGGCGGTGCCGACGATGGCCAGCGCGATGCCGGTGTACCCGGTCGCGCGCACGGTCACGTGCACGGGAGGCCCGTACGGCTTGCCCTCGGCGGTGAGGAGCTGGATGGAGATCGTCGCCTCTCCGCCGCCCTCGGGCACCGTGACGGGCACGTTCACCAGTTGGCTGCGGTCTTTCAGTATCGAGATCGGATCGGTCTGGTAGGCGCCGCCGGCCGCGTCGATCCCCAGCTTCTTCGTGTTGTCGGAGGTGACCCGGATGACGATGTTGACCTCGCGGTCCAGGTTGTTGGCGACCGTCACCGGGACCTGGCCGTTCGAGCCGGCCACCGCGCGCGGGGTGTTGATCACCGACACGTCGTCCATGCGGGTTTCGATCGCATCCGCCACCTGCTCGGCGAAGGTGTTGGCGTCCTTGGAGTCGCCGCGCCACGTCGCCGAGGTCAGCCGGAGGATGGCGTCGTGGAAGAGCTGCGTGTGCTCCTTGGTCACCGTGGCCGCCGCGTCGGCCTGGTCGCTGAGTTTGCGCACCTTCTCCAGGTAGGTGCGCCCGAGCTCGGACTGGCGGTTCTTGTCGGTGTAGACGAGGTCCGACCTCGTCACCTGGTTCTTGGCGGTCTTGGTGGCGTCGAGCGTGGTCATGCGCAGCCACGGGACCTTTGAGACGCTGCCGAGCAACCCCAGGACGTATTTGGGATCCGGGTTCCACAGCGGGTTGGTGGGCGCGACGACGATCGTGCGCACCGCGGCCTTGGGCGCGAGACCTGTCGGAGGCTGCTGGGCCGACTGCTCGAAGGCGATCATCGCGGTCTCCGCGACGAACCGCTGCCGGGCGAGCGCGACGCCCCCCTGAGAGGACGCGTCGCCGCCGAGGATCTGGCTCAGGGTCGGATCGGAGAGCAGGGCGGTCACCGGACCCGACACGGTGTCGACCGTCGCGGCCGCGCCGGGCGTCGTCGTGGTGGCCGGGTTGGGCGGCAGCGTGGAACCGGAAAGCAGCACCGAGGTCACCCCGGCCGTCGCCAGCTCGTCGAGGCCGTCACGGTCGACCGCGCCCCCCGCTGGCCACGCCGTGGACGCCGGCACATTCCGCCCCAGCAGGCTGGTGGCCACGGCCGAGCCACGCTGGATCGCCGCAGCGGCCTGGGCGTCGAGCCCGTTGTGGACGAGTCCTGTGATGTCCGGATCCGCGTACGGCGTGGCCATCACGGGCTTGCCCGTCAGCGCCGTACGGAGGGCGTCGAACCACTGCGCCGTCGCCGCGTCAGGGGCCTTGCGCTGCGCTTTGTCGTCGACACCGACCTTGTACGGCCCGGCCGACGACTGGCGGGCGTCTTCGAGCACCACCGGGTCGACGAACCACGTCACGGCTTTGCCGGTGCCCTGCACGAGCTGGAGGAGCCGTGCCAGGCGGCCGGAGGTGACCGACGCGTGGAGGTCGTCGTTCATAAAGGTGGTGTCGTCGGCGCGGTGCGGCTGATCGATGACGGGCAGGGCGACGGCGAGCTTGATCTGCGGGGTCTTCTGACCCTTGGGGGCATAGGTCAGGAAGGTCCGGTCGGACGCGATCGGCTGCAGGGTTGTGCCGTCGACCAGTTCGAGCCCGAGGGGATAGACCCCGGCTTGCGTCATTCCGATCTCTTGCGGCGTCACGACGAACCTGAAGGCGTATTTGCCCGACTGGTCGAGCTGCGCGTACTGGATCTTCGTGTTGTACGACGTGGTCAGGTCGGCCTCGCCGGTCGCATAACGATCCATGTCCGCGCGTGTCTGGAACGGCTGGCTCGGCGAATAGTGGATTCGCATGCGTATGGGAGTCGATGGGGAGCCCGTGACCGTTCCCGAGATCGTGATCGGGGCGGCCGGATCGCTCGCGACCTCCGGCGTGATCTGCCCGATGACCAGCGGGTTCGCGGGAGCAGCGGCCATCTTGCCCAGACCTCGGGGAGCCGCGGCAGCCGTACCGGCCATGCTCGGGGGGACGAGCAGGGCGGCGGTCAGCAGGGCGAGCAGTGCGGCTTTACGGATCATGTGCGGGCCTGCGGTGGGGTTCGGCGCACGCCCAGAATGCTATGGCCTAAGCCGTACTCATTGGGCTGGCCAGGCTCGCCAGACCGAGTGTCCGGGGTGTCGTCAGGTCCACAGGCTTGCCCGACATCAGCTGGAAAAGGTGAAAAGCGCGAAGGCGTAGGGCTGTGCATCGTTCGCCGGTGGCGGTGTGGACCGCATCGTCCGGATCGATCCGATCGATGAGCCGCTGGTCGATGAGAACGGTCATGTGATCGGGCAGCAGGAGCGGGCAGACCAATCCGTCGGCGTAGTCGGTTTCGGAGTTCACGGTGAAAGCGGTGGCCGGCCGTATGCGCTCGGCCCCGAGGAAAGCTCCGACGGCCTTGGCCCCGGGTGGGTCCCCGACGGATCCGACGACGGCGACGGCCTCGGTGCCGGTCTTCCCCGAGACGACGAAGACGGAGACGGCGACGCAGGTCTCCGGCGACGCGGCGAGGATCTCCGGCAGGTTGTCGGAGGATGTCAAAGGACGCGGAAGCCGTACGATCTCATGGTGGATCTGGTGGGCAAGGAGCCAGCGATGAATCGCGAGAGCATCTTTCATCCCGAGTGCTCCTTGCTTTTGTCCAGCGCCCCCGAACTGACCGTAGCCTGGTGATTGCTAGGTGTGCATCTCCCCTAGGTGACACCCGGAACGACGGGGGAGAATTGTTCCGTGACCGAAGGACTTACCCAGCCTTGTCCGTTTCAAATCTGAGCGAGCGCCAGCAACGAGCCGTCGACGACCTGTTCAGGCGCATAGCCCCTGTCGCCGACCGGCTCGGGGAGCTGTTCGCCGCGAGCGGGCATGAGCTGGCCCTCGTCGGCGGCTCCGTCCGCGACGTCTTCCTCGGCCGCGTCGGCCACGACCTCGACCTGACCACGGACGCCAGGCCCGAGCGCGTGCTGGAGATCGTCAAGGACTGGGCGGACGCCGTATGGACGATCGGGATCGACTTCGGAACGGTGGGCGTCCGCAAGGACGGTTGGCAACTGGAGATCACGACATATCGCAGCGAGTCGTACGATCCAGCCTCGCGCAAGCCTGAGGTCGCCTACGGAGACACGCTCGACGGCGACCTCGCCCGCCGGGATTTCGCGGTGAACGCGATGGCGGTGCGTGTGCCCGGCCACGAGTTCGTCGACCCGTACGGCGGGCTGGCCGACCTAACCGCCAAGGTGCTGCGGACGCCGGGCAGGCCCGAGGACTCCTTCGACGACGACCCGCTGCGGATGCTGCGCGCGGCCCGATTCGCCTCGCAGCTCGGGTTCTCCGTGGACCCGAAGGCCGTCGAGGCGATGACGGCCATGGCCGGCCGCATCGAGATCGTCTCCGCCGAGCGGATCCGCGACGAGCTCGACAAGCTGATCTGCGGCGTCGGGCCCCGGGACGGGCTGGCCTTGCTCGTGGAGACCGGGCTGGCCGCGCACGTGCTGCCTGAGCTGCCCAAACTGCGCCTGGAGATCGACGAGCACCATCGGCACAAGGACGTCTACGAGCACACGTTGATCGTGCTCGAGCAGGCCGTGGCACTGGAGACGTCCGGCCCCGACCATGTGCTGCGGTGGGCCGCGCTGCTGCACGACATCGGCAAGCCGAAGACCCGCCGCAACGAGCCCGGGGGACGTGTCTCCTTCCACCACCACGAGGTGGTCGGGGCTCAGATGGCCAAGAAGCGGATGAGCGAGCTCAAGTTCCCCAAGGACGTCGTGTCGGACGTGTCACGGCTCGTGGAGCTGCATCTGCGTTTCCACGGATACGGGTCGGGCGAGTGGACCGACAGTGCCGTGCGGCGTTACGTCCGCGATGCCGGACATCTGCTGGAACGGTTGCACAAACTCACCCGGGCCGACTGCACGACCCGCAACAAGCGCAAGGCCGCCGCGCTCTCCCAGACCTACGACCAGCTGGAGGAGCGCATCTCCCGGCTCGCCGAGGAGGAGGAGCTGGCCAAGATCCGGCCAGAGCTCGACGGCAACGAGATCCAGGAGATCCTCGGCCTTTCTCCGGGGCCGCTGATCGGCCAGGCGTACAAGCACATGCTGGAGATCCGCATGGACGAAGGCATGATCGGCAAGGAAGCCGCCAAGGAAGCCCTGCTGAAGTGGGCCAAGGCCCAGGAGATCCTCCCCTGACCACCCCCATGCCTTAGCGGGGGCGGTCATGCCCTCGTTGTGGTGATCATGCAGACCTTCGGCGATTTCCGCGTCGACCTGCACCAACTCGTGGGGTGATCATGCAGGACTTCGGGCGCGCCCCGGCTGAGCAGTGCGAATCTCAATCGTGATCATGCAGAAACTCGGGATCACGCCTTCTGGCCTGCACTGTTTCATTCCGTGATCATGCAGTTTCGCCAGAACTGCATGATCACGAAAAGTGAAACCCCAGGTCGGGATGCGACTTTCCGAACTTCTGCATGGTCACGATGGGCGTTCGGCCAGGTCACGGCCACTATCGCCGAACTTCTGCATGATCACCCCCAAGGTTGGGGCAGGTCGGGGGCCACGCACACGAGCTTCTGCATGATCACGGGCAAGGGGGGGGAGGGTGCTGGGGAAGGGGCCTATCGTGGCTGGTGTGAATGGCGACGACATCCTGCGGCTGGATCGTGATCATGTGTGGCATCCCTACACGGCGGTGCCGTCCACGGTCCCTGTGCACGTCGTCACCAAGGCCACGGGTCTGCGGCTGACGCTGGCCGACGGCCGCGAGCTGCTCGACGGCATGTCGTCGTGGTGGGCGGCCATCCACGGATACGACCACCCACGCCTCAACCAGGCCGTACGCGACCAGCTCGACGACATGGCCCATGTCATGTTCGGCGGCCTCACTCACGAGCCCGCCGTACGGCTGGCCCAGACGCTGTCCACGATGACGGGTCTCGACAAGGTGTTCTTCGCCGACTCGGGCTCGGTGGCCGTCGAGGTGGCCATCAAGATGGCGTTCCAGTACGCCTCCGGCACCGGCCGCCCGGGCCGCTCCAAGCTGCTCACCGTGCGCGGCGGCTACCACGGCGACACCTTCGGTGCGATGTCGGTCTGCGACCCCGTTAACGGCATGCATCACCTGTTCTCCGGGCTGCTCCCGCAGCACGTGTTCGCCCCCCTGCCCCCCGGCGGTTACGGCTCCAGCCCCGACGACGCCTATCTCCGCGAACTGGACTCGCTCGTCTCGGCACACGCACACGAGCTGGCCGCGATCATCGTGGAGCCCGTCGTCCAGGGGGCGGGGGGCATGCGGTTCTACCACCCGGCCTACCTCCGCCGCCTGCGTGAGCTCGCCGACGAGCACGGCATCCTGCTGATCGCCGACGAGATCGCCACCGGGTTCGGCCGGACCGGGGAGATGTTCGGCTGCGACCACGCCGCGATCACGCCCGACATCATGTGCCTCGGCAAGGCGCTGACCGGCGGATACATGACCCTCGCCGCGACCCTGTGCAGCCAGAAGGTGGCCGACGGCATCGGCGTGCTCATGCACGGGCCGACCTACATGGGCAACCCGCTCGCGACCGCCGTGGCCAACGCGTCACTGGAGTTGCTGGCCGAACGCCCCTGGAGGGAGGAGGTCAAGCGCATCGAGGCCGGCCTTCTCGACGGCCTGGCGGAGGCAGCGGGCATGCCCGGCGTGCACGATGTCCGGGTGCTCGGCGCGATCGGGGTGATCGAGACCGCAGAACCCATCGATGTGGCGAAGATCCAGGACGTCGTGATGGCCCACGGCGTCTGGCTGCGGCCGTTCGGCCGCCTGATCTACACGATGCCGCCCTATGACTGTGGGACGGACGAGATTGCGCAGATCACGCGTGCCATGGTGGCCGCAGCCGCGACTCTGTGAACGCCGGGCCCACGGGTCAGTCGGTGACGATGGCGGGCTGGCGGCCGGTGCCCGTGCCGGAGACGGTGATCCGGTACACCAGTGCGCCCACCAGGTAGCCGAGGCCGATGACGGTGAGCACGAGGAACGACTTGCCGTTCGCCGGCAGGAGCAACGCCGCGATCACCGCGCCGAGCACGGTCATGCCGTTGAAGAGCATGTCGTAGATCGAGAAGACCCGGCCCAGGTAGACCTCGCCGATCTCCCGCTGGACCACGGTGTCTGCGCAGATCTTCACGCTCTGACCGGCCACGCCGAGCACGAATGCCGCGATGTTGAGGCCCACCTCGCTGAAGGTGGCGCAGAGCACGAATCCCAGGACGCCGCAGGTGATGAGCATCATCGGGATCCAGGTCTCGATGCGGTACCGCTGGGTGGCCCAGGGGGTGATCGGCACGGCGAAGAAGAAGCCGACGCCCGACGAGGCCAGCACGATCGTGATGCCGCGCAGCGCCACGTCGGCGTCGGTGGTGAAGTAGTAGCGATACAGCATGACCACCATCGCGGTCAGCATGCCGTACAGCAGGCGATGTGTGGCCATGCCGCCGAGGGCCGCCGCGGCCCCGCGCCGGTGCGCGATGTGCCGGGCGCCGTCGACGAGCCCGCTCACGACGTTCCGTACGGCCTCGCGCACCTGGGGGAGCGAGGGATCGTAGGTGGGACCGAGGAGGGACCTGCTCATCGTTCGCGCGATCAGCGCGCTCAGGCCGAAGATGAGCCCCGAGGCCACCAGCAGGAGGGCCGTGCCGCCGGTGCCGGCACCGAACACCACCCGCAGCAGGAACCCGACTCCGGCGCCGACGAAGGTCACGACGGTGCCGGACGTGGGGGTGACCGCGTTGGCCGTCACGAGCCGTTCTTTGGAGACGACGTGGGGAAGGGCCGCACTGAGGGCCGAGAGGAAGAAGCGGTTCACGCCGAGAACGCCGAGAGCGGCGGCGTAGAACACCACGTCGGACGCTCCGCCGGCCACGAGGGCGGCCGCCACGAGGAGCAGCGTCCCCCGGACGAGCGGCGCGATCACCAGGATCTGCCGCCTTGACCAGCGGTCGATGAGTACTCCGACGAAAGGCCCGAGGACGCTGTACGGCAACAGCAGAACGGCGAACCCTGCGGCGATCTCGGCCGCGGTGGCCTGACGTTCTGGACTGAAGAAGGCATAGCCTCCGACCGTGAACTGGAAGATCCCGTCCGAAAACTGAGAGACGAGCCGGGTGCCGAAGAGCCGCCGGAAGTCCCGGCCTTCCAGTACCACCCGCAGGTCGGAGAGAAATGACACGGCGAAAGCCTACGCGCGCTGATCTACCGTGCCATCCGGGGCATCACTGACCTGTCCCTGATCGCGAGTCGCCCTTCCGAAACGCACATGATCACGTACGCTCAGTGTGTGACCTATGACGAACACGTCGTGCTGGTCGACGGTGAGGGAAACCCGATCGGCACCGCTCCCAAGTCCACGGTGCACGGGGTCGAGACGCCTTTGCACCTTGCGTTCTCGAGCTACGTCTTCGACAGGCAGGCTCGCCTCCTGCTGTCCCGGAGGGCGGACCACAAGATCACCTGGCCGGGCGAATGGACCAACAGCTGCTGTGGCCATCCGCTGCCCGGGGAGCCGCTGGAGTCTGCGGTCACGCGCCGGCTCGACTACGAACTCGGGCTGCGGGTCGACTCCGTCGATCTGGTCTTGCCCCGCTTCTCCTACAAGGCCGTCATGGACAACGGCACCATGGAACACGAGCTCTGCCCGGTCTACCGGGTGATCGTGTCGGCGGATGCCGTACCGAACGCCGAGGAGGTCGGCGCGGTCAGGTGGGTTCCGTGGAAGGAGTTCGCCGACGAGGTGATGAGCGGGGAGCTGGCCATATCCCCGTGGGCGCGGGAGCAGGTGCCCCTGCTAGTGGAGCTGGGCCCCGACCCCCTCACCTGGCCGGTGGCCGATCGGGCCGGCCTTCCTCCCGCCGCTCGCTGACGGTCTGGATCGTCCCGTACGGCCAGGCGCCCTCGGCGGCGGAAGCAGCCCTGTACGGCGAAGCGCCCCAGGCCGTCCGGTGACGGACCCAGGGCGCCAGGCCTGCGAGCAGATGAGAGGCGAACCGCCTTCTAGCGCTCCACCTGGCCGCGGATGAACTGCTCGACGGCGTCGCGGGCGGCGTCGTCGGAGTACTGCTCCGGCGGCGACTTCATGAAGTAGGACGAGGGCGACAGCAGCGGGCCGCCGATGCCCCGGTCGAGGGCGATCTTCGCCGCGCGCACCGCGTCGATGATGATGCCGGCGGAGTTGGGCGAGTCCCAGACCTCCAGCTTGTACTCGAGGTTGAGCGGGGTGTCGCCGAAGGACTTGCCCTCCAGACGGACGTAGGCCCACTTGCGGTCGTCCAGCCACGGCACGTGGTCGGACGGGCCGATGTGCACGTCGGCCTTGGCCATCTCGTGCGGGATCTGCGAGGTCACCGACTGCGTCTTGGAGATCTTCTTGGACTGGAGGCGCTTGCGCTCCAGCATGTTCATGAAGTCCATGTTGCCGCCGAAGTTGAGCTGGTAGGTGCGCAGCAACTCGACGCCGCGGTCCTCGAACAGCTTGGCCAGCACGCGGTGGGTGATGGTGGCGCCGACCTGCGACTTGATGTCGTCACCGACGATCGGCACGCCGGCCTCGGTGAACTTGGCGGCCCACTCGGGGTCGGAGGCGATGAAGACGGGCAGGGCGTTGACGAATGCCACCCGCGCGTCGATGGCGCACTGGGCGTAGAAGCGGTCGGCCTCCTCCGAACCCACCGGCAGGTAGGAGACGAGCACGTCGACCTTGGCGTCCTTGAGCGCTTGGACGACGTCGACCGGCTTCTCGTCGGACTCCTCGATGATCTCGCGGTAGTACTCGCCCAGACCGTCGAACGTCGGGCCGCGCTGCACGGTGATACCCAGCGGCGGCACATCGGTGATCTTGATCGTGTTGTTCTCCGAGGCGACGATCGCCTCGGACAGGTCGCGGCCGACCTTCTTGGCATCAACGTCGAAGGCGGCGACGAACTCGACGTCACCCACGTGGTAGTCGCCGAATCGCACGTGCATCAGGCCCGGCACACGAGTGCTCGGATCTGCGTCCCTGTAGTAGTGGACACCCTGGACGAGCGACGCGGCGCAGTTACCCACACCAACGATGGCTACGCGCACCGAACCCATCGCACCTGCTCCTTTACTTTCTGTCTTACTTATCCGTTTGAGGCTTCTCGGCCCTTTGTGGTGTTTCTTGTGCGGCCTGCGGCTGATCGGGGCCGGCGGGGATCGATCCTTCGTCCGTCGCGGGGGGAGCCGTGGTGCTCCGCCGCTCGGAGTCGATCAGCTCGTTCAGCCAGCGGACCTCACGCTCGACCGACTCCAGCCCGTGGCGCTGGAGCTCGAGGGTGTAGCTGTCCAGTCGTTCTCTGGTGCGGGCGAGAGCCGTACGGACTCCTTCGAGGCGCTCTTCCAGGCGGCTGCGGCGGCCTTCGAGGATGCGCAGCCGCACCTCGGCCTCCGTGTGGCGGAAGAAGGCGAAGTGGATGCCGAAACTCTCGTCCTCCCAGGCGGAGGGGCCCGCCTGGGTGAGCAGCTCGTGGAGCCGCTCCTTGCCCTCTGCAGTGAGCTTGTAGACGATCTTCGACCGGCGGCCGATGACCGTCTCCTCCGGGGGCTCCTCCTCGACGATGAAGCCGTCGTTGAGCAGCCCTCTCAGGCAGGGATAGAGCGAGCCGTAGGAGAAGGCCCGGAACATCCCCAACAGAGTGTTGAGTCGTTTCCGCAGCTCGTAGCCGTGCAGCGGGGTCTCGTGGAGAGAGCCCAGGACGGCGAGCTCCAGCACGCCTCCACGAGGGCCTGTCACTGGAACCACCTCCCTTATGCCCGGCCGATGTATCGCTCCGATACATCTGCAGGATACGTCGGGGCGTCATATCGTGCAACGAATGAATGGTTGGGCACGCTTCGGCAAACGGCCGTAATCTGGGTCACATGTGGTCACAGCGGGCGGTCGTGGACTACGGCCTCGCACGGCGGGCGACGATCCAGTCGATCCGTTCCGGCCACATGGAAGCACGCGACGTCTGCGACGCTCACCCTTATCTGTTGCGCGCGGCGCGGTATCACGGGGAACCGACCGCACGCATCTGTCCCATCTGTGAGCAACGGAACGTGACGAATGTCACTTACGTTTATGGGGACGAACTAGGACGCCTGGCCGGACGTGTCAAGGCGACCGCCGATCTTGCCGAAATGGCCCGGGAATACGGAGAATTCCGGGTCTACGTGGTCGAGGTCTGTCAAGGTTGTTCATGGAACCATCTGGCGGTCTCGTTCGTGCTCGGGACAGGCGACCCCCCGGGTGCCTCTGTATAGGGCGACTCTTCAGCTCCACGAGGTACGCTCACCGGCCTGTCACCGATGTCGACGATTCCCCCGATAAGTAACGAGGACGCGTGACTTACAGCAGCTTCGGCCCCGAGGATCCTTCGGGCTCCGGCGGCTCGCCCCGCCCCGGGCGTCGTCGTCGCTCGCCCGAAAACTACGGGGACCATCGTGAACCGGTCCGTGGCGAGCAGCCGTCTGCGGGCCGGGCCCGCCCCGCGGCCGCCCAGCCGCCCCAATCCCCTTCGGCTCCGCGCGCGGCCCGCCCCGGCGGGCCGGCAAATGCAGGAGCCTCCGGCAACGCCCGGCGTGGCGCGGCCGCCTTCGAGGACACCGCGGCGATGAACGCGGCGCAGCCGCCTGGAGGAGGCCGCCCGTCCGATCCGCGGCAGGCCGCCGGCGGTGCCAGGCCCGATCCGCGCCAGCAGAGCAGCGGCGGCAGGCCGGCCCCCAATCGTGGTCCGGGCCAGCCCGGCGGACCTGCCCCTCGTGGCGCCGGTTCCCCGCCGCCCGGTTCCGCACCGCCCGGCTTCCAGGCGCCCGGCCCGCAGGGGCGCGCTCCGCAAGGCCCCGGCACGCCAGGCGGCCGGCCGCAGGGACCCGCTCCTCAGGGACCCGGTCAGCGGCCTGGAGCTCCAGGTGCGCCCGGTGGACCTGGTGGCCCGTCCCGCCCCGGCGTTCAGGGAGCGCGCGGCGCAGCCGGACCGGGTGGTCCCGGCGCTGAACGCACGCAGGCGCTGAACGCGCAGGCGGGCGGTTACCGCCGTGACGACGACGAGATCACAGGTCCGGGAGGGCATCGCCGCGCGCCCGGCAGGCGGCGCGTGGGCTCCGGCCCCGGAGGGCCGAGTGGCCCGGGAGGGCCGAGTGGCCCGGGAGGGCCGAGTGGCCCGGGAGGGCCGAACGGTCCGGGTGGTCCCGGCGGGCGCGGCCCCCGGGATCCGTTCGACGACGATGACGATTACGACAAGCCACGCCGGACGGGGTGGAAGCGCTTCATCCCCAACTGGAAGATCGTCGTCGCCAGCTGCACGATTCTTGCTGCAGGCATCTTCGGCATGATCATGGTCGCGTACATGAACACCCCGGTGCCCACGGCGACGCAGGCCACCGCCACCGCGCAGGGTAGCTCCATCTACTACAGCGACGGCAAGACGCTGATCGCGCGCGTCGGGATGGCCCGCGAGAACATTCCGTTCTCCGAGATGCCGCCGGCCATCCGGGACGCGGTCGTCGCGACTGAGAACAAGACGTTCTGGGACGACTCGGGAATCTCGATTCCCGGCATGGCGCGCTCGGTGTGGATGACGGCGACCGGGCAGCAGCTCCAGGGCGCTTCGACGATCACCCAGCAGATGGCCCGTAACTACTACGACGGCCTCAGCCAGGACGTGTCGATCAAGCGAAAGTTCAAGGAGATCTTCGTCTCGGTCAAGCTCGACCAGAGCCTGACCAAGGAGAAGATCCTCGAGCAGTACCTCAACACCGTCAACTTCGGCCGCGCCTACGGAATCCAGGCGGCGTCGAAGGCGTATTTCAACAAGCCCGCCAAGAGTCTCACCGTGGAGCAGGCGGCGTATCTCGCCGGCCGTATCCAGACGCCCGCCCTCGACGCGGACTCGCCGCAGCTTCAGAGCAGGTTCAAGGACGTCATCAATCTGATGGCGGCCTACGACCCGCAAAAGTACGGCAAGCTGCCGGCCACGGCGAAGTTCCCCAAGTCCATTAAGTTCCAGGACACCACGGCACTCAGCGGGTCCAAGGGCTACATGGTCAGCGTGGTGCTCGACGAGCTGGAGAAGCGCAAGATCTCGTATGCCGACATCCAGTCCAACGGCTACAAGATCGTCACCACGTTCAACAGAAGGCTCATGTCGGCCGCGAAGTCGGCGGTGCTGTCCGAGACGAGGGGCATGAGCAAGGAGTTCCACGCGGGGCTCGCCGCCGTGGACCCGGCCACCGGCAGGGTCGTCGCCTTCTACGGTGGGGACAACTACGACAAGGACAAGTGGAACGAGCCGTTCGACTCGCGGAAGCAGGCGGCGTCCGCCTTCAAGCCGTACGTGCTCGCCGCCTGGCTTGACGCGGGATACAGCCTCAAGAGCTACGTGCCCGGCAAGGAGACGGTGCCGAAGGAACTCCCAGGCACCACGCCCATCAAGAATGACGCAGGCGACGCGGGGCTACCGAGCGCGATCAACGTCACTGAAGCGACGGCCAAGTCGATCAACACGGCCTTCGCCTCGATGGCCTACGCGCTGCCGGGCCAGCTCCAGGACGTCAGGACGCTGGCCGAGCAGGCCGGAATCAGCAAGGACGCGATCGACCAGGACGAGAACGGCGTGGGCAAGGAGAACGGCCACGGCTACCAGCTCGCGATCGGAAGCGTCGGCGTCACCCCGGTCGAGCAGGCCGCCGGCTATTCGATCTTCGCGAACGCGGGCAAGCACGCCGACTGGCACGTCGTTCAGTCGATCAAGCAGGGCAACCTGACCATCCTGCCGGAGCTCAAGACCACGCGGCAGGTCATCTCGCCCGAGGCAGCGGCCGACGCCACCACCGCGATGGAAGAGGTGCTGAAGACCGGTACGGCCGGCGGCAGGGGACTGCCTGACCGGCCGTCGGCGGGTAAGACGGGAACGAACAACGACGAGAAGGAAGCCTGGTTCGTCGGCTTCACCCCGCAGTTGAGCACGGCCGTCGGCATGTATCGCGAGGTGTGCAAAACCAGCAAGGGCAAGATCGTTCAGCCGCAGTACTCGCAGTGCCCCATCACGGACGGCAAGAAGAACAGCAAGTACAACATCAACAAGCCGTTCAGCCAGGCGTACGAAGTTTCGCTGGGCTTCGCGGGTGCCACCCACCCGACCACCATCTGGCGCAACTTCATGATGGCCGCCCTGCAGGGCAAGCCTGTGGAGCAGTTCCCGAAGCCGGCCGACATCGGCACGCCGCACGATCTCCTCCAGCCGCCCCCACCGCCCGTGCAGAAGCCCGACCCGGGCCAGCAGAACCCCGGGCAGTGCCAGCCGAACGACCCGAATTGTCAGGGTGGCGGCGGCGGTAACCCCGGTCAGTGCCAGCCGGGCGACCCGACCTGTCAGGGTGGCGGCGGCGGTAACCCCGGTCAGTGCCAGCCGGGCGACCCGACCTGTCAGGGTGGCGGCGGCGGTAACCCCGGCCAGTGCCAGCCGGGCGACCCCACCTGCCAGGGCACGACCGACCCGACCAAGCCCGGCGGCGGACATGGCGGCGGGCAGCAGCCGGTGACGGGCCAGGCTCTGACCATGCGGAGATTCTCCGCACGATGAGGCGGCCTGCCCGTAGGTGACGAGGAGCGCCGGGACCGGATGATCGGTCCCGGCGCTTTTTTTCGGCTGTGATGTCGGCGGCGAGATGAGAGAAATGTGCCGCCGGGTGTCGCGGACCATCGGCGTCGAGTGGTCCAATACCCACCATGACAACCCCGACCGCGAATGCCTCCAGCCCTGGGCCGGGCGTCGCCCAGCGGGCCGTGCCGTACCTGCCTCTTGGGCTCGTCGCGGGGCTCGGCGCCGTTCTCGCCTTCCTGTGGAAATCGCCCTGCCGATTCGGAGGCGCGTGGAACACCGGGGTCGGTCAGTACACGAACTTCTGCTACACGGACATCTATCCGCTGTGGTGGGCCGAGCATCTCAACGAGGGGAAGATCCCGTACGTCGACTATCCGGTGGAATATCCGGTCGGCATCGGCGGGATCATGGAGCTGGCCCGTCGGCTGGCCCGCGGGGATGCGCTGACGTTCTACGACATCACGGTCGTGTTGATGGGCATCTCGCTCGTCGCCGGCGTCTTATTGATGGCGGCGCTCGCCGGGCCTGCCCGTCGCTGGGACGCGCTCTGGTACGCCATCGGCCCTGCGGTGATCCTCTGCGCCTACATCAACTGGGACCTGGCCGCCGGGGCTCTTGCGCTGGGAGGCCTGCTGGCCTGGGCGAAGGATCGGCAGTATCTCGCGGGCGTGCTCCTCGCCCTTGCCGTCGCGACCAAGTTCTATCCGCTGATGTTCTTCGGGGCGTTGTTCCTCCTCACGGTCAGGACCGGCAAGTGGTTCCCCTTCCTGAAGACGGTGAGTGCGGCCGCCGCGACATGGCTGCTGGTCAACGTGCCCGTCATGCTGATCAATTTCGACGGCTGGGAACGCTTCTACGCGTTCAGCAGTGAGCGCGGCGCCGACTGGGGCGGGCTCTGGTTCTTCTTCCAGCGGAAGGACTGGGGGTTCCTCGCCGACCCGGACCGGCTGAACACCATGGCGATGGGGGCGCTGGCCGTGCTGCTGCTCGGCATCGCGGCCCTGGCGGTCTTCGCCCCTCGACGCCCCCGGCTCATGCAACTGTGCTTCCTTGCGCTGGCCGCCTTCATGATCACCAATAAGGTCTGGTCGCCGCAGTACGTGTTGTGGCTGGTGCCGTTCGCGGTGCTGGCCCGGCCGAAGTGGGGCGCCCTGGTGGCCTGGCAACTGGCGGAGTGCTGGTACTTCTTCTCGATCTGGCTGTATCTGGTCGCCCAGGACCCCGCCAACGCGAGCCTCGGCATCGGCGACACGCCGTACTTCCTGTCGGTGTGGGCGAGAGCCATCACGATCGTGGTCCTCATGGCGCTCGTCGTGAAGGACGTGCTGCGCCCCGAATCCGACGTCGTCCGCCGGGGCGGTGTGGACGACCCCTCGGGCGGCGTGTTCTCCGGCGCGGCCGATCGTTTCGCGCTGCCGCTACGACGGCGCGAGACCACTCCACCTGTCTCCGCGTGACCGATTCCTCCGCACTCGGGCCGGCCGTTCACCCTTAATCCGCTGGTCCGGGGCCCGGACGGCCAAATGTGATCTTGTAGCCTTGCGATAGTGGATGCCCGAGGTGAGGCCCCGAGTCTGGAAAGAGCGTGCGAAAGAGCGTGCGGAAGATCCTGCCGTGGCAGATGGCGCTCGTCTGGGTGCTGACCCGGGCGGCGTTGCTGCTCGCCGCCCTGCAGATCATCCCCGTCGGGCACGCGGGGTCGTTCGACAACGACGTCTCGCTGTATCAGGACTGGTCGCGGACCCTGCTCACCGGCCAGTTCCCCGCGGGGGACGACAAATGGCAGTACCCGCCGCTGGCCGCCGTCCCGATGGTCGTCCCCCACCTGCTTCCGTGGGACTACCACCTCGACTTCTACCTGGTCGCCGTGCTGTGCGACCTGCTGATCCTGCTGATGCTGTGGCGGTTCACCGCCAAGACTGGCGGGAGTCGTACGGGCCTGTGGGCCTGGACCGTAGGTGCGGCACTCCTGGGACCGCTGCTGATCTCGCGGTACGACCTGATGGTGGCGCTGGTGGCCGTCATGGCGCTGACCGCGTCGGCCGACCCCGTCGTGCGCGGGCTGCTGATCGGGATCGGGCTGATCGTCAAGGTGTGGCCGGTCGCCCTGCTCGCCGGGCTGCGCCGCTGGCGTGAGGTGCTGAAGGGAGCGGGCTCGGCCGTCGCCGTCGGCGTGGTGGGGTGCGGCCTCGCCGTCGCCATGATGCCCCACGCGTTCGACTTCCTCACGGCTCAGGAGGACAGGGGGCTCCAGGTCGAGTCGCTGGCGGCCACGCCGTTCGCGCTTGGGCGGGTGCTCGGCTGGTGGGACGGTTTCACCAACTACCAGCACGGGGCCATGGAGGCGGTCGGCCCCGGTGTCGAGACGGCCGCGCGGCTCAGCCTGATCGCGACGCCCCTGGCCGTCGGCCTGCTGGCGTTGTGGTGGCTGCGTGCGCGGGCCGGCGCCCGCACGTACTACGACGCGGCGCTGACGGCCGTGCTCTTCCTGGTGGTGACCAGCCGGGTGCTCTCCCCGCAGTACATGGTCTGGCTGGTCGGCGTCGCCGCGGTCGTCCTGGCCGTACGGCCGGGCGAGGACGGCCCGACTCAGCGGCCGGCGGCGTGGCTCATCCTCGCGGCGACCCTGCTGACGGGCGTCATGTATCCGTGGGTGGAGCAGGACTACAGCTGGACGGGTCGGCTGCCGGGCACCCTCGTGCTGGTAGCCCGCAACGTGATTCTCCTCGTCGCGGCGGTCGTCTCCTTCGTGCAACTTTGGCGCAGCACCCGCCGGCGTGGCGGTCCCTCGTACGTGCCCGCCCACCGCGCCGCCGCACAGGCCTCGTAGGCGGGCCGGCGCCCTACCCGCTTCGAGTGGGCGTCAATCCAGAGATTTATCCACAGGCTGTGGACATCCCCTACAGGTTCTTGCGGAGGAAGGCGATGTCGTCCGCCTGGCCGTCCGAGGGGGTCTCCACGACGATCGGCGCGCCTGCGGCCCGGCACACGGCGAGGATCAGCTCCGGGTCGATCTGCCCGGCGCCCAGGTTGGCGTGCCGGTCGGCGCCCGAGTCGAAGGCGTCGCGCGAGTCGTTGCAGTGCACGAGGTCGATCCGCCCCGTGATCGCCAGCACCCGGTCGACCAGGCCGAGCAGCTCCTCGCCGCCCGCATGGAAGTGGCAGGTGTCCAGGCAGAACCCGATGACCGAGGGATCGGGCGCGCCCGAGGTGACGGCGTCCCAGAGCCGGGCGATCCGGTCGAGCTTGCGGGCCATCGCGTTGCCGCCGCCCGCCGTGTTCTCGATCAGCACGGGGATCGGGCAGTCCATACGCTCGAAGACCTTGCGCCAGTTGTCGAAGCCGATCTGGGCGTCGTCGGAGGCGTTGACATGACCGGCGTGCACGATCAGGCCCTTCGCGCCGATCGACGCCGCCGCCTTCATCTGCCCGTCCAGGAGCTTGCGGCTGGGGATGCGGATGCGGTTGTTGGCCGTCGCCACATTGATCACGTACGGGGCGTGGATGTAGACGTCCACGCCCGAGCCGGCGAGCGCTTCCGCGGACTCCGGGAGGACCGGGCCCTTCCACCCCTGCGGGTCCCCGAGGAAGAACTGCACGACGTCGGCGTCGCGCGCCGCCGCGTGAGCCAGAGGGTCGTCCTGGTCGACGTGGGCTCCGATCCTGTGGATCCGTTCGCCGTCGTGCCGTTCCATCTGGTTCCTCCCTCGCTCGGCCCCGCCCGGATCCCCCGCCGGAGGTAATGGGACCCGAAAACGCGAGTGCCGAACCCTAGGCGTCTTCCAAGAGCGTTTCAAGGCCTTACGGCCGGGCAGTCGCAGTCTCGCACGCGCCCTGCCCCCGCGCGCAGATGATACAAGGAGACGAGCATGCGATATCGGCTGGGAAGCCTCCTCTTACTGATCTACATCCTGGTCGGGCTCTACCTGGCGTGGGATCGCCACTACCTCACGCCGACCCTGCTGAAGCAGATCGCCCAGGCGCTGCTGGCGATCTTCCTGTGGTTCCTGATCCTCCTCGGCGTCGACCTCCACATCGGAGGAGTGTGACGCCTTGGTCGTTGACGCACGCGTCACCGGTCCCGGGCCCGCCCCGGGGCCTGTGACTCGCGCTGATCAGGGCTTCGGCAAAAAGCCGCCGTGCGCGATGCCGAGCGCCACCCCCACGAACGACGCCACGACGCCCACGATGATGATGCTGCGCTGGGCGGTCGTGGACGAGACGAACTGGGTGTAGAGCCCCGCGCAGAACCCGATCGCGCCCGCCCAGGCGGCGATCACATGGGCTCTCACGATGAAACCGGTGACGAACGCCAGCAACCCCACCAGCAGGGTCGCGAGGACCATGACGTTCTCCGCCGGATGGCGGCGGCCGTCGGTGTTCAACGTGATCCTGCCGCGCCCGTCCCTGATGATGTGACCGGTGTTCGGGATGTTCGCGGCGCTCCCCGTCGTGTTGGCCGCGGCGTCTCCTGCGGTGTATTCGGCGGGGCCTGGAACGTCGTGCATCGAGGCCACCCCCTCTCCTTCTACCAGTTTGCCGCGAAGTCCGGTGGACGGCCATATGCCTGGTAGCCTTGTGCGGCTGCGTCTGATATGGGCCGGGGCTTATGCCAGGCCCGCGCAGTGTCCTCCTGTCACGGCAAGGCGTCGTGACCGCAAGAGTCCAGAGGAGGTTGGATTCCACATGCGTCGTTACGAGCTGATGGTCATTCTCGACCCGTCCCTCGATGAGCGCACCGTGCAGCCCTCACTCGACCAGTTCCTCACCGTCGTGCGCAACGACGGCGGAAGCATCGAGAAGGTCGACGTCTGGGGGCGTCGCCGGCTGTCCTACGACATCGACAAGAAGTCGGAAGGCATCTACGCCGTCGTCGACCTCACCGCGGAGCCCGCGACGGTCAAGGAGCTGGACCGCCAGCTCAACCTGAACGAGGGCATTCTCCGTACCAAGGTCATCCGCCCCGAGCTTCACTGACCAGTGACGCGAAGCCCGGCGATTTGTCGGGCCGTAGCCGTACTCTGAGCCCCGAAGGCCCTGGGCTGACGGGATAGGAAGGCATAGCGACCGATGGCAGCAGGCGACACCACGATCACCATCGTCGGCAACCTTGTCGGCGACCCGGAGCTCCGCTTCACCCCCACGGGGCAAGCGGTGGCCCGGTTCCGTATCGCGTCCACTCCGAGGTTCCTCGACAGGCAGACCAACGAGTGGAAGGACGGCGAAGGCCTGTTCCTGACGTGCAACGTCTGGCGTCAGGCGGCGGAGAACGTCGCCGAGAGCCTGCAGCGCGGCATGCGCGTCATCGTTCAGGGGCGGCTGCGCCAGCGGTCTTACGAGACCAAGGAAGGCGAGACGCGTACGGTCTACGAGGTCGAGGTCGATGAAGTCGGCCCCTCCCTGCGCAACGCCACCGCGAAGGTGAACAAGACCACCCGTCAGGGTGGTGGTGGCGGCGGTGGTGGTGGCTTCGGCGGCGGCCCCGCGGACGACCCGTGGGCGAGCGCGTCCCCCTCCCCTCAAGGCGGGGGCGGCTACAACCAGGGCGGTCAGGGCGGCGGCTTCAGCGGCGGCGGCCAGGGTGGCGGCTTCGGCGGCGGCGGCGACTTCAGCGACGAGCCGCCCTTCTAGACCTCACTTCGGGATCACGCGTCCCGTCACATCACCACTAGTAAACCGACCGACCATTCCCGCATCATGCGGGGCTCTGAAAGGAGCACCACGATGGCGAAGCCGGCACTGCGCAAGCCGAAGAAGAAGGTTTGCCTGTTCTGCCACGACAAGATCTCCTACGTCGACTACAAGGACACGGCGCTGCTTCGGAAGTTCATCTCCGACCGCGGCAAGATCCGTGCCCGCCGGGTGACGGGCAACTGCGTCCAGCACCAGCGCGACGTGGCCACCGCTATCAAGAACGCTCGTGAGGTGGCCCTGCTGCCGTACACGAGCACCGCGCGCTAGGAAAGGAGTCTCAGGACATGAAGCTCATTCTCACCACTGAGGTCTCCGGCCTGGGCGCTCCCGGCGACGTCGTCGAGGTCAAGGACGGCTACGGCCGTAACTACCTGATCCCGCGCGGGTTCGCGATCCGCTGGACCCGCGGCGCCGAGTCCCAGATCGCCTCGATCAAGAAGGCGCGTGACGCCCGCGAGATCCGCGACCTGGGCACCGCCAAGGAGGTCGCCGGCCAGCTCGGCGCGCTCAAGGTGAAGCTGAAGACCCGCGCCGGCGAGTCCGGCCGTCTGTTCGGCTCGGTCACGACGAACGACATCGCCGAGGCCGTCAAGGCCGCGGGCGGCCCGCAGCTCGACCGCCGCCGCATCGAGATCGTCAACGCGATCAAGAGCCTCGGCACCCACCGGGTCAGCGTGAAGCTGCACCCCGAGGTCGCCGCGACCGTCGAGGTCGAGATCGTCGCCGGCTGATCCGGCCCTGAGAAGAGCCCCTTCCCGATGTCGGGAGGGGGCTTTTCCTATGCGCGGGGCGGTCATGGGGCTCCACCGATCGGCGCGGGAAGATCCACGAAGACGACAAATCCCCCCAGGTAAAGAAGGGTGCTACGAAACGCTAGTATCTTCCCAATCAATTTTGCGGATTTCGTCGTAGATCATATTGGTGGAGGCTGGAATGCACCGTCCTACGATGCTGCTCGCGGGCGGCGTCCTCGTGTTGGCGGCGGCGGCCTGCGCTCCCCAACCCAGCACCACCGCGAGCCCGAGCGCCTCAGGAAGCGCGTCTGCGACCTGCGACAAGGCGCAGCTTCCGCTGACCGCGCCGGGCAAGCTCACGATCGGAACCGACAAGCCCGCCTACGAGCCCTGGTTCAAGAACGACGACCCGACCAGCGGGCAGGGTTTCGAGAGTGCCGTGGCCTACGCGGTGGCGCAGAAGCTCGGCTTCACCAAGGACGAGGTCGCCTGGACGGTCGTTCCGTTCGACTCGTCGTTCGCCCCGGGACCGAAGAAGTTCGACTTCGACATCAACCAGATCTCCATCTCGCCCGAGCGGCAGAAGGCGGTCGACTTCAGCGAGGGCTATTACACGGTCAAGCAGGGCGTTGTCGCCCTCAACGGCTCGAAGTTCGCCGGTGCGACGACCCTGGCGGAGCTGAAGGACGCGAAGATCGGTGTTCAGGCCGGCACGACGGCCCTGCAGGCGGTCCAGCAGGTGATTCAGCCGACCAAGGACCCCAGCGTCTACAACCAGCAGATCGATGCGATCAGCGCGCTGAAGAACAAGCAGATCGACGCCATCGTGGTGGACCTTCCCACGGCGTTCTACGTCACCGCGGCCCAGATCGACGGCTCAAAGATCGTTGGTCAGTTCGCTGCGAACTCGGGCACCCCTGAGGAGTTCGGCCTGCTCTTCCAGAAGGGCAGCGGCCTGGTCTCCTGCGTGGACAAGGCTCTCGGCGATCTCAAGTCGTCCGGTGAGCTCGCGGGCATCGAGAGCCAGTGGCTGACCGGCAGCGCCGGCGCTCCGGAGCTGAAGTGACCGAAGGGGAAACCGGCACCGACGCCCCCGAAGAGTCCGGCGGCACGGGCACTTCCGCCCGGCGGACCAAGAGCGAGCATCAGATCCGCCGCGAGGCGGAGCTGCACAAGCGGTCCAGGCGCTCCACCTCGATCGCCACGGCGTCCACCATCGTGGTCGCCGTGGTCCTGATCGTGGGCGTGACGGCGTCGCCTGGCTGGCCGACGGTTCAGGACAAATTCTTCAACCCGTCGCAGTTCGCCGACGGGCTTCCTGACGTCCTGCGCGGATTCCTGCTCAACATCAAGATCTTCCTCATCGCCGAGCCGATCGTGTTGGTCCTCGCGCTGGCCGTGGCGCTGGTGCGGACCCTGCGCTCGCCGGTCTTCTTCCCGCTGCGGGCGATCGCGGTCTTCTACACCGACGTCTTCCGTGGCATCCCGACCATCCTGCTGATCTACCTGGTCGGTTTCGGCGTTCCCGCACTCCAGCTACAGGGGGCGCCGAACGATCCGGTGACGCTCGGCATCATCGCGCTCATCCTGTCCTACGGGGCGTACGTCGCGGAGGTCTTCCGCTCGGGCATCGAGTCGATTCACCCGAGCCAGCGGGCGGCCGCGCGGTCGCTTGCGCTGACTCATGGGCAGACCATGCGCTATGTGGTCGTTCCGCAGGCGGTCCGCCGTGTGATCCCGCCGCTCCTTAACGACTTCGCCTCGCTGCAGAAGGACAGCGCCCTCGTCGCCGTGCTCGGGCCGCTGGAGGCGCTGCGTCAGGCGTCGATCCACTCGTCGCTGGCGTTCAACTACACGCCCTATCTCAGCGCGGCGTTGTTGTTCATCGTCCTCACCGTGCCGATGGCCCGCTTCACCGACCATCTCGCCGCCCGGGCGGCCCGCCGCCAGCTCGCCGGGGGTCACGTATGAGCCTGCTGTCGATCCAGGGCGTCTGGAAGAACTACCACGACCACAGCGTGCTGCGGGGGATCGACCTCGAGGTGGCTCCGCACGAGGTCGTCTGCCTGATCGGCGCGTCAGGCTCGGGCAAGTCGACGCTGCTGCGCTGCGTCAACCTGCTCGAGAGCATCGACGACGGCGCCGTCTACCTCGACGGCACGGAGATCACGGACGTGCGGACCGACCCCGACGACGTGCGCAAGCGCATCGGGATGGTCTTCCAGTCGTACAACCTCTTTCCGCACATGACCGTGCTGGAGAACGTGACCCTCGCTCCCCGCAAGGTTCACAAGACGCCTGCCGCGAAGGCCGAGGCCGAGGCCATGGAACTGCTCGCGCGGTTCGGCCTGGAAGGCAAGGCGAAGGAGTATCCCGACCGCCTGTCCGGAGGTCAGCAGCAGCGGGTCGCCGTCGTCCGGTCGCTTGCCACGCAGCCCCGCCTTCTGCTGCTCGACGAGGTCACCTCCGCGCTCGACCCCACACTGGTCATGGAGGTCCTTGGCGTGATCCGCGAGCTCAAGGCGGCGGGGATGACGATGATCATCGCGACGCACGAGATGGGCTTCGCGCGGGACATCGCCGACACCGTGTGCTTCCTCGAAGGCGGCGTGCTGCTCGAACACGGGCCGCCCGAGCAGATCTTCACCGCCCCAGAGAACCCTCGCACCCGCGAGTTCCTCCGGCGCGTGCTCGAATCCGGCCGCCTCTAACCGCGGCAGGCCCTGGCCGGGTCATGCCCCCGTGACCAGCCAGGCTGTGCCGTACGCGCGGGCGCCGAGGGTGACCATGCGGGCGACCATCCACGCGCCGAGCGCGAGCCAGAGCGCGACCAGGCCGCCCGCGAGTGCGGCGAGCGGCAAGTAGACGATCGTGGAGGCGAGCGCCGCCCAGGCGAGGTAGCGCTGGTCGCCCGCGCCGATCAGCACCCCGTCGAGCACGAAGACGACGCCCGCGACCGGCTGGAACAACGCCACCGGCCACAACACGGCCATGAGATGGTCGCCGACCAGGGCGTCCGCGTCGAACAACGACGGAATGAGCGGCCTGGCGACCAGCACGATCGCGCCGAACACGACGCCGGAGGCCACGCCCCACATGACCATGCGCCGGGTGGCCGCCCGGGTCGCGGCAACGTCTCCGGCACCGAGCGCGCGGCCGGTGATCGCCTGGCCGGCGATCGCGATGGCATCGAGAGAGAACGCCAGGAACGTCCAGATCCGGGCGGCGATGGTGTGCGCCTCGATCTGGTCCTCGCCCATCCTTGTGGCCAGCGACGTGGCGACGAGCAACACGATCTGCAGGCATGCCGTACGGATGACCAGGGCGAACCCGGCGGCCCCCGCGGCGCGCACGCCGCGCGGGTCGGGGCGCAACGAGGCGCCGTGCCGCCGCGCCGACCGGATGACGAACGCCAGATAGATCGCGGCCGACAACGTCTGCGCGATCACCGTGCCCCACGCGGAGCCCGCGATGCCCCAGCGGAGCCCGAGGACGAACCAGAAGTTCAGCAGGCCGTTGAGGACGAACGAGCCGACGGACACGGCCAGCGGCGTGCGGGTGTCCTGCAGACCGCGCAGCACGCCCGTGCCGGCGAGCACCACGAGCATGCTCGGCGTGCCCAGCAGGCTGACCCGCAGGAACGTGACGGCCTGCGCGGCGAGCTCTCCCGTTGCACCGAACACGTGTACGATAAATGGCGCAAGGGGCCAGCACACCACCGCGATCACCACGCCGATGGCGGCGGCGAGCCACATGCCGTCGACGCCCTGGCGCATCGCCTGCCTGAGGTCGCCCGCACCGAGTTGCCGGGCCACGGCCGCGGTGGTGGCGTACGCGAGGAAGACGCACAGGCCCACGAGCGCCGTCAGCCCCGTGCTGGCGACACCGAGGGCGCCGAGCGCGGGATCGAGAAGGTGACCGACGATGATCGAATCGGTGAGCAGGAACAGCGGTTCCGCGACCAGCGCCCCAAAGGCCGGGACGGCCAGCCTGAGGATCTCCCTGTCATGGGCCCGACCCTGCCGGATATCGCGGCCGATGCCGGTCGTAAGTGGCATGAGCCTATTTTGCAGCTTACGGACGTATGCCCCATCGGTATCGGAGTCGTCGGTCGACTTTCTTTCCTCCACATCAGGTGGACACCGCGAAGCCTGGCCACACGGGGTTTTCGACACGGAGGACGGCGTCATCCACAGCCCTGTCCCCAGGGTTCCCACAGGTGGTCGCACAAGCCTGCACACCTTGTCCACAACCTTGTTCACAGGCTGAGTTGCCGAGCATCGGCCGGGGCCGCGAAACTGTCGGACTCGGCCCCTACAACTGAGGAGTGGGGCCGCTGCGTCGGGAGGTGTGAAGGTGAGCGTCGTCGACTTCCCGGGCGGCCCGGGAGAGTCCGCCTCCTCGTTCGAGCGGACCCCGCCCAACAACATCGAGGCCGAGCAGTCGGTGCTGGGCGGCATGCTGCTGTCCAAAGACGCCATCGCCGACGTGGTCGAGGTGCTGCGCTCGGACGACTTCTACCGGCCGGCGCACCAGATCATCTACGAGGTCGTCACCGACCTGTACGGCCGGGGAGAACCGGCCGACTCGGTCACCGTCCTCGACGAGCTCATCAAGCGTGGGGAGATCGCCCGCGTCGGCGGCGGTGCCTATCTGCACACGCTCACCGCGATCGTCCCCACGGCCGCCAACGCCGGCTACTACGCGAAGATCGTGCGCGAGCAGGCCGTGTTGCGCCGCCTGATCGAGGCGGGCACCCGGATCGTCTCCTACGGATACGGTGGGCAGGGCGAGGAGGTCGACGACCTGGTCGACCGCGCGCAGGCCGAGATCTACAAGGTCACCGAGCGCCGCACGTCGGAGGACTACCTTCCACTCGCCGAGATCATGCCGTCCGCCCTGGACGAGATCGAGGCCATCGGCAGCCGCGGCGGCCAGATGGTCGGCGTGCCCACCGGCTTCCAGGATCTCGACGCCCTGACGAACGGTCTGCATCCCGGCCAGATGATCGTCGTGGCCGCACGACCGGCCATCGGTAAGTCCACCCTGGGATTGGACTTCGCAAGGTCCGCAGCGATCAAGCATGGGATGACCACGGTCATCTTCTCGCTGGAAATGTCGCGCAACGAGATCACCATGCGTCTGCTGTCGGCAGAGGCCAGGGTCGCCCTGCACACCATGCGCTCGGGGATGATGAACGACGACGACTGGACCCGGATGGCCCGCCGTATGGGTGAGGTCGCCGAAGCGCCGCTGTTCATCGACGACTCACCCAACATGTCGATGATGGAGATCAGGGCCAAGTGCCGCCGGCTCAAGCAGCGCAACGACCTGCGGTTCGTGATCGTCGACTATCTGCAGCTGATGAGCTCGCCCAAGAAGACCGAGAGCCGCCAGCAGGAGGTCTCCGAGCTGTCGCGTGCGCTGAAGCTGCTGGCCAAGGAGCTGGAAGTCCCGGTGATCGCGATCTCCCAGCTCAACCGTGGCCCCGAGCAACGCACCGACAAGCGCCCCCAGGTGTCCGACCTGCGAGAGTCCGGCTCCATCGAGCAGGACGCGGACATGGTCATCCTGCTGCACCGGGAGGACGCCTATGAGCGGGAGTCGCCCCGGGCTGGTGAGGCCGACCTGATCGTGGCCAAGCACCGTAACGGCCCGACCGCCACGGTCACCGTCGCCTTCCAGGGCCACTACAGCCGTTTCGTCGACATGGCGACGCACTGACCCCGAGCGACTGCGCCGTTGCGCCGAGCGGGGAAGCAACCTCCTACCGAAACCTTTGCCTCTGGCCGTGCATCGGGACGGCTACGCAGCGTGGAGAGTCCATGTCATCTCGGAGAACGTCACCGAGGGCGTGTCCGAGCTCGGCACCCACCGTCTCCACGATGCGGGGCGTGGCGATGATCACGGTCGGTATCGAACCACGGGCCGGACTCGTCTCGATCAGTGAGTAGGGGCGTCGGAGGTGATTGGCCGGGGCCTGGCGTCGCGGGCCTTGCACTGTCGTGTCATCCTCACCGCGGATGAGATGAAGCGGCTCGGCCGCGACGCCAGAGAGCTCATCGCCCTGGCCGTCAAGCGGCGTCGAGGGCTTCGGTGATCTTGCGGCTCATGTCCGCCACGGTGGGGCTGGGCTGGCCCTGGTGGGTGCGAGCGGCTGCTTCGACGGCGACAAGGACGGTGCGGCGGAAGTTGTCGGCCTCTTCCGGAGCCTGCTTCTTGAGCAGGGCCATGGCCGCAGTCAGGGCCGGCAGCACCTGGTCGGCGATCACGGCTACCGACTTGCTGTCCAGCTTCATGTCCTTGGGATACGTGGCGAGCACGTGCCCGACCAGCCCGGTGGCGGAGGACAGGGCGATGGAGCCCTCGGTGGCGGACTTGTGGGGCTTGCCGGCGGCATCGGCGGCGGACATCAGCGTGACGGCGCCGTAGGCGGCGGTGCGCAGGGTGAGCTTGTCCTGGTCGGTCAGGGTGACGGACATGATCGTGTGCTCCTTGAATGTGTTCTGAAGTTCGATGGAACGGATGAAGGGTGGAATGCGGTCCTGGTGGTGGCAGGGGTATCTCATTGCTGAGGCGGGGGCCGCCGGCGTGGGCTTGGCGTCAGTCGTCGAGCGCCTGGTAGAGCGTGGTCCAGAAGTCGTTCATCAGGTGCGCCGGACTCGGCACGGAATACCCGAGCTGGCAGAGCAGGATGCCGGTGAGCTGGTTGGCCGGATCGGCGTAGGCCGAGGTGCCGCTGCCGCCGTCCCAGCCGAACTGGCCGATGGGCGCGTAGTCGCCGCGGTAGGTGCGCACCGCCATGCCGAAGCCCCAGCCGCCCTGCTGCCCCTGACCGAAGGAGATATGGACGTTGCCGGCGGCCAGGGCGGTGCGGGCGGCGTTCTGCTCGGGCGTGAGCCGGTTGGTGGTCATCAGCTCGACGGCGGCCCGGGACAGGATCCGCTTGCCCTGGTGGGTGCCGCCGTTGAGCAGCATCTGGAAGTAGGCGTGGTAGTCGTCGGCGGTGGAGACCAGCCCGCCGCCGCCGCCCTGGAACGCCGGAGGCTGGCTCCACCGTCCGCCCTTGGGCTCGTCCCAGGCGAGGAACTCGCCGGTCTGCGGGTCGGGGGCGTACAGGGTGGGCAGCCGGTCGATCTTGTCGGCGGGCACGTGGAAGCCGGTGTCGGTCATGCCGAGGGGCTCGAAGATGCGCTCGCGCAGGAACGTCTCGAACGACTGGCCACTGACCCGGGCCACCAGCACGCCGACCAGGTCGCTGCTGATGTGGTACTGCCACTGCTCGCCGGGCTGGTACATCAGCGGCAGCGCGCCCAGGCGGCGCATCCACTCATCCGGCTCGGGCACCTCCACCGGCAGGTTGGGCGTGAGCCCCTGCTCGAAGACCGCGTTCATGATCGGCCTGCCCAGCGCCGTGAAGTCTATGCCGAGCCCGAAGGTGGAGGTCAGCACGTCCCGTACGGTGATCGGCCGCCGCGCCGGCACGGTGTCGTCCAGCGGGCCGTCGGGCCGCGTCAGCACTTGACGGTTGGCAAGCTCGGGCAGCCACGGCTCCACCACGTCGTCCAGCCGCAGCCGGCACTCATCGAGAAGGACCATCGCCGCCGCGATCGAGACCGGCTTGGACGTTGAGGCCATCCGGAAGATCGTGTCCCGGCGCATCGGCGCGCCACCGTCATGTTGCATCGTGCCGAGCGCCTCGACGTGCGTCTGGCCGCCCCGGCTGGCCAGGGCGACAAGCCCGGGAATCTTCCCCGACTCGACATGCCGTGCCAGCACCTCACTCAATCTGCGCAGCCCGGTTTCGGAGAAGCCGCTGTTGCTGTGTCCCATCATGAAGCTCCTTGCCCAAAGTGTTTGATCTGCGAGACCCGTCCCGGCTTGACGCCTATGGCCTCGGCGAACCGTTCATGGCAGCAACCATCGCCGACCGCTCTGATACCGGGCCGTTGCCGTCCTGACGCGGCCGCTGACACGGCACCGCATGGTCGGCGGTGATGCCCGAGGGCGGTGAACGACACGACCTGGCCGGCCGGTCCGGAGTCAGCTTGTGATCGGGGAAATCCACTCGACGAGCTGGATCGTCACGCCGTTGGGGTCGGTGAGCTGCATCAGCAGCTCACCCCACGGCTCCCGCCGGAGCGGGATGGAGATGGTGGCGCCTTCACTGCGCAGCCGCTCGTACTCGCGGGCGAGGCTGGTGACCGTGAACACCACGATCACGTCCGCCAGGCCCTGTCCCGGTTGCCACCGCTCGAGGTCGCGCTCCACCAGGACCAGGTCGACGGCCGCGTCGTCACGGCCCAGCGCGATGAAATTCTCGCCGACCAGGATTTCGCGGAAGCCGAGATGACTAGTGAAGAACCGGCTGGAAGCGGCCGGATCGTCGACGGTCAGGGACACACCGGAAGAGACGATGTTCACGCCGCAGCACCAGAAAAGGACATATCTCCACTCACCTCCTGGTGGCGTGCTTTTTGGATGGATCAAGCATCACGCCGGGCAGTGCTGTGGATCAATGGCGACAATCGCAACGGTCGTTAACCTGCGGTTGACGGTCTCAGCCGGGCAGTGGTCCCAGCTCACGCACCACGCGGGCGAGGGCACGGATCATGTCGTTCTCCGCATCGCTGCACCACACCAGCCCGTACTGCAGCGCCGGCATGTCCGTGACAGGCAGATAGACGATGTCGGGGCGCGGGTAATACCGGGCCACGTGGACCGGGAAGAGGGAGACCGAATCCCCGATGGCCGTGAGCATGAAGATGTCCTCGATGTGGTTCACGAGGTCTGTCCGGTCGATCGACCGGCCCTTCGGAGTGAGCTCCGGAATGTATTGGTTGAACCAGTCACTAGGCACCGGCTCGGCGCTCACGTGCCGATAGTCGCTGGCCGCCTCCAGGGTGGTCGTGGACCACTTGGCGAGAGCGTTGTCGGCAGCCACGGCCAGCACCCTCGTCTCGGCGAACAGCCGGGGACCAACGGTCAGGTCGGGCTCCTCCACGGGTAGCCAGGTCACCAGGATGTCGGCCTCCCCGTTGCGCAACTGGGCGAACGGATCCGCATAACCCGACATCCACAGCCGCAGCTCCCACTGCGGGTGCCGGGAGCGGAAGGTCTCCCAATACCGGCGCAGTTCCTGGAGATTGGCGGGAAACAGGCTGACCCGGAGCGTGCCGGTCTTGCCCCGGGCCGCCAGCCGGGCCCGCTCCAGGCTCCGCGTCAACCCCTGATGCAGCTGGCGCAGGTCGTCGCGGAGCTGCTCAGCCACTGGCGTCAGCCGTACATTACGGCTGTCACGGGCGAAGAGCTCTACGCCGATGCTTCGTTCCTGCTTCTTGATCGCCTTGCTGACCGCCGCCACGGAGACGTGCAGACGCTCAGCGGTCCGGCCGAAGTGCAACTCCTCGGCAAGGGTCAGAAAGATCTCAATGTCGCGCAGCTCCACAGGCCCTCCCTCCCCGACCCCGAGTCACCCCTGAAGGCTCAAACGGTTGAGATCACTCATTGGCGTGCAAGTCTGACATGCAAATCAATACTTGGACATCAATGTGGTATCGCTATTCGTTCGCGGAGCCTGCTCGCCGCCTTAGGCCTGGTCATGAACGCCCGTGGTGTAAGGCTCCACCCGCTCGGCCCTGATGGAAGGGCTTGCCCGCTCCCTCACCGACGCTGTACGGCGAATCTCCCTTCCGTCGGGATGGAACGTGCCCGCAATGATCGGTTACGCCGGAGCTAATCTGCTCGCGCTCATTGGTCACATATCCGACATTCAGGCGTGGCACCATCGACCCCGTGAGTAACACAGGACACACCATTCACGCGGGGGATCGACTCATCCGAGCGTCCATGACGATTGTGGTCCTGGGCGTGGCGGTGGTCGCGGGCTGGGTCAGCTACTGGCACGCCGTCGCCGTGATCGAGCGGTACGGCGCTGAGGACGAACTGTCCGCACACCTCGTGCCGGTCACCGTCGACGGCATGATCTATGCGAGCTCGATGGTCCTGCTGTGGTGCGCTCGCTACCAGTTGAAGGTGCCCGCGCTCGCTCGCTGGGCGCTCGCGCTCGGGATCGCCGCGACGCTCGCGGCGAACATCCTGCACGGTGTGGAGAAGGGCGCACTCGCCGCCGCGCTCGCCGCGTGGCCGGCCGTCGCGCTCGTGATCTCGTACGAACTGACTATGTGGGTCGTGCGCTCGGGCCGTGAGGTGTCCGAGCGGGTGGCCGCCGCCGCCACCTCTGAGCAGCGATCATCCGTGGCTTCGGCCGCCGCGCCGGCCCTGGAGGGGATCGGAGAGCCGCCCGCGTGGCCTGCCGATCGCCTGGCCTCCGATCATGAGTTCCTCGACCGCGCGGGCGGTGATCAGTCCGTACGGCAGGGCCCGTCCGGCGATCGGGAGTTCGCGTCGAGGGGCGGGCTCGCGGGTCAGGCACGGCGCGCCTTCGCGGCCAGCCTCACCGATCCGGCGGGAGCCCAGGATCGGGTGACCGATCGCACCGAGGTTCATGAACGCCTCACCCCGGTGAGCGTCCGAGCCGATGAGCGCTCCGATCACCAGGACCCCGTGACACCCGATCGCCAGGGCCCTGTCGTACTAGAGGACGACCCGGCGAGCGCCGATCGGCGCACTCAGGCGGCCGCTCTCCTCGCGCGCGATCCGCACATGTCCGGTGCGGCGGTGGCCCGCGCGCTCGGGGTGTCCGAGCCGCACGGCCGCCGGTTGCGCAGGGAAGTGCTCAACGAGAGCGGTTTCGAATGGGCGGCCAAAGGCACGGCCGAGGCGCGACGCCCCGGCACGCCAGACACGGACGGCTGAGGCACGAAGTCCGGCACACCCCCGAACGGCACGAGGATCTCTGAGGAGTGACCGGTCAGGGGACCGGCCGGAAGTGGGTTGTGACGCCGGGTCAGGCCCGGACGGACGGGTCACCCGTGAGCCGTGCGGCCAGGATCTCGGCACGCGCGAGCTGCACCTTGCGGGCCTGGCCTGCGGCGAAGCCGATCAGGAACCACGGCGCCGTCATGTCGAGCCTGTCGGTCACCCGTGTGCCTGTGCCGTCGGGGGCGAGGTCGAAGCGGTAGGCCATCCGCACGTTGCCGGGGCTCTTGACCTGGCCGTGCACGGACAGTCCATCGGTGTGGAGTGCCACCTTGATGGAGTTGTCGTAGGAGAAGACCCCCAGGAAGCGGAAACGTTCGACGGCGGTGTAGCGGACCACGCGCGGTTCTGAGCGGTCGACGTCGCTGACCGCCACCACGAGGGGCGACAAACCGATGTAGTTCTCCGGAGTCGTGAGGTGCTCGAACACCTTCTCCGGAGCGGCGTCCACATGGAACTCGTCGATGAGCACCTTGCTCGACACCTGACCTCCTGCGTGCTGTGCGAAATATCGGGGGGATTGTCGCAAAGCGCGCCGTTCATGGGGAAGTGCAGGTTGATCACAAAGGGGTGTCGCGCAGGAAGGCCGCCGTGGCGGCGTCGGCGGGGAAGAACGACTCGATCACCAGCTCGGCCACGGTGATGTCGAGAGGGGTGCCGAACGTCGCCGTGATGCTGAAGAACGACAACTCGCGGCCGGCCCGGCGAACGCGGAGCGGCACGAGGATGTCGCCGGGGCCGGGCAGCTCGATCTCGGGTTCCGGCTGGTCGCATGGGTAGCCGGCCAGTTCGGCGTACAGCTCGCTCAGCTCGGGGTCGGCCGTCAGCGTGATCTGCCGCCCAAGCCGGCCGAGCAGGTGCGCCCGCCACTCGCCGAGGTTGACGATGTGCGGGGCGAGCCCTTCCGGGTGCAGGCTCGCCCGCAACACGTTGGTCAGCAGGTCGGGGTCGATGTCTTCGGTGAGCATCGTGATGCCGCCGTTGGCGTCCACGAGGTTCCAGCCCCTGTCGACGACGAGGGCGGGGAAGGGCTCGTGGGCGTTGAGCAGTTCCCTGATGGCGGCCTGCACCGAGGCCATCCGCGGGGAGTCCAGGGTCGACTCGGCGTAGACGGGGGCGTAGCCGGCCGCAAGCAACAGGCCGTTGCGTTCGCGTAGGGGCAGGTCCAGGTGCTCGCCGAGGCGCAGGACCATCTCGCGGCTGGGCTTGGCCCGTCCTGTCTCCAGGAAGCTCACGTGCCGGGTGGAGATCTCCGCCTGGATCGAGAGCTCCAGCTGGCTGAGCCGCCGGCGCTCCCGCCATTGCCGGAGAAGATCCCCGAATGGCCGCTGGTGAAGCTGCGTCGTGGTCACGTCCCGACGGTACCGAGCGGCGCGAACACCGGCGATTACCCATGAGGTAATCGCCCGGCTCACTGCCAGCGGAACGAGCGCACGGCGAACGCGGCGGCCACAAGGGCCCAGCCCGCCATCACGCCCAGGTGCAGCGCCGACGGCGCGTGGCCGCCGAGTGTGTCCACGAGGCCCTGGCCGAATGCGCCGGTGGGGGTGAAGTCGCTGAACCGCCGCAGCGGGTCGGGCATGAGTTCGCGCGGCAGCCACATGCCCGCGAAGAACAGCAGAGGGAACAGCGCCGCCGCGCCCACGCCCTGCACCACCCGTGAGTTCGGCGACACGGCCGCCAGGAGCAGGCCGATGGCGAACATGGCCACCGCGCCCAGTACGACGACCACCGTGAACCAGAGGAACGCCCGGGGAAACGGCACGTCGAGGACGAGGTGCCCCAGAGCCAGCGTCAGGGCCGTCGCCGTGACCGCCACCGCCGCGTTGATGGCGAGTTGTACGGCAAGCAGCGCGGCCGGCCGTACCGGCGTGGTGGACATCCGCCGCAGGACGCCCCGCTCCCGGTAGACGACCAGGGCGGTCGGCAGGGTGCTGAGCGCGAGCGTCCCGACCGACAGCAGCACCATCATGCCCGGGAGCTGGGCGTCGACGACGCGCAGGCCTCCCAGCTCGGGGACCGGGTCGCGGAAGCCGGGGATCGCGCTGCCGAGGATCAGCAGGAGCGCGGCGGGAAGGCCGATCGCGAAGAACACCGCGAGCGGCTCGCGGAGGAACAGGCGCGTCTCGACGGCGGCCAGCCGTCCGAGTCCGGGGGTACGGATGATCGTGGTCATGGACGTCTCCTAAGAGGCCGGGTGGCCGGTCAGCGCGAGGAACGCGTCGTCGAGGGTGGTCCGCTCCATGCGGAGGGCGGACAGCTGGGAGGCGGGCAGCGTGTTCACGACCGCGGTGAGGACGTCGTCCGTGCCGGTCACGACGACCTCGTCGCCGTCGCGGGACACCGACGTCACGTCGGGCAGGTCCTTCAGCGCGTCCACGGAGGCCGAGGTTCTGAAGGAGATCCGCTGGCCGCCGCTCACCCGGACGACCAGGCCGGCGGGAGTGTCGATCGCGAGCGCGCGCCCCGCGGAGACGACCAGCACGCGGTCGCAGAGCCGCTCGATCTCCTCCATGAAGTGCGAGATGAGCAGCACCGTCACGCCGCGTTCGCGCATGCGGGCGATCGACTCCCACGTGTCCCGCCGCGCCTGGGGGTCCAAACCGGTGGTCAGCTCGTCGAGGATCGCGATCCTGGGGTTTCCGACGAGTGCGAGCGCGATCGACAGCCGCTGCCGCTGGCCGCCGGAGAGCTTGGCGAAAGCCGTACGAGGGTCGAGGCCGGTCTCCTCCAGCAGTGCGCGCCAGTCGGCGGGCCGGGAGTAGAACGAGGCGTAGAGCGCGAGGGCCTCGCCCACTCTGATCTTGTCGGGCAGGGTGCAGTCCTGGAGCTGGACGCCGACCTGCTGTTTGAGGTCGGCGTCCACGGTCACGCGGCCCGAGGTGGGGGTTCGCAGGCCGGCGACGCACTCGACCGTCGTCGTCTTGCCCGCGCCGTTGCGCCCGACGATGCCGAAGATCTCGCCCTCGTCCACCGAGAACGAGACGTCGTCCACGGCGACGTGCGTGCCGTACGTCTTGTGGAGGTTCTCCACGGTGATGATTGCCATGCTGTCGACGGTAGGAACGGCATGCCCGCGCCGGAATGCGGCTGCGGACCGACGTGGGGTGTACCTACCCCCACCTTCTCCGGCATCTGAGACCACTGTCCCGGCCGCCGCGTCTGTCCCACACTGGCGGCATGAGCGAAAGAGGAACGGTGCCGGCGCTGGCGAAGGGGGCAGGGCTTTTCTGCGTGGCCGTGTTCAGTCAGGTGGTCGCCGCCGTGGTGCTTGTCGGCATGCTGCTGAGCTCGGTGGGCATGGTCTTCCTGTTTCCCGCGACCGTGCGGCTCATGCGAAGGATGACGCGGCTGAACCGTCGCCTGGTCGCCGCGTGGACCGGAACGCCGGTCGACGAGCCGTACCTGCCCGAGCCGGCTCCTCCGGTCCCGATCGCCGAGGGCTGGTACAGAGACGGCCGCTCGCTCTACAAAACCCCGCTCATCCCCGCGTTCAACAGGCGGCTGAACTGGCTGCTCAAGGACTCGGCCACCTGGCGTGACTTCGGCTTCCTGGCTGCGGACATGTGGGCGGGCGGCCTGATCGCCGGCGCTCCCCTGCTGCTCGTGGTCGTGGGCGCCGTGCAACTGGCCGGCGGCAACCTGATCGGCCTCACCTGGCCGCTGCTCGCGATCGCGTCGGCCCGCTGGTACGCCCCCTGGGCGCTTCACGTGTACGGCGTCATCGCCCGCACGTTCCTCGGCTCCACGGAGAAGGCGAGACTGGCGCAGCAGGTCGACCGGCTGGCCCGCGCCCGCACGGAGGTGGTCGACTCCCAGGCGGCCGAGTTGCGGCGCATCGAACGCGACCTGCACGACGGCGCGCAGGCCCGTCTCGTCGCCGTGGGCATGACGATCGGCGCGGCCGAGGAGCTGATGGAGTCCGACCCGGCCGCCGCACGGGCGCTGCTCGCCAAGGCGAGGGAGGCGTCATCGACCGCGTTGCAGGAGCTCAGGCAGCTTGTGCGGGGCATCCATCCCCCGGTGCTCGCCGAGCGGGGCCTCGGCGACGCCGTACGGGCCGTGGCCCTGGACACCGCGGTCCGCACCCACGTGAGCGTGGACCTGCCGGGAAAGCTGGACGCCCCCCTGGAGTCGGCCGCCTATTTCGCGGTCAGCGAGCTGCTCACCAATGTCGTACGGCACAGCGGCGCGAGCGAGGCGTGGATCGACATCAGCTGCCAGGGCCCCACGTTGCGCATCACGGTGCGCGACGACGGGCACGGCGGAGCCGACCCGTCCCGGGGCACCGGTCTGGCCGGCATCGAGCGCAGGCTCGCCGCGTTCGACGGCGTGCTCGCGCTCAGCAGCCCGCCCGGTGGTCCCACCACGGCCGTCATCGAACTTCCCCGCGCGTTGTCGGTCTCCCCGCGCCCGCCGGTCACCTGGCGGACGATCACCACGGGCATATGCTGGAGCCTCTGCTGGATTCCACTGTTTCCACAGGGGTTCGTGGCGATGATCCTGAAGTTGGTTGGTACGCCCGAGAAGTCATGGTTTCTGGCGCTGTACATGCCTGAGCGGCTCCAGTGGCCGACCATCATCGGCATGATCGTCTTGGGGGCCGGGATGCTCGCGACCGCCTCCGTCCTGACCGCGCGCCACCGGAACGCGAAGGACGCGGCGTGCGCGTAGTTCTGGCCGAGGACCTGCATCTTCTCCGTGAAGGCCTGGTTCACCTGCTCCGGGCCCACGGCCTGGAGGTGGTCGCGGCCGTGGAGTCGGGGCCGGAGCTGCTCGACGCCCTGGTCAGGGAACGCCCCGACGTCGCCGTCGTCGACGTACGGCTTCCGCCGACCTTCACCGACGAGGGGCTCCAGGCGTCTCTGGCGGCGCGCAAGCGCATCCCCGGCCTGCCGGTTCTGGTTCTGTCACAGCACGTGGAGCAGCTCTACGCGCGCGAGCTGCTCGCGGACGGCTCGGGCGGCATCGGCTATCTGCTGAAGGACCGCGTGTTCAACAGCGAGCAGTTCATCGACGCCGTCCGCCGCGTCGCCGCGGGAGGAACGGCGATGGACCCCGAGGTCATCGCCAAGCTGCTGGCGAGCAACGCCCGCAACGAGCCCGTCGGCCGCCTGACCCCGCGGGAGCGCGAGGTGCTCGAGCTCATGGCCGAGGGCCGGTCGAACGCCGCGATCGGCCAGCGGCTCTACCTGAGCGACAGCGCCGTCGGCAAACACACCGCGAACATCTTCGCCAAGCTGGGCCTGGCACCCTCCGACGACGACAACCGGCGGGTGCTCGCCGTGCTGGCCTATCTCAACGACAAATAGACCGCCCTTGCCAATGGCACACTGGTTCACGACCGTTTCTGTCGGTCTCGCCGGTTACCTTCAGCCAGGTACGGCTCGGCGCTGATGGTCGCAGGAGGTCATGGTGAAGTTCCAGGTGAATCGCGATGTGCTCGCCGACGCGGTGGCGTGGACGGCTCGCGTTCTACCGGGCCGCCCGGCCGTTCCGGTGCTGTCGGGCCTGCTCCTGGAGGCGGGCGACGGTCTGCGCGTCTCCGCCTTCGACTACGACGTCTCCGCGCGGGCCGAGGTGGAGGCCGACGTCGCGGAGCCGGGACGGGTGCTCATCCCCGGCAAGGTGCTCGCAGAGATCACCCGGAGCCTGCCCGACCGGCCGGTCGAGTTCCTCCGCAGCGGCTCCGAGGTGGTGCTCACCTGCGGCAGCGCCGAGTTCGGCCTGCTCACCATGCCCGACGGGGACTTCCCTTCGATCCCCGCCATGCCGCCCAAGGTCGGCGCCGTCGGGGGAGGGCTCTTCGCGACCGCCGTCGGCCAGGTCGCCTCTGCGGCGAGCCGTGACGACACGTTGCCGATGCTGACGGGCATCCGGATCGACATCGACGGCGTCCAGATGTCGATGGCCGCGACCGACCGCTACCGGATCGCGGCCAGGGACTTCCTCTGGCATCCCGAGCGGCAGGACGAGCGGCACGCGGTGATGGTGCCCGCACGGGTGCTGGTCGAGGTGGCGCGTTCCCTGCGCGGCGGCGAAGTCACGATCGGCCTCGACGACAACGTGGCCGGATTCGAGAGCCAGGGCCGCATCACCACCGTGCGGCTGCTGGACGACCAGTTCATCGACTACCGGTCCCGGTTGACCGCCGACTGGGCGATCCACGCCGAGCTCGACGTCGCCCCCTTCGTCGAGGCGATCAAGCGAGTCGTGCTCGTCGCCGAGCGCAACACGGCCGTGCGACTGTCGTTCTCGCAGGGTCGGGTGCTGATCCAGGCTGGTGGAGGCGATATCGGCCGGGGAGCCGAGGTGCTGGAGGCCGAGCTCGACGGCGACGACATCCAGATCGCGTTCCAGCCGCATTTCCTGCTCGACGGGCTGGCGGGAGTCGAGACCGAGCGGGCCCGGCTCGAGATGGATTCGCCCACCCGCCCTGCGCTGATCGCCAACGCCGGAGACGATCCCGACTTCCGCTACCTCGTGATGTCGCTCCGCCTCGCCGGCTAGCACCGGCGGGCGGTCAGGCGCTCAGGTCCTGCGATTCGGTCAGCGCGATGAGGATGTGCTCCATGCACGCGTGCCCGGCCCGCTCGGCGGCCGCCGCGTCACCGGCGACGATCGCCCGCACGATGGCGTCGTGGGGGATGTAGTTCTGCTCCAGCGAACCGCCCGCCGCGGCGATACTGGCCCGGAGGGCGGCCGAGAAGTCGACGTACAGCTCCATGAGCACGTTGTTGTGAGTCGCCTCGACGACGGCGATGTGGAACGCCAGGTCGGCCTCCACGAACCCGTCCGGGTCGCCGTGCGCCCAGGCCTTCTCCCGCTTGGCCAGGGCGGCTTCCATCGAGGTGATGTCCGTGTCGGTCCGCCGGGTGGCGGCCAGCCTGGCCGCCTCGACCTCGAGTGCCCGCCGGACCTCGAGGATCTCCAGTTGCTCGGCCGTACGCAGCCGCCTGGCCATGGCACCGGACAGCTCGCTGGTCGCCCGCACATAGGTGCCGTCACCTTGCCGGCACTCCAGCAGCCCGGCATGGGTCAGCGCACGTACGGCCTCGCGCACCGTGTTGCGGCCGACCCCGAGGTGCTCGGCCAGCACAGTCTCAGTAGGGATTTTGGCGTGCATCTGCCAGGAACCAGAGGTGATCTGCTCCTTGAGCTGGTCGATCACCTGGTCGACGAGAGACGCCCGCTGCGCCGTCCGCAGACTCACAGTCCGCCTCCTCTGGGAAACACCAGTCATCCCATGACTGAATGACTGGCCGACCCCAATTATTCCAGAGCCCTGAGTAAGGGCTCCAGGGAGGCTCAATGAGTGAGTACGGTCGCCGCGGTGGATCCTGGAATGGTCACCTGGACGCCGACGGCCTCCAGCGCCTTACGATACGCACCGGCCTGTTCCTCCACGGAACCGGCCTGTCCCCACAGGTCACCCAGCATGCGCCAGGTTCGCGCCGTCTCCCGGTCGTGCGCGTCGGGGTGCCCCTCCAGCAGGTCCCGAGCGCGCCGGAGCGTGGGAGCGGCGTCTTCGGATCGTGCCAAAGCGACTTCGGCGAGCACCAGGTGAGCCCGGGCCGCTGTGATGCCGGGGGAGCCGGCCAGCAGATCCAGTGCCTGATCGGCGAGACGCACCGCGGAATCCGCTTCCCCGAGCCGGATTCGCACGTGAGACAGCACCACGAGGCTGAGGGCGTGCTCCTCGACATGAGCCGTGAGATCGGCGAAAACGGTGCTCGCCGACTCGGCGAGCTCGTTGGCTCGGTCCAAATCCGTGGCTTGGACATCACTGGCCGTGATCATCGCCCAGTGCATCGCGATCCGTGCGTGACGGACGGCCATGCGTCCGGCGCGTCCGGCGGCGAGGGCGTCGTCGGCGAGCTGGACGGCCAGAGCCGAGTCCTCGCCCTCGGCGGCGGTGACGCTCGCACGCCACAACTCAAGGGACTCCGCGTTATGGCCGGACGGCGCCGGCGTGCCGGTGGCCGCCATGACCTGCTCCACGTACGGCAGGCCCGTGCCGGTCTCCACCAGCGCGAGCGCCAGCTCCACGGCGGTCTCACCGCGGACGAGCCCGAGCCGCTCCACCTGGGAGAGGGCGTAGGCGCCGAGGTTGCGCGCACGCAGCACGTCGCCGGCCTTGTTGTAGCAGCGGCACAGGGCCACGGCCAGGGGAAGATCTGCCAGGCGCTCGGGGTGCGCGGCGGCCTCGCGGCGCAGCCGCTCGTAGGCCTCGACGGCACGCCCGGTCCGTCCCTGGGCTTCCAGGGCGCGAGCCCTGCCGAGCCGCGCGTGGGCGGCGAGCAAGGCGTTGTCCTCGCCGGCGGCCTTGACGATGTCACTGAAACGGTCGGCCGCAACCGCGGGGTCGCCGTGATAAAGCTCGAGCTCGGCGTGGCGCAGGCCGAGCTCGGTGTCGATCCGCTGCCGCGGCTCTATGCCGTGGAGCAGGAACTCGGTGGTACAGCCCAGCCGCTCGGCCAGAAGCCGCGCAACGACCGGTGTAGGCGTCCGCTTGCCGGACTCGATAAGTGAGACATAACTGTCGGACAGGTCAGGCCCGGCCAACTGGGCCTGCGACATGCGCCTGCTCAACCGCAATCCGCGGACGCGGTCACCGATGGTTCCCTGACTCGGCATTGGATCTCTCAGGGCGGGGGAATGGTCAATGGTCTCGCCATAATGGCATGAAGCGACCGAATCGTGTAACCCTCCGTCAAGAATCACGACGATGAAGGTTCGATCACGAGACGCTGAGAGTGCTGAGAGTCAGGGCAACCTAGTCGTCGTCGTTATCCTTGCTGGGGAAGATCATTTGGCAGACCTCCAAATACAAGGTCTCCGGGTAGGGGATGTAGGGGACGGTCCGCAGTGCCTGATCTTGGCCGGCGGACTCAAGTACGAACTCTCCGTAACCGAGCAGGCGCCCCAGCAGTGATCGCTGGAAGCTCATGTCGGTGACCTTGCCCAGCGGCATCATCGCGACCTTGCGGGTGATGAGGCCGGTGGTGAGGAGCATGCGCTGCGAGGTGACGACGAAATAGTCGACCGACCATTCCGCCACCTTCCACACGAAGCGGATAAGGAGGAGCAGCCAGGCCCACCACACGATGACGAGAGCCTGGCCCCCACCGTTGCCGCTCAGCCATTTGCTGAGCAGGCCCGCGATGATGAGCCCGCCGAAGATCTCAGCGACGGGCCGGAGCAGGACGGCCGGATGGCGCCGGACCATGATGACTTGTTGTTCATGGGGGAGGAGGTAACGGTTGACCGACGACGGGGCAGAGTCCCCGTGGGTCACAAGTCTCATGTCAGCTTGGCGAAGAACTGCGACATCGAGTTGCCCGCGCTCACAAGGCCGTTGAACGCGCCCTGGACCGTCTGCGCCGCGTCAGCGGGCTTGGACAAGAGATAGAAGGCCGCCACTCCGATGGCTCCCCACTTAAGGACTTTCTTGGCCTGCACTGCCGTCACCACTCCCATGAGCTATACATTACCCAGGCCGCTAGTTCGGTAAAGCGGCAAAATCCAACTGTCGGACGAAGCCGATATAGGACGCCGTCACCTCCGTTCCGCCGCCGCGGTGGCCAGGACCCGCAGATGCTTGCGGGCGATGCGCTCCACCAGGCTCGCCGGTGCGTGGCCGGTCACTTCCAGCGCTCCGTGATGCGCGGCCTGAACACAACGGTTGACGGTCGCCGCGGGGTGAATTCCGGCGAACTCGTCCCTGAGCATGGCCTCGACCTGCTCATACTGTTCACTGTCCGGAAGTTGACTCATGGCTCTCCCCGATGCGCGCCCGCTCGCGCGAACGCGAAGAGACGTCGTCTGTAACTCTGCGTACCCAAGAGGGGGCGCAGTGTAACTATGGCGCGGGAGTTGCGGGAGAGCGGCGCGACCACGCCGGGGAAAGAAAGACGGTCTCATCGGGGGAACCGCGGCGTGCGGACGCCGCGGTTCACAGGCGGATGAGCCCGGACTTCGCGGGCTCAGACTGCGGGCTCAGACTGCGGGCTCAGACCACGCCGTAGAGACGGTCTCCCGCGTCGCCGAGGCCGGGAACGATGTAGCCCTGGTCGTTGAGGCGTTCGTCGAGCGCGGCGGTCACGACCCGGATGGGCTTGTCGGAGCCCTTGAACTCGTCGTCCATGCGGGCGATGCCTTCGGGGGCGGCCAGAAGGCAGATGGCCGTCACGTCCTCCGCCCCGCGGTCGAACAGGAAGTGGATGGCCGCCGCGAGTGTGCCGCCTGTGGCGAGCATCGGGTCGAGCACGTAGCACTGGCGGCCGGACAGATCCTCGGGCAGCCGGGTGGCGTACGTCTGGGCCTTCAGCGTGGACTCGTCGCGGATCATGCCCAGGAATCCGACCTCGGCCGTCGGCAGCAGACGCGTCATCCCGTCGAGCATGCCGAGCCCTGCGCGAAGGATCGGCACGACGAGCGGGGCCGGCCGGGCCAGCCGTACGCCGTGGGCGGGCGCGAGGGGGGTGTCGACCGTCGCGTCGACGACGCGGACGTCACGGGTGGCCTCGTAGGCGAGCAGGGTGACGAGCTCGTCGGCCAGACGCCTGAACGTCGGCGAGTCGGTCCGGACATCGCGAAGCGTGGTCAGCTTGTGGGCGACGAGCGGATGATCGACTACCAGGGTTTTCATGGTTACAAAAGTTACCGTCCCCCGGGCGGGTCATCGACGTCGCCTGACTCTTTTGATCACAATTTGGGGAGAGCGCCGGACGGTGGGAGTGGGAGTCTGGGACCATTACGTGACGTGAGGACCGTGCCGGTGGGGATGACGATGACAGACGTGGACGCGCTTGACTTCGCCATCGTGGTCTATCGCGAGGATGACAAATGGGAGGCCGAGATGCTTCCCGTGGCGCTCACCTCGGATCTGCGTGGGTTGATCCAGGCCTTGCGCCAGACGCCCAGCATGGGGACCACGATTGGCCTGGTTGCTGTGGGGGATGACTTCTTCGTGGCGTTACGGGTCTTTGGCGAAGAGATAGGGCTTTTCCTCTCCGACATCACCGCATCCTGGGACTGGCCGCTGGCCCAGCAGGTCCTCGAATACCTGGACGTGCCCGTCCCCGAGGAGGAGGAGCTCGACAGCGTGCTCCCCGCGGGCGATCTGTCGATCTTCGCCGACCTCGGGCTCGACGAGATGGAGCTCGGAGCCCTTTCCGGCGACCTCGATCTGCTGCCGGACGAGGTCCTGTCGAGCATCGCCGCCAGGCTGGGCTTCTCCCAGCAGTTCGAACGCGCCGTCGACGCCGCCATCGGCTGATCTCGGGAGCCGGCCATGCCCTCCAGACCGAATCTCTTCTCCGCCGCCTTCGTGAAGATCGACGGCGGCTGGAGCGGCACCGAGGTGGACCTCGGCGACGTCGAGATCGCCGATGACCTGGGTGACGCCGTCCAGGAGGCGCTCGGCCTGAACGGCGACGAACTGGCCCTGCTCTGCGTGGAGATCGAGGACGAGTGGTTCGCCATCGTCCGCTACGACGGGGACGCCGACCCGCGGGTCTTCCTCTCCGACGAGCACGCCGGCCTGAACGATCACCTTGGGGAGATCTTCGCCGAGCTCGCGGGCGTGGTCGTGGACAAGGACACCCCCGATCTCGGTGTACGGCCGGCCGGAGACTTCAACCTGCTCGCCGACTTCTCCCTGAGCGCCGAGGAGCTGCTGGAGCTCAGCATGGAAGAGGGCGTGCTTCCCGCGGACATCCTGTCGGTGATCGCGGAGCGGCTGTCCTTCGCCGACGAGTTCGACCGGTTGCGGTGACCGCCTCACCCCTGCGGGAGTTCGAACCGGCCATGCGCCTGGCGCTGGCGGAAGCCGTACGCGCGGGTGAACGGGGCGAGGTCCCGGTCGGGGCGGTCGTGATCGACGCCGCCGGAGCCGTGGTGTCGACCGCGGGCAACGACCGCGAGGCCGCCGCCGATCCCACCGCCCATGCCGAGGTGCTCGCCCTGCGCGCCGCCGCCCGCGCGGCCGGGGAGTGGCGGCTGACCGGACATACCCTCGTCGTCACCCTGGAGCCCTGCACGATGTGCGCGGGCGCCGCCGTGCTCTCCCGGGTCGACCGGGTCGTGTACGGCGCGGCCGACGAGAAGGCGGGCGCGGCCGGCTCGCTCTGGGACGTGATCAGGGACAGGCGGCTCAACCACCGCCCCGAGGTGATCGGCGGGGTGCTCGCCGACGAGTGCGCGGCCGTACTCAGGGAGTTCTTCTCGGGGCGGCGGCCCTGAGGCGTTCTCCCGGCCTCACCGGGTCTGTCCGAAGCGAAACGGATGCGCGGGCAGGTGGGTTCGTCCGGTAAGCTGCTGCGCGGTGGAGTCGCCTAGTGGCCGAGGGCGCACGCCTCGAAAGCGTGTGATGGGGCAACCTATCCGTGGGTTCAAATCCCACCTCCACCGCCACCGAAGAAGAGCCGTTGACCTGCGTGTACAGGTTGGCGGCTCTTTTGCTTTCACGGTTTGGCCACACGGGCGGCAGCTCCGCGATCCACTTCGCGGTTCCGCCGGTGGGCGTCAGATCCAGCCGGAGGCCATCAAGGACAGCGCCCTTTCCGATGGCGTGCCGATCTCGGGCTCCAACGTGAAGACGAACATGTCGGCGTCGGCGACGAGCAACGTCTCGCGTTCCAGCGTCAGGTCTCCCAGCCCGCGATAGCGCAGGCGCAGAGGGCTGGGCTTGAGGAGCCCCACGTCGTAACGGGTCCACAGTTCATGGAAGCGCCTGCTCTCGCTCGAAAGCTCCTCGACCAGTTCGGCGGCGAAGGAGTGGCCGGCGACTCCGGTCGCGGCGCGGAGGTGGGCCACGTGGAGGGCGGCCTCCTGATCCCACTCGAGGATGCCCTCGTGTGCCACAGGGTTGAGGAAGAGCATGCGCATCAGGTTGTCGCCGTACTGCAGTCCCCCATGGAGGAGGGTGGCCAGGTGGTTCCTGGCCAGCACGTCCAGACGGCGGTTGAGCGCGATCGCCGGCCAGTGCAGCTTCTGGACGACCCGTGCGGCCCTCGCCTCCGGAGGGTCCGCGGCCGGTGGTTCGCCGGTGCAGGGGTTGGCGAGGCGGTGCAGATATCGGGTCGCTTCCGGATCGAGTTGAAGGACCTGTGCCAGAGCGTCGAGCACCCGGTAGGAGGGGTGCGGCGCCCGGCCCTGTTCGATCCGGACGTAGTAGTCGTGACTGATGCCGGCCAGATGGGCGATCTCCTCGCGGCTCAGCCCCGAGGCCTTCCGTCGGCCGCCCGTCGGGAGCCCTGCCTGCTCGCGGGGCGTCACCTTCCTCCGCGCGGTAAGGAACGCGCCCAGCTGTCGCCCGTCACGCATTTCGCCAGGTTACAGCGGCTAAGTGGACGGCACCCGGCCGGCAGCTCGGTACGGATGATCAATGGCCGCTTCACAGGGGTGGCCGGACCCCTATGACAAAAAAGTCCACTTATGTGCCATCTGCGCACGCTGTTAGCGTCCGACCGGAATTTGCAGTTCCGGACAAAAGGGAGACGGGGTCTCCGTGGCGGCCCACGGAAGACGGCGAGATAAGAGCTGGTGTCCGCGGTCATGAACGCCGGCCCGGGGCATCGTCAGATCTCCTCTTCGGCACGCCGGCGCGGGCCGGCGCCCCCTCTTCGCGACGCCGGAAGACACCATGAGGAGAAGAAAATGACGACGGCTCAGATGCCCGATCCGGCTCCGGTGATGGCGGACTATGAGCGGATGATGTCCATGGTCACCGGTTTCTGGGTGAGCCAGGTGGTACGTGCAGCGGCGGTGTTCAACGTCGCCGAGCACGTGGCCGGCGGGCTGACGACCGCGAGCGAGATCGCCGAGGCGGAGCTCGCCGACCCGGACGCCGTCCGGCGGCTGCTGCGCACCTTGGCATCGCTGGGCCTGCTCACCTCCGTCGACGGTGTGCACTTCGCGGGCACGGGCCTGCTGGCCACTCTGCACCCGGACAGTCCGCACTCCCTTCACCACCTCGCGCTCTCCCAGGCGGCCCCGGGCCACTGGCAGCCCTGGGGCCGGTTTCCCGACGCCGTCCGCTCCGGAGCGACGCAGGGTCCCGCCGCCTACGGAAGCGAAGTCTGGGATTACCTGGCCGGGAACCCGGAGGAGGCCCACTACTTCACCCGGTCGCTGGCGAACATCACAGCGATGACCAACGCCGAGGTGGCCCGCCAGATCGGAGGGGCCGGCCTGACCGTGGACGTGGGCGGCGCGGACGGTTCCCTGATCCGCGAGCTCATGCGGAACCACCCCGGCATGCGGGGCGTGGTGCTCGACCGGCCGGATGTGGTCCCGGCCGCGCTGGAAGCGGCCAAGGCGGACGGCCTCGACGACCGTTTCGACGTCGTGGGCGGCGACTTCTTCCAGGAGGTTCCCGCCGCCGACCTCTACCTGCTGCGGTACATCGTTCACGACTGGGACGACGAGCAGGCCGTCCGCATCCTGGCGAACTGCAGAAGGTCTCTCAACGAGGGTGGCCGGGTAGCGGTGGTGGAACTGCTGGTCGGACCAGTCGGCACCCCTGGCCTCGCACCGGTGATGGACGCCAACATGCTGGTCATGACCGGAGGGCGCGAGCGTGACCTCGCCGAGTACGACGCGCTCTTCACTCAGGCCGGCCTTCGCCGGACCCGGGTGGCGGAGGCGGGGAACATGGTGGTCATCGAGGCTGTGGCCGTCTGACGGCGTCCCACCTTTACCGCTGCCGACGAGCCGCCGATCGCATGCAGGCCGGCGGCTCTCATGGACCGATGGCGCGCCCGACAGACCAGGAAATCTAGCTCAAAAACAATACAAAATAGACAATTGCATGCTTTTGTGGGCTGAGGCGGCGCCGACCGCGTTAGATCTCGAGGATGCGCGCGTGCAGAACCGAGCGCTGCTGGAGGGCCGCGCGCAGGGCCCGATGGAGGCCGTCCTCCAGGTAGAGCTCGCCGTTCCATTGGACGACATGCGGAAACAGGTCGCCGTAGAACGTGGAGTCCTGTGCGAGCAGGGAGTGCAGGTCGAGCACGGCCTTCGTGGTGATCAGGGTGTCGAGCCTGACCTGCCGAGGCGGAATCTGCGCCCATTCCCGATGAGACAGGCCGTGCTCGGGGTAGGGCCGTCCATCGCCGACCAACTTAAAGATCACGGTACGTAGTTTAGGAGAGGAATGCCACTGTTCGCCTTCGAGGGCGACTTCAGCTGACTGAACTGGTCAGATGCCGCCGGAGAAGGTGTCACACCGAGCCGGGTCACCGGTCCTGTAGCCGTTGCCGAACCACTTCGTGCGCTGCTCCGAGGTGCCGTGGGTGAACGCCTCCGGGTTGATGCGTCCTCTCATCTGCTCCTGGATACGGTCGTCCCCGACGGCCGCCGCCGCGTCGAGCGCCTCCCGGATGTCGGCGTCGCTGAACGGCTTGGCGTAGAAGCCGGTGTTCACGGCGTTGCGGGCCCACACACCCGCGAAGCAGTCGGCCTGGAGTTCGAGCCGTACGGAGGCCCCCTGGGCGCCCGCGGCCTGGCCGACCCTGCCCATGGTGCCGAGCAGGTTCTGCACGTGGTGGCCGTACTCGTGGGCGATCACGTAGGCCTGCGCGAACGGGCCGCCCTCCGCGCCGAACCGCGTGCGGAGGTCGTTGAAGAAGTTCAGGTCGATGTAGACCCGCTGGTCGGCGGGGCAGTAGAACGGCCCGACGGAGGACTCGGCGGCCCCGCATGCGGTCTGGACGCCGCCCGTGTAGAGGATGGTCTTCGCCGGGGTGTAGCCGTCGATCTTCCCGCTCCAGTAGTCCTGGATGCTGTTGACCACGCCGACGACCCGGCACTTCTCCGACTGGTCGGCGTCCGCGCCCGTACGGCACTGCTGGCTGAGGTCGGAGCCCGGCTGCAGTGCGGGTGGCTGATCTCGTCCCGTGATGTCGCCCGGATTGATGCCGAAGATCAGGGCCAGAAGGAGCACGATGATTCCGGCGGCCCCGCCTCCGACGGCGATGCCGCCGCGGGGGAAGCCTCCACGTCCCCCGCCGACGTCTTCCACCTGCGACGCGTCGAGTCGCGCATCGTCATCGAAATCCATCTTTGACGCTCCCATGTGGGTGCTTCATCGCGCGGTAGATGTTGTCGCTTCGCGCGTTCTGCCCAGGATGAGGAAGATCATTCACGAAAGGATATGGGGCTCCAGATCGTCCTGTTTCGCCGTGCCGCACAGGGCGGTGAACTGTAGGGGCTTTGGCCAGATTTACAGGGGTTAGCGACGTTAAGATTCCCGAATGGCGCTGACAGCCGACTGGGTGATCGGGGGGCCTGGCGGCGATGCGCCGCGGCCGGTCCGTGACCGGCTCCTTCCCGCGATGCCCGGCAGCCGGCTCTGGGGTTGGCTCGGCCCGCTGATCGTGGCCCTTTTCGGGGCGTTCCTCCGGTTCTATCGTCTCGGCACGCCGCACGCCGTGGTGTTCGACGAGACCTTCTACGCCAAGGACGCCTTCTCCACGATCACCTACGGCGTCGAGCGCCAGTTCGTCGACTCGGCCGATGCCCTGATGCTGGGCGGCAACACGCAGATCTTCAAGACCTGCGCGCAGGCCGCCGAGTGTGGGTCCTTCGTCGCGCATCCCCCGCTCGGCAAATGGATGATCGGCCTCGGCGAGTGGATGTTCGGCCTCACGCCTTTCGGGTGGCGGTTCATGGCGGCGCTGGCCGGGTCCGTGTCCATCCTGATCCTCGCCAGGGTCGCCCGCCGCCTGACCCGCTCGACCCTGCTCGGCTGCCTCGCGGGATTCCTGCTGGCTTTGGACGCCATGCACGTCGTGCTGTCGCGTACGGCACTGCTCGACGTCTTCCTGACCTTGTGGGTGATCGCCGCGTTCGCCTGCCTGGTGGTCGACAGGGACAGGAGCCGGGAGCGACTGGTCGCCTGGTATGAGGGGTCTCTCATCGCGGCGCCGTCCCGGTTGGGCCTGCGTCCCTGGCGGCTGGCCGCCGGGCTGTGCCTCGGCGCGGCGCTGGCCACCAAATGGACGGGGGCGTATTTCGTCGCCGCCTTCACGATCATGACGCTCCTGTGGGATGCCGGCGCCCGCCGTTCGATCGGCCAGGCTCGGCCGTACCGGGTTTCCTGGCGGCTGGACCTGCCGCTGGGCGTCGTCTGGACGGCCGTCGTGCCTGTGGTCACCTGGGTGGCCTCCTACGCAGGCTGGTTCGCCACCGACAAGGGCTGGGGCCGCAACTGGGCGGAGGCGACGTCGAGCGGCTGGCCCTACTTCGTCTTCAGCTCGCTGCGGTCGTGGCTGAGCTACCAGAAGCAGATGCTCGGCTACCACGCAAACCTGTCCACCGCGCATCCCTACCAGTCGGAGCCCTGGCAGTGGCCGCTGCTGCTGCGGCCCGTGGCGTTCTACTACGAGACGCCGGCAGGCGGATGCGGGGCGAGCAGCTGCACGTCGGCGATTCTCGGAACCGGCACCCCGGTCATCTGGTTCCTCGCCGTTCCCGCGCTGGTCGCCATGGTCGGGTGGTGGCTCACCTCGCGCGACTGGCGGGCGGGAGCCGTCCTGGGGGCCTACCTCGTGGGATGGCTGCCGTGGTTCTATTTCGCGCTGGCCGACAACCGGACGATGTACCAGTTCTACGCCCTGCCGATGCTGCCTTTCATGATCTTGGCCATCGTGCTGGCGAGCGGGCTGATCCTCGGCCCGGCGCCGGGACGGCGCAGGCTCGTCGGCAGTTCGGTGGTCGGGGCGTTCGCCCTGCTGGTCCTCGTGAACTTCTGGTGGTTGTCGCCTGTGCTGGACGCACAGGTGATCCCGTACGGCGAGTGGTTCGACCGCATGCTGTTCCGCAGCTGGATCTGAGATGCGGCCCCTTCCCGAGGCGCGGCCGGGAAGGGGCGTAACCGCGCGGGAAAGCGGAGACTAGCCGCAGCTCACCAGCAGGATGGACACGACTGTGCACCGGACTCGGGCGGAGTCGTTTCCGCCCACCGGGTCGACCGGGACCGATGCCGTGCGCGTGGCGGTGAAGGTGTACGGCACGCCGATGGACAGCAGCCGAATCGGCACGGAGAACTTCCTGACCACCGAAGACCCGGGAGCCACTTCCCCGGTGGTGCACGTGACGGTGCCAGGGGCCGTGCCGCACTCACCCGACACGGCGGTGAACCCCGGGGGCAGGGAGGTCTTCACAGTCGAGCTGCGCAGCGCGGCGGGCCCGTTGCCGGTCACCCGCAGCGTGAACTCGATCTTGGGCGCGAGCAGCCCGAGCTTGGGCTGCGCGGTGAGGCCGATCGCGGCGTCCGCCTGGCCGAGGATGGTCAGGGTCGGTCCGTCTGCCACCTCCGACGCGTAGTTGGAACCGCCGAGCTGGCCACGGATGGTCTGGTCGCTGTCCTGCGCGTCGTCCGCGATCGCCAGGGTGAAGATGACGGTCGCCGATGCTCCGCCTGACAGCGCGCCGACCGGCGCCTCGAAACCGATGGGACCGCCCGCGTCGGACACCGTGCCGCAGGGGCCGATCGCGCCGTCGCATCCGGTCAGAGTGGCGAATGACGGAAGCCCTGCCGGGCTGCCGAACACCCTTGCGGTGGCGTTCAGGACGGTGAAGGCGTGAACATTCGTGACGGTCGCCGTGACCGTCACCGAGTCGCCGGGAGCGGCCTGGGCGGACGACAGGGACAGTGTGACCTCGGGCGGCTCGGCCGAGGCGGGCACCGCCAGGAGGGGGGATACGGCCACCGTCACGGTCGCTGTGGCGGCCATCGTGGCGGCACCCACCAGCAGGGCCAGGGTGCGCCGGGCTAAGGATCTCATCGCGGCCTTTCGGTTTCGGAGAATCTGACCTCTCCGACTATCGCCGCTGATATCCCGTATGGCAGCAGATTGCGATTAATTAGTAACCATATGTAGTGGCCAATTGTGGACATCGTCGGATCGTGAGCCACGGCACGAGTTTGCGCGGCCTTCCGATGACTGAGCAGCCGAGCGTGGTGTGGTGTTTTGTCGGCATTTAAGCCCATATGTTCGCCGGGGCATATGGAGCAAGGCGGAAGCCGTCGTGACGACACCTCCACACTGTCCGCCTAACTGGCGGTTATTTCCTTCTGACGGCTCAGCGATCAATGTGCGATCATTGCCCCACATTTACGATTTGTCACGTCAGGCACTGTTGCCCCGCTTTCATCGCAGGCGCATGCCATCAGACGTCCAGGGGGCGCAATGTCTGATCACCCCGGCACGGCCGGGCGAAGCGCGGCGTTATCCGCCTTGCTGCTCACACTCGCGATCGTGCTGACGACGCTGCTGCCGACCGGCGGCGCGTGGGCGGCAGCGGACACCACCACCAGCGCCGCCACCACCGTCACCGCAGCCGGTGCGGCCGCCGAAGATTGCGCCGTCCTGCCGCTCGCCTCCTTCGGCGACACGGGTGCAGGGGTGGGCAAGGCGGCGATTCCGCGAGGCGGCAGCGCCTGCTTCACCTTCACCGCCGAGCAGGCCGGCCTGCATTACGTTGCCGTGGACGACATCCATGCTCAGACGTACGCCCAGGTCTTCGACGGCGACACGCAGCTGGACTGCTACGACCCCACATGGGGCGCCGGTTGGTGCCGGTTGTCACACGCGGGCGTCTACACCCTGCAGCTCGTCAACAACGGTTTTGACGACATGCCGGCGGCCGTCGTCTCCGTCGTTCCTCTCGCCACCACCGACTCCTGCTCGCCGGAGACGGGGACGTCGTACGCAGACCCGCCCCTGACCGGCTCGGTCCCCGGCGTGCTGGCGATCATGTGCCAGCCGTTCACCGGGCGGGCCGGAGAACGGATCACCGTCGACCTGAGGACCACCGTGTACGGCGAATCCTTGGGGTGGATCACTGACGGGACCGGTGCCCACATCTGCCCGCACTTCAACGAAGACGACAGCGACGGCTGCGTACTCCCCGGCGACGGCCCCTACCGCGTGCTCATCAGGGTCAGGCACATCGAGGGTGGTTTCCCGGCCGACTACAGGGTGAAGATCCGCCGCCTCTCCGAGCCGCAGGGCTGCGTGAGCGTTCCGATCAACTCCTACAACTCCGCGCCCACCACCCCGAGCTCGGACTCCGACTGCAAGGTCTTCACCGCCCCGGCCGCGGGACGCTACGCGGTGTACGGCGTCCCGTCGTCCGGTAGCCGGTCCGTGCCCACGGTCTACGACCACGACGGGAAGACCGTCTGTGAGACCTGGGTGTCCCCGTGTACTGTGCCCGCCGCAGGCAAGTACACCCTGATCACCGACAGTCCGACCCTGATCCTCGACCGCGCCGGTACGGCCGGTTGTGAGCCCGTCCAGCTCGGCACCTACCGTGGCGCCTTCACGGCGGGTGGTGAGGTGGACTGCCTGACGCTGCCTCTTCCCGAAGGCGCCCGGATGGCCGCGCTGACAGCCCTGAGCACGCCGGGCCCAGACCCCGATGTGACCGTCGTCGACGCCGATGGAACCACGCTGTGCGATACCGGCGACCTCTCTGAGGGGACATGTGCGCTCACCGGCAGGGCTCCGTACCGGGCGTTGGTCTCCGCCGACGACGGGGACAAGACGACCGGCTCGTACGCGGTCGCGCTGTATCGCACGGACGCCACGAGCACCTGTCAGACGCTCCCCGTGGGTGACTTCACCGCGAACAGTCCCGCTGCGTCGTTCAGCACCGGCGACGGCGTCTTCTCGACCTGCCTGAGCATTCCGGCGAACGCCCACAGCCCAGTGGAGAACGTCCAGCTTCAAGCGGTCTCCGGGTCCTCTCCGGCCCAGTTCTCGGTGCTCGACGCGTCCGGCAAGCAGGTCTGCTCCGCCTTCGGCTCCCCGTCCACCTGGACCACCTGCACCCTCACCCCGGGCGTCGCCCACACTGTCCTGGTCACCGGTGCGGACACGCGTGCCACGTACACTCTGACCCGCCGCGACGTCACCGCGACGGCGAAGGGTTGCGCCGCGACCCCCGCGACCGCGGTCGGCGGTCCTTCGACGGGCGGCGCACTCGGCGCGCCGGGCACGCTGCTCTGCCGCAAGGTGACCACCGGTAACACCACGGACACCCTGCACCTGAACGTCCGGGACGCCCTCGGCACCGCCAACCTGCTGGCCTTCGACGCGGACGGCAAGGCGGTCTGCGGCAACATCAACAAGTCCTGCGCGGTCACCGGATCCACCAGCTACCAGGTCCTCGTCACCGTTCCGAGGAACCTGCAGGCCGCCACCTCGTACCGCTTCGACGCCCTCCGTATCGCCACCGCAGCCGGACCGGCCGCCGAGTGCACCGCCGTACCGAACGTCAGCTACGGGTACGGGCCGATCACCGGCACCCTGGACGAGCAGCACACGGCCGTCTGCGCGGCGCTGCCCACCGCGTACAACGACCGGTTCGACTTCACGATCAGCGACACCGCCGGGGGCACCGAGACCGCAGTCCCCGCGCTCTACGGCACGAGCCTGGCCAACAACTGTGTGCTGTTCATTCCGAGCAGCTACCAGTGCTACATGAGCGAGCCGTACTCCACGGCCGTCTCCCCCAGCATCTTGGTCATCGGCCTGCCGGAGAAGGCGGCGCAGACCTCGTACAGTGTGCAACTCGACTGCACGGCCATCCGGTGCGGCGCCGAGAAGGTCAGTGTCACCGGAGTCAGTCCGACCACCTCCGCGGCGGGCGGCAAGGCCACCCTGACGGTGACGGGGACCGCCCTGCACGAGGACGACAAGGTCCGGATCTACCAGTCCGGCACCACGCTGGAGGCGGTCACCACCGCGGTGTCGGCGGACCGGAAAAGCCTGACGGCGGTCCTGGATCTGACCGGAGCCATGCCGGGCACGTGGTCCCTCAGCGTCATCACCCACAACAGCGTCGAATACTCCCGCGGCACCTTCACCGTCACCGAAGCCACGCTGACGAACACCGCGGCTCCCAAGATCACAGGTAGTGCCCAGGTCGGGGTGAAGCTGACCGTGTCGCCGGGCACGTGGACGCCGGCCGTGACGTCGTACGCCTACCAGTGGAAGGCGGACGGCACGGCGATCGCCGGGGCCACGGCGTCCTCGTACACGGTGCCCGCGTCGGTGCTCGGCAAGAAGCTGACGGTCGTGGTCAGTGCCCGCCGCACCGGCTACGTCGACGGCACGGCGACCACCGCCGCCGTGACCGTCGCCAAGGGCGTCGCCTCGAAAGTCGTCAAGGCGCCGGTCATCTCCGGCACCGCCAGGGTCGGAGTGAAGCTGACCGTGTCACCGGGCACGTGGACGCCGGCCGTGACGTCGTACGCCTACCAGTGGAAGGCGAACGGCGTCTCGATCGCCGGGGCCACGGCGTCCTCCTACACGGTGCCCGCGTCGGTGCTCGGCAAGAAGCTGACGGTCGTGGTCAGTGCCCGCCGCACCGGGTACGCCGACGGCACGGCGACCACCGCCGCCGTGACCGTCGCCAAGGGCGTCGCTCCGAAGGTCGTCAAGAGGCCGACCATCTCCGGCACGGCCAAGGTCGGCCGGACGCTCAAGGCCTCCCACGGCACCTGGACGCCTGCTCCGACGTCATATCTCTACCGGTGGTACGCGAACGGCAAGGCGATCGCGGGCGCCACCAAGTCTTCGCTGATCCTCAAGTCCTCCCTGCGCGGCAAGAAGATCACCGTGAAGGTCGCCGCTCGCCGTACGGGTCACGCAGAAGGCCTCGCCACCAGCACGGCGACGCGGGCGGTCGCCCGCTGAGCCGCGAGGTGCCGAAACGACAGGGTGGGCTCCGCCGGACATCCGGCGAAGCCCACCCGGCCGGTCGGTCTCAGCCGGCGGTGACGTCTGCGTCGGCGCCGTCGCGCAGAGCCTCCGCCATCCGGCGGGCGTCCGTCCGGGCGGGGATGGGGAAACGCAACTTGAGCCCCTGCTCGGCGCCCACCGCCACCTTGAGGACGCCGGTGATCCCCACGCTGACGTTCACGACGCCGATCGCGGGCCGGGGGATCTCGCCAATCAGGTTGCGGGTCGGGCGGCCGGTCAACTGGTTCATCTCAAAGAACAGCAGGCGGCGGTCGGTGAGAAGCACATAGCGCTTCACCGGCACCAGGAACGCCGCGGCGGCACCGCCGGTCAGGGCGGCCGTGGCGAGCCCCAGGGCGAGGCTCCGCTTGAGACGCATGCTGCCGACCATCGCGATGCTGGCGATCTCCGGCTGCTCGCCCGGCTCGAGCGACTCCGCCGCCGCTTCGATGAGCCGCTGCCTGGACTTGGACATACCCATGAAAACCTCGCACCCGCTATCTGAACCGTACGAACTGTGCCTTCGATTGATCGGCGCGGAAAACCGTAACGAAATGCCATTTCGCGTTCAATCGATCAAGGCCGTCTCAATCAAATCGAGATCGCCGGTTTCTCAGCCGGACACACGAAAGTCCACGAAGACGGTCACAGGCTTCGCGATCAGCACCATGTCCGGGACGCGGCCGTAAGGCGATGCGAGAAGGCCCGGTCGCCATAAGCGACCGGGCCCTGCGCCCGAGGTCAGAGTGAACGATGTCGAGACCTGGCCGACGGGCCGGTCGAGGGGTCAGCTGAACGGCAGTTCGGCCGAGGGCTTCGGCTTGGCGTCGGTCCACCCCGCCGAGCGGTAGGCGATGTAATTGATGACGAACCCGGGCTTCATTTCCGCGTACGGGCCGCCGGGCTTGGTCAGCTCCTCCTGTACGGACAGCACCGCTCCGGTGCGCTCATCGAAGACGATCACCGTGCGGGAGCGGTAGGTCCCCTGCTCGGCCTTCGGCCCGCCGTACTCGCCGGTGACCGTCGTGGCGCGGTCGTCGGAGGCCAGGGCGACGCCCTTGCGCTCCAGCGGGTCGGTGTCGCGGCCGATGGCGTGGATGCCCGGCTGGTCGGCCAGTGCCCGCATCAGGCCCGCCCGCACCTTCGGCGGGACCGGGTCCATCGCCAGGGCTCCCGCCATCGAGATCTTGACGCTGGGCGGGAGCCGCATCCCCTCGTGCCCCCCCTCGCGCGTCCCCTTCGGGTTCATCCTCTTCGTGAGCGCCTCGTCGCTCAGGAACCTCTCGGCGAGCTTGGCGGGATCGGTCGGCAGGTTCTGCAGGTCCTCGACCGACATCCCGGGGGCGCCCACGAATCCTCCGCCGCCGCCGCGTGGGTCCGTGCCCCTCTCCGGGCCGTCCATCTGCCACTTCTGCGCCTTGGCGGTGTAGGTGTAGTAGTGGTCGCCGGACCAGACGCGAAAGCTCGACGGCGACCCGTCCTTGCGCCACAGTGCCGCGTCCTGCGCGGTCAACGGGTGGGCCGGGAGGTCGCGGCCGTAGTGCCCCTCGCCCATGCCGGACTTGGCGCCCCACCAGCTGAACATCTCGCTGTGCGCACCGGTGATCGCGTAGGTTCCGGTCTTCGGGCGCATGATGTAGGACTGGCCATCGATCTGATCGATGTACCAGTACTTGCCGGTCGGCTGCTGTTCCGCCTTCTCCGCCGCCGCGAGGACCGCCCCCTTGGCGTCCAGGTTCAGCGAGCTGGGCCGCGCGACCGTGCTCCCTCCGCCAGGCGCGTTCCCGCCGACGACCGTGTTCCCCCCGGCGAGCGTGATCGCCACGGTCGCCGCCGCGGCCGCCGCGAGCGCACCGGTCAGCCCCCACCGCAGCCGGGGCGTCGAACGGCGGGACGGCTCGTCCAGCAGTGCCTTCGCCCTGGCGATCGCCCGGGCGGTGGGTGGGGCGGGCTCGGGGTAGCCGTCCCGGACCATCCGCACTTCATCCATGCTGTTCCTCCAAAGTGAACATCGGATTGGTCCCGCCAAGCGCCTTGCGCAGTGTGGTTCGGGCACGGTTCAGCCGGGAGCCGACCGTGCCATAGGAGATCCCCAACGCCGCCGCGATCTCGTCGTGGCTGAGATCGGCCAAGGCAACGAGCAGCAGCACGTCGCGTTGCCCGCGCGGCAGCGCCGCGATCGCCTCGGCCAGCTCTCCCCGCAGGCCCTCGGCGCTGACCCGCGAATCGATCCGCTCGGCGTGCTCCTCGGCGCCCCGGCCCGGGCCGAGGCGGGCGCCTGCCCGCAGCGCGCGCGTCTCGGCCCGCCGGTGCCTGCCGATCACCTTGGTCGCGATGCCGTACAGCCAGGTGCGCACGCCCGCGCGTTCCGGGTCGTAACGCCGACGTTGCCGGAACGCCTCCAGGAACGTCTGCGCCGCGACGTCGTCGGCGGCGTCCGGGCCGAGCCGCTTGGCCGCGTACCGGTGGATCTCGGCGAAATAGACGTCGAAGACCTCGTCGAAACGCTCGGCGGGGCGAGGCGGGGGGTCCCCTGTCATGTGGTGCCTTTCCATAGCGCGGATGGCGGTCACATGGGTATCAACCGCAACCGGCTTTCGCTTTCCCGCCGCGCCCGGCTAGATCAGAGCCGTGCAGGTACTGGCCGTGAGAGGTTTTAGCCCCGACCGTAGAGGGTGGCCAAATCGATCAGCCGGACGTCGGGGTCGGCATCCGCAGCGGCGTATGCCTTGTCGTTGAAGCCTGTGCCACTGAAGCAGATGAGTCGAGTGTCGGTCGTGTCGTAACGTCCGGCCTCGGCGATGAGGCTACGGATGTGCCGAAGGCGTTCGATGTGGGCCATGCCCATGGTGTCGTTCCACTTGGCCTCCCCGATGGCCAGGAGCGGCGCCTTGGAACCGTCGGCCACGCCGATGACCGCCACATCGACCTCATGCCCGGTGCGGGCTCGGGCATCGTGGACTATGCCGTGCCCGACACGGGCAGGTAGACCGCTCAGAAGTTCGGGGTCAGCGTGATGCAGCGCCCAGTCGCGGCAGACCTGTTCGAAGTGGGGCCCGAGGACATTACTGACGAACCGACGTTGACTGGCTTGCCAGACCCGCCTCGCGCTCCCGGGGCGTTCGAGCTGATCCCAGACCGGGCGCATGATCGCGTGGTAGAACCCGATCAGCGGTTCGGCGATGCGGTACGTGGGGCGATTGTCGCGGAAGGCGTCCGCGTCACGGTGCAGCAGCCCTGCGTCTTCGAGGACGTTGATGGGGTGCGCGATATCGGTGGCCTTGCGTTCCAGATAGCCGGCCATGCCCCCGCGCGTGGCATTGCCGTCGGCAACGGCGGCCAGGACGCGGCGTCTCGGGATTGAGGACGGTACAGACAACCCAGTCGTCGAAGTCGTCCGGCCCTTCGGGGGTGTCGCCACGCGCGAACTCGCGCCGGTAGGCAGGGGTTCCGCCGACGATCGCGTTCACCTTCATGGCCAGGTGGGGGTCGCCGATGCCCCAGAACTCGGCGGCGAGGTAGTGGTCGAGGGGGCGGACGACCAGTTCAAGCCCGGCGCGACCGCGCAGCGGGGCATTGCCCGACAGCAGCCGGCCCATGAAGGACAGCGCCGAGCCGCACAGCAGCAGCCTGGTGCGCGAGCCGGTGCGCTGGTCACGCAGAGGTCGCAGTGCCTCTTGAATGATCGAAGGCAGTTCCGGGTTGGCCTTGGCGAGGTACGGAAACTCGTCGATCACAACGGGGACGGGGCGCTCGGAGCCGAGGGCGAGCAGCGCGTCGACAGCCTCCGACCAGTTGGCGAAGTGGAACGGGCTTGCAGGGCGAACATGGGCGGTCAGCGCCGCACTCATCCGTCGCAGCGACTCGGCGTCGGCGGCCTCGGTCGCACCGAAGTAGAACCCTCCCGCGACGCGGCAAGCGGCGTCCAGCAGGAAGGTCTTGCCCTGGCGTAGACGCCCGGAGACCACGCCAAGGGTCGCTCCCGGCTGCGGATCGGTGATGAACCGGCTCAATGCCGACCACTCGTAATCCCGGTCGAAGATCTCGGCGGGCTTGTCCACACCTCACCCCGATGGACATAGAAGTACGCCTACATAAAACATGCTCCTACTTCTGGCGCTAGAGGAGTGCGGCCATGCGCGCGATATACGGGAAGTCATCTATGAGCGAGTCGCCTCGTAGCCGGGGAGGACGGCCGGGGTGGTCCGGGTTGCCGGGCGCATGGTGAGGATCAGTACGGCCAGCCCGGCGAAGATGACCGCGGCGACGACGCCGGTGACGTGCAGGCCGGCGGTGAACGCTTCCCGTGCGGTGTGCAGCAGTTCTTCGCCCTGGCCTGCGGGAAGATGCCGGCTGGTGGCCACCGCGCCGGCCAGCGAGTCGGACGTGCCGTCCATCCGGCTGCGGTAGACCACCGCGGCCACGACACCGAGCAGTGCGAAGCCGAGCGAACCGCCCAAGTAGTTGCCGGTCTCCGACATCGACGCCGCCGAGCCGGCGCGCTCCGGCGGGACGGACCCGACGACCAGCCCGGTGCCCAGCGCGAACAGCGGGCCGGTGCCCAGCGCCAGTACGGCGATGCCGATCATCACCAGCGGCAGGGCGCTCGCACCGTCGGCGCCCACCAGCAGCAGGCTGCCCAGTGCCGACCCCGCAAGCCCGCCGGCGATCGCGGTCGTCTGCTTCATCCGCCGGGCCAGCGCCGGCGCGGCCATGGTGCCGACCGCCACGCCCAGGCCCATCGGCGCGAACAGCACCGCCGACGCGACCGGCGAGTAGCCCAGCACGCTCTGCAGATACTGGGTCACCAGCAGGCCCGTACCGGCCATGGCGATGCCGGCGAAGACCAGCGCGATGAGCACGGCCGTGAACGGGCGGTTGCGCAACAGCCGCAGGTCCAGCAGCGGCGTCTCCAGCCGCAGCTGCCGCCGTACGAACAGGTATCCGATGGCTGTGCCGACGACGAGGGCCGCCGCCGGCACGACCGGCACGCTCTCGACGGTCAGCTGCTTGATGCCGTAGACCGTCAGGAGCACCGCCACGAGCGACAGCCCGACGTCGGCCAGGTCGAGCAGGCCGGCCTGGTCGCTGCGGAACTCCGGCAGCAGGACACGCCCGGCGATCACCAGCAATGCCATCGCCGGCACGGCGGCCAGGAACACCGATCCCCACCAGAAGTGCTGGAGCAGGAATCCGGCGAGTACAGGTCCGAGCGCGCCGCCGGTGAACTGGCAGGTCGCCCAGATCGCGATGGCCTGCCCGCGCTGTCGTTCGTCGCGGAACATGTTGGTGATCAAGGCAAGTGTGGACGGCGCCAGGGTCGCGCCGGCGACGCCCAGCAGTGCACGCGCGACGATCAGCATCAGCGGGCTGACCGAAAAGGCGGCCACGACCGACAGCACCGCGAACGCCGCTCCGCCGATCATCAGCAGTCGCCGGCGGCCGATCCGGTCGCCGAGCGTACCCATCGTGATGACCAGGCCGGCCACCATGAGTCCGTAGCTGTCACTGATCCACAGCTGCTGGACGTTGGTGGCGCCCAGGTCGGCGCTCAGCTGTGGGAGGGCGAGGAGCAACGCCGTCATGTCCATCGCGACGAGCAATGTCGGCAACATGAGGACGACCAGTCCCAGCCATGCCCGGTTCACTCGCATATCCGAACTTCCTGTTCTCTCGACGTTTCGCCGGATGGTCGGAGCGGTCGAGGGCTTCTTGACATCGGCACGGACGGAAATCTCTCGCGGTGGGGCGTCACCGGAAATGACGACCTCGCGGTCTGGGCGATGTGACGGCGAAACTCATGCGAGAGTTTTCAGCGGGGGACGTCAAGACGACGGCGGTGGCTCCGACCAACGGTTGAAGGGCCCGTCCGGGGCTCGCGAACCACGAGGAGTACGAGATGAAGTTCCTGATCAGCCTGCACGTCAACCCGGCCGTGCTGGACGCGCTGACCGACGAGGAGAGGGCGGCGATCGGCGACGGCCACGGCAGGTTCATCGAGGCGCTGAAGGAGTCCGGCGAGCTGATCCTCACGCAGGCGCTGGTCGACCCGTCACAGGCCGCCGTGGTGTCCGTACGCAACGGCCAGCCGGTGGTGACCGACGGACCCTTCCTGGAGTCCAAGGAGTACCTGGGCGGCTTCTACCTGATCGACTGCGAGAACAAGGACCGGGCGATCGAGCTGGCAGCGCAGATCCCGGACACCGCGATCGAGGGTCTTGGGGTCGAAGTGCGGCAGGTGATGTTCGGCTGACGGACAATTGGCGGCATGACGGCGCCGGCCATCGAGGACCTGCTGCGTGAACTCACGCCGCAGGTCCTCGGCGCGTTGGTGCGTCGGCACGGCGAGTTCGAAGGGTGTGAGGACGCCGTACAGGAGGCGGTCCTCGCCGCCACCGTGCAGTGGCCGGCCGAGGGAGTCCCGAACAATCCGCGCGGCTGGCTGGTGACTGTCGCGTCCCGGCGGCTCATCGACCAGCTGCGCAGTGACCACGCGCGCCGCGAGCGGGAGGCGGCGACGGTCACCGAGGTGGTGCCCGAGGAGGTACCGGACACCGACGACACGCTCGTCCTGCTGTTCCTGTGCTGCCATCCGACGCTGACCGCGGCCTCGCAGACCGCCCTGACGCTGCGGGCGGTCGGCGGGCTGACCACTGCCGAGATAGCCCGCGCGTTCCTGGTGCCGGAGGCCACGATGGCGGCCAGGATCAGCCGGGCCAAGCAGCGCATCAAGGCCGCCGGCAGCTCGTTCAGCCTGCCGGACGGCGCGGAGCGCGAGGAGCGACTACAGGTCGTCCTGCACGTGCTCTACCTGATCTTCAACGAGGGTTACACCGCCTCCTCGGGCAGCGAGTTGGACCGAGCCGATCTCGCGCACGAGGCGATCCGGCTGGCCAGGATGGTGCACGCGCAGCTGCCCGAGGACGGCGAGGTGACCGGCCTGCTCGCGCTGATGCTGCTGACCCACGCCCGCAGGGAGGCGCGTACGACGGCGGCCGGCGACCTGGTTCCGCTGGACGAGCAGGACCGTACGAAGTGGGATCGCGAGCTGATCGACGAGGGCACCGAGCTGGTCAAGGCGTCGCTTGCCGGCCCGGCCCTGGGCCCTTACCAGCTACAGGCCGCCATCGCCGCCACGCACGCCGACGCGGCCACGGTCGAGGAGACCAACTGGCCGCAGGTGCACGCCCTTTACCTGATTCTGGAACGGATCGCGCCCAACCCGATGGTCACCCTCAATCGGGCGATCGCGCTCGCCGAGACCGAGGGCCCGCCGGCCGGGCTGGCCCTGCTGTCCACATTGGACGGTGACGAGCGGGTCGCGGGGCATCACCGGCTGCTGTCCGTACGGGCGCATCTGCTGGAGAAGACCGGCGACACGGCCGCAGCGTACGAGCACTACCGGCGCGCCGCGAAGGCCACCGCCAGCCTCGCCGAGCGGCGCTACCTGGAGTCCCGGGCCAGCCGGCTGCGAACAGGATGAACTGAACGCCCAAGCGCCGCGGCGCGCTCGTCTTGGGATGTTGAGAGCTCGACCGAGACCCGGAAACGTCAAGAGGGGCCGACACAAGGTCGTTGTGCTCCCTTTCGGGAAACGCCTCGATTCCGAGCGGAAGCCGGTCGACGGGGTCCGGCCCGGGGGTGCATGATGCCTGTGATCACACGAGGGGTGCCATGGGGCTGTTCGCGGCGAAATGTCCGGTCGGTGCGACGGAGCGAGCGTGGACGCAAGACTGCATGGCCTGGCTTGCGGCCGAGTTCGGCCGCGAGGTGCTCAAGCAGGGGCCGGTCTTGCCGACCGCCGGTTTCTTCCCGGGCTCGTACGCCGGCTCTGATGCGGACATCCGGGCTCTGGTTGCCCAGATCTGTGGGTACCTGAACGTGGAACCCAGTCTGCTCGTGGTCGAGATCGAGCCCGACGACGGGGAGGACGCGATGGTTGCCGGGCTCGGGCTTGCCCGCAAGTCCCGCTCCGCCGCAGGGCACTACCGACGCGAGAACGGGCGCCCAGTCATAGCCATCGACCAGCGCCAGGCCGCTCGCCCGATGGCCCTCGTCGCCACCATCGCCCATGAACTGGGCCATGTGCGCCTCCTCGATGAGCAGCGCATCACCCCCGACCGCTACGACCACGAGCCGCTCACCGACCTGCTGACGGTCTACTTCGGCCTCGGCATCTTCACGGCCAACTCGGCCTTCACCTTCAGCCAGGGCAACCAGAGTTGGTCGTATACGCGGCTCGGCTACCTTTCCGAGCAGATGCTCGGCTACGCGCTCGCCTGCTACGCACACCTGCGCGGGGAAACCCGACCCGCGTGGGCGCGCCATCTGGACGCCAACCCCCGGGGTTACCTGAAGCAGAGCCTGCTCTATCTGGCCCAGAACCCACTGGACATCTGACGACTAAGGGGCCCTTCGCGTCCGCAAACTCCGAAATCGGACCTGGCGGATGCTCACAATGCCGGAACAAGATCTATCAGCCTCGTTACTACGACATCCGCCCCAGCGGTTGCGAACTGATCAGCCTTGCCGGGCTCGTTGGCGTAGCCAACCGAGAGGACTCCGGCGGCCTTGGCCGCCTCGATGTCGCTGAGGGAGTCTCCAACCAGGACCGTCCGCTTTGGATCGGCCCCCAGCTTGTCGAGCACTTGCTGTACGAGGTGCGGGTTTGGCTTCATGAGGTTCGGGTTTCGTCACCGACAGCATGCGGCAGAGCGTTGCCGATCAAGTGGACGGACTGCTCTGGAAGGCTGAGGAAGCCTCGAGGGACGGGGCCGACGAACCGCCGGACAAGGCCAACTGAGACGGAGACGCACGAAAGCCCCGGTTGTATCAGACCGGGGGTTTCGTGTTCTTGCTGCTCAACCAGGCGCGGAGGATAGGAGATTCGAACCCCCCAACATGCTTTCCAAGTCTGCTGACGTCTGTTCACGGGAGATCACATGCGGTCTGACCTGGGCATCGAGGAGGCCCGCGGATCCGTACGGACGGCGGTGTACGGAGGTGAACTGAGACGGGAATTGAGACGGGCGGAGACTCGACCCCTGCGGGTTGAGCAGGACGCTCGTCGGGATCTAGCGGGCGGGGTCGCGGTTGTAGAGCTTCCTGGCCCACAGGTAGCCGACCAGGGCGATGCCGGCGCCCCAGACGATCGCGACGGTCGCGTTGTCGCCCATCGGGGTGCCGAGCAGCAGGGATCGCAGGGTCTCGATGAGCGGGGTGAACGGCTGGTGCTCGGCGAACCAGCGCAGCGGGCCGGGCATGGAGTCGGTGGGGACGAACCCGCTACCGAACAGCGGCAGGAACATCAGCGGCATGGGGATGTTACTGGCGATCTCGACAGTGGGAGAGACCAGGCCGAGCGCGGCCGACAACCAGGTGAGGCCGAGGACGAACAGGGTCAGGATGCCGAGCGCGGCGAGCCACTGCAGAGGGCCGGTGGTCGAGCGGAATCCAAGCAGTACGGCGACGCCGCCGACGACGGCGACCCCGAGCAGGGTCTGGATCATGCTGCCGAGCACGTGACCGGTCGGGACGGAGGCGCGGGCGATGGCCATGGTCCGGAAGCGGGCGACGATGCCCTCGGTCATGTCGGTTGCGACGGTCACCGCGGTGGCGGTGGCGGCCGAGGCGACCGTCATCAGGATGATGCCGGGGGTGACGTAGGCGAGGTAGTCGGCTCGGCCGCCGGCCTGGCCGAGCCCCGCGCCGAGGGTGCCGCCGAAGACGTAGACGAACAGCAGCAGGAAGATGATCGGCATACCGATGATCATCAGGGTGAGGGTGGGGTAGCGGAGCATGTGCCGCAGGTTGCGGCGCAGCATCGTGGCCGAGTCGTGGAGCGCGTTCATCGGGCGGGTTCGCTTTCCTGGGTGAGGGCGAGGAAGACGTCGTCGAGGTCGGGGGCGTGGACGGCCAGTTCGTCGACAGTGACGGAGGCGGTGTCGAGCCAGTCGAGCAGCGCTCGCAGCGATCTGACGCCGCCGTCGCTTGGGACGTGCAGGGTGAGCGTCTCCTCTTCGCGGGAGATCGGGCGCAGCCCCTGGGACGCCGTCTCGAAGCCGTGTGGGTCGGCGAAGCGTAGGCTGACGTGGCCGCCGGGGACCAGGCGTTTGAGTTCTTCTGCGGTGCCCTGGGCGACCATCTTGCCGTGGTTCAGCACGGCGATCCGGTGGGCGAGCTGGTCGGCTTCTTCCAAGTACTGGGTGGTGAGGAAGATGGTGACGCCGTGGTCGGTGACCAGTCCGCGGATGATCTGCCACATGGTGCGGCGGCTGCGCGGGTCCAAGCCGGTGGTGGGTTCGTCGAGGAAGATGATGCGAGGGTCGCCGACGAGGGTCATGGCGAGATCGAGACGACGTCGCATGCCGCCGGAGTAGGTCGCGGCGGGTTTGCCGGCGGCCTCGGCCAGGTCGAACCGCTCGAGCAGTTCCCGCGCCCGCTCGCGGCCCCGGGATCGGCCCAGGTGGTGCAGGTCGGCCATGAGGCGGAGGTTCTCCTCGCCGGTGAGCAGGCCGTCCACCGCGGAGTACTGGCCGGTGACGCCGATCGCGGCGCGTACGGCCTGCGCTTCCCTGGTCAGGTGATGGCCGGCCACTCGGACGTCGCCGCCGTCGGCGGAGATGAGCGTGGAGAGGATCTTCACCATGGTGGTCTTGCCTGCGCCGTTGGGGCCGAGGAGGGAGAAGATGGTGCCGGCCGGGATGTCCAGGTCGACGCCGTCGAGTACGAGGTGCTTGCCGTAGGCCTTGCGCAGGCCGGTGGCGGAGATCGCCGGGTCGGTCATGATCGGGTCCTTGAAGGTCGGGTGTGGGCTCGAGGCGGCGTTTCAGGCTGAGGTGGCGATCAGCGGGCGGGGCTCTGCGCCGGCGGCCTGCCGTACGGCTCGCCTGGCCGCGAGGATGGTCCAGGCGGTGGCGAACGCGGTGACCAGTGCCGTCGCGGCGAAGGCGGCGAGGGTGGCCGCGTCGGGGTGGATCAGGGACTGGCCGCGGGCGGCCTGCCAGGTCACGACGGCGACGAAGCCGCTGTAGCCGAGGGCGGCGGCACCCACCAGGCGGGCACGCACTCGCTCGTCCCGCAACCAGGCGTACCGGGTGGCCAGGGCGGCCAGGACCGCGGTGAGGGCGAGCAGCAGCTGGATGCCGTGCAGGCCGAAGAAGTGCGGGACGCGGAAGTCTCCACCGGTGACGCTCCAGTTGGTGAGGGGCATGCCGTGGCCGTCGGGGTCGCCGATGCCGTGGCCCTGGTACATGGGGATCTGGGCGCCGTTGGCGTCGGTGACCGTACGGGGGTGTATGTCGGTGACCATCCAGTAGAGCGGGAGGAGCATGCCGACGGTGGCCAGTCCAAGCCCGGCGCGTATCGCGCGGGTGAGCGCGGGGCCGGCGGTGCGCTGGATCACCACCATGATCCCGATGATCAGCTGCGCGATCATGATGATCATTACGCCGTAGGTGAGGAACGGGACCAGCGCCAAGGTGATGGGATCGCTCTGGTCGGCGTTGAAGTGGCTGAAGGTGCCGCGGGCGGCCTGCAGGGTGATGACGCCGACCTCGACGGTCGCGGCGACGGCGAACACGGTGCCGACCCACCAGCCCAGGCGCCTGCCCTTGGTCAGCTTGGAGAGCAGCCAGGCCAGCGTCCCGGCGTAGAGGCCGAAGGCGAAGCCGAACTTCAACGGTTTGACCCACACCGACTCGCCCAGCAGCGTCCGGTCGTCGATCAGCAGCCCGGCGACGCAGACGAGCATCAGGGTGCACATGAGGCCCGCGCAGATCAGCAGCGGACGATGCCAGGACTTCACAGGAACTCCGATCAAGCTCGTCGTTTCGACATACGAAAAGCTAGCTTGCATTCAGTTTTTCGTCAACGCTGAATCTGCTGGTTGGGTGGGTAAATGAGGGTTCCTTGCAATGGCTTGTCGATGAACGCAAGTGGTCGACTTGCAATGAGATGGGAGTGGATGCAAGACTGCCCGTCCGTGCAGGCGCGACCAGGAAGGCACCCCCATGCCCGGAGGCAGGCTGACCCACCAGGACCGCCGGCAGATCGCCGACGGCCTGGCGGAAGGGCTCACCTATACCGAGATCGCCGCCCGCCTGGACCGGCCGCTGTCCACTGTCACGCGCGAGGTGGCCCGCAACGGCGGACCCGAGGGGTACCAGGCCGACCAGGCGCACGAGGCCACCCGGGAACGCGCCAGGAGGAGCCAGCCTGCCCCTGGGGAACGCGACGTCGAGGCGGTCGACGCCGTGGAGGAGCAGTTCACCGAGATCATGGTCAGCACCGGTCTGTCGCGGATGACCGCCCGCGTGCTCGCCAGCCTCTACCTCACCGACAGCGGCAGCCTCACCGCCGCCGAACTCACCCGGCGCCTTCAGGTCAGCCCGGCCTCCGTCTCCAAGGCCATCGGCGAGCTCGAACAGCAGGAGATGGTCCGCCGCGAACGCGACCCGCGCAGGCGCCGCGACCGCTACATCATCGACGCCGACGCGCTCTTCCGCGCCTGGATGGCCGGCGCCCGCCAGAACGCCCTGCTGGCCGACTTCGCCCGCGGAGCGGCTGAGACCCTCGGGGCCGCCTCGCCCGCCGGGGGCCGGCTGCGGGACGTCGGCGACTTCTTCGACCACGTCGGCCAGGCCATGCTGCAGGCGGCCGAGCAGTGGCGCGAGGCCTACAACGCCAAGCAAGAGCTGTGAACGGCCGGTTCGGCTTTATTGGGTGCTGCGACCAGACATGATCATCGGTTCGTTCCTAGTTCGGACCACTTCCGATCACCGGTCCCGCTGTCATCCGATCGCGAGGATGATCCGTTCGGACGGCATCGCTGTGGCGGCAAGATGCTGGAAGCCGATCTTCGGCGAGCCGTTGGTGGGAAGGCTTTCCGGCCCACCGAGACCCCGGACAGCAAGAAGGGGCCGACTTGGATGGGGTCGGCCCCTTCTTGGTTTACTGCCTCAACCAGGCGCGGAGGATAGGAGATTCGAACTCCTGAGGGGTTGCCCCCAACACGCTTTCCAAGCGTGCGCCCTAGGCCAACTAGGCGAATCCTCCGCCGAACAGCTTAGCGGACGTTGGGCCGAATGGTGACCGTCGTTTTCGCGGGTTTTCCGGGCCTGCGCACGCCCGGGGAGTGGATAGACTGTGGCACGGACCCCTCGCGCGGCGTCATCCTGTGAACCTCCCCAGGGCCGGAAGGCAGCAAGGATAAGCGGGCTCTGGCGGGTGCGCGAGGGGTTCTTTCAGTTAGCGGGCCCGCCCGCCGGGTTGACCCCCCGAGGAGACGGCATGAGCCTTGCGCTGTACCGCAAGTACAGGCCCGGCACGTTTGCCGAGGTCAAGGGGCAGGAGCACGTCACAGAACCGCTGCGGCAGGCGCTTCGCAGTGGCCGGATCAACCATGCCTACCTGTTCAGCGGCCCGCGCGGCTGCGGCAAGACCTCCAGCGCCCGCATTCTCGCCCGGTCCCTGAACTGTGAGAAGGGCCCCACGCCCGACCCGTGTGGCGAGTGTGAGTCCTGTGTCGCGCTGGGCCCGACCGGCCCCGGCCACCTCGACGTCATCGAGATCGACGCCGCTTCCCACGGTGGTGTGGACGACGCCCGCGACCTTCGTGAGCGGGCCTTCTTCGCCCCGGTCTCCGCCCGCTTCAAGATCTACATCATCGACGAGGCCCACATGGTCACCCGTGAGGGCTTCAACGCGCTGCTCAAGCTGGTCGAGGAGCCTCCACCGCACCTCAAGTTCGTCTTCGCGACCACGGAGCCGGAGAAGGTCATCGGGACGATCAAGTCCCGCACGCACCACTATCCGTTCCGGCTGATGCCGCCGAGCACGCTCCGCCAGCTCATGGAGGAGATCCTCGAGTCGGAGGCCGTGCCGTACGAGCCTGCCGCGCTGCCGCTGGTCGTGCGCGCGGGGGCGGGCTCGGCCCGCGACTCGCTGTCGATCCTCGACCAGCTCCTCTCCGGTGCGGACGAGAGCGGGATCACCTACCAGCGTGCGGTCTCCCTGCTCGGGTACACCGACGGCGGGCTGCTCGACGAGGTCGTCGGCGCCTTCGCCGCCCGCGAAGGCGCGCAGGTCTTCCACACGCTCAACCGGGTCATCGAGGGTGGCCACGACCCCCGCAGGTTCGCCATGGACCTGCTGGAGCGCTTCCGCGACCTCGTGATCCTCGCGAACGTGCCCGAGGCCGCCGCCAACGGCCTGCTGGACCGCCCGGCCGACGAGCTGGAGCGGCTGCAGGCGCAGGCCGCCTCGATGGGTCCTGCCGAGCTCACCCGCGCGGCCGAGGTGTTCAACGCCGGGCTCACCGAGATGCGCGGCGCCACATCTCCCCGTCTGCTCCTCGAGCTGATGTGCGCCCGCGTGCTGCTGCCCGCCGCCGCCCAGGGCGAGGCCGCGCTGCTCGCGCGTCTCGAACGGCTCGAACGCAGCGGTGTGCCCGCGGCGGTGTACGCGGCGCCGATCCCGTCGGCCGTCCAGCCTCCCGCCGCGCCGGTCTCGCCCCCTGCTCCGGCTCCCGCGTCGGCCCAGGCTCCGGCCCCTGCTCCCGCTCCCCAGGCCGAGCCGCCGGCGGCGGGAGGTTCGGGGGATGACGACTGGCCGGCGCCCGCGAGGCCGGGTGCCCAGGCCTCCGCGGAGCCCGTGCAGGACGCCCCCGCAGGCGGAGCGGCCCAGGGGGGCCCGGTTCAGCAGGCATGGCCCCGGGTGCTCGACGCGATCAAGAACAGGCAACGGGTCGCGTGGATGATCCTCAACGCTCAGGGCCGATTGCTGGGCGTGGAGGGCAACGTCGTCACCGTGGGCTTCGAAAAGCCCGGTGACGTGCAGGGTTTCCTCAAGGGCAAGCGCGACGAGGTCGTGGCGGCCGCGCTGGGCGACGTGCTCGGCGGCACCTGGCGGGTCGACGTGGTCGTCGGTGGCTCCGGTCCCGGCGGGGGCGGCTCCCGCGGCTCGGGCGGTCCCTCCGGCGGCAGCGGCGGGCCCGGCGGCGGTTCCCCGGGCGGCGGTCAGGGTCCGGCGGCGCCCTCCGGCCCCGGGGCGAACGGCACCCCGGCGGACGACCTTTCCGGTGCGGCATCCAGGTCCGCCGGGGGCTCAGGCGGTTCGGAGGCGCACCCGGGCACCCAGACGTCCGCCCCCGCCGCGAACGGCGTGCCCGACGACGGCTCGGCCCGCAACGGATCGCCCCACAACGGATCGACACAGAACGGTTCAACCCAGAACGGCTCGGGCCACCAGGCGGGCGGCGCTCGTGGCGCGGTTGCGGCCGCTCATCCCTCGCCGGCCGTCGTCTCGGCGACCGTGTCCGCCGGGGTGTCCGCCGGAGGGTCCGCCGGGGTGACCGACGAAAGCTGGCCCGACGAGCCGTCGGACGACGATGACGGCCATCCGATGCCCGCGCCGCCGATGTCCGGTTCGAAGGCCGGATCGGGCATGGCCGCGGCCAAGTCGGCCGCCCGCGCCGCCGCTCAGGGCGGCCCCCGCCAGGCGTGGCCGGAGTCGGTGCCCGCTCGCAGGAAGGCGGGCCCGGACGACGGCGATCCCCTCAACGACAGTGAGGGGGGCGAGCTCAGCGGCATGGCCCTCATCCAGCGCGAGCTCGGCGGCCGGATCATCGACGAGATCGACCAGCCCTGACGCGGGTGCGTCAGGCGTCGCCGAGGCTGAGCCGTACGGAGGCGGCGGCGTGGCGCTGGTCGCCCGCGGGAAGGGCCGCGACGAGCCGTTCGAGCACCTCGACGTCATCCTGCCCGATGGTGGTCTGCGCGTAGGACCACAGGTCGTCGATCGTGCCCTTGGTCAGCAGGCCGGTGCGCACCCTCGCCTCCAGTTCGTCGCGCGTCCTGCGGATCGCGGGCGCCTCCGACCGGGGTAGCAGCGGCCCCTGGTAGAGCCGGGCCACGGTGGCGAGGTCGCCTTCGCCCAAAGCCTGCCGTACCGCGAGGAAGTCGCCCGAGACCTCGCAGGTCAGCCGGTAGGGCTTGGCGGCGATGGCCCGGGTCAGCTGGGCCCGCAGGCGGTGGATCTCGGCGCGGATGGTCACGGGGTTGCCGGCGTCGCCGTACAGGAGATAGGAGAGCTTCTCCGCGGTCAGGCCGCGCGGGTGGGAGGCCAGCAGGGTGAGGATCTCCGCGTGCCTGAGCGAGAGCGGGACGCGGACGCCGTCGAGGTGGGCGAACGGGTGCTCGGCCCCGAGCAGGGTGAGGGTGAGCCGGGGCGCGGGCGACGAGCCGACGGGGATGAGCCGGTAGGCGTCGCCCAGCGGTTCGACGAGGAAGGCACGGCCGTCGGCGAGGATCGCCCGGTCGCCGGGCTCGGGCAGGCGGATGCGACGGCCGATGCTGTGGTCGCCGCCGATGATTCGGCCGGTCAGGGCGACCAGTGCCCCTGGTCTGTTGAGGTGGCGGTGGTGGCGGCCGCGGAGCCGCTCGTCGTGTTCGCGCATCCGCAGGGTGAGGTGGCTCTCCGCGAGGCGGGCGGCCGCGCCGACCAGGGCGGCCGTGGCCGGGTGGAGGGTGCGCGCTCTGCCGGTGATGTCGAGGCAGCCGAGCATGCCGCCGGAATCGGGGTCGACGATCGGAGCGCCCGCGCAGGACCATACGCGCAGGGCGAGCGACAGGTGTTCGCCCGCGTATACGCGGGCCGGCTTGCCGACGGCCAGAGCCGTGCCGATGCCGTTGGTGCCGACCGCCTGCTCCGACCACTGGAAACCGTCGGCCAGGCCGATGCCGTCGGCCGCCCGGCGCACCGCGTGGTGGCCCTCACGCCACAGCACACGGCCGTCGGCATCGGTGATGACCATGATGTGCGCGGCCTCGTCGGCGATCTGCAGAAGGGTTTGACGGAGCATCGGGAGCAGCGTGTGCATCGGATGGGCCCGGCGCGCGTCGTCGATCACGTCGGTGTCGTAGACGAGCGGAGCGGCGTGCGTCTCGGGATCGATGCCGGCCTCCAGCGACCTGCGCCAGGAATCCGAGATGACCTTGCGGTTTTCCCCTCCTCCGGCGCGCTCTGCCGTCGCCGCTGCCTCGTGCAGCCGGCGGACTGACAGGTCCGGCATCCAGCACCCCCGGTCCGTCGGGCGAAGATCTGAAGAATGTCTCTGGGGACTGCCTAACACCCGAGACGGCATTTGCCAATCTCCATGAGTAACCACGTGATCGCAACCTGTATGCAACGTTAGGCCGGTTACGGTTCCCAAGTCGCGTGAGGACGGCAACGACCAGGCGCGATGGAACGGACGGGACCCGGACGCTTGGAGGGGGGACGGGCCCCGGCCGGTTCTGATCCCGCATGGATGGGGACGGCGAGGGTAGCGCGGTCCCCATCCGTGCGGTTCCTTGTGATCCGTGAGTTATCTGAGGTCATTTCCGGCTAATACGTTTTTGACGGTTGGCCGGATGTCGCGGTGACGAGGCCGCGTCGTTCAGGCCCGTCAAGCCCTGCACGGCCTGCGGATCGCGCATCCCGGCCTCCGGCCGCCGCTCTTGACCCTCGGCCGTGATTGCCCTCCGGATCGCGGGGAACACGCACGGGCGCCAGTGCCACATAGGCGGTAAACGCCGTAGGCTCGTCGCGACGAATACGTCGCAGGACGCTGAGGAGCGCACGATCGTGAATCCAGGAGATGTCAACCTCCAGCAGTTGCTGGAGCAGGCTCAGCTGATGCAGCAGCAGCTCGTCTCCGCGCAGCAGGAGCTCAGCGACGCGGAGGTCGAGGGAACCGCAGGTGGCGGGCTCGTCGTCGCGACCGTCAACGGGAGCGGCGAGCTGCTGGAACTGGAGATCAGCCCGTCGGCCATCGACGCCGACGACCCGCAGGAGACCGCGGAGACCATCGCCGACCTCGTACTCGCCGCCGTCAGGGACGCCGTACGCGCCGCCGCCGAGCTGCAGCAGGAGAAGCTCGGCCCGCTCGCCCAGGGTCTCGGGGGCGGCCTCGGCCAGCTGCCGGGGTTCTAGAAGCCATGTACGAAGGGGTCGTCCAGAATCTGATCGACGAGCTCGGGCTGCTGCCCGGCGTCGGTCCCAAGAGCGCGCAGCGCATCGCCTTCCACCTGCTCGCGGCCGAGCCCGCGGACGTGAAGCGGCTCGCGCACGCGCTGCTCGAGGTCAAGGAGAAGGTCCGCTTCTGCCGGATCTGCGGCAACGTGGCCGCGGAGGCCGAATGCAAGATCTGCCGTGACCAGCGGCGCGACCCGCATGTGATCTGCGTCGTCGAGGAGTCGAAAGACGTCGTGGCGATCGAGAAGACCCGCGAGTTCCGTGGCCGCTACCACGTGCTCGGCGGGGCGATCAGCCCGATCGACGGGGTGGGTCCCGACGACCTGAAGATCCGCGAGCTCATGGCCCGCCTGGCCGACGGCCAGGTGACCGAGCTGATCCTCGCGACCGACCCGAACCTCGAGGGTGAGGCGACGGCCACCTACCTGGCCAGGCTCGTCAAGCCGTTGGGGCTGAAAGTGACACGACTGGCCAGCGGTCTCCCGGTGGGCGGCGATCTCGAATACGCCGACGAGGTCACCTTGGGCCGCGCTTTCGAAGGACGGAGGCTGCTGGATGTCTGACGAGTGGAACACACTGGCCGAACGGATCGCCGGGCACGCCCAGAACTACATCGACGGCCTCACGCGGCTGGCGGGAGGCGAGGGCGGCGACGCCATCCTGCCCCTCCTGCTGATGGAGGTGGCGCAGGTGAGCGCCGCGGGCACCCAGCTCGGAGCGATGGAAGACGTGATCCTCAAGGGCAACGTCGAGCCTGCGCTGAGCGAAGACCCGGACATCGATCCCCTTCGTACGGCACTGGCCGCGCGCCTCGGTCCTGTGGACGACTACGCCGAGGTGTTCGACCCGTACAAGGACACGGCGGTCACACCGTACCGGCTGTCGGACGACCTGTCGGCGGTGGCGGCGGACCTGATCCACGGGCTGCGGCACTACTGGGCCGGGCGGCCGCTCGAGGCCGTGTGGTGGTGGCAGTACTCCTACTTCAACACGTGGGGGAACCACGCGGGCGCGGCGCTGCGCGCCCTGCACGCCCTGGTCGCGCACACCCGTCTTGACGTCGTGGAAGAGCACACGGTCGTCTGACCCGTCCCACATGCTGGTCTAATCCAGTTGGGCCTTTGAGCCCCCCAAGTACACTGTGAGCTCCACGTCCTGATTCGTTCGGAGATTCCTGTGGCGCTCGTTGTCCAGAAATATGGTGGTTCCTCCGTCGCCGACGCCGCTTGTATCAAACGGGTCGCCCAGCGAATCGTGGCGACGAAAAAGGCCGGCAACGATGTCGTGGTGATCGTGTCCGCGATGGGCGACACCACCGACGAGCTCCTCGAGCTGGCGCAGCAGGTGTCGCCGCTGCCTCCGGGCCGCGAGCTGGACATGCTGCTGACCTCGGGTGAGCGGATCTCGATGGCGCTGCTGGCGATGGCGATCGCCAACCTGGGCCAGGAGGCGCGCTCGTTCACCGGCTCGCAGGCCGGCGTGATCACCGACTCCACGCACGGCAAGGCCCGCATCATCGACGTCACCCCCGGCCGCATCAGGGGGGCGCTCGACGACGGGCAGATCGCCATCGTCGCCGGTTTCCAGGGCGTCTCCCAGGACACCAAGGACATCACGACGCTCGGCCGGGGCGGCTCCGACACCACCGCCGTCGCCCTCGCCGCCGCGCTCGGCGCCGACGTCTGCGAGATCTACACCGACGTGGACGGCATCTTCACCGCCGATCCGCGCATCGTCCGTACGGCCCGCCAGATCCCGCGCATCTCGTACGAGGAGACGCTGGAGATGGCCGCGTGCGGCGCCAGGATCCTCCACCTGCGCTGTGTCGAGTACGCGCGGCGGTTCAACCTGCCGATTCACGTCAGAAGCTCGTTCAGCACCCGGGAAGGCACGTGGGTCGTCTCCGACCCCAATATCGAAGGAACCGAGATGGAGCAGCCCATCATCTCCGGCGTCGCGCACGACCGGAGCGAGGCCAAGATCACTGTGGTCGGGGTGCCCGACAAGGTCGGAGAGGCCGCGGCCATCTTCAAGACGCTGGCCGACGCCGAGATCAACATCGACATGATCGTCCAGAACGTCTCGGCCGCCGCCACCGGGCGCACGGACATCTCCTTCACGCTGCCGACCAACGACAGCCAGACCGCGCTCACCGCGCTGAAGAAGATGCAGAGCGAGGTCGGGTTCGAAAAGCTGCTCTATGACGACCAGATCGGCAAGGTCTCCCTGATCGGCGCCGGCATGCGCTCGCACCCCGGCGTGACCGCCAAGTTCTTCGGCGCGCTGGCCGACGCGGGCGTGAACATCGAGATGATCTCGACCTCCGAGATCCGCATCTCGGTCGTCGTCGGCCAGAACGACGTGGACGCGGCCGTGACCTCCGCCCACCGGGCGTTCGACCTCGACTCCGACCAGGTCGAGGCCGTGGTGTACGGAGGTACCGGACGATGAGTCGCAAGCCCACGCTGGCCGTCGTCGGGGCGACCGGTGCCGTCGGCACCGTCATGCTCGACATCCTGACCAACCGGGCCGACCTGTCCGAGGCGTACGGAGAGATCCGCCTGATCGCCTCGCCGCGTTCGGCGGGCAAGGTGCTCCAGGTGCGCGGCGAGGACGTCGTCGTGCAGGCTCTGGCGCCCGAGGCGTTCGACGGGGTCGACATCGCGATGTTCGACGTGCCCGACGAGGTGTCCGCCGAATGGGCGCCCATGGCCGCCTCGCGCGGCGCGGTGGCCGTGGACAACTCCGGCGCGTTCCGCATGGACCCCGACGTGCCGCTCGTGGTGCCCGAGTGCAACCCCGAGAAGGCACTCGAGCGGCCCAAGGGGATCATCGCCAACCCCAACTGCACCACGCTCTCGATGATGGCCGCCATGGGCGCGCTGCACCGGGAATACGGCCTGCGCGAACTCGTGGTCGCCTCCTACCAGGCCGTCTCCGGCGCCGGGGTGATCGGGCCCGAGCGGCTCTACCAGGAGATCGAGGCCGTCGCCGGCGACCGGACGATGGGCACCGTGGCCGGGGACGTGCGCAAGGCCGTGCCCGACCTCGCCGGATCGCCGTTCCCGGCGCCGCTGGCGCTCAACGTCGTGCCGTGGGCGGGCTCGCTCAAGGACGACGGCTGGTCGTCGGAGGAGCTCAAGGTCCGCAACGAGTCGCGCAAGATCCTCGGCATTCCGGATCTGAAGGTGTCGGCGACCTGCGTCCGCGTTCCGGTCGTGACCACCCACTCCCTCGCGGTCCACGCGACGTTCGAGCGGGAGATCACGGTGGAGGGCGCCCGGGAGGTCCTGGACGCCGCGCCGACCGTCGTCGTGCTCGACGACCCGGCGAACGGCGTCTTCCCGACGCCGGCCGACGTTGTGGGCACCGACCCGACCTACGTCGGCCGGATTCGCCAGGCGCTCGATTTCCCGAACACGCTCGACCTGTTCGTGTGCGGCGACAACCTCCGCAAGGGGGCTGCCTTGAACACCGCCGAGATCGCCGCCCTGGTGGCCCAGGAATTCCTCACCTGACGCTTTGTGGTGATCATGCAGAAGTTCCGGGGAACCTTGAGCGTGATCATGCAGAAGTTCGGCGACATGCCGTCTGGCCTGCCCAAACCTTAGGCGTGATCATGCAGAACTTCGGGGATGCGGGCTCTGACCTGCGGTGACGTCCTTCGTGATCATGCAGTTCTTCGCGTACGGCACAGCCGAGCTGCGGCTCTGCCGTACGCGATCATGCAATGTCTCCGAGGCATCCAGCGATGCCGGGTGGGCCGCGTAACCGTCGAGTGCATGATCACGAGTTGGGTTTTTCCAGCTCACGGGCGTGATTCACGAACTTCTGCATGATCACGAATGGTGAAAGCCCTGCTCACTGCCGCTGATCTCGAACTTCTGCATGATCACGATTCGGGTTTGGGCAGGCCGAGCGCTTGTCTACGAACTTCTGCATGATCACGCCCAATCCACAGCTGATGATGGGGGTCAAGGCCAACGTGGGGCGGTGACCGGATATGGGCGAAAGCCGTACAGTGACGAACGTGGCCGAGAAGACACGCCAGTTGATCGTCGAGACGGCCCTCCGGTTGTTCAAGGAGCGCGGTTTCGAGGCGACGACCATGCGGGCTATCGCCGCGGAGGCCGGAGTATCGGTGGGGAACGCGTATTACTACTTCTCCTCCAAGGAACAGCTCATCCAGGCCTACTACGAACGGGCCCAGGCCGCTCACGAGGAGGCGTGCTGCGAGATCCTCGCCACGGAGCGGTCGCTGGCCGGGCGGCTGAAGGGCGTGCTCCGCGAATGGGTGCGGGTCTCGGAGCCCTACCACGAGTTCGCGGTCAAGTTCTTCAAGCACGCGGCCGAGCCCACCAACCCGCTGAGCCCCTTCAGCGCGGAGTCGACCCCCACGCGTGAATCGGCGATCGGCCTCTACCGGCAGGTCGTGGAAGGGTCGCGCGACCGGATCGACCCGGGGCTACGGGCGGAGTTGCCCGAGCTGCTGTGGTTGTTGTCGATGGGCGTTGTGCTGTTCTGGGTGCATGACACCTCGCCGGGGTGTGAGCGCACTTACCGCCTGATCGACCGTACGGTGTCACTCGTCGACAGGCTGGTGGGGCTTTCCTCCCTGCCGGGTGTCCGCGGCGTCGTCAAGGATTTCATCGAGGTGGTGCACGAGCTCCGTACGTGAACGGACGGACATACCGGCCGGTTGGTAAGGTCAGGAAAAGCCGACCGGAGGGTGCACATGGATCGCTGGGGCATGACGATTCCGTTCTTCGACCAGACGCTCAGCGGGTCGCGGGAGCTCATCGCGGCTCTGCCCGAGTTGGGCTACACGGACGCCTGGTCGGCCGAGGTGAGCGGCATGGACGGCTTCGTTCCCCTGGCCCTCGCCGCGCAGTGGGCCCCCGAGCTCCGCCTGGGCACGGCGATCGTCCCGGTGTCCACCCGGGGTCCCGGCCTGCTCGCCATGTCCGCGGCGACCCTGGCCGATCTCGCGCCGGGCCGGTTCGTGCTCGGCATCGGCGCGTCGTCCCCGGTGATCGTGGAGAACTGGAACTCCGGAGAGTTCGTCAAGCCGTACGCCCGCACCCGTGACACCCTGCGTTTCCTGCGGGCGGCGCTCGCCGGGGAGAAGGTCACGCAGGCGTACGAGACCTTCGAGGTGAAGGGCTTCCGATTGGAGAACGCCCCAGCCGTCCCGCCCAAGATCGTGCTGGCCGCGCTGCGCCCCGGCATGCTTCGCCTGGCCGCGCGGGAGGCCGACGGCGCGATCACCAACTGGGTCTCGCCCTCCGACGTACGGAAGGTCCGGGCCGAACTGGGGGAAGGGACCGAGCTGATCGCGCGCCTGTTCGTGATGGTCGGCGAAGACGCGGCCCGGGTGCGCGAGTCGGCCCGCCGGATGCTCGCCGCCTATCTCACCGTCCCCGTGTACGCGGCCTTCCACGACTGGCTGGGCAGGGGCGACGTACTGCGCCCGATGCAGGAGGCGTGGGCGGCCGGCGACCGGCGGGCCGCGGTGAAGGCGATTCCCGACGAGGTCGTCGACGACCTGATCGTGCACGGGGACGCCGCCACGTGCCGGGCCCGCATCAGGGAGTATGTGGCGAACGGTCTGGACACCCCTGTGCTCGCGCCGCTCGCCGGTGGTGACGTGCCCGTCGACCAGGCGGTGCGCGACCTCGCGCCCGTGCTCGGCTGACGTCGCCCACAGGCTCCGAGGTCTATCCACAGGCTGTGGAAAGTCAACCAGGCGGAACCGCACCGGAGCCCAGCGACGTTAACAAGATGGCAAAGGGGGCAGGTTGTCTCTCGGAGGTGGCGGCATGGCGAAGGCGGGACGTGCGGCGGCGACGTGGCGTGCTTACCGGGAGATCTCCCGGCCGGGATCGCCCGGTCTGATGAGCCGGGTGAGGGCGCTTCCCCGGATGGTCCGCCGCTCGCTCAGGGGTGACTATCCCGGGCTGTCCAAGGGCAAGCTGACCATGCTGGGGCTGGCCGTGGCCTACATCGTGTCCCCGGTCGACGCGATCCCCGAATTCCTGCCCGCCATCGGCGTCGTCGACGACTTCGGCGTCTTCCTCTGGCTGATGACGTCGCTGCTGGGCGAGAGCGGGCGGTACGTCCAGTGGGAGCGCGCCGGGCTCCCGCACGGCGGACATCACTACAAGGGGCACCCCCGTCGCCGGTAAAACCCCCCATATGTGTAGGGTATTCTCTATACCTCTCTAAAGGTGCATTTGTGACATCGGCGAGAGGTTTCCCCACCCCGGAACGAATAGAGCTGCCCACGCCATGCCCGCACTCGCCTCGACACGCACCATTGAATCCGCGCGTGCGAACTGGGACGCCTGGAGGGCCTCCCGGCTCGCGGCCGTGACATCGCCCACAGGCAACCTCGCGCTCGTGGAGACCCGCTGGTCGGCGCCGGACGCGAACCAGTCGCCGGAAGAGGCGCTCGCCGGGCAGCCTGACACCGTGACGGCCACCACGCTGGAGCGGCGGCACATCGGCACCGGCGACGTGGAACGCGGCATCCGTCTCTGGGATGCCGACTCCCCGGCGATCCGCCACTTCGAGACCATCGACGTCTTCCCGTTCGCCCCCGAATGGGTGATCGAGGCCACCTACACCCCGGTGCCCGGATCGCGGGCGGTGCCGTTCGAGCACATCCGCGACAACGGCGGCACGCGTGATCTCGTGGTCCCCGGCGACATCACCTTCACCCTGGACGGCGTCGCCTACAACCTGAGCGCCTTCGACGACGAGGGGACACTGCTGCTCGTCTTCGGCGACCCGACCAACGGCTCGGTGACGTACGGCGCCGGGCGTTTCCTCACGGTGCCGCACGAGCCCGGATCCGGCACGGTCGTCCTCGACTTCAACCAGGCCTTCGTGCCGCCGTGCGGCTTCTCCGTGCACTACAACTGTCCGCTGCCGCCGTTCCAGAACCGCTTCCCCGTTCCGGTCGAGGCCGGCGAGAAGCGACCCGTCTTCACCGGCGATTTCCAGCCGTACTGAGCACGCCGCGCCTGAAAAGGCCGCACCGAGCATTCGGCCGCAACACCCGGCTCTTCACCGGCGGCCGTATCGAATGACACACCAGCGCCCCCCGCAGTTCCCGCACCACCGCCATCGCATGCCCGGTGGCCCGACGGCCACCACCAGGAGAAACAGTGAACAGGAAGACGACGTCGCTCATCGGCGCAGCGGTGCTCGCGCTCGCTCTGGCCGCCTGCGGCGGCACGGGCTCATCGGGCTCGGCCGGCAGCACGCCGGCCGCCGGCGCTTTCAACAAGGACGCGACCATCCAGATCGGGTCGCTCTACGAGCCGCAGAACCTCGACAACACGGCGGGCGGAGGCCAGGGCGTCACCGAGGCGTTCAACGGCAACGTCTACGAGGGGCTGTTCAAGCTCACCGACGACGGCAAGGTCGAGAACCTCCTCGCCAAGGACTACAAGGTGAGCGCCGACGGCCTCACCTACACCCTCACCCTGCGCGACGGCGTGAAGTTCCACTCCGGCAAGCCGCTGACCTCGGCCGACGTGAAATACAGCATCGAGAAGGTCACCGCGCCCGATTCGCAGTCGGCGCGCAAGAGCAGCTTCGACATGATCAAGAAGATCGAGACTCCGGACGATCAAACGGTAGTCGTCACGCTGTCGAGCAAGTCGATCTCGTTCGTCTACAACCTGAGCTACATCTGGATCATCAATGACCAGGCCAAAAGCCTCACGACCTCGGAAGACGGCACGGGGCCGTACACGCTGGGCACGTGGAAGCGCGGCTCCACGCTGAGCCTTGAGCGCTTCGCGGGCTACTGGGGCACGCCTCCCACCAACAAGGAGGTCGTGTTCCACTACTTCACCGACGCGACCGCGCTCAACAACGCGCTGCTGACCAACGCCGTCGACGTCGTCACCAGCGAGCAGAGCCCCGACGCGCTGGCCCAGTTCGACGGCAACTCGAACTACAAGGTCAACAACGGGCACTCCACGACCAAGCTCCTGCTCGCCTTCAACGACAGGAAGGCGCCGTTCGACAAGCCGCTCGTCCGCAAGGCGGTCACCTCGGCGATCGACAACAAGAAGCTGCTCAACTCCATCTGGGGCGACTACGGCACGCTGATCGGCTCGATGGTGCCCCCGACCGACCCGTGGTACGAGGACCTCACCAAGGTCAACCCGTACGACCCGGCGCTGGCCAAGAAGGAGCTGACCGACGCGGGCTACGCCAACGGGTTCAGCTTCACCCTCGACACCCCGAACTACGACCCGCACCCCACGGCGGCGACGTTCATCAAGTCGGAGCTGGCCAAGGTCGGCATCACGGTGAACATCAACATCATCACCGCCGACCAGTGGTACACGAAGGTCTACAAGAACCACGACTTCGCCGCGACGATGCAGGAGCACGTCAACGACCGTGACGTCGTCTGGTACGGCGACCCGACGTTCTACTGGGGCTACGACAACCCGCAGGTCACCGACTGGGTGAAGCAGGCCGAGCAGTCGGACACCACCGACGAGCAGACGGCCCTGCTCAAGACGGTCAACGAGCAGATCGCCGCGGACGCCGCCAGCGACTGGCTGTACCTCTACCCGCAGATCGTCGTCGCCTCCTCGTCGCTGTCGGGCTACCCCCTCAACGGGCTCAACTCGCAGTTCTACGCCTACGGAATCAAGAAGACCGCCTGACGCCCCCGCCCCGGCCTGTACGGCAGGCCGGGGCGGCCCCGCAATGACTCCCGCATCGATCGGACCCCGATGACCGCCTACCTGCTGCGCCGGACGGCGTTCCTCGTCGTCTCGCTGCTCCTGGCCGCGGCCGTCCTGTTCCTGCTCCTGCGCCTGCTGCCCGGCGACCCCGCCAACTCGCTGCTGTCGGTCGGCGCCACCCCGGACCAGATCGCGGCCGCCCGCCACCAGATCGGGACCGACCGCCCGCTGGCCGCGCAGTTCGTCTCCTGGATCGGCCAGATGGCGACCTTCGACCTCGGCACGTCGTTCGTCAGCACGCTCCCGGTCGGCCCGGAGATCGCCTCGCGTCTGGCCGTCACGGTGCCGCTCACCCTGCTGTCGTTCGCGCTCGCCGTCGTCGTGGCGCTGCCCGTCGGGTTCGTCGCCGCGCACAAGGCGGACACCTGGTACGGCACGCTGCTGAGCGGCGTCTCTCAGCTCGGCATCGCGGTGCCGGTCTTCTGGGTCGGCATGCTCCTGATCACGGTGTTCTCGCTTTCGCTGCGGGTGCTGCCCGCGGGGGGCTTCCCACAGGACGACTGGGCCGATCCCGCGCAGGCGCTCACATCGCTCGTGCTGCCGGTCGTCACGATCGCGCTCGTCATGGCGGCGTCGCTCATCCGCTATGTGCGCTCGGCCACGCTGGACGTGCTCGGCAGCGACTACCTGCGCACATCACGCGCGCTCGGCTCGTCCTTCGCCCGCGCGATGTGGCGGCATGGCCTGCGCAACGCGATCGTGCCGGTCATCTCGATCCTGGGCATCGAACTGGCCACCACCTTCCTCGGCGCGGTCGTCGTCGAGAGCGTCTTCGCCCTGCCCGGGCTCGGCGGCATGCTCGTGAAGGGGCTCGCCCAGCACGACTACCCGGTCATCCAGGGCATCCTGTTCGTCAGCACGCTCGTCGTGCTGGTCATCGGCTTCGTCGCCGACCTCGCGCAACGCCTCATCGATCCGCGGCTGCGCCATTCGCTCGCCAGGGACGCCCGATGAGCGCCCAGGCTCGTACGGCCAGGCGCCGATCGCTTCCGCTCACCGCGGGCTGCGTGCTCGTCGGCCTGGTGGTCGCCGTCGCGGTCGTGTCGCTCTTCTGGGTGCCGTTCACCCCGGACGACACCTCGGGCGACCGGCTGATGCCACCCGGCCTGCCGCACCTGCTCGGCACCGACAAGCTGGGCCGCGACCTCCTCACACAGCTGATGATCGGCGCGCGGATCGCCCTTGCGGCGGGGGCGGGATCGGTCGTGCTGGGCGGGGTGATCGGTCTGGCCGCCGGTCTCGCCGCCGGGTTCGCCACCCGGTGGCTGGACGACGTCGTCTCGGCCCTGCTGGACATCCTCATCGCGTTTCCGACGCTGCTGCTGGCCATGCTCGTCGCCGCCACCCAGACGGCCTCGCTCACCTCGGCGATCGTTGCGATCGGGCTGGCCATGTCGGCGATCGTCGCCCGGCTCACCCGGGTGCTCGTCAAGCGCGTGCTCGCCCAGGACTACATCACGGCCTCGCGCACGTCGGGCACGTCGTGGCCCCGCGTCATCGCCGAGCATGTGCTGCCGAACATCTGGCCCACACTCACGGTCAATCTGGCGCTCCAGTTCGGCCTGGCCGTACTGGCGGAGGCGAGCCTGTCCTATCTCGGTCTGGGCGCGCCGCCGCCGAACGCGTCGTGGGGACGCATGCTCGCCGAGGCCCAGGCGAGCGTCTTCATCGCCCCGGTCGGCGTGATCGCCCCGGGCGTGCTCATCGTCCTGCTCGTCGTGGGCGTCAACCTGGTCGCGGACGGCCTGCGTGACGTCGCCGACCCGACCCGGAGGAGGCGGCGGCGATGAGCCTGCTGGAGGTCGCAGGACTGCACGTGCGCGCGGCCGGCGGCCGCGACCTGGTCAGCGACCTGTCGTTCACCGTCGAGGCGGGCGAGCGGTTCGGCCTGATCGGCGAGTCCGGCTCAGGAAAGTCGCTGACCGCGTTGGCGATCATGGGCTTGCTGCCGCCGGGGATGACCGCCTCCGGCAGCGTCGTGTTCGACGCGCCCGGCACGGACCGCACGGAGGTCGTCGGCGCCCCAGAGCGGCGGCTCACCCGGTTGCGGGGGCAGGTCACGAGCGTGGTCTTCCAGGAGCCGCTCACCGCGCTCGACCCGCTCATGCGGATCGGCCGCCAGGTCGCCGAGCCGTTGCGGCGCAGGCAGGGGCTGCGCGGCCGCGCCCTGGACAAGGCGGTGCTCGCCGCCCTCGAAGAGGTACGGCTGGCCGAGCCGCGCCGGATCGCCCGGGCCTACCCGCATGAGATCTCCGGCGGGCAGCGCCAGCGTGTGGCGATCGCCATGGCGCTCGCATGCAGGCCCGCCCTGCTGATCGCCGACGAGCCGACCACTGCGCTCGACGTGACCGTGCAGGCCGAGGTGCTCGCGCTGCTCGACGGCCTGGTCGCCGAGCGCTCCATGGCCCTGCTGTTCATCAGCCACGACCTCGCGGTCGTGGCCGGCCTCACCGACCACGTCCTCATTCTCAAGGACGGTGCCGCGGTCGAGTCGGGAAGCGCCCTCGACGTCGTGAACGACCCCCGGCATCCGTACGCGCGCGAGCTGGTGGACAGCGCCAGGGTGCTCGACGCGGCCCTGGACAGGTTGAAAGGGGGAGGAACGCCATGATCCCGCCGATCATCGAGGCGCGTGAGGCGGGCTTCGCCTACCGCCGCTCCGCCCCCGTGCTCGCGGACGTGTCCGTCGAGGTCACGCGGGGCAGGGGCGTGGCCCTGGTGGGCGAGTCGGGTGCGGGGAAGACCACGCTGCTGCGCCTGCTGCTCGGGCTGGCCGCCCCGACGAGCGGGAGCGTCCTGTTCGACGGCGCCCCGCTCGCCCTCGGCGACAAGCGGCTCATGCGCGGCTTCCGGAGCTCCGTGCAGACGGTCTTCCAGGATCCGTACTCGTCGCTCGACCCGCGCCAGAGCGTCGGCAGGATCGTCTCCGAGCCGCTCCGTTCGCTCGGCCTGACGGCCGGTGGGCCGCGCGCCACCCGGCGCGCCGAGGCCGCCGAGCGCGTCGCCGCGGCGTTGCGGGCCGTCGGTCTCCCCGAGGACGCCGCCGCCCGCTATCCCCACGAGTTCTCCGGCGGGCAGCGGCAGCGGGTCGCCATCGCCCGCGCGATCGTGTGCGAGCCGCGCGTGCTGCTGGCCGACGAGCCCGTCAGCGCCCTCGACGTGTCGACCCGGGTGCGCATCGTCGACCTGCTGGCCGAGCTGAGGGAGACCCGCGGCCTGACCGTCGTGATGGTCTCCCACGACCTCGCCGTCGTGGCCGCCCTGTGCCCACAGGTGGCCGTGCTGGAGCGGGGCCGCGTCGTGGAGCAGGGCGACACCGCCGACGTCCTGGGCTCGCCCCGCCACCCCTACACCCGCAGGCTGGTCCAGAGCGTGCCCAGGCTGCCCGCCAGGCCCGCCTAGAGCTCCTCCATCCGGAGCCAGGCCCGGGACGGCAGGGGATGCCCGAACAGGCGTGCGGCGTTGCCGTACGCCACCCTGGCGACGTCGGCGGGCGGCAGGATGCCGAGGTTCTTCGTCACCGACTGCTGAGTGTCCGGCCAGGTGGACTCGGCCCTCGGGTAGCCGCTCTCCAGCAGCACGTGCTCCATGCCCACCGCGAGCCTGACCCCGCCCAGCGCGCTGTCGTCGAGCGTGCCGAAGAAGAAGTTCCGCCGCAGCACCTCGCTGGGCTTGAGGCCGCCCTCCCAGGTGGTCTCGTTCGCCACCGGGTGGTCGAGCGCGTAGTCGGCTCGTTCGGAGAGCATCGGCAACCAGCCGACGCCGCCCTCCACGATCAGGATGCGCAGGGCGGGGAACCGCAGCGGAATGCCCGACCACAGCCAGTCGGCGCAGGCGAACATCGCGCTCGCCGGGATGAGCGTGGTGATCGCCTCGATCGGGGTGTCGGTGGAGGGCACGGGCGCCCACGACGACGATCCCGTGTGCAGGCAGACGACAGTGCCGGTCTCCTCGCAGGCGGCGAAGAACGGGTCCCAGTGACCGCTGTGGATCGACGGCAGTCGCAGCCGCGTCGGGAACTCAGGGAAGACGACGGCCTTGAAGCCCCGCGCGGCGTTGTCCCTGATCTCCTTGGCCGCGACCTCCGGGTCGGGCAGCCAGGGCAACTGCAGCGCGATCATCCGCTCGGGGTAGGTGCCGGCCCACACGTCCACGTGCCAGTCGTTCCACGCCCTCACCAGCGCCAGGCCGAGGTCCTGGTCGCGTGTCCTGGCGAAGGGCATGCCCGCCTGCCCGGCGAGCATTCCGGGGAAGCACAGGGCGGCCCAGATCCCACCGCGGTCCATGTCTTCGATCCGGGCCTCGATGTCGTAGCAGCCGGGCCGCATGTCCTCGAAGCGGACGGGGTCGAGCGTCCACTGCTCCTTGGGCAGGCCGGCGCCCACGTCGAGCCCCGCGCACGGATAGGTGGCCCCGCCGTACCGCCACACCTGGTGGCCGGCGTCGGTCTCGACGACCTTGGGGGCGAGGTCCTTGTATTTCTCCGGCAGGCGGTCGTCGAACAGGTCAGCCGGCTCGATCAGGTGATCATCGGCTGATATGACCACGTACTTCCGCTGCCTCGGCTCTGGGTCGGGATTGGAAGGCGTAGTCACGTTAGTAAACCGTAGAGGCTAGGGATAACACCGAACAAGCTGCAAGGTCTCCGGTTGGTATCCGTTCGTTCACCCGGCGGGGTCTTCACGTCGCGGTCAGGGGTTTCACCGTACGGCATGGGCCCGTCCGGGGTAGTCGATCACCAGGCCGTCGGAGACGCCGGCCTCCGCGTATTCGGCGCCGGCGTGTTTCATCCAGATCAGGGAGCGCATCGGGCCTCCGTAGCTCGGGGGGAAAGCCGGTCTGGACAACCCTACGGACTAGCGGTCGCTTCGGTGCGGCGGCCCGGCGATCTGGTGTCTCAGCCCTCCGCCTCCGTGGGCTGCCGAATCACCGCTTTTTGGGTGGAAACCGGCTCCCCGGAAGTTCCGGAGGTCCGCGCGGCGGCGGTTTGGAGGTCCTGAGCCTCGCGGCGGATGAGGAGGAACCAGCCGCCGACGGCCACGCCGATGAACAGCCACCACTGGACGGCGTAGGCCAGGTTGAGGCCGCCGCCGTCTCCCGTGTCGGGCGTGGGGACCGGGTCCGGCGCCGCTCCGGTCTGCGGCTGCTGCGCGGTCAGCTCGACGAATCCGCCGTACAGCGGGTAGGACAGCGTCTTCCCGATGTCGGTGGTGTTGATCAGCAGGATCTGGCCGGGGGGCAGGCCGCTGCGGTTTCTGATCCCCGTCGTGTCCTCGGTCTCTGCGGGCCTGAGCCGTCCGGTGACGGTCACCTCGCCCGTGGGGGCCGGCGGCACCTGGGGAGGGCTGTCGGCGGTCGCCCCGGCCGGCACCCAGCCGCGGTTGACCAGCACGGTCCCGCCGGAGGTCGTCAGGGGGGTGATCACGTAGAAGCCGACGACGCTGTTCTGCGTGCGCCGCCGCACCACGAGTTCGTGCGCCGGGTCGTAGCTGCCCTGAACGGTGACGGGGCGGAACTTCACCGCGTTCGGCACCGATCCGCCCACCTTGTCGAGCGTCGGCAGGGGGACGGGCGCGCTGTTGAGGTTGGCCGTGATCAGTGTCCTGGCGGCCGATTTCTCCTCGAATCGCCCCAACTGCCATCGGCCCAGGAAGACGAAGGCGGGGATGAGCGCGAGCACGAGCACGTGGAACCCGAGCCAGCGCGGCGTGAGGAGGAACCGGTACACGCAACCAGGGTAGGCAGCCGGGTGAGCGGTCCCGCCCTCAGGTCGTGTCCCAGCCGCCCGCGCCCCGGGTCGGGCGAGGAGTCACGGCCCGTTCAGGCGGGGGAGCGCAGGCCGGGGCCGGGGAGTGCGGTGGCCTCCCGGGGGCCGGCCACCTCGTGGCCGTCGGCGCAGTGGAGCCTCAGATCCACCGGGGCCCCGCAGCCGCGGTGGGTGATGACCACCGAGGGGCCCTCGGGATCGGCGACGTACCGGTCGCCCCAGTGCATCAGGGCGATCAGGATCGGATACAGATCCAGGCCCTTCTCCGTGAGACGGTATTCGTCGCGCTGCCGCTGCCCGGGCTCCTGATAGGGCGTCTTGCGCAGCAGGCCCTCCTCGACCAGCCGGGAGAGCCGGGCGCTCAGCACCTGGCGGGGGGCGCCGGTGCCCGCCTGGAGGTCGGCGAAGCGCCTGACACCGTTGAAGGCCTCACGCAGGACGAGCAGCGTCCACTTCTCGCCGAGGACGGCCAGCGATCGCTCGATCGAGCAGTTTTCCACCCGTGTGTGCAGCATGTCGCGCATCGTCCATCCACTGCCTTCCCGCATCTCAGTCTACGCATTAGACCCAGATGCGGCCCTGCGGCCCGAATCCCTTGCCGGATGGGGGTGCCTGCCACAATGACAGGGCCGCGCCGCCCGGGTCGAGGGTCAAAACGGACGGCACATTTGCAGAATAAGGTTCTGTTGGGTCACCATTGACCGTGTGAAGAGCCCGAAGAGCGGCCGCGACGGCCGCACAAGGATCATCGAGGGCGCCCTGCGCAGGTTCAGCCAGGATGGTGTCTCCGCCACGACGCTCGCCAGCCTCCGCGAGGAGAGCGGCGTCAGCGTGGGGAGTTTTTATCACCACTTCGCGAGCAAAGAGCATGTTTTCGGGGTGTTGTACTCCGAGACGTTGGAAATGTACCAGGCCGCCTTCGTCGGCGAGCTCACCCGCCACGCGGACGCCCAGAACGGGATCGAGGCCATCGTCGCGATGCACATGGCCTGGTGCGGCGAGCATCCCGAGCGAGCGCGACTCCTGATCAGCGAGCGGCCGCCCCGGCGTGAGGATCCGGGCGGTCCTGAGGTCCACGAGGCGCGGCGGGCGTTCTTCCGCCGGGTGTCCGACTGGTGGCGTCCCCACATGAAGAACGGCCTGCTGCGGCCCGTTGACGCGACGATGTGCTACGTCCTGTGGCTCGGGCCCGCCCAGGAGATGTGCCGCCTGTGGTTCGCGGGAGCCCACCAGCCGACAAAGGAGGAGATCCGCGGGCTCAGCGAGGCCGCGTGGAACAGCCTCAGGATGCCGTGATGCGACCCGAATGCGATCCACTCGGTCACCTGCGGAACTCCCGACGCGGAACCCGGTGAACGATCCCGGGACGGCGCCACCACCTCGAACGCTGCTGGTCCGTCACCCGATATCGTCGCGACTGTGGCACTAGGGCATGATCTCGGGCGGCCCAGGGCTCTTGTCCTGGCCGAGCTTCCCGCGCGCGCCCGCGCCAGGCTCGGCGACATCGTGGACATCGTGGACGACCCCGCGCTGGCCGGACGGCCCGGGCACGGCTTCCCCGCGGAGGTACTCGCCGATCTGGTCGTCGCGTCCGGGGCGACCGTGCTCGTAGTCGAGGGCGACGAGGTCACCGAGCCCGTGCTGGACCTGCCGCTGACCGCCGTCGCCTGCGTCGGGACCGCCGTCGGCGTCGACCTGCGCCTGGCCGAGCAGCGTGGGGTACCCGTGTTGTGGGCCCCGGAGCGGGACGCGGACGCGGTCGCCGAACTCACCGTCGGCCTTCTGTTCGCCGTCAGCAGGCACATCGCCGCCGCCGACCGGGAGATCAGGCGCGGCCAGGTCTTCCGAGGCGGGATCGCGCCCGGCCACCGGCACCGGGGCAGGCGGATGGCCGGCTGCACCTTCGGCATCGTCGGGCTCGGCCGGGTCGGCCGTGCCGTACGGTGGCGGGCCGAAGGCCTGGGGATGCGGGTGATCGCGGCCGACCCCTTCGTGCCTGAGGCGACCCACGAGCTGCGCGACCTGCTGCGCGAGGCCGACGTCGTGTCGCTGCACGTCCCCGTGACGGAGGAGACCAGGACCTTCATCGGGCCCACCGAATTCGGCCTGATGAAGAAGGGCGCCATCTACCTGAACACCTCGACGGCGGCCGTCAACGACCTGACCGCCCTGGTCGACTCGCTGCGCTGGGGGCATCTCGGAGGGGCGGGGCTCGACCACTTCGAGCGGGAGTGGCTGGAGCCAGGGCATCCGATCACCCGGCTGCGCAACGTCGTGCTGACCCCTCACCTCGGCGAGGCCACCGACGAGACCGAACTCGGCCAGGCAGAGCTGCTCGTCGACGACATCGCCCGCCTCCTCAGGGGCGAGGCCCCGAAGCATCCCCACTGGCCGGCGGTGGGCTGACCCTGCCGCGATAGATTCCTCCCGTGCCCTCCCCATCCGACCTGGTCCCGAGGCTTCGTGACGCGTTCACTGAGGCCGGTTACACGATCGACGGCGTGCGGGAGCGGCTGGGCGACGTCGCCGCGACCGCCATGGCACGCGAGGAGATCGTCCCGGCGTTGCGCGCCACACGTGACGCCGATCCGCTCGCCACGCTCATCCGCCTGTGGTGGCTCGGCGTGCCCGTCGCCGCGGCCGACGCCGCCGCGCTGCCGCTGGCCGAGCTCGCCGAGGCGGGCCTGGTCGTACGGCACGGCGACGCCGTACAGGCCGGAGTGCACCTGCAACCGTGGGACGCCTCCGCGTGGGGCCAGGCGGGCCCGGCGTGGGTCGTCTCCGACCGGAAGGTGCGGCCGGGTGATCCGGCGCTGCGGGCCGACCACGTGGTGGGCGCGGGCGGCGCGTCGGCCAACCTCGCCCAGCTGGGGGCGGGCGGCCCGGTCGGCAGGGCGCTCGACCTCGGCACGGGGTGCGGTGTGCAGGTGCTGCACCTCGCCGGGCGCGCCGAGGAGGTCGTGGCGACCGACGTGAATCCGAGGGCGCTGGAGCTGGCCTGGCTGAGCTGGCGGTTGTCCGGAGTCGAGGGGGTCGAGGCCCGGGAGGGCTCGATGTACGACCCCGTGGACGGCGAGCGGTTCGACCTCGTCGTGTCCAACCCGCCTTTCGTGATCTCGCCGGCCGGCCGGTTCACCTACCGCGAGTCGGGCTTCCACGGTGACGACTTCTGCCGCGACCTCGTGCTGCGCACGCCCCGCCACCTCGCGCAGGACGGCCACGGCCGCTTCCTGGCCAACTGGCTGCACGTCAAGGGCGAGGACTGGCGCGACCGCGTGGGCGGCTGGCTGGCCGAGACCGGCTGCGACGGCTGGGCCGCACAGCGCGACGTGCAGGATCCCGCCGAATACGTGGAGTTGTGGCTGCGCGACGCGGCCGAGCAGGGCACGGCGGCCTACCGGGAGCGGTACGACGAGTGGCTGGCCTGGTTCGACGCGATGGACGTCACCGGCGTCGGCTTCGGCTGGATCGCCCTGCACAACGCGGGCTCGATGGATCCGGTCGTGCGCGTGGAGGAGTTGTCCCACCAGGTGGAGCTGCCCGTGGGCGGCTATGTCGGCGACGTCATCGAGCAGATCAGGACCGGTCACCGGATCTCGGACGAGGACCTGCTCGACGCCTTCCTCACCGTGGCCGACGGGGTGGTCGAGGAGCGCACGGGCCCGCCCGGGGCCGACGACCCCTCGCGGATCGTGTTGCGGCAGACCCGGGGGCTTCGCCGTACGGCGGCGGTCGGGACGGTGGAGGCCGCCCTCGCGGGTGCGGCCGACGGAGATCTGCCCGCACGGCCGCTGCTCGCCGCCATCGCGGAACTCATCGGCGCGGACGCCGGGGAGCTGATCGGCCGGGCGCCCGCCACGTTGCGCCCGCTGGTCGCCGAGGGCTTCCTCAGGGTTGCAAACGAGCGTTGATCGGACGTTGACCACCGGGCACGAGTCTGATTTCGGGCGCGGATCCGGGGGGGTTCGGGATCCGCGCCAAGTCCGGCCGGTCGTCATGCGAGGCGGCTGGCCGTCACCGGGCGCGCTGGAGACAACCGGGCCTGCGCCCGCCGGGTGACGGCGATGACCGGCCGGGCGCAACCCCCCGTCAGCGCGGGATCGAGCCTCCCGCAGACCACCGGAAGCGAGAGCCCACTGGTGATCAACCACATCCGGATGACGCGGCTGGACGACGACCTACTTCTCGACCTGGTCGAGTTCCCCGGCCTCACGCAGGAGGATCCGGACGTCCTCCGCCTCCGGAGAGCCGAGCCTGGTGAAGATGTCGAGGGCCTTGGTTAGGGCGTCCCTGCCGCGCGCCTCCTCGCCCACGCCGCGAAGGGCCTTCCCGAGCGCGGTGAGCGACTGCGCCTCGCCGTACGGGTGGGTGATCTCACGGCTGACGGTCAGGGCCTGCTCGGCGTGGCGGGACGCCTCGGCGTAACGGCCTGCGGCGATGAACGTCGCCGCGAGCCGGTAGCACACCCGCTGCTCCCACACCCGCTGCCGGCTGGCGCGGAAGAAGGACAGGCACTCGGCGTGGTGGACGACGGCCTCGTTGAGCCGTCCGACGAAGGACAACACGATGCCCAGGTGGTAGCGCGCCCGGGCCATGCCGGCGCCGCTGCCGATCTCGGAGAACACGGCGAGCCCGCGTTCGGAGGCCGCGATGGCGGCTTCGGGGTTGCCGAGGCCGAGATGGTCGCGGGCCGAATAGCTCAGAGCCAGGGCCTCGCCCGCCGGGTTGCCGACCGCGCGGAAGACGGTGGTGGCCCGTTCGTACCATTCGAGGGCTTCGACGTGGCGGCGTTGCCGTCCGGACACGACGGCAAGGGCGTTGCACGTCTCCCCGAGCACGATGTGGTCGGCGGTCCGCTCGGCGAGCCCGCGCGCCAGGAGGAAGTGCCTTTCGGCCTCGTCGAGCCGGTTGGCCCCGAACAGCACGCGGCCGAGGACGTAGGAGCAGCGCATCTCGCTGCGCGGATCGCCCACGCGCTGCGCGGCGCTCAGGATCGCCGTGCCCCGCTGCTCGAACTCGCGCTGGTTGGCGCCCGACTCGAGCAGCGGCTCCATCGCGAGCAGCAGGTCGGCGGCGGGCTGGAGGTCCTGGGGCGTCCGGGCGGCTTCGGCGGCCTGGCCGAGCGCGGCGAACAGGTCGTCCGCCTCGGCAGCCAGCCAGGCCACGGACCCGTCGGCCGTCGCGAAGGTGTGGCCACGCGACCCGATGACGGCCAGGCTGTCGGCGATCGTGCTGCCCTCGTAGGCCAGCCGGTGCGCCTCCCTGGCCGAGCCGAGATAGAACCCGAGGAGGCGGCGCAGGGCCTGCGCCCGCTCACGCGGGTCGTCGGTCTCCTCGGCCTTGCGGCGGGCGAAGAGCTTGAGGAGGTCGTGGAAGCGGTAGCGGCCGGGTGCGGGCGCCTCGAGCAGGCTGGCGTCGACGAGAGATTCCAGCAGGTCCTCGGCCTCCAGCGGGCTGAGGTCGAGCACGGCCGCGGCGGCGTGCGCGGAGATGTCGGAACCGCTCGGCAGGGCGAGCAGGCGGAACGCGCGGGCCTGCCGCTCGTCGAGCTGGCCGTACCCCAGTGCGAAGGTGGCCGAGACGGCGAGGTTGCCGATCTTCATCTCGTCGAGGCGGCGGCGCTCGTCGGCCAGGCGGGGGACCAGCGACGCCACCGTCCAGGAGGGGCGTGCGGCGAGCCGCGCCGCCACGATGCGCACCGCCAGCGGCAGGAAACCGCAGGCGGCGACCACGTCCATGGCGGCGGCGCGCTCGGCGGCCACCCGCTCGGGCCCTGCCACGGCCGACAGCAGCGACAACGACTCGTCCGGCTCCATCACGTCGAGGTCGATCAGCCGGGCGGCGGGCAGGTCGGCCAGCTTGCCACGGCTCGTGATGATCGCCGCGCAGCCGGCGGACCCGGGAAGCAGATGCTCCACCTGGTCGGCGTCGCGGGCGTTGTCGAGCAACACCAGCATGCGCCGATCGGCCAGCAGAGACCGGAACAACGCCGAACGTTCGGCCAGGCCGTCGGGGATGACGTCGACGGGGATGCCGAGCGCGCGCAGGAAGGCGGCGAGCGCGGTCTCGGGCGGCGTCGGCTCGTTGCCGTATCCGCGCAGGTCGGCGTAGAGCTGCCCGTCGGGGAACAGGTCTTCGGCGAGGTGGGCCACGTGGACGGCGAGCGTGGTCTTCCCCACGCCGCCGATGCCCGACATCGCGGCGACAGGCACGCCGTCTCCGTCGGCGAGCAGCGTCAGCAGGCGGCTGACGAGGGCCTTGCGGCCGGTGAAGTCGGTGACGGCGGCGGGCAGCTGCGCCGGTTTGGGCATCTCCACGACCGGCTCGGCCTCGGGCACCACGTCGATCGGCTCGATCACGGCCGGCCGTACGGGCTCGGGGGGCCTGGCGGGGGCGAGCGAGGGGTCGGCGGCGAGGATGCGGCGGTGGAGGTCGGTCAGATCCGCGCCCGGCTCGATGCCGAGTTCCTCGATCAGGGCGCCCCGGGTGTCGGTGAAGACCGACAGCGCGTCCGCCTGCCTGCCGCAGCGGTAGTAGGCCAGCATCAGCTGCGCGCGCAGGCGCTCGCGCAGCGGGTGTTGCGCGGTGAGCGCGATCAGCTCCGACACCACGTCGGCGTGGCGCCCCAGCTCCAGGTCGAGCTCCATCAGGCTCTCGACGGTGCCGATCCTGCGCTCGATGAGCCGGTCGCGCTGCTGCTCCGCGTACGGTCCGACCGCCCCGGCCAGCGGCTCGCCCGACCACAACGCGAGCGCGCCGCGCAGCAGTTCGGCCGCGCGGAAGACGTCGCCGGAGCGGCGGGCGGCCTCCGCCGCGGCGGTCTCCTGCTGGAAGACGCCGAGGTCGAGCCGCACCGGGTCGAGGCGCAGGGCATAGCCGCGGCCGACGGAGGTGAGCAGCTCGGGGCGGGTGCGGGGAGACCTGTCGGGCTCCAGGGCGGTGCGCAGGCGGGAGACGTAGGTGCGCAGCGCGCCGAGGGCGCGGGGTGGGGCGTCCTCGCCCCAGACGGCGTCGATCATCTCGGCCGGAGTGGCCGCGCGTCCCTCGCGGAGAAGCAGCATCGCGATGATGGAGCGTTGCAACGGCGTGCCCAGGTCGAGCTCGTCACCGTCGCGCCAGGCCAGGACGGGCCCGAGCACGGCGAAGCGAAGGCCGCTCGCGGTCGCGTCCCCTGGCATGTGCCCCGTCTCCTAATGGCCGGTTTTCGACCAAATGATAGATCCCCGATTGCACGGCCAATAGTGAGCAGGGCTCTCGTTAACCGAAGCGTTTATTCGTCTTTGACTGGGTGTTGAGCGCCGAGGGTGATTCTGGAATCACGAGGCGTGGCCCCTGCGGGGGCGGCCACGTTCTCGGAAAGCCGGGCAGAGGGGTTCCCGGACACAGAAAGACCCCGCGTCTTCGGCGCGGCCTGCCTCCTCAGTGCAGAGCCGCGCCGTGTCGCAGGGTCGGTGTCAGGCCGCCGTCGCGAGGCTGAGCCTCGCGAGGAGACGTTCTCGCAAGGTGGGCCATTCAGAGCCCAGGATGGAGTAGTACGCCGTATCTCGGACCGTGTCGTCGGCGCCTCGGCTGTCCGCCCGTCGCACACCCTCGAGGTGTGCGCCGAGGGCCTCGATGGCGGCCCGGGATCTCGTGTTGCGTACGTCTGCCTTGAGGGTGATCCGGTGAACCTGCCACGTCTCGAAGGCGTGGGTGAGCATCAGGAGCTTGCTCTCCCGGTTGACGCCGGTTCCCTGGGCTGAAGCAGCCAGCCAGGTGTAACCGATGTCCGCCACGGACGGGACCTCGCCGACCAACCCCTTGGCCCCCGGAGGCCAGGGCATGGGGCCCTGCCAATACTCCAGGTTCATCAGGCGGGTGGCACCGACCACGCGGTCGGTGTGCAGCCACCGGATGGCGAAGGGCATCGTGCGGCCCTCCGCCTGCTCAGCCAGAGCGGCCTCCACATAGGAGACCATCTCGTCCCGGCCTGCCGGAACGCGGGTGAAGGCATACGTGGAGCGGTCTTCACCAGCAGCGGTGACGAGGTCGTCGACCACCGCCAGGCTGAGCGGTTCCAGGCGCACGAAGCGCCCGGACAGGGTGACAAAAGCGGGCATGAGCACATGATGGGGTCTGCCGCACACGGCTGGTGCTAAATGACACGAGACATCTTGTCGAGCCTCAGGTTAAGCAGCGGGGCCGACGGCAAAACCGCAGGTCAGACGGGTGGACGACAGATGATCTCCGCGTGGCCGCAGGTAAAGATTTGGGCAAAGATCACAGGTGGCGCGCGGGGGTGGTGAGCGGTCCGTCAGATCGGGGTCGCAGCGACCGTCTCCTCGTGCCGGCGAACCTCCGTTTCCGCCCCTTCACCTGGGCGAAGAGCCGCCAAAGCGGCCTCCAGATGGTTGAGCGACGCGGCGATCCACGGCAGCCGCACGGGGTCGTCCGCGTGAAGCGCCGCGAGGCGCTGCTCGGCCGACTCTCCGTACAGGAGACTGGTGGCCACCCGGACCCGGGGGATGTGCGCGCGGTCGCCGAAAGCGGTTCCGGGCAACACGGCCACGCCGTGGTTCTCGATCAGCTCGGAGGCCAGCTCGGTCGACGACCCGAATGCTGAAATTTCGGGGTAAAGGTAGAAGCCGCCTTGGGGCGCGTGCACGCGCGCGCCCGCCCGCACGAACCGGTCGGCCACCGCGCGGGCGACGATGCCGTGCAGCCTGCGGCTGTCGGCCACGCGCCGTACGAGCTCGGCCGGCTCATTGAAGGCGTACGCCGCCGCGTGTTGCACCGGGGCGGCGGGGCTCGACCAGATCTCGCTGGCCAGGGCGAGCAACCGGTCGCGCAGGGCGGGCTCGGCCAGGCGTGCCGCCCCCGTCCGCCAGCCGCCGAGGGCGAGGCTCTTGCTCAGCCCCGTCGTGATCACGGTGCGCTCGGGGGCGAACTCGGCAGGGCTGGCATACGCGGCGGCCGGGTCGTGCACCAGGTCGCGGTAGATCTCGTCGGAGATGACCGTGAGGTCCAGCTCGCGCGCCACCTCGGCGACGCGCCGCACCGTCTCGGGCCGCGCGAGCCTGCCCGTGGGGTTGTCGGGCAGGGTGACCAGGACCGACCTGACCGTACGGCCACGCGCCCTGGCGAGGGTGACGGCCCGGGCGAGCAGGCGGGGGTCGGGAACTCCGCCCTCCCCGGGAGGCGGGGGGATCATGATGGGCCGCACGCCGACGATCTCGGCCTGGGCCGCATAGCTCACCCAGCTCGGCATGGGCAGCACGATGTCGCCGCCGAGGGCGAGCAGCAGACCGAAGAGCAACGCCTTGCTGCCGGGGCCGCAGACCACGAGGTCGGGGTCGGTGGGCAGGCCGCGCCGCGCCCAGTAGCCGGCGGCCGCCTCGCGGAGCGCCGCCGAACCCGCCACCTGCCCGTAGCCGTTCACGCCGCTCGCCTCGGAGAGCCGGCTCCGCAGCGCCGGATGCACGGGGAGTCCGGCCTCGCCGAAGGCCAGGTTGAGGATGTGGTGCCCGGCACGGCGCCTTCGGACGATGTCCTCGTTCGCCGCCAATGTCGCGGACAGGATGACACTCACGATGCCTCCAGAATCGGCGGAACGTTCCCAGCCTCTCGGGGGTATGGGCATCAGCACAAGCGAGGCTTTCAGGTGCTGGGAGTAAGGAACACTGATGCTCGATCTGCGGAGGCTGGTCCTGATCTGCGAGTTCGCCAGGAGGGGGAGCATCGCGGCGGCCGCCTCCTCACTGGGCTACAGCGCGTCGGCGGTGTCACAGCAGCTGGCCGCGCTGGAGCGGGAGGCGGGGACGGCGCTGCTCGACCGCACGTCCCGGAGCGCCGAGCTCACCGACGCCGGATGGCGGCTGGTCGACCATGCCCAGCGCATTCTGGCGATGGTGGAGACGGCCGAGTCGGACCTGTCTGCTCACGCGGCCACGCCGTCCGGCCGTGTGGTGGTGACCGCGTTCCCTACGGCGGCGGTGGCCTTCGCCCCCGCGCTCGCCCGGTCGCTCCGGCGGCACCGCGAGTTGTCCCTGCGGTTGCGGCAGAGCAGATCGGGGCGCGGCATGCGCGAGGTCGAGTCAGGCGAGGTCGACATCGCGCTGATCGACGACTGGTGGGGGAGGGTGCGCCGCGGCACCTCGGTGCGCGCCTTCCCACTGCTCGTCGATCCGCTGGTGCTGGTGGTGCCCCGGCGGCACGCCATGGCCGACCCCTCCGTGCCGGTCGACCTGCTCGCCCTGCGCGAGGAGCCGTGGATGGCCACCCCGGACGGCGAGCCGTCCCGCACCGCCGTCGACCGCCTGATGATGGGAGTGGGCGGGGCGCCACCCGTGGCCTGGGAGTTCGAGGGGCTCGGCACGATCCTCAGCCTCGTGGCCCGGGGCATCGGGATCGCCGCCGTGCCGGCGCTCGCCCTGGCCGCCGGAGTCAGGGGCGTCGTCGTCAGGGACCTGCCCGGTGAGCCCGTCGCCCGGCACGTCTACGCGGTCGCACGGGAGTCGAGCGTGCAGCGTCCCTCCGTCGCCGCGACCCTGCGCGCGATCCACGTGGCCGCGCGGTTCCTCGTCGCCGACCTCGGGCATCTGCGGGGTTTCCGCGACGAGGATGAGATCGGGCAGTCCTGGGTTCCGTGACCGGCCTCGCGCGTCAGGCCGGCGGCTTGAAAAGTGAGAACGCCTTTCGCTGGGTGGCCCGCAGGCGTTCCCAGTCGGCCGCCGTGGTGGTCCAGGTCAGCACGCTCGTGGTCGTGTCCGTGGAGATGACCCGGCGGAACTGGTGGTAGGCCACGCCCTTGGCCAGATGGGCGTTGTCCGAGGCCTTGCGCTGGGTCCAGGTGAACTCCCAGTCGGCGGCCGGGCCGTACTTGGTGGACGACGACTTGAGCCGCACCTTGGTGTAGCCGGTCACCGTCGGACGCAACATCGCCTCGGCCTCGCGGAGCGCTCCAAGCGGGTCGGTGCCGCTCTGCTCGGTCACCTCGACCGTCAGCTGCCCCCGGCCCTTGGGGTCGAACCACCACATCGCGAAGTCGGCGGGCACGCGGTTCCAGTCCTTGGGCACGCCGGCCTTCCAGCCGGCATCGGACTTGTACCACGTCAGCTTCAGGGTTTTGGCGGGCGTCTGGCTCTTCGACGGCGTCGCGGACGGCTTCGGGCTGACCTTGGCCGCCATGGCCGTCGGCACCCCGGTCTCGCCCGGCGCCGGCCCTGGCCGCAGGACCGCCCAGCCGCCGACCGCTCCGGCGACGAGCACCGCCGCCACCCCGGCGATCACCTTGGTACGGCTCCCGCCACGCGGGCGGGCGGAGGCGGGCGGGGGCGTTTCCAGTTCGGCGAGTGCCTGGTCGGCCGCCTCGGCGCTGAGCCGTTTGCGTGGCTCCTTGGCGAGCAGGCCGCGCACGACGTCGCCGATCGGGCCGGGGACGTCGCCGGGCACGCCCGCGGGCGGCTTCCCCGTGACCGCCATGTGCAGGGTCGCGCCCAGCGACCACAGGTCGGACGCGACCGTGGCGGGGCCGTCGCCGGGGCGTTCCATTCGCTCGGGGGCGAGGAAGGCGGCCGTGCCGCGGCTGATCGGGCCGCCGTGCGCGGGTGTCCGCCCGCCGCCGGCGTGGCCGAACGCCGGGTCGGCGGCCAGGGAGGCGATGCCGAAGTCGGCGAGCACCACGCGCCCGTCGTGGCCGATCAGCACATTGGCCGGCCGCACGTCGCCGTGCCGTACGCCTGAGGCGTGGGCGTAGGTCAGGGCCGACAGGACGTTGCGCGCGATCGTCGCGGCACGTCCCGGGGGAAGGGGCCCCTCGCCGGCGACGATGCCGTCCAGCGAGCGGGAGCGGACCAGCTCCATGATCAGATAAAGCTCGCCGTCTTCTTCGGCGACGTCGTGCACGGCGGCGATGTGGGGGTGGCGCAGCCGCTCGGCGTGGCGCGCCTCGCGGGCGATCCGCTGGATGATCTCCACCCGGCGGGTCTCGCGCAGGTCAGAGGGGAGCAGCACCTGCCTGACCGCGACGGGCCGGTCGAGCAGGGTGTCGTGACCCTCCCAGACGATGCCCGTGGCGCCCTGGCCGAGGGCGCGCACCAGCCGGTATCGCTTGACGATCAGCTGCCCCGCGGCACCCATTTCGCCTGCCCCTATACATAGGCAAATTTCACTGCAAGCGGGAGTCTTCCATAACTAAAGGGGCGGAAGTGAACCACTGGCAATATGCGCAAGGGTGATCTCGGTGAGGGTGGCCTGCTCGTACTCGCGTAAGGCGACCCACACGTCGGCGAGGGGCTCGGCGACCCCGGGGAAACGTTCGCTCTCCTGGGAGACTCCCTCGACCACCACGATGATGTCGGCCAGCGTGATCTCCGAGGCGGGCCTGGCCAGCCAGTAGCCGCCGTCCGGCCCGCGCTGGCTGTTGATCAGGCCGGCACGGCGCAGCTGGAGAAGGATGTTGTCGAGGAACCTGCGAGGGATGTCCTGGGCAGCCGCGATCCTCTCGGCGGGCACGGGTCCCGCCGGTGCCGCCGCCAGTTCGGCGGCGGCACGCAGGGCGTACTGCGTCCTGGCCGAAAGCCGCATGTGCGATTGGCCGCTAGACGGCGGCCAGGGCCAGGGAACGGGCGCCCGGGTTGGGCCTGACGCTGACGGTGTCGCCGGGCTTGAGGCCGAGCTGATCGGCGAAGGACCGCGTGACCTGGACCCACGCGTCCTTTCCGTCGATCCGCAGCTCGACCCGCACCTCGAAGCCGAGCCGTACGATCCGGGAGACCGTGGCGGCGGTGCCGCCCTCCTGCGGATCGGCGCTGATCTCGATGTCGTGGGGGCGCACCAGGTTGCCGCCGATCTCGGTGACCGGGCCGAGGAAGCGCATGACGAACGGGTTCGCCGGGTTGTCGTAGACCTCGGCGGGACTGCCCACCTGCTCCACGCGCCCGCCGGCCAGCACGACGATGGTGTCGGCGACCTCGATCGCCTCCTCCTGGTCGTGCGTGACGAACACCGTGGTCACGTGGACCTCGTCATGCAGGCGGCGCAGCCACGTGCGCAGCTCCTTGCGCACCTGCGCGTCGAGAGCGCCGAACGGCTCGTCGAGCAGGAGCACCTCCGGCTCCACGGCCAGCGCCCGCGCCAGAGCCATGCGCTGGCGCTGCCCGCCGGACAGCTGCGCGGGATAGCGGTCGGCCATCTGCTCCAGGTGCACGAGCTCCAGCAGCTCCATGACGCGCTTGCGGATGTCGGCCTTGGGCCGCTTGCGGATCTCCAGTCCGAAGGCGACGTTCCTGAAGACCGTCAGGTGCTTGAACGCGGCGTAGTGCTGGAACACGAACCCCACGTTGCGCCGCTGCGGCGACAGGCGTGTGGCGTCCACGCCGGAGATGTGCACCGTGCCGGTGTCGGGCTGCTCCAGCCCCGCGATGACGCGCAGCAGCGTCGACTTGCCGCCGCCACTGGGGCCGAGCAGGGCCGTGAGCGAACCCGACTCGACGTCGATCGAGACGTCACGCAGGACGGGCGTCGTCCCGAAGGACTTGTTCACGTCGCGAACTTCGATGGCCATGGTCAACCCTTCGGGCGCAGAAGCTTGGTCAGGAGCAGGGTGATCACCGCGATCAGGGCGAGAGCCGTCGCGGCGGCGAAGGCCGCCGGCTGGTCGAAGTTCTGGAACCGCTCCTCGACGAACAGGGTGAGCGTCTGGGTCTGGTCGACCAGCCGCCCGGACACGACGGCGACCGCGCCGTACTCGCCGAGCGAGCGGGCCAGGCACAACACGATGCCGTAGGCGAGGGCCCACCGGATGCCCGGGAGGGTGATCCGGAGGAACGCCTGCAGGCGGCTCGCCCCGAGCGTGTGCGCCGCCTGCTCCTGCTCGTCGCCGAGCTCCTCCAGCACGGGCACCACGGCGCGCACCACCAGGGGCAGCGCCACGAACACCGTGGCGAGCACCATGCCGGGGGTGGAGAAGATGATCTGGATGCCCCAGCTTTCCAGCAGGCCGCCGACCGGGGCGAACTTGCCGTAGACGAGGATCAGCGCCAGGCCGACGACGACCGGCGAGACCGCCATCGGCAGGTCGATCAGCGCGTTCAGCAGCCGCTTGCCGGGAAAGCTGTGCCGTACGAGGAGGACGGCGGTGCCGATGCCGAAGACGGTGTTGGCGGCCACCGCCCAGAGCGCGACGGTGAGCGTGACCTGGAAGGCGTGCACGGCCGACGGCGAGCTGAGCGCGTCCACGACCGGCTGCAGGCCGTCGCCGAAGGTCCGCCAGATGATCAGGCCGACCGGCAGGACCAGCAGGAAGAACAGATAGGCGATGGCGATCGTGCGGAGTCCGTACTTAGCCACGGCGGCTCCCCCAGCGTTGCAGGAAGTCGAGGGAGACCAGCGCCACCAGCGCGACGACGAGCAACACGGTGGAGATCGCCGCCGCTCCCGTGGTGTTGTCACCCTCGATCTGGCTGAAGATGTTGACGGCCGCGACCTGGGTCTTGAACGGCAGGTTGCCGGAGATCAGCACGGTCGAGCCGAATTCGGCGATCGACCGGGTGAACGCCAGCGCCGTGCCGGAGAGCATCGCGGGAACGAGGTTGGGCAGGATGACGCGCCGGAAGGTCTGGAACGGGCTTGCCCCGAGGGAGGCCGCGGCCTGCTCCATCTCCTTGTCGAGCTCCAGCAGCACCGGCTGCACCGTACGGACGACGAACGGAAGCGTGACGAACAGCAGCGCCAGCACGACGCCGGCCCTGCTGTAGGCGAGGTTGATCCCGAGCGGGCTCTCCGGGCCGTACAACGCGAGCAGCACGAGGCCGGCCACGATGGTCGGCAACGCGAACGGCAGGTCGATCAGCGTGTCGACCACGGCCTTGCCGGGAAACCGGTCGCGGACCAGCACCCACGCGATGATCGTGCCCATGACCAGGTTGAACACCGCCACGAGCGCCGAGGCGCCGATCGTCAGCGTGAGCGCGGCCCACGCGTCGGGGGTGGTGACCGCCCGCCAGAAGTACCCGGGGCCCTCGTCGAGCGAGCGCCAGGCCACGACGGCCAGCGGGATCAGCACGATCAGGCTCAGGTAGAGGACCGAGGAGCCCAGGCCGAGCGCGGTGCCGCCCGGTACGGAGAAGCGCGAACGCGCCCGCGCCCCTCCACCCGGAGGTCCGGGCGGAGGGGCGGGGCGTACTGCGACGTCGGTCGTCACGTCCGGGTCACTTCTCCGTCGCCACTCCGAGCTTGCGCTCGATGTCGGCGACGAGGCCGGTCTTGGCGTCGAAGAAGTCCTTGGTGACCTTCGGCCAGCCGCCCAGGTCGTTGATGGTGAACAGTTGCGGCGGCGTCGGGAAGTTGAAGCCGGTGATGCCGTCGAGGACGGGCCGGTAGCCGTTCTTCGCGAAGATCGTCTGCGCGTCCTTGGAGTAGAGGAACTTCAGGAAGTCGGCCGCCTCCTTGGGGTGGGCCGAGTTCTTGGTCACCGCGACCGGGTTCTCGATCAGGATGGTCGAGTCGGGCACGGTGTAGTCGATCGGCTGGTTGTTCTGCTGCGCGAAGATCGCCTCGTTCTCGTAGGTGATGATCGCGTCGCCCTTGCCGCCGACGAAGGTCTGCAGCGACTTGCGGCCGCTGTCGTCCTGGACGGGCACGTTCGCGAGGAGCTTGCCGACGTAGTCGAGCCCGGCCGCCTGGTCGGCTCCCTTGTTCGACTTGGCGCCGTACCCCGCGAGCAGGTTCCAGCGGGCGCCGCCCGAGGTGAACGGGTTGGGCGTGATGACCTCGACGCCGGGCTTGATCAGGTCGTCCCACGTCTTGATGTTCTTCGGGTTGCCCTTGCGGGTTCCGATGACGGCGATCGACTTGGTCAGGAATCCGTGGGTGGCGTTGCTGTTCCAGTCGCTCGCGACCAGGCCCGCGTCGACGAGCCGGGTGATGTCGGTCTCGAGGGAGAACTCCACGATGTCGGCCTTGAGCCCGGACGCGACGGCGCGACTCTGGTCGCCGGATGCGCCGTACGACTGGGTGAAGGTGATGTTCTTGCCCTCGGGCGTCTGCTGGTAGGCCTTGATGATGTCTTCGAACGCCGCTTGCGGTGTGGAGTAGGCGACGAGCGCCAGTTGGACTTTGCCGTCCCCCCCGGCAGAGCTGTTCCCTCCCCCGCAGGCGGTGACCAGGGCTGTGGTCGCCACGGCAGCGGCCGCTATCCCCCCGAGCCTGCGTACTCTCATTGCCCGTCTCCTCTATTCCTACTTAATAAGTCGGCTTCGTCGTATTAAAGAGGGCAAGGTAGATTCCCGTCAAGTGTGGTGGGTTTTTTGGATCGGGTCGTTCTCGACCGTGATCGGCCGTACGTAGCGGCGCTCAGCAGACGGCGTCGAGCACCTGCGGAGTCTCCGCAGATGAAGGCGCAGGGGAGGACGAAGCGGGCGAAGACGGCGAGGAGTGCCGGGACAACGCCGACGAGACCCGCCGCTTGATCAGCCACCAGTCGGGGTGGGCGGTGTCGATCAGGGGCGGCACGAACGGCAGGCTGCGGATCTCGCCGGCCCGCACCTTCTGCGACAAATCGACGATCGCGGGCAGCAGGCGCTGGGGGATGTCGGTCCTGACGTACTGTTTGGCCGCCGCGGCGATGCTCTCGAACCCCCGCATCACCGTCATGGCGTCCGCCTGCTTGGCGACCGCGTTGATCAGGCACTTCTGCCGGGCCATCCGCACGTAGTCGTCGCTGCCGGTGCGCGAGCGGCCGAACCACAGGGCCTGCTCGCCGTCGAGCGTGCGCGTGCCCGCCTGCAAGACCCCGCCCTCCAGCCCGTACGGAATGTCCTGCCTGATGGTGACCCGTACTCCGCCGATGGCGTCGATGACCTCGCGGAAGCCGTGCATGTCCACCATGGCGTAATAGGGCACCGGGATCCCGAGGATCTCGCTCACCGTGCCCTTGAGCACGGCGATGCCGCGATCGTGCGCGCTCGCGCCCGGGGCGATCGCGGGATGGTCGCTCGCCCATTGGTAGATCTCGTTGAGCAGCCCGGGCGTCGCTGTGTCCGTGGCATGGAACCCCCAGGGGAACATGTCGCGCGCGGGGCCGGGCGGGAGCGGTGCGTGCTGCAGGTTGCGCGGCAGGCCGAACAGAACCGTCCGCCCGGTGCGCACGTCGACGCTGGCCACCGTGAGGCTGTCGGTCCGCGCCCCCGGCCGGTTCTTCGCCGCGTCGGCGCCGACGAGCAAGATGTTGACGTTCCGGCCGTCCCAGGGGCCGTCGGCGTCCGAGGCGAACAGCGAGGTCAGCAGGTCGCGGGACACGAAGGCCATCCTGCTCACGGCGGCGAGGGGCACGATCAGCACCGCGCACGCCAGGGTGATCACGGCGGCGGTGACCTGGCGTCCGCGCGCGGTGAGGTCGGCGGGCCGGGCGAGGAAGTAGGACCGCACGATGACGGCCGTCCAGATCGCCGCGATGAGCAGTGCGGCGACGATCACCCGCAGCAGCCACTCGGGTTGCACGAGCATGCGCGCGAGGAGCGGCCTGAGCGCGGTGAGGAACGTCATGATCGTGCCGAGCAGCATGATGTAGGAGGTCGCCAGCACCAGGCCCATGCGGGTGCGGCCCGCGATCAGGTGGGCGAGCCCCCACAGGACCGCCGAGCCGAGGGTGAGCGACAACACCCGGAGAACGGCCGCACGCTCTGCCCGCATTCCGAACTCCGTGACTCTCCCCGAACCGCCTGACAGCCCCGATGTGCCCGCCCACCCGGTCGCGTAGAGGGGTCATGGCGAGATCTTGGGGCGCGCTCGCCCGAACCACAACGATCTCGGGTTGTGATTACAGTGATTGTTGTGAAATTTCCGGACAACTGGTGTCGGATGATGCTAAGAAGTTGCGCGAGCACGACTGGCTAAAGGAAGGACCGTCATGGTCGACCCGGTCCCTGACGACTCCATCGAGCAGACCGGATCGTTCGTCCGGCCGTACGTCTCGCACGGCTCCCCGGCGGATGGCGAACGGTTCTGGTCGGAAGATCTCGGCGACGCGGCGGCCCGCCGTTCCGACGCCGATGGAGACGATCTGCTGTCCAGCGAATGGAGACGCAAGGCCGATATGGAACGTCTGTCCGGGGAGGGCGCCGACGACGCCGACCACCCGGACGCGGAGGCCGAAGGCTGGGACGCCGACGACGACTGGGACGAACGCCGCGAGCACCGGGAGCGCCGCGACGGCTGGGAGGGCCACCAGGACGCCTCCGACTCCTGGGACGACGGCGACGACGACCGCTGGGACGACCGGCACGGTTCCCGTGGCGACCAGGAGCGTCACCCCCGCGAGGAGGGCGTGACCGAGCCCGGGGGATTCCTCGGCTCCGGCTGGCGGGGCGGCGACGGCTCCGGTGGCGGGCCGGGCGGCGGATACGACGAGCCGGACCGCCGGCGCAAGGGTGTGCTGCTGCGCGCGGGTGCGATCGCGGCCGTCGTCGTCGGCGCCGTCTGGGCGCTGACCGCGTGGGTCGGGCAGCCGGCGGAGTCCGCGTGCCCGTCGGGCTCCGGTTGTGCGGCCAAGCCCGTGTCGTCCCCCGCGGTGACCGAGGCGCCGCCCGCCGATTCCGGCGAGACCGCCGCTCCGGACCCCGGTGAGGTGCTGATTCCCGTGTCGGCGCATTCGCCCCGGCCCAGCCTCCGTCCGTCGCGGCCTCCGGCGGACAAGGCGACGCCCACCCCCGGCTCGGGAGGCGGCGCGGTCAAGACGCCGGAACCCCCGAGGAACACATCCGCGCCCACCACGAAGCCCACGCCGCCGGCTCCTTCTCCGTCGCCGAGCCCGACCTCGGATGACGGCGGCGGCCTGCTCGGCTGGCTATTCTGACGGGACCCCCCGGCGCCGTTCCGGCCGCCGTTTCGGGGGACCCATGTACGTGATCATGCACACTCGGTGGTGGGTGTGCATGATCACATAGGAATCGGGCCTGGTCGTCGCTGCCGGCACCGAACTTCTGCATGGTATCGACAGGGGTTTTCCGCCTAGTGTCCTCTGCTTCGGAGTGATCCGGAGGAGTGTTGTTCTCCCTGGTCAGCATCGGTTTCTGGGTTCGGAGTGATGGAGAGCCATGGGGCCCCTTTGGGTCCCCTCCGTGGGGATTGTGTGTGGAGTGAGGATTCAAGAAGCCAAGGCTCTCCACGGCTCCCAACAGGGCAGGAGATCGGGAACCGATCGCCCCCTGATCGCTCAGGCGATCGATGATGCTCACTTGGCTGATCGGGTGATCAGGCCCAGTGCTCGCGAGGTATGCCACACTGCCCCTGCCAGCGCGGGCAAATGCTGAATGGGAGTTCAGGCAAGCGCCTAGTGCGTTCGTTCCCCGGTGGGGTGAGCCGGTTCGAGTCCGGTAGCCCGCGATGGTTCTTAGCGGTGGATGCTTGGATGCTCGCCTAGGCGATCACTCGGACGGTTCAGCCGTCCCACGATTGGCACTCTCACGACCTGCCCGCCATGCACAAGCAAGTGCTACGCCGAGGGCTAGCACGGTGCTGATCGCATGCAGAGTGCGACTCCCATGCACAGGTTCAGTTATTTGAAGGTAGGCGGCCACTTGGCTGAGGATCGCCACGGCTGCCCAGAGCCAAGCTTTAGAGCTCTTCATTGATCATTCTCGTTCTCATCGTCGCGATCACTCGGGGGGCGATCCATGATCGACTACGAACGTCCCCATGCTCGATCCGCCCAGCCTTGGCGGTCTTGATGGGGGTGTCGCCCTTAGCGCTCTCAGTAGCGCTGACGTTGTCCAGGAGCGCCCGAATGGCAGCGACGCCGGTGAGCGTCTTGGCAGGCTCGGGAGCCATGTCCGGCTCGGTGTCGTGGAAGGACACCACCTCGCCGATCTCGGAACTCTCCAGGAGTGCCGCCAGGGATGCACTGAACCGCCGACGTTCGGCCTAGCCTCACCCCACGGTCCCCAACCGTGGGGATTATTCGGGGGATGTGACTCCCCCGAGAGGCATCGCAGCAGGTCAGGCACTAGGTGGATTACTTCTTTAGATACCCGCATGATCACGATCGGTGTACGGCCTGGTCGTCGCTGCCGGCACCGAACTTCTGCATGATCACGAGGTGGGTGTGCATGATCACGCGGGGGTGCAGGTGTCCTGGGTGGCGTCGAAACCGTTCACGTCGTCCAGCGACTTCGGCGTCTTGAGGCCCTTCCAGTCCGATCCGATGACGAGCACGAGCGCCTTGGTGTCGGTGTCGGTGACCGCGCGGGTGGTGCCCTTCTTCAGCTCGCGGAACAGGCGGGGCGCCCGCGACTCCCCGTTGGGGCCGTACTTGAGGGTCGTCTTCTTGGCCGGCGCCTTCGCGGTCGTGACCTTGGAGACCTTGTAGCCGCGGGCCTTGAGTTCGTCGGCCACCGTGGTGCCGACACCGGACACGCCCGTGCCGTTCTGGACGACGATCTGGACCTGCCCCTTCGGGATCTTCTGCTCGCCGCTCTTGACGTCCTTGGAGATCTGGTCGGCCGCGACCATCTTGAACAGGTTCTTGGCCTGCGGCTCGACCCAGACGACGCGGTTCGGGTCGGCGGCCGAATACTGCCAGGGAGTGGTCACGAACTTGATCTGCCCGGCGGTGATGCCCTTCGCGCTCATCGCGAGGTCCTTCATCACGCCGATGCTGAGATCGGGGTCGGTGGTGATCGACTTGGTCGCGGCGTCGAGGAAGCCGAACAGCGCCTGCGGGTCGGTCAGCGTCTGGCCGCTCATCGCCTTCTTGGCCATCGCCGACAGGAACATCTGCTGGCGCTGGATACGCCCGATGTCGGAGCCGTCGCCGACGTTGTAGCGGGCCCTGACGTAACCGAGCGCCTCCTCGCCCTTCAGAAGGTGCTTTCCGGCGGACAGGTGCAGCAGCGCCCTCCTGTCGTCGATCGGCTCGGCCAGGCAGACGGGCACCCCGCCCACCGCGTCGACCATCGCCTTGAACCCGGTGAAGTCGACCTTCACGTAATGGTCGATGCGAATGCCGGTCAGTTGCTCGATCGTCTTCCAGGTGCAGGCGATGCCACCGGAGTTGAACGACTCATTGATCATGCCCACGTGTGCGCTCTGGCCGGTCACGCCCTTCTTGGCGGGGCAGGAGGGCAACTTCACGAGGGAGTCGCGAGGGAAGCTGATCAGAGTCGCGCCGTCCCGGTTCGGCGAGATGTGCGCGAGGATGATCGTGTCGGTTCGCTCTCCGACGAACTTGCCGTATTTCGCATTGGCGCCGTTGCGCTGGTCGGAGCCGACGATCAGGATGTTGAGCGCCTCGCTGATCTTCGGGGGGCGTGGGCCGAGCTCCTTCTGGGTCACAGCCTCATGCCGCACGTTGCCACTGAGCTTGTTGTATCCCACGACGACGAAGGTGCCCACGCCCACGAGCACCCCGAGCACCGCCGCAAGCGCCGACCATAACCAGGCCCGCCATTTCGGCACGATGCGGGGTGCCGCCTGCGGCTCCTCCAAGGGTGGGGCAGGGCGGACGTCGACGTGACCCACTCTTCATGACTCCTGAGGTTCGGACCTGGGCCTTGGGCCTAGATCGAGAGCCAGCGCGGCAAACCGGGCCAAGTGTAGCGATCTATCCTGTAAACCAATTTTTACGGCCCGGTCGACATGCTGTGAGCGGTGATCGGTCCCCGCTTCCGTCTGTGTAGACGTGAGCATCGTGCGAAAAGTTCTAAGAACGGGCGAAATCTGTAGATCCTGGGCCGGCGCGGCGCTGGAACGGGTCGGTGATCGATGAGACGTAAGAACGGGCGGTCACGCCCCGGCGTGAGGTGCGGTGGTTCGTCATCGGCTTTCCCCTCCTATGGACGTCCGTCGGAGGGGAGGGCGTCGAGTGTGGCCGATGACGTTAGCCGCGCGTCTTCAAGCCCCTCAGTGGATTTCCGCGTTTTTGGCGGTGAGGCGGGTGAAGCCGGATGAACCGCCGGCGTGCGTGGCCGTGAATCGTTCACCCGACGTCCGTGGGAGCACCTCGCCATGCGTTTCCGGGGGTTGTTAGGCTCAGACGCTCATCGGCCATCGCCTAATGAGGACGTACGTGGACCAGCTCATCAACCCGATCAAGGACTACGCCTGGGGCTCCCGGACGGCCATCGCCACCCTGATGGGCAGAGAGGCGTCGGGACCCGAGGCCGAGATGTGGCTCGGCGCGCATCCGTCCGGGCCCTCCCGGCTGGTCAGAGACAGCGCCGAGCTCACCCTCGACCAGGCGATCGCGGCCGATCCCGAGGGGACGCTGGGCGCCGGCACGGTGGCCCGGTTCGGGCCGCGCCTGCCGTACCTGATGAAGCTGATCGCGGTCGACGCGCCGCTGTCGTTGCAGGTGCACCCGACGAGCGAGCAGGCGGCTGAGGCGTTCGCACGCGGCGACGCCAACTACTCCGACTCCTGGCACAAGCCCGAGATGATCTGCGCGCTCACGCCGTTCTCCGGGCTGGCCGGATTCCGCCCGGCGGAGCAGGCGGCGATGCTGGTCGAGCGGCTGCAGATCGAGGCGCTGCAGACCGTCGTGTCACGGCTGGCCGCCGACGACGTGCTCGGCGCGCTGCGTGTGCTGCTGGAGTGGCCGGGCTCCAAGCGCGAGCTGGTGGAGTCGATCGTGTGGGCCGCCGCGTCGATTCACCTGGCCGACTACGAGCTGGTCTGCCGCCTCGCCCGGCAATATCCGGAGGACCCCGCGGTGCTGGCGCCGCTGCTGATGCACCGCCACGAGCTGGCCCCCGGGGAGGCGCTCTACCTCGGCGCGGGCGTGCTCCACTGCTACCTCGACGGTTTCGGTGTGGAGATCATGGCGGGCTCGGACAACGTGCTGCGGGCCGGCCTGACGACCAAGCACATCGACGTCGACGAGTTGCTGCGTATCACCGTGCCCGGCGCGCAGCCGCTCGCGATCGCTCAGGACGGCGACGCCTACGTGCCCCCGGCTCCCGAGTTCCTGCTGCGCCGGATCACGCCCGCCGGCGGCCACGTGCTGGGCGGCGCGGTGCCGCGCATCGTCGTCTGCGTCGAGGGCGGCGTGAACGTGGGTTCCGAGGTGAAATTGCACCCCGGGGAGTCGGTGTTCGTCCCCGCGTCGGACGGGCCGGTGGAGCTGTCCGGCGACGGCGTCGCGTTCAGCGCCGAGCCCCAAATCTAGAAGAGGGCCGACAGGCCGTACCCTGCCGCGGCCGCCCGCGCCCCCGGAGGCCTGATGGTCTCTCCCTTGAGGTAAGAGCCACGGAGATTCACGCTGGGTGATGTTTGTCCTACTCTCTGTGAATTCCGCTGGTGACCCGGGTAGTACCTGACTCATCGTCATCCGGTGCCCGTTGGAAGGGGAGCCATGGGACGCTTGAGGGTTGCCGGTCTCGGGGTGGCGTCGTTGAGCGTCATCGCAATGTCAGTCGCGTGCGGATCCGGGAAGAGCGAGGCGGACAAGGCCGCGCAGGCCCGGGCCAAGGCGAGCAACATGGCCGCCGCCGCCTCCGAGCGCAAAGCCGAGACGCAGATCGCCGCGAGGGTCAAGGCCAACGAGCTGGGCCAGATCCCGGTGATCATGTACCACCGGATCATTGAGAAGCCGCCCCCGGGCGACGACCGCACGCCCGCGCAGTTCCGCGCGGAGTTGGAGCGGCTCGCCAAGGAGAACTACGTTCCCATCACCGCCGCCGAATATGTCACCGGCAAGATCGGCATTCCTGCCGGGAAGCACCCCGTGGTGCTGACCTTCGACGACTCCTCGCCGTCGCAGCTCACCCTGGACGGCATGGGCAACCCGAAGCCCGACACGGCCGTCGGCATCCTGATGGACGTGGCGAAGAAGAACCCCGGCTTCCGTCCCGTGGCGACCTTCTACGTGATCCGCGACCTTTTCGGCATGGCCAAGCCGGAGGAGCAGATCCAGGTCCTCGGATGGCTGAAGGACCACGGGTTCGACATCGGCAACCACACCCGCGATCACCTCAACCTCCTCGGCAAGGACGAGAAGGAGGTCGAGGACCAGATCGCGGCCGGCCAGAGCCTGATCACCACGCTGATCAAGACGCCGCCCGTCACGCTGGCCCTGCCGTACGGCAACCAGCCGCGCAACAAGAAGTGGGCGATGCAGGGCTCGGCGGGGAACGTGAAATACGACTACCGCGGCGTCTTCCTGGCGGGCTACACGCCGGCGCCGTCGCCGTACACGAAGGACTTCGACCCGGTGGGCATCCCGCGCATCCGGTCCAAGGAGAAGGTCGGCGACTGCGTGAAGTTCTGCTCGGCCGCGTGGCTGGACTGGCTGAACGCCAACCCCAACGACCGTTACACCTCGGACGGCAACGCCAACACCGTGGCCTTCCCGAAGTTCAAGGCGCCCTTCGTGGCCGCCCCCTTCGCCAACCGAGCCCTGCCGTACTGACGGTGGTCAGCTCGACGCGCCGGCCTGGCGGCGGCCCTCCTCGAGGAAGGCCGCCAGGCCGGCCGCCACGTCCGGACCCGCGCCGCCCAGCTCGGTGAGCGTGCGGGCCGCGCCGAACGACACGTTCCAGAAGGCGCCCTCGTGGGGCCGCCACGGCCCCACATACGCGTACGGCTCGCCGATAGCCGCGTCTCCCGGCGAGACGCCGTAGTTGACCTCGTCGAGGGTGAGGGCGAGGTCGAAGTGCTCGGGCCACAGCACCGGGTCCTGACCGGGGGCGAGCCGCCGCAGCGCGGCGTCGCCCGCCGCGAGCCAGTCCGTCAGGTGGGCCGCCGCCTCAGGATCGACCTCCACCGCGTCGGCCGCGTCGGCGCCTGAGCTGTCGTGGTAGAGCCCCTCGGGCCGGCCGCCGTCGACGCCCGCGGCGTCCGCCAGCGCCGCGTAGGTGACCTCGTGCAGCGGAAGCCGGGCTCCCGCCGCCGTGATCAGCGCGTCCGCGTCCACGCGCAGCTCGGGGGCCGCGACGGTGGCGAAGCCGCCGGGGACGATGCGGAGCCTGATGGTGCCGCTCGTGCGATATTGCGGGCCGGCCATGACCAGCTCGGCGACGCCGTGGAGCGCCCGCCTCGTCGCCGGGAGGCGTTCGGACAGGTCTGGCAGATCCGACACCGTCTTCTCCTCTCAGGCACGTCGACTAGCCTGCGGGCATGGATGACCATGCCTCCACCCGCCTCAGGGTAGCCGCCGTCACGGCCGGCCCGGTCGTCGCCGGTGCACGCCGGTGACCGCCACCCCGGAGTCCGGACCGGCGTCCGCCGACCTGCGTGGGCTCACTCCCCGGCTCATCGGCCCGGAGATCGTCGCCGTCTTCTCGGTGTCTCTCGGAGCCAGTGCGCTGCTGTCGCTCATCCGGCTGATCGGCGCGCTCACCGCGCCCGCGTCGCTCAGCGGCCAGGAGGCCGTGCTCGTCGGGTCGCTCGCCCCAGGCAGGCCCTGGCTCGACCTCACCCTGCAGATCGCCGCGATCGCGATCAACGTGGCCCCGGTGGGGCTGGTCGCCTACCTGCTGGCGAGGTCGGGCGAGTCCTTCAGGACGATCGGCGTCGACATGCGCGAGCCCGGCCGCGACCTGCTCCGCGGCGCGGCGCTCGCGGCGCTGATCGGCGGCACCGGCCTGGCGTTCTACTTCGTGGCCTTCCAGTCGGGGATCAGCCTCAACGTCGTGCCGGAGACGTTGCCCTCCACCTGGTGGCGGGTGCCGGTCCTGCTGGCCCAGGCGGCGCAGAACGGCGTGCTCGAAGAGGTGCTGGTCAGCGGATATCTGCTGCACCGGCTGGCGCAGCGCGGCTGGTCGCCCTGGCGCGCGGTGGGCGTCGCGTCGGTGCTGCGCGGCTCCTACCACCTCTACCAGGGGTTCGGCGGCTTCATCGGCAACGTGGTGATGGGCTTGATCTTCGGCAGGCTCTACCAGCGCTGGGGCCGCGCGATGCCGCTGGTCGTGGCGCACACGCTGATCGACGCGGTCGCCTTCGTCGGGTACGGCATGCTGCGCGGCAAGGTGTCCTGGTTGCCATGATCGGTGCAGGGGGTTGCGCGCGTCGGCTGGCATGAGACCATGTGGGGCGTTATGCGCGCCCGGCTGCCCCTCCGCCTCGCCCGATCGGTGTTCTTCACCGTCGTGTGCGTACTGCTGGCCGCCGCCGCGCACCGCCTCGGCGGGGGAGTGCTCCCGTCGCTGAAGACGGTGCTGGCGGCCGGTGCCGTGGTGCTGGCCTTCACCATCGCCCTTGCCGGGCGCGAACGCTCCGCCCCCACGATCAGCGTGCTGCTGGCGGTCGCGCAGCTGTTCCTCCATGAACTGTTCGACCGGGTCACGCCGGCGGTGGCGACGTCGTCGTCGTTCCTGTCCGCCCACGGGCACAGCGGTCTCGGCCCCGATCTCGGCATGCTCATCGCGCACCTCACCGCCACGCTGATCACCGGCTGGTGGCTGGCCCGCGGAGAGAGCGCCTTGTGGGCGCTGCTGCGCAGGGCGGGCGCGCGTGTCACGGGATCGTTGCGCGTCCTGCTCTCGCTGATCCGCGGCGACCTCGGCGCGCCCGCGGCGCCCCTGTCGTGGCGGTTCCCCGCCACCGTCTCGCCCCTTCGCCCCCGCAGGGGGCTGCGCCACGCCGTCACCCGGCGTGGGCCACCGCTTCCGGCCGGTCTGTGCACTTTCGTGCGGGCCGCCGGAACCACCCCCGCATAGGGATCCTTCCGGTACGGCTCGCGCGCTGTCGCCGTTCCCCGTGAACGGATCATCGTTCGATCCCCGTAGCCAGAAGTGGAGACTCCCTATGGCGTTCAACGCCGCCATCCGCCGTGCCGGTGCCGTCACCGCCGGCGTCGTCGCCCTCACCGTGGGCCTGGCCGTACCGGCCCTGGCGCATGTCACGATCAACCCCGGCACCGCGGAGAAGGGCAGCTGGAGCAAGATCGCCTTCCGCGTTCCCAACGAGAGGGACGCGGCGACGACCGACAAGATCGAGGTCGACTTCCCGACCGACCATCCGCTGCCGTTCGTCTCCGTCCGCCCGGTGCCCGGGTGGGATGTCAAGGTCACCCAGGGCAAGCTGCCCCAGCCGGTCGTCGACGACGACGGAGACAAGGTCACCGAGTCGGTGCTGAAGATCACCTGGACGGGCGGCAAGATCGACCCCGGCCAGTTCCAGGAGTTCGAGGTGTCGGTGGGCCCGCTGCCCAAGACCGTCGATGAGCTCGACTTCCCCACCACGCAGACCTACTCCAACGGCGAGGTCGTGAAGTGGGCCGACCCGCCGAAGGCCGACGGCTCTGAGGGCGAGCACCCCGTGCCGGCGCTCAAGCTGGTCGCGGCGACCGGCGACGACGACCACGGCGGCGCGGCGTCCGCCGCCCCGTCGGCGGCGCCCACCGTGGCGGCGGCGGGCACCGAGACGGCCGCCGTGTCTGACACCGACTCCACGGCGCGCACGATCGGCGCCGTCGGCATCGCCGTCGGACTCATCGGCACCGTCGTGGGCGTGCTCGGCCTGCGCCGCGCGCGGAGCTGACGCACCCTCCTGAGGCCGGCCCCCGGACACCGCCGGGAGGCCGGCCTCTCCACGTCAAGGAGCCGTCAAGACCCGCGCCGACCGCGTAGCCAACCTGTCAATGCGCACCCGTATCACCCGATTTGCGTGTTCGCTTGGCCCGGAGCCGGCCGTACCGTTGGTTCCATTGACGTTTTGGGGGAGGCGACATGCCACGCGGACGGCTGCGGATCTTCCTGGGGGCCGCACCGGGCGTGGGCAAGACCTACGCCATGCTGAGCGAGGGCGGACGCGCGCGCAGGCGCGGGCGCGACGTCGTGGTCGGCTTCGTCGAGACCCATGACCGGCCCCACACCGTCGAGCTGCTCGACGGGCTGGAGATCCTGCCGCGCCGTGTCGTCTCCTACCGGGGCGCGACGTTCACCGAGCTCGACGTGGAAGCGGTGATCGCGCGGCGGCCGAAGACGGCGCTGATCGACGAGCTGGCCCACACCAACGTGCCCGGCTCACGCAACGCCAAGCGGTGGGAGGACATCGAGGAGATCCTCGACGCCGGCATCGACGTCGTCTCCACGGTCAACATCCAGCATCTCGAGTCGGTCAACGACGTCGCCAGGCAGATCACCGGCGTGCCCCAGCGTGAGACCGTGCCGGACGAGGTGGTGCGGCGGGCCGACCAGGTGGAGCTGGTCGACATGTCGCCGGAGGCGCTGCGCCGCCGCATGGCGCACGGCAACGTCTACCTCCCGGAGAAGGTCGACGCGGCGTTGTCGAACTACTTCCGCGTGGGAAACCTGACGGCCCTGCGCGAGCTGGCGCTGCTCTGGGTCGCGGGCAAGGTCGACGACCAGCTCGACCGTTACCGGTCCGAGCACGGCATCGCCGGCACCTGGGAGACCCGCGAGCGGGTGGTCGTCGCGCTGACCGGAGGTCCCGAAGGCGACACGCTGATCAGGCGGGCGGCCAGGATCGCGGCGAGGACCAAGGGCGCCGACCTGCTCGCCGTGCACGTCACCCAGGCCGACGGGCTGAGCGGCACCGACCCGGTCGGCCTCACCCGGCAGCGCGCCCTCGTGGAGAGCATGGGCGGCACCTACCACCAGGTCGTCGGCGAGGACGTGCCGCGGGCCCTGCTCGACTTCGCCCGCGGCGTGAACGCCACCCAGCTCGTGCTCGGCGTCTCACGCCGGGGGCGGCTGGCACAGTTGCTCTCGCGGGGCGTCGGATTCACGGTGACCACCCTGTCGGGGGCCATCGACGTCCACATGATCACGCATGACGAGGTCAGCAAGGGCAGGCGGCCCACACCGTCGAGGGCCGCGCTCACCAGGACCCGCAGGCTGGCGGGCTGGGCGCTCACCGTGCTCGGCGTGCCCGCGCTCACGGCGCTGCTGCTGCCGCTGCGCGGAGACCTGACGCTGCCGAGCCAGATCCTGCTGTTCCTCGCGGCCGTCGTCGGGGTCGCCCTGGTGGGCGGCATGTGGCCGGCGATGACGGCGGCCGTCGGCGGTTTCCTGCTGCTCAACTGGTATTTCACACCGCCTGTTCACACGTGGACGATCGCCAACCCCGAAAACCTCCTCGCCCTCATCGTGTTCGTGCTGGTCGCGGGCGCGGTGAGTGCGATCGTCGATCTGGCGGCGCGCCGTACGCGGGAGGCGTCACGGGCGGGCGCCGACGCCGAGGTGCTCTCCGCGCTGGCCGGACATGTGCTGCGCGGCGAGGCCGCGCTGCCGTCGCTGCTGTCGCGGCTCAGGGAGGTCTTCGGCCTGGCGTCGGTCACCCTGCTCGAACGGCAACCCGACGTGGAGCCCAGCCTCGGCGACAAGACCGACCCCAAGGCGTGGCGCATCGTCGCCACCACCGGAGGCATGCCCTGCACTTGCCCCGGGATCGCGGACACGGAGATGCCGATCGACGACGACCTCGTGCTCGCGCTGCGCGGACGGCTGCTCGACGCCTCCGACCGGCGGGTGCTGGAGGCGTTCGCCGCAGAGGCGGCCGTGGCCCTCAGGCAGGAACGGCTGGAACGGCAGGCCGAACAGGTCAGGCCCCTCGCAGAGGCCGACAGGATGCGTACGGCACTGCTCGCGGCGGTGAGCCATGACCTGCGCACCCCGCTCGCCTCGGCGAAGGCGGCCGTCGAGAGCCTGCGCAGCACCGAGGTCGACTGGTCGGCCGAGGACCGGTCCGAGCTCCTCGCCACGGCGGAGGAGTCGTTGGCCAAGCTGAACCGGCTCGTGGCGAACCTGCTCGACATGAGCAGGCTGCAGGCGGGGGTGCTCGGCGTGCACTCACAGGCAGTGGCGTTGGAGGAGGTCGTGCCCCGGGCGATCGACGATCTCGGACAGCCGGACCTTCCCGGCTCCGCCCTGCCGCCGGGGCGACCCGTGCCGGTGGGCCGCCGCGTGCACGCGGACATCACGCATGACTTTCCCGAGGTGGTCGCCGACCCCGACCTGCTGGAGCGCATCCTGGTCAACATCATGGCCAACGCGGTCCGCTACAGCCCGCCGGACGAGCCGCCGCTGGTCACCGCCAGCTGGCACGGCGATCACGCGCAGATCAGGGTCATCGACCGCGGGCCCGGCATCCCGCGGGAGGACCACGACCGGGTCTTCATGCCGTTCCAGCGGCTCGGCGACCGGGACAACCACAGCGGCGTGGGGCTCGGGCTGGCCCTGTCGCGCGGGCTGGCCGAGGCCATGGGCGGCACCCTCACCCCGGAGGAGACCCCGGGCGGGGGTCTCACCATGATCCTCACGCTGCCGATCTGGTCGGCGGCGAAAGCCGTACGGGACGACGTGCCGGCCGGGGATCACGCGGCGGATGGCGTGCCGGCTGGGGATTACGCGGTGAGCCCGGATGACGCGGCGGCGCATGATGTGGTGAGCCGGCATGACGCGACGAGCGATACGCGGGGATAGGGCGGCATTTCTCCCACCACCATGAGCTGAAATAAGCGCATTCGCTTTTCATGTCCGGAAATTTCGCCCGAGGTGTGCGAAATGAATGACTCTGGCGCGCCTCATTGCGATTGCGTGCGATCCCGGTGCATGGTTGACGTGCCGCCGCCAATCGCCTGCACGATGGGATGAGCGACACGTCCGGATCCCCCCGGCAAACCGCCTCCACGCGGCTGAGTCACGTGGGGACTCCACATGAGGTATTTATCAGTGCCCGCTCCGCATCGACGGGCGTTCATACTCAGAGTCATGGACCCTGTCTTATCGGGGGCGAATGCCGCTTCCGTTGTCTCGGATCCGAAAGCCCGGCGGCTTGTCGGCCCGCCGGCGAGACGGCGGTCGTCCGACCGCCTCAGAAGGCCCGTCGCCCCTCGCGGCGCGGGCCGCGCGCCCGTCAGGCCCGCGCCCCGGCGCCTCGCCGTCCCGTCCATCTCGCCGCGATCCTCGCTCCGCGACTCGGCGCCTCATCCGGTGCGCCATCCGGAGCGGCGGCGGCCCGGACTGGGGCACATCGCACGGGCAGGCGGACCTCGGGCGTCCGGTCAGGCCCCGCGTCCCCAGGTGAGCCGGAGTCGCGCGCGAGCCGTGCTGGTCGTGGTGCTGGCCGTGGTCCTGCCCCTGGCGTTGCGCCTTCGCCCGTGGCCGGCCGTACCGGCCGTGCGCAGGCTCCCGGTGCGACGGGCCGCCGCGGCGGGTGACGGCGCGGGGGACGGCACACTCCGTGCCGACGGCCCGCAGGTCGATTTATTACCCGGGTCTCCGCGCCCCAGGTGAGGGCGCGGAGACCATCCCAGAACTCGGCGGCATGTGCCGCCGAGCGAGGCCGTCGCGAGTCAGAGCACCTCGAAGTAGCCATCGTCGTCCATGATGTGCCGAGGCCAGTCCGGACCCTGTGCCGTAAGGTCCCTGATCTTCTCGATGAACGCGGGATCCTGATTGTCACCCCGATAGGCGGTGAAATCTTCGGCCAGCCAAGCGGGGATGGCCGCGAAACGGTGCGATGTCCGTGTCTCCAAATACCACGTGACATGAACGATGGCACCACTCTCCTCGTACCAGGCCGTGGTCTCGATTCCTGGAGCGACCCGCTGGTAGAAGGTCCGTTGGACGGCATGCCGCCCGGCATGTGGGCCCTCACTGATGGTGTATTCGATGATGTCCGGCCCGACGCTGACGGGGTCGAACACCCAGCCTTCCGCCTGGTACCAGCGCAGTCGCGTCCCGAGGATGCTCGTGAACAAGGGTTTCCTCTCAGGCCAGGCAGCGCAGCGCGTTTCGCACCCGCGGGTCCATCGGATGATCCGCGGGCAGCCTGCCCACGGTCGCCTCGACGAAGTCGGCAGGGGTGAGCCGCGCCTCCACGTCGCCCACCGACACCGCGATGCGATCGCCCTCCGGCTCGACGAAGGCGGGCGAACCGGTCTCGTCGAGCACGAACTCGCTCACCCGCGCCCGCCACGCGAGCCTGGCCTCGGCCTCCTCCTGCGTGACGGGCGCGCCGACGTCGTCGGCGTGGGTGGCGTATTCCGAGTCGTAGTGGAAGGCCTGCAGACCCGCCGGATAGGGCCCGGCGGAGGTGCTGAGCATCGCGTCACGGCCGAGAGCCCGCATCCGCCGGCGCGTCTCGGCGTTCTTGGTGCGCCACTCCTCTAAGACGTCCTCGACGGGCCGGTTGTGGCGCCGCCGTACGCACCACTCGTTGAACGCCTCGAAGCCCCCGCCGACGCCTTCGCGGGCCAGCATGTCGAAGAAGCCCTCGAGGTCGCCGTCGAGGCAGGCCTGGTTGTAGAGTTCCTCGCCCGCGAGATGGCCGAGCACGTCGCGGACCGACCACCCCGCGCATCGGGACGGCCGCGACCAGCCCTGGTCGTCGAGCGAGGAGAAGAACCGGTCCAGCCGCCGGGCCTCGTCGTCGAAGATCTCGAACGGATCGAGATCGGCCAGTGCATCGCTTTCTGTGGTCATGCCAGAGCGTTACCCGCCAGGCGGCGGGCTAGCCGTGGCGGCCGCGGGGCTTGATCGGCGTGACGGGCAGCGTGGGCGCGGGCAGCGGAGCGCCGTCGAATCCCTCGACCGTGCCGAAGGCCGTGCCCGTGGCCCACTCCTCGCGGTAGGCCGCGATCTCCTGGGGCGTCCGGCCCACGAAGTTCCACCACATGATGATCTGTTCCTCGAACGGCTCGCCGCCGAGCAGGAGCACGCGGCCGGGGCGGCGGGCGCGCAGCGTGATGTGGGAGCGGCCGCACCCGAGGTAGAGCAGCGGTCCCGGCTCCAGGGTCTGCGCGCCGTCGTCGTCCCCTGTGATGTCGATCGTGCCGGACAGGCCCAGCAGGGCGTGTTCGAAGCCCGGCCGCAGCGGCAGGCGGATCTCCGCATCGCCGTCCAGGCTGATCTCGGCTCCGACCAGAGGCGTGTAGGTCTGTGCGGGCGACGAGGCGCCGTCCAGCTCTCCGAGCAGGACCGTCACGCTCGCCCCTGGGTTGCCCAGGGTGGGAAGCGCCGCGTGATGCTCGAAGTGCGGCTCCACCGCACGCTGCCCGTCGGGAAGGGCGATCCAGAGCTGCACCCCGTGCAACACGGCCTCGCTCAGCGACTCCTCCGAATGGGAGATCGCCCGGCCGGCCGTCATCAGGTTGAGCTGGCCCGGCTTGATGAGCTGCTCACTGCCGACGCTGTCGCGGTGGAGGACCTCGCCCTGCATGAGCCAGCTCACGGTCTGCAGGCCGGTGTGGGGATGCGGGGGCAGGCGCATGACGGCCGTCTCCGGCCCGTAGTAGTCGATGAAGCACCAGGCTCCGACCATCCGGCGCTGCCGGTTCGGGAGGGTCCGGGTGACCTTCATGCCTCGGGGGCCTCCGAGAACGACGTCACGGCCGGTGAGGAGCTCCCATACCGGGCCTTCCGTGGCCGTTCCCACGCTCACCGTCTCCTGAGGGTCCCGCTCCAGGTTGCTCATGCGAAAAATGTACGGCCTGTGCTGATGTGGGGCGCCTCGGGTCGGCGGATGACGCCAGACTGGCAGGGATATGCCGAGCCGTACGAGTTGGGAGGCGACCATGCCTGATGTCTTCGATGTGATCGTGATAGGGGCGGGGCCGGCGGGGGAGAACGTCGCGGGCCGCGTCACCCGTGGCGGGCTCACGGCCGCCGTGGTCGAGAGAGAGCTGGCGGGAGGAGAGTGCTCCTATTGGGCCTGCATCCCCAGCAAGGCCCTGTTGCGCCCGCTCGATCTCGCCGGGGAGGCGAGCAGGGTTCCCGGTCTCACGGTGAGCGACCTCGACGTCGGCGACGTGCTCGCCTGGCGCGACGAGCAGGTCTCCGGCTATGACGACGGCGGCCAGGTGGGCTGGATCGACTCGGTGGGCGCGGCGTTCGTGCGCGGTTCCGGCCGCCTGACCGGGCCGCGCGAGGTCGAGGTCGTCTCCGCCGGGGGTGAGACCCGCACGCTCACCGCCCGCCACGCGGTCGTCCTCGCGACCGGAAGCAGCCCGGTCATCCCGCCGGTGCCTGGCTTGGCCGAGGCAGGGCCGTGGACCAACCGGGAGGCCACCGGGGTGCGCTCGGTGCCGGAACGGCTGCTGGTGATCGGCGGCGGCGTGGTGGCGTGCGAGATGGCGCAGGCCCTCCACGGGCTGGGCGCGAAGGAGACCACCGTGGTGGTCCGCGGCGACCGCCTCCTGGAACGGGTGGAGCCCTTCGCCGGCGAGCTGGTCGCACGGTCCCTGGCCGAGCAGGGAGTGCGGATCAGGCTGGGCGAGACCGTCGAGCGCGTGGAACGGCCGGTGCCCGGGGGCGAGATCACCGTGCATCTGTCCGGCGGTGACGTGCTGACCGCCGACGAGATCCTCGTCGCCGCCGGGCGGCACCCCGCCACCCGTGATCTCGGCCTGTCCGCCGTCGGCCTGGACGACCGCGGCCCGGTGCGCGTCGACGACAGCATGCGGGCGACCGGCGTCGACGACGGCTGGTTGTACGCGGTGGGGGACGTCAACGGCATCAGCCTGCTCACCCACATGGGCAAATATCAGGCCCGGATCTGCGGAGACGTCATCGTCGCCCGGGCCAGGGGCGAAGCGGACGACCGTCCCGGCATGCGCGACCGGGCCGACGCCCTCGGATCGCCCCAGGTGATCTTCACGGATCCGCAGGTGTGCGCCGTCGGCCGTACGGAGGATCAGGCACGCTCGGAGGGCTTCGAGGTGCGGACGGTCGAATACGACATGGGCGCCGTCGCGGGCGCCACGCTCCTGGGGAAGGGCTACGCGGGCCGGGCCAAGGCGGTGATCGACGAACGCCGGAAGGTGCTCCTCGGCGTGACGTTCGCGGCTCCCGGGGCCGCCGAGCTGCTCCACGCGGCGACGATCGCGGTCACCGCGAGCGTGCCCCTGGACGACCTCTGGCATGCCGTACCGGCGTTTCCCACGGTGAGCGAGGTGTGGCTGCGCCTGCTGGAGGCGTACGGGATGTGAGCCTCAACTGGTGATCAGCGCGGGGTGGCGGGGATCTTCCACGCGGACCGCCACGTCGGCCGTCCGTGTGGGCTCCGCCTCGTGCTCGTACCGGTCGTAGGCCGGAAGTGTCCACCGGTCCGACTCGGCCGTACGCCGGGCCAGGGCGGCCGGGGACATCGACAGGTGCACCGTCAGGTCGAAGGGCAGGTCGCGGCCGAGCAGAAACGCGCCGTCGAGCAGCATGACGGCGCCCGGAGGCAGGGTCACATAGGGGGCGCGCGTCGCGCGATCTCTCGCGCTGTCCCACAAGGCAGGAAGGACCCGGCCCGTACGGCCCGGCCCGAGCGGAGTCAGGACCTCCCTGGTCAGCCCGGCGACGTCCAGCCATTCTGCGTAGAACACGTCGGGATCGGTCCTGCCGAACTCCAGGCGCAACGAGGCCGGGCGCAGGAAGTCGGCGGCGGACACGCGCAGAACCTCCCGCCCACGCAGGCGCAGGGGAGCGACCAGATCGTCGGCCAGCCGTTCCGGGTGGGCGGGCGGGGCGCCGTCGACGGCCACCCGCACCCAGGCGTCCCGGGGCGCTGAGGCGATGCGGTCCGCGAGCTCGTCGACGAGAAGGGACGGGGAGACCGGACGAGCGCGCACATGACCATCATCGTGGCCCGGCCCTGCCGACGCATTACCCCCTCGGGATGGTGGTGAAATGCGCAGGTGGGACAATCCGGATATGGGCGGAAGGGAGCGAAGCCCGGTCGTCCCCCCGATGCGGCTGGATGAGTTGCTGTCGGAGCTGCACGTGCGGCTCGGCCCCGCCCTGTCCACCCGCGATCACGTGAACGCCCTGCTGGAAGCCGTCGTCACGGTCGGCGGCGACCTCGATCCCGAATCGGTTCCCCGCCGGATCGTGGAGTCGGCGACCATCCTCGCCGCGGCCCGCTGCGGTGCCCTGACCAGGGCGGGCGACGAGAGCGGCACGGTGTGGTTCACCTCTGTGGACGTGCCCCGCGACGAGATCGCCGGGCTGGAACACGCCTTGTGCGCACTCGAACGGGCGGGGGCAGGGGGGCTTCGGCCGGTACGGCTGGCCCACATGAGGGAGCTGCCCGGGTTCGACGGGTTCGGCCGTGTGGCCTCCCGGGCCTTCCTTGGTGTGCCGATCCGCGTCCGGGGTGAGGTCTTCGGCCATCTCCACCTCGTGGGAAAGCTGGACGGCGCGCAGTTCGACGAGCAGGACGAGGCCATGGTCAGCACGCTGGCCTGCGCGGCCGGGGTGGCGATCGAGAACGCCCGGTTGTTCGAGGCGACCCGGCGCCGGGAGACGTGGCTCCACGCGTCGTCGGAGGTCACGACCAGCCTGCTGTGCGAGGTGTCCCCGCCGGAGGTGCTCGCCCTCATGGCGCGGAGCGCCCGGGAGATGACGGGCGGCGACGTCGCCGCCGTGCTGCTGCCCGAAGAAGATCGCACCAGGCTGCGCATCGTCATCGCCGACGGTCCGAAGGCCGACAACATCGCGCACGCCGAGGTCCCCGTGGAGGGGTCGCTCGGCGGCAGGGTCTTCACCCTCGGACATCCCATCGCGGTGGCCGACTTCGCCGAAGCGGAGATGCCTGCCGCGGTCGCCGGAGGCATACGGCCGGGCCCGGTCCTCGTCGTGCCGATCGGCGCGCCCGGCGCCGTGCGGGGAGTGCTGACGGTGTTCAAACAGGCCGGGTCCGCGCCGTTCAACCAGGCGGAGTCGCGGATGCTGCATTCCTTCGCCGGCCAGGCGGCCATCGCGCTGGAGCTGGCCGAGTCGCGGCGAGACGCCGAACGCCTCAGACTGCTCGAAGACCGGGACCGCATCGCCAAAGACCTGCACGACGTGGTCATTCAGCGCCTCTTCGGGGTCGCCATGGGGTTGACCAGCATCGTCCGCATGGTCGAACGGCCGGAAGGCAGCGTCCGCCTCCGCCACGCGATCGACGAGCTCGACGACACGATCAGGCACATCCGCTCGACCATCTTCGCCCTGCAGGCGCCGCTCGACACGTTGGGTGGGCTGCGCTCGCGCATCGTCAGCCTGGTCGACGAGAGCGGCACACGGCTCGGCTTCATGCCCAGCCTGCGGATGGACGGCCAGCTGGACAACCAGGTTCCCGGCGAGATCGCCGAACAGGCGCTCGCGGTGCTGAGGGAGGCGTTGTCCAACATCGTCCGTCACGCCAAGGCCGGCCGCGCCGACGTGCACGTCCAGGTGGCGGACCGCCGGTTCACCCTCGTCGTCCGCGACAACGGCATGGGCATCCCCGAAGGCGGACGGCGCAGCGGTCTTCGCAATCTGGAGGAGCGCGCCCGGAGGCTCGGCGGCGGCTTCGAGGTCGTGTCGCCCGCCGAGGGTGGCACCCGTCTTTCCTGGTCCGTCCCCCTACCCCGCTGACAAGCCCCCCCTTGGGTGTGATCCCTGCCCTCATGGTGGTGATCATGCAGAAGTTCGCCAGGGGGCAGGGTGACCTGGGCGGACCCTTCCCGTGATCATGCAGAAGTTCGGCGCATGGTCGGCTGAGCTGGGCATATGTGGTTCGTGATCATGCATAACCAGGTTGTGCATGATCACGGAGTGCGTACATGCAGGTAGGCGGGGCTGCGGGCGAACTACTGCATGATCACGAAATGTGTTTCAGCAGCTCACGGCGTGTGTCGTCGAACTTCTGCATGATCACGGGAAGGGTTTTGGCAGCTCGCGCGGCATGTCACCGAAGTTCTGCATGATCACCACAAGGCTTGGGTGGTGATTAATTACGGACGCGGCGGCCGGAGATTTCGCGGGGGGCCATCACGATGAAGTGGTTGTTGTTCTCGGGCACCCACGGGGTCAGGGGCAGCAGCGAAAGACGGGAGATCTCGTCGGGCTCCTCCACCGCGTGGGCGTGCCCCACCGCGGTCACCGACCAGCCGATGCGGCGGGCGGAATCGAAATGATCGGCCTCGAAGGCCACGACGGCGTTCCTGGCGGCGGCCGCGACCTTCGAGTCGACGGTGGTACGGATGATCACGTTGCCGTCGAGCATGCAGAAGGCGACCGGTTGCACGGCGGGAAGTGCCCGGTCGGTGAAGACGATCCTGCCGATCGGCGTGGAAGCCAGCAGGTCGAGGCACTCGTCTCGCGTGAGAATTTCCAGGCCTGCCGAGTCGAGCTTCATGTGATCAAGCCTGCGTGCGAGACGGAACCATGGATTAGGGGCAAAGGTCCCGTCATTCCTGGCGATCGGCCTTCAAGCGGGCCGCCAGCGCCGCGGCCTGCGTACGGCGCTGCATGCTGAGCTTGCTCAGCAGGTTGGACACGTAGTTCTTGACGGTCTTCTCCGCGAGGAACAGCCGTTCGCCGATCTGCCGGTTGGTCAGCCCCTCACCGATCAGTTCGAGGATGTGCCGTTCCTGGTCGGACAGCGCGGCCAGCGGATCCTTTCTGGACGCCTGGTCGCGCAGGCGTCTGAGCATGGTGGCCGTGGTGTGCGGGTCGAGCAGCGACTGTCCTGCCGCCACGGTGCGGACCGCTCCGACGAGGTCTGATCCGTGGATCTGCTTGAGCACATATCCGGACGCGCCGGCCATCACGGCGTTGAACAGCGCGTCGTCGTCGGCGAACGACGTGAGGATCAGGAAGGCTGAGTCGGGCACCTTCGACCGCACTTCGCGGCAGACGTCGACGCCGCTCCCGTCGGGCAGGCGCACGTCGAGCACCACGACGTCGGGCTTGAGCGCGGGAATGCGGGCCTGGGCCGATTCCGCGGTTCCGGCCTCGCCGATGATCTCGATGTCGTCTTCGGCTTCGAGGAGAGCCGCGACGCCTCGCCGGACGACCTCGTGGTCGTCCACGAGGAAAACCCGAATCATGTGACGAACGCTAACGCGGCGCCCGCGGCCGCTGTAGGGGCCAAGGTCCCGACGTGATCGATCATCGGGAGGACCGGCGGAACACGGCCCGCAGGCGATCCCACAAGATCGGCCGCTTGAGCCGGGTGCCTTCCTCGCGGATGTGGACCTTTCTCGCCTGCCGCAACTCGAGGCGGGCCGTCGCGGCATCCGGGCGTTTGGACGGCGTGTGGTCGCGCATGCTCCGTACCAGGTCCATGACCTCGGGCGGCACCGCGCCCGCGTGGGCTTCGCCGTCCGAGTCGGGGAAGGGCAGCTGCCCGGTGAGCAGCTGGAACGCGATCACCCCGGCGGAGTAGACGTCGGAGGCGGGCGTCATCCGGTCGGGCCTTGCGCGGCATTCCGGGGCGACGTAGTGGGTGTCGAGGATGTTGGGCAGCTCGCCGGCGACGGTGTGCTTGCGCGGCCCGGGTTTGGCGTAGTCGAAGCCGGTCAGCATGGCGTGGCCGTTCTCGGTCACGAGCACGCAGGCGGGCGTCAGCGCCCTGTGGATGACCCGATTGGCGTGCACGTGGGCCAGGCCCTGGAGCATGTCCTCCAGCACGTCGAGCTTGGCTTCCGTGGTCAGCGGGCGGCCGGTCAGGTGCAGGTGGAGCGCCTGGCCGTGCACGTCGTCGAGCACCAGCACGAACCGGCTCTCGTCGTCGATCGCGAAGAAGTCGCGGGAGCGCACCACGCAGGGATGCGGGGGGATCTTGGCCAGCGACTGGTAGGCGTTGGCGATGCGCCGCTGCTCGGCCACGCGCCGGTGTTGTTCGGCCATGGGATCGGCGCGGTAGACCCGCAGGAGCACGGTCTCGCTGGTCGGGGCGGTGGCGTTGACCGCGCGGTATTCGGTGACCCGGCTGTCGCCGCCGAGTTGCTCCTCGACCTCCCAGTTGCCGAATCGCGGCGGGGCGGTCGGGCGGCGCACGCTTCCGTTGAGCGCCTCGATCACCGCGGTCCTGTACGGCGTGGCGTCGCGGCTGCAGCCGTGCCTGACCCGGGAGACGTCGCTGAGGATGTCGACGAGGCCGGCGAGGTCGGTGACGTGCCGGGCGTCCCTGCCGCTCGGGTCGATGAGCACTGCCCCTGGCGCGGTCAGCACGACGACGTTGTCGACGTAGAGGCGCTCCAGCTCGCGGTGTTCGTCGATCAGCACGCCCTTGAGGGCACGGGCGGTGCCCCTGAGCTTGGCGACCGGGGAGCCGAACGCCTCCCTGTGCTGGGGGAACCACCGGGTGCCGTCCACTTCGAAGCGGCCGCGGGCCCCCTTGACGTCGATGACGCAGAGCGAGTGCCCGGTGAGGACGACGATGTCGACCTCGAACAGGTCGGCGCCGCGGGGGATCTCTATGTTGTGCAGCAGCAGCCAGTCATCGGGGGCGTTGTCCCGCAGGTGGGCGATGACCCTTCTTTCGGCGTCATTGACGGGCCGTCCGCCTCCGACGATCTGAGCCATCTTCCCCTGCCGCCTCTCTGACCAGAATGAGAACTTGATCCTCCTAGGTATCGGTATTCCCGTACCATCACAGGATTCCCCGGCCTTGCCAAAGCGCACCTTTTGTTCAGTTCCGCAATGGGCGAAATGCCGGTCGGGCGGCACGCGGGTCCGCAGCCCGTTTGCCGCCCGATTTGTCCGGAAACGCATTATCTATGCGGATTGTTGTGACGGGCGCTACAGGCAACGTCGGAACGAGTGTCGTCTCGGCGCTCGAAGCCGAACCGGCGGTGACCTCGATCGTGGGGGTCGCGCGCCGACGGCCCGACTGGCAGACCGTGAAGACCGAATGGCGCGCCGCCGACGTGCGCTCCGACGACCTGCACCCGATCTTCTCCGGAGCCGACGCCGTCATCCACCTGGCCTGGTTGTTCCAGCCGACGCATGATCCCGTCGTCACCTGGAAGGCCAATGTGACCGGAAGCATCCGGGTCTTCCGTGCGGCCGCCGAAGCGCACGTGCCGGCGCTGGTGCACGCGTCGTCCGTCGGGGCCTACTCGCCGGGGCCCAAGGACCATCCCGTCGACGAGGGCTGGCCCACGCACGGATGGCCGAACGCGGCGTACTCGCGGGAGAAGGCCTACGTGGAGCGCGTCCTCGACGTCTTCGAGCGGGATCATCCAGGCATCCGGGTGGTCCGCATGCGCCCGGGTTTCATCTTCAAGCGCGAGTCGGCCACGCAGCAACGGCGGCTGTTCGGAGGCCCGTTCGTCCCTCAGAGACTGGTACGGCCGGGCCTCATCCCGTTCGTGCCGGACATCCCCGGTCTGCGCCTCCAGGCGCTGCACTCCGACGACGCCGGGCAGGCTTACCGGCTGGCCGTGACCCGGCCGGTCTCCGGCGCGTTCAACCTGGCGGCGGATCCCGTCCTCGATCCGGCGGTGCTCGCCGAGGCGCTGGGGGCGCGCCGTGTCCCGGTGCCGCCATGGCTGGTCAGGTCGGCGATCGCGGCCGGCTGGCACATGCGCCTGGTGCCGTCGTCGCCCGGCCTGGTCGAGATGGCCCTGCGAATTCCGGTCATGGACGTCACCCGGGCCTGGGACGAGCTCGGCTGGCGGCCCCGCCGTACGGGGATCGATGCCGTGCGCGAGCTGATCGAGGGCGTGCACGAGGGGGCCGGGATGGCCACGCCTCCGCTGGCCTCCGTCGCCCGGCCGTGGAACCGGATCAGGGAACTGGCCGGGGGCGTGGGAGGCCGCCCGTAGAAAGGGGAGGCCGGGCACGGCGAGCGGTCGGGTCGCCGTGCCCGGCGGTCAAATGCCGCTGCGCGATCTCAGGAGTGGTCGGCGCAGCAGGGTGTCGGATTCGGTACTTCTGCGGGCATCAGCCTGCCGCCGACAGCCGGCATGGTGAGCAGCGTCATCAGGCCGTTCTGCCAGACGGGACGCACGTGATCGTTCGTGGCCACCGTCATGTCACCGGACGGGGGCTCGGCATGGGCGAGCACGAGCACCTGGTCGATGACCGAACGCTCGAGCATCTCGCCCACGGTGAGCGTGCCCACGAGCGCGTCCCGCCCGGGAAACAGCACGACCCGCCCGCCGGCCCGTGACTCGTGCTCCTCGGCCGCCAGCGCCGCGCCGTCCGCCCCCGAGCCCGTACGGCTCTCGCCCAGGGAGGCCGAAACCCCCGCGGGAAGGGCGTCCAGGTCGACCCGCCCGGAAACGGTGAGCGAGCACGCCACGTGAGGCGTGTCGGTCCGCACGAAGTGGGTGCATCCGACCGTGTCTTCCGGCAGGCCGAGCGCCTCCACCACGGTGTGGAGAAGGTGCTCGGCCTCCGCGACCGTACGCGATCCGGAGTCGAGGCCCAGAATCATCGGCGGGGCAGGATCCAGATCGGGTTGCTGTAGAACCACAGGTCGTGCCACGGGTCGGCGTCACCGAAGACGTCGATCGCCGGTCCGTGCGGGTCGACCGAGGCGCCGAGCAGGCCCTGGGCGGAGCGGTTGCCGTCGGTGCCGCGCAGGCGCACGTAGATCGGACGGTCGACCGCGCCCACCTGGTAGGTGAAACGCACGGTGCCGGTGTTCTTGTTCACCTCGTACGACTTGACGACCTTGGTCTTCGGCGTGGTGAAGGTGTCCTTGTTCGACGCCGGGCCGGTCACGTCGCCCTGGATGACGTCGACGCGGGCGAGCGTCGGGATCTCGTTCGCCCAGTTGGGACGGTTCGCCAGCGTGATCTCGATGGAGATCTCGACCTTGCTGCCCTTGCGGACGTGCAGCGTGCCGCCGAGGGTCACGCCGCGGGTGTCCGAGGTGCGGGCGCGGACGATGAGGCCGCTGATCAGGCCGCCGTGGTCGACCCAGATGCGGCCGGCGCGCATGGCGTCCATGATGGCGCCGTAGCCGAAGTTCGCGGCGCCGACGTGGGTGCGGCTGTAGTAGCCCGGCCAGAAGTCACCCTGGGTCGGCACCGGGGTGCCCCCATAGACCGGGTCGTTGTAGCGGCCGTTGGCCTCGAAGTCGCTGCCCGGGCCGCGGACGCTGGCGTCCTGGTAGACGGTGTGCGAGTCGGAGTTCGCGGTGATCCACCACGTCTTGCCCTCGGCGAGGAGGCTGTCCCACAGGCCGCCGACGGTGGAGGTCATCCAGTCGAAGCCGCCGAAGGTCTTGTAGCTCTCGAGCGGGTAGCCGGGCCAGGAGTCCGCGCTCGGGGAGCTGTCGTAGAAGCCGCGGCCGCTGCCGGGGCCCTGGGGCTTGGGGATGCCGGCGGCCTGGTGACCGGGGGCGCCCTCCATGCCCACCGCGATCGTCGGCTGGGCGTCGCGCCAGCCGCGGATCTCGTGCGGGGAGTCGAGGCCCTTGCGGGCGGGGTGGTTGGCGAGGAACAGCGCGTCGTCGACGCGGCGCCTCTTGACCGCGTCGGCCAGGAAGTTGAGGCCGGCGATCGCGAGGGCCTCGTTCTGCGGCGTGCTGGAGGTGGCGTTCTTGACGGAGCCGTCGAAGGAGTTCTCGAACTCCTTGAGGGTCGCGACCTCGTTGCGGCCGGGGGCGACGAAGACCGTGCCGTGCTCGGCGCCGGGGATGTTCCACTCGAGGCCCTGGAAGACCAGGGTGTCCTTGATGACCTTGCGCGCGGCCAGGATGTCGGGGTTGACCTTGTCGACACCGATCTTGGCGTGGGCGATGCTGCCGTGGTCGGTGATGACCATCCAGTCCAGGCCGTACGCGTTGGCGTGCTGGACGTGGTCGATGACCCGGTACATGCCGTCGGAGCTGTGCTGCGTGTGGATGTGGTGGTCGCCCGCGAGCCAGAGGTAACCGTCCTTGGGCTCGCAGTTGCTGCGGCCGTAGGACTTGGCGGAGTCGGCGGCGGCCTGGCCCTGCGTGCCGAGCACGCCGGCCGCGGTGATCCCGGCGCCGAGGAGTCCGGCGCGCCGGAACATCCCACGACGCGAGACCTGCGCGGGGGACAGTTCCTTGTCCGGGATCGACATGTCCACGACCTGGGCCATGTCGCCCTGATCGAGGGAATGGTCGTGCGTGTGATCGTGCGCGTGGTCGTGACCGTGCGTGTGGCCGTGACTCATATGTGTGCCCCTTCGTCCCGCCGGAGATATGGATCTTGTTCCGGCTACGAAAGGCACACTGGCGATCTCGGTTTAACCGTGCGTTAACTTCGCACGCCTCGGAATTGGCTGGTGACTGTACGGCTACCGTCGATATGACGATGTGTGATGTACTGGATGCGCTGGGTGAGTATTGCGACTAGAGCATCCCTGTGGCGTAGCTGAGTCGTAACTGAATGTGCGCTGTGAATCGGCACTCCGGCTCGCGGCCGTCCGAGCGTGCGCGGGGCCACGGATGGTGACACGCAGTGCTACCGCGACACACCCCTCAAAGGACGGCGTGTCGCGCGGCTCTCCCAATTTCCGGAAAAGCCGGCCGGACATTTCGGGCGGATAAACGCACTTATCGGGACAAATGCGGGCGTAAGCAGATAGACGACTGGTGATTTTGTCGTCACTCTCCGTATGGGACCTAGAACGCCGCTCGAATGCATTGCGTACACGGTGTGTCACCTGTGACCATGAAATCCGAAGGTCCGGAATCCCTCCCGCCGGGTCGGTGCGGTGACACTGCGGGATTCTCGCGGCCATCGGCCGATCCGAACGGGAAATGGTATTCCGCCCGGCCTTTACATATCGGGGGGAGGCGGCAATGACAGTTATTCGGCCTCGCGAAAGCGGGGGGCACGGTCGCAGGGAGCGTTTTCGCGACCCGGAGTTCGGATCCTGGATCGGGGAGGTGGCGCGGGTGATCCGGGACGTGGTCGACAGCACGCCCCGGACCATCCGCCTGTGCATTCTGATCGCGGTTGCCGCCGCGTCATGGGCCTACCTCAAGTGACACCGTTCAGCGCGGAGCTGGTGACGTACCTGTGGCCGCGGGCCCAGGTTAGGCCGGGCGGGTTCTCGTGACGGCCCGATTTACGGGATCACGACGATAAAGAGGACCAACGCCAACGCTTGACCGGGGCCCGTCGGCCGCCGCGCTTTCGTGATCGCGCGGCCGACGGGGCGGCCGGGACCACCATGGCCGGTGAGGGGGCGCCTCACGTGGTCAGATCTCGGCGTGCGGCACGGGATTGGCGCCATCTTTGAACTTTTGGGTGATTTATGCGTTCAAGTTGGGATAGGGGCGCCGGTAGGCGACGTCACACCGGGGGGTGACCTGATGACTGACGACAAATACCGGCAGTTGGACGCACACCGGCTGGACCCCAAAGCCGCGCCGTACACGACGGATCAGGGCATCCGCATCGGTGAGACCGACAACTCCCTGCGCGCTGGGGAACGCGGCCCGACGCTCATGGAAGACTTCCACTTCCGCGAGAAGCTGACGCACTTCGATCACGAACGCATCCCCGAGCGGGTGGTACACGCCCGCGGTTCCGGCGCCTACGGCCGTTTCCAGGTGTACGAGTCGCTGGCCGAATACACCACGGCGGAGTTCCTGTGCGATCCGACGCTGGAGACCTCCGTCTTCGTCCGGTTCTCGACCGTCGCGGGCTCGCGGGGGTCGGCCGACACCGTGCGTGACGTACGGGGATTCGCCACGAAGTTCTACACCAGGCAGGGCAACTTCGACCTGGTGGGCAACAACATCCCGGTCTTCTTCATCCAGGACGGCATCAAGTTCCCCGACTTCGTGCACGCGGTCAAACCCGAGCCGCAGAATGAGATGCCCCAGGCGTCGTCGGCGCACGACACCCTGTGGGACTTCGTCGGGCTCCAGCCGGAGATCACCCACATGATCATGTGGCTGATGTCCGACCGGGCGCTTCCGCGCAGCTTCCGGATGATGCAGGGATTCGGCGTGCACACCTTCCGGCTGGTCAACGCCGAGGGCCGCTCCACGTTCGTGAAGTTCCACTGGAAGCCCAAGCTGGGGGTGCACTCGCTCGTCTGGGACGAGACCCAGAAGATCGCCGGGATGGACCCCGACTTCAACCGCCGTGACCTGTGGGAGTCGATCGAGGCCGGCGACTTCCCTGAGTACGAGCTCGGCCTGCAGCTGATCGCCGAGGAGGACGAGGCCGCCTTCGACTTCGACCTGCTGGATCCCACGAAGATCATCCCTGAGGAGCGGGTGCCGGTCCGCCCGGTGGGCCGGATGGTGCTCGACCGCAACCCGGACAACTTCTTCGCCGAGACCGAGCAGGTGGCCTTCTGCGTCGGCAACCTGGTGCCCGGCATCGACGTCACCGACGACCCGCTGCTCCAGGCGCGCATGTTCTCCTACCTCGACACCCAGCTGATCAGGCTCGGAGGACCCAACTTCACGCAGCTCCCGGTCAACCGGCCGGTCGTGGAGGCGCGCAACGACCACCGCGACGGTTACCACCAGTCGGTGATCCCGCAGGGGAAGGCCAGCTACCACCCCAACACGTTGTCGGGGGGCTGCCCCGCCCTGTCGAACGGCCTGGCGTACACGCACTATCCCGAGCATGTGGAAGGCGTGAAGACCCGCACGCGAAGCGACAGCTTCTCCGACCACTACGGCCAGGCGACGCTGTTCTGGAACAGCATGGCCGACTGGGAGAAGCGGCACATCGTGTCGGCGTTCCGCTTCGAGCTGGGCAAGGTCACCTACCCGCACATCCGGGAGAAGGTGGTCGAGAACCTCAACCACGTCGACCACGACATGGCCGTCCAGGTGGCCGAGGGCATCGGGGTGGAGCCCCCGGCGAAGGAGGTCGTCGAGAACCACGGCCGCAGCTCGCCCGCGCTCAGCCAGGACAGGCAGCCGACGGCGGGGGCCGACACCCGCAAGGTCGCGATCTTGGCGGCCGACGGCGTCCACGGCGCCGAGGTCGACGTGATCAAGGACGCGCTGCGCGCGGTGGGGGCGAAATGCGACGTCCTCGGCCCGCGGGAAGGCGAGCTGACCGGTGCGGACGGAGACAGCGTGCACGTCGATCACGCGCTGCCGACCGTCGCGTCCGTGCTCTACGATGCCGTGCTCGTCCCGGGCGGGCCCTTCAGCGTGCGCACGCTGAGCGAGGACGGCCAGGCCGTACATTTCGTCACCGAGGCCTACAAGCACTGCAAGGCGGTCGGCGCGCTCGGCGAGGGCGTCAGGCTGCTGGACACCGCGCACGTCGGCGTGTGGCGGGCGGGCTCGCGTGAGGGAACGGTGAGCGATCAGGGTGTGGTCACCCATCTCGGTCCGGTGTCCGACGAGTTCGTCGAGGCCTTCGTCGCGGCGGTGGCCGTACACCGGCACTGGGGCCGTGACCCCGATCCGGTCCCCGCCTGACGGGGGAGGGCGGCGAGATGAAGGTACGGCCATGACCACGGAGGTCCGGCTGCCCGGCGCGCAGGCGACTCCCGTCGTCGCGGCGCCGGCGGCGCCGGTCCCCGTGCTCACGATGGGCGTGGAGGAGGAGTTCCTGCTGCTCGAGCCGGAGACGGGCCGGACCGCTCCGGCGGCCGAGGAGGTGCAGGCACGGGTGGCGGGCGCGTCCGGAGCCCGGCTGGTCCGCGAGCTGACCCGGTTCCAGATCGAGAGCAACACCTTGGTCCACACCGATCAGGCGACGCTCAGAAGCGACCTGCTCGAGCTGCGTCTGGCGGCGGCGACTGCCGCGTCAGCCTCGGGGGTGGGACTCGCGGCCTGCGGCACGGCGCTGATCGGCAACACGGGGGAGCCTCCCCTGAGCCGGTGCACGCGTTATCGCCACATCGCGCGCGAGTTCCGCGCCGTCATTCGCGGCCAGGGCGTGTGCGGGTGCCACGTCCACATCGGGATCGGCGACCACGAGGAGGCCGTGCAGGTCATCAACCACGCCCGTCCGTGGTTGCCGGTCCTGCTCGCGCTGACGTCCAACTCGCCGATCTGCGACGCGTACGACACCGGCTATTCCAGCTGGCGGACCATGCTGATCGCCCGCTGGCCGAGCGCGGAGCCGCCGCCTTTCTTCCACTCGGCCGGGCACTACGAGAGCCTCGTCTCCGGTCTGCGCGCCAGCGGGGCGATCCTCGACCGCGGCATGATCTACTGGCTGATCCGGCTCTCCGATCATGTGCCCACACTCGAGTTCCGCTGTGCCGACGTGTGCGCGACCGCGGAGGAGGCCGTGCTGCTGGCCGTCCTCGTGCGCGCGCTCGCCGCGACCGCGCTGCGCGACGTGCGCGCGGGGGTCGCCGCGCCTCAGGTCGACCAGACGCTGCTGCGCGCCGCGCTGTGGCGGGCGGCCAGGGACGGCCTGGACGGACACGGCCTCGACCTGTTCACCGGGGACCGCGTGCCGGCCTGGCGGCTGGTGCGCAGGCTCGTCGAGAGGGTGCGGCCGGGCCTGGCGGCCACCGGCGACCTGCGCATGGTCGCCGGCGCTCTGGAGACCGTACGGCGCCGCGGCTCGGGTGCGGCCCGCCAGCGTGCCGCCTACCAGCGCAGGAGCCACCTTCCGGATGTCGCCCGGCTGCTGGTGGAGCAGACCGTCAGCCGTGCCGGAGAAGCCCGTCGAGCGCCGCAGCGCTGATCGCGTCGGCCTCGCCGGGGGTGAGTTCCATGTGGCCGGACATCAGCCGGAAGATGAGCGGGCCGAACAGCACGTCGATCGCGGTCTCCACGTCGACGGAGGGGTCGGCCTCGCCTTGCCGTACGGCACGCTCCCACAGGGTGCCCGCGGCCTCCCGACGGCCGTGGAGGAAGTAGGCGCGGAAGTACGGCGCGCCCTCGGGATCGGTCACGCACGCCGCCAGCAACTGCGCGAACACCGCCCCCGCCGGACTCGCGTAGAAGGCGCTGACCTGCCGGACGTGTTCGGCGAGGTCGCCGCGGGCCGTGCCGGTGTCGGGCAGGGGCACGGTCTCGGCCATGTGGCGTCCGAACGCCTCGGCGGCGACGGCCGTCTTCGTCGGCCAGTGCTTGTAGACCGTCGCCTTGCTGACGCCGGAACGCGCGGAGATCGCGTCGACCGTGGCGGCGGGAAGACCGCCCTCCCAGAGGAGGTCGCGGGTCGCCCGCAGGACGGCCTCGCGCACGCGGAGGCTGCGTGCGCCGGTGGGATGCGCCAGGATCCCCTCTCCCGGCTCGGCTTTACCAGTCATCGGCGCCTCCTGAACTGAACGATCAGTTCAGGCTAGAGGTCGTCGGCCGGGGCCGTCCAGCGCCCGGAGCCGCAGGACGAACCGCGCTCCCCGCGGGGAGTCCTCGGCGCGGAGCGTGCCGCCGTGCGCCTCGGCGATCTCCCGGGAGATGGCCAGGCCGAGGCCGCTGCCGCCAGGGTCGAGGCGGCGGCCGTCCTCCAGCCGGGCGAAACGGCCGAAGACGCGCTCGCGGTCCTTCGGCGCGATGCCGGCCCCGTCGTCGGTGACGGTGACGATCGCCTGGCCGTTCACGGATTCGACGCCCACCTCGACGGTGGTGTGGGCGTGACGGCGGGCGTTGTCGAGGAGATTGCTCAGGAGCCGGCTCAACTGGATGCGGGAGCCGCTGACGCGGACGTCACCGGAGCCGTGAACGTGCACGGGGACGGTGTCGATCGGCCCGGTCGACACCTCTTTCGCCAGCGCGGCGAGATCGATCGACTCGGGGGGCGCGGGATCGCCGGCACGCATGCGGGCGAGCACCAGCAGGTCGCGCACGATCGCCTCGAGCCGGTCCGTCGTCGACAACGCGGTGCGCAAGGTCTCCATCGCGTCGACGTCCTCGGGATGCTCGATCGCGTCCTCCAGGCTCAGCCGGAGGCCGGCGATCGGGGTGCGCAACTCGTGGGACGCGTCGGAGGCGAACCTGCGCTGCTGCTTGACCGCGACTTCGAGCCGTTCCAGCGTCTCGTTGGCCGTCCTGGCGAGCATCGCGATCTCGTCCCTGCCGTGTGGCACGGGCACCCGCAGGCTGATGTCGCTGCCGCTGATCTCCGACATCCGGGTTCGGATCGCCTCCACCGGACGCAGCATGCGGCCGAGGGTGGTCCAGGTGATCCACCCGATGAAGGCCAGGAGGGGTACGGCCGCGGCGGTGGTGCCGACCTCCAGCCAATGGCTCGAGAGCAGGGCGGGCTCGGGCTCACCCGCGTAGACGACCGGGGAGTCCGCGGCGGGCGTGACCCGGATCGCGAAGAGCATCACGGGCCCGTTCCCGGGGGACATCGCGGTGATGTTCTGGAACCTGTCGTCGGACGGAGGACGCACGTCGGTGAGGGGCGGCATGCCGGCGGCTTCCTTGCTGGCCTTGAGAACGCGGCCCTTGGCGTCGACGATCTGGATCAGGTCGGCCCGGCTGCTGGTCGGGATCGTCTGGGGCACGGTTCCGTTGCGTACGGCCGCGCTCCACTGGCTGGCCGTGGCCTTCGTGTCGTCGAAGGTGTCGGCCTGGACCTTGTACCGGGCGGCCAGGTCGACGCTCACGCCGATGACGGTCAAGAAGACGAGCGACAGGGCGGTGGCCACCAGCGTGTAGCGGACGCGGATCGAGCGCGGGGGCCACACAAATCTCACCAGCCGCCCACGGAACGCCCAGGGTTTGGACATCTGCCCGGAGATCGTCGCAAAAGATATGGTCTGTCCACTTAGTCACGATATGGCAGCTTTGGACAAATATGGTGGCAGTGATACACCCAGGCTGAACGCACCCTGGCAGGTCAGACCACATGTAGCGAGTATTGGGTCATGGCTCCAGCGGCAAGATTCGACAACGTCGACCCCACTTCAGGGGCGAGCAGTCACCATCTGCTGGTGTCGTCGGCGGAAGGCGTGGCCCCAAGCACAGCCCTCTCACCACTGCCCTCCGCTGCCATTGCTACTCGCTCCGATGCTCGGGGGCATCGGGCCGGGAAGGGAGAACTGCAGGCCGATGTTTCTGTACGGCATTGCGATCAGCGAGCAGGAAGCGTTGTTCCTCATCATCAGCGTCGCCTTCTGGATCGCGCTCATCGGTGGCGTGGGAGCCGTTTCCCGCACCAAGGTCTCCGGCTTCAGCCGCGACGTGAACAATCCAGAAGAGGATCTGCTCTTCAAGAGCTTCGTAGACGGCGAGATCGACGACGACGAGTACCGCTTCCGCAGGGAAGCGCTCCGCCGGGTACCGCATCCCTGCACCCATGATGGTGCGTGATCCGGCCGATCCCCATCACACTCTTAGCCTGAGCAAGATCGTGAGGAGGTGTGCCGGCACCCGTGCCTCCGTCAGCGCCCGAATGGCTGCACCCCCGGTCGATCCGCGGCCGGGTGACCGCCCTGATCACATTCTTCGCGGTGCTGCTCCTCGTGCCCGCAGGACTGGCCGCGGCGGCAGTGGCCAGGCAGAGGCTGACGGACATGGAATGGGACCACGCACACCAACAGGCGGTCATCACCGCCGCGGACATCCGGGCCGGGCGGCTGCGGAACCCCATCACTCCCCAGGTCACGGGAGCCGACCTCATCCAGGTCGTGGCCTCTGACCACCGCCTCGTGGCATCCTCGGCAGCCGCCAAGAACCTTCCACCTATGACGTCGGCCTGGCCGACCAGGCAAGAACCCCAGCTGGACGTGCAGACCTGCGGAATCCCGCGGGTCGGATGCGTCCGGCTGGAGGCCGTTCTGGCGGCCTCGAAGACGGCGAATGACGGCACCTACGTCGTCTACGTGGGCGAACGGGTGTCGAGCCCGATGTCCACGGGGCTCTTCGACACCTTGTTCGCCGTCCAGATCGGCGGCCTGATCTTTCTCACCGCCTGGGCCACCTGGAAGGTCACCGGCCGGACGCTGCGCCCGGTGGGGGCCATCCGGGCCGAGCTCGCCGCAATCAACGTCAACGACCTCAGCAGCAGGGTCCCCGAACCGCCCGGACAGGACGAGATCGCACGGCTGGCCCGCACGATCAACAACACCCTCAGCCGGCTCGACCACGCACAGCGCGGCCTGGAACGCATGCTCGGCCAGCAGCGGCAGTTCGCCTCCGACGCGTCACACGAACTGCGCACCCCCATCGCCGGGCTGCGAACCCAGATCGAGGACGCCCTGCTGCATTTCGACCAGACCGACCTGCGCGCCGTGCTCGGGCACGCCCTGGGAGACGTCAACCGGCTGGAGGCGATCGCGTCCGACCTGCTACTCCTCGCCCGGCTGGGGACCGACGGGCCCGGCACCCGGGTCACCCTGGACCTGGCCGACCTGATCAGGAGCGAAGTCTCCACCCACCCGGGCAAGCGCCCCGTCAACCTCAGCCTGGAGCCGGGGACCGTCGTCGGCGTGGTGCCCGATCAGCTGCGCCGCGCCTTCTCCAACCTGCTCGACAACGCTCAGCGTCATGCCAGGGAGGCGGTCATAGTCGACGTGCGCCGGGCCGGGGAAGACGCGGAGGTCGTCGTCACCGACGACGGCGACGGGATCCCCGAAGCCGACAGGGAGCGCATCTTCCTGCGCTTCACCCGGCTCGACACCGCCCGCAGCCGGGCACACGGCGGCACCGGCCTCGGCCTGGCCATCGCGCACGAGATCGCCCGCGCCCACGACGGCTCGTTGTCCATCGAGGACGCGCCGGGCGGAGGCGCGCGTTTCGTCATGCGCGTTCCGCTGGTGGGCCGGCCGAGTGCAGAGCGCGCCGAGCCGGTGTGATCTCAGGCGGCCGCGGCGTTGACGTCGCGGCTGTACAAAATTTTGGCGTCGGTTCCCCGCCGGGCCAGGGCGAGCATGGCCTTGCCCACGTTCTCCGTGGTCGTCACGTGGCGGGGCAGGAGCCGGCGCAGCAGCGGGTAGGCGGGGGCGACGACCGCGTACATCCCCCGGTACCACCGCGTCTTCGACGCCACCCCGTACAGGGGCTGCACATAGCCGAGGCGGATGACGTAGGCGTGGAACGGCAGGCGCAGCAACGCGTTCTCGGTGCGGCCCCGCACGCGGGCCCACATGACCCGGCCCCTCTCTGAGCTGTCGCTGCCCTCTCCCGAGACGTAGACGAAGGTCATGGCGGGATTGCGTTCGGCCATGACGGTCGCCGCCGCGAGCGTGATGTCGTAGGTGACGCGGCGGTATGCGTCCTCGCTCATGCCGACGGAGGAGACTCCGAGGCAGAAGAAGCACGCGTCATAGCGGGAGAACTCCTCCGCCAGCGCGGAGAAATCCGAAAAATCTGGATAAATCACCTCGCGGAGTTTCGCGTGCCGCTGCCCGGCCGACCTGCGCCCGACGACGAGCACCTCCTCCACCGCCGGGTCGACCAGGCACTCCCGCAACACGCCCTGCCCGATCATGCCGGTCGCGCCGAAGACGATGACCTTCACCCTGCCGGCTCTCCTTCCGTCGTCTGGGCCCCGATCACATCAGGGCGTCGAGAGTGATGGGCAGGTCGCGCACCCGCCTGCCGGTCGCGTGATGGACGGCGTTGGCGATCGCGGCGGCCGCCCCGGTGATGCTCACCTCGCCCACGCCGATCAGCCCGAGGGGCATGGTCGGGTCGGGCTCGTTCAGCCAGGAGACGTCGATCGGCGGGATGTCGGCGTGCACCGGCACGTGATATTCCGCGAGGCTCGGGTTCATGATGCGTCCGTGCCTCGGATCCACGAGCGTCGCCTCCGACAGGGCCATCCCGATGCCCATCACGATGCCGCCGCGCAGCTGACTCGCTGCCGTCTTGGCGTTGATCACGGTGCCGACGTCGAACACCCCGACCCAGCGCGACACCCGCACCTCGCCGGTGTCGGGATCGACGCGCACCTCGCAGAACTGGGCGCCGCAGGCCGCCTTCACCCACCGGCGCCTGTCGAGCATCAGCTTCGACATGAACCTGACCTGGCCGGCCAGCGCGCCCATCCGCGTCTCCGAACCGACCTGCGCCTCCACCGAGGTACGGCCGGCCCTGGCCAGGATCGCCGCGTAGGCTTCCCCCCGCCCGGCCGCACCTGCCTGGTAGAGGCCGCCGTCGCGGGCCTCGACGCCGGATGGCCGCACGCCGCGCAGCGGCGACCCGCTCGACCGCCTGGCCAGCGCCAGCACCGAGCGCTTCAGCTTGTCGCACGCGGTGAGCAGGCTCGCGGCCACGCTGGCGGTCTGCCCCGACCCGCCGGCCCCGGGGCCGGTCGGCAGGTCCGAGTCGCCGTATTCGACCCGCACCGCCTCGAACGGCACGCCGAGCGCGTCGGCGGTGATCTGCGCGTGCGCGGTCGCCCCGCCCATGCCCATCTCATGGAAGCCGCAGCGCACCACGACCGTCCCGTCGGCCGACAGCCGCACCGTCACGTTGGCGGCGAACTGCCACGACGGGTGGTAGGCCGACGCCACGCCCATGCCGATCAGCCACCGTCCGTCGCGCATCGAGCCCGGCTCCGGCGTCCTGTCGGCCCAGCCGAACCGCTCGGCGCCGCGAGCGTAGGCCTCACGCAACATGCGGTGGGCGAAACGTTTGCCGTCGAGCGGATTCCTCTCCGGCTCGTTGCGCATGCGCAGCTCGATCGGGTCCATGCCCAGCTTGGACGCCAGCTCGTCGACCGCCGTCTCCAGCGCGTACGTGCCGATGGACTCGCCGGGTGCGCGCATCACCGTGTTGGACAGCAGGTCGAGCTTGACCAGGTTCTGCTGCACGAAGATGTTCTCGGCGTCGTAGAGGTGCCTCGACTGGGAGGTCACCTGCTCGGGGCCGCCGCCGACCGCGCCGACCCGCGTGATGCTCGTGTGGATCAGCGAGGTGAGCCTGCCGTCCTCGTTCGCGCCGAGGGCGACCCGCTGGATCGAGGGCGTGCGCCCGCCGACCGTGCGGTAGACCCCTTCCCTCGTGAGCGCCAGCCGTACGGGCCTGCCGGTCACCCGGGCGGCGAGCACCGCGAGGATCGTGCCGGGCCAGATCATGGTCTTGCCGCCGAAGGCGCCGCCGACGTACGGAGAGATCACGCGCACGTTCTGCGCGGGAACGCCGAACTTGTGGGCGAGGTGACCGCGCACCCAGGCGATGTTCTGCGCCCCCTCGTGCACGGTCAGCCGGTCGCCGTCCCATGCCGCCGTCGTCGCGTGCGGCTCCAGCGCGTTGTGGTTGTGCGGAGGCGTGGTGTAGCGCAGGTCCACCGACACGGGCGCCGCCGCGAGGGCGGCCTCCGCGTCCCCCTTCCTGGACTCGCCCGGCTGCAGCGCGTTGCCCTTCTGCGGCTTGGCCCGGCCTTCGGCCGCGGCGAAGTCGACCCTGGCGGGAAGTTCCTCGTAGGAGACCCTGACCAGCGCGGCGGCCTCCACGGCGGCGTCCAGTGTGGCCGCGACCACCACGCCGACCGGCTGGCCGTGCCAGTGCACCTCGTCGGTGTTGAGGTAGTTGACCGTGGTCGCGGAGGCGAGCGATTCGAGGTTCAGCAGGCTCACCGGGGGCGGCGGCTTCATCGGCGGCGCGTTCAGGTGCGTGATCACGGTGAGCACCCCGGGGACGGCCGCGGCGGCCGTGACGTCGATGCCGGCGATCCGCCCCCGGCCGACCGTCGCGTGGACCAGCGCGGCGTGCGCGAGGCCGGGGTAGGGGTATTCGGCCGAGAAGCGAGCCGCCCCCGTGGTCTTGGCCTTGCCGTCGACCCGGTCGATCGGCTTGCCGACGTTGCGGCCCGCCCTCGGAAGAGCCGGGCTCTCCTGCGTCTGCGTCTGCGTCATGCCGCGCTTCCTTCCGCGAGCAACTGGGCGAGCGTCGCCACGATCACCCGCTGGGCCAACTCGATCTTGAAGGCGTTCCCCGGCTGGGCGACCGCGGGGGCGAGCTCGGTCGCCGCGGCGCGCCGGAAGGACTCCACGTCGGCGGGGCCGCCGAGCAGGAGCCGCTCCGCCTCGCGTGCCCTCCAGGGCTTGGCGGCGACGCCGCCCATCGCCAGCCGTACGGCGGAGACCGTCCCGCCGGTGACCTCCAGGGCGGCGGCCACGGAGACCAGCGCGAAGGCGTAGGACGCGCGGTCGCGCACCTTGCGGTAGCGCGAGGTGGCGGCGACGGGCACATCGGGCAGTTCCACCGCGGTGATCAGCTCGTCGGCGGTCAGCGTGGTCTCGATGTCCGGACGTTCGCCGGGCAGGAGATGGAACTCAGAGATCGGGATGCGGCGCTCGCCCCGCACGCTCTCGGCCACGACGGTGGCGTCGAGCGCGGCAAGGGCGACGCACATGTCCGACGGGTGCGTCGCGATGCAGGCCGCGCTCGTGCCCAGCACGGCGTGGCTTCGGGTGAACCCGCCCACGGCCTCGCAGCCGCTCCCGGGCTCGCGCTTGTTGCAGGCGGCCGCGTCGTCGTAGAAGTACAGGCAGCGGGTGCGCTGCAGCAGGTTGCCGCCGACCGTCGCCATGTTGCGCAGCTGACCCGAGGCGCCCGACAGGAGCGCCTGGGAGAGCATCGGATAACGCGTCCTGATCAGCCGGTTCGCGGCCAGGTGGCTGTTGCGCACCAGCGCGCCGATGCGGACGCCTCCGCCGGGCAGTTCCTCGACTTCGGTCAGGGGAAGGCGGGTGATGTCGATGACGGTGTCGGGCCGCTCGATCTCCTCGCGCATGAGATCGACGAGGTTGGTGCCGCCGCCGATGAACTTCGCGTTGGGCCGGTCGGCGATCGCGCGCACCGCCGTCGCGACGTCGGGGGCGCTGAGGTAGGAGAACGCCTTCACCGTGCGCCCTCCTTGATGGCCTCGACGATGCCGTTGTAGGCGCCGCAGCGGCACAGGTTGCCGCTCATCCGCTCCCTGATCTCGGCGTCGGACAGCTCGATCGAGGTCGCCGCCAGGTGTTCGGTCACCGCGCTCGGGGCTCCCGCGTCGTGCTCCGCCAGCATGCCGAGGGCCGAGCAGATCTGCCCTGAGGTGCAATAACCGCACTGGAAGCCGTCGTTGCGCACGAACGCCGCCTGCAGCGGATGCATGCGGTCGGCGTCGCCCACTCCCTCGATGGTGGTGATCTCGCGGTCGGCGTACTGCACGGCCAGGGCGAGGCAGGAGTTGATCCGCTCCCCGTCGGCGAGCACCGTGTGCAGGCGCCGCACGCGCCCTGGTTGCAGCCCTTTTTCGTGCCGGTCAGCCCCAAATGCTCGCGGAGCGCGTCGAGCAGGCTGACCCGCGGCTCCAGATCGAGCGTCTCGACCGTTCCGTTCACCTTCATACGCACCTCGACCACGGATACCCTCCCTGCGTCCGGTCGACAGGGGACCGACGCTAACAGAACGGCGTAACGTTAACAAGAGGACGCTGTTCTTTTAACGCGGCGTATGCTTGCGTTCGAAATGACAGAGCCGGGATTCGTCCGAGCCAGGCGGCCGGAGCACAAGCAGCAGCGGCGCGAGGCCATCCTCGCCGCCGCACGCGACCTCGCCGAGCGTGTCGGCGTCCGCGACGTGAGTCTCGGCAACGTCGCGGACGCCGTGGGCCTGGCGAAGTCGAACGTGGTGCGTTATTTCGGCACCCGCGAGGAGATCTACCTCGAACTCGCGGCCGAGGCGTGGCAGGAGTGGGGGGCGGCGGTCACCGAACGCCTGCGCGCACGGGAAGCGGCCGACGAGGTCACCGACGTGCTGGCGGACACGCTGGCCGACCGGCCGCTGTTCTGCGATCTGCTCGCGCACATGTCGACCAACCTCGAGCACAACGTGTCGGTGCCGGCCGCCCGGGTGTTCAAGCGAGCGGTGCTGCGCGTGATCGCCGACCTCGGGGCCGAAATCGCTCAGGCGCGCCCGGATCTGAGCGCGGACGAGGGAGCGGAGCTGGTCGGGGTGGCCACAGGGATGGCCGGCACGCTGTACCCGGTCGCGAACCCGCCGGCCGCGGTCGCCGAGCTGTATGCGAGCGACCCCGACATCGCGGCGACCTGCCCGCCCTTCCTGCCCACGTTGCGGCGGTTCCTGGCCGTGTTCACGGCGGGGGTGACGACGCTGCGCGGCACGCCCGTCATCAGGACAGCAGGACGAGGACGAGACTGATCGCCGCGGGGACGGCCTGCACGAACAGGATCCTGCGGCTGGAGGTGGCGGCGCCGTAGAGCCCGGCGACCAGGATGCAGGCGAGGAAGAAGACCTTGGCCTGGAAGCCCACCGGGTCGGCGGCCACCAGTCCCCAGATCAGTCCGGCGGCGAGGAAGCCGTTGTAGAGCCCCTGGTTGGCGGCGAGCACGCGGGTCTTGGCCGCGAGGTCCGGGTCGGTGCCGAACGCCTTCATGCCCCGCGGCGTCGTCCACAGGAACATCTCCAGCACGAGGATGTAGATGTGGATCAGCGCCATCACGGCCACCGCCACGTCAGCCAACACCGTCATGCGGCCGCTCCTCGCTGGAGATGCAGAATCCTGGTACGGCGGGTGCCGCACCAGGATTCTGGATGGTCACGGGCGACTTGTACAAATCACCCCTGGTTGGTTAGAAGCCGGCGGTGATGCGGGTGAAGTCCCAGTTGCTCCCGCCGAGGCCGCTGCAGGTCTCCTGGAGTCCTCCGCCCGCGCAGGGGCGGTCCCGGTTGACCGACCAGAAGGCCAGGCGGACGAGACCCTTGGAGTTCGCGTAGTCCCGGATCTGGGTCCAGGTCGCCTGCGTGGTCGTCTCCTGCTGGTCGGACAGGCCGTTCATGCCGGAGATGCCCATGTGCCCGTACGCCTGGGCGTCGGACCAGCCGAAGGTGCTCTTGAGCTGGTTCTTCAGGCCCTCGGCCGCGTTGACCGTGCTCTGGTACATGTTCGCGCCGCCGCCGAAGTCGAACGGCATGATCGTGTAGGCGTCGACCGGCACGCCGAGCGCCTTCGACTGGTTGATCAGGCGGATGCCGTCACCGGTCGGGCCGGTTGTGCTCGTGCCGAAGGTCAGCGCGATCTTGACGTTGGGGTTGTTCTGCTTGACGATCTTCAGGCCGTTGAGGATGCGGTCCTGCACGGTGTAGTTGGAGAACTCGTCGGTGTTCTCGATGTCGAAGTCGACCACGGCCGGGCCGACGGCGTTGATGACCTGCTGCACCGCGTTGGCATACGCCGACGGGGAGGAGCAGTTCGGGCCGAGCTTGTTGCCGGACCAGCCGCCGAAGGAGACCTGGACGCTGCCGCCCGCCGCCTTGATGGAGGAGATCGTCTGTGCGTCGACGCCGCCGGTCAGCGGCCGGGAGCCGTCCCACATCGGGTTGCAGCCGCCGCCCGAGAGGATGAAGGCCATGGTGAAGGACTTGACGCCGGTGGCGCTCATGACCGAGGTGGCGCTGGGCGGGTTGCCCCAGCCCATGTAGAGGTAGGGCGCGCCCGCCATCTTGCCGCCGGTGGGCGGGGGAGGCGTGGTGCCGCCGCCGCTCGGCAGCGTCCACCGCTGGTTCGAGCCGGCGAAGCAGTCCCAGATCTGGAGCGGGGTGCCGTCGGCCGAGCTGGGGCCGGTGGCGTCGAGGCACTTGCCGAGGGCGCGCAGGGTCCCGTCGGAGTTCGCCGTCCACCGCTGGGCGGCGGAGCCGTTGCAGTCGTAGATCTGCACCTTCGTGCCGTTGGCGCTGCTGGCCGCGGCGACGTCGAGGCACTTGCCGAGGGCGCGGATCGTGCCGTCCGTGCCGACGTTCCACGACTGGGCCGCGGTGCCGTTGCAGGTGTAGAGCTGCACCTGCGTGCCGTTGGCGCTGTTGGCGCCCGCCACGTCGACACACTTGCCGCCGATGCCGGTGATCTGACCGGTCGCGGCCATGGCGGGGGTCAGGCCGGTCGCGACGAGGGGGAGGGACGCCACGAGGGCGCCGAGGAGGAGCCGGAGACGGATCCGGCCCGAGCGTTCAGCGTTCATGGGGGGTGTCTCTTTCTGGGGGTTCCGAGAGAGGTAAACGCTTCGGTTCGGGGGTGGTGCAGGGGTCGAGGACCTTCTGAGCAGGGGCGAGTGGGCAGCCTCGTTACTGTTAAGAAGGTTTCTTTATAATTACAGTCCCGAATTTAACTCCGGTCGACCGCTCTTAGTCAAGAGTCAGGTCTGGATGACCCACTTCTGGTTGGGCCCGGCGAAGCAGTCCCAGATCTGGAGCGGGGTGCCGTCGGCCGAACTGGGGCCGGTGGCGTCGAGGCATTTGCCGAGGGCACGCAGGGTGCCGTCTGAGCCGGCGGTCCACTGCTGGGCGGTGGTGCCGTTGCAGTCGTAGATCTGCACCTTGGCGCCGTTGGCATTGCTGCCCGCGGCGACGTCGAGGCACTTGCCGAGCGCCCGGATCGTGCCGTCCGACCCCACGGTCCACTGCTGCGCCGCCGACCCGTTGCAGGTGTAGAGCTGCACCTGCGTGCCGTTGGCGCTGTTGGCCCCCGCCACGTCGGCGCACTTGCCGCCGTAGCCGGTGATGGCCTTGCCACCGGCGCCGCCGCCCGACTGCGTGCCCGCCCATGTGAAGGTGGCCGAGGTCTTCGTCGGAAGGCTGTAGGTGAACGACTGGCCGCCCCAGTTGACCTTCACCGTCTGGGTGCTCCCGGTCGTGTTGTAGGCGATGAGCGCCTTCGACCCGTCGGGGTTCTTCCAGGCCACGTTCTTCACGGCGGAGTTGGCGGTCGAGTCGATCCGGTAGGCGCTTGGCCGTACGAACTTGGTGAGGTGGCCCATCGTGTAGTACTCGATCGTGTAGTCCACCTGGCCGCCGCGGCTGCCGCCGTTCTGCACGGTGATCAGGCCGGTGCAGGAGTCGCAACCCCCGTTGTGCGGGCCGTTGAACTGGTCGACGGCGAGGCTCCACTTGACCCAGCTGCGGTCCCAGTTGCGGGTGTAGTCGATCAGGTTGTTCATGTCCTCGGTCTGCTGGTTCCCGATCCAGCCGCCGCCCGAGTGCTCGGTCATGTACGCGTTGACCTGCGGATACTGGTTGTGCACCGTGGTCTGGGTGGCGACGTCGCCGCCGTACCCGTGCCAGGCGACGCCGCCGAAGAGCGGGTCGTTGCGGATGGCGGGATCGGCGAGCAGCGGGGCGGCCCAGGTGTTGTAGGCGTCCCAGTTCCAGTCGTTGACCAGCGTCTTCGTGGTGATGCCCGCGCTGCGGAAGGCGGGCCACAGCGCGTTCTTGATGAAGTACTGGATGCCTGAGGTGTTCCACTGCATCGAGGGATATCCAGCACAGCAGGTCGGCTCGTTCTGCACCGACACGTAGTCGATGGGCACACCCTGGGCCTGGTAGGCCTGGATGTACTTGGCGAAGTACTGGCCGTACAGGCCGTAGTACTGCGACTCCAGCCAGCCCTGGCTCCAGGCGTCGTTGTCCTTCATCCAGGACGGCGCGCTCCAGGGCGACGCCATGACCTTGAGCGCGGGGTTGAGCGCCTTGGCCTGCTTGGTCAGCGGCAGTACGTCGGCGAGGTCGTGGTTGATCGAGAACCCGTTCAGGTCGCAGCAGGTGTCGTCGTAGGAGTAGCTGAAGCGGGCGAGGTCGGACGAGCCCATCGGGTTGCGGACGAAGCTCAGGCCGATGCCGTTGACGGGGTCGAACAGCTTCTGCATGACCGAGGTGCGGGTGGCGGCGCTGAGTGCGCCGCTGCTGTTCAGCAGCCAGGCGGCGGTGTCGGTGAACGACGCGCCGCCGCCTTCGAACTGCTGGTACGTCGTGTTCTCGTTGACGGTGATCGTCTGGGCGGCCGTGGGGCTGGTGGCGGCGAAGGACACGGGCGCCTGCTGCTGGAGCCCTCTGGTGACGGTACGGCCGCCGGCGTCGGAGGTCGTGGTGAGCCAGATGTCGACGCGTTCGCCGGCTGCCTGCGCGGCCGGGGCGCCGACGACGGTCAGCGCCGAGGCGGCGAGAAGGAGCGCAGGCAGCGCACGACGGAATCTGCGGAAGGGCATAAGCGGGTCTCCCTCTGGGGGGTGGAGTGAAGACCGCCCGTACGGCCCTGCCCGGCAGCGCACTTGGCGTGACGTAAGTGATAACACGGCCGACACCGTGATGCAACGGGTCGGCAACGGATCGGTTACGCGCGGGTCAGGGGGCTTCGATGCCCCCGTCGGGCCGCCGCACCCGGGTCGACCAGCGTTCGTGCAGGTGGGTGACCGGAGGGTGCTCGGCGGCGAGCTTCTCGTCCAGGTCGATGCCCCAGCCGGGAGCCTGGTTCGGATACAGGTACCCGTTGACCGCGCTCAGCGTGCCCGGGAACACCTCGTGTACGACGTCGGGGTAGACGTGGCCCTCCTGGATCTGGAAGGCGGAGGTCGTCACGTCCAGCGCCACGTTGGCCGCCGCGCCCACGGGGGAGACGTCGGCGGGCGCGTGCCAGGCCGTGCCGACCCCGGTCAGCTCGCACAGCGCGACCAGCTTGCGCGTGGGCGTGGCACCGCCCACCGCCGACACGTGCAGCCGCAGCAGGTCGACACCGCCGTCCCTGATCACCCGTGCCGCGTCAGTGACCGAGCTGATCTGCTCGCCTGCCGCGATCGGCATCGGCGCCGCCGCGCGCACCTCGGGCAGCCGGTCGTAGAACTCGGGCGCGATCGGGTCCTCCAGGAAGAACAGCCGGTACGGCTCCAGCGACCTGGCCAGGGCGACGGCCTGCTTGGGCGTGAGGCGGGAATGCACGTCGTGCATCAGCCCGGGCTCCTCGCCGAGCACCTCGCGGGCGCGCGCGAACAGCTTCGGGGTGTCGCGCAGGTAGCGCTGCACGTCCCAGCCGTCCGGGTACGGCGTGCCGGGGTAGCCGCCGGGTGTGCCGGGCGCCCCGTAGTTGCCGACGCCGGGCGCGCCCACCTGGAGCCGCACATTGCGGTAGCCGGCGGCGAGGATGCGCGCGGCCTCCTCGAGCGTGTCCTCGATCGTCGCCCCGCCGGCGTGGAGGTAGGTGTCGGCGGCGGCGCGCACCCGGCCGCCCCACAGCTCGTGGACGGGCATGCCCGCCCTCTTGCCCGCGATGTCCCACAGCGCCTGGTCGATCCCGGAGAGCGCGCTGTTCAGCACCGGGCCGCCCCGCCAGTAGGACGACAGGTGGACCGTACGGGTGATGTCCTCGATGTCGGCGGGGTGCCGCCCGATCAGCAGCGGGCCGACGTGCAGGTCCACGGCCGCCGCCACCGCGTGGAAACGCTGGGTGAAGGTGGCGCAGCCCAGGCCGTACAGGCCGGGGTCGTTGGTGTCGACGCGCACGACGACCAGGGGAGGGCCCTCGGGGGCCGTCACGATCGCCCGGACCCCAATGATGCGCAGCCCGTCCCGGTCCGGCCAGGGAGCGGGAAACGCGGCTTCGACGTGCTCGGTCATGGCGACTCCACAGATGGCTCATCGGAATACACGTGCTCATCGGAATACACGTGCTCGGCGGTGAAGCCGAGCATTCGCTCGGCCGCAGCCAGATCGATCGGTACGGCCCGGCCGGGCAGAGGCGAGCGCCGTTCGACGCCCGGGTGGAAACGGTCGAGCAGGTCTTCGGTGGGGTGGGCGGACAGCGTCGTCGGGGCGGCCACGAAGACCGCGTGGTAGCCGGTGATCGGCGCCGTCAGGGCCGCCCAGTTGGCCCGGGCCGCGTCGCGGGTGTCCAGATAACTCCACAGCTCGGCGGCCCCCGAGCCCGGGTCGTCCGCATATCGGGCGGCGACCTTGGGTAGTCGGTCGTCCGGCCTGCCGAGCAGCGGGAAGCGGATGGCCACGATCGTCATTGCGTGCCTGCGCGCCATCGCGGCGGCCGTCGCCTCGTCGACCTGCTTGGACAGTCCGTACGGATCCTCCACCTGGAGGGGAAGCGCCTCGTCGACGGGCAGGTAGGCGGGGTGCAGGCGGCGGGACGCCCAGGGCAGACCGAGCACGGAATAGCTGCTGGCGACGGCGGCCCTGCGCACGCCCGCCTGACCGGCCTCCTCCAGGACGACGAAGGTCGCGCGGGTGTTGCCGGAGAAGACCTCGTCCGGCGTGCCCAGGCTCGGCGCGGGGATGGCGGCGAGATGGACGACGGCGTCCACGGCGTCGAGCGCCTCCCGCACGGCGGCCTGGTCGTCGGCACGCCCGGTCACCACCCGGTCGGCGGGCAGGTCTCCGGGGTCGTGCAGGTCGAGTGCCGTGGCGGGCACGCCCCGGCCGGCAAGGAGTTCGAGCGTCGCGCGTCCGAGCCTGCCCGCCGCACCTGTCACCAGCACCCGCCGGACGACGCCGGTCATGCAGCCCACCACCACTTGTTGGAACGCGAACGTTGTGCCCGGTGCGCACGCTTCCACGACACCAATCGTCTGGCAAGTCGGCTCCCGGCCCCGGGGTCAGTCCTCGGCGCCGGTGATCCTTTCGGGCAGGCCGAAGTAGGCGAACACGTCCTGGTCCTGGAAGACGGTGTTGCGGCTGATGCCCGAATCCGTGACGGTGAAGACCTGGAGGGTGTGCAGGGCATACCCGCCGTCCGCGGCACGCGTGTAGGCGGCCAACGCGGGTTGTCCGTTCGCGTGCGCCGGCACCATACGCCAGTTCGTGCCCCGAAGCGTGAAGGCGCGTGCGATGAAGCGGATGTACGCCTCGCGGCCGACATACCAGTTGAGGAACGGTGGCATCTCCAGCAAGGCGTCATCGGTCAGCAGCTTCTCCAGAGCCGCCAGGTCGGCGTTCTCGAACGCGACGACATAGCGTTCGATCTGGGCGCGGTGGCCGGGATCGGCGGGCTCGTCGATCTGGTCCTCGCCCAACCCGGACTCGCCGAGCCGCGTCCTGGCCCGTTGCAGGGCACTGTTCACCGCGGCCGTCGTCATGTTCAGCGCCGCGGCCACGTCTGCTGCGGGCCAGTCCAGCACCTCGCGCAGGATGAGCACGGCCCGCTGACGGGGCGGCAGGAACTGCATCGCGGCGACGAAGGCCAGCCGCAACGAACCCCGCGAGAGCAGGATGCCCGCCGGGTCACCGAGCATCGCGTCGGGGATCGGCTGGAGCCACGGCACCTCCTCGCCACGGATCAGGGGGGCCTCGGGATCGTCGTAGGGCGGCGCGCCGAGCCCGGAGGGCAGCGGGCGGCGGCTGCGCTGCTCAAGCGCGGTCAGGCAGGCGTTGGTGGCGATCCGGTAGAGCCAGGTGCGCAGCGCCGCGCGGCTCGGGTCGTATTGGTCATACGCCCGCCAGGCACGCAGCAAGGTCTCCTGCAGCAGATCCTCGGCGTCGTGCACCGAGCCGAGCATCTGATAACAGTGCGCCAGCAACTCCCGCCGGAACGGATCGGTCTGGACGGTGAAGTCCTCGCTGGTCGATGTCGCCACCCTGTCCTCCATCACGCGCGTACGCCCCGGCGCCCATACATACCGGCAGGCGTTCCGAAAGTCATCGCCGCGCGAACGATGAGTCGTGGTGCGCCGCCAGGTAAGTACCGGCGAAGGCAGCACACCGACGGAAGGAACGACCATGACCGACACCAAGGACCGCGAGGTCCTCGCCGTGCTCGACGGCGTCTACAAGGCCTGGGCGGACAACGATGCCGACGCCTTGGTGGCCTCCTACACCGAGGACGCGACCTCGATCCTGCCCGGCTCCTACAGCGCCGGCCGCGCCGCGACCCGCGACCGCATGGCGGCGGCCTTCGCCGGCCCGCTCAAGGGCAGCCAGGTCCGGGACGAGGTGCAGAGCGTCCGCCGTCTCGGCGCCGACGCGGCCATCGTCGTCACCAGGAGCGTCGTCGTGATGGCCGGCGAGACCGAGGCCCCCGACGACCGCTGGGTGGTCGCAACCTGGACCCTCACCCGCCAGAACGGCAGGTGGCTCCTGGCCGCCTACCACAACTGCCCCGCCTGACCCCGGGCGCCGTCGCCGCCCACACGGATGGCGGCGACGGCCGTTGTGGCGGCCGTATGGGCTGCCCAGCCGATGAGCCAGGGGGCCGGGTCGGGCAGCGCGTGGTGCGGGCTGAGAGCAGCACAGGATCACGCGGTAGCGGAACCGGAATGATAGGCGCAGCCATCATAGTTGCGCCTATCAAAACCTCCCCGACGTCGGCGATGGCTATGCCGCCTATCGCGGTCTGCGCCAGCGCATGGGGTGAGCACGTGTCGCCGCCCACCGTCGAGACGTCGTGGGCGGATCTGCCGGAGGATGGTCTCGTCGGTGATCTTGCTGTCTCCGGCGAGGAGGAACGCCTTGCTGAGGATGAGGGACATCCGGCCGTCCTCCTCGAACGGAAGGAACACCTTGCCGCCCCGATTGGAGGCGGTGACGATGCACAGATACACGTCGCCGGGGTCCATGAGGATGTTGGCACTGCCTAAGTGGATCTTGTACGTGCGCAGGTCGCCGCGCACCACCAGGTAGCGCTCGGTGAGCGTGCACCGGTCGGCTATGGCCGTTCGGGGGAGGATCCGGGCCAGGGCGTCGCGGCGCACCTCGGCGGACGGCGGAAGCTCGCCGAACGTCACCTCGCGCCAGTAGTCCACGTAACGGTCCTCGCCCCGGTCCACCCAGGCCGTGTCGGCGGCGATCGAGGTGACCGCGATGAACAGGTCGACGTCGCGCATCGCCTCGCTGAACACCAGCGGCGGCACGCCGGCCAGATCACGCGCCTGCCACCCGCGGCCCTCGCGCCGTTCGAACCTGACCTGGTCGGTGGCGGCCAGCTCCACCTCGTATCCGCCGTCCTGCATACCGGCCGCCTCGTAGTGGAACGTGACGCGCCAGCCGCCCTCCGCCAGCTCCTTCCTGGCCTCCGCGTCGTATCCGCCGTCGAAGGTGCCCAGCCAGTTCGTCTGCCAGCCGCGCTCCTTGACGATCGCGTACAGCCGCGAGTGGCCGACGATGTGGGCCGCGAACCGGTTGGAGTAGACGCGGGTCTCCCGCTCGGCCGGGGTGAGCAAGTAGACCTCGCGGAACGCCTGCTTGAACGGCTGACGCAGACGCCGCTCGGTCACCGTCTCCCGTAAGGCCATGACCTCGTCCAGGGACGCCCCGGCCGGATGCCAAAGCCGGACCGGTCCGGCCGTCACCTCGTCGGCGAACCGCGCGTCGCCCTCCGCCGTCCAGATCAGCCCGCGTGCGATGACACCGGTGACCGGATGGTCCCGGTAGTGACGGACCCACTCCTCGTACGGCCAGGCCCGGTCCTCGGCGAACAGCCCTTCGACCCGGGCGCGCTCGGCCGCAAGCGTCTGCCGGATCTCCTTCCGCAACGTCTTGACCGCCGCGAGCTCGGGAGACTCCTTGAGCGCGGCCGGGATCGAGCGCACGACCTTCCCCTCCGGAGACCGGAAGCTGAGCCGCACGGTCGTCGCGTCCTCGATCGCGAGCGTGGCGGTCCACTCGCCGATCGTGCGCGTGAGCGTTCCGTCCGGGCCGAGCCCATGAGAAGGGATGCTGCGTTCGAGCAGTTGGCCCGGCGTGATGCCCTGACGGCCCGCCGCGGTGATGAGCGCGGTGTCGATCTGCTTCCTCAGCGCCCGGTGCCGGATCGCCTGCTGGAGTTGCGCCAAAGCCGGGACTGCCGAGGGATCGTCGCAGTCGCCGAGCGCGTTGATCGCGGCTCCGGACAACCTGAGCTCCTCGCGGTCGCCGCGGCGGGCACCGGAGGTGCGCAGCGCGAGATCGGCCAGCGACGGCACGAGGCCGTAGGCTCGCGCGAGCGTGGCCGCCCAGATGAAACCGCGGGCCACGTCGACGTTCTCGTCCGACACGATCAGGCGAGGCGTCACCCGGCCGAATGCGTCCAGCGCCACCTGCGCGAGCTCACGGGCGCCGGCTTCCTGGAGCAGTTCCAGGCACCGCGTCCGCCACGTCTTCGTGGGCCTCGGGGCGGACAGCTCGCCGGCGTGCTCGACGAGCCTGACCAGGTGAACGGGCGGAGTGCGACCGAGATGACGGCGCACGGCGACGGCCCACTCGTCCGACGGGACCAGCGCCGACACGGGCAGCGCGTCCGGATCGGTCTGGAGCGCCTGTGCGATCCGGCGCACCAGCCTGCGGCGCATCGCGGCCTCGATGGAGCTTTCGGCGACGGCCTTCATGATCGAGGTGAGTGGTTCTCGCACCATCGCCCGCTCCTCGGCGTCGAATTCCGCGGCGAGCTCCACCACGCGGGACAACCATCCTTCGTCCAGCCAGTGGAAGCTCCGCCCCTGCAGCGCGGTGAGAAGCGCGGCCACCTCGGGGAAGGTCCACTCCTCGGTGCCGGACAGCGCCAGCGCGAACTCCTTCTCGTAGCCCGACCATCTCGAGGCGAGGCAGATCGTGGCGGCCCGCCGCTCCGCGCCGCGTGTCCGGGCCAGCCGGTGAGCCATGTCCCGGCGGGCCGCCACAGTTCGCTTTCCCGCCCCCGCCCCCCGCGTGCCGGAAGTCTCGAGCCACTGCCGCCGCTCCGCCTCCAGCGCATCGATCTGCTTGAGCGCTTCCGACAACCAGCTCGCAGACGATTCGGCGGACGCGAGGGTCTCGTCAACCATGGGTTCCCGCATGGACGGGATGGTGACATCGGCCACCGACAGAACCGCGCTGCCCCGGGAATGTCGCAGACGGCTGGTAGATCTGGGCGCACCCTCCACCTTGGAGGCGCCGGCTCAGGCTACCTTGGAGACGCCGATGGCTCAGGTCACCTTCCGCGATGAGACGGCCACCGGGCGGACGCTGGAGGAGTTCACGCTGCCCGGCCTGCCCGAGCGGGTCTCCGCCCGCGAGCTCGTACGGCTCCGCGTGCGCGAGGTCGCCCGGCACAACGCGGCGCCTTCGACGAGGTTCAGCGGGCTGGTCACGCCCGACGACGCCGAGGCCGAGCTGAACGGCTACGGCCTGCGAACGCCGCGCCGCATCGACTGGGAACGCCAGGCCGGCATCGCGGAGAAGGCCTTCCGGCGCAACGGCTTCATCCTGCTGGTGGGCGACCGGCAGATCGACGACCTCGACGAGCAGATCGACCTGGCCGGCGATCCGGTGGTCTCCTTCATCAAGCTGGTCCCGCTGGTCGGCGGCTGACCCGGTGGGAAGGGTCAGCCGGCGAACAGCAGCAGCAGACCGGCGACCGTGTAGAGCACCATCAGCACCAGCAGGGGCACCTGCCCGACGACGGCGGTGCGCCGGGGGAACAACGCCAGCGCCCGATCGTGGGCCAGCACGGTGCCGAGCACGTGGCCGATGATGATGACCGTCACCTGGAGCATGGCGATCCCGGCCGGGGTGTTGCCGAGGCCGCCGACCGTCCAGCCGGATGTGCCCAGCCAGTCGCTCCCGTTGACCAGGGGATCGGAGAGCAGGGCGATCGTGCGCTGCCCTTCGAGCAGGAAGAGCGTGTAGTAGTGCGCGATCAAGTAGCCCACGGCGATCGGCACGACCGAGTGGGCCAGCTCGCCCGCCGTCGTGCCGCGTTCGGCCCCGCCCCACCGTCCGGCCAGGCCGGTCGCCCCCAGGAAGGCCGCCAGCACCAGGCCGATGACGCCGAGCAGGCCTGCCGTACCCATGAGGGGCCCGGGCAGCGGGCTCTCCTGGACGAAACGCACCCAGACGGGGGCGTTGGACAGGCTGTCGTACATCGTGGACCCGAGCAGCACCACGACCAGCACGGTCAGCCCGGGGGCCGGTCGCAGCCCTGCCATGCCGTCGAGCGAATTACGCCAGGTGAGCACGCCGTCGTCGCGTCGCGTCACGGGGGCGAGCCTGCCGATGAGGGAGCCGTACGCCTCGAACGCGTCTCCCTTGTCGAACCACCGGGCGCCGAAGACGACCGCTCCCGCGAGCATGAGGACCGCGTAGGCCGCCAGCCACGTCCCGATGACGGGAAGGGTGGCCCTTTCCGGGGCGACGAGCTCCAGCCAGACGAACGCGAACAGCCCGGCGGCGGCGGGCCAGTAGCCGAGCCCGGGGGGCAGCGGGCGGAGCCCCCGTTCGGGGTCGCGCCGCAGCGCCAGGCACGCCAGCAGGTGCAGCGTTCGCAACGGGTTGAGGGCACGCCAGACCGGCCCGAGCAGCAGCGACAGCGGGATCAGCCCGACCCAGAACAGGACGTAGAACGCCCCCGCCGTGGGGTTGTCCACGTCGTCGGGGCCGAAGATCAGCCCGACGCAGAAGTACGCCGCGACGACGAGCCCGGCCACCCGCCACACCCACGCCCACGCGGGGGCCGCGACGACCCGCTGGGCCACGCCGGCCAGGGGCCGGGTGCGCGCGAGCACGCCGCCCAGCCGCGGCTCGGTCCACAACGCGCCGAGGGCCGCGAACGACACCAGCAGCGCGAGGATCGCGCCGGTCAGCGCGGCCGAGAACGGGATCGGCAGGTCCTGGCGCCCGCCGACGCCGTGCGCCAGCAACATCACGCGTCCTTAACGGACCGCGAGCTGCAGCAGCTGGAGGCCCGACTCGTGCGTCTCGACCTCGAACAGGCCGTCCTGGTCGGCGACGAACTCGATCGTCGCGGGGGTGCCGGGCTGCAGGCTCGCCTCCTTGTCGTAGCCGTGCACGTGCGCCTCGTCGGCCACGTCGCTCGTCACGATGATCCGTACGGTCTGGCCTTTGGCCACGTCGATCCGCCCCGGCGGCGGCGTCACGGTCTTGCCGGCGATGGTCACGTTGATCTCCTTCACCGACGCCGCGGACGCGGCCGGCGCTGCCGGGGCGGCGGACGCGTCACTCGTGCCGCCGCACGCCGACGTGCCCGCCAGCAGGGCGGAAGCGAGCACGAGACCGGTCAGCGAGGAGAGGCGGCGGGCAGGGGAGGGCGTCATGGTGACTCTCTTCCTTTGGTGCGGGGGATGGATCAACGTCGCTTGCCGCTCTTGCGCGAAGGCCGGTGTGGATCGTCGCGCCGCTGCGCCAGCGGCGATTTGCCGGGCGGCACGGGAGCTCGTCTGGGCTCGCGCCTCGGGCCGTCTGCGGCGGGCCGTCGTGCGGCCCTGAGCACCATGAAACCCGCGCCCGCGACGAGCACGGCGGGCACCAGCCAGACCAGCACGCCGGTGCCCGACTCCGATCCCGACTCCGATTCCGATGCCGCCGGCGCGGTCAGTGCGGAGCCGTCGGCGGTCTGCTGGGAGGGGCCCGTGTCGCAGCCCGTTTCGGGCATGGTCCCGGGGGTGCACGGGGCCGCGGAAGCCGGGGCCGCGGTGGTCACGGTCTGCGGTCCGGCGGTCGAACGCCCGCCCTCGTGCCCTGCCTCGGCGACCGACGCGGCCGGCTGATTGGTCGGAGTCTGCCACCCCGCAGGTGCCTTCGTCATCGGCCCCTTGTAGGTGAAGCGCAGCTCGCCGCGCACCGGCTCGCCGTCCGAGGCGACCGTCATGTAGCGCGCGGTGTAGACGCCCTGCTCCGGCCAGTACCCGACGGGGATCTTGGCGGGATAGCCCATGTAGAACAGCTGGGGCTGCCAGACGCCGTCGATCAGATGATCCTCGCGGACCGGCTCGTCGAGGCGTTTGGGCTCCGCGGTCGTCCACGGGCGGTCGATCCGTACGCCGCTGGGCGTGAAGACCGTGAAGTAGGAGTCCGGCTTGGGCGGCTCAGTGAAATACAGGAACACCGCCTCGATCGGCGTCCTCACCGTGCTGTCCTTGGCCGGGGTCGTCATGCCGAGCTGGCCGTGCGCCGAGGCGGGCGACGACATGACGGTCACGGCGAGACCGCCGACGACGGTCACCACGAGCAGACGGGAGATCAGCCGCACCACGGCGGAGACGGAACGCATGCGTAGGGGCGAGCGCAGAGCCGATCCTTTCCGGTACCGAACACGTGCGCCGACCACGTCTTGTTGCCATGAGCCCTCTCATGCGCCACGGGGGTGCCGACCCGAGTCACACGAGAGATCGTGCGCCACATTCTGTTCATGACGGAGATCGCACGTCAACCCTCCGCGAAGGCCCGCGTACCAGTGCTTTTCGACCCTGCAGCCGGTTCCGCCCCTGCGCGTATGGCACGACCTGCCCTCGTGGAAGTGCTGCCTCCGCCGACAGGCTCGGGTTACTGTCGAGTCATGGTCTTCCCCATGCCGAGCCGGCACGAGCCGTCGGACGACGGAGAGCCCGGTTCGACGCCGCGAACCTCTTTGTGGCTTGCCCCATCGGGCGGGCAGGCCGAAAACGCCGACAAACAGTTCTCGGTGACCGTGCACTTCGACCGGAAAGACCTCGAAGCGCTTTCCGAGCGGGCTCGTGCGGACGGTGTCATGATCTCCGACGTGATACGCGCGGCCGTGCGTCGTGAGGTCGGCAACAAGGCGCACGTCGTCAGGCTGGTCCAGCGGTGGAATCTGCACCGTGAGGACATGGACGAGGCCGCCGACGCGCTCGGGGTGACCCGGATGTCCGATGACGAGTGGCACGGGATGGCGGACGGCAAGGGCCCGGGGGTCTGAACATGATGCCCGGCAGGGTCCTCGACGTCGCCGCGCTGGTCGACATCGCGGTGGCCAAGACCAACTACTCGCGCAGCATCGTCACGACCTGCCTGCTCGCCGGCGGGCGGATCTGCATTCCCGCGACCGTGTATTCCACCGTCGTCTCCATCGTGCCCCTGCGCACGAAACTCGACCTGTTCGAGCTCGTCACCACCCCGGGGGTCGAGATCGACGACCTGACCGCCGGCAAGGCCATGGACATCGCCGAGATCCTCGACGGCTCGCGTGACGTCACTGCGGGCCACGTCGTCTGGTGCTCGCTGAAGACCCGCTGGCCGATCCTGACCGACCGCGGAGACGAGCTCAGGAACTACGACCCACAGATCGAGATCGACCCCGTCCCGTGATCCACAGCACGCCGCCTCCTACGGCCATCGCCAAACAGACTGAAGGATCAATTTGGGCGGTGTGAACTTTCCCTGATCTCCGACATGGGCATGAATGCGGCACTGGCGATCGCAGAGAAGGGCGCTCACGTGCCGATCCGAGCAGTGCCCGACGGCATGAGATCCGCCGCGTGGATCGCCGGTGAACTGGCGCTGACGGCCGCCGCCGTGCTCGTCCTGTTCTGTGCATATTTGCTGTGGGGTACCGGCGCTTATACGGAGGAGCGTCAGCGGGAGTTGCAGCACAGCCTGGTCGGCGACCACGTGCTCAAAAGCCGGGAGACGATCCGTCTGGGCGCTGCTCTGGCTTTGATCCGGATTCCCCGGTTCGGGGAGCGTTATCACTACGCGATCGTGGAGGGTGTCGACACCGAGGACCTCCGTAAAGGTCCCGGGCATTATCCGGGGACGGCCATGCCCGGCGAGCCAGGAAATTTCGTCATATCAGGGCATCGAACGACCTATGGGGCGCCATTCAATCGCCTCGCCGAGCTCCGCGAGGGCGACGACATCCTGATCGACACACGCGGCTTCCGTTACACCTACCGGGTGACGTCGACCCGCGTGGTGGATCCTTCGGATGTGGCCGCGATCGCCGCCGTACCCGGAAGGCCGGGAGCGCGGGCGGCAAGGGCCGTGATCACGCTCACCACCTGCCATCCGGAGTTCTCCGCCGGGGAGCGGCTGGTCGTCTCCGGGGTCTTGGCGTCGGTACGAACCCATTGGTTCCGATATGCGCAGGAGCGTCATGTATAGCCGGCTGTGGCGAGTCCTCCCGGGAGGTGTGATCACGAAGGCGGCCCTATGCGCGGTCGGCCTCGTCCTCGTAGGGCTCGCCCTGTGGCACGTCGTGTTCCCGTTCCTGGAGTCCCACACGGCGTTGTGACCCGCAGACGCGCACGGGGGCGCAGGGATGACCCCTGCGCCCCCGTGTGCGTTTCGTCAGATGAGGGACTTGTAGACGTTCCAGCCGGTCGCGAGCTTGACTCGGCTGATGAAGGTGCCCTTGCCGGTGCCGGTCCAGCGGTACAGGTTGCCCTTGGTGTCACGGCTGAGCAGGTCGGCCTTGCCGTCCTGGGTCAGGTCGCCGATGCCGATCACGGCGTTGTAGGAGTTCCAGCCGGCCGCGAGCCTGACCCGGCCGCCGAAGGTGCCCTTGCCGTTGCCGTACCAGCGCCACAGATAACCCGACTTGTCGCGGCCGAGCATGTCGCCCTGGCCGTCGCCGTTGATGTCTCCGACGCCGACCATCATCGTGTAGCCGCCCTGGCCGGAGGCGATCTTCACCCGGCCCTTGAACTTGCCCTTGCCGTCGGCCGCGTACATCCACAACACCCCGGACTTGTCCCGGGCCACCAGGTCCGGCCGCCCGTCACCGGTCAGGTCACCCGGCGAGGTCAGCACGTTGTACCTCTCCCAGCCGGTGCCGATCAGCGCGTACTTGTTCTTCGTGGTGAACCGGACATGCCCGTCACCCCAGTAAGCGCGCAGCGCACCCTTGGAATCGCGGACCAGCAGGTCCGCTTTGCGGTCGCCGTTCAGATCGCCGATCGGCACCAGCAGGGACGAGGTCGGCCAGGTCGCGGTGATGCCGGCGCTGCGCAGCGTCCTGTTGGACTGCCCCTCGTAGGAGTTGATCTTGCCGTCCGAGCGTCTGGCCAGCAGGTCCGGGTAGCCGTCGCAGTCGTACACATGCGTCAGCAGGCGGCCACAGGCCACGTCCAACGTGCCGCTGCCCACTTTCGCGGAGGCGGTCCCGCCGTTGTACGTGGCGGTCAACTCCCAGGTGTAGACCCCGCTGTTGGGCACGGCACCGTTCGGCTCGAATCCATTCCAGGAGGCATTGATGTACATGGGCCCGCGTTCGGCCCCGCCCCGCAATGTCGCGACCTGACGCTTGGTGATGCGATCGGCGATGTTCACCTGCCAGGAGTCCACCGGGCGGCTCAGGTAGAACGCGTCCTCCCAGCTCTGGTAGTACGGCTCCTTGTTCCCTGGTGCGACGGTGCCGTTGCCGCCTTCCCTGCCGAGCACCGGCGCCGAGTCCGGCACCCCGTCCGCCAGCACGTGCACGCGGTCCTGATCGTCCAAGTACGCGATGTGGCCGCTGTACTTGTCCACGGCCCAGGTGATCCTGCGGTCATCCGGGAGGCCGCCGCCCGGCAAGGTCGCGATGGTCCGCTCCGCGGCCGGGCTGCCGGTGTGGAAGTCGGTGAGCTTCAGCTCGCCTGCCGCCTTGTCGTGCCTCACGACGTACCCGTCGCCGAGCATGCTCTGCCCAGACGGCACCGCGAAGCCCCGATTGTTCGTCAGGTCGTAGACCCCGGCCGGCTTGCCGTCCCCACACGACCAGTAGAGCCAGCGGGCCGTCGCCTCCAGCTCGGTCGGCACACATGCCACGCCGGTCTTCACCGTACGGCTGGGCGTGCCGGGTGTGGGCGAGTACGGGTCCAGTTCGGCGATCAGCGTGCCGGGAGCGCTCGTGGACGCGCTCCACAACGTGGAGAACCAGACCGCGGCCGCCTGCACCGGACGGCTGCGGGTCACCTCGCGGATGCGAGGGTTGACGATGTACTGCTTCTTCGGCGATTCGCCATCGATGATCACGTACTCGTCGGAGGCGTCTCGCACCTGCCCCCCGAGTCCGGGCACCGGAACCGTCATGTTCAACGAGGACTTGCGCCAGGTTCCGAGGGTGGTGTGCCCGTCCGTCACGTCAAGAACGGAGAGGCCGTAGAAGTTGCCGTCCACGGCCCGGACGCAGTCCGTGTCCGTGGCGCATCGGACGATGGAAGACGACATCGTCCTCGGCAGCCCGAACTTGCCTTCCGCTGCCGGCACCGAGGTCGTGCCGACGTCCTGTTGGTAGAAGGAGAGCTTGCCGTCCAACTGGGCGAAGGTGCTCAGGGTGCCCCGGGAGAGAGCCAGCCCCCAGATCTTGGCGGTTACAGGGGGAACCGGGTGCACGGTCTTCTCTGACACTCGGCCGTCGGCGCCCTCGGTGATGCGATGAACTGCCCAGTCGTCGGGGCTGGAGCCTCCCACGAACAACGCACTCCCGTCCGCGGCTCTCCGATCGAAACCGGCATTGGGTGAGACGTGGTCGAGCAGGGCGGTGCGCGTGCCGCCGTCGAGCGGCCAAGCCGCCAACTGCGGGCCGAGCGTGGAGGCCGGCTCGTTGTGCATGGTGATGAGCGTGTCGCCGACCAGCATCCTGACGGCCCAGTCGGAGGGGACCGCGACCTCCTGCGGCTGAGCGGACAGGTCGTCGCGAGGTACCGACCTCACCAGGTGGGCCGAAGGCGTCCACCAGGCGACGCGGTCAGCACTCAGCACAAGGTTCACATTCGAGTCGGTCTCCGCCACGGGAAGTGGTGTGACGACCCCGGTGGCAGCGTCCAGCACGCCGTAAAGATCAGGCCCGCCACGCTGCACAAACATGATCGCGGCGCCTCGATCGTCCACGGCGTTACGCGAAATCGAGTAGTTGACGAATTGAGCACCGGTGGGAACGCCCGTGACGGGCACGGGATCGGCGGCGCCGGGCTCGGTGGAGAGCAGCACGGCTGCGGTCGCGAGCCCGCCGGGAATCCCCTGGAGGGCGAGCACCTTGCCGCCGAAGGCCCCAGCGAAGCTGTAGCCCGCAGGCAGTTGCATCTCACGGCGTTCACCGGTGTGCGGATCGAGCAGGCTGTACGAGCTGGCGGTGCCGCTCGGGCCCGGCCAGATCGCGAGCAGGTCGCTTCCCGCGCCTACCGGCCAGACCACCGAGGCGTCGTTCACGCCGGACACCGGTGCGGAGGCGCCGCTCGTGTATTCGGTCCAGATGTATGCGTCAACGCCGTCTTGCTTGTGCAGAAATCCGGTGACGCCGCCCGCCAGCACGCTGTCCTGGCGTGGCGCCGCCCGGAAGGGAGGCGGGATGACGACCTCCTGAGCCGAGGCGGCCTGGGCCTGCGGTGCGCTCGCGGCTAATGGCAAGGCTGCGGACACGAACGCGAGTGCCGCGGCCGCCATACGGGTGGCGCGTACGGAAACTCCTCGTCCGCGCGGTGCTTCAGTCGGAACGTGGGTCGATGGCCCCACAGGTCCCCCTATGCGATGTGAGGAAAGGTGTCGCCGGGGTTCTGGGCCCACCAGAACCCCGGCGCGAGTCAGCGGAGCGCGACGTGGATGTACGTGCTGGGGGAGGTGGCGTAATAGGCGGTGCCACCGGGGTACCGCGGCATCCAGTAGGCCTCTCGGGTGGCCTTGATCTTCGCCGTGAACCTGCCGCCGGTGCCGGTGAGCACGCTGCCGTAAAGGTGCAGGGCCGTGCCGCCCTTGACGTGGTAAACGATCGAGACCCGCTGGCCGGTGAGCGCCTTCCAGCCGGAGGAGTACTTCTGCAGGACGCCGGTGATGGTGAAGTAAGAGCCCTTTTTCACCCTGGTCGTGGACACCTTCAACCCGGTGATCCGGGTCGGTGCTCGGCCCACCTTCAGCACACGGCTCGTCGAGCCCTTGTAATACGGGGCAGCCACGATCTCGGCCCGGTAGTACGCCATGGCCAGCGGTGCCTTGAGCGAGGTGGAGAAGCCGCCGGTCACCGTCCCCGACTTCGCGGTCTTCCAGCCGGTCTTGCCGTCGGCGGAATACTCGATCCGCACGGGAACCGTGAGGTTGCTCGGGCTCACATTGGCCCGCACGTTGAGCGTCCCGGCGGGGTCGACCGTCACGCCGAACGCGCTGATGGAGGTCACCGTCTTGTCGAGCTTCACGAAGCCGCTGATCGCGCCGTCGTAGCCGTGGGCCACGATCTCCGCGCGGTAATACGCGGGTACGGCGGGTGCGGTGAACTTGGAGGTGAAGGTCCCCAAGGTCTCCACGGTCGTGACGTCGGTCCAGCCGGTGGAGCCGTCCCTGGAATATTCGATCGTGACGGGCACTCTGAGCGTGGCGCCGGTGACCGTGCCCGCCAGCGAGACCGTCCCGGAGGAGCTCAGCGATCCGCTGAGACGACCGATGGCCGGGCTGAACCCGGGATGGATGTCGACGAACACCATGGGACTTTTGAAGAAGGTCGTGTCCTCCGTGGTGGCGGGACGCCACAGAACCGACACCTGCTGGGTCACGGAAGACGGGCTGAGCGTGACCGTCTTGGAGAAGGAGCCGTCGGCGCTGGTCGTCGTCGTGGCCGACACGCTCGGCGGGCCGGGTTGGCTGATCTGGATCTTTCGGTCGGGCAGAGGCTTCCAGGAGTGGTCGTCACTCAGATACTCGAGGCGGCCGGAGAAGGTGGACGTGGGCGAGGCCGCACTGACCACGCTCGAGTCGGCCGACGCGGTGATCCGGACGTCCGAATGCGGGAAGAGGTCGAGCTGAGCCTCGGCTGACGCGACGGTCTCGGTGGCGTGGATCGAAGCCGAGACGCTCATCTGCCACCAACGAGCCGTTACCGGCACGGTGAAGTGCCCCGCCTCGTCGGTCGTCACGGTGTCGCCGGTGCAGGCGTTAGAGCAGAGGATCTGCACAGGCAGGCCGGCCAGCGGCCCCCCGGTCGTGCCGTCGGGCATCAGCTCAGTGACCGTGCCGGTCACCGTGGTCGTCTGACGGTCATAGGTGAGGTCGTCGGCCGCCACCAGGGTGATCTTGGGGGTGACCGTGGTCGTGTCGGCGTTGGCGGAGGGAGCTGCCAGGCTCACTGTCAGGAGGACGACACCGAGCAGGCCCAGGAGATTACGGCGCAAGGGGTGCCTTTAGGGAGAGGGAAGAGAGGCAGCAGAATATCGTTCTAAAGCGACAAGTAACGATCAAAAGGGAGATGTGATCTATCGGATTGATTACAAATGATCGACAGGTCGAGTCAGGCAGGCCGGGGCCGAGTGACACCTCTCCACGCGGACGGTTGCCCGCCACGGGGCCTCGGGTGATCGTCGTCGGCTTGTGCGAGTGTGATGGCGCTGTCGCTATAGTGTGGGCGTGCTTTTGGCCCCTATGCCCACCGATGACTGGTTTGTCGAGTTGCTGCACGACAGTTTCCAGCGAGTCGTGGGTGCGACGTTCTTACCCGAGGGGGTCGACGGCCCGGAGGCGTCGCGCTGGCTCTACGAGAACGCCCCGTTCGCTCTGCTCGCGCATGACACCTCGCCGGACCCGGTTTTCGTCTACGCGAACCGTACGGCGCAGCGCTGTTTCGAATACGGCTGGGACGAGTTCATCGGCATGCCGTCACGGTTGTCCGCGGAGGCGCCCGATCGTGAGGAACGCCGGAAGTTCATGGAGGGCGTCCTGCGGCGCGGCTTCGTCGACGACTACCGCGGCCTGCGCATCGCGAAGTCCGGCCGTCGCTTCTGGATCGAGGACGCGGTCGTGTGGAACCTCGTCGACGCGGAGGGGACCCTCCAGGGCCAGGCGGCGCTCCTTCGCCGGTGGACGGACGCCTGACAGGCAGATCGACTCGCGGCTCCAAACGACCCGTACGGCCGGCCCCCCCGAAGCGCCGGCCGTACGCGTGTGATCCCCCTACGGCGTCTGCGTCCAGGCTCCGTACTGGATCGGACCCATGACCTGGCTTCCCTGCTCGAACACGGCCGTCCGCAATGCGTCGGCGAGAGCGTCGTCCGGCTGGAGTCCCTGGGGCAGGGAGAGCCCCCACTTGGTCAGCGCCGGCTTGAGGCTCCGTAGCGACTGCGCCATCCAGTCGAACAAAGGCGACCCCTCGTGGGTGCCGACGATGCCCACGGCCTCGACCTCCGGGCTGGGCAGCCCGGCGTCCAGGAATGTGCGGTTCAGCTGCCGCCCGAAGTCGGGAGGCGTTCCGTGGGCCCGGTAGACCTCGGCGAGCAGCCGATAGCTGTCGTCCCACGTGGGACACGGCGGCCAGCTGGGGTTCTCGTTCGTCAGGTCGATCTCGTGGAAGGCCACGATCCCGCCCGGACGCAGAAACCGCGTGAACCTGCGCAGGATCTCCGCGGGATCGCGCTGGTAGAGGAGCACGAACCGGCCGACGACCGCGTCGAAGCTGAGCGACCCGGCCAGATCCTCCAGCGCGGTCACCTCGAAGGACACCGTGCCGGCCAGGCCCTCGGCCGCCGCACGTCCCCGCGCCTTCTCCACGACCACCGGGTCGCGGTCGACACCGAGGACCCTGCCGCGCGAGCCGACGATCTGCGCCGCCAGCAGCGACACGTCGCCTGCTCCCGAGCCGAGATCGAGGACGGACATGCCCGGACGCAGCCCCGGGGCACGCAGAAAACGCTCGGTCCACGGCCGCAGCACGTGGCCCTGGGCCATCAGGCGGCGATGCTCGAGGTCCGTGCTGCCGAGCACATATGTCGAGTTTCCCGTCACTTCTCGCCTTCCAGGGTGGGCAGCCCGGCCACCCAGTCGAGGACCAGCGCGTTGAACTCCGGCGCCCTCTCCTGCTGGATCCAGTGGCCGACCCCGTCCCAGGCCACCGCCCTGCTGTACGGGTGCGGGCTGACCGACTCCTCCCAGCCGAGATCGATGCCCTTCGCCTTCAACGAGGCTTCGGCCGACACCGTCAGCACCGGACAGGACCGGCGCCGCAGATAGTCCTCGCCGGCGGGACGGAGCGTCACCTCGTTCGGTTCGAACAGGCCGAGGAACACCCCGGAGACCGTCTCGGGGGAGGTGCCCAGCACCCGGCGGCTGTGCCACACGGGCAGCCATCCGAGCGCCGGGTCGATCTGCGAGGCTTCCATGCCGCCCAGGACGGCCGTGGCCACAGCGACCGGGTCGGGGCCGCGGAAGGCGGCGGCGACGCCCGCGGCGAACTCGGCGTCGAACCCGTAGCCGGGATCGACGGCCACGACGGCGCGTACGAGGTCGGGGTGCTCGACGGCGAGTACGGAGGCGACGGTCGCGCCCAGCGAATGGCCCACGACGACGGCCGGTCCCGCGTCGAGGCTGTCGAGCAGCAGGGCCAGGTCGTCCGCGAATTCCCGCGGGGTAAGGCCGCCCGTGACCTCCGTCGACCTGCCGTGGCCGCGAAGATCCGGGGCGATCACCCGATGGTGGGCGCCGAACGGTTCGATCTGCGCGGCCCAGTCGTGCGAGTCGCATGTGCCCCCGTGCACGAGCAGCACGGTCTCGCCGCCGGTGCCCTCGTCGGTGTAGAACAGCCGCCCGCCGCCCACGGTGAAGTAGCTCAAAAGTCCGTCCCCCACGAATTGGTGATGGCAGGGGAGACCGGATCTCCCCTCAGTTCGCCGGGAATCTAGGGGAGGTGCAGTGAACAAAAAGTGCCGAAGGGATCACCCCGCCTGTTCGAGGTCGCGCAGCTTGTCGCGGACCTCGTCGGCGGCCGGGGGATCGACGCCGTCCAGGATGGCCAGAGCCTGCCGCCAGACGGTTGTCGCCATGGGCTGGTCGCCGATGGCCACGTAGGTGTCGCCCAGCCGGCCGAGAGTGCCCGCTTCCTGGTAGCGGTCGCCGACCTCCCGGTAGAGACGGAGGGCGTCGTCGTAGCTGGCGACGGCCCGCCGGTGGTCGCCCAGGTGGTGGAGGGCGTAGCCGAGGCTGTCCAGCGCGCCCCCGACGCCGTAACGGTTGCCTCGATCCGTCGCGGCGAGAGCCTCCTCGAAGTAGGCGGCCGCCTGCTCGTGCTCACCCAGCAGGGCGTGCGTCCAGCCGAGGGCGTGCAACGCGCTTCCCTCCGCCGGGCGGTTGCCGGTGGCGCGATACAGCTCCAGGGCCTTGCCCGCCGCATCCAACGCCTCCGCGTGACGACCCTGCCGGTCGAGGATCCAGCCGTGGCTGCGGTGGGCGTGGGCCAGACCCGACCGGTCGCCGAGTTCGGTGAACAGGTCGAGGGCCTGCCGTACATGGACGTTGGCGTCGTCGTAACGCCCCAGGCGTGCGGACGCGCGGGCGAGACCTCGACGGATGTGGGCCTGCGCCGTGCGTTCTCCCGCGCGTACGGCGGCGGCCAGCCCGGCACGCTGCATGGCGAGGAAGTCGTGCCAGTGGCCCTGGCGGTCGAAGAAGCGCTCCAGGGTCCAGGCCAGCTGCCAGGCGTAGGTGTCGGAGCCGCCGCGGACGGCCTGGTCCACGACGGCCAGGAGCACGGAATGCTCCCTGTTGAACCAGGCCAGCGCCTGCCGGTCGTCGTCGAAGTCCTCGGCGACCACCCCGGCCGGGGCCGGAGGAAGCGTGGTCACGCTCCAGTAGGGGGAGAACAACTGCCCCGCGGCATGGGCGGTACGCAGGTAGTGGTCGAGCACACGCTGCGACGCGGCGTGCCGCTCGGCCTCCGAGTCGTGCGCGAGCGCGAGCTCACCGGCATAGGCGCGAAGCAGGTCGTGGCAGGTGTAGCGCCCCGGTGCGTGCTCGGTGAGCAGGCGGGCCGCCGTCAGCTCGGCCAGCAGCAGCCGGGTCCGCCGTACGGGCAGCCCGACGACGCCCGCGGCGGCCGGTGCGCCGATGTCCGGGCCGGGATGAAGGGCAAGGAGCCTGAACAGCCGGGCGGCGTCGGCGCTGAGCGCCCGATAGGACCAGGAGAAGACCGTGCGCACGTCGCTGGCCGGGTCGGGATCGGCGAACGCGTCGAGGCTTCCGTCGGTGTCGGCGAGTTCCTCCGCGATGGCGGCGAGCGGGAAACCGGGGTGCGTGGCGGCGCGGGCGGCCACGACGGCCAGGGCGAGCGGCAGCCCGGCGCACCTGGCGATGATCTCGTCGACCGCCTGGGGCGCCGAGGCCACCCGATCCTCGCCGAGGCGGCGGACGAGCGCCTCCCGGGCCTCCTCCGGCGACAGCGGGTCCAGCACCAGCGGGTGGGCACCCTCGGTGGTCACCAGGCCCGACATCCGGTCGCGGCTGGTGATCACCACGAGGCACCCGGGACTGCCGGGGAGCAGCGGCCGCACGTGCTCGGCGTCGCGGGCGTTGTCCAGCACGACCAGCACCCGCCGGTCGGCCAGCAGGCTCCGGTACAGGGCCGACTGGGCCTCCAGCCCGGCCGGGATCCGGTGCGGCGGCACTCCCAGGGCCTCCACGAAACCGCGCAGAGCCTCACCGGTGTCCAGGACGGATCCGGTGGGGTCGAAGCCGCGCAGGTTCACATACAGCTGACCGTCCGGGAAATGACGGGCGACCTGATGCGCCCAGTGCACCGCCAGCGTGCTCTTGCCTATCCCGCCCATGCCGCCGATCGCGCTGATGACGACGGTCTCAGGCGTGCGCCCGTCGTCCGGGAGCAGGGTGAGGACCTTGGCGAGGTCGGCGCGACGGCCCGCGAAGGCCGCAAGGTCCGGTGGCAACTGGGTCGGCCGGGCGGCCGGCTGGTGTGCTTCCCGCGTCGTACGGCCGGCCGGGCCCGCGGTGTGGACGGCCTGACCGCGGAGGACCTGCTCCTGGGCGGCGCGCAGCTCCGGGCCGGGATCGATGCCCAGCTCGTCGGCCAGCCGGGTGCGTACGGACTGCCAGGCGTCGAGCGCCTCCGCCTGGCGCCCGGCCGCGGCGAGAGCCAGGACCAGCCTCGCCTGCAGCGGCTCGTCCAGGGGGTGCCGCGTCGCGGCCTCCCGCAACGCCGTCAGCACCCGCTCGGCCGCGCCCTTGCGCAGCGCCAGATCGGCGGACTCCTTCACGCTCTCCAGCAGCTCGCGGTCCAGAGCGGTGAACACCGGGTGGGCCCGCACCTCCGCCGGGATCCCCGCGGCGGCCGGGCCCCGCCACAACGCCAGCGCGTCCGTCAGCAGGTCCAGGGAGCCTTCCCGGCGGGCGTCCTCGGTCATGCGGCGGAAGCGCAGCAGGTCCACCTGGTCCGGGCCGGCCTCGAGGCGCCAGCCGCCGGCGCCGCGGATCAGCCACCGTCCCTCCTCACGTACGGCGAGGCCCGGTTCGAGCAGCCGGCGCAGCATGCCGACATACCGATGGACGACGTTGACCGCGCTGGCCGGCGGATCCTCTCCCCACAGGACGTCGACGACCTCGCCGAGGGTCACCGGCCGCCCCGCGTGCACAAGGAGGAGCGCCAGCATGGCCCGTTGCTGGGGAGGCCCGGCATCCAGCTCGGTCTCGCCCCGCCACGCGCGCACCGGGCCCAGCACCGTGAACCGCACCGGTTCGGGCGACGCCTGACCTGACGCCGTCACCTCGCGCGACAATGGGTTCTCCGTCTCCATTCCTGAGTGGCCGCCGTGTGGTCACTCTTTACACACAAGGCCCGACCTACGATCACGGCCCAGTAAACAACGCGAGCGCCACAGCTCGTTGTTCCTCTTCCTGACACAGGAGTTAGCAGTGGCCGAGATCATCCTTGCCGCATCGCCCTTCCATGGGCATGTGGCACCGCTTCTCACCGTCGCCGCCGACCTGATAGCGCGCGGCCATGAGGTGGCCTTCCTCACAGGGACGAAGTTCAAGGAGCGCACGGAGGCCGCCGGGGCGCGATTCGTCCCGCTTCCTGAAGGGGCCGACCTCGACGAAGGGCAGATGGAACGGGATTTCCCCGGCCGTAGCCAGCTGCCTCCGGGACCGGCCCAGCTCGGATTCGACATCAAGCACGTCTTCGGCGACCCGGTGCCTGCGCAGTACGAGGCGCTGCGGAGCCTCCTGGCGGATTTCCCCGCCAGTGCCGTGATCAGCGACGGGCTGTTCTGGGGGGCGCTGCCGCTGTCCCTGGCGTCCGAGCCGGGAACCCGCCCGACCACCGTGGCCCTGGGTGTCTCGCCGACGTTCCCGGCGAGCGGCTGGGGGCCTGAGGTGCACGTCGACGCGCAACGGCACCTGGAGAAGGTGTTCCAGTCGGCGGGGGTCACCCTTCCCGGATTCGTGCTAGCCGGCGCGATCACCGTCCCCGACCACTACCTGCAGCTGACCGTGCCCGGATTCGAGTTCCCCCGCGATGACCTGCCGGGTTCCTTCCGTTTCGTCGGGCCGCTGCCGCCGGCCCCCGCCCCGGCCTTCGATCGGCCGTCGTGGTGGAAGGAACTCCTCGACGACCGTCCTGTGGTGGTGACCACGCAGGGGACGTTCGCCAACGCCGACCTGGGAGAGCTGGTCGTCCCCACACTGCGCGTCCTCGCCGATTCCGACGCCCTCGTCGTGGCCGCCACCGCGCGCCCGGGCGGCGCCGAGGTGGTGCGGGACCTCATGGGGGAGGTGCCGGCCAACGCCCGCGTGGCCGACTTCATCCCCTTCGACCTGCTGCTGCCGCACGCCGACGTCCTGGTCACCAACGGCGGCTACGGTGGGGTGCACACCGCCCTCAGGCACGGCGTCCCCCTGGTCGTCGGGGGCTCCACCGAGGACAAGCCGCAGATCGCCGCCCGGGTCGAGTGGAGCGGCACGGGCGTCAACCTGGGCACCGCCCGGCCCGATGACGCCGCACTTCGCACCGCCCTCGAGACCGTCCTGTCGACGCCCTCCTACCGGGCCCGCGCCCTGGAGCTGCGCGAGGAGTTCGGCCGCTTCGACGCGCTCCAGTCGATCGCCGATCTCGTCGAAGGATCGGCCCGGTAAACGGCCTGACACCACCCGGTATCTGAACGAACCCGGCCGGAAGCGCATGCGCTCCACGGCTTCTCCGGCATGCCCTCATACCGGGCATCGCCATGCACCTCAGAAAGGAAACGCGTGAATCTCAGCGGAAAACGCTCCGGGAAGAGACTCCTGGGGGCCATGATGTCGATCCTCCTTCTGCTCTTCTCCGTGGCCGTCGCGCCGGGCGCGCAGGCGGCAGAGAGCGATTACGGCCCGTTCGTCGGTGGTTACGGCGGCACGACGTCCACCACGCCCGCGGTGGTCTCGATTCCCGGCCGCGTCATCACGGTCATCAGAAACGCGGACGGCACGGTCTCCTGGTCGGTCAACCCGGGAATCAACACGTCGAACTTCAGGCCCATCCCGGGTGGCTGGAGGACGCCGTACGCGCCCACGGCGATCGCCTACAACGGCCTGCTCCACGTGTTCATCCGTGGGAGTTCCGACAACAGGATCTATTACGCCGTCCTCACCGACGACCAGAACAATCAGTGGACCCCCTGGAGGTCCGTGCCGACGGCGACCTCGCTGGGTTCTCCTTCGCTCCTTGTGATGAACGGGCGACTGCACGTCTTCTACACCGGAACGAACAACCGCTTCTACCGCCTCGAATATGACGGCAGCTGGCGTGTTCTGAGCACGGAGATCCCGGGAAACGGCACCTCCGCCTCTCCGCCCACCGCCGTGCTGTACGGCGGCGGCGGGATTCAGCAGGTCCTCCTGCTTCACCGCGGCAACGACAACCGCGTATACCGGCAGATATGGAACCCGGCCAACAACAGGTTCGACGGGTGGCGGGCCACGGGAGACGTCCAGACGACGGTGAGGGTCGCCGCCGCTGCGGATCCGGACTATCCGAACGTCATCGAGCTGGCGGCCCGGGGAACCGACGGGCTGGTCCGGCTGGCGACCCTGACGGACGATCAGCTGACCTACCCGTGGCACCCCACGATCGGCGGCAACTACTACACCGACGCGGCCCCCACGCTGTACAGCCCCGCGTCGGTCGCCGCGTTCGTGGTCTATCTGGTGATCACGCTGAGGGGTTACAACGACATGTGGATGAAGAGGGCGCTCTGACCGACTGACGGCGCCTTCCGAACGCGCTTAAACGATGAACGGGCCCGGCCCCACGTGGGGGCCGGGCCCGTTCGTCAGGGGTTGCCGGTCAGTGCGTGCCATGTCACGCGTCGATCTGCTTGCCGTCCTCGCCACCGGAGGTGACGGCGATCCGCTGCGGCTGCGCTCCGGCATGGGCGCCGGTCACGCGCAGGCTCAGGACGCCCGCCTCGTACGACGCGGTCACCGCGTCCGCGGTCACGTGCGCCGGGAGCGCGAACGACCGCTGGAACGAGCCGTACCGCACCTCGCGCAGCGTGCGCCCGTCATGCTCCTCGCTCCGCTCGTCGCGCCGCTCACCGCGGACGACCAGCCGGCCCCGGTCGACCTCGACCGCGACGTCCTTCTCGACGTCGATGCCGGGAAGTTCGACGCGGACGACCGCGTCGTCTCCGTCGCGGGTCACCTCGGCGGCCGGGGTGAAGCCGGTCGTCCGGATCGTGCCGAGGGAAGTCGCGGGAGCGAAGTGCGGGCCGAACGCCCTGCGCACCAGGCGGTCGAAGTCGGAGAACGGGTCGTTCCTGGTCCACAGCGTCAGGCTGCTCATGTGGTCCTCCACCATCAGTCGCTCGCCAGCCCTTGCGGCTGGCGTTCGTACTAAACATGAGTCGACCCGACTCAATTCCCGAATGCGAGGTGCGATTGTGGCGAGGGTGCTGAGCGACGCCGGCTTCGTGAGCGGGCCGTCCTGTTCGTGTGCGTAAGGTACAGAGTGCCCTTCATCCTGCTCGTCGAGGACGACGACGTGATCCGCAAGAGCGTCGCGATGGCTCTCGAGCGGTACGGCTACCGCCTCGGCACCGCCGCCGACGGCCTCAGCGGCCTGGAGTCCTTTCGGGCCGAGGACCACGACTTACTCGTGCTCGACGTGATGCTGCCCGGGCTGGACGGCATCGGCTTATGCCGCCGAGTCAGGGAGTCCAGCCAGGTGCCGATCCTGATGATGTCGGCACGCGGTGACTCTTTGGATGTGGTGTCGGGACTGGAGGCCGGCGCCGACGACTATGTGGTCAAACCGGTCGACATCCCGGTGCTGGTGGCCCGGATCAGGTCGCTGCTGCGCCGTACGACCGCTCCCGCGTCCTCACCCGGCGTGTTGAGGTTCGGCGACCTGACCATGGACCCGGCCGCACTGGAGGTGCGGCTCGGCGGGCGACTGGTCGAGTTGGCGCCGACCGAGCTGCGGCTCCTGCTGGAGTTCGCGGCGCATCCCGGGATAGTGCTGGAACGCGGCATTCTGCTGCGCAACGTGTGGGACTACGGCTGGGACGGAGACAGCCGCGTGGTGGATCTGTGCGTGCAGCGGTTGCGCAAGAAGATCGGCGCGGACCGGATCGAGACCGTCCGCGGGTTCGGCTACAAGTTGCGCAGGTCATGAAGCCGGCCTCGCTGCGGTGGAAGGTGGCGGCACTGATCGCGCTGGCCTGCTGCGCGGTCGTCACCGTGGTCGGGGTGCTGGTCCACCGCACGACCCTTGAGCGCACGATGCAGCTGGGTGAGGGCCGGGCACTGGAGTCCGTCGATACCGTCCTCATGCAGTACCGCGCGGGCACCGTCCCCCAGGGGCCTGTCGACTGGACCGAATGGATCAAATCTCCCGACGAACTGCCCTCGCCGCTGCGCCTGCGGCTGGCCGCGGGCTCGCCTGCCACCTGGTACGACGACCAGAACCCAGAGCAGCCGTGGATGTGGGCGGCGCAGTGGGTGGACGGGGGGCACGTGGCCACCTCCGAGATCGAGATGGGTTCGGACATGGCCGGGCTGCGTGCCCTCGACCGCGCCATGGTCAAAGCCGCGCTGACCGCCCTCGCTGTGGTGGTGCCGGTCTCGGTGGGGCTGGCTGAGCTGGCCAACCGGCGGTTGCGGCGCGTCGCCCTCACCGCCCGTAGGGTCGCCGACGGTGACCTGGACGCCCGGACCACCGCGAAAGGGCGTGACGAGATCGCCGACATCGCCGCCGCCGTGGACTCCATGGCGGCGAGCCTGCAGCACCGGTTGCTCGCCGAGCAGCGGTTCACCGCGGACGTCGCCCACGACCTGCGTACGCCGCTGATGGGTCTGGTCGCCGCGGCTGAACTGCTGGAGGCCGGCGAGGCCGCCGATCTGGTACGCGACCGAGTGTGGGTGCTGCGCTCGCTGGTGGAGGATCTGCTGGAGGTCTCCAGGCTGGATGCCGGCGCCGAGGTGGCCGAGCGGGTCCGGGTGCCGCTGGCCGAGCTGGCCGAGCAGTCCGCGGCCCGCGTGGGGGTCGAGGCGAGGGTCGTGGCTGCGGGTGATCCAGTGGCCGAGACAGACCCGCGCCGCCTGGACCGGATCCTCGCCAACCTCCTCCTCAATGCCCACCGCCACGGCAGCCCCCCGGTGGAGATCACGGTCTCGGATCACGTGATCGAAGTTCGCGACCAGGGGCCCGGCTTCCCGGCGGAGATCCTGGCCGACGGGCCGAGACGCTTCCGCACCGGCACCGCCGAACGCGGCCACGGCCACGGTCTGGGGCTGACGATCGCGCTGGGCCAGGCCGACGTCATAGGCGCCGCCCTGACCTTGGCCAACGCCCCCGGCGGAGGCGCTGTCGTCACCGTCCGCCTCCCTCGTTAGGCGGGTGCTGCGCTGATACACGGCTGATACACAGTCGAGCCTGGGCGGGGACACGGTCACGGCCGGATGGACACGTGGATGACGCAACGTGCCCGGTATGCGATGTTTCCTGACATTCATCCTTTTGGTTAGCGCCCTATCCGGCTGCGGCACGGTGCCGTCCGTCTCCGGGGCCGCTGTGCCCGGCGTATCTCTGCCGTGGCCGGCCGAGGGTCAGGCGGCGGTCGAGGTGGAGGGCGTGGGCAGTCTGGGCGTCAGCGGGGAGGCGAACCCGGTGCCCATCGCCAGCGTGACGAAGGTCATGACCGCCTACGTGATCTTGCGCCGCCATCCGATCCGACCCGGCGAGGACGGCCCGCTGATCACAGTGGACGGCACGGCCGCCGACGAGTCCTACGTGCCGCAGGAGTCCACCGTCCCGCTCAGGGAGGGCCGGCGGATACCGCTGCGCCGCATGCTGGAGCTGATGCTGGTGCCCTCGGGCAACAACGCGGCCCGCCTCCTGGCCCGCTGGGACGCCGGTTCCCAGGAGCGCTTCGTCGAGCGGATGAACGCCGCCGCCGACGGCCTCGGCATGGCGCACACCAGATATACGGGCGCCAGCGGCAGCGAGGACAGCACCGTCAGCACAGCGGCCGACCAGCTCAAGCTGGCCGAGGAGGCGATGCGCGACCCGGTCTTCCGCGAGGTGGTGGCCCAGGCCGACACCGCTGTCCCCGGCGACGCGGGAAGGCTGCCCAACACCAACACGTTGCTGAACCGGCACGGCGTCGTCGGCATCAAGACCGGTTCCGGCACCGCCGCGGGCGGCAACCTGATGTGGGCTTCTCGCGTACAGGGCCGCCTTGTGCTCGGGGTGATCCTCGGCCAGGCGGCGGGCACCAACCCGACGGCCGGTTTGGCGGCGGCGCTGGAGGCGGGAGGGAAGATGAGCGCGGCGGTCGAGCAGTGGCTCGGCTCGGCGACTCCCGTGCCGACGGAGGCCGGGGCCCCCGAGGCCTGAACCTCCATGGAGGATCATCCGTTATCGATCACCGCGCGACACGCGCTGTAGAGCGACCGGGCGACGATTTGCGGGTCGCCGAGGTAGCCGCCGACCATGGCGCCGTCCCGCAACATCACCAGCTGGTCGGCAACGCTTGAGACGTCGGTTACGCCGCTTTCCCGAAGCATCTCCTCAAAGGCGTCCCTGAACCATCGTCGATGAGCATCCACGGCCCGCCGGACAGGATGCTCTGCGTCCGCATACTCAGCCGCGGCGTTGATGAAAGGACACCCTCGAAAACCGGGTGAACAGCTCTCAGCGCCGATTCCCTCGGCAATGAGGCGGAACACCTCCAAGACGTTGCCCGCGGCGGCTTTCCGGGCCCCCCCGACGGCACTGCGTTCCCACTGGGCGCGACGCTCGAGATACGCCACGACAAGGTCGTCCTTCGTACGAAAGTGCCGGTAGAACGTCACCTTGGTGATCCCCACCCTGGCGATGATCTTGTCTGCGCTCACCGCCCGGATTCCCTGCGCGTAGAACAGATCCGTCGCAGCCTCGATGATGCGCTCTCGCACCGACGACTTGCCGGTGTGCTCGGGGGCGGTCGCCTCGACTCCAGCCGGAAAAGCGTCTTCTGTCACGGGGTGCTGTGCCATGTGGTTCACCATCTCATCCCCGGTCGACCTCTACGCCTCGTGCGCGCCTCACCCGCCCGAAGGCCTGCTACAGTCCCGTGTAGAGTTACTAGTAAGTCTACATGCGAACCGTGAGGGCACGATGTCCGTACGAACCCCTGTCGTCTTCATCCACGGCCTCTGGATCCACTCAGCCTCCTGGCAGAACTGGGTGGATCTCTACCGAGAAGCCGGTTACGACCCGATCGCTCCGGGGTGGCCGGGCGACTCCGATACCGTCGCCAAGACTCGCGACAACCCCGCCGCCACTGGCGACAGGGGCATCGACGACATCACCGCGAGCTACCGCCAGGTCATAGAGAACCTTGCTACCCGGCCGGTGGTCGTCGGGCACTCCTTCGGTGGTCTGATCGCCCAGAAGCTTCTCGCCGACGAGTACGCATCCGCGGGTATCGCGATCGATCCAGCCCAGATCAAGGGAGTCAAGGCCGTACCGTTCGCCCAGATCCGCTCCGGCTTCCCGGTGCTGTCCAGGCCGGGCAACAAGAAGAAGGCGGTCTCGCTCACCAAGAAGCAGTTCCGGTACGGCTTCGGCAACGCGATCACGGAAGCCGAATCGAGCGAGCTCTTCGATCGCTGGACCATCCCCGGCCCCGGCAGGCCGCTCTTCGAGGCGACCGCGGCCAACTTCAGCAAGGTCTCACCGGCGGCCGTGGACACGAAGAAAGGCGACCGCGGGCCGCTACTCATCATCGGCGGAGGCAAGGACAACACCGTCCCCGAAGTCGTCGCCGAGGCCGCGTACAAGCTCTACGCCGACTCGAGCGCCACCACTGATTACCAGTCGTTCCCCGACCGCGGCCATTCCCTGGTCTTCGATCACGGATGGCGCGACGTCGCCGACTTCACTCTCGCCTGGCTCAAGCGGCAGGGCATCTGACCATCGTTCCCACATGCCGCCTTTGGCGGCATGCCATCCCATTTCAATGGAAAGGAAATCCCGTGCAGTCACCATCGAAATTCTTGAAGCGCGGAAAGCGGCTTATGCTCCTGGGCTTCGCCTTAAGCCTCACGGCCGCGATCGTTCCCACCGTGACAACATCCGCATCCGCCACGACGGGCGTGAAATCCGACCACCCGAACGTCAAGCCGACCGTCGTCCTGGTTCATGGCGCGTGGGCGGACGGCTCGAGCTGGAATGGCGTGGTCAGCCGTTTGCAGCACGACGGGTACACCGTCGACGTACCGCCGAACCCGTTGCGCGGCGTTGCCGGTGACTCCGCTTACCTGGCGAGCTACCTCAAGACCGTCGCCGGGCCGATCGTGCTGGTCGGGCACTCCTACGGTGGTTTCGTCATCACCAACGCCGCTGCCGGCAACACGAACGTCAAGGCGCTCGTATACGTCAACGCCTACATTCCAGCGGCGGGTGACACCCTGAACGGACTGACCGCCCAGTTCCCAGGGAGCCAAGTCGGCCCGGACGCACTCAACTTCGTTCCATCGGCCGACGGCGTCGTCGACGCCTACATCAAACCCGCAATGTTCCGCAGCATCCTGGCCAACGACCTGTCGGCCGGCCGGGCCGCCGTACTCGCCGCCGACCAGCGCCCGCTCGCGGCGTCCGCGCTCACCGAGCCTTCCGGCACACCCGCCTGGGCCGGCATCCCCAGCTGGGACCTGATCGGGACCGCTGACCACGCACTTCCTGCCGCCGCGCAGGAGTTCATGGCCAAGCGAGCCCGAGCAACCGTGACGAAGATCAACGCCTCGCACCTGTCGATGATCTCCCACCCGAACATCGTGGACGACGTGATCGAGGACGCGGCACGCCACACCTCCTGAGACCCAAGCCGGGGCCGGTGTCCACCCATCAGTAGCGGACACCGGCTCCAAAGGCGCCGAAGATGCATTGGTAACGGCCCTCGGGGACCTCGTGAAGGTCCTCCAGGAAGCCGGCCCGACAGACAACGTCGAGATCGGGCTTAAATTGACCTACCGGCCCCAGAAACGAATTGTGGAGGCTCGGGTCGATCCCCGGCCTCCACATGTGCAAAAGGTTTGTGTCCGAGGGGGGACTTGAACCCCCATGCCCATCACTGGGCACTAGCACCTCAAGCTAGCGCGTCTGCCTATTCCGCCACCCGGACGTGGTGCCTGCACGCGAGACCGTCATCCCGCGTCGGCTGATACAGGTTAGCACTGTCCTAAGCCTGGTTCATACCGGGAATCAAGCGGCCGGAGGCTCGCGGCAGGCCCCTGGTGATGATCCAGGGAGGCCGACGGCAGGATGGAGGCGCGAGCCGTCGCGGCCGCATGCCGTACAAGATCGCGAGCCGGGGCCCGGCAGCGAGCGCGAGGAGGCGTAATGACCCCGTTGAACAGTGAAGATGAGGTCGTCGAGCTGTGCAGCGATCTCATCAGGATCGATTCGACGAACGCCGGTGACAACAACGGCCCCGGCGAGCGGAAGGCCGCCGAATACGTGGCGGAAAAGCTCGCCGAGGTCGGCCTGGAGCCCCGGATCTTTGAGTCGGACGCCGGACGCGCCAACGTGATCGCCCGCATCGAGGGCACCAGCCCCGAGCGAGACGCCCTGCTGCTCCACGGTCACCTGGACGTGGTGCCGTTCAACGCGGCTGACTGGCGGCATCACCCGCTGAGCGGTGAGGTCGCCGACGGCTGCGTGTGGGGGCGCGGTGCGGTCGACATGAAGGACATGGACGCCATGATCCTCGCCGTGGCCCGGCAGCGGCTCAGCGAGGGGCGGCGCCCGCCGCGTGACATCGTGCTCGCCTTCAGCGCCGACGAGGAGGCCGGCGGCCACTACGGCGCGCAGTGGCTGGTGGAGAAGCACCCGGAGGTGTTCGAGGGCTGCACCGAGGCCATCGGCGAGGTCGGCGGCTTCAGCGTGACCATGGACTCCAAGGACGGCGGCAAGCGGCGGCTCTACCTGATCGAGGCCGCAGAGAAGGGCATCGCCTGGATGCGGCTGACCGCCAAGGGCAGGGCCGGCCACGGCTCGATGCTCAACGACGAGAACGCGGTCACCGAGCTCGCCGAAGCCGTCGGGCGTCTCGGCCGCTACGAGTGGCCCGTACGGCTCACGCCCACCGTCCAGGCGTTCTTCGACGAGGTCTTCGAGGTCGAGGTCAAGGCGGAGGACGCGGAGGCGGCGGTCGCCGAGCTCGGCCTGCTCGCCCGCATGATCGGCGCCACCCTGCGCAACACGACCAACCCGACGATGCTGGAGGCGGGATACAAGGCCAACGTCATCCCGCAGGGGGCCGTGGCGCACGTGGACGGGCGGTTCCTGCCCGGCTATGAGGACGAGTTCTTCCAGACGATCGACGAGCTGCTCGGCCCCAACGTGACCAGGGAGTTCGTCTACCACGACGTGGCGGTCGAGACCACGTTCAAGGGCCCGCTCGTCAAGGCGATGGCCGACGCGCTGCACACGGAGGACCCCGGCGCCAAGACCGTGCCGTACACGCTGAGCGGGGGCACGGACCTCAAGGCGTTCAGCCGGCTCGGCATCCAGGGGTACGGCTTCGCACCCCTGCAGCTTCCCCCGGATTTGGACTTCTCCGGGATGTTCCATGGCATCGACGAACGGGTTCCGGTGGATTCGCTCCGGTTTGGGGTTCGAGTTCTTGACCGATTCCTCGATTACTGCTGAGAAATCTGTTGTGATCACGTGGTGTGCGGCTACAGTGACTCTGCGTTGAGGGCTGGAGTCGCACAAGGCGGACTCCACGGATTCGGGAGGCCGCGTGACGCGCACATCGGACAGGCAGTGGGAGGCGGTCTCGCCTGCCACCGCCCGATGTGCGTCCGCCGGCCTCCCGTCCGGCAGGGGAGGTCGGATGGCGCGGTTCGCGGCCGCCTCCCGGCTGGGTCCCCTTCTGGCCATCGGCGGGCTGATCGCCGCAGGATGGCTGCTCGGTGTGATCTTCGGTGTCTTCGGCACGGCGACGTCCGTGGCGCAGACGGCCTCAGCGCATGTCGCCGCCGGATCGGCGCTCTCCGATCATTTCCCCACGGCGGATGCCGGCGCCTCGCACGCGGCCGGCTCCGCCGGGATCCTCGAGAGTTCCGGTGATTTCCCCACGGTGAGTGACAATGCCCCGGCGAACGCCGAGGCCATGGCGGGGCGCACCGTCGACGGGCTGACCAGCCAGTCGAAGCCTGTGCTCCCCCCGCCGTCCACCGCTGACCACGCCCCGGAAAACCATGGGCTGGTCCCGCAGGCGGGCGGAGGATCCCTCATGTTCGGGGATGTCGCGCGGCCTGTTTTCGAGCCGCGTCTCACAAAGCTGACCGCCCCTCTGGCGGCAGTGGTTCCCCCGGTCGTCCGCACAGCGGCGGATGACCCTTCTTTCTCTCCTGACTGATCCCGCTTTCGTGCCGGGCGCCTCTGGATGGCGCGCCGGTGCCGGGGTCTGCTCTGCCGTACGTGTGGGCCGCTCGACAGCGGCGCCTATGGACGACGGTCCGGCAGTCTCCGCGTGGGTGATGCGGATTCTCTTTACCTCGTGACGTCCCATCCGATGGTGCCTTGGCATGGGCAAATGTCGCGAGTTGTCAGGAACACCCCCTAAATGAACCACTAGGAGCATTCATTATGCGTACGTGGGCGAAGGGTTCGGCTCCCGCGGCATTCCTGGCCGCCGGCGTCATGGCCCTCGGCAGCGGCACGGCTCACGCCGACACCTCGGGCGACGGCTCGATCGGCGGCGGCAACCAGCTCAACCTTCCGATCACTGTGCCGATCGACATCAGCGGAAACGCCATCGCGATCGCCGGCGACGCGGACGCGTCCTCTCGCGGAGGGGCGTCCGTCACCGGCGGCAACGGCGGCGGGATCTCCGGCCGCACCTCGGGCAGCCACAGCATCCTCGGCGGCAACCAGGCCAACGTGCCGATCACCGCCCCGATCAACGCCTGTGGCAACGCGGTGTCGTTGTTCGGCAACTCGGACGCGGGCTGCAAGGGCGGGTCGGCCGTCAAGGGCTCCGGTGGGAGCGGCGCGGGCCGCAACGTCACGTCGGGTCGTTCGTCCGTCCTGGGCGGCAACCAGGTGGTCGCACCGATCACGGCGCCCGTCAACCTCTGCGGCAACTCCGTGGCGATCTTCGGTGACGCCACCGCCGGTTGCAAGGGCGGGGCCTCGGTTCAGGGCTCCGGCGGGAGCGGCGCGGGCCGCAACGTCACGTCGGGTCGTTCGTCCATCCTGGGCGGCAACCAGATCGTGGCTCCGATCAACGCTCCGATCAACGTCTGCGGCAACTCCGTCGCCGTCCTCGGCCAGACGTTCTCCAGCTGCCGCGGCGGGTCGTCGGTCTCCGGCGGTCACGGCGGACACGGTTACGGCGGCGGCAAGTGGCACGGGAACACCGGCAAGTCCGGCCGCAACATCTCCACGGGCCGTTCCTCGGTGGGCGGCGGCAACCAGGTGGTCGCGCCGATCACCGCTCCGGTCGACGTCTGCGGCAACACCATCGGCAAGGGCAGCGCCAGCTGCGGCGGCGGCAGCACCGTCAAGTGGGTGAAGCCCCGCGGCGGCAGCGGAAGCAACGTCACCACGGGCCGTTCGTCGGTGGGCGGCGGCAACCAGGTGGTCGCGCCGATCACCCTGCCGATCAACATCTGCGGCAACGCGGTGGGTCTCCTCGGTGACGCGTTCGCCGCCTGCCGCGGCGGCGCGACCGTGAAGGGCGGCTGGGGCCGGGGCGCCGGGTACAACGTGACGTCGGGTCGTTCGTCCATCCTGGGCGGCAACCAGATCGTGGCCCCGATCACCGCTCCGATCAACCTGTGCGGCAACGCCATCGCCGTGCTGGGCGGCTCCAACGCCAACTGCAAGGGCGGAGCCTCGGTGCTCGGCGGCATCGGCGGCGGCTACAACGCCACTTCGGGCCGGTACGGAATCCTCGCGGGCAACCAGATCGTGGCCCCGATCACCGCTCCGATCAACCTCTGCGGCAACGCCGTCGCGGTCCTGGGCGACGCCGCCGCGGGCTGCCTGGGCGGCGCGAACGTCGGCGGTCACGACGGCCGCTACCACCGCTGGGTCCGCCAGCACCAGACGGGGACGACGCGTGACGCGATGTCGGCGACCCCGGGCGTGCCGGTCTTGTCCGGCCTGCGTGAGGCCAACGGGGTTCCTCAGCAGATGAGCGCCGCCGCGGTCCCGACCGCTCCGGCCGTTCGCGACCTGCCGAGCATGGTGGGCCTGCCGGAGCTGCCCGGCATCCCGGCCGTTCCCGCCGCTTCCCGTTCCGCCGTCGCGCCCGCGAAGAGCGGCTCCCCCGTCTCCAAGGTCGCCGGCGCGGTGCCGAGCGGCCGCCTGGACGAGGCGGCGCGCACGCTGCCCGGCAAGAACACCGTCAGCGGTGTGACCGACACGCTCAAGGTCGACGACCTCGGCAAGACGGCCGACGTGCTCCCCCTGGACAACGTGGGCCTGATGAGCGCGGAGCAGCCCGCCGGCCTGACCGGCATGAACACCGGCTCGCTTGTCGCCCTGCTTCTCGGTGGCATGTTCGCCGCCTCGGCGACCCTGTTCGCCACCACCCGGCGCTTCCGCCTGGGTCGCAAGTGACACGAGCGGAAGAAAATTCCGCCTCGGACGATCGAGACACCATCAGCTTTCCGATGGCCTGTCGCCGCGACTGGCGAAGTCTGGCGGAAAGTAACGAATATCACTCGCCCTCGCCAGGATGATCTGGCGATGAGCCGGGCGCCTGCCAGGCGTCCGGCCAGGGCGACCAGGGACGCTCCCCCGGCAGCCAGGCGGTGGTGAGCACGAATGCTTTGCCCGTTCCGGGGGCGCGGCCCGGGGCGGGCAAAGCGCTTTTGGTCACTCTGATGTGCGAATATTGCTCACATCGTACGGACTGCGCGTATCACCTTGCGGCGTAACCGGACGCGCCTGCTTCCGTCCGGATAAAGTCGCAGGCGGTCGAGCTCCCAGCTCCCGTGCTGGGCGTGCTCCGTGAGCGTCTGCCTCGCGAGCTCCCGCGAGGTTCCACGCGGCAGATAGATGTCCATGTAGGAGTAATCGAGCACAGCGATTAGTCTCCGAGGGGCGTGCTAGGGAACTTGAACAGCTCTATTCTGCGTCCTCGTGGATAACCGGTCCAGGCGGGTTAGATCCTCCGACAGAACCGGGTAGCCCGAGGGGGAAGGACTTGCGGCTCCAGGTACCGTCAAATCGGCTCTCTGCCCGGGCCGTACGGGAACGGTGCCGCACCGGCCGCCTGGGACCAGAGGGACGAGGGATACGCGAGGCCGGGGAACACAGACCCCGGACGCACGGGGAACGACAGCGAACAGCGAGGTAGGAAGCAGCGTGCCAGCCAACGACGGCAACGCCGGCGGAACCCGCCTGGTGATCGTGGAGTCGCCTGCCAAGGCGAAGACGATCGCCGGGTACCTCGGGCGCGGCTACATCGTGGAGTCCAGCATCGGCCACATCCGGGATCTGCCCGAGAAGGCCGACGACATCCCTGAGAAGTACAAGGGTGAGGCCTGGGCGCGCCTCGGCGTGAACGTCGATCACGAGTTCGAGCCCCTCTACGTCGTCAACCCCGACAAGCGATCGCAGGTCTCCAAGCTGAAGCAGCTGCTCAAGGAGGCCGACGAGCTCTACCTCGCCACTGACGAGGACCGCGAGGGCGAGGCCATCGCGTGGCATCTGCGCGAGGTGCTCAAGCCCAAGATCCCCGTGCACCGGATGGTCTTCCACGAGATCACCCCGCACGCCATTCAGGACGCGGTCTCCAACCCGCGTGACCTCAACCTGCGTCTCGTCGACGCCCAGGAGACCCGCCGCATCCTCGACCGCCTCTACGGCTACGAGGTCAGCCCGGTCCTGTGGAAGAAGGTCAAGCCGCGGTTGTCGGCCGGTCGTGTGCAGTCGGTCGCCACGCGGCTGGTCGTGGAGCGCGAACGTGAGCGCATGGCGTTCACCGTGGCCAACTACTGGGACCTCCAGGCGCTGTTCGACACGGGCCGCTCCACCGACGACCCGAGCACGTTCACGGCGACGCTGACCGGTGTCGACGGCAGGCGCGTCGCCCAGGGCCGCGACTTCGCCTCGACCGGCATGCTCAAGAGCGCCGACGTGCTCCACCTCGACGAGGCGTCCGCGGGCGCCCTCGCGGGCAGGCTCTCGGCCACCTCGTACGCCGTCAGGTCCGTCGAGCGCAAGCCGTACACGCGAAAGCCGTACGCGCCGTTCCGGACCACGACGCTGCAGCAGGAGGCGAGCCGCAAGCTCGGGTTCTCCGCGAAGTACACCATGCAGGTGGCCCAGCGGCTCTACGAGAACGGCTTCATCACCTACATGCGTACCGACAGCATCACGCTGTCGGAGACGGCCGTCGCCGCCGCGCGCGGCCAGGCCATCAAGCTGTACGGCTCGGCCTACGTGCCGGACAAGCCCCGCGTCTACACGAGCAAGGTCAAGAACGCCCAGGAGGCCCACGAGGCGATCCGCCCGTCCGGCGAGCAGTTCCGCACGCCCGGCGAGACCGGGCTGTCCGGCGACATGTTCCGGCTGTACGAGCTGATCTGGCAGCGCACGGTCGCCTCCCAGATGAAGGACGCCGTGGGCGAGTCGGTGTCGATCAAGGTCGCCGGCACCTCCAGCGCCGGTGAGAACGTGGAGTTCAGCGCCAGCGGCCGCACGATCACCTTCTACGGCTTCCTGAAGGCCTATGTCGAGGGCGCCGACGACCCGGCGACCGACAGGGACGACTCGGAGAAGCGGCTGCCGAACCTCACCGAGGGCGACCGGCTCACCGCGAGCGAGCTGACCGCGCTCGGGCACTCGACCAAGCCGCCCGCCCGCTACACCGAGGCGTCGCTGGTCAAGGAGCTGGAAGACCGCGAGATCGGCCGCCCGTCGACGTACGCGTCGATCATCGGGACGATCCTCGACCGGGGGTACGTGTTCAAGAAGGGCACCGCGCTGGTGCCCTCGTTCCTGGCGTTCGCCGTGGTCAACCTGCTGGAGCAGCACTTCGGCAACCTGGTCGACTACGACTTCACCGCGGACATGGAGAAGGTCCTCGACGACATCGCCAACGACCGGGCCGAGCGGGTGCCTGAGCTGCGCCGGTTCTACTACGGCGAAGAGGGCGACGAGGGCCTGAAGGAGATGGTCACCGACCTCGGCGAGATCGACGCCAAGGAGATCAGCTCGTTCCCCATCAAGGGCAGCGACATCGTGATCAGGGTCGGCCGCTACGGGCCCTACCTGGACCGTGAGGGCGCCCGGGTGAACATCCCCGAGGACATGACGCCCGACGAGCTGACCGCCGACAAGGCCGAGGAGCTGTTCTCGCGGCCGAACGGCGACCGTGAACTCGGCGTCGACCCGGCGACCGGCCGCACGATCGTGGCCAAGGACGGCCGGTTCGGACCGTACGTCACGGAGATCCTGCCGGAGGAGGCGCCTCCGGCGGACGGGAAGAAGCGCACCAGGAAGGCCGACGCCGTCAAGCCGCGCACCGGCTCGCTGTTCAAGTCGATGTCCGTGGACACCGTCACGCTGGAGCAGGCGCTGCTGTTGCTGACGCTGCCGCGGGTGGTCGGCGAGCTCGACGGGGAGGAGGTGACCGCGCAGAACGGCAGGTACGGCCCCTACATCAAGAAGGGCACGGACTCCAGGTCGCTCGCCTCGGAGGACGACCTGCTCACGGTCACCATCGAGCAGGCCAAGGAGCTGTTCGCGCAGCCCAAGGCCCGAGGGCGTGGACGTGCGGCGGCGGCTCCGCCGCTGCGGGAGCTGGGCGTGGACCCCAACTCGCAGAAGCCCGTCGTGGTCAAGGAAGGCCGGTTCGGGCCGTACGTGACCGACGGCGAGACCAACGCCTCCCTGCGCAAGACCGACGCGGTCGAGGACATCACGATCGAGCGGGCGGCCGAGCTGCTCGCCGAACGCAGGGAGCGGGCTCCCGCGCCCAAGCGCACCACGACGCGGCGGACGACGGCCAAGAAGCCGGCTGCCAAGTCCTGAGAGCACGCGGCTTTCCGGCCCGGGCGCACTTGTCGGCGGCACCTCGTAGCATCGTCGTCAGTTCGCTCGAGGGGAGATCGCCGTGGGGTTCCTGATCACCATCCTGGTGGTCGCCGCCGCCGCCCATTACTACCTGTGGCGTCGCCTCGTCCGGCCGGTGACACGGCCGGGGTCGCGGGCGCGCCGGGTGGCGGCGTGGGCCCTTGCCGCGCTGCCCGTCCCGCTGCTGCTGACCCGTCTCGGCGAGCGGTTCGGCACCGGGGTCGAGCACGTCCTCGCGTGGCCGGGCTACCTGTGGCTGGCCGTGATGTTCTACCTGGTGGTGTTCTCCCTCGTCATGGAGATCCCCCGTGCGCTGGCCGTCCTGGCGGTGCGGCAGCGGGAGCGGGCCTCCGGCCTCGCCTCTGCGGACGCGCCGCCCGTGGCCGCCCTGGCTGCTCCCGGCGCCTCCACCGCGGGGTCTCCCGCCGAGATCATCGGTGAGGAGCGGCCCGACCTGACTGCGGGCGTGGAAGGGGCCGGGGGGATCGACCGGCGGATGTTCATCTCCCGCGCGGCCACCGCGATCGTGGGCACGGGTGCGCTCGCCACCGTCGGGTACGGCATGGCCACCGCCTTGGGCGACCCCGTGATCGAGCGGGTCCCGATCCGCCTGCCGCGGCTCGACCCGCGGATGAGCGGACTTCGGATCGCGGTCGTCAGCGACATCCACCTCGGCCCGCTGACGGGCAGGGGGCACACCGAGCGCATCGTCCGGATGATCAACGGGCTCCAGGCCGACGTGGTCACGATCGTGGGCGACCTGGTCGACGGCACCGTCGCGGAGTTGGGCCCGCTGGCAGTCCCCCTCAAGGACCTGGAATCCCGGTACGGGTCCTATTTCGTGACCGGCAACCACGAATACTTCACGTCGGGCGGGCCCCAGCAGTGGATCGACGAGCTGGGTTCCCTGGGGGTGCGGTCGCTGCGCAACGAGCGGGTGGAGATCAGGCACGCGGGAGCCGTGCTCGATCTCGCCGGGGTGAACGACCTGGGCGGCACCGGCATCGGCGACGGGCCCGACTTCGGCAAGGCCCTGGCCGGCCGGGACGCGGCGCGGCCGGTCGTGCTGCTCGCCCACCAGCCGGTGCAGGTCGCCACGGCGGCCGGTCACGGGGTCGACCTGCAGCTCTCCGGGCACACCCATGGGGGGCAGATGGCCCCGTTCAACGCGATCGTCAAGCTGCAGCAGCCCGTGGTCTCCGGTCTGGCGCAATTCCCCCGATCCGGCGGCGGGGAGACCCAGCTGTACGTTACCCGGGGCGCCGGATTCTGGGGGCCGCCGGTGCGCGTCGGCGCTCCGCCGGAGATCACTCTCGTCGAGTTGTACACGTGATCGGCAGGCCGGTCGGACGCGTCCTGCGGAGGTTTCAACAACGCGTATGACCGATCCTTGCGTTCAGCGGTGCGGGACAGGGCGGGACGTAATACCCTCAAGCGCGAGCAGGTGGGGCATACCGCTCCACTCGCTCTTTCCCCCCAGCCCAGCGAGCACCTGGATACGCTGACATCATGAGCACCCCTGGCCGGGCAGCCAAGCGACGCAAGACGTCGCACGTGCTGGCGATCGCTCCGTTCCGCAGGCTCTGGACGGCGATGGGGGTGTGCAGCCTCGGCGACTGGCTCAACATCATCGCCCTGACGGCCCTCGCGGGTAACCTCACCCAGAGCTCCGGCTTCCAGACGCAGAGCCTGGCCGTCGGCGGCGTCTTCGTCGCCAAGCTGCTGCCGGCCATCCTGCTGGGGCCGGTCGCGGGTAGTCTGGCCGGCCGCCTGGACCGCCGCACCGCGATGGTCGTGGCCGACATCGTGCGATTCGCCGTCGTCCTGTCGATCCCTCTGGTCGGCAACTACCAGTGGGTGATCATCGCCGCCCTTCTCGTGGAGTTCGCGAGCCTGTTGTGGGTGCCGGCCAAGGACGCGACCGTCCGCGACCTCGTGCCGGCGGATCAGGTGGAGGAGGCCAATCGGCTGAGCCTCCTGGTCACGTACGCCTCGGCCCCGATCGCGGCCGCACTGTTCGCGATCGTGTCGGCTCTGACGAGCATGGTGGCGAGCGCGGTCCCCGGCTCCGCGGTGAAGCCCACCGATCTGGCGCTCGGCATCAACGCCCTCGCGTACCTCGTCTCCGCGATCATGATCTTCACCCTTCGGGCCATCCCCTCCGGGCCGACGGGCCGCGCGCCAGCGGCCTCGGTGCTGGGCCAGATCGCCGACGGCAGGCGCTCCATCGGGAGCAACCGGGTCGTCCGCGGCCTGATCTCCGGCATGCTGAGCGCCTTCGCCGCGGGGGGCGCCGTGGTGGGCGTCGCCAAGGTCTATGTGGGCTCCCTGGGCGGGGGTGACGCCGGATACGGCGCCGTGTTCTGCGCGGTGTTCCTCGGCATGGGGCTCGGCATGTTCTTCGGGCTGCGCCTGCTCGGCGGGTTGTCGCGGCGCCGCATGTTCGGCCTGTCGATCGTCTTGGCCGGCCTCGCACTGGCGGCCATCGCGGTGATCCACGACCTGGTGATCGTCGTCATGCTGAGCGTGGTGCTCGGCGCCTGCGCGGGCATTGCGTGGATCATCGGCTACACGATGATCGGTCTCGAGGTCGAAGACGCCCTGCGTGGCCGTACCTTCGCCTATCTGCAGTCGCTGGCCCGCGTCGTGCTGCTGGTCGTGGTCGCCGTGGCCTCCGCGCTGGCCGCCGTCTTCGGCAGCCATCTGCTCGCCGTAGGGGGGATCACCTACCTGTTCGACGGCTCCAACGTGGTGCTCCTCCTGGCCGCGTTGGCCGCGGTGATCGTCGGGTTGCTCGCGTTCCGCACCATGGACGACCGGCGCGGTATCCCGATCAGCGTCGACCTGCTCGCCGCGCTGCGAGGAGAGAAGTTCGTGCCCGAGGACGACGAGCAGCCTCGTGGGTTGTTCGTGGCCTTCGAGGGCGGCGAAGGGTCGGGCAAGACGACGCAGTCGCGGCTGCTGGCCATCTGGCTGCGCGATCAGGGATTCGACGTGGTGCAGACCCGCGAGCCCGGCTCCACCAAGGTGGGCATGCGGTTGCGGGCCATCCTTCTGGACGCCGCGCATCAGGGCCTGTCGGCCCGCGCGGAGACGCTTCTTTACGCCGCCGACCGGGCGGAGCACGTCGAGAAGGTCATCCGCCCGGCGCTCAACCGGGGGTCCACGGTCGTCTGCGACCGCTATGTCGACTCGTCCCTCGCCTACCAGGGGGCGGGCCGGGCCCTGGAGGCCGAAGAGGTGGCGAGCGTCAACGCCTGGGCGACCGGCGGGCTGCTCCCGGACCTCACCGTGCTGATCGACGTGCCGCCGTCGGTGGGTCTGCGCAGGATGGCCTCCCCGGCCGACCGGATCGAAGCCGAGCCGCTGGAGTTCCATGAGCGGGTCAGGCGGGAGTTCCGGACGCTGGCCGCCGCCGACCCCGAGCGTTATCTCGTGGTGGACGGCACACTGACGCAGGAGGAGATCTCCCGCCTCATCCAGGACCGGGTCCGCGAGGTGCTTCCCGACCCCGTGCCCCACGAGGCCGAAGCCGCCACGGGCACCATTCCCGCCATCCGCGACTGAGCGAGGCCGGGAGGCCCGGCGAGATCAGACGGTAGGTTGGTGGCGTGAGCGTCTTCGGTGATCTGGTGGGGCAGGAGCGGGCCGTCGCCGTGCTCCAGAAGGCCGCCGCGGCCGCCGCCGACGCCCTCGCCGGGGGTCGCGGGGCCGGCATGACCCACGCCTGGCTCTTCACCGGGCCGCCGGGATCAGGCCGTTCCAACGCCGCGCGTGCGTTCGCCGCCTCGCTCCTCTGTCCCGATCAGGGGTGCGGCCACTGCGACTTCTGCCACCAGGTCGACATCGGCTCGCATCCCGACCTGACCTGGGTGCGCCCCGAGGGCCTTTCCTACAGCGCGAAGCAGACGCGCGACCTGGTGCTCAAGGGCGCGGGGGCGCCGACGCTGGGACGCTGGCGGATCGTCTTGTTCGAAGACGCCGACCGGGCGACGGAGGCCGCCGCCAACGCTCTGCTCAAGGCCATCGAGGAGCCCCCGCCGCGGACCGTCTGGCTGCTGTGCGCGCCCTCGCCCGACGACATGATCACCACGATCAGGTCCCGCTGCTGGGTCGTGACGCTCCGTACGCCCGCCACCGAGGCCGTCGCCCACGTGCTGATGACCAAGGACGACGTGCCCGCCGACACCGCGACCTTCGCCGCCCGCGCCGCCCAGGGGCACATCGGCCGGGCCCGCCGGCTGGCCCTCGACCCGGAGGTACGGCGGCGCAGGGACGACGTGTTGTCCATCCCCAAATCCCTCACCGGTGTGGGGGAGTGCATCACCGCCGCCGAACGGCTCGTCAAGACCTCGACGGAGGACGCGGACGCCGCGACGGCCGCACTCAACGAGGTCGAGACGGCCGAGCTGCGCAAGGTCTACGGCGAAGGCTCGTCAGGCAAAGGGCTCAACAAGGGCCTGGTCCGCGGCGGCGCGGGCGCGCTGAAGGAACTCGAGTCGATGCAGAAGTCGCGGGCCACCCGGATCAAGCGCGACTCGCTGGACATCGCCCTGCTCGATCTCGTGGCGTTCTACCGCGACGTGCTGGCCGTGCAGTTCGGCGCGGCCGTCGAACTGGCCAACGAGGACCGGCGCCACGACATCGAGACCCTCGCGCGGAACTCCTCGCCCGCCGACACGCTTCGCCGTACGGACGCGATCATGTTGTGCCGGGAACGGCTGGCGGCGAACGTGAATCCCCAGATCGCGGTGGAGGCCATGACACTCGCGCTGCGCTCGCCCGGCTCGGCGGTTCTTTGATAGGCAAGCCGAGGGCCTGACCTGTCGTGCCATGGGACACGTATGGTGGGGTGCAGGCGAAAGCCGTACGAGATCGAGGAGGGTCGGCTCTTGGGCATGATCATGGCCGTGAGCTTCACTCGTTACGGGCGGCTCTACTACCTCGATCCGGGGGGCCACAGCCCCAAAGTCGGCGACAAGGTGCTCGTGCCCACCGACACCGGCCCGGAGGTGGCCGAGTGCGTCTGGGCGCCGCAGTACGTCAGTGAGGACGTCGAGGGTCTTCCGGTCTGCGCCGGTATCGCGGCCGACGAGCACCTCAGCCGGGATGAGGGCAACCGGCGGCGCCGGGCCGAGGCGCGAAGCGTCTCCAAGCGTCTCATCAAGCGGCACGAGTTGCCGATGAAGGTCGTCGGCGTCGACTATCTGGACGCCGACAACGTCTACACGGTGTATTTCTCCGCGCCGCACCGCGTGGACTTCCGGGCGCTCGTGCGGGACCTCGCCCGCAACCTCCGTGCCCGGGTGGAACTGCGGCAGATCGGCCCCAGGGACGAGGCCCGGCTGCAGGGCGGCATCGGCCCGTGCGGGCGCGATCTGTGTTGCGCGACGTTCCTGAAGGACTTCGAGCCGGTGTCGGTCCGGATGGCCAAGGATCAGGACCTTCCCGTCAATCCGCTCAGGATCGCCGGTGCCTGCGGGCGGCTGATGTGCTGCCTGAAGTATGAGCACCCGCTCTATCAGGAGTTCCGCGCATCCGCGCCGAGGGTCGGGCTTGCTGTGGACACCCCCGAAGGCCCGGGGACGGTCGTGGGCCACAACGTGCCGTCCGACTCGGTGATCGTCAGGCTGAACGACGGAGGCCGCCGCTGCGCCTGCTCGAAGGCGAGCGTTTGCGGCCCGCGCAAACAGCACGACTCGATGTACGGCGAGGTCGAAAACTGATCGATCTGGCTCACCGGGACACATGCTCATGTCCTCTGCGCGATGCCTTGGGAGCGCAGACCCCGTCAGGATGAGCGCGTGGGTCTGAGTGAGGATCAACTGGCACGGGCGTTCGTCGCCTCAGGCGTGCGGAAGGGGCAGACGGTTCTTCTTCATGCGTCCCTCAGCAGCTTGGGTCACGTGATGGGAGGAGCACGCACGGTCGTCTCGGCCCTGCGAGCCGTCCTGGGTGATGAAGGCACGCTGGCCTCACTTACCTCAACCGCAAGTAATTCGGACACTTCACCCCTGCACCTGAGGGCGATCGAGGGCATGACGCCGAAAGAGGTAACGGACTTCCGGGCGCGTATGCCGGCGTTCGACGCGGCGACCAGTCCTTCGGCGGGAGTGGGGCGCATCGCCGAGGAGATCCGGCTCACACCCGGCGCGGTGCGCAGTTCGCACCCGCAGACGTCGTTCGCCGCCGTGGGGCTCCTCAGCGGCCGGCTCATGGCAGGCCACGCTCCCGACTGTCACTACGGGTCGGCCTCCCCGCTGGCGCGCCTGTACGAAGCGGATGCCCAGGTGTTGCTTCTCGGCGTCGGGTACGACCGATGCACCGCGTTTCACCTGGCCGAGTACCGGTACGCGATGAGTCCTCCACGGCGGCTCTACAGGTGCGTCGTCGATTTCGGTGACGGACCTGTGTGGTGGGAGTACGAGGACGTCGTCCTGGATGACGGAGACTTCTCGCTCCTTGGCGCCGATTTCGAAAAGGCCGCACAGCTACGTGCCGGCCGAATAGGCGAAGCTGAGGCGCGCGTTTTCCCCTTCGTCGCAGCAGTAGATTATGCGGTGATGTGGTTCGCTCGGCACAGGAATTCCGGCCAAGTGGCCAGGAATGACTAAGAACCGTTGTTCGGCTTGTATTTGCTGATCCGTCCCGCGGATGCACGGGCGCGTCCGGCAGCGAGCCCATGTTGGCGAGGTCGGGGCCCGAGGATGGGCACTCTCAGACGGAAGATCAGATTCGTCACGGTATGGCTGAGGCCTGGCTTACCGTGATAGACCACCTAAAACCGCTCATTCAATCCAATACTGACTTGCCGTCGCTATAAGCGCCCAATATGGATTAAATGGGGCGAATATGGAGACTAGGGAAAGTGAATGAGTGATTCATGTGCTGAATGTCCCGTGCACCGCTATGCTCCACAGGTCGCATGGCGTAGCCGCCGACTAAAATGACCTCCATTCCTTCCCCTTAGAATCGGGCAGTCTCCGTGGCCTTACCTGTCGCCCGCCGTAGGGTCATTCCCGCGACGGAAACGACGGGGGCGAAGGTCGTGAGGCGGGCAGAGAACCGAAGCCCGCAGAGGGCTCCGAAACAGAGGGTCACAGAGTTTTCCCTTGCCTGGATCAGCTCCGCTCTTTCAACAGTGGGAACGCGGACGCTCGGCGTGGTCTACCCTCTCCTCGCACTGGCCCTCCACCACTCGCCGACCGAAGCAGGGTGGACCGGTTTCGCGTTGACGGTGCCGATTCTGGTCTTCTACATTCCGGCGGGAGTTCTGGTCGACCGACTGGAGCCGCGCTCGATCATGATGGCGACGGAGCTCCTGAGGGGGCTCGTCGTCGCCTCGCTCGCCGTCGCGATGCTGTTCGGAATCGTCACTCTTCCCTGGCTGATCGCCGCCGCGCTCCTAGAGGGGACCCTTTGGGTCTTCTATTCGCTGGCGGAGACGGCGCTGCTTCCCTCACTGGTCAAGCCGGGTCGCCTCCATCGGGCGCTCGCGCAGAACGAGACCACTGTGCACTTTGCCGCGCTGACGGGAAGGCCGCTCGGCGGCTATCTCGTCGGGTGCGGTCACCTTGTTCTGTTCCTGGTCAACGCCGTCCTCTTCTTCGGTTCCTGGGGCACCCTCCTCGGCATCAAACGGCCTTTGGCGCGTAAGGCGGAAACGCCGCTCTTCCACCAACTCTCCGACGGCTTGCGAATTCTGCTGAACCAGCCGTTTCTTCGCTCCGCGATTGCGCTGGTCACCGTCACCAACCTCATGGTCAACGCGACGATCATGATCTTCATCGCGGGTTCCAGTGGGTTGTCCTCAGCGACCGTCGGTCTCGTTCTCGCGGCCGGCGGAGTCGGAGGAGTGATCGGGTCGAGCGTGGCCGTGTACCGTCCACCGCCGCGATCCATGCTGATCATTCACATGTGGGTGTGGGTGGCCGCACTGCTGCTGGCCGCCGTCGGCTCGAATCTCGGCGAAAGACCGGTGTTCTTCGGCATGGCTTTGTTCGTCACCGGTTTCGTCGGAGCGCTCAGCAACGTGGTGATCCGGACGGCGGAGGTGCGCCACATCGCGTCAGAGATGCTCGCAAGGGTGGTGAGCGTCTCCCGGCTCTCCGCGCACGGAGCCGTCTGCCTGGCGGCCCCCCTGGGTGGTCTCCTGGTGGACGGCTACGGAGTGAACGGCGCGTCGTCGGTGCTGTTCGTCATCATGTTCGGCATAGCCGCGCTCAGCACGCTTCCCGTGTTGTTCAGGCGCGAACACGTCCCGGCGCTGCTGATGCACACAGGCGACTAACGCGTCTTGGTGAGCTGCCCCGCCCTCTCCCTGAGATGGAGGGGCAGCGGCAGGCTTGAGGCGTCGAGGGCACGTTGGGCGAGACCGGCCGCCGACGCCGCGTCGCCGACTGCTTCCTTGACGACGGCTGCATAAAGATAGAACGGCGCGTGGTCGGCCGCGTCGCGCAAGGACCCGTCAATCTCCGCTGAGGCCTCGTCAAGCCGGTTGAGCGCCGCCAGCGCCAGGGCGCGGGCTGCGCGGGCCGACGGCGACTGCAACGGCCGTAGTCTGTCCAGGTCGTTGAGCGCCTCCGTCATAAGGCCGAGACTCGCGTGAATCTCCCCTCGCGCTCGCAGCGCGCCTGCGGCGTTGCCCTCTCTCCCCAGTACGTCGTTGAGCACATGGAGAGCGGTCCTCGGGTGGCCGTCGTACCAGAGAGCCCAGGCCAATTCCACACGGACGGAGGGATTATGGGGCACGCGGCTGATCGCGGTGTTCAGTTCCTCGACGGCGGCCGACGGCTGTCCTTGGAGAAGGCGTATGCGGCCGATGGCGGTGAACAGCATCCCGACTCTGGTGGGGTCTCCCAGGGCCTCGAACAGGGACGCCGCCGCCTGGTAGTGGGCGATCGCCTCGTCGAATCTGTGTTGGGCGTGAAAGACGTCGCCGAGCAGAGTGGTGGCGGCGCCGGCGATTTCGAGGTCGCCGCCCCGATGGGCCAGCACTTTCCGCGCGTGCTTCGCCGAAGCCGGAAGGTCGCTGTAGCTCAGGGCCTGTTCGGCGGCATGCAGATGATCGACGGGTCCGAAACGGTCGGCCACCGGAAGCGAGGCGTGGAAATTCGCTCTCATCGGCTGTATGAGGCGGTCGTGCGAAAGTTCACACCAACGCACGTCGCCATGCGGATCAAGCCGGATGCTGAGTATGTGCTTGTCGGCCAGTGACCTCATCACGGAGTTCTGAACGCCTGCCGTCGTCCCTCTGCCCTGGCGTACGGTGCGACGCCTGCCGTCCATGACGAAGGTCTTCCGAATCCAGTCCTTGAGTTTGGCGGCGTCTCCATCAAGTTGGATCATGGCGACGTCTCCGATGACCTGATCGCAGAACTCCGCGAGGGCACGGTCCGCCCCGGCGAACGCCTCCAAGTCGCGGGCAGTGATCATTCGTCTGTCGTCGGGCAAAGAACGCCAGAGTGCGGAGCAGATCACCTGGAGATGAACCGGCTCGACGAGTTTCGCCTCGTAACCGGTTTCCCGGCCACAACCGTTGTTAACTGCGATCTTCCGAAGCTCCTCCACCAGGTCTCGTGCCAGTCCCGCGTCGAATGCTTTTCCCGTGTCGTTCAGCGGACCTGCGACAGCCTGGATCGCGCCGTTCACATCAAGCGGCTCGAGGGGGAACTTGTGCGCGTGTGTTCCCGTGAGCCGTGGCTCATAGGGAGCGATCGCGTCCAGGTATTCGTCGCGAATGGACAGCAGCAGACGCAGATGCGGATTCTCCGAGAGCGCCTGCGCCAGTTGGTCGATGAACCATTCCCGGTGAGGATCCCGTCGGGTGGATTCGGCGAACAGTTCCTCGGCCTGGTCGATGGCCAACAGGGTGACGGCCGGACGAGGACCGGGATCCCGGTAGGCCCGCCTCCGCCGGAAGAAATCCGGCAACGTCATGTGTGCCAGGCGGGTGGGGTCCTCCATCGGCGAACAGGACGTAAGGAGAGCCAGGACGTACGGATTGTGATCGGGCAACGCGGCGGAAGGGGCGAAGGTGCTGCGTGAAAGCCGGCCCAGGGGAAGAGCCTCGGTCGCCCGCGGATCCAGATGCGGCATGACGCCGGCCTGGAGAAGCGAGGTCTTCCCCGAGGCGGGCGGGCCGTAGAGGATCGTCAGTCTGTTCGTCCGCCAGGTTTCGGACAGGTCGAGTGATTCATCGTCGCGCGCGAAGAACTTGTGGCTTTCTTCGCGGCGGAAGGCCCGTGGACCCACGTAGGGTTCAAGCACGGCCTTTCGATGGATCTGCTCAGAAATCACGTGACCGGTCCTATCTGCCGATGGCAGCTCACCGTGGACCTTTGAAGTACCTTCCGGAAAATTGAAATGCATGAACTATATTCATGAATTCCCGCCACGGTTCACTCGGGGTTTCAGCGGCTCGGCGCGGTGCCGAACCGTTGCATTCATACACCGGTGGCGGCACGCCCGCCGGGGAACGCCTCGTTCGGGACCGTCCGCCACGGGGCTCGACGAGAACGCCGCACCGGCATCATGATGCGGACAGGCGTGCCTCAGATCGAGCTCTGGAAGCGGGCGATGGACTCGACGTCGTCGTGGAGAGACGCCCACAGGGCGTTCCGCAGCTGCGCGTTGTCGATTTTCTCGAGCGCCTGCAGAGACAGTCCTGTCACATCAATGCACGGAGACTCGGACATATGCCCTCCTCGTGTACTTGTGGCTGCCCGAAATCAGGATCTAACGTCGACCGATATTCACGACCACCATTAGCGGGGTTCGCTCAAGGTTCGGTGGTGGAATCCGGTCTTATTATGATTCTGTGATATTCATCGCCACCAGGCAACCTCTACGATGTTCACAGGTTGGACAAGCATGACGGCATGACGGAGTGGAGGTCAACGTGGAGCCTTATTCACAGGTGGCGAACTCGGTCCCGGCCAGGGAGCCCGCTATTTGGGAGGGCGTGCCGTCCCGCAATCCGAACTTCACCGGGCGCGATGAACTGCTGGTTCAGCTGCGGCAAAGTATGAACACTGTCACCGCCGTGGTCGCCCAACCGCAGACCCTGCAGGGTCTGGGTGGTGTGGGGAAGACGCAACTGGCCATCGAATACGCGTGGCAATACCGGTCACATTACGACCTGGTGTGGTGGATCTCCGCCGAGCAGCACATGCTCGTACCGTCGTCGTTGGCCGGGTTGGCGCGTCCGCTCGGGCTGCCCTCGGTGGCCGCCACCGGAGTGGAGCAGGCCACGCAGAACGTGCTCCGGGCGTTGCAGAGCGGTGTCCCTTACCGCCGATGGCTGGTGATCTTCGACAACGCCGAGGAACCCGATTTCATCCTCAAGCTGATTCCGCGTGGTCCCGGCCATGTCCTCATAACGTCGCGTAACTCAAGCTGGAGTGATCACGAATCCACCATCGAGGTCGACGTCTTCTCCCGGGTGGAAAGCGTGGCGTTCCTCCGGAAGCGGCTCGGACGCGAGGTCGAGGATTCCGAGGCTGAGCAGCTCGCCGAGAAACTCGGCGACCTGCCTTTGGCGCTGGAGCAGGCCGGCGCCTTGCAACGGCAGACCGCGATGTCCGTCGACGAATACGTGGACCTTCTGGACAAGCAGACGAACAGGCTTCTCAATCTGAACAAGCCCGCGTCGTACCCGCAGTCGATGACCGCCGCCTGGCGGTTGTCGGTCTCGCAGCTTGAGGATCGTCTTCCCGAGGCCGTCGATCTGCTCCGGTGTTGTGCGTTCTTCGGGCCCGAACCGATTCCCCGCGACGTGTTCCGCCGGGGGAACAAGGTGGTGGGCCCGCGGTTGGGCAAGATCCTCGCCGACCCCATCCTGCTGACCACGGCGCTGAGCACGCTGGAGCGCTTCGCGCTGGTGAAGGTCGAGCCCTCCAGCAGGACCCTCCAGGTGCACCGCCTCAATCAGGCGCTGCTGCGAGACGAGCTTTCTCCGCAGGAGCGCGAGGAGCTTCGGCATGAGGTACATCAGCTTCTCGCCGGCAGCGCGCCCGCTGACCCCGACGATCCGGCCATGTGGCCGAGATTCGAAGGCCTGGCCGCTCACGTCGGACCTTCCGGACTCGTGGAATCCACCGATCCGAATGTCCGCGCGTTCGCCCTCAACGTCGTCCGCTACCTGTACGTCAGCGGGAACTACCGGTCGGCGTTCACCCTCGTGCAGGAGCTGATCGAGGAGTGGACCAGGGCGAGCGGGGCACTGCATCTCGACGTGCTCGTCGCCCGCAAGCATCTCGGCAACATCCACAGGGAGCTCACCGAGTACGGCAAGGCCTACGAGGTCACCCGCGAGACCCTCGATCTCATGGGGGAGGTGCTCGGCCCGGACCACTCGGAGACCTTGTGGACGTCCGCCAGTTACGGCGCGACGCTCCGGGCGCGTGGCGAGTTCCTGCCGGCACGGCAACTCGACGAGCAACTCGTGGAGACGATCGGGCAGACCTTCGGCGACGACCGCCTGCGTGTATTGCGCGCCAAGAACAACCTCGCTCTCGACTATGCCTTGACCAGCGCCTACGACCAATCCAGAGACCTGCTCCAGGAGGTCTATCTCGACCTGAGCGACGCGGCCGTCCGCGTGCCGCAGACCACCTTGCTCCGCACGTGGAACAACATGGCCAGAGCCGTGCGGCTGAGCGGGCAGCCCGCGGAGGCGTGCGACCTCGGCACCGACATCTGCGCGTACGGCCGTGCGGAGCTGGGCCTGGAGAACATCGACACGCTACTCGCCCTGAAAGACCTGTCGGTCGCCCTGCGGCGGACCGGGAAGGTCGAGGACAGCCTGAAGCAGGCGTCGGACGCCCACTCCCGGCTGCAGCGCCTCTTCGGCGACGATCACGCGGACACCATGGCCGCGGCGATGACACTGTCGAATGTGCTGCGGGCCGCCGGCCAGCTCGATGAGGCATTCGGCATCGCCCAGCAGACGGTCCTTCGCTATCCCGCGGTCTTCGGCGCGGATCATCCGTTCACCCACGCATGCAACGTCGACCTCGCCCTGCTCCATCGTCTACGCGGTGAGGTGGCCGTGGCGAGGGAGATCGACGAGAAGGCGCTGGCCGGTCTGAGCGAACGCGTGAGCCGGAGCCATGATTACTCGCTCACCTGCGCGATCAACCTCCAGAACGACCTGGCCCTGCTGGGAGAGGCGGAGAAGGCGCGCGAACTGGGCGAGCAGACGTACCGGCATGCGCAGGTGTACTTCTCTCCGGACCACTTCATCAGCCTGGCCTGTGCCAACAACCTGTCGCATGATCTGAGGGCGACAGGTGACGAGGAGGAGGCCAAGCGGCTTCACGCCGAGACGATCGAACGCTATGAGCGGGCTTTGGGTCCCGAGCATCCCGATGCCGTCCTCGCCCTCAGAGGCGAACGGGTGAACACCGACTTCGACCCGCCACCCATCTGATGCCGGCGGCGTCTCACCGCCGCCGATCTGGACGGCCGGGTGCGGCCGTGGCGCCGTTGCGGCGGGTCCAGGCGTCGAGATGCGCCTCCGACTCCCGGCGGGCCGCGGCCGCCGCGGCCGGCTCGACCGGTTCCGCCTGCCACGCCTCGAGCGTGCGGTGCGTTTCGCCCACGAAGGCTTTGCCGGCGTCGGTGAGGCCGGCGCTGCCGAGGAGTGTCTCCGTCACCAGGTAGGCCGCCTCCCTCCAGCGGGCGAATTCGACCTGTGCCCGGAACGCGCTCTCTCCCCGTTGCCGGTGATGCTGGCGGCGCCAGAACCCCGCCACGCCGAGGAATGCGTACGCGCCGTGGATGAGGCCGTTGACCGGGCGCGGATCCGGGCGCCAGGGCGCGTAATAGCGCCGTCCGTCGTCGGGCAGGCTGAGCCGTACCACGTCGGTGAGCGCGTGCAGCTTGGCGTGCTGGAGCTCGTGAGCGAGTGTGGCCGCCAGCGTCAGACCGTCCAGCGGATCGGACAGGGCGATCGTGCCGAAGAGCTCACGGGACGACGCGCTCCGTTGCGTGGTCGACGAGGAGGTGATGGGGGTCAGCACCGAGATGATCGCGGCGGCTTCCTCCGCGACGCTCCAGTGTTCCGCCGTCAGGATGCGCCAGGCGTCGGCCAGGTGCGACTCCCAGGATTTGAGCTGACTCCCGGTCAACGGGCTTGGGGCCACGTCCTCCTGCGGCCATCGATACGGGTCGAGGTCGTCGATCAGCGGACTGAACTCGTCGGCGATGTGAACCCGGTGAATGGCGTGCCACAGCCCGGCGTCAGATGCCGAATCCATCCAGACGGTGGACCCGCCGACGTCGAGCCTGACGCTCCCTCCAGAGGATCGCACTGTGGCGTCGACAAGGCCGTGGACGCCGCCGGGAAGGGCGACCCGTCCCAGCCCGGGCAGGATGATCGTGCCCTCGTGCGCGGGTATGGAGGTGTGGCAGTCGACGCCGAGGGAGGCGGCGACCCCGACCGCGAGAGCCGCGAGCCGCCCGGGGTCCTCACCGGAACCGTCCTGACCCGAGAGCAACGACCGGCAGGTCCGCAGGGCCCACGCTCCTACGGCCGGATGGCACAGGAAGCGGTCCACGTCCTTCGGAGCGCGCTCTTCGATTTCCGACAAGAGCCCGTAGGCCTGCGCCGCCAACCCTGCGTGCGGGTGGCGGGCCGCTCGCGCCTCCTCGACGAGCGCCCGGATGAGGAGCCGGTGTTTGCTCCGCTGCGCCGCCGAGAGTTCCAGTACCGCCGATCTTCCTCCTCCACCGGCGGCCAGCCGAGAGAACGCCTGGTCAGATATTCGATGGGTGGAGAGGTTCATCGGTTCCCCTCAGCCGCGCGACGTCACGCGCGAATCTGTCGCGGATGTACGTGATGAGCCGGTACAGGTCGGGACAGTAGACGGAAGGCTCGGAGAATCCCGTGGTGGCGCGGTATCGATGCGCGTAGAGCCCTCCGCCGCAGACCGACTTGATATCGCATCGCCGGCATATCGGGGACAGGGCCCGGTCGCCGATCTGTCTCGCGACGATCGCCGGATGCACCATCGCGCGGTCGAGAGGGTCCCGGAGGAGGTGCAGGCTGGTCGCCGCCGCGCCGTGATAACTGGATTTCAGAATGTCCGACTGTTCGATGCTGCCGTCCGTCTCGATGACGACCATCCGGGCGGGGGACAGGCCGACCTTTTCTGTCTGCGATCCGCGACCGGTGAGCAGTCGCATGATCTGGCTGAACAGCCGAACGTCGGCGTGAACGGTGGCCGAGCCGTACCAGCGATCGAAGATGGGAATGAGCCAATCCGCGTACGGCGTGGCAGACGAGTCCGGATTGCGAAATGGCGGCGGCTCCGACCAGTTTCCATGGGGGAGGAGAAAGTCGATAGCAGGCGGGTCGAACGCGAGCAATGCCTCATAGGTGCGTATGGGGTCGTTGCGGATGTCGATCGTGCACAACAAACCACTGAACAAGTGGTGAAAGGGGCCTTCGGTGAGCCGGCGGAGGGATTCGCTCACCAGCGCGTGGCTTCCCTTGCCGTTCGCGAAGCGCCGGTGACGATCCTGGGCCTCCTCGTCGCCGTCCAGGCTCACTCCGATGCGGACACCCAGGCGGTCGAAAAGCCGCAAGTAGGCCTCGTCCAACTGGATGGCGTTGGTCTGGATGCTGACGTTGACGCGAGTGCCCGGGTCCACCGCGCCGCGGACTGCTCGCACGACGTGGGAGATGAGCTCCGGCCCGGCAAGGAGCGGCTCCCCGCCGTGCAGGATGATGTCGATTTCTGCTAGGTCGTGGAACCCGGCGTGCTCGGCGATTCTCTGGGCGACGCGGTCCACGACGGCCGGAGACATGCGTCGTGGCTGCGCCTTCCAACTTTGGTCCGCCATTTCGTATATGTAACAGTGGCGGCAGGCCAGGTCGCATCGACTATGGATCTTCAAGATGAACTGCTGGAATGCCAGAGGTTTCCAACCCGAAGCGAGGAGCTCGCTGACGTCAAGGGAATCGGGGAACATGAGCGTTGCGGGCGGCTCCGGATCGACGTTCCCTGGCAAGCGGCTACCTCTTACGTATCGTCGCCCCGTCGCGCCGGCACCTGTCGTGCACCTTCGATACCGCCGGGCGTGTTATGCACCGTTATCTATCTCACACGAGTTTCACCAACAGTCAAGTTTGTTGCCGAAATGTACTGATCAGTGCTCTTCGCGCCTGAAGATCAATTCCTCGAAGAAAAGATACAGTTCGTCGATCTCGCGTATTACCGGGAGTCGGTCATAGGTGCCGAGGCCGTCCTGGTTGAAGGGCGACAGCAGGTGGGCGGCGGACCGAAGCTCATTGAGCGGCATCTCCATGACCGTGGTGGGTCCCGGCCCCTCACGGAACGCTCGCGCCAGCGGGTGCCCTGTTCCGTGGAAACCGAGCGCCGCGAGGATCGTTTCGGCGGGCTGTCTCACCGGCGAACCTCCCCAAAGATCGCGCAGTTCGGGATTGGCGACGGCCAGGATGACGCGGATCGCGCCGGGAAGCTCTCTGAACAGCCGGCCGTCCATTGATTCCACCTCGGCCCTGCGCTGCCGGCGGGCGGCGAGGGACGCGACCTCCCGGATGCCCTCGCGCATGCCTTCACGCACGATCTTGACGGTCTCGTGGAAAGGCGTCTCCGACAGAGCCAGCCGGTCGGCCAGCGCCTGTCGCACGATCACGAGGGGCTCCCGGAACAGGGCGAAGACCAACTCGTCATGCCGGCCGTCCGGATCCGCGTTCACCGCGGCCACGTATCGGGCGACGGGGTCCTTCCCCCTGAGGCGCGGGACCGGACCGAGTTCTTTGGCCACCTGATCGAGATCGCGGAGGGAACGGGCCGCACGTGAACGCCGCGACCATAGGGGCAGGAAACGCTCCGCGGCCTGGACGGCCGCCACGGCCACGAGGCCGGAGCCCGCCAGGCCCAGGGTGACCGACCAGGCTCCCAGATGCCTGGTGAAGAACAGAGCGCCGATGACGGCCAACGCCAGCACGACTCCGGTCGCGCCCACCGCGGTCGAACGCCGTTCCCGGATCAGCCGCTTCGCGTCCGCCGCGAAGTCGGCCCAGTTCGAGTCCGCGCGGTCTTCGCGTACGGAATCGATGCGTTGTGTGAGCTCCCGGCGCTGCGCGGGCCAGTTGGAGGTGCGGCCGCGCGGCGTGGCCGTACTGCTGCCCTGCCTGTCGAGCTGGTCGGCCAACTGGGTGAGACTCTGGGTGAGCGCGCGCGACTCCGTGCGCCGCTCGGAGTCGAGAGACTCCAGATAGGCGAGCATCTGGCGCAGGGTCCCGTCGAGCTGGCGCCGGTCGTCGGCCGACTCCTTCGGCGGCTCGGAGGCGAGCCTGCCGACGAGGGCCATCAAGTCGCGAAGGAAGGTGCTCGGGTCCTCTGCGACGAGAACCTCATGTACGGCACCGCGCAGGAGAGACAGGACGGGGGGACTGGCGTATCCGGTGATCACCAGAGCGGTCAGCACGGGGCGCTCGCGGTCCTGGAGCCTTCTTCGCAGCGTGACCACCTCGGCCGCCTTGGTCGCCTCGTCGTCGAAGAAGACGGCCTCGGTCAGGCCGATGACGGCGCGAGGGCGCTCCGCGTCGGGGATCAGGAAACACAGTGGCTGGCCGGGAAGCTGTGAACGTTCGATGGCCAGCCCCGCCGACAGCAGCGCCTTCTCCACGGTGAGCGCCAGATTGCGCAGGGACAACGAACTGCGCTGCTGCGCCGATCCCTGGGCGACGACGGCGACGTCGATGATCTCCCGGGTCGGGGAGGCGATCTCGAAACACTCCCAGCAGAGCTGGAGCAGCCGGCGAATGTTGCCGCCGCTCCCTCGCAGCAGCTCGAAGACCGCGTCGTCCGTGAAAGGCCAGATGGCACCCCGGTCGGAGTCGCCGCCGATCATGTCACGGCCGAGAGACCGAGCCGGATGGAGGTACGTGCGCACGACCAGGCGCGCCTCGCCGGGATCGAGCGGCAACAGCTGGAAGGCGTTACGCCCGAGACGTTGCCTCAGGTCGACCGGGATGCAGTCCCACCCGGCGTCGCTGCACACCAGCATGAGCATGCCGTTCTCGCGGGAGATGACCTCCGCCAGGCCCTGGAGCAGGCCGATGTTGGCCGGGACGGGCTCGCCGTCGTTGAGGATGAACTTCTCGCACTGGTCCAGAACGAGCATGAATGCCCGGTCCGCGCGAGTCACCAGCGTGGCCAGCAACTGCAGGCCGTACCTGCACATCTCGGGATCGTTGATCTGGGAGCTGACGCCGAGCGCCCGCGCCGCGGCGGGTTCGATCTCCCGGCCGCAGAGCCAGTCGTAGGCGTGCGTGGAGAACTCCGGCCGCAGAAGGAACGAAAGCGCCCGTTGAAAATGCACGCCGTTGCCGGCCACGGCCGCGATCTGGCGGGCTTGGGCTTCCAGAACCTCGCCGGCCTCGACCTGGTGCGCGCTGAAAAGCTCGAGCACCCGGGCGGGGTCCCTCCTGACCTCGCTCATGACCTCGCCCTGCCATCCGGGCCCGACGTCTTCCGCGGCACGGTCGCCCGCGAGCGCCCCGAGATAGCGAAGGCTCAGGTCGGTGAAGGTCGGCTGGGACACCTGAGAGACGAGCCGGCGATATTCGGCGACGAAGTCGGACTCCTGCAGCCGGAGATACAGCTGGACCGGAGCGGAGGAGGAATCGTCATGGTCGGCCGCACGGGCCATCATGTAGCGGACGGCGTGCGTCTTCCCCGAGCCGTGCGCACCCCGCAGGCACGCGAGGGTGCCGTCGCGAGAGACCGGTGACGTGAAGGCCTCGACGTAGTTCGTGGCCAGTTCGACGACCCGGCGGACGCCCGGCAGGAGCGCGGTCGGATTGTGCTTCTCCCAGCCACGGAGATAGCCCGGCAGCGAGGTCTCTTCCGCGCTGGAGACGCCCCGGGCCGGAAACGGGTTGCGTCCCGGATAATCAGCCATTGGGATCGTCCAATCTCGCCCAGTTCTCCCCCTGCCACATTTTCGTCTGCAACCAGTCCTCGTGGAGGCGAAGCTCTGCCGTCGGCCAGGGCTCGGCGTCGTGATACTCGCTGAGCCGGAAATCGAGCAGCATCGCGAGATATCGCATGGCCTGGCCGATCGTGTATCGGCGCCGGGTGAAGGCGGACTCCACGCCCCCGGGGTCGAAAGGCGACGGTTGCGTGCCGTTCCATCGCTTTAAGGCCAGCATTGAGATCTGTGCCGGTGTCAAAGCCTCAAGGTGGATCACATGGCCGAGTTTGGCGAACTCCTGCTTGTCGGACTCGGTCAGCTGCGGGGTGCCGGCGTGGTCATAGGCGTCCACGGTGAGGACCATGACCGCCTGTGTGTTCTCGAACACGCGCGGGGCCAAGGCAAGCAACTCTTTGGTGGCCACTCCCTCATAGTGAATCCCCAATCCGCTTCCTCGTGTGGCCACATCGCTGGAAACCAGTTCCGCGATCTCCTGCAGGTCGTAGTCGCTCAGCGGCCCGCTCGCCTGGCTCCTGCTCAGGTCACGGAAACTCGTCTTCAGGTCGTCCGATATCTCGATGTGCCTGCGTTTCATGTTGTTCCGCAGTGACAGGAGGGTGTCGGTCAGCTGCCGATACGGGTCGTGCGTCATCGTCGTCCGCGGAGAGCGATGGACGCAGAGGTTGTCACCCTCTTGCCCCGGCCACCGTCGATCCTGGTAGGAGCGCATCACATGGTTGGACAGCGACGTTCTGCCACTGCCGCCCGCTCCGATGATCAGGAAAAAGGCCGGACGGCCCTCCCGTACCGCCCGATCGACGGCCGCCTCTATTCCCGCGAGCTGGATGAACCCTTCGAGTTCGAGCAGCAGATCCTGGTCGGACGAGTCGGTCAGCGCGTCCAGCGGCCTGTTGACGTACGGATTCTTTTTATCCGGAAGTCCGTAGAGCTCGTATCGGACGTTGTCCGGCGGCATTTCAGCCTCCGATCATCGTCAGGTAGAGGGGTAGGTCGTCGGCGGCCGCGTCGAACGCGGAATCGGCGAAGAGAGGTACGAAGAAGTCATACTTGCCGCGATATCCGCGAGTCAGCTCCTGGATTTCCTTCGCCTCCGTCTTGAAGCGGTCCTGGAATCCCTTCAGAACATCGGTGACCAGCTTCTCCTGGTAGACGAGTTCAAGCGCACACAGGAGCGCGGGTCTGCGCACCACGTCGGCGAACAGGTCCGGGCTTTGCACGCGGAGCACGACCAGGCGGACAACGAGGTCGTGCTGTAAGGATTCGAGGCCGGGGGTCGAGGCGATGATCGCCTCGGTCACCGTCAGAAGATTGAGGACGCGCTTGATCTTCCGGGGGTTGGCCGCGACCACGCGTTCGAGCGTCTTCACGTGAGGTTTCACCAGTTCGGCCGTGGTGGCCGACAGGATGAAGTTGCTTATCTCCGTGGTGGCGAGAGGGAAGAGATGAAGCGGCAGCTGGATCATCTTGTCGAGGTATTCGTCGCCGATGACCGCCTGATAGGGCTCAGGAAAGCCGAACGGACGGTATTTCACGGAGATGCCGCGATCGACGACTTCCTTGGCGAGGGCGATCATCACGAAGACGTTCCGTAGATCAAGGAAGAGTTTGACGGACTCGAGGAGATCGATGATCTGGTCGGGCTCGCACCGGTCCAGGTCGTCGATGAAGAAGACGATCTTCTTTCCCTGCTCCGCCAGGGCGTCCGCCTCATCCTGCAGGGCTTTGCGCAGCCGGCTCGTCTGGCTGTCGACCAGTCCACGCGTTTCCGCGTACTGCTGGGAAAGCTTGCCGATCTTCTCCATGCTGACGGACGCGACGTTGAGCCTGTGCAGCATCTCGTCGGCTGCGAGATTGAGGAGGATGGCTCCTAGACGCCGTACCGTCTCCGTGAAGCGGTGTCCGGGGTCTTCGTTCAGCCGGTTGCGCAGCGCGCTCAGCAGCGGCAGCAACATCTCCGGCTCACGGCGGTGGACCCAGGGGTTGAAATGGACCCGCACGAATTCGTCCGGATGTTTGTCGGCCAGTCGCTCGTCGACCATTCCGAGTAATGTGGACTTCCCGCTTCCCCATGCACCGAAAATGCCGATGGTGAATGGTGTCTCGGTCTTCGGGTTGGTGAGGACGGAGACGAGCGGGTCGACGTACCTCCGGAACTTCAGAAGGTCGCTCCGCCAACTGACGGGGGCGTCCGACAGCACCGCGATGTCACGCATGATCCCTCCCGTATGAGGATGCACCGCTGATCCGTTAGGAGCACGGTGGTTATGCAAATGTGACTACACGCGTGATCTGCGTTCTGGGCGCGAGCGTCTTGCCATGCGGTCATCGACGCTGGAGATTTTGCGGACGGCGCACCACCGCGCGGGTCACCCTATGGTTGTCATGTGGTGTTTGGCGGCGGTGGAGTGCTCCGGTGGGACCGGTCGGCTCACATGCGCATGATTCGTCAGAGACGGCGCTGAACAAATACGTGGGGAAGCGGCAGTTATGCGATCAGTGAGTCAGCCGACCGAGACCGTGTGGTCCCTTGAGGGGCCCAAGATGACGACGGGGCGGGGATTCCGGGGTCTCATACCGCAGTGGGGAGGCGCTGCCAGAGGAGCAGCGGCCGCCGTCACGGCGGGAATCGTCGCCATGGTGCTGGCGGCCGGCTGCACCACGGACGAATCGCCCGCTGGGCAGAACGCTCCCGTGCAGAAAGGCGATCAGGCGGCGAGTGCGCCCGATCAGGCACTTCAGCCCTTCTACAGCCAGAAGCCCGCCTGGGCCGGCTGCGGCGACGGCTTCCAATGCGCGAAGGTGAAGGTTCCGCTCGACTACGCCAAGCCGTCGGGGGAGCAGATCGAGATCAGCGCGATTCGGTTGCCCGCGACCGGGAAGCGCCTGGGATCGTTGCTGATCAACCCGGGCGGGCCCGGCGGATCGGGCATCCAGTACGCGCGGGCCGCACGGTCGATCGTGAGCGACGACGTGCGCTCCCGGTTCGACATCGTCGGCTTCGACCCGCGGGGCGTGGGGGAGTCGTCTCCGGTCAGGTGCCTGTCCACCCGGGAGTTGGACGCCTACGTCGCCCTGGACGCCAGCCCGGACCATCCTCAGGAGATCGCGGACCAGCAGAAGCTCTCCCGAGGGTTCGCCGACGGCTGCGAGGCCCAGTCGGGCCGCCTGCTCCCGTACGTCGGCACGGTGAACGCGGCACGGGACATGGACGTGTTGCGGGCGGTCGTCGGGGACTCCGGGCTCACCTATCTGGGCAAGTCGTACGGCACCTATCTCGGCGCGATCTACGCGAACCTGTTCCCGAAGAACGTGCGGGCGCTGGTGCTCGACGGCGCCGTCGACCCGGCGGTGTCGTCGATCAAGGCCAACGAGGTGCAGGCCGAAGGATTCGAGGTCGCGCTCAAGGCCTTCGCGGAAGACTGCCTGAGCGGCCCGAACTGCCCGTTCGCCGGCCGTACGGTGGACGGGGTGCTGGGGGAGATCTCGGACCTGATGACGCAGGCCGACCGGCAGCCCCTGCGCAACGGCCTCGGCGACGGACGGGTGATCAACGAGTCCATCGTGGTGCTCGGCATCGCCGCTCCCCTCTACGACCACAACGCGTGGCCGCGGCTCCGACTGGCGCTCGGGCAGGCGCTCAAGGGGGACGGAACCGACCTTCTTCGCATGGCGGACATCCTCGTCGATAGGCAGCCTGACGGGACCTACTCCAATCAGACCGAGTCGAACATGGCGATCAACTGCGTGGACCACGCGTTCCCCAAGGGGGCCGAGGCCTACGAGAAGGCGGCGGACGCCGCAGCGAAGGTCGCGCCCCATTTCGGATCTTTCGTGATGTGGGGCTCGTTCCCTTGCTCGTACTGGCCCGTGAAGCCGACGGGAGACGACAAGCCCGTCACGGCCGAGGGGGCGCCGCCGATCCTCGTCGTGGGCACCGTGCGCGACCCCGCCACGCCGTACGCGTGGGCGAAGGGGCTGGCCTCGGAGCTGAAGTCGGGCCTCCTGCTCGGGTATGACGGCGACGGGCACACCGCCTACCGCACGGGCTCCACCTGCGTCGACGCCGCGGTCGACGACTACCTGATCGCTCTGAAGACGCCCAAGAACGGCACCGTTTGCCCGGAAGCCGGATAATCTCCGGCGGCAGGGACATCAGGGGTGCGCGAGAACCCCTGTAGAACCTGTAGACTTGCCGTGCCGTTCTGCGGCGCGCCGCCTTAGCTCAGTCGGCCAGAGCACTTCACTCGTAATGAAGGGGTCAAGGGTTCGATTCCCTTAGGCGGCTCCAGTTCAGAGGCCCTCATGGTGATCATGGGGGCCTCTTGGGTGTCTATCTGAGTGACTACCCTTTTCGCCGATTCAGCACCACCGCAACGATTCGTCAAACCCCTCACGCGCGTAGGTTCGACGCGTGACCAACTGAGTGAATTGCGGCAGCGCTGCTTTGTGTATCGTGCACGCTGTGACTGCCGGACAGCACCCGCACCTGGTGGATGTGTTTCCCGACCTCACCGCTGACATCATCGCGCTGCTGCGAGTCCAGAACGAGAACGACCCCCTGGCGGACGCGGTGGAAGACCTGCTGTTCTACGGCGTGTGCACCTGTAGCGCCACATGCACCAACCTCTTGACCGCTCCACCGGGTTCGTCGAGTTCCTGGATGGTGGAGTTGGAACGCGACGGCGAGTCCGTCATCTGGCTGAGCTTGAACCCGACCGCGACGGCCATCACCGACATCGAGGTACTCGACGGACGTGACCTCGGCCCAGCGAGTCGCAGAGGGGATGTCTCTGCGTGACGAACTGCGTGACAACGCCAACGGACGACGCTGGACAGTGGCGGAAGATGATGGACGCTCAACGCAGGTTGGCAACGTAGCCGGGCAGTTCCGGCGTCCCTGTTCCCCGATAAGGAAGAGGTTCCTAGGGAGCGTTCGGCTGGCTTGGGCGGTTCCCCATCCGGCTGCCCTCTCCGGCGGGACGATCAGGCCTGTGGCCATGTCAGTTGGGGCAGCACCAGGCCTACGGGGGGAGTTGCCGGGGCATGGCCGGGGCTCCGTCCGCGCCTTGCGGTACGTGGGTGGTTGCGCAGGGCCGTCCCGCCAGCCGACGACCCTGGCAAGCCGAGCAGACCCCCGCCCGGCCCGCCAGCGTCAGAACGTGCGTCAAGGTCCGCTTGACGTGGCGGACCGGGCGGCGGCCCGCTCCCCGGAGGGCGGGTCGGCGGCAGACGGGATGGCAGCCAGGTCTGCGGGTTGGGTTCGCATCCCCTCCCGCCTTATCAACGGCACGGATGTTGCGAGCGTCAGTGGCCATCGGTAATGGCCCAGGGCGTGGCCTGTGCTGCTGTCCGTTGCTGTGACTGCCATCTGTCGTTCATGCCTGCGTAGCCGTGTTAATCAGCCTGCTCCCTAACATCTGCGACGTGCGCCGCTGGCCTCCCGCGGCCCTCTCGGGCTCGGACTGCTGCCATCCCTCGGTGCTCGATTAGCCTCCGACAACTGATAGGCCACGGGAATGTCCGAAGAACAAAAGCAGACTCGAATCTCGCGCCGCAACGCGCTCGGCGTGTTCGGGGCGGCAGCCTCTGGTGTCGCGGCCGGGCCGATGCTGCTCGGTGCACGTGCCGCCGAGGCCGAGGCGTACCCGGCCTCGTCGGCGGTACGAAGCCTCAGGAACGGCTCGGGCTCCACGCCGGTCCAGGGCCTGCACCTCCAGTTCGGTGGCGACCCGCGCAGCCAGATGGTGGTCTCGTGGATCACCGATGAGGAGGTGAAGAACCCGCGGGTCGTCTACGGCACGCTCAACGGAGGCTTCGGGTCCACGGCGTCCGCGGTCACGAAGTCCTACACCGACGGACACTCGGGCAAGACCGTCTGGGCGCACCACGCGCTGCTGAGCAAGCTCAAGTCCGACACCGACTACCTCTATGCCGCCCAGCACGACGGCGCGACGCCGGACGCGGGCACGTTCCACACAGCGCCGTCGGGTCGAGCGCCGTTCACGTTCACCAGCTTCGGCGACCAGGGTTCGCCGACGGTGACGTGGAAGAACGGTTCGAACCCGGTCGACGCCTCGGGCCGCGACTTCGAGCCCAACGCCACTCCGGCCGCCGGTGACATCGTCACGGGCGTGGAGAAGGTCGGTCCGCTGTTCCACCTGCTCAACGGCGACCTGTGCTACGCGAACAGCGGCCCCGACCGGGTTCGCACATGGAACCACTACCTGACCAACAACAGCCGCTCGGCGCGGTTCCGTCCGTGGATGCCGTGCGCCGGCAACCACGAGATCGAGGCCGGAAACGGCGTGCTCGGCTTCGACGCGTTCCAGACCTACTTCGAGCTGCCCTCGACCGAGACCGACCCCGAGCTGGACAACCTCTGGTATGCCTTCACGGTGGGCGCGGTCCGGGTCATCGCCCTGCAGAACGACGAGATCGCGCTGCAGGAGGGTGGCGACATCTACAACCGCGGCTACTCCGGCGGTCGTCAGCTCGCCTGGCTGGAGAAGGAGCTCAAGGCGGCTCGTGCCTCCAAGGACATCGACTGGATCGTTGTCTGCATGCACCAGGTGATGATCAGCTCCGCGACCGCGGCGAACGGCCCCGACCTGGCGCTGCGTGCGGCGTACGGCCCGCTGTTCGACAAGTACGGCGTCGACCTGGTCGTGTGCGGCCACGAGCACGACTACGAGCGCTCGCTGGCCGTCCGTGGTGTCGTGCCGGGCAGCGCAACCCTCACGCCCAACCCGAGCCAGAGCGCCACCGACGTCGTCGAGAGCGAGTTCGGTACCACGCACATGGTCCTCGGCGGCGGCGGCGTCTCCGGCGTCACCAACACCAGCTTCACGATGGACGACTTCGACGGCCACGGCCACCACTCGGCGTACGTCCAGACGGAGCACGTCGGCAAGTTCAACTCGGTCAAGGAGCAGGAGGCCGCGGTCTGGATCGGTGTCCGCGACGACATGCACCCCTACGGCTTCGCCGAGTTCGCCGTCGACCCGGGCCGCCACCCGGGCGACATGACCCGGATCTATGTCACCTATTACAACGTGATCACCCCGACAGGTGAGCTGAAGGTGTTCGAGCAGTTCACGCTGCAGCGCCGGCGCAGCGACGGCGGCAACCGCCACCACTAACCCCTTCGCCAGCAGCCTCAATCGTCGGACCCCCCAGGGGCCGGGACCACGTCCCGGCCCCTGCTCGACAGTCGAAGAGATCGCAGCTGACGCCCTCGTCCGGGGTGGCAGGTTCGGCGAACCGCCGGTGCGGCGTTGAACACCAGTTGGTGGCTAGCGGCGGGCTGCGTGCTGATCGAGTCGCGCAAGAAGCGGGTGACCAACTGGGTGACAATCGGGACGGACACCAGCGGACGAGCGGGGACCGTGGTGGACGGTTCCGGCAGTTCAATCCCTATGAGGTGCCAGGCCAGAGGGCTGCGTTGGTTGCCTCGTAATGAAGGGGTCAAGGGTTCGATTCCCTTAGGCGGCTCCAGTTCAGAGGCCCTCCCGGAAAATCCGGGAGGGCCTTTTGCATGACGTAATGCAACGCGATACAGCAATGCCACGGACCACAGGGGGGACGGTCGGGCGTCCCCCCTTGCGGCGGCTCGATACCGGGTTGATCGTCCTCAGCGGACGTCGACGTAGTCCCCGGCGCTCGAGGTGGTCAGGTACGTGCTGCTGCCGTTGTACTTGGCCATCCAGGTGCCGTCCCGGCTGGCCTTGAATCCCTTGTGCCACTTGCCGTTGCGATCGGAGCGGGCGGCGCCCATGTAGGACCAGGTCTTCGACCCGTACGGCCGGAAGTAGACGCGTACGCTCTGGCCGCTCAGTGGGAGCCAGGACGAGGTGTGGCGCTTCAGGACTCCACTCACTGTGATGGTCTTCCCCTTGCGGACCGGCTCCGGTGCCGCGTTGAGCGACGAGATGGCCGTACGGTATTTCACCGTCGCGTGGGCGGAGGCGCTGACAGTGTTGAAATCGCGGTCATAGTTGATGTAGTGCAGCCTCCAGTAGCCGGATGACATGGCGGTCGCGTACACCTTTACCTGCCCGTTTACCTGACCGTTGGTAACGGGGTGGCCTGCCTGCCAGGACCAGGACTTCCGGTCCTTTGAGAACTCCAAATCCAGCCAGCCGGTCGTCACCGGAACCATCGCTCCGGTGGCGGTGCGCTTGGTCAGGAGGGCACTTGCGGTGATCTGCGTGCCCTTGCCGACCGGGTTCGGGGACACCGTGAACCGGCTGAGGGACGTGCGGTAGAAGGAGGGGATGACTTCGTCGAAGCTTCCATTGCTCGACGCATAAGGGCCGAGGACTGACTTTCCGTCCCGCGTCAGGTAGGGGAGCGGGGAGAAATACACAAACCACTGGGTGGCCTGCGGCACGACCACCGCAATGGAGTAGTTCCCGTCCGGTCCTGTGCGCGCCGTCGTGACGAGAGTGTCCTTCCTTGTATCGGAGTCGTAGGCGGAGATTTTGACGTTCTGATCCGGAACGCCGGTCCACTGCCCATCGGCCGTCTTGCGTTCGAGTCGGCCGGTGACCTTGACGGTGTCGCCGATGACCTTCGGCAGGGAGGAGAAGCCGATGGACACCCGGGTCTGCTGGGGGCGCACCTTGAGATGGCTCAGCGCGGACTTGGCCCGCATGTACAGCGAGTCTCCGGAGTAGCTCGCATAGGCGTCACTCTCAAGCATGTTCGTGCTCTCGGGCCCGATGTACAGGCGGGCAGGGCTGGAGAACCTTCCATCCGAGTCGGTCGTCGTGTTGCCGACGCAGGCGCCGTCGAGGCCCAGGCAGATCGTTACGCCCGGCACCCCGCGCTCGCTGCCGTCCCTGTCCTCGTAGACCAGTCGCCCGGTGTACGTCACGGTGTCGTGGTCGACGTCCACGGTGGACGGCGAAATGGTGAACCCGCTGAACCGCGTCACACCGTGTTTGTCAAGGCGGCCGGCGGGCTTGCTGGTGACGGTCGCACCGGAGGCGTCGGTGGCTTCGACGTCGATGTAGGTGACACCCATCTCGAGCGTCACCGGCTGGGAGGTGCGCCAGACGCCGTCGGTCGCGGTCCCGCTGACCAGTTCGAAGTCTTCGACCGTCGCGAACGGCTCCTTGCTGCCGTACAGCCGCAGCCTCGCTGTGATCTTGGTGATGTCGCTGTCCGAGGCCGCACTCACCTCGATCTGTGTGCTCCACCCCGCCGTGGTGGCCCTCGCGAACCGGATCGTCAGCGCCTCGGCGGAGGCCGGGTGAGCGACGACGGTCAGCATGGCGGCGAGTGCGACGCCTAAGAAGAGGGCGAACGGCGCCCGCCAGGAGATGACATGTTTCAGCTGTTTCGGCACAGATATGAGACTTCCAACGGACGATCAAGGTTTACCCGCAACGGGCCGAAGACGACCGCGGGAGTCCGCCCGTGAGGCGTCACAGAATGAAGCCGCGGACCAGCTCGACGAACTCGTCGGTCTTCTCGAAGAGGACGACGTGGCCGGCGTCCAGTTCGGCATAGGTGCTGCCGGGGATCGCGGCGTGCAGCTGGAGGCTGTGTTCCACCGGGACGGTGGCGTCCTGGGAGCAGCCCACGACCAGGGTCTCGGCCTCGATCCGTGGCAGCAGGGGGCCGACGTCCACTCGCAGGTCAAGGTCGATATGGCGCGGGGTGCCCGGCGTGGGGGGCAGGAGAGGCACCAGCTTCTCGACCTCGTCACGGCCGATCGCGTTGAGGAATCCCCGGCTGAACCCGGTCAGCGTGATCAGGCGGCTGAACGCCTCGGTGCCCGCGGCTCCCAGGTGATGCAGCACGGTGAACAGGTTGCGCAGGTACTCGTCGCCGTCCGTCGCGACCCATCCGGCGACCAGGACGAGCCGGCGCACCAGGTCGGGGCGGAGGGCCGCGACGGCCGTGGCGACGGGGGAGCCGAGGGAGAACCCGACGAGATCCACAGGCCCGGTCCCATTGTGCTCGATCACCGCGATGACCTGCCCGGCCAGGCCCTCCACGGTGAGCGGCGCCTCGTCGTCGACGGTCAGGTCGGTGCCGGACAGGTTGGGCGTGATCACTGTCCGCCGATCGGCGAACCTGGGGGCGATCTGCCCCCAGGTCATCTCCGCGCAGGCCGAACCGCTGCCGTGCACCAGGACGAGGCCGGGGCCGGAGCCGGTACGCGAGTAGTGGACGGCCGCGTTCCCCACATTGATGGTGGTTCCGCTGGTCATGGTCGTGTCTCCTTCGTTTGGCGTCGTTGTGCACCGCACACTGTGCCGCCGTCGTGGAGAGGGGAGCAGAGCCCGCTGTTGCCTGGGATCGGCGGTCCCTGGCTAGGGTCTCCCGCGGCCTGGCACCATGGCCGGTATGCCGATGGACCGTCGCGAGCTCGCAGATTTCCTGCGCAGATGCCGCGAACGGCTGAGCCCGGAGGAGGTCGGCCTCGTCCGAGGGCCCCGGCGCCGCACGCCTGGGCTGCGGCGCGAGGAGGTGTCCCAGCTCGCCGGAATGTCGGCCGACTACTACATCCGCCTGGAGCAGGCCCGCGCCCCCCCCCAGCCGTCCACGCAGATCCTTGCCCCGCTCACCCGCGCGCTACGGCTGGACGAAGACGAGCGAGACCACCTCTACCTGCTCGCCGGGCACCGCCCGCCGACCGGCCCCCAGGCGGGCGACCACGTACGGCCCGGCCTGCTCCACCTGCTCGACCAGCTCACCGACACCCCGGCGCAGGTGCTGAGCGACCTCGGCGACGTGCTCGCGCAGAACGCGATGGCCCAGGCGCTGCTGGGCGGGGTGTGCACCGTATCCGAGCACGGCCGCAACCTGATCTGGCGCTGGTTCACGGATCCAGAGGCACGCGCCGCCTACCCACCGGAGGAGCACGGCCACTACAGCCGCATGCACGTGGCAGACCTGCGCGCGGCCGTCGCCCACCGGTCGAACGACCCGGTGGCGGCCCGCCTGGTCCAGCGACTGCGCGAGGCGAGCGAGGAATTCGGCGCTCTGTGGGATCTGCACGAGGTGGGTGTCCGCCGGCCGCACCCGGGTCCGGCTCGTGCACCCGCTCATCGGGCCGATCGAGCTGGAGTGCGAGACGTTGTTCACTGCGGACGCGGACCAGCGCCTGGTCGTGTTCACCGCGCCGCCGGGCACCGATCACGTCACCCATCTCGGCCTGCTGCGCGTTCTCGGCAGTGAGCGATTCGGCATCGTCACGGCAGCCGGCGACCGATGAGAAGCCGGACTCGGTTACCAGGCCCGCCAAGCGGCCTGGCAGATCAGGCGCCGAGCGCTCTTAGCTGCGTCGGCACAGACATGAGGCTTCCAACGGGCGATCAAGGTTTACCTGCAACGGCCGGATCACCGCCTCACACACACGAACTTTCAGACAGTCCCAACTGCCCTGCCTGCTGCCCACGGGTATGGCAGTGGATACCAATCGCTTGGGGGGCTCCGATGCTCGATGGTCGCTGGATTCACGGTGTGCTGACGGCGTTGGTGCCGCTGGGGCTGTTCGCTGGACCGCTCGAGCCGCCGTCACCGCAGGCGATGCCGCCGGTGGTGCTGTTCCCCGCATTCCATTTCACCAAGCTCCAGGTCACCGTGCGCGGCCAGACGACGGCGTCCGAATGCCCGCGGTCGGGCGCCTTCCAGGACTGGTTCCGCAACGACCGGCCGAGCAGGACCTTCAGCCAGGTCTGCCAAGACCGGCTGCTCACTCTCCGCTACCGGGACGATCCGTCGCTGCCGATGCCGGCGCGCTTCTCCGAGCAGTCCGGTGTCACCGTCCAGATCATCGATTACGGCCGCACGGACAGCTCCCCGTATTATGAGGCGCTGTACCGCAGGCTCGAGGCCGCCGGATATGTGCGCGACAAGAACATCCGGGTAGCCGGGTACGACGCTCGGCTCACCCCCGACATGGGCGGCTTCCTCCAGCGCACCCGCGGCCTCATCGAGGACGCCTACCACGACAACGGCAACCGGCCGGTGCATCTGGTCGGCCACTCCAACGGGCCGCTCTACGCCCAGTACCTCCTCACCCACACCAGTCAGGCGTGGCGGGACAAATACATCCACGGTTTCACCCCGATCGCGGGCAATATGCCGGGGCAGGGCCTGCTATACCCCTTCATGTTCACCGGGCAGAACATCCAGGATTTCAGCTACCCCACGACCAGGGAGAACGCACGGAGCAGCGCGCAGATGTACCAGAGCGCCCCCTCCACCTACATGAGCGCCGCCGATCCGGCGATCTTCGGCGACCGCGAGGTCGTCATCCGCGACTTCTCAACGAACCGCTCCTACACCCCGCGCGACTACCCTCGCCTATTCGCCGATGCCAGGCTGCGGACGGTCGGGGAGATCGCCGCTTACTACACCGGCTTCGTCCGGTTCGCCGACCCGAAATCGTTCCCCAAGGTGGACGTCTACGCGGAGAAAGGCTCCGGCCTTCCGACGGTCGTCGGGGCGCGACTGGCGAACCTGAGCACCGGGCAGATCGCCGATCCCAGTGGATTCCTCCAGCGCGACGGCGATGGCAACCAGGAGGACATCACCAACGATGCCATCCTGGCCTGGCGGGCGATGCGCTGCCACCACTTCAGCCTGACCGACAACCCGGGCGTGAATCACGTCGCGCTACCCGGCGACCCCGCTCTGCTCGACCGCCTGGTCGCCAACCTGAGTAGTCCGCGTACCCGCTGCCCGTAGGGTCGCCGGCGGTACGGCCCCGCATCATGCGCGTGTCGCGTCCAGGGGTCGCGGTACAGGGGCATGAAACGCCTACACCACTCCAGCGGACGCGACCGTGCCGTCAACTCGTTCACGATGTCCAAGCGCCGCAATGGCGGATGAGCTCAGGTCTACTTGGCTGCGTTGAAGCGGCTCGGTTGTCATCCGAATCGAATCAACGGCATCCGAATTGATGCTCACTTCTTCCCCCTCAACGCCGATGGTGAATGTGCCGGAAAACCGGAGCGATACGGATATCCGAAAATCTTTGATTTGCGGCACGTGCAGCACGTTCTAAGTCTGTGATGCAACAGATATATGCCTTGATCTCCCCATCGGCCGGATTGATGAATACGTTGCGGGCTACGTGTGCATTTTTTCCGCGGTTCAACGTCCCGAGGAGTAAGTATGCGTTCCCGCCTGCGTAGGGGCATGCTCGGCGCGATCACCGCCGTAGCCGTGACCCTGTCACCGCTCGCGTTATCGGGTACGGCCAGTGCCCACTCCAACAACAACTCCGTTCGCAAGCTCGTCAAGGCGGTCTCCGGCAAGAACGTCAAGAAGCACCTCCAGGCATTTCAGGCCATCGCCGACCACAACGGCGGCACCCGCGTGTCCGGAACCCCCGGCTTCGACGCCTCACGTGACTACGTGGCCCGCAAGCTGCGCGCCGCCGGATACGACGTGACGATCCAGCCGTTCGAGTTCACCTTCGACGGCTACAAGACGCCACCCGTGCTGAAGCGGACGAGTTCGGCGCCGAAGACGTACACGTACGGGTTCTTCGGCGACTATGTGGCGATGGCCGAGTCGCCCTCAGGGGCGGTCAGCGGCACCGTCCAGGGCGTGGACCTCGTGCTGCCGCCGGGCCCCGCGGCCAACTCCTCGAGTTCGGGGTGTGAGGCGAGCGACTTCGCCGGGTTCGTCGCCGGCAACGTCGCGCTGATGCAGCGCGGCACCTGCAACTTCCGCGTGAAGGTGGACAACGCCATCGCGGCGGGTGCTTCGGCGGCGATCGTGTTCAACGAGGGGCAGCCGGGCCGTACGGAGGTCGACCTCAACCCGACGCTCGGCGGCCCCGGCGTGACGATCCCGTCGTTCTTCACCAGCTTCGAGGCCGGACAGGAGCTGGCCGCCGCGGGCACCGCGGTCACGATGAACTGGGACCCGATCGTCGAGACCCGGACCACCTACAACGTGATAGCCCAGAGCAAGAAGGGCAACCGGGACAACGTCGTCATGCTCGGCGCGCACCTGGACAGCGTCCAGGAGGGGCCCGGCATCAACGACAACGGCTCGGGCAGCGCCGGCACCCTTGAGGTGGCGCTGCAGTTCGCCAAGACCAAGCCGAAGAACCAGATGCGCTTCGCCTTCTGGGGAGCTGAGGAGTTCGGCCTCCTTGGATCCGAGCACTACGTCGCCTCGCTGACAGCGGAGGAGCGGGCGAAGATCGCCCTCTATCTCAACTTCGACATGATCGCCTCGCCGAACCACACGTTCGGGATCTACGACGGCGACGGTGACGCGTTCGGCACCGCCGGTCCTCCCGGCTCCGATGCGATCGAGGAGGACTTCGAGAAGTTCTTCGCCGGTCGTGGGCTGCCGTTCACGGCGACGGCGTTCACCGGACGCTCGGACTACGGGCCGTTCATCGCGGCCGGGATCCCGGCAGGCGGCCTGTTCACCGGGGCTGAGGTCCTCAAGACCGAGCAGGAGGCCCAGATCTTCGGCGGTACGGCGGGCATCCCGCTCGACCCCTGCTACCACAGCGCCTGTGACACGATCGCCAACATCAACGACAAGGCGCTGGACGTGAACTCCGACGCCATCGCGACCCTGGCCGCGACGTACGCCTTCGACATCGGGACGATCGGCGCCGGCGCCCCGGCCGCCGCGAAGAGCGCCGCGCGGACCGCGCATGCGCACAAGCCGGCGGACTCGATGAGCTGATCTTTCATCACGGCGCCCGCACCCGCGTGGTGCGGGCGCCGTCCCCTTGCCAGGGACGGGGGATTGGGCTGGACGACACCTTCATGCGGGCATTGCCCCACACGCTGCGCGACACAGCAGCACCGGTCGGGACCCAGGTGCGCACTGCTCTTGCTCGCGCCTGCGTCGTCGGTGATCCCGGCTCGCCGAAGCCGCATGCCAGATCGTGTCCATCGTCTATTGAGGCACCACCACCTCGTCGACCGTCTACCGCGTTGCGAGCGGGATCTCGGGGTAGTCGAAGGGCATGGCGGGCTGACCCCGCCTGGACGACCCAGGCACGCCCGGTTCGCTGATCGCCGAGGACAGCCTGGACGGCGGCGACCTCGTCGGGATCGGCCGGCAGCAGCCCATGAGCGAGTACGGCCGTGCGCGCCGGTGCGAGGACGGGCGTGTCCACCAGCCCCGGCGGCCGGGGCCGCGTGGACTACCAGTCGATGCGTGAGAGGAGAGTCGTCAATGGATGAGCTGCGCAGGGCCGGCCGGGCGGCCGCCGACCTCGCCGCCGATCACCTCGCCGGCATCATGGACAACCCTGTCTGGCGGCCGGTGCGCGGCGCCGACCACGACTGGCTGACCCGCCAGGATCTTCCCGCCGCCGGCCGCCCGCTCGACGACCTGGTTCACGATGTGCGAACGCGGATCCTGCCCTATCCCATGGGCAACGGGCATCCAAGGTTCTTCGGATGGGTGAACTCTCCGCCGTCGCCTGCGGGCGTCGTCGTGTCGTCGCTGGCCGCCGCGCTGAATCCGAGCTGCGCGGGAGGGGATCATGCCGGCGCGCTGTTGGAGCACTCCGTCGTACGGTGGCTCGCGGAGCTCGTCGGTTACCCGCACCGCCCCGGCGGTGGGCTGCTGACCAGCGGCGCCTCGATGGCCACCATCATCGCCGTCGCGTCAGCCCGCCAGCGTGCCGCCCGCCGCGACGGCTGGGACGTACGCGAGGACGGTCTGTCCGGTCATCCGCCGATGGTGATGTACGTGTCGGCGGAGGCACACGGCTGCCTGCGAAAGGCCGCCGAACTACTCGGGCTCGGCAGTCGGCACCTGCGTGTGGTCCGGGTCGACGACACGTTCCGCCTCGACGTGAACGCACTGCGCACTGCGATCGCCGAAGACCTCGCCATGGGACTGCGACCGTTCTGCGTAGCCGCGAGCGCGGGCACGGTCAACACCGGTGCGATCGACTCGCTCGACGAGATCGCCGACATCGCCGCGGAACACGGGCTGTGGTTTCACGTCGACGGCGCCTATGGCGCGCCGGCCGTCCTCGCCAGACAGACCGCGCCCGCCTTCGCAGGCTGGGAGCGGGCGGACTCGGTGGTGCTGGACCCGCACAAATGGCTCGGGGTCCCAGTCGACTGCGGGTGCGTCCTGCTCCGCGACCCGGCCTTCGCCCGCGACGCGTTCAGCCTCGTACCGGCGTACCTGCGCGACGACGAGGCCGGGGATCTCGGCTGGTTCGCCGAGTACGGCCCGGAGCAGACCCGGCAGTTCCGCTCCCTGCGGGCCTGGGCGACGATGGCGCACCTCGGCCGCGAGGGAATCGTCCGGCTCGTCGAGCACACCATGAGTCTCGCGCGCCGACTAGCCGTTCTCATCGAGGATTCGGACGACTTCGAGCTGCTCGCTCCGGTCACGACATCCATCACCGCGTTCCGGTACCGCCCGCGCCCGGAGCTCGGGCCAGACCCGCTTGACGCGCTCAACCGAGCGATCCCGGCCGCGGTCCGGCGGCGTGGGCGGGCATTCCTCACGGGTACGCGGCTGGCCGGTGCGGAAGCGATGCGCGCCTGTTTCCTCAACCCGGCGACGACCGAACAGGATCTCGCCGTGCTTCTCGCCGAGATTCGCGCCGCGGCAGCGGAGTTGTCCGGGTGAACGAATCATTCACGTCGGCCCGACATGTTCGTAAGCGAGTCCGGCTTGGCCGGCCTTGTACAACGCGAGCGGCACGAGCAGAAAGGCCGCGCCCGCGGCCAAGAAGGCGCCGGCTCCTGCGGCGGCCACGAAGGTGCCGGCCAGTGCGGCCAGCGGGGGGACAGCCGGCTGGGCCACGCCCCACGACGACCCGTGGAATGCGAACCAGCGTGGCCGGTCGAGTTCCGGGGCGGCATCGGCGACAGTCGACTGCCAGCGACCCAGCAATACGCTGTTGACCGCGGTGCAGGCCAGATAGGCGGCGACGGTCAGCGAAACGCTCGTGGTCAGCGCCATGGTCAGTGCCAGCCCCGCCAGTAGCAGCGTGCCCACGCCGAGGATGGCCCCATGCGTACGGCCCGCCAGCAGACGCCGGACCACCCTGAGCGTCAGTGGCGCCAGGATGGCGGCGGCCGCCAGAGCCAGGCCGGGCAGCCATGCCGGTGCGCCGCGCTCCAACAGCGCCAGCGGCAGGTACATCATCACCGCGAGATAGCCGACCGCGAAAGCGGTTCCCGCCACCGTCAGGCGGATCAACGCCGCAGGTGGCCGCCAGCGCCCATCGCCCCTTACCCGGTGGGCGCCGCGCGCGTGGTCGTCGCCGGGCAACAACGCCACCGCCACGCCTGCCGCCGCCAGACAGGTCAGCGCGTCGGCGACCACCAGCCATCGCACACCGAATGGCAGCAGCAGCGCCGCCAGCAGCCCCGCGATCGCCCCGGCGGCCGTGATCGCCACTCCCATCACCGCGAAGGTCGCATGGCGCTGCTCGCCGACGCTTGCCCGGGCCAGGAACTCCTGCGAGGCCGGCTCATAGACCTCGAACGCCAGCCCGACCAGTGCGATCGCGACCAGTATGGGGACCGGGCCGTGCGCCACCGCCAGCGCGATCAGCGCCAGCCCGGTCCCGGCCAACCCGGCGGCGAGCACGCCCCGAGGCGAGAAGCGATCGAGCAGAAACGCCCCGGCCCACCGCGAGGCCAGCGCCGTGACGCCGAATACCGCTAACGCCACCGGAGCAAGCTCGGGTCCGGCCAGAACCGCGAGGAACGACAGCGCATACGCGCCGAGTGCGTTGAGAACGCGCACCCACACCAGCGCCCTGACGGGCGCCGGCAACGATCTGAGCACGTGATCCCCCTGCATACGCCAACGAAGGGCGTCATCCTCGCACGCGCCACTGACAATGTGTTTCGCCCTGGCCACCGGCCGACCCGGCCGCTAGACCGGCCGCCGAGGCCAGGTTCATCGCCTTTGCATGGTCATGACAGGATCTGGCTCCAGATCGCGGAGACGGCAGGAACCCGGAGAATACGGTCATGACTGAGGTTGATACCGACCAGCAGGATGAGGATGAGGATGAGGATGAGGCTCCGGGGTGGGACGCGATCGAAGCCGCGGTTGCCCGGATAGTCCCTCCCCAACAGCCTTTGCACTGGGGAACCGACACACTGCCCGGCCAGGACGGCATCTATGGGCTGAGCGCCTACCGGACGTCCTCGCACTGGCTACTGGTCACGTTCGGGCTGTCCGAGCTGTTCGGCAAGGACAGCGATGATCCGGAGGTCAGCGGCTGGGGGTTCGAGCTGACCATGCGCGTGCCGGCCACCGACGAGCAGCCACCGCCCTGGGCGCTCCGCCTTCTGCAACAGCTCGGACGCTATGTGTTCAGCGCCGGGCGGCCGTTCGCCGGCGGGCACCGCATGGACCCGGGCGGGCCGATCACGGGTGCACCCGACTCGCGTTTGACCGCCCTGGCGTTCGCCCGCGACCCCGAACTCGGCACCATCGACACTCCCAACGGACAGGTGGAATTCCTGACCGTCGTCGGGATGACCGCCGATGAGCTGGCTCGGATGAAGGAGACCAGTACGGACCAGGTGCTGGGAGAGTTCGCGATCGCCTCGCCCCTCCTGGTCACCGACGTGCGCCGCTAGAGCGGCCGCCTCTGCTCATGCCATGAGTTCGCGGACTCGAGGGATGACCTCTGTGCCGTAGAGCTCGATGTTGGTCATGAGCGTCTCGTGCGAGAGCGGGCCCATGCCGTACTTCAGGTCGAAGCGGGTCGCGCCGAGCACCGGGAGGTTCGCCGCGATCTTCTGCGCCACGGTCTCCGGCGATCCGACGTAGAGCGCCCCGTGCGGCCCGACCTCGTACTGGAAGGACGCCCTGGTCGGGATGGCGAATCCGCGCTGCTTGCTGACGCGGCTGATCAACTCCCGGTAGTTCGGCCAGAACTCCTCGAGCGCCTGCTCGTCGGTGGCGGCGACGTGCCCGGGCGCGTGCACGCCGACCGGCAGCGGGGGACGGCCGAACTTCTCCAGGGCCTGCTGGAAGAGCTGTGAAAACGGCGCGAAGCGTGCGGGCTGTCCACCGATGATCGCGAGCATCAGCGAGTATCCGTACCGCGCGGCGCGGACGACCGACTGGGGGCTGCCGCCGACGCCGATCCACGCGGGGAAGGGGCCGTTCTCCAGGTGCGGCACGACGTCCTGGTCGACGAGCGGGGCGCGCTTTCTGCCGTGCCAGGTGACCGGTCCGCCTTTGAGCAGTTCGGCGAAGAGTTGCGCCTTCTCCTCGAAGAGCTCCTCGTAGTCGGAGAGGTCGTAGCCGAAGAGCGGAAAGGAGTCGATGCTGGAGCCTCGGCCCAGGATGACCTCCGCCCGGCCGTCGGAGACGGCGTTGAGCGTGGAGTAACGCTGGAACACCCGGACGGGGTCGTCGGAGCTCAGGACCGTGACGGCCGAGCCGAGCCGGATGCGGGTCGTGCGCGCGGCGATCGCGCTGAGCACCACGTCGCCGGCCGACAGCGGGAAGTCGTCGGTGTGGTGCTCACCGATCCCGAAATAGTCGATGCCGAGTTGGTCGGCGAAGACGCCCTCCTCCACGAGGTTCCGGATCGTCTGCGCGTGGGAGAGCGGGCGGCCGTCCTGGTCGCTGGTGCGGTCGCCAAAGGTGTCGAGGCCGAGGACGAGGGGGAGCTGCCCCGATGCCGGTTCGGTGGTCATGTCAGGTCTCGCGTTCTGTTGCCGGAGTGCATGACCCGACTCGCTCGCTCATGACTCACATCCAACTAATTGACGCGTCAACCATATCGCATACGATTGACGCGTCAATTAGTTGGAGGAGATGGCGATGGCTGCCGAACAGGGAGAACGCCCGATCGTGATCGGCGTCGACAGCTTCGGAGACATGACCCTCGGCAGCGACGGCGCCCTGCTCAGCCAGCCGGAGAACCTGCGCGAGCTCGTCGCGGAGGGGGTGCTCGCGGAGGAGTCGGGCCTCGATTTCTTCGGCCTGGGCGAGCATCACATCGAGGAGATGCCGCTGCCCGCCCCCGACCTGGTCCTCGCCGCGGTCGCGGCCCGCACCTCGCGGATCCATCTCGGCTCCGCGGTGACGGTCCTAAGCTCGGACGACCCGGTACGCGTCTTCCAGCGGTACGCGACCCTTGACGCCCTTTCCTCCGGGCGCGCCGAAGTCATCCTGGGCCGCGGATCGAGTACCGAGTCGTTCCCGTTGTTCGGGTTCGACCTCGCCGACTACGAGCGCCTTTTCGAGGAGAAGCTCGAACTGTTCGCCCAGGTGCGTACCGAGAAGCCCGTCACCTGGTCAGGCACCACGCGGGCCTCCCTCCCTGGGCTGCAGGTCTACCCGCGCACCGCCGGAGGAGCGCTGCCGACCTGGGTGGGCGTCGGCGGCAGCCCGGCGTCCGTCGTACGCGCCGCGCGGTACGGGTTTCCGGTGATGCTCGCGATCATCGGCGGCAACCCGATGCGCTTCACCCGGCTGTCCACGCTCTACCGCCAGGCAACCGCGCGAGAGGGCCTCGCCCCCCTGCCCATCGGCGTGCACTCCCCGGGGCACGTCGCGGCCACCGATGAGCAGGCGAAGGAGGAGTACTGGCCCACGTACGAGACGTTCATGCTGGAGGCGCGCCGGCAGCGCGGCTTCCCGGCGATCACCCGCGAATACTTCGAGCACGAGGTCGAATACGGCTCCCTCTACGTCGGCTCTCCCGAGACCGTCGCCCGGCGCATCATCAAGACCATGACCGCCCTGGACGCCACCCGCTTCGACCTCAAGTACGGCATGGGCCCGATGCCGCACGACGTCATCATGGAGAACCTCCGCCTTTTCGGCACCGAGGTCGCCCCGCGCGTGCGCGAGCAGTTCAAGCGGCGGTAGCCGTCCGGCATCCGGCCTGTCGCTACGAATCCGACGGCAGCACTGCCGGGAGCAGGCCTCGGAGGACCACCTCCGCCAGGGACGTGGTCAACTGCTCCCACTCCGCAGCCGGTAGAAGCGGCGCACGGCCGAGGCGGCGGGCCAGCGGTCCACGGGTCAGAACGATCGCGGGGCCGCTGATGGCGGTGAACATGATGTCCATCGACAATCTCGGCATTCGCCCCGACTCCATGAGCCGGCGGGAGATCGGCTCGAGTTTTTCCAGAAAAGCGTTCGTGTATTTGCTGTGCAGGTAGTCGAGGCGATTTGATTCGAGCACCGACTCCTCGGAGATGATCCGGTGCATTTGAGGGCTTCTCGCGGCGATGGTATAGAAGGCCTTGATGACGATCCCGAACTTCTCGGCGTCGTCCGCATCTACCGCGAAGGCGTCCTCAAGCGGCTTCTGCAGGCCTTGCATTTCGTAGTCGACGACCGCGCGCCAGAAATTCTCCTTCGAGCCGAATCGGTCGTTGATGAAATTGTGGCTGACGCCGAGGCGCTTGGCGAGCTCCCGTACCGAGGCGCCCTGATATCCCAATTCGGCGAAGGCGTCCAGGCCTCGCCGAAGAATTTCGGCATCGCTGAGCTCCACCTGGGGCGGCCTCGTCCGGACAGGTCGCCCCGGCTCCTGGTTCGGCAGAGTCACGGCCGGCCTCTTTTCTTCCCTCATGGAGCATGCCGCGGGTGACCTCGACCACAGCCGCGCTCGGGCCTGTCAGCCTTTACCCAAGAGTAACCAGTGCCAGGGGGTCCCCTGTCCACTCGCGGAGCTCGGACGCTGAGCGACCGACACGCTTGACAGCTGTCAGACCATCGATAGTCTGACAGGCGTCAGACGACGCCGAGGTCGTGCCTGAGCTCTGGCGTCTTCGTAATTCGTCAGGAGACCCCATTGAGTATCCCCATTCCGCAGATCGCCCCCGACGACCCTCGCTGGACAAAACGCGGTGCCATTTATGTGCCCGCGGGCGACGGCATCACCAAATGGATCGCCGGTGACGTCTACACGGTGAAGGTGCACGCGAAGAATACGGGCGGCAGGCTCGGGTTCATCGAGGCTTCCGTTCCGCCCGGGACCGGTCCGGTGGCCCATGTACACAACAGGGACAGCGAGGCCTTCTATATAGTCGACGGCGAGCTCGAATTCCTCAACGGCGACGAGACCATCGCGGCTCGCTCGGGGGATTTCCTCTACGTGCCGCCGGGAGTGCGGCATCGTTTCAAGAACAATGGCCTCCACACCACGAAGCTGCTGTTCCTGTTCACCCCGGGCGGGCTGGAGGAGACCTTCATCCAGGGCGGTGACGACCCGGTCCCGGGGGTGCCGGTGCCGCAGTGGGACATGGAGCATTTCGCACAGTACGCAGAGCGGACGAGCCACCTCGACCTGGCAACGGACATCCTTCCGGAGTAAGTCCGTCCCGGGTACGGCCGCTCACAGGGCGGCGGTTCTCGCGGGACAAGCGCGAACCGCCGTCTCGGGTAGGCAAGGGGCGGAGCGGGCCACGTGCCCTGCCGTACGGATGTTCATTCGGCGCGCCGCCGTTCCCGATGGGCGTGCAGGTTGGCCAGGTTGCCGCATGAGCGGACGGAGTGCCAGACGCCGCTGACATTGCGCGAACGGTCGTAGAAGGCGACCCGGCAGCGGGGATTGCGACAGGTCTTGAGACGGTGCCTGGTGCCGGCCTGCTGTCCCTCGAAGAGGGCCGCCAGAGCCAGCACGACCAGCGCACGCCGATCGCTTTCCTGTGGCTGAAGCCGGACGGATCCGTCCGCGCCGAGCTGGAGCATGGCCGCGCCGGCGTGCGTTGCCGGCTCCACGGGTCCGGTCTCGGACGCGGCCTCGTGGGCTCGGGCGCTCATGTCGCGCAGGTCGTCCCGGAAGGCCCTCAGCTCCTGCAGTCCGTCGGCGTCGAGCACCGTCTCCACGGCGGGCAAGCCGGTGACCGCGGACCATTCCGCTGTGGCATCGCTCACCCACGCCTGGGCGCTCTCCATGTCGGCGAGGAGATCGGGATCCTGTGCGGTCGCGGCGGTGTTGAGCAGATCCTGGACCAGCGCCAGAGCCCCTGGCGCGGGCACCAGCTCGAATCGGCTCGTCGCGGACCACGGCATGCGGACACCACCTCGTATGAATCGCTCATCTGCCCAGCAGCCCGAGTGCTCCGTACCAGACCGGGCCTTGGTTGAGCCGGTCCGGGTAGAGCTCGATCATCCGGTCGAAGAAATCCTGGGCGGTGGGCTTTTCGTCGAGGAGTCGGATCGCGTCCTGGAGGTACCGCCGGGTTTCGCCAAGGATAGCCGGATCGTCGGGGAGGTCCTTGTTCTTGTGGCCGGCGACGACGGCGCGCGGCTGGAGCTCGGCGACGCGGTCGATGGCCTTGAGCCATTCGTGCAGGCCGCCCTCACCGCCTTCCAGGATGTACTGATGCACGCCGTTGTAGGCGACGTCGCCGGCCACCACCAGGCCGATGGACGGCACGTGCAGCACCGAGGTCTTGTCCGTGTCCGTGTGACCGGTCTCCACTGCCCGTACGACCTGGCCCTCCAGGAGGAACCCCTCCGCGGGGATCGGTTGTGCCAGGACAGGAGTTTCCGGAATCTGGCCCGGGAAGATCCGGTCCCACAACTGCTCGCGCCCCTCGCCGGCCTGCTGGTGCATGACCTCGATCGTGCCCTCGGTGGCGTAGACGGTCGCGCCGGGGAATCGCTTGACGAGTTCCGACGTGCCGAACCAGTGGTCGCCGTGGCCGTGGGTGACATAGATGTACGCCAGGCGTTTGCCGGATCGCTCGACCCAGGCGGCGACCTTCTCGGTCTGCGCGAGGGTGAAGGGCGGGTCGACCAGGAGCGCGTCCTCTTCTCCGAAGATCAATGTGGTCGACAACGGCGACCACGAGATGGGGTCGCCGTTCGGCATGCGCTGGTCACCGGCTCGGCGAGGCCCGTCCGAGACGAAGACGTCATAGGACAGCGGAAGAGAGGCGGCTGCGGACATGGAGTCTCCTTGAATGCGGACCTGTTGAAAGAACCATAGCAGCTTTACCTATTTCACCCCGATGGGGCGTGACATGGTTGACCCTGACGCTGTGTGAGGCCGTAGACAGGGAGCGACATGTTCAGCATTGGAGACTTCGCTCGCCTTGGCCGGGTGTCCGTACGCATGCTGCGGCACTACGACGCGCTCGGACTGCTCCGGCCCGCCCGGGTCGACCAGTTCACCGGCTACCGCTACTACGAGGCGGGGCAACTGTCCCGGCTCAACCGCCTGATCGCCCTCAAGGACCTCGGGCTCAGCCTCGAACAGGTGGGGCTGATCCTCGAGGAAAAGGTCGGTCCGGAGGAGTTGTACGGCATGCTGCGGCTCCGCCGCGCGGAGTTGGAGGCTCAGGTGGCCGACGACACCGCGAGGCTGGCCAGGGTTGAGGCGAGGCTCCGGATGATCGAAACGGAGGGCATCATGCCTGTGGACATCGTGATCAAGAGGGTTCCCGCGGTCCGCCTCGCCGAGCTGAGCGCCATCGCGCCGAGCTACGAGTCGGCCGAAATCGGCCCCGTGATCCAGCCGTTGTACGCGGAGCTGACCAAGCGGCTCGACGAGGCCGGGCTGGCCATCACGGGCCCGGCGGTCGCGTATTACGAGCAGGTTTCCGAGGGTGTGCGGGTGCACGCCGGTGCCCCGGTGAACGCGGAGCAGGGCAAGACCTACGACTTCGAGATCGTCGACCTGACAGAGATCGAGCAGGCGGCCACGGTCATCCACCACGGGCCCATGGACAACGTGGACGCCACGTATCAGCTGCTCGCCCAGTGGATCGAGGACAACGACTACCGCAGCTCCGGCGTCGCCCGCGAGCTCTACCTCCAGTACGGCGAGGGCGCCCCGGAGACCTGGGTGACCGAGTTGCAGGAGGCCGTCACGCGATAGCCGTACAACCGTCGGCCGGCCAACGTGAGGACGCGCAGGTCGGGCGGCACTCGATCGTGTTCTGGCGGCCGGCTAGTGCCGTACACGGTCCCCGGTTTGGGAGTGTTCGGCTCCGTGGATGGCGCCTCAGAGTCACCCGTGCGTCGAGAGGGCGCCTCGGCCGGGGAGGCCGGGGGCGTCCTCCTCGCCGAACGTGATCACCACGTACCTGCCGTTGGCATAGCTGACCACGGGTCGCTGGAGCATCTCACCCACCCTGTGGGCGACCCCCTGGAACAACTCCACCATCTCCGGGGTGTCGGCGCTCACCCTGAACCGGCCGCTGGCGGCGAGGTGCTCGGCGACGAGGGGAACGAAGGCCGCTTCGGCTCGGACCTTCTCGTCCACGCTGAGGGGGGTACGCCGGGGAGCGGGCGGCGTGCTGAGGGTCATCACTGGTCTCCTTGTGGTCGCCGTTCGGTCCAGCATGCCATCGTCTTCCTCGAGCCACTACCGAGCAGTCGGCTTCGCCGAACCGGATACGCGCCGCGTCAGTTCTGGACCGCGCGCCCGACCGGGCTCTCATTCGATGTGCTGCACCACGGTGGTGAGGCGCCAGTCGACCGTGTCGTGGTCGATGGTCGCGTGAACCGGGGAGTGGCCCATCTCTCCAACGATGCCGGCGGCCCCCGACTGGGCATGGGCCATGGTGTCGTAGGCCACGATGTCGATGATCGTGCCGTCGGAGGTTTCGAGAATGCGGCGCCATAGGAACCCGGGCCGGCGCCGCAGATAGTCGTTGATGTCCTTGTTCGCGGCAACGAAATCGGCCGTGTTGAGGCCCTCGGCGGGCCTGAGGGTCGTCACTTCGAGGGTCTCGGCCATGGGCATTCCTTTCGAGCAGGGGCGCGGTGACGGCGGTGAGAGGGGCGGTCAGCCCTGCGCCGTGGGGCGGACGACGACCTCGTTGACGTCGACGTTCTCCGGCTGGGCGATCGCATAGGCGATGGCGTCGGCGACCGCGGACGCAGGGATGGCCAACTGCTCGGACGCCGCCCTGGCGGCGCCTTGCGCGACCGGGTCGCCGCCACGGTCGGTGAGCTCCGACTGGGTGAAACCGGGGCTGACGACCGTGACGCGGACACGGTCGTTCTCCTGCCGAAGTCCCTCGGACAGCGCGCGTACCGCGTACTTGGTAGCGCAGTAGACCGCCGCGGTCGGGTCGACGCGGTGCGCGGATGTGGAGGCCACGTTGATCACATGTCCCGTGCCTTGAGCGCGCATCCCGGGCAGGACGGCGGCGATGCCGTGGAGAGTGCCGCGCAGGTTGACGTCGATCATCTGGTCCCACTCGTCGATGCGCAGCGCGTCGATCCGCGACAGCGGCATCACACCGGCGTTGTTGACCAGCACATCGATCCGCCCGTAGCGCTCGCGGGCCGCGGCGGCGAAGGCGCGCATGCTCTCCAGGCTGGTCACGTCCAACTCCTGGAAATCGGCGGAGCCTCCGGCGGCCCGGAGGCCGGCGACGAGGGTCTCGAGCCGGTCGGTACGGCGGGCGCCGACGAAGACGTGGTGTCCGTCGGCTGCGAGCCGCTGTGCGGTGGCCTCGCCTATTCCGCTGCTCGCTCCCGTGACGAGAACGGTCTTGGGCGTGGAGGGGTTCATGGATTCTCCCGTTTCGGTGCTGTGCCGTATCGGCCGGGTTTCCAGCGTGGAGGGGCGGCACCAGAGGGAGAAGGCCGTGACTTCCTGGGTGTGCGACACCCAGGAAGTTGCCGTACGGCCAGCCGGTGACCTGCTGAGGGAGAAGGAACTCAGGGCGTCGCGTGCACGGAGGCCAGGTGGGCGACCGCCTCCGCGCTCCGGGTGCCGGGCTCCGGAGTGCCGACCAGCAACTGCTGCCCGGGAACGTCCCGGACGTCGAAGATCTGGTAGTTCAACTCGATCCTCCCGGCCTCGGGATGCACGAACACTTTGAACATGCGGTTCAGGCCCCTCACCGTCTGGTCCTCCCACAAGGACCGGAAATCCGGCGACGACTGCCGGAGCTCGTCCACGAGGCGTTCGATCTCCGGGTCACCGGGGAAGCAGCCGGCGTTGAGGCGCAACGCGTGGACCACGTTCTCCCTGAGAACCGGCCAGTCGGCGAACACGGTGCGCGCCTGCGGGTGGTGGAACAGGATGCGGACCATGTTGGTCATCCCGGAGAACGGCGAAAGGAGCGTGGCGGCGAGGTTGTTGGCGGCGAGCACGTCGAAAGCCGGGCTGAGCACGTAGGCGGCCGATGCGGGAAAGGTGTCGAGCATGTGCAGCAGCGTCGGATGCACCGGCTCTCGCGGATTCCGGGGCGCGAGGCGAGGGTGGAGTCCGGCCAGCCGGAAAAGGTGGCCCCGTGCGTCGGCGTCGAGCCTGAGCGCCTGGCCGATGGCCGACAGAATGCTCGGGGACGGGTTGCGTTCGCGGCCCTGCTCCAGCCGCGCGTAGTAGTCCACGCTCACGCCGGCCAGCACGGCGACCTCCTCGCGCCGCAGCCCGGCGACCCTGCGATCACCCCCGGACGGCAGGCCGACGTCCGCCGGATCGATCCGGGCGCGGTGGGCGCGCAGGAACTCTCCGAGCTGGTTGTTCACGGGCGCGGGCATGCTGACCAGCGTAAACCTTCGCTGCCGCCTCCTTTCGCGGCCATTCGGCCAAGGGATCTGCAGGTCGTCACCGTACGGCGGGCCTCAGGGCGCCCATCGGGCTCCTCGGCACGGCGACGGCGTGGCGTGCCGAGTCACGGTAGATGATCGCGATTGGCGGTGGCCGCTGTCCGCGGGCCCCCGTTCGGGTACCCGTATCTGCCGCCGACGGTTTGATCCTTCAGGCGGCTCCGGCTCTGACCCACGATTACGGTGAAAAGAATCATCAGCGAAGTTCACTTTGATGTTCTTCCAACCTGCTGACAGAACGCCAAGAGAAATACGGACAAAGCGAATAGATGATCAGTAAGTCGAAGTGTCGGCCGTCCTCGAAGCCTGAGATCGGCAGGCGCACTCTGGTAATCGTCGCAACGACTGTCTTGACGGCGGTGAGCGGATGCGCTGCTGAGGGTGACAAGACCTCCGCGGGATCGGCATAGAGTGCGGCCGTTTGGAAGCTTCCCGACGCGCCGTATCCGAACGTCCGCGACCAAATGAACGGACTTTTCGCCGGATACAGCACCAGGCAGGCCGCGATCGAAGAGCTGTCGTGGCGTTGCATGAGAGACAAGGGCTTGAAATACGTCAAGCAGCCGCCGTTGAAGAAGGACGTGAACCCGACGATGGGCAAGCCGGATTACGGGTTGAGCGTCGCGGAGCCCCGTAATGACGCATACGGGACTCAGGCCAACCTGCACGACGGCTCCGGGGCAGGTGAGGATCCCTATCGCGACCAGACCGATGCCGAGCGTCAGAAGTGGGGCGACGCCTACTTCGGGCCGTCGTCGGCGGTGAAGATACGGGTGACGTTGCCTAACGGCAGTGAGGTGGAGACGTCCGCGGAGGGGTGCCTGGCAGAGTCGCAGAAGCAGATCTTCGGCTCCATCGAGCAGATGCTCAAGTCGGAGAATTTCGCGGGGAACCTTCCTATCGAGGCCAGGAAGAGGGCGAACGCTGACCCGGCCATACGCTCCCTGAACGCCTCGTGGACGGCGTGCATGGCCAAGTGGGGTTACTCAGATCTGGCGGATCCGAGTGCGGCGCGGGCGAAGGCCAGCGATTTCTATAACGGCGCCGGTGGGGGTTTCGCGGCCGAGGTCAAGCTGGCGGTCGCCGACGCTTCATGCGAGAAGAGCCTCGGCTACGCGTCGGCGCGCAAGCGCCTTGAAGACCGCTATTACCCCGCCACGCTTATGCACTTCGAACCCGAGGTGACCGCGGTTCAGCAGTTCAACTCGGCAGCCCTCGATCGAGCCCAGAAGATTCTGGCTTCATGATCGACGAGTCTCCAGGCGGCTGATGATCATCTGCTAGTGGAGGCGAGCCAGCCCAGTTCGGCCAGAGCGTGCGCGGACGGGCTGTCAGGGTCGGGCTGCCCGATGACGAGTGTCTGGCCGGGAGCGCTGTTGACGTTGAACGCTTCGAAATGAAGCGTCAGGTCACCGACATAACGGTGGCGTATGTGGACGGTTTCGTGACTCCTGATTCGCACATCGTGACGAGCCCATAGCCGGCGGAAGTTCTCGCTCGCGAGCGAGAACTCATCGACCAGTTCGAGCAGGAAGGGGTCGTCGCAGTCTGCTCCCGCCATGGCGCGAAGGTGGGCCACAAACGAAAACGCCTCCCGTTCCCAGTCGGCAGAGTTGGAGGGCTCCGGCCAGAGCGTCGAGCACCTGATCCGATGGGTTACGTTCTCTGCCCTGTTCCAGCCGGGTGTAGTAGTCGACGCTGACGCCGGCCAGGAGTGCCACCTCGTTGCGGCGCAACCCAGGGGTCCGGCGACGGTCGTCGCCACTCGGCAGCCCTACCTGATCAACTCCCACGACCTGACGCCGAGCGCGAAGGAACTCACCAAGAGGGCTTTTCATATCGGACAGACTAGGGAAGTTAATGCCAAACCGGTGCAAAAGTGCCCTGGGGGTCACCGATGCGCGGCGGGCGACAACGTGTCGACGAGATCGGCCAGGGCCGTGGCGAGGCGGTCGGCGTTCTCGGTGGGCGGCCCGCCCGGCTCGCTCATGTAGATGTCGCGGCGAATCTCGATCATGAGCGCGGTGACCGCGGGCTGCTGCCGGTAGTGCTTGAGAGGCACATAACAGCCGGCGAAGGGGGTGTCCTGGTCGATGTCACCGAGTCCGGCGAACGCGTCGCGGGCGGCGCGCACCAACTCGGGCGGGGTGTGGAACTCGTCCGTGCCGAGGCAGATCGAGGGGCGTGGGCCGTCCCCGTGCAGCTCGTACGGCAATGCCCGGCTGGGGTAGGAGTGCACGTCGATGACGACGGCCCGGCCGGTGGCGGCCAGCCGCGCGTCGACCAGGTCGGTCATGGCGTCGGCGTACGGGCGGTAATGCCGAGCCAGCAGCTCCTGGTCGCGAGCCTCGTCGTCGAGGCGAAGCCGTTGTCCGTGGGACGTGCGGGTGTAGACGGCGCCCATGCCGACGGCGCTCATCTCCTCACGCGCGTCGGGAAAACGTTCGGGATCCACGACCAGGCGTGAATAGCTGTTCTCCAGCAGCCACGGGGCGTGGGTGGCAAAGGCCGCAGCCCGGGAGGCGATGAGCCCGGTATGCGCGTCGGTCATGTGGTCGAGCTCGGCGGCCAGGGCGTCGTCGTCGAGCAGGATGCTCTGCCGGGCGGCGGCGCTCAGGGCGCGGGAGCCGTGCGGGACGTGCAGGACCACGGAGGAGGTCGTCGCCCCCGCCAGCACGCGATAGACCGGTTCGACGGCTTTCTCCGACATGCCACTCCCTCCCGCGTCAGACACTTCTCTCCCCGCCGAAGCCGGTCGGCGGTCTCTAGTCCAGATCCGGATGATGCCAGGGGAAGCCGACGGGCTCGTCCGGGACGTCGCCGGCCAGCAGGCGTTCCATGAATCCGGCGAGTCCGGGCGGGAAGACCTGTTCGTCGGTGGTCTGGAGCTCGGGCAGCGACCACCAGCGGAAGCGGTCGACCAGCGAACGCTCGCGGTCTTCCATGCCTGAGGTGTCGACCTTGAATTCCCGTACGCGGAGGAAGAAGTAGGAGTCGAGGGCGAGGAACAGCCGGCCGTCGGACGCCTTCCAGTAGCCCGAAGCGGTGGCCACGACAGGACCGATCTCGTCCGGATCCGCCGAATGCCCGGTTTCCTCGCGAAGCTCGCGAGCCGCCGCGTGGTGGAGGGGCTCGCCGTCGTTGACGCCGCCGCCGGGGGTGAACCATGCGTATTCATCGGCGTTGATCAACCCGAGGCCGCGATAGAGCAGCACCCGATCCTGTTCGTCGACCAGCAGGATCCTCGCGGACGGTCGGACGATGGCATCGGGCATACCGGTGATCATATGCTTCGCGCTGGCGACGCTGTCGGGGACGCGAAGGCGCCCAGCCAGTTCTCGTGACCGTTGAGGAGAGGCATGCCGAGCCGGACCAGACATAAGGCCGCCTGGGCGGTCGTCGTACTGCTTCTCGCCGTCGGGGGCGCGGTTCTGCTGGTCCCGCGGCTGTCGAAACCGGATCTGGCGGGCACCGCCCGTGAACAGGTCGTCACCGTCGACCCTCCGACGCGTACGGTGCTCATGGAGGCCGCCGACCACTTCCTGGAGACGGACCCCGGCCGCAACGAGCACAACTTCCTGGCCGCCGAGAAGCCGGACCTGCGTCCCCGGGTCTTCTGCCGAGAAGAGCTCATCGAGGTGCGCCGGAAGGATCCACAGCTGCTGGTCGGGCTCATGGCCTGGTGCGAGGAACTGGCCCGCTCGGGCGGCACGCTCACCCTCGGCAGCGGATATGCCGTCCCGCTGCTCCTGACGATGGAATCGGTGGGCGGGCGTTACGCCGTACGGGACGTCGAAGAGCCGCTGGACGGCGAAGCGAACATACCGACGACGCGGGCGATGTTCTCCCCTGAAGGCGCGCCCCGGGCGATCGAGTTGGCGAGCGCGGGGTCGGACATGAAAGGGGTCCGCGCGGAGGCGCGCAAGGCCTTCGGACTGCCGCCGGACGCTCCGATCTCCTGACCGGGCTACTCGCACAGGCGCGTGCCGTCCCGGCCATGGCAGCGGGAGTTAGGCTCGAAGCGCCACCCCCGGCGGTCGATCGGAGGCAGGTCTGATCTTCGCTGTCACCGACTCCATGGATCTGTTCTCCAGCGAGATCGTCACTCGCGTCACAACGATCGGCGTCAGCGTGGCCTTCGCCGGCGCGGGACTGGTCGCCGTCCGTGTACGGCCCCGCAACCGGGTCGGCCCGCTGATGATCGTCGTGGGCGTGGTGTGGCTCCTCTCCAAGCTCGCGCCCCCGCCGGCCGGTACGGCATTGGCGGCCGTGTGGGCCGGAGTGCTCGCGCACCTGATCGTGGCGTTCCCGACCGGGCGGCTGGGCGGGCCCGCTCAGCGAGCCGTCGTGGTGGTCGCATATCTCAGCGCCGCCGTCGTGTCGGCGCTCGCCCTGACCGACCAGGCGTCCGCGACCGTGCGAGGCGTCGCGACGTTCGCGTCCGTGCTCATCGGCTGTGCCGTACTGGGCCTGCAGGTGATCCGCTGGCGGGGCAGCACTGTGGCGCAACGCCGGGCGCTGGGCCCCGTGCTCGCCGCCGCCGTGGTGGCGGTGACGCTGTTCGTCACGCTGAAGCCCGCGGTCATCGCCGGGGTCGCGGCGCAGCACCTGACACCCGTCGTGCACGTGGCCCTCGCCGCCGTGCCGCTGGGCTACCTGGCCGCCCTCCTGCGACGGAGGGCCGACCGGGGCCGGGTCGCCGAACTGGTCGTCCACCTCACCCACACGTTTCCGCCCGTGACCATCCGGCAGGCCCTGGCGGAGACGCTGCACGATCCGGCCCTGGAAGTCGGGTACTGGACGCCGGAATCCGCGCGGTACGTGAACGTGGAGGGCCAGGCCGTGTCTGACGAAGGCGACCGGGTGGCGACGCGCATCGACCACAACGGAGCCCCGCTGGCACTGCTCCTGCACGATCCGGTCCTGCTGGACGATCCGGAGTTGCTGGAGGCGACGTGCGCCGCCGCCGCGCTGGCCCTCTCGAACGAACGCCTGACCGCCGACCTGCGGGCGCGCCTGCGCCAGCTCGCCGATTCCCGCAGCCAGGTGCTCCGGGCGGCCGAGACGGAACGACGGCGGCTGGAACGTGACCTCCATGACGGCGTGCAGCAACGGCTCCTGTCCATCCCCATGTCCCTCGGCCTGGCCGAGTCGGCGCTCCCCACGCATCCGGAACGGGCCCGGGAGCTCGTCGGCGAGGCGAAGGCCACGACGCTGGCCGTCCTCGGCGAGTTGCGAGCCCTGTCACAGGGCATCCACCCTCCGACGCTGACCGAACGCGGCCTGGACGGCGCCGTCCGTGAGCTGGTCGCGCTCGCGCCGGTGCCCGTACGGCTGTCGCTCGAGATCTCCACGCCGGTGCCGGACGAGATCGAGACGACGGCCTACTACGTGGTGGCCGAGGCGCTGGCCAACATCAACAAGCACGCCGACGCCCGGTGCGCGCACGTGCGCGTCGGGCAAGAGGGCGGGCACCTGCTGGTCGAGGTGTGCGACGACGGCCGAGGCGGGGCGCGCCCCACGGACGGCTCCGGATTGCGCGGCCTGGCCGACCGGGTCGCGGCCGCCGGCGGAACCTTCTCCCTGGAGAGCCCACCCGGTGAGGGCACCCGGATCCGGGCGGTGTTGCCGTGCAGGTAGTCATCGCCGAAGACAACATGTTGTTGCGCGAGGGGCTCGTCCGGCTGCTGACCGAGGGCGGCCTCACTGTTGCGGCGGCCGTCGCGGATTCCGTGACGCTGCTGACCGAGGTGGCGCGGCACCGCCCCGACGTCGCCGTGGTGGACATCCGCCTGCCGCCCACCCAGACCGACGAAGGCCTGCGGGCGGCCAGGGAGATCCGCCGCCGCCACCCCGGCACCGGAGTGCTGGTGTTGTCCCAGTACGTCCGGGTCAGTTATACGGTCGAGCTGCTCGACGGGGGAGCCCGGGGCGTCGGATACCTGCTCAAGGACAGGGTGTCCGACCTCGCGGAGTTCACGGCGGCGGTCCGGCAGGTGGGCGGTGGCGGCTCGGCCTTCGACTCTGCCGTCATCGACCTGCTGGTCGGCCGGCACGACCGCGCCGACGACCCGCTGCGCGCCCTCACCGACCGCGAACGCGAGGTCCTCGGCCTGATGGCCGAAGGCCGCACCAACCAGGCCATCGCGGAACGCGTCGGCATCGCCGAGCGCACCGTCGAGAAGCACTGCACGAACATCTTCGCCAAGCTCGGGCTGCCCGCGAGAGCCGACGACCATCGCCGCGTCCTGGCCGTCCTGCGCTACCTCAACTCATAGCGCTCGTGGTGTGGTCAGCCACACCATGCGGGTGCGGCTCGTACGGTCAGGCGTGAGTGGAGGCCTGCTTCTCGCGCCCGCGCCCTCGCCGGAGACTGGGACCGCCGATGAACCCCGAGGACAGGAGCCGGCGATGCCCGCTGCAAGAGCCCAGCGCAACGCGATGACGACGGCCAGGATCGTGGCGCTCGCCCTCGTCGCCGTGATGGCCGTCTACTTCATCACCTCGGATGCCATACGGTCCGGCAACCCCTTTCTGGTGCCCGACGCACTCCTCACCGCCTTGCTGGCCGTCTCAGCGGCTTTCCGGGGACGCCTTGCCGTACCTGTGATGATCTTCTCCTTCGCCTGGGCGGCGGCCGTCTGGACGGTGTCGCTCTGCACCTACATCACGCGCGGGGCGTTCGAGGACGGGGCGAACCACCTCGCCCTGATCATCCCCAGCGTCGGGGTCGCCGGCCTGCTGGCCGTCGTCTCGGCCGCGTCGGATCGCGCCAATGAGGCAGAGCGGGTCTGAGGACGCTCCGGCCACGACGAACCCCGGCCCCAACCGGTTCCCAGACGTTCACAGGTCGATTCCAAGAGCGCCGTCCCACCATGGGCTGGCGAGGAGGAGGCGAGGGGAGCGCACTGCGGAGTCGTCCTCCCGCGACAAGGGACCGCCGCACCGGGCGGCCGTCACGAACTCGAAAAGGGGGCCGACGTGAGCACTCACGCATTCGAAATGTTGTGCAACGCCGTAGAGGAGACGCACGCGGACCGGGCCGACACCGCCCGGCGCTGGCTGGACAAGTTACGCGGGCTCATCGACCCGGAGAGCGCGGGCGACGGCTTCCTCTACCTGCTCTACCACGACGCGTTGGCCCGCAGGATCGGCGATGACCAGGACGAGCGGGACAACCTCTACCTGCGTCGTTTCGAGCGGCCGCAGATCGAGCTGTTCGATCTGGTGGCCGAGCATCTGCCGGTGGTGGCGCTGGCGGGCCGCATCGGCGGGGCGCTGCTCGCCCAGCACCTGGCCGGGCGAGAGACGGCCACCCTGCTGTCGGTGGGCATCGGCTCGGGCTTCCAGGAGGCGGCGCTGCTGACCGCACTCGCGAACCAAGGCAAGGCGCCCGGACGGCTCACCGTGATCGGGGTGGATCCCGCCGCGGCGAGCCTCCGCCAGGCCGAGCGATCTCTCCGCGACACCGGCGTCACGCTGGACTTCCACGGCATCCCGCGCGTCGCCGAGCAGATGACCGGCCACGACTGGGATCTGGTGCGACGGGCGCCTCGCCCGCTGGTCATGAACGCCGCGTTCGCACTGCACCACCTGCGCGACTCCGCCGCCGGCGTGGACGAGAGAGACGCGTTCTTCGCGCGGCTGCGCGACGTGGAGCCGGACGCCGTGGTGTTGTGCGAGCCCGACTCCGACCATCACCGGGTGCCGCTGCCCGAGCGGTTCCGCAACTCGTGGGAGCACTTCCACTTCGTCTTCCGGCTCATCGACGCGCTGGACGTCTCGGTCGCCGACCGCAACGCGATGAAGTTGTTCTTCCGGCGTGAGGTGGCCGACATCGTGGGCACGGCCGACGACGAGGAGCGCTACGAACGGCACGAGCCGACCGAACGCTGGCTGGGGCGGCTCCGCGAGGCCGGTTTCCAGCCGACGTCCGCTCCCGTCCGGTCACTGCCGGACAGCGCCCACCCCGCGTTCGTCCGCCGCGATCCCGACAGCGTGCGCATCGGATTCGACGGCGAGTCGCTCGTGTCCGTCATCCACGCCGTGCCCGCCCACCGATGACACCAAATCGGGCCGTTCGTCCTTAGGGACTGGTTCATCGGGTCGTCGAGTCGAGTTCGCGCGGACGAACATCACGACGACCAAAGTCTCCACGGGGCTGAGGAGGCGTCTCGAGCACACCCATCGGTGCGCGGCCCTGGCGCCTCCTGACCATCCGCCCCTTGGAGGAAATGATGATCGCCCGAGTCAAGATCGCTACCGGTGTGGCGGCGTCGATCGCCGTCGGAGCCCTTGCCCTGAGCATGGTCACACCCGCCCAGGCATCTCAGCCGGCGCAGGTGCGCTCCGCCGCCGGCGCGGCGGCCGTCGCCGTGCCGCCGACCTTCACCGCCACCCTTGCCAGGTCGTACGACACCTTCGACGCCAACCAGGCCGTCGCCGTCGACAAGAAGTACTTCTACGTGGTCGACAACCGTAAGATCACCAAGCACGACAAGGCGACCGGCAAGCCTTTGCTGCAGTTCGTGTCCGACTCCTCCGGCCCGATCATTCACATGGACAGCGGCGTCGTGGTCGGCGACAAGCTGTACGCGGCGCACTCCAACTACGACCAGTCGCCGATGGAGAGCTCGATCGAGGTGTTCGACACCAAGACGATGCGGCACATCGACACGTACAGCTTCGGCATCTACCGCGGCTCGCTGACCTGGCTGGACCGTCACGACGGCGCATGGTGGGCGGGCTTCGCCAACTACGACCAGGTGCCCGACGGCGAGACCGAGCCGTACGGTGGGACCGACAACACCCAGATCGTCAAGATGGACGACGACTTCCAGGTCGTCGAGTCGTGGAACATCCCGAAGACGATCCTCGACCGCTTCAAGCCGATGAGCAACTCCGGTGGATCGTGGGGCCCCGACGGCCGCCTCTGGCTCACCGGTCACGACCTCGGCGAGGCCTACGTCATGAAGCTGCCGTCCGCGGGCGCCGAGCTCCAGTGGGTCGCCACCGTCACCCTGCCGAGCGTCGAGGGCCAGGGCATCGCCTGGGACCGTTCGGGCGGCACGCCCAAGCTCTGGGCGATCAAGCGGTCCACCTCGCAGGCGCTGAGCTTCACCGTTCCGTTCCGCTCGATCGGTGACCCGGAGACCCAGACCTGGCAGGTCTTCGGCCCGGGCCATTTCCAGCAGTAGCGTCCGTGAGCCGGGCCCCTCCCCTTCGGGAGGGGTCCGGCGAGTTGACGCCGCGGGGGCGGGAGGGGGACAACAGTGTCATGGCCGGCATCGGTGACTCGCTGGAGAAGGCGTTCGACTTCGTCTGGGGCCGCTTCATCGGCCGCCTGGAGGGTCTGAGCGACGACGAGTATTTCTGGGAGCCCGTCCCGGACTGCTGGTCGGTTCGCCAGGACGCCGGCGGACGGTGGCGGATCGACGGCGACGGGGGCGGCGCGACGGGGAAGCCCGTGCCCGAGCCCGCACCCTTCACCACCATCGCCTGGCGCATCGGGCACATCGGCCTGACGTTCATCGGCTTCGGCGACCGGCTGTTCGCCGACGGGAAGATCACCATTGACGACGTGGACTTCCCGGGCTCGGCGCGGGACGCGTCGGCCTTCCTGGACGGCGCGTACCGCGACTGGCGGGAGGGGATCGCGCGGATCGACGAGCAGCGCTGGTGGAGCCCCATCGGTCCGGCGTTCGGTCCCTACGCCAAGGATTCGACGGTGGACCTGGCGGTGCACGTCTTCGACGAGATCGTCCATCACGGCGGGGAGGTCGGCGTCCTGCGCGACCTCTACCTGCGCCGTGACGTGCTCTGACGACAGGGAGAGCCCGATGGCCCGCATCAAGGACGTCGTGGTCGACTGCCGGCATCCCGCTTCGGTCGCGCGTTTCTGGGCGGCGGCTCTGGACTGCTATGCGGTCGCACCGTACGACGAGGCGGAACTGGAGCGGCTGAGAAACCTGGGCGTCGACGATCCCGAGGACGACCCCACCGTGTTGGTGGAGGCGGGGCCGGGCGTCACGCCGCGGTTCTTCTTCGTGCTGATCGCGGAGCCCAAGACCGTGAAGAACCGGCTGCATCTCGACCTTGACTGCGATGACCTCGACGCCGAGACCGAGCGGCTGGTGGCACTCGGCGCGAGCGTGCAGGCCGTACACGACGGCTGGACGGTCCTGACAGACCCGGAGGGCAACGAGTTCTGCCTCTGGCGTCCCTGAGTTCAGACAGGTCTGAGCGCGACGGCCCGCCCCAAATGGGCCAGGGCGCGTTCGGAGGTGCTCTCCGGCTCGGCGCCCATCACGACGAGCTGCTGGCAGGGCGCGCTGTTCACCGTGAACACGTCCCAGGTGACGGTGACCGGGCCGACGTCGTGGTGGATGAAGCGTTTGACCTCGTTGCGCCTGTTCCACACGTCGTGGCGTGCCCACAAGGTACGGAAGTCGTCGCTTTGCGCCGACAGGTCCTCGACGAGCTGGCGAAGACCCGGGTCGCCGGGGGCACGCCCGAGCGCGGCCCGCAGTTCGCCCACCTTGTAGGTGGCCGCCTGCTCCCAGTCGACATAGAAATGCCTCGACTCCGGGCTGAAGATCAGGTTCAGGCAGTTGTCCTGGCCCGGTTGGCCTTCGTAGAGCTTGTCGGCGAGCCGGTTCGTGGCCAGCACGTTGAGCCCGCGGCCGATCAGGAAGGCCGGATTGTTGTGCCATCCACTCATGAGCTGCAGCAGCGTGGGATGGGCCCGCTGCCGTTCCGCCCCGTCAGGCGGACGCGGCGGTGTATGCACGAGATCGAACAGGTATTCGGCGGCGTCGTCGTCGAGGCGCAGCGCGTCCGCGATAGAGGCCAGGACCTGGGGAGAGGGACGTTGCTCGCGCCCCTGCTCCAGCCGGATGTAGTAGTCGATGCTGACGCCGGCGAGCATCGCCAGCTCTTCGCGGCGCAACCCCGGGGTGCGGCGGCGGCCGATGTCCGGAAGGCCGACATCCTCGACAGCCGTCGCTTGGCGCCGGGCGCGCAGATACTCGCCGAGAACGGTGCCGTTAGCCATTTGCCCAGGTTATTGCGTATCTCGTTAGAAGTGGGTGGGTGTGTTTCTCCTATGTTCACCGTAGACAGGCCGTGGAAATCGGGTTGCCCCGGCTCCCGGCGGTGCGCCAACCTCCAGAGGTGGCGGACAGGCAGAGCATCACAAACGGCGACGGCACCCCCGTGATCAGTTACGAGGAGGGCGTGCGCGATGGCTTGCCGTGGGCGGACAATCTGGAGGTCCACGCGCCGGGCGCGGCCGACCTGGTCATGTCACGCCTGCGCGGGTGGATCGTCTCGGCGCCGGAGGAACTGTCCGGCGAGCTGATCGCCCGGGGCGCCCGGCTCGTCCGGCACGCGCATGTCATGACGTGCGACCTGGCAGGAAGGGCGGCCTCCGGGGTCCTTCCCCCGAGCGGCTTCCGGTTCGTGCCGTGCGACCGCGCGCCGGAGGAGGTGTTCCCGGCTTGGCTGGCGGCCTACCCGCCCGGCCATCCCGATCACCGGCGCAGAGACGCGGACGACGGTCTGCGCGAGGAGCTGACTCCGCTGATGCGGGGAGAGAAGCTGGGCACGCTGCATCCGAGCAGCACCCTCGCCGTCGACGCTGAGGACAAGGTGGTCGCCGGAGTGCTGATCAACGACTGGCAGGGCACGGCGTGGATCTCCGAGGTCTTCCGCCATCCGGACACCTCGCCCTCCGGGCTCGGCGCCGCGGTGCTCGCCACCGCGCTGGACAAGGCCGCCGCGGACGGGTTGCCCGCCGTCGGGCTCGCGGTCACCCACACCAATCCGGCCAGGCGGGTCTACGAGCGGCTCGGGTTCACGGTGGTGCAGACCTCGGTGACGGTCACCGTCTGAGCCGCCACGCGCCGGCCGCCCGGTTCGTGCGGCTAGAGCCTGCCCAGGAACTCCTGCACCGCCTGCTCGTACTGCTCGGGGTCGACATTCCACGAGCCGGTGTGGCCGCCGCCCTTGGTTTTGACGAGCGTGACGATGTCCGGCCTGGCCTCGGCGAACTCCAACGCCGGCTCGACGGGCACGGTGGCGTCGTCGGAGTCGGCGAACACCAGGGCGGGCACCGAGAAGCCGGCGGCGTGCCGTACGTGGTCGAGTTCGTCGAACGACAGGCCGGTGCGCCGTTCGACGACCCAGTAGGCGACCGAGACGAGGAAGGGCGGCACCCCCATGTCGCGCCCGCCCTTGGCGATGGGCGAGCGCCAGTCGAGCACGGGGCTGTCGAGGATCATCCCCTTGATGGGCTCCTTGGGGAGGTTCCGTACGGTCATCGGCACGATGCCGCCGCCCATCGACCAGCCGTAGAGCACGAACGCGGTCGCGCCCTGGGTCTTGGCGTACGCCATGGCGGCCGCCACGTCCTCCCATTCGGTCGCCCCCAGGTGGAGCTTGCCGTCCGGGCCCTCGGGAGCGCCTTCGTCGTTGCGGTAGGTGATGCCGAGCACCGGCATGCCGAGCCGGTGGAAGACCGGCAACATGCGCAACGCCTCCGCGGCGTTCCCGTTGCGCCCGTGGACGGCGATGACCCATGTGGACGACGTGCCCTCCGACCGCCAGGCGGGGAAGTCGCCGAGGGGGGAGGGGACCTTCACCTCCTGGTACGGCACGCCGACGGCGGAGGGAGGGACGCGCCCCCACACGGAACGGTCGAGGTAGCCGCGGACGCCGACACGCAGTGTTCCCCGAGACACCTTCTCGACCCGCCGCGTCACGGTGCCGGAGCCGGTGGAGAGCACCGGGCCGAGCTGGGCGTTTCCGTCCGCCCAGGTCAAGCCGTAGGTTCCCGGCGCGGCGGTGTCGGTGCCGCCCTTGAGGGTGACCGTCTCGCCCTCGACCGCGACGACCTCGAGCGGGTAGTCGTGGGAATGGAGGGGGTCGATGACCAGACCGGAGTAGTACCACCCGGAGCCGCCCAGCGCGATCGCGGCAAGGAGGGCGCCTCCCGCGCCGGCCCACTGGAGGCGCCGGCGCCATCGGGGGTTGTCGCGCATGGCCCAGAATCTAGCGCGAAATAATCACAGGTAGGAGCATCCATCGCGATGTGCGGTGTGACGTCTGATACGCCGGATCTGGATGTCCCGAAAAGTTACTGATTGCCAATCCGCGTCCGGCACGTAATGTTCGGCTCATGACCACTACGCATGATCTTCAGCAGGTCGAGGAAGCCAACGCGACCGGCCGGACGCCGGTCGTCTTCGTCCACGGCCTGTGGCTGTTGCCGAGCAGCTGGGACCGGTGGGGGGAGCTGTTCGCCGAGGCCGGTTTCGCCCCCGTGGCCCTGGGTTGGCCCGACGACCCCGAGACGGTCGAGGAGGCCAACGCCCACCCCGAGGTGCTCGCCGGCAAGACGGTCGGCCAGGTCGCCGACCACATCGCCGATTTGATAGCGAAGCTGGACAAGCAGCCGGTGATCGTCGGGCACTCCTTCGGCGGCCTGCTGACCCAGATACTCGCCGGTCGCGGTCTGTCGGCCGCCTCGGTGGCGATCGACCCCGCGCCGTTCCGCGGCGTGCTCCCGCTGCCGATCTCTGCGCTGCGTTCGGCCTCGCCGGTGCTGAGCAACCCGGCCAACCGGCACCGCGCGGTTCCGCTGACCTTCGACCAGTTCCGTTACGCCTTCGCCAACGCCGTGAGCGAGGACGAGGCCAAGGAGCTGTACGAGACCTTCGCCGTGCCCGCCCCCGGCGCGCCCCTGTTCCAGGCCGCGGTCGCCAACCTCAACCCCTGGACCGAGGTCAAGGTGGACTCCGACAACCCCGACCGCGGGCCGCTGCTGATCATCTCGGGGGAGAAGGACCACACCGTGCCCTGGGCGATCGCCAACGCCTCTTACAAGCAGCAGAAGGACAACCCGGGCATCACCGAGATCGTCGAGATCCCCGGGCGCGGACACGCCCTGACCATCGACAGCGGTTGGCGCGAGGTCGCCCAGACCGCCCTGACCTTCGTCCAGCGTTTCGTCTGATCGATTTTCTGGTTCATGCGCCGGCCACGGCCTGCCGTACGGCCGTGGCCGCGTTAACGAGTGGTGACGCGGGCCGGTGGCTGTCTACGCTTCGCGGGTGTCCTCCACCTTCGACTGGCCCGGCGCCCGCGGCCACAGCGTGCAAGTGAGCCATCTGACGCATGTGCTCCCCGACGGCAGGCCGCTGCTCAACGACGTGTCGTTCCGGATCGGCGAGGGTGCCAAGGCGGCTCTGGTCGGGCCCAACGGCGCGGGCAAGACGACGCTGATCCGCCTGATCGCGGGCGATCTCCAGCCGATCGAGGGATCGGTGTCACACGCCGGCGGCCTCGGCGTCATGCGGCAGTTCATCGGCAGCCTGGGCGGCAGGGGGGAAGGCTCCGCGCAGGAGGACGGGCGTGACAGCCGTACGGTGCAGGACCTGCTGCTCAGCGTCGCGCCGGTGCGCGTCAGGCAGGCCGCCGAGCGGCTCAGCGACGCCGAGCTCGTCATGATGGAGCGCGACGACGAGAAGACCCAGATGCGCTACGCCCAGGCGATCACCGACTATACGGACGCCGGAGGCTACGACATCGAGGTGCTCTGGGACGCCTGTACGATCGCCGCCCTTGGCATGCCATACGACCGCGTGAAATATCGGGATCTGCACACGTTGTCGGGCGGCGAGCAGAAACGGCTCGCGCTGGAGGCGCTGCTGCGCGGCCCGGACCAGACGCTGCTGCTGGACGAGCCCGACAACTACCTCGACGTGCCCGGCAAGATGTGGCTCGAACAAGCGCTCAGGGAGACCCCCAAGACCGTCCTGCTGGTCTCGCACGATCGGCAGCTGCTGGCCAACGCGGTGGACCGCATCGTGACAGTCGAGTCCGGAAATGTCTGGATTCATGGGGGTGGCTTCGCCACCTATGCGGAAGCCCGCAAGGAACGCAACGAACGGCTTGACGAGCTGCGCAGGCGCTGGGACGAGGAACACGCCAAGCTGAAGCGCCTGGTCGTGATGCTCAAACAGAAGGCCACGTACAACGACGGCATGGCTCCGGCCTACCACGCGGCCCAGACGCGGCTGCGCCGCTTCGAGGAGGCCGGCCCGCCCGAGCTCGCCCCGAAGGACCAGCTCATCAGCATGCGACTGCGCGGCGGCCGTACGGCCAAGCGCGCGGTGATCTGCGAGAACCTCGAGCTGACCGGCCTGATGAAGCCCTTCGACCTGGAGGTCTGGTACGGCGAGCGCGTGGCCGTGCTCGGCTCCAACGGCTCGGGCAAGTCCCACTTCCTGCGTCTGATCGCGGGGGAGGACGTCAGGCACACGGGAGTGGCGAGACTGGGCGCTCGAGTGGTGCCGGGACATTTCGCCCAGACTCATGCCCGGCCCGAACTGCTCGGCCGCACCCCGTGCGAGATCGTCATGACCGAGCACGCCCGCCTGAAGAACGAGGCCATGAAGATCCTCGCCCGATACGAGCTGGCGGGCGGGATCGCCGAGCAACGGTTCGAGACGCTGTCGGGAGGCCAGCAGGCCAGGCTCCAGATCCTGCTGCTCGAACTGTCGGGCGCGACCCTGCTGCTGCTCGACGAGCCGACCGACAACCTCGACCTCGCCAGCGCGGAGGCGTTGCAGGCGGGGTTGGACGCCTTCGACGGCACCGTGCTCGCCGTGACCCACGATCGCTGGTTCGCCGCCGACTTCGACCGATACCTGGTGTTCGGCGCCGACGGCCGCGTGTACGAGTCCCCCACCCCCGTATGGGACGAAACCCGAGTAAACCGCCCCCGCTAAAACCTGTATTGCTTGTGGTGACCAAACCCCCTTGTGGCGACCAAACCCCCTTGTGGTGATCATGCAGAAGTTCGCGCGAGGGGTGCATGACCAGCACTTACTCTGCTCGTGATCATGCAGAAGTTCGGGAAAGGGCCTCCCTGCCTGCGGGTTCGCGTTCCGTGATCATGCAGTAGTTCGCTCGTGACGCCGCTGACCAGCATGATTCCCGTTCGTGATCATGCACTGGTGGCTGTTCGTCGGCGCTCGGCATGCCACGGACTCATGCTGGTTCGCATATGAACGCTCGGTTCGCGTGCTGGGTTCGAGCGAGTGGATGTACGGCGTGCACACGGATTTGGCCGGCTGTCGTGGTGTTCTTGCTTGCCTGGCCGTACAAACTGCATGATCACGGAACGCGAACCCGCAGGCAGGGAGGCCCTTTCCCGAACTTCTGCATGATCATGAACAGAAAAGCCCCAGGTCGCCGCCTAATCCTCGAACTTCTGCATGATCACCACATGGGGAGGGGCAGGTCACGTGGCCTGCCCGCGAACTTCTGCATGATCACGCGCAAAGGGGGGCGGGGGGTGGTGTCAAAAATACGGATGGGTTGCGCGTGTCATCGGGCTGGGCTGTTCTTTCCGGGTTAAGACGGCTGAGTGACGCGATGCACACAAATCACGATCGCACTCGCCCTCACCGGACTGGTGACCGCGGCGTGCACCGGTGACGACAAATCTGACGGTCTTCGACCGCTTGCGCTGAAGGAGCAGGCCTCCTCGGTTGCGAAGTCGGGCACCGGCTACGTGGTGAGCTGGGCCGGCGTGCTCAAGAACGCCAACCGCTGGCATTTCGGCGAGAACGCGGTCGCGGTGATCACCGCGACCGACGCCGCGGGCAAGCAAGTGGTCCACATGGAGCAGCCGCTCGACGCGGTCGCTCCCGGCGCGTCGCTGCCCTTCTCCGGCCAGGTCACGACGAGCGCCAAGCCGGTACGGGTGAAGATCGACTACCGGCCGGCCACCTGGCGCCCGTCGTCGCGGATGCCGTCGGCCTTCCTGGCGTTCCCGACGACCGACGTCGCGACGGACCGGCTGCCCGGCGACTCCTACCTCGTCACCGGCTACGTCACCGACCCCTTCCTGAAGGCGGCGGACGGCCTTGCGGTCACCGCGATGCTCCGCAACGCCGCCGGCAAGCTGATGGGCGGAGGAACGGCCTATGTCGACGACGTCCGCTCGGGCGACAAGCGCAGGTTCGTCATCACGGTCCCAGGCGTGAACGGAGCCGTCTCCAAGACCGACGTCCTGGTCACCACCTGGGGCGCGACGTCCAAGCCGTACGAGGAACTCGCCGTCGCGGGCGCTGTGCCGATTCACACGGTCGCGCCGACGACGGATCCGTTCCCCAAGGACCGCGGATACCAGGCGATCACGGACAGGCGTCAGTGAGCCGACGATGCGGCGCGACCCGCTGGGGATCTTGAAATCGGAGGCAGGTTACCGTAACGGCATGACGAGCCCTAGGATCGTGGTCTTCGGAGCCACCGGGTTCACCGGGAGGCTGACCGTCGAGGCCCTGCTCGCGATGGGGGCCCGGCCGGCGCTCGCGGGTCGCGACCGGGCCAGGCTCGACGCGCTCGTCGCCGATCTGGGGGTCGAACTGCCGACGGAGGTCGCCGACGCCAGGCGGCCGGAGTCGCTGCGCCGCATCGTCCGCCCAGGCGACGTCTTGGTCTCCACCGTCGGGCCGTTCGTGCGCTGGGGCGAGGCCGCCGTGACCGCCGCCACCGATGCCGGCGCCGTTTATCTCGACTCATGCGGCGAACCGATGTTCATCAAGCGGATCTTCCAGAGGTACGGCCCGGCCGCCGCGACCCGGGGTGCGGCCCTGGTGACCGCCTTCGGAGTCGATTACGTGCCCGGCAACCTCGCCGCGACCTTGGCGCTGCGCAAGGCGGGCTCCGAGGCGGTGCGGGTCGACGTCGGGTATTTCTTCAACGGCAACATCGTCAAGCGGGCCAGCGCCGGCAGCCGCGCCTCCGCGCTCGGCGTTCTCCTCGACCCGATGTACGGCTTTCGCGAGGGCCGCATCATCCGGGAGCACGGACGCACACGGCAGTTCCGGGTGGGTGGCCGGCGGCGCTACGGCGTCTCGGTGGGCGCCTCCGAGCACTTCACGCTCCCGCCCGCCCATCGCGGGCTTCGCGAGGTGAATGTCTACCTCGGCTGGTTCGGCGGTCTCACCCGGACGGCGGGCGTGCTGGCCAGGGCGGCACCTGTGATCGCCACGCTGCCGGGGGCCAGGAAGACGACGCGGGCGCTTGCCGACAGGACGCTCCGTACGGGCGACCGGGCGGGCCAGGCGCACACCCGTCTGTCCTCCCAGATCGTCGCCGAGTCCTATGACGCGACCGGACGCCTGCTGGCGTCGGTCCGTCTCGACGGAGGCGACCCCTACGACTTCACCGCCCGCATCCTCGCCTGGGCCGCCACCACCGCCCTGGCCGAGGGAGTCAAGGGAACGGGTGCACTCGGCCCCGTCGACGCGTTCGGGCTGGACCCGCTCGTCCAGGGATGCGCGGCAGCCGGGTGCCGCGAGGTGCCGTAAAGCACACGCTCTGAGTGAGGCGGCCATGAAGACCAGCCTCGGAGCACGGGGCGCCGGATTCACGAGCTGCCTTG
>NZ_BOOR01000006.1 GCF_016863335.1 Planotetraspora thailandica
TGAGCCGTGAGCTGCCGGAATCGCGAGGGACACTCAGGGCTCGGGAGCCGTGAACATGAAATTTCCCAACTCCCCATGATTATCACGAAAAAACGCCCGAATACGGACGCGAATGTTCCGACAAATGCCGTCCGTGTAGTTATTTAATTTCGGGCGAATGGGTAGAGCTTTAAGTTACTGAGCCTTTACGCTCGGTGATATGAATGATGGCATCCTGGTCGAGGCGTTGCGGGCACGGGACCCCGGGGCGCTCGCCGCCCTCTATGACACGTATGCCGAACGCATCTATCAATACTGCCGTGCCATGCTGGGCAGCCCCGACGGCGCACAAGTGGCGTTGCGCGACACCTTCGTCTCGGCGGAGGCGTTGATCGGCTCGCTGGACGACCCCGAGAACTTCCGGCCCTGGCTGTATGCCCTGGCCCGTGGGGAGTGCCGGCGCCGCCTCGTGCCCGGCGACCTCTCCGCCGCCGTGGACACCGGCCCCGTCTCGACCGTCACGATGCCGCTGACCGATCCGGCCGACGCCGATCTGCGCGTCGTGGCGTGGAGCGCCGTCGCCGGGCTCGACCTGGCCGATCGCGAGGTGCTCGAGCTCACGACGCGCCACGGCCTCACCGGGGCGGAGCTGGCGTCGGTGCTCGGCACGGGCCAGCGGTACGCCGAGGCGTTGCGCGAGGCGGCCACCGAGCGGCTGCGGGACGCGGTCACCGCCGAGATCCTCGTCAGGGGCGAGCCGCGCGCGTGCGATCGCCTGGTCAAGGTTCTCGCCGGGTTCGACGGTGTGTTGTCGCCCGAGTTGCGTGACCGGGTGATCCGGCACCGGGCTCACTGCGAGATCTGCTCGCGGCGCGGGGTCAAGCAGGTCTCCGCGGCCAAGGTGTTCGGCATGCTTCCCCAGATCGCCATCCCGGGCTCGTTGCGGGTGCGCGTGCTGAGCTGCTTCATCGATCCCGAGCTCGTGCCGTACCGGCGGTTCGTCGCCCGCCGGGTCGGGCCGCTCGACATCTCCGGCTTTCCCCGGGAGGGAATCCGGGGTGAGGGCCGGGTGGCGCAGGCGATCGCCGGATCCATCGCCACCGTGGCGGCGGTGGCGGCGGTGGCGCTGATGTTCGCCCAGCTGTTGGGGGGACCGGAGGACCGGAGGGTCAACGTGATCACCCGGAGGGTGCCCACTCCCAGCGAGGCGGTCATGGCGAGCGGCACACCGACGGCGACGCCGCCGGGCGGGAAGCCGGTCCTCATCATGCCGGTGGCCGAGGACACGCCCATCGAGTCGCCACGGCCCCGCGAGATCGTGGCCGCGGTTCCCGGCCTGTCCGCCCCGCCGCAACCGGCTCCCGCGCCGCTTCCCGCGCCTTCCTGGTCGAAGCCGCCGATGTGGCCCCAGCCGCCGAGCAGGCCCACTCCCCGGCCGACTCCCCCGCCTGGGAGCCCCACGGTCCCGCCGCCGTACACGCCGCCGCCGTCTCCCACGCCGTCTCCCACGCCCCCGCCCACGGAGCCGACCCCGTCTCCCACGCCTCCGCAGCAGACGCCGACTCCCCATCCCTCGTTCCATCCCCATCCGCCGCGCCATCACGAGCGCGGCCACGGTCCCCGGCCGCGGCGTGAGCGGGAGCCCGACTGCGAGGAGACGCCCCCTCCCGGCGGTCAGAAGCCCTGGCCGCGTCCGCGCGACGACCGGAATCCACCGCCCTCGGCCGAGCCTCACGCCGCTTCGTAAGGTCATCCCCGGGGCGACGAACGGTCACGACCGTGCCCGCTTCCCCGGGGCGCGGCCCGTCCTTCCCTGTACATGCCGGGCGATCTACCCCATAACCAAATTACTTTCCGTGATTTAAATGTGTACGGAGAGTAATCGGTGGGAACTGAGGGAGGTGGAATTCAGGGAAGGGGTAGCATGCCACTCCTCAGAGCGTCGGGCCTGGTAGCAGGCTTGGGTTCAGGACTCGTCCTGACCCTCGGCTGCCCGGCCGCGGCGGATCCGAGACCCTCGGCGAATGACATCGCCAAGGCCAGGCAACAAGCTCATGACCGGGCTCAGCGGCTCGGTGACGCGGAGGCTGACCTAGCCGACGCCCAGGCCCAGCAGGACGACCTCGCCGCCGGCGCCGAGCAACTCGTCGAGGCCTACAACGGTGAGCTCGTCAAGCTGGAGAAGTCCCGGGTCGCCTACGAGCAGTCGGTCACCCGCGTCCAGCAGGCGGAGGCCAGATACGAACAGGCCCGGGAAGCCGCGGCGCGGGGGGCGGCGGAGGCCTACAACGATCTCGCCGCATTCCAACCGGCCGCCGCGCTGTTCTCCGTCTCCGGCGACTTCGGCGCCTATCTGCAGCGCGCCAGCATTCTCAGCCACCTGGACAGCGAGCAGGCCGTCACGTTGCAGCAACTGCGCGACGCCCAGGAGGTCTTCGGCATCCTGCGCAGCCAGGCCGCCCGCGACTACGAGCGGCAGCGCGCCACCTCCGAGCAGGTACGGGCCGCCAGGGACGCCGCCAGACAGTCGGTGGAACGTCAGGTCGCCGAGACCGAGAAGATCAGGCAGGAGAAGCTGCAGATCGCTCGCCGGCTCGACTCCGCCCGGTCGCGGGTCGCGCGGTTGCGCCAAGCCCGCGAGGTTGCCCGCTCCCACACCATCAGCAGCCGGGCAGGTCTGGCCGTACCGTCATGGGCCGGAGGCCTCGCGTCCGGAAGAGGCGGCAGGGCCGCGCAGTGGGCGCTCAAACAACTCGGCAAGCCGTACGTATGGGCGGCCGACGGGCCGTCGAGCTTCGACTGCTCCGGCCTGACCATGCGGGCCTGGCAGCGTGCGGGGATTTCACTGGACCACTGGACCGGCACGCAGTGGAGCTCGGGGCCCCACGTGCCGATCAGGAACCTTCGCAGTGGCGACCTGGTCTTCTACGGGCAGGTGACCCGCTATCCGGGCACGATCCACCACGTCGGGATCTACATCGGCCGGGGGCTGATGGTCCACGCCCCCCAGACGGGGGACGTGGTCCGCATCTCGAGCATCTGGCGCCGTGACCTGGTGGGGGCCACCCGGCCCCGGTAGTGCGGCGGCCGAGGTTCAGTGGCCGCCGTCGTGCTCCGAATCGCCGTGCTCCTCGGCGACCTCGGCCCGCTTGATCGAGGCCACGATCTCGGCCTCGGCCTCGGTCCGGCCGACCCAGTTCGCGCCCTCGACCGACTTGCCGGGCTCCAGGTCCTTGTAGACCTCGAAGAAGTGCTGGATCTCCAGCCGGTCGAACTCCGCGACATGGTGGATGTCACGGATGTGCTCCATGCGAGGGTCGGTGGCGGGGACGCAGAGGACCTTGTCGTCTCCGCCCTTCTCGTCCGTCATCCGGAACATGCCGACCGCGCGGCACTTGATGAGGCAACCGGGGAAGGTCGGCTCCTGGAGCAGGACGAGCGCGTCGAGGGGGTCGCCGTCCTCACCCAGCGTGTTCTCGATGAACCCGTAGTCGGCGGGGTACTGAGTCGACGTGAAGAGCATGCGGTCAAGGCGGATGCGGCCGGTCTTGTGGTCGACCTCGTACTTGTTCCGTTGCCCCTTGGGAATCTCCACGACAACGTCGAACTCCACTGCGGTTCCTCCGCTCAAGCCCCCGGTCTGCCCGGCTGGCGTTAATGTCTCGTATGCGTTTTATGGCTGGCGCGAATTGAGGTCTCGTGGTGCGACGTGAGCGATGGGTGGCCGTGGCCACGCTCGCCCTGCTGCAGATCTTCGTCGTCGTCGCGGGTATCTACCTGATAACCCACGACGTTCTGAAGAATCCGATCTCGGTTGCCACCCCGAAACCGGCCCCGACCCCGCTCGTCACCGCGGGTCCGGTTCTGGCCGCGGCGGGGGACGGGGCGCTCCCCGCCAAGGGTACTTTGACCAACCGGCTGGCCGTAGCGCTGGGTGACCCCTCACTGGGTAACCGCACCGGGGGTGTGGTTCTGGACGTGGCCACCGGGGCAACGCTCTTCGACGGGAACGCGGCCAAGCCCCTCACTCCGGCGTCGACGACCAAGGTCGTCACCGCCACGGCCGTGCTCGGCTCGCTCGGGCCCGACGCACGCCTGGCCACCACCGTCGTCAAGGGCGCGGGCAAGAACTCGATCATCCTGGTCGGAGGGGGAGACCCGACCCTGGCGGGCCCCCTGTCGGCGAAGGACAAGAACGCGTACCCGCGGCCCGCGTCCCTCACCACCCTCGCGATGAACACGGCCAAGGCGCTCAAAGCCGCGAAGATCACATCAGTGGACCTGTCGTACGACGCGTCGCTCTTCGCCGGGCCGACGACGGCGCCCGGCTGGAAGTCCAACTACGTGCCGGAGGGCAGCGTCGCACCGGTGACGGCGCTGACCATGGACGAGGGCCGCTCGTCCGCCGGCGGGCGATTCTCCGACCCGCCGCGGTCCACTGCCGAGGAGTTCGCGGCCAGGCTCAGGAAATACGGCATCAAGGTCGAAGCCGGTCTCTCCGAGGCCAAGGCGCCGGCGGGCGCGCGGGAACTGGCCCGCGTCGAGTCGCCGCCCGTGTACGCGCTGGTGGAGCACATGCTGACGGTCAGCGACAACGACCTCGCCGAGGCGCTGGCCCGCCAGGTCGCGATCAAGGAGGGTATGCCGCACACCTTCGTCGGCGAGGCCCAGGCCGTCGACAAGGTGCTGACCCGGCTCAAGCTGAACCAGGGAGTCGAGGTCCACGACGGCAGCGGCCTGTCGACGAAGAACCGCATCACCCCGGCCGGGCTGGCCCGACTCGTCGCCGCCGCCACGTCTCCCGCCAATCCCGAGCTGCACTCCCTCATCAGCGGACTGCCCGTCGCGGGCTTCACCGGCACCCTGGACGAAAGGTACGGAAGACGCGACTCGAAGGCCGGTGCCGGATTGGTCCGCGCCAAGACGGGCACGCTCACCGGCGTGAACACGCTGGCGGGCGTCACCTACACGGCCAACGGACGGCTGGTGGCCTTCGCGTTCATGGCGAACGGCGTATCCAACCCGGGTATGACGGTCGCCGCACTGGACGAGATGGCGACGATCGTCGCGCGGAGCTGATGGTGTCTGCTCATGTCAGCCGTGACCCGAGGCGCACCTCGCGCGGGCGGCGCGAGGAGAACGTACGGTGGTGGGTATGCAGGTGATCGACTGGGATCTGGCCGTCGCGACCGGCGTGCGTCTCGTGCGCCCCGGGCCGCAGGTGAGCCGAGAGGAGGCCCGCCAGGCGGTCACCGACCTCAGGAAGCTCTCGCGTGAGGCCGAGGGGCACGTGCGCGAGTTCACCGGCATCGACTCCGCCCCTCCGGAGGCGGCCACCGTCGTGGACCGGCCGGGCTGGATCCGGGCCAACGTCGACGGCTTCCGGGTGGTGCTTGAGCCGCTGACCGACAAGATGTCGAGCATGCCGCCGATCGTCAGTGCGGTGGGCTCGCGCATCACCGGCGTCGAGGTGGGCGCCGTGCTGGCGTTCCTGGCCTCCCGCGTGCTCGGGCAGTACGAGCTGTTCCTGCCGCCGGACCCCTCGGGGAACGCGCCGACGGGCCGCCTGACCCTGGTCGCACCCAACATCGTGCACGCGGAGCGGGAGCTCGGGGTGTCTCCGCGCGACTTCCGTCTGTGGGTCTGCCTGCACGAGGAGACCCACCGGGTGCAGTTCACCGGGGTCCCCTGGCTGAGGGAGTACGTCAGGAGCCAGATGACCGACTTCCTCCTCGCCTCCGACATGGACCTGACGACCCTGCTGGAACGGCTGCGCGCCGCCTCCGACGCGGTAGCCGACGCGTTCAAGGGCGGGGAGGGGAACCTCATCGAGGCGATCCAGACCCCCGAGCAGAAGGCCGTGCTCGACCGGGTCACGGCCGTGATGACGCTCGTCGAGGGGCACGGCGACTACGTCATGGACGCCGTCGGGCCCTCCGTGGTGCCCTCGGTCGCCGACATCCGGGCCAAGTTCCAGCGCAGGCGTGAAGGCGGGTCGAGGATCGACCAGCTCATCAGGCGTTTCCTCGGCATCGAGCTCAAGATGAAGCAGTACGCGGAAGGCTCGCGTTTCGTCAGGACCGTGGTCGACGAGGCCGGCATGGAGGGCTTCAACCGGGTGTGGACCTCGCCGGACACCCTTCCCGACCGGGACGAGATCGCCGATCCCCACGCCTGGATGGCCCGCGTGCTCGGCACGAAAGCCATAGAACCCGGCCTCTGACCCCCCCTTTTCCCCGTGATCATGCAGAAGTTCGCCGGCATGCCCTCTGACCTGCGACTCCTCTTGTCGTGATCATGCAGAAGTTCGGTGAAACGCCGCCCGACCTGGGCCTACTCCATTCGTGATCATGCAGAAAGGCCGGCCGCACCCCCGGGGCCGGCGCCGACGCTGTCGGTGATCATGCAGAAAGGCCCCAGACGCCCGGGGCGTTCCGTCATCACGCGCGGCATGGACAGAATGGCCTCATGGGCCCGCATCCCGCCGTCGCCGACGTGCGCCGTGCCGTACGGCAGTCGCTGGGGGATCTTCCGCCTGGCGCGCTGGTCCTCGTCGCGTGCAGCGGGGGGGCCGACTCACTCGCCCTCGCGGCCGCGCTCGGTTTCGCCGCACCCCGGATGGGGCTGCGGGCCGGGCTTCTGACCGTCGACCACCGCCTCCAGGACGGCTCGGCGGCTCGCGCGGCCGACCTCGTACGGCTCTCGCCCACGCTCGGCCTCGATCCCGCCGAGGCCCTGGAGATCACTGTGGGACGGGCCGGGGGTCCCGAGGCGGCCGCCCGTGATGCCCGTTATGCGGCCCTCTCGGCGGCGGCTCAGCGGCTGGGAGCCGCGACCGTACTCCTGGGGCACACGATGAACGATCAGGCCGAGACCGTGCTCCTGCGGCTGGCTCGGGGCAGCGGCAGCCGCTCCCTTGCCGGCATGCCGGAAATTTCCGGCATCTATCGTCGTCCGCTGCTCCAACTCAGCCGTAAGAGGACGAGGGAGGCGTGCGCGGCGCTCGGGCTCCGGCCGTGGGACGACCCGCACAACACCGACCCCGCCTACACCAGGGTCAGGGTCAGGCACGACGTGCTTCCTGTGCTCGAAACCGCCCTGGGGCCGGGGGTGGCCGAGGCGCTCGCCCGTACGGCTCGGCTGTGCCGGGACGACGCCGACGCCTTGGACACGTGGGCCGACTCCGTGTACACGGCCTCGTGCGGCCCGGACGGTGGGCTGGCGGTCGCCGCGTTGGAGGGAGTGCCGGCGGCGGTGCGGCGGCGGGTGATCCGCCGGGCCGCGGTCTCCGCGGGCGCGTCTGCCTCGGCCCTGGCGGCGGTGCACATCGACGAGGTGGAACGCCTGGTCACCGAGTGGCGGGGCCAGAAGGCCGTACACCTACCCGGGGGGGTGGGCGCCGTGAGGCGCTATGGCACCCTGATATTCGCCGTCGACAACCTCTCTTAAGGAAAATCCCAGGTGGATGCAGCCGACATGGGCAAGGACCTCTCGAGTGTCCTCATTCCGGAAGAAGATCTTCAGGCCAAGATCAAGGAGCTTGCCGGGCAGATCGACGCCGACTACGCGGGCAAGGAGCTGCTGATAGTCGGTGTGTTGAAGGGCGCCGTCATGGTCATGGCGGATCTGGCCCGCGCGTTGCACGTCCCCGTGCGGATGGACTGGATGGCCGTCTCCTCCTATGGGGCGGGGACCAAGTCGTCCGGCGTCGTCCGGGTGCTGAAGGACCTCGACACCGACATCGCCGGCCGGCACGTGCTGGTGGTCGAGGACATCATCGACTCGGGGCTCACCTTGTCCTGGCTTATGAACAACCTGAAGTCGCGTAATCCGGCGTCGGTGGAGATCTGCACCTTGCTCCGCAAGCCGGAGGCGGTAAAAGTGCCGATTGACGTGCGCTATGTCGGTTTCGACATCCCGAACGAGTTCGTCATCGGCTACGGCCTCGATTACGCCGAGCGATACCGTAATCTGCCCTTCATCGGGACGCTCTCTCCTCATGTCTACGGCGGGGAGTAAGCCCTTAGCGAAGCGCCGGGCCAGGTGGGTGTTATTCGCTCCCAGGTAGGGGAACACGGGAACGGCTGACGTACGTTGGAAGGGCAAGCCGGATTCGCACGGGCAGTTACCGCCTGGGGCGGCCCGGTGTACCTTCGGAGATCCGTAGGGTGCCTTCTGGTTACCCGCGGGTAGTCAGAAGGAGCGGCAAGGATGCCGCGACCCCGGGGTCATCCCGGGGGCCAGGCCTTGGTCAGGAAGGGACGGGCCCGCCGGGGTTCCGCAACGGATGGATCTCAAGCGATTTACACGTGGGCCACTGCTGTGGATCCTGGGCATCGTCGTGCTGCTCCTGCTCGTCACCACGATGTTCAACGGTGGCAACAACTACACCACCGCTGACACGTCGACCGTGGTGCAGCAGATCCAGCAGGGCAATGTCAAGAACGCGACCGTGGTCGACAAGGACCAGCGGGTCGAGTTGACGCTGAACAAGCCGATCCAGGTGGCCGGCAAGTCGACCGACCGCATCCAGGCTTCCTGGGTCGAGGGCCAGGGCGTCAAGCTGACGGACGCCCTGACCGCGGCCAATCCTCCCAAGGGCTGGACGGCTGAGGTTCCCAAGGAGAACTTCCTCGTCAGCCTGCTGTTCAGCTTCCTGCCGATCATCATCATCGTCCTGATCTTCCTGTTCATCATGAACCAGATGCAGGGCGGCGGCTCCCGGGTGATGAACTTCGGGAAGTCGCGCGCGAAGCTGATCACCAAGGACACCCCCAAGACGACGTTCGCCGACGTCGCCGGTGCGGACGAGGCCATCGAGGAGCTCCAGGAGATCAAGGAGTTCCTGCAGGCCCCGGCCAAGTTCCAGGCGATCGGCGCCAAGATCCCCAAGGGCGTCCTGCTGTACGGCCCGCCCGGAACCGGTAAGACGCTGCTCGCCCGGGCCGTCGCCGGCGAGGCGGGCGTGCCCTTCTACTCGATCTCCGGTTCCGACTTCGTCGAGATGTTCGTCGGTGTCGGCGCCTCCCGTGTCCGCGACCTGTTCGAGCAGGCCAAGGCGAACGCCCCGGCGATCATCTTCATCGACGAGATCGACGCCGTCGGACGGCACCGCGGCGCCGGCCTCGGCGGTGGCCACGACGAGCGCGAGCAGACGCTGAACCAGCTGCTCGTCGAAATGGACGGCTTCGACGTGAAGGGCGGCGTGATCCTCATCGCCGCCACGAACCGGCCCGACATCCTCGACCCCGCTCTGCTGCGTCCCGGCCGTTTCGACCGCCAGGTCGTGATCGACCGGCCCGACCTCGAGGGCCGCAAGGGCATCCTGCGGGTGCACGGGCGCGGCAAGCCGTTCGCCCAGGACGTCGACCTCGACGTGATCGCCCGCCGTACGCCGGGCTTCACGGGCGCCGACCTGGCCAACGTGATCAACGAGGCCGCCCTGCTGACCGCGCGTCAGGACCAGAAGCTCATCACGATGAACACCCTCGAGGAGTCCATCGACCGCGTGATGGCCGGTCCCGAGCGCAAGTCGCGGGTCATGTCGGACGAAGAGAAGAAGATCATCGCCTACCACGAGGGCGGGCACGCCCTGGTGGCCCACGCGCTTCCCAACTCCGACCCGGTTCATAAGATCACGATCCTGTCCCGCGGCCGCGCCCTCGGTTACACGATGACGTTGCCGATGGAGGACAAGTTCCTCGCGACCAGGTCGGAGATGAACGACCAGCTCGCCATGCTGCTCGGCGGCCGCACGGCGGAGGAGCTCGTCTTCCACGAGCCCACCACCGGCGCGTCCAACGACATCGAGAAGGCGACCTCGATCGCCCGCCGCATGATCACTGAGTACGGCATGAGCGAGAAGCTCGGGGCACGCAAGTTCGGCAGCGGCAACGGCGAGGTCTTCCTCGGCCGTGAGATGGGCCACGAGCGCGACTACTCCGAGCAGATCGCCTCGACGATTGACGAAGAGGTCAGGCGGCTCATCGAGTCGGCGCACGACCAGGCGTGGGAGATCCTCGTCCAGTACCGGGACGTGCTAGACAACCTTGTGCTCGAGCTCATGGAGAAGGAGACCCTCTCCAGGGAGCAGGTGCTGCAGATCTTCGCCCCGGTCGTGGTGAAGGAGAAGCGCCCGTCCTACGCCGGATACGGCAAGCGTCTGCCGTCCGACCGCCCTCCGGTCATCACGCCGAAGGAGCGGGCCAACGGCAACGGCGCCGCGCTTCCCGCCGGCAGCCCCGCCTTCGGCGCGGCCAACGAGCAGCAGAACCAGCGGGACGAGGCCTGACAGTGGCTCGCCCCACCCCGCAGTTCGATCACGGCAGGATTGAGAAGGCCGTTCGCGAAATCTTGTTCGCGATCGGTGAGGATCCGGACAGGGACGGTCTGCGGGACACTCCCGCTCGCGTCGCCCGAGCCTACGCGGAGCAGTTCGCGGGGCTCGGGCAGACGCCCGAAGACGCCCTGACCACGATGTTCGACGCCGACCACGACGAGATGGTGCTGGTGAAGGACATCGAGGTCATGTCCACCTGCGAGCACCACCTGCTGCCCTTCCACGGCGTCGCCCACATCGGCTACACGCCCAACGAGAAGGGCCAGATCACCGGGTTGTCCAAGCTGGCCAGGCTGGTGGACGTCTACGCCCGCCGCCCCCAGGTTCAGGAGCGGATGACCTCCCAGATCGCCGACGCCCTGATGCGGGTGCTCGAGCCGCGCGGAGTGATCGTCGTCATCGAGGCCGAGCACATGTGCATGACCATGCGCGGCGTGCGCAAGCCCGGCGCCAAGACGCTCACGTCGGCCGTCAGGGGTGACTTCCGTACGAGTGAGGCGACCCGCGCCGAGGCGATGTCCCTGATCCTGCGCGGCTGACCGCGGGCACGGCTCGATTCGTTATGGCGCAGGCCCCACCCATGCGACTGATCGCGACCTGCCAACACCTAGGCTTGGTGGCGAGCGAAGCGCGTGAGCCGATGGACCCCGGGGCCACGGTCATTCGCCGACGAGCCGTAGGCGAGGAGGGGGAATGACCACACGACACGTGCGGGGCATGCCCGAGTCCGGTCGCTGCCTGGTCATGGGTGTGGTCAACGTGACCCCTGACTCGTTCTCGGACGGCGGCCAATGGTTCGACGTGGACACCGCGATCAGGCACGGCCTCAGCCTTGTCGCGGAGGGCGCCGACATCGTGGACGTGGGAGGGGAGTCGACCCGGCCCGGGGCGGCCCGGGTGTCGCTCGACGAGGAGTTGCGCCGGGTGGAACCGGTGATCCGCGCTCTGGCCCAGGAGGGTGTGGCGGTCAGCGTCGACACCATGCGGGCCGAGGTGGCCGAGGCGGCCGTCGAGGCGGGGGCCAAGCTGGTCAACGATGTGAGCGGCGGCCTGGCCGACCCCGCGATGCCGCGGGTGGTGGCCGCGACCGGCGTGCCGTACGTGGTCATGCACTGGCGGGGGCACAGCCGTGACATGGACAGCCGCGCGATGTACACGGACGTCGTGACCGAGGTCGCCGAGGAACTGCGTAAACGCGTCGACTCGGTGCTCGCCGAGGGCGTCTCCGAGGACCAGATCGTGCTCGACCCCGGCCTGGGCTTCTCCAAGCAGGCCGAACACAACTGGGCTCTGCTCGCGCACATCGGCACGCTGAACGAACTGGGTTACCCTCTGATCATCGGCGCGTCCAGAAAGCGCTTTCTTGGCCGCCTGCTGGCGGACGCCGACGGCACGCCCCGGCCGTTCAGCGGCAGCGACGACGCGACGCTCGCGGTCACCGCGCTGGCCGCCCAGGCGGGTGCCTGGTGCGTCCGGGTACACCACGTCGCGGCCAACGCCGACGCCGTGCGGGTGGCCGCCGCGTGGACGGCTGCCACCGAAGGGCATGCCGGATATTCCGGACACGTCGACAAAGGACGCGGATGAAGGACATCGAGGAGCTCAACGAGGCGTTCTACAACGCGATCGAGAGTGCCGACCTCGACAAGATGTCGGAGATCTGGGTCGAGGACGTCGCCGACCGGGTCGCGATGTGCGTGCATCCCGGCTGGCCGATGCTCAGCGGCCGCTCCGAAGTGCTCAGGTCATGGGCCCTGATCATGGCGAACACGCCGTACATCCAGTTCGTGCTGACCGACGTGCAGACCACGGTCGTGGGGGACGTCGCGGTCGTCACGTGCGCGGAGAACATCCTGACGGCGGCCGACACCGACGAGCCAGGGTTCGCGGCCGGGCGCGTCGTGGCCACCAACACCTTCCTGCGGACGTCGGCGGGCTGGCGGTTGTGGCTTCACCACGGCTCTCCTGTACTTCAGGGTGACGACGACGAGGAAGAGGAGCCGTGAGCGACACCGTACGGCTGGCGGGGCTGCGGGCACGGGGACGGCACGGGTGCCTTCCCGCTGAGCGGGAGCTGGGCCAGGAGTTCGTCGTCGACGTGACGTTGTCCCTGGACACCGCTCCCGCGGCGGCCGGCGACGACCTGACCAAGACGGTCGACTACGGCGCGCTGGCGCTGGAGCTCGCGCGGGTGGTCGAGGGCGAGCCGGTGAACCTGATCGAGACGCTCGCCGAGCGGCTTGCGGCGGTCTGCCTGGTCCACGACCTGGTCGAGGAGGCGGAGGTCAGCGTGCACAAACCCGCGGCGCCCATCCCGCTGCCCTTCGACGACGTGGTGGTGACGATCAGGAGGGGCCGCGCATGAGGGTGGTCATCGCGCTCGGCAGCAATCTCGGCCGGCGGCTCGACTACCTCCAGGGCGCCCTGGACGCGCTTTTCGAGGCTCCCGGGCTCACGTTCGTCGCGGTCTCCCCGGTGTACGAGACCGACCCCGTGGGCGGTCCGGAGCAGGACGCCTATCTGAACGCCGTCGTGGTCGCCGAGAGCGTGCAGAGCCCGCGCGCGCTGCTCGAACGGGCGCACAACATCGAGCACGTCTTCGGCCGTGAGCGGCTCGAACGCTGGGGGCCGAGAACCCTCGACGTCGATCTGATCATGATGGGAGGCGTGGTCTCCGATGACCCGGAGCTCACCCTGCCCCATCCGCGTGCGCACGAGCGGGCCTTCGTGCTCGTCCCCTGGGCGCAGGCCGACCCCGCCGCAGTCCTTCCGGGGCACGGGCCCGTCGCCGACCTGCTCGCGGGCCTCGACCGCTCCGGCGTACGGCCACGCCCCGACCTCTCCCTGGAACCCCCCGCCTGACGAGGAGCCCCTGTGAAGCCCAGCAACCCTGGTGTGCTCGTGGGCCTGGTGATCGTGTTCGCCCTGGCCACATGGGGAATCCTGCAGGAGTTCTACTCCGCGATCCCGACCATCCCGTGGACCGCGATTCCGACTTTCCTGCTTCTCGCGCTCGGCGAGGCGTACACGGGCTGGCTGACCCGGGCCAGAATCCTGCGCAGGCCGGACACCAAGCCCGTCGAGCCGCTGGCGGTGGCCCGCCTGGCCGCGCTGGCGAAGGCGACGGCGCACGCCGGCGCCGTCTTCGGCGGGATCTTCGCGGGCTTCGTGTTCCACGTGCTGAACCTGCTCGACCTGCCCGAGCCCCGCCAGGACGCGATCGTGGCGGGCGGCTCCTTCGTCGCGTGCGTGGCGCTGATCTGCGCCGCGCTGTTCCTCGAGCACTGCTGCCGCGTCCCCGGCGAGCCGAAGGACGACGAGAAGTAGCTATTTGTCGATGTCGCCGACGACGAAGAACATCGAGCCGAGGATCGCCACCATGTCGGACACCAGGTTGCCCGGCAGCAGTTCGCGCAGCACCTGCACGTTGTTGAACGACGCACTGCGGAGCTTGAGACGCCAGGGGGTCTTCTCGCCCCGGGAGACCAGGTAGTAGCCGTTGAGGCCGAGAGGGCTCTCGGTCCAGGCGTAGGTGTGGCCCTCGGGCGCTTTGAGGATCTTGGGCAGCCGTTGGTTGATCGGCCCCGGGGGCAGCCCGTGCAGACGCTCCACGCAGGCGTCGGCGAGGTCGAGCGAGACCTTGACCTGCTCCAGCAGCACCTGGAACCGCGCGTTGCAGTCGCCGGCGGTGCGGGTCACCACCCGGACGGGCAGCTCGCCGTAGGCCAGGTAGGGCTCGTCGCGCCGCAGGTCGAGGTCGACCCCCGAGGCCCGCGCGATCGGGCCGCTCACGCCGTACTGCATGATCGTCTCGCGGTCGAGCACGCCGACGCCCTTGGTGCGCGCCAGGAAGATCTCGTTGCCCGAGATTAACTGCTCGATGTCGGGCAGGCGTCGCCGTACCTCGGCGACGGCGGCGGACGCGCGGTCGAGCCAGCCGAGCGGGAGGTCCTCCTTCAGGCCGCCCACACGGTTGAACATGTAGTGCATGCGCCCGCCGGAGATCTCCTCCATGACGTGCTGCAGCGTCTCCCGCTCACGGAAGGCGTAGAACACCGGGGTGATCGCCCCGAGCTCCAGGGGATAGGAGCCGAGGAACATCAGGTGGTTGAGCACGCGGTTGAGCTCGGAGAGCAGCGTGCGCGCCCACACGGCCCGCTGGGGCACCTCCATCCCCAGCATGCGCTCGACGGCGATCACGACCCCCAGCTCGTTGGCGAACGCCGACAGCCAGTCGTGCCGGTTGGCCAGCACGATGATCTGCCGGTAGTCGCGCACCTCGAAGAGCTTCTCGGCGCCCCGGTGCATGTAGCCGATGATCGGCTCGGCCGCCATGATCCGCTCGCCGTCCATGGTGAGCCGCAGCCGCAGCACACCGTGGGTCGACGGGTGCTGCGGGCCGATGTTGAGGACCATGTCCTCGGTGGCCAGCTCTTTCGCCTGGACGGCTCCCGCCCCCGCGCCGACGCCGACGACGCGTTCCCTGAGCGGGTGTGCAGGATCTTCCGTCATAGGGCCCATGCTCCCACGCCGGTACGGCCCGGCGAAGAGCCGTGTGGCGGGGGAGTGATCAGAGAGCCCTCAGCGCCTCGATGAGGCGGTCCACGTGCTCCTCGGTCGAGCCGAGGCCGATCGAGGCGCGCACCGCGCTCGCCGTGTCGTCGTCGCACCCGCCGTCGGCCGTGCCGAGCAGGTGACGCACGAACGGGTGGGCGCAGAACTTGCCGTCCCTGACCCCGATGCCGTGCTGCGACGACAGGATTTCGGCGACCTCGCGCGCGGAGCGGCCCTCCACGACGAACGAGACGATGCCGACCCGCGGGTGCTCGTGGTCCCACAACGAGAGCTCCGTGACCCCCTCGATCGTCGCGAGCCCGGCGCGCAGCCGGGCCACGAGCCGCTCCTCCTCGCGTACGAGCGCCGTCCATCCGGTGGCGCTCAGGGCGTCGCAGGCCGCGGCGAGCGCGATCGCGCCCAGCACGTTGGGGGTGCCCGCCTCGTGCCTGGCCTCCGTGTCGTCGCTCCACTCGGTCTGGTCGTCGCCGACGGCCTTGACCGCGCCGCCCCCGCGAAGGTACGGCAAAGCCGCGGCGAGCCAGTCGGCCCGGCCGATCAGGGCGCCCGCACCGAAGGGCGCGTAGAGCTTGTGTCCGGAGAAGGCGACGTAGTCGAGGTCGAGGGCGCTCAGGTTGAGCCGCCGGTGGGGGACCAGTTGCGCGGCGTCCACGGCGATCCGCGCACCGTGCCGGTGGGCGATGTGCGCGAGCCCTGCGATCGGCCACAACTCGCCGGTGACGTTCGAGGCCGCCGTCACCACGAGCAGCGCGGGGCCGTCCAGCTCAGACAGGGCCTCGTCGGCCGCCCTGATCGCCTCGCCGGGGAAGGCGGGCGCGGCCAGCCTTACGACCCGGGACCAGGGCAGCAGCGAGGCGTGGTGCTCGGTCTCGAAGACCACGACGGTGGTGCCCTCGGGCAGGGTCCGGGCGAGCAGGTTCATCGCGTCGGTGGTGTTGCGGGTGAAGATCAGCGCGTCGTCGGGGCGGGCTCCCGCGAACGCCTTGACCGTGTGCCTGGCCTGCTCGTACCGCGCGGTGGTGAGCTGGGACGCGTAGCCCGCGCCCCGGTGGACGCTGGAGTAGGCGGGGAGCGCGGCGGCGACCGCGGCGTTCACCGCCTCCAGACAGGGCGCGCTCGCGGCATAGTCGAGGTTCGCGTACGGCACCAGCCTGTCGCCCTTGACCGGCACTTCGAGGTCGGTTCCGAGCACGGCGGGAATCCGCACGTCAGGAGTGATCTGGGGAATCTCGGCGGGAACGGCGGAACGGTTCAGGACAGAGATGGGGGACAACGCCAGGCCTCCTCGGGACAGGGGACCCCGGCCACTGGCGTCGTACGGCGGAGCCCGCGCTTGCCCGGCACACTTCGTGCCGGACCTGGTCTTCACCCGGGGCACCCCGCCGCGGACGCGAGGGTTGCCGGCCAGCGAGCCGGGGCTTGGCGCTGGCACTCATGACCTAACGGGGACTATAACCGAGCAAGCCCCTCAAAATGCAAATCCGCAGGTCGGGCGACTCTCGCCCCCGAGGCGGCGGGCCGCCGTATGGTTGCTTTGTGAAGTTTGATCCTTGGAATCCGGAGTTCGTCGCCTACCCGTACGACGCCTACCGTGACCTGCGGGAAAAGGAGCCGGTGCGCTTCTTCGAGCCGACCGGGCAGTGGCTCGTCTCCCGTCACGCCGACGTGAACGCGCTGCTGCGCGACCGCCGGCTCGGCCGGTCCTACCTCCATGTCGCCTCGCACGAGGCGTTCGGCCGGGAGCCCGAGCCGGCGTTCCAGGAACCGTTCTGGCGGATCACCCGCGCCGGCATGCTCGACGTGGAACCGCCGGTCCACACCCGGCTGCGCCGCCTGGTGTCCAAGGCGTTCACGCCCCGCATGGTCGACGCCCTGCGCCCCCGCGTGCGCCGGATCGCGGCCGACCTGGTCGACGCGTTCGTCGAGCGCGGTGGCGGCGACCTCATCGCGGAGGTGGCCGAGCCCCTGCCGGTGACCGTGATCGCCGAGATGCTGGGGGTGCCGGAGTCCGACCGCCATCTGCTGCGCCCGTGGTCGGCCGACATCTGCAAGATGTACGAGCTCAATCCCCCGCTGGAGTCGCAGCAGGCCGCCGTGCGGGCGTCGCTGGAGTTCGGCGACTACCTGCGTGAGCTGGCGAGGGCGCGCAGGAGCGACCCCGGCGACGACCTGATCTCCGCGCTCGCCCAGGTCGTGGACGAGGGAGACCGCCTCACGGAGGACGAGCTGATCGGCACGTGCGTGCTGCTGCTCAACGCCGGCCACGAGGCCACGGTCAACGTCACCGGCAACGGCTGGTGGTCGTTGTTCCGCAACCCGGCCGAGCTCGAGCGGCTGCGGGCCGACCCGGGCCTGCTGCCGACAGCGGTGGAAGAGCTCATGCGCTATGACACGCCGTTGCAGATGTTCGAGCGGTGGGTGCTGGAGGACATCGAGGTCGGCGGCGTGGCGATCCCCCGGGGCGTCGAGGTCGCGCTGCTGTTCGGGTCGGCCAACCACGATCCGGAGGTGTTCGCCGACCCGGATCGGCTCGACGTGGGGCGGCCGGAGAACCCGCACATCTCGTTCGGCGCCGGCATCCACTACTGCCTGGGCGCGCCCCTTGCCAGGGTCGAGCTGATCGAGTCCTTCGGCGCCCTCCTGAAGGCCGCGCCGGGGCTCGAACTGGCCGAGGAGCCCGTCTGGAAGCCGGGCTACGTCATCCGCGGCCTGGAGGCGCTGAAGGTCACCGTCTAGGCCGGGGCTCGGGACGGCCGGCTGAGACCGACTGGCTCAGCCAGCCGAACCCGCCCAGGCCGGACGGGTCGATCAGCTCCGCCTCCTCCGAGGCCCTGCTCAGCGCCCTGAGATACCCCCGCGGGTCGTCGTGGGCGAGGGCCAGCGCCGGCCGTACGCCGCGCATGCCCAAGGCGCGCAGGGCCTCCCGCTGGGTCGTGAGCCGTGTGGTGACCGTACCGGTGCCCCCGGCGGCTCTTTCGCCGGCGTCCGCCACGGCGTCCAGGGCGACGTGCGCGGTGATGTCACAGGAGCCGTCGGGTACGGCAGGCACGATCGACCCCGCCCGATAACCGGTCAGCGTCCCCTGGGGCGGCCGGTTGTCCACATGGTGTGAATAGTCCACGGCGATCGCCGTGCCGCGCGTGAGCCGTACCATCACCGAGGCCCAGGCCTCGTCGCGCGGCCTGCCGATCTCCGCGCGGTGGCCGGCCCTGCCGGAGGCGCCTGCCGAGCACATGGGCCACCAGCGCTCCAGCCAGGCGAGATCGGCGGGATCGGGGACGGGCCCGAGCCGCTCGTCACCCGTGGCGGGGTCGACCAGCACGAGCCGCGGGCCCGAGGGAGTCTGCTCGGCGACGTCGAGAGGCACGTTGTCGAGCCATTCGTTGGCGACGACCAGGCCCGCGATCTCGGCGGGGGGCGTGGACGTCCAGGCGATCCTGTCGTCAAGGCCGGGCGGCCGGGAGGACAGGTCGACGGCGGTCACCCGCAGCCGGGCCGCGAGGTCGGGCGGCACGGCGCCGAGGACGCCAATCGCCAGCAGTCCGTCGCCGCTGCCGATGTCCACGAGGTCCATGACGGGCGGGTGGCCGAGCGCGTCGTCGACCTGGCAGGCCACCAAGGCCAGGGCGTGTGCGAACGCGGGGGAGGCATGCACCGAAGTCCGGAAATGTCGGTTGGGTCGTTCGCGCTGATAGAAGCCGCCGTCGCCGTACAAGGCATTCTGCATGGCGTCGCGCCACGTGACCCACACAGCGCTCCACGTTATCGAGCCTCGGGCTATGACGAAAAGTAGGCACTTTCGTACTCGCGGCCCAACATAGGCGTCTGGCAAAAGGGACAAAATCTGACCGTTGGGTCCAGGCCATGCTGGCGTGCCGGTCGCCGCTACCCTGGGCGAGGGGAGGCGTCATGGAGACTAGTGACCGCCCGGGGCGGCTCGCCGTAGGGGTGCTCGGCGCGGGCCGAGTCGGCTCCGTCCTCGGAGCCGCGCTCGCGATCGCCGGCCACCGGGTCGTGGCCGCCAGCGGCGTATCCGACGCCTCGCACAGGCGAGCGGCCGAGCGGCTGGGCGTCGAGCTGACCAGGCCGGACGACGTCATCGCCAGATCCGACCTCGTGTTGCTGACCGTGCCCGACGACGTGCTTCCCGGGCTCGTCGCCGGTCTCGCGGCCACCGGGGCCGACCTGCGCGGCAAGCTCCTCGTCCATGCGAGCGGCGCGTACGGCCTTGCCGTACTGCAGCCGGCGTCCGACCTGGGCGCGCTGCCGCTGGCGCTGCACCCGGTGATGACGTTCACCGGCAGGGACGACGACCTGGTGAAACTCAACGGGTGCTCCTTCGGCGTGACAGCGCCCGCCATGCTCCGGCCGGTGGCCGAGGCCCTGGTGATCGAGATGGGCGGCGAACCGGTGTGGATCGCCGACCAGGACCGGGCGCTCTACCACGCCGCCATCGCCGGGGCCGCGAACCACATGGTCACGCTGATCGCCGAGTCGCAGGAACTGCTTGCGCGAATCGGCGTCGAACACCCGGGCCGCCTGCTGGGCCCGCTGCTCGGAGCGGCCCTCGACAACGTGTTGCGCCTGGGCATCGCCGGGCTGACCGGACCGGTCGTGCGCGGAGACGCGGGCACCGTGCGCAAGCATGTGGACGCGCTGATCCTCGCCGCCCCCGAGGCGGCGGACGCGTACGTGGCCCTCGCCCGGCTCACCGCCGACCGGGCGCTGGCCGCCGGACTGCTGAAACCCGAGGCGGCGGAGCGCCTGCTGGACGCGCTGGGAGGAAACATATGGACGTGATCGTCGCCGGCGATCGTGCGGGGCTCGTCAAGGCCAAGGACGCGCTCGGGCCGGGCAGGCTCGCTCTGGTGCCCACCATGGGGGCGCTTCACGAGGGCCATCGGTCGTTGATGCGGCTCGCCCGGGAGCATGCGGATCATGTCGCGGTCAGCATCTTCGTCAATCCATTACAGTTCGGCCCAAACGAGGATTTTTCGCGATATCCGCGGACTTTTGACGTCGATCTGGATGTGTGTGCGGACGAGGGGGTCGGCCTCGTCTTCGCACCCTCGGCCGAGGAGATGTATCCCCCGGGCAGCCAGGTCGCGGTGTCGTCGGGCGAGATGGGCAAGAACGTCGAAGGCGCCTTTCGGCCCGGGCATTTCGACGGCGTGCTGACCGTGGTCTTGAAGCTTTTCAACCTGGTCCAGCCCGACGTGGCGGTCTTCGGGCAGAAGGACGCCCAGCAGCTCGCGCTTATCCGCCGCATGGTGGCCGACCTGAACGTGCCGGTGTCGATCGTGGGCGCCCCTACCTTGCGGGAGGCGGACGGGCTGGCGCTGTCGAGCCGCAACAGGTACCTGTCGCCGGCCGACCGGATGACGGCTCTGTCCATCTCCAAGGCCCTCAGGGCGGGAGCCGCGCAGACGACGCCGTCCAAGATCCTGGCGGCGGCGAAAGCCGTACTGGATGCGGGGGCCAATCTGGATCCGCCGCTGGCCGTGGACTATGTGGAGCTGGTCGATCCCCGGACGTTCACTGCCGTGGACGACACGCATCGAGGGGAGGGCCTCCTCGTCGTCGCCGCCAAGGTGGGCACCACCCGCCTGATCGACAACACCCCCATCCCCCCAACCCCTTGATGGTCCCCCCGCCCTTTGGTGGTGACCCCGCTTTGGTGGTGACCCCGCTTTGGTGGTGACCCCGCCCTCTGGTGGTGACCCCGCCCTCTGGTGGTGGCCCCGCCCTTTGGTGGTGATCATGTAGAAGTTCGCGCGGAAGCTGCCTGACGTGCCCCTTCTCTTGGCGTGATCATGCAGAACTTCGGGAGTTTGCCGTCTGACCTGCGCGAACATCGGGCGTGATCATGCAGAACTTCGGCCACGGTCCTTGCGACCTGCGTCGACGCCATTCGTGATCATGCAGAACCTCGGAGTCGTACGGCCTGGCCTCGACATTCTCCCTGTGTGATCATGCAGTGCGGCTCATGCGGCATTGCGTCCACTTTGCATGATCACGATGCGCGTCGGCCCAGGTCGGCGGCCAGGCGCCCGAACTTCTGCATGATCACGCATGACATCCATGCAGGTCGGGCCGCGAATCCCCGAACTTCTGCATGATCACCACCTGGGTTTGCGCAGGTCGGGCAGCAAAGTCTCGAACTTCTGCATGATCACCGCGCGGGTGGGCGGGGGTGGGAGAGCGGCTAAACGATGGGGGCGTTATCGTCATATTGACGAAAGGGGAACCCCCTCATGGCAGCGTTACCGAGGAAGCTGACGGCTCCGGCTCCCGGCTGGAGCGTGGACGCCGATGTCATCGTGGTCGGATCCGGCATCGCCGGGCTGACCGTGGCGCTCACCTACACCGAACTGGTCCCTCACGGCAGGGTTCTCGTCGTCACCAAAGACGTGCTGTCCGCCGGTTCGACCCGATGGGCGCAGGGCGGGATCGCCGCGGTCCTCGACCCCGAGGACACCCCGGACGAGCACCTCAACGACACGCTGATCGCGGGGGTCGGCCTCTGCGACGAGGAGGCGGTGCGCATCCTCGTCACCGAGGGCCCCGACGCGCTGAAGCGCCTCATCGCCCACGGCGCCCGTTTCGACCGGGACACCGACGGGGAGCTCCAGCTCACCCGTGAGGGCGGTCACCGCCGCAACCGCATCGTCCACGCCGGCGGCGACGCCACGGGGGCGGAGGTGCAGCGGGCCCTCACGGAGGCCGTCCTCGCCGAGCCGCGCATCGAGATCATCGAACATGCCCTCGTGCTCGACCTCATCCAGGACGGCACGGGCCGGACGCGCGGGGTGACTCTGCACGTCATGGGCGAGGGGGCCCGTGACGGCGTGGGCGCCGCGTACGCCGGCGCGGTCGTCCTGGCCAGCGGCGGCATGGGCCAGGTGTACTCGGCCACGACCAATCCCGGCGTCTCCACCGGCGACGGCGTCGCGCTCGCCCTGAGGGCGGGGGCGGTCGTGCGGGACATCGAGTTCGTGCAGTTCCACCCCACCGTGCTCTGGCTCGGCCAGGACTCGACGGGCCAGCAGCCGCTGATCTCCGAGGCGGTCCGCGGCGAGGGGGCGATCCTCATCGACGCGGACGGCGAGCCCTTCATGCGCGACGTGCACGAACTGGCCGACCTGGCGCCGCGTGACGTCGTGGCCAAGGCCATCACCCGCAAGATGCACGAGACGGGCGCCGACCACGTCCACCTGGACGCCCGCGGCTTCGGCGAGGAGAAGTGGAGGGAGAGGTTCCCCACGATCCTCGCGGTCTGCAGGGAGCACGGCATCGACCCCGTCACGCAGCCCATCCCGGTGGCGCCCGCCGCCCATTACGCCAGCGGCGGCGTGCGGACCGACCTGTACGGCAGGACCACCGTGCCCGGCCTGTACGCCTGCGGGGAGGTGGCCTGCACGGGCGTCCACGGCGCGAACAGGCTCGCCTCCAACTCCCTGCTGGAGGGCCTCGTCTTCGCCGAGCGCATCGCGTCCGACCTGGTGGCCCGCGACGGCGGCACGGACAAGACAGCCATCGAGCCAGACCCGAGGCCCGACGGCCTGGTCGATCCGCGCACCCGGCTGCGGGTGCAGAGCCACATGAGCCGCGGAGCCGGGGTGCTGCGCAGCGACGAGAGCCTGACCGAGGTCGCCCGAGCACTGGAGAACGCCCGCTGGACCCCGGTCGCGGTGGAGCCGTGCACCGAGTCGTGGGAGGCGACGAACCTGCTCACGGTGGCCTCAGCCCTCGTGGCCGCGGCCGCCGAGCGGCAGGAGACGCGTGGCGCGCACTGGCGTGAGGACCATCCCGAACGCGACGACGACCGCTGGCGGCTGCACATCGACATCTCTCTCGGAGCGGAAGGACTCGTCATGCGACACCAGGCCCACGACATCGAGGCCGAACTGACCGGCCTCGGCATCGACCCCGCCCGGTTGGCGGAGCTCGTCTCCGCAGCGCTCGACGAGGACCTCGCCGGAGGGCAGGACGTCACATCCGTCGCCACCATCCCCGACGATCAGACGGCGACGGCCGACCTGGTCGCGCGCAAGGAGGGCGTGGTCGCCGGGCTCGCGGTCGCCGAGGCCGTCTTCCGCCGCGCGCCCGAGGCGCTCGTCGTGGAGCGGCACGTCAAGGATGGCGACCGGGTCGGGCCCGGGGACGTCCTCATGACCGTCCGCGGCCGTACCCGTGATCTGCTCACGCTGGAGCGGACCGCGCTGAACCTCCTCACCCACCTGTCGGGCGTGGCCACCGCGACCCGCCGGTGGGTGGACGCGGTCGCCGGCACCGGGGCCCGCGTCCGGGACACCCGGAAGACCCTTCCGGGCCTGCGGGCTCTGGAGAAGTACGCCGTGCACTGCGGCGGCGGGGTCAACCACCGGATGGGTCTCCACGACGCCGCGCTGATCAAGGACAACCACGTCGTGGCGGCGGGTGGGGTGACCGAGGCGTTCCGCGCCGTACGGCAGGCCTTCCCCGGCATCCCGATCGAGGTCGAGGTGGACCGGATCGATCAGATCGAGCCGGTCCTGGCAGAAGGGGCCGAGGAGATCCTCCTCGACAACTTCACCGTCGAGCAGCTCGCCGAGGCCGTACGGCTGGTCGGCGGGCGGGCCCGCCTGGAGTCGAGCGGCGGCCTGACCCTGGACGACGCGCGGGCCGTGGCGGCCACCGGAGTCGACTATCTGGCGGTCGGAGCGCTCACTCACTCGGTGTCCGCGCTGGACATCGGCCTGGATCTTCGTGGTGCATAATCGGGGCATGCTGCTCACCATCGACGTCAGCAACACCCATACGGTGCTTGGCCTGTTCGAAGGTGAAGAGGTCCTGGAGCACTGGCGGATCGCCACCGATCCCCGCCGCACCGCGGACGAGATAGCCGTCGTGCTGCAGGGGTTGCTCGGTCAGTCGCCGATCCTCAAGGACGCCGACATCAGCGGCATCGCCATCTGCTCCACTGTGCCGTCGGTGCTGAACGAGATGCGGGAGATGTCCCGGCGTTACTACGGCGACGTGACGGCCGTCGTGGTCGAGCCCGGCGTGCGCACCGGGGTGCCGGTCCGCATGGACAACCCCAAGGAGGTCGGCAGCGACCGCATCGTCAACGCGCTCGCGGCCGCGACCCTGTACGGCGGGCCGTGCCTGATCGTCGACTTCGGCACCGCGACCTCGTTCGACGCCGTGTCGGCCCGCGGGGAGTACGTGGGCGCGGTCACGGCCCCCGGCCTGGAGATCTCGGTGGACGCTCTTGCCACGGCCGGGGCGCAGCTCCACAAGGTCGAGCTGGTCCGCCCCCGTTCGGTGATCGCGAAGAACACCGTGGAGGCCCTGCAGTCGGGGATCATCTACGGCTTCGCGGGGCTGGTCGACGGGATCGTCGAGCGGATGACGGCCGAGCTGGCCGACGATCCGGACGACGTGACCGTGGTGGCGACCGGCCCCGGCGCCCCTCTCGTGGTGAGCGAGGCCCGCACCATCGACCTCCACGAGCCCTGGCTCACCCTCATCGGCCTGCGCCTGATCTACGCGAGAAACACCGCCTGAGGGGACAATGCCTGAAGCACTCCCCGGCGTACGGGACCATAGAAGGCAGGACCCCGTTCAGAGAGGACTGCCGTGATGGACGCCGACTGGGTGGCGCGTTTCGCCGATGAGGTCATCGCCGAGGCCGAACGGCGTGCGCCGGGCAAACCCGTCGTCTGCGCCTCCGGGCTGAGCCCCTCGGGCCCTATCCACCTCGGCAACCTGCGTGAGGTCATGACCCCGCATCTGGTCGCCGACGAGATCAGGCGCCGCGGTGTCGAGTGCGTCCACATCCTGTCGTGGGACGACTTCGACCGCTTCCGCAAGGTTCCCGCAGGGATCGATCCGTCGTGGAACGAGCACATCGGCAAGCCGCTGACCTCGGTGCCGGCCCCGCCCGGCAGCCCGTATCCCAACTGGGCCGAGCACTTCAAGGCGCCGATGGCGGCGGCCCTCGCCGAGATGGGCGTGGAGTTCCGCGGCATCAGCCAGACCGAGATGTACACCTCGGGGGCGTACCGGGACCAGGTGCTGCTCGCCATGCGCGAGCGGCGCACGATCGACGCCATCCTCGGCCAGTACCGCACCAAGGCGAAGGTCAAGGCCAAGGACGCCGACGAGGCGGCGGCGCTCGAAGGCTCCGGGGCGGCGGCCGAGGACGACGGCTCAGGATTGGGCGGGTACTACCCGTACAAGCCCTACTGCTCGGTCTGCAACCGCGACCTGACGACCGTGACGTCCTACGACGACGAGACCACGGAGCTGTCGTACACCTGTGCCTGCGGCCACGGCGAGACGGTGATCCTCGCCGAGCACACGTGGGGCAAGCTGGTGTGGAAGGTCGACTGGCCGATGCGCTGGGCCTATGAGGGCGTGGTGTTCGAGCCGTCAGGGGTGGACCACAGCTCGCCCGGGTCGTCCTTCATCGTCGGTGGCCAGATCATCCGGGAGGTGTTCGGCGCCGATCAGCCGATCGGCCCGATGTACGCCTTCGTCGGCATCAGCGGCATGGCCAAGATGAGCAGCTCGAAGGGCGGCGTGCCCACCCCGGCGGACGCCCTGTCGATCATGGAGCCTTCGCTGCTGCGCTGGCTGTACGCGCGGCGGCGTCCCAACCAGTCGTTCAAGATCTCCTTCGACCAGGAGATCCAGCGCATGTATGACGAATGGGACACCCTGACCAGGAAGGTCGCGGACGGCAGCGCCCTCCCGGCCGACCAGGCCGCCCACCGCCGGGCGTCGGGCACCGCGTCGGTGACACTGCCCGTGACGCCGCGGCCGTTGCCGTACCGCACGCTGGCCTCGGTGGCGGACATCACCACGGGGGACGAGAAGCAGACGCTGCGGATCCTGCGCGAGTTCGACCCCGAGATCTCCGACCTCGACGAGCTGCGGCCCCGGCTCGACCGCGCTCAGCACTGGGTGAGCACCTATGTGCCCGCGGAGGAGCGCACACAGGTGCGCGAGGAGCCCGACACCGCGCTGCTGGGCACCCTCAGCGAGACCGAGCTCGCCTCGCTGAAGCTGCTGTCCGACGGCCTCGACGACCACTGGTCGCTCGACGGCTTGACGACCCTGGTGTACGGCGTGCCGAAGGTGCAGGCCGGGCTGGATCTGGCCGCGAAGGCGGCGACTCCGGAGCTGAAGGCCGCCCAGCGCACCTTCTTCGCCCTCCTCTACCGGCTGCTGGTGGGCCGCGAAACCGGCCCGCGGCTGCCCACGCTGCTGCTCGCCGTCGGGCGCGACCAGGTGCGCAAGCTGCTGGGCACCTGACCCCGCCCGGGCCGTCCATGGCGGCGCGCGGAGGCCGTCGGCTTCTCCGCACGCCGCGTGGCCGTCTCACATACCGGGACATGAAGTCGGTGTGAAATGCCGGGAAATTCGCCAGATCGCCGGACGGCTGGGGACGATGTGACCCCCGGGACCAGTGATCACCAGGGTGGTTTTCACGACAAGGTCCAACCTTGACGACCTTGGTCGGAGGCGTTTACCTTCCCGAAGGTGGACCGACCCGTTCATCGTCGTGGGGGAGGGTAGACGATGGGGCTTCCTGACGTCGTCACAATGGGCGAGGATCTTGTCGCAGATCATGAGCGTGCCGGTCTCACCGGTGAGGACCTGTTGCTTCTCGCGGAGCTCGCCAAGGGTGTCACCGCCGAGCGGGTGGGCCGCAGTCTCGATGTGAGCGGGCGCACCGTCAGAAGGCGGCTGCGTCACATTTGCGACCAGATCGGCGTCGCGACCGCGATCGAGGCGGTCGCCTGGGCGGCCCGCCGCCGCCTCATCTGACCGTCTCTCCACCGCGAGAGGTCATCCGTACGGCCGGCCCGGCCTCCCGCGCCTTCGCGGGCCCGGTGGCGTCACATGCCATCACGGACCCGCGGAGGGTACGGCCCGGCCGGCGGGCCCGCGACTCAGTCGGCGACGCGGACGACTCCCGCGATCGGCCGTCCGGCGAGGGGTGCGACACGGACCACGTCTCCCGTGTGGGGCGCGTGGACCATGTAGCCGCCGCCGATGTACATGCCGACGTGGTGCAGGTCGCTGTAGAAGAAGACCAGGTCACCGGGGCGCATGTCCTTCGTGGATACGTGCGTGCCCGAGGTCCACTGGCTGCCGGTGTAGTGCGGCAGGCTGATGCCGACCGTGTGGTAGGCCGCCATGATCAGCCCGGAGCAGTCGAAGGAGCTGGGCCCCGCGGCGCCCCAGACGTACGGCGAGCCCTGCTGCGCCAGCGCCCATCGCGCCGCCTGTGCGGCCTTGCCGCTGCCGATGACGGGGAAGTCCACGCGGCGTGCGACGCCGCCGCTGACCTCGAGACCGACCTTGCTGTAGAGGTTGCTCTCCGCCTTCTTGACCATCTTGGTGATCTTGGTCCGCTGCGCGGTGAGGCTGTCGAGCAGGTCCTTCACCTCCGCCTCGCGGGCGGTCGCGCTGGCCTTGGCGGCGGCGGCGGCCTTCATCGCGTTGGCGACCTCGGCGACCTCTTGGCCTTGCTGCTGTTCCAGGGCGTACTGCATGGACGCCTGGTCGAGGTAGCTCTCGGGGTTGGCGCTGCCGACCAGGGCGAGAGCGGTGGTTCCGAGGCCACCGGTCATGTACGCGTTCTGGGCGAGGTAGCCCGCCTTCTGGCGGAGTGTGGCCAGTTGATCCTGGCTCTTGGCGAGGGTCTTCTTGGCGAGATCGGCCGACCGCTTCGCCGCGGTGAGACGGACCTTCTGGCCGTTGTACTGCTCGGTGAGGGTCTCGATGTCGTTGTAGAGCTTCTCGACCTGGGCCGCGAGCTCCTTGGTGGTGGGTTTCGGCTCGGCGGTCGCGGAGATCATGGGGGCGCCGACCGTGATCATTGTGATCCCCACGCCGATTAAGACCAGCTTGCGGATGGAGCCGGACAGGACTCCACCCGCCACGGACTTCCGGCTTCGGGTGTGTCTGCCGGCAGCCCGCTCGCGACGTTCGTGCAACAAGACTCCTCTCCAATGTCGTGTCGCACGGACCGGTCCGCTATTTGCGAGGGGGAACGGACCAGACGGGGTTCCGCACGGCACTCTTGGCCGCCTACCGGGTTAGCTGACGGGTTCGGGCGGGAGTGGCCCTACCTTTCGGATTCACCCCTTGTTGATCTAGATCAACCAGATCTGCACAGTTGGGTCCCCGGTTCTCCCCCACACGTGCGTGCGGGGCAGATTCGGCGGTCCGGCTTCCGCGGGGGGCGCGGCGACCGTATTGCCGCTGGACGATACGGCATTTGGGGTTCTAGCTCAACCAGAACCCAGGATCGCGTCGAGGTTGTGCAACCGAACGATCACGAGGTTGTTACGGGTGAGGTTGGCGCGCACCCTGTTCTACCTGCGATTTAACCTTTTTGGATCGTTTTGACACTGGTCGCTCGGGGGTCAACCCTGAGTAAAATCTGAAAATCTGTGAATCGGGCGCCCACGGGGTACGGTCGCCCCGCATGATCATGCCGCACCTGCCGGGGATCCGGGCCTGCATTTTGGGTCGGGCCGATATTGGTGCGGACGACTCGTCAGCGCAGGCCGGGCGTGACCACAGGGCCTTACTGCGGCGGCGCCGACTACGCTGACGATCCATGGAGCAGGTCGCCGAGCAGACACCCGCGGAGTCAGGGCCTCCGACGGTGGTCGTGCGCAGAGCCACGACGGCGGACGTGCGGGTGATCCGCCGCCTCGTCGACGCGTACTCCGGGGTGGGTCCCCGCCTGCTGGAGAAGAGCACCGTCACGCTCTATGAGGACGTGCAGGAGTTCTGGGTCGCCGAGGCCGACGGTGTGGTCGTCGGCTGCGGAGCGCTGCACGTGCTCTGGGAGGACCTGGCAGAGATCCGCACCGTCGCGGTCGACCCCGCCGCCCGCGGCCGCGGCGTGGGGCACCGCATCGTGGCCGCGCTGATCGAGACTGCTCGTGATCTGGGAGTGCGCCGCGTTTTCTGCCTGACATTCGAGGTCGACTTCTTCGGGCGTCATGGTTTTGTTCCCATTCAGGGCACTCCGGTGTCACCTGAGGTTTACGCCGAGCTTCTCGCGTCCTACGACGAAGGCGTGGCCGAGTTCCTCGACCTGGAGCACGTGAAGCCCAACACGCTGGGAAACACCAGAATGTTGCTCCACCTCGATCGGTGATCTTGACTGGCTCGGTTACTTGCCGAAAAAGTGACTGTTGATATACCTCTCGCTACGTTAGGCGTTATCAGCATGCGAGCCTGACGATGTGCCGCACGCGCACTCGAAACGAGGTGACACGGTGAGCACCGGACAGCCGCCGTATCCGCAGGATGATTCAGACGGAGCCCATCCTCCCGCGAACCGCCAGGACCCGGACGTCACGATCATCGGCTACGGCAACACGGCGCAGCAGCCGGGTCCGCAGCAGGGACAGGGATACGGCCAGCCGGGCTACGGAGCACCGGCCTATGGTCAGACGGCCCAATATGGGGGTGACGCCCAGCCTGGATACGGCGGGCAGCAACCCCCGCATCCGTACGGCCAGCAGCCCCAGCAGCCGTACGGGCAGCCCGGCTACAACCAGCCGGGCTACGGCCAGCCCCAGCAGGGCTACGGTCAGGGGCAGCCCGACTTCGCGCAGCCCCAGCAGCCCTACGGCCAGGGGTACGGTCAGGGCTACGGCGAACAACCCCAGCAGCCGTACGGCCAGCCCGACTACGGTCAGCAGCAGCCCTACGGGCAGCCCGGCTACGGTCAGCCTCAACAGCCGTATGGGCAGCCCGGCTACAACCAGCCGGGGTACGGCCAGCCCCAGCAGGGCTACGGACAGCCCCAGCAGCCCTATGGCCAGCCGTACGGGCAGCCGGGATACGGCGGCCAGCCCGGGTACGGACAGGTCGGCTACGGCGGGCCGTACGGGCAGCCTGTGCCGCCCGGCGCGCCGGCGCCGCTCGCCGAGTGGTGGCAGCGCCTGGTCGCGCGGATCATCGACGGCGTCGTCCTCGGGATCCCGTTCGCCATCGTCTCCGGGATCATCGGCTCCATCCTGATCACGCAGGCCGGGTTCGACCCGACCACGGGCACCGTGACGCTGGAGAGCGGGGTGTTCGCCGCCGCGGTGATTACCGCACTGCTCGGCGGCGCGGGAATGATCGCGTACGAGTTCCTCATGCTCCGCGCCAAGGGGCAGACCCTTGGAAAGATGGCCATGGGGATCAAGGTCGTTCCCGTCGGCGGGGTGCTGGCGCCGGGCGGACTCGGGCAGGACACGGCGGCGAAGCGGGCGGGCGTCGCCTTCGGCCCGCAGTTGCTCCGGTGGATTCCGTTCGTGGGCTGGATCGCGAGCCTGTTCGCCTTGGTGAATGTGCTCTGGCTGCTCTGGGACAAGCCCCTACGGCAGGCGTTGCACGACAAGATCGCCGAAACGATCGTGGTAAAGATCAAGTAGCGGTGCAAAACGGGGCCGATGGAACGGACCATCGGCCCCGTTTTTGTATCTTCGGCACAACAAGTGCGGCGCGTGCAGAGGGGGGATAATCCTCGTAACGGTGAGGCTTTCGTGCGCGATGCTTGACCGAAGCCGGTCTCTACTCCGTCACGAGAGGTGACCAAATGACCGCAGAACCACCCCCCGGACAGAATCCTTATCAGCCGGGGCCGCCGCCTCCGGGTGGATATCAGCCTCCGCCGCCTCCGCCGCCCGGTGGATATCCGCCGCCCGGCTACGGCCCTTATGGAGCCGGCCCTCAGGGAGCGCCCGTTCCCCCCGGCGCCCCCGCGCCTCTCGCCCTATGGTGGGAGCGCTGGGTCGCGCGAATCATCGACTTCATCATCTTCTTCGTCGTGTACTACATTCTCCTGTCCATCCTCAACTCGATCTTCAAGCCGTCCTTCGCGGATCTGCTGCAGAACCCCACGGGCACCCTGTTTATGCCCTATTTCCTCGCCGGTGTGATCGCCTATGGCGCATATACGGCCTACGACTACGTGCTGCACTCCAAGGACGGCCAGACCCTCGGCAAGAAGGTCATGAAGATCAAGGTCGTCGGCGTCGGAGGGGCCGCACTGGATTCGTCCGCCCTTATGAAGCGCTCGGCTCTCTACCCCGGGGTCATGGTTCTCATGGCCTTGGTGGGGGCGTCCTCCCTCTTCAACTTCCTCGCCGGAATCCTGATGCTCGTCATCGCTGTGATGGTGGTGGCCGACCAGCCCCTTCACCAGGGGCTTCACGACAAGGTCGCCGGCACGATCGTGGTGAAGGCGCCGCAGTGACCTGGTGCCGATATCGCATCGACCCGGTGTGATCTACTTCCCGTAGTGGGGGTTAAAGGTGGGGCGGCCGCTTCGGCGGACCGCCCCACTTGGTATTCATGGGTATGATTTCGGCGCCATCCGGTAAGGCGGCTGGAGAGACGGGGATTGCCTTCCTCGCCAGGAGGCCACCCGGAACGAGGACCCAGGTCGGCGCGGCGCTATCGTCGTGTCGTGGCCCTACGGCTGGGAACGCCGCGCACGGCCAGCTGTCATCCGAAATTTACACGGGTGCCGCGAAAGACACCCCCGGCGCGAGCGAGTCAGAATGTCAGATGTATTGTCCGCGTTGATACCTTCCGTCGTCGCCGCGGGAGCCGTCGTGTACGGGATCGTAAAGTTGGTACGTTCCGATGCGGCGGGGCTCAGGCCAACGCGGCAGTCGCGGGAGAACTCAGGAAGCTCTCAGGTTCCTGAGAATCCACAATCTTGAATTGTCAGCCAAGGGAACCGGGTATATGTTTGGCTGACGAAACAAACTATGCTCCGCGAAAGGATTGCCGGATGGCCAAGCATACACAGGTGATTCTCATAGATGATCTCGACGGTGGCGAGGCCAATGAGACCGTCGCGTTCGCCATTGACGGGACCTCTTATGAGATTGACCTGAGCGACGGCAACGCCAAGCGGCTTCGCGATGCTCTGTCGCCTTTCGTCGGCGGTGCACGACGGGCCGAATCCGGCCCTGCCCGTGGTCGCCGTCGTGGTGTCGGTGGAAGCGCCCAGCGGGCGATGAGCCGCGAGAAGAGTGCCGAGATCCGCGCATGGGCGAAGTCGCACGGTCACCCCGTGAGCGAGCGTGGCCGTATTGCCGCGTCGATCGTCGAAGCGTACGAAGCGGCGCACTAACTGCGCTCTTGATCGCGCGGTTATCGCGATCGTCGGATGTCCTGACGATCGCGATAACCGCGCGATTGTGTTTGCCGTCTCCTAAAACCTCGTTCGCTTGCGGCGTATCCGGAACATCTCGCCGCGGTCAGGGGGTTGGATAGAGGGTGAACGCCTCGCTCTCGGGGAACCCCTCTGCTAAGGGAGCGGTCGCTGGGTCGGGGCTACCATGCGGAACGACGGGCCGGATCTCCCGGGCTCGCCTGACCGCTCTGTGAGGAGCGACGAGATGTTCGAAAGGTTCACCGACCGTGCGCGGCGGGTTGTCGTCCTGGCTCAGGAAGAAGCCCGGATGCTCAACCACAACTACATCGGTACTGAGCACATTCTTCTTGGTTTGATCCATGAGGGTGAGGGTGTCGCCGCCAAGGCTCTGGAGAGCCTCGGCATCAGCCTTGAGGGTGTGCGCCAGCAGGTCGAGGAGATCATCGGCCAGGGCCAGTCGGCGCCTTCGGGGCACATTCCCTTTACCCCGCGTGCCAAGAAGGTCCTTGAGCTGTCGCTCCGCGAGGCCTTGCAACTCGGTCACAACTACATTGGCACGGAGCACATCCTGCTCGGCCTCATCCGCGAGGGTGAGGGCGTGGCGGCTCAGGTGCTGGTGAAGCTGGGGGCCGACCTCAACAGAGTGCGGCAGCAGGTCATCCAGTTGCTCCATGGCTACCAGAAGGAGCCGGCGGCGGCGGGTGGACCGCAGGAGGCCGCGCCTTCGACCTCCCTTGTGCTCGACCAGTTCGGCCGGAACCTGACCCAGGCCGCCCGTGAGGGCAAGCTCGACCCGGTCATCGGCCGCGAGAAGGAGATCGAGCGGGTCATGCAGGTCCTCTCCCGGAGGACCAAGAACAACCCTGTGCTCGTGGGAGAGCCCGGCGTCGGCAAGACCGCCGTCGTCGAGGGCCTGTCGCAGAAGATCGTCAAGGGCGAGGTGCCCGAGACGCTCAAGGACAAGCAGCTCTACACGCTCGACCTGGGCGCCCTGGTCGCCGGTTCCCGCTACCGCGGCGACTTCGAAGAGCGCCTGAAGAAGGTGCTGAAGGAGATCCGCACCCGCGGCGACATCATCCTGTTCATCGACGAGCTGCACACGCTCGTCGGAGCGGGCGCGGCCGAGGGCGCGATCGACGCGGCGAGCATCCTCAAGCCGATGCTGGCCCGTGGCGAGCTCCAGACGATCGGCGCCACCACGCTCGACGAGTACCGCAAGCACCTGGAGAAGGACGCCGCGCTCGAGCGGCGGTTCCAGCCGATCCAGGTCGCCGAGCCGAGCCTCAGCCACACGATCGAGATCCTCAAGGGTCTGCGCGACCGTTACGAGGCGCACCACCGGGTCTCCATCACCGACGGCGCCCTCGTGGCCGCCGCCCAGCTGGCCGACCGGTACATCAGCGACCGGTTCCTGCCGGACAAGGCGATCGACCTCATCGACGAGGCCGGGTCGCGGATGCGCATCCGCCGGATGACCGCTCCGCCGGACCTGCGCGAGTACGACGAGAAGATCGCGAACGTGCGGCGTGAGAAGGAGTCCGCGATAGACGCGCAGGACTTCGAGAAGGCCGCCGCCCTGCGTGACCAGGAGAAGCAGCTCCAGCTCAAGCGCGAGCGCCGTGAGAAGGAGTGGAAGGCCGGCGACATGGACGTCGTCGCCGAGGTCACCGAGGAGCTGATCGCCGAGGTCCTGGCCACCGCCACGGGCATCCCGGTCTTCAAGCTCACCGAGGAGGAGTCCCAGCGGCTGCTCCGCATGGAGGACGAGCTCCACAAGCGGATCATCGGCCAGGATGACGCCATCAAGGGCCTGTCCCGCTCGATCCGCAGGACGCGCGCCGGTCTGAAGGACCCGCGGCGCCCGGGTGGTTCGTTCATCTTCGCCGGTCCGTCCGGTGTCGGTAAGACCGAGCTGTCCAAGGCGCTCGCCGAGTTCCTCTTCGGCGACGAAGACGCTCTGATCATGCTCGACATGTCGGAGTTCATGGAGAAGCACACGGTCTCGCGGCTGTTCGGCTCCCCGCCCGGCTACGTCGGGTACGAGGAGGGCGGCCAGCTGACCGAGAAGGTGCGGCGCAAGCCGTTCTCGGTGGTCCTGTTCGACGAGATCGAGAAGGCCCACCCGGACATCTTCAACTCGCTGCTGCAGATCCTGGAGGACGGTCGCCTGACCGACGCCCAGGGCCGCGTGGTCGACTTCAAGAACACCGTCATCATCATGACGACCAACCTCGGCACCCGGGACATTTCCAAGGGCATCGGGGTGGGCTTCGCGAAGACCGACGACGCGGAGAGCAACTACGACCGGATGAAGTCGAAGGTCCAGGAGGAGCTCAAGCAGCACTTCCGGCCCGAGTTCCTCAACCGCGTCGACGACATCGTGGTCTTCCACCAGCTCACGCCGAAGGAGATCATCCAGATCGTGGACCTCATGCTCGCCCAGGTGGACGAGCGTCTGAAGGACCGCGACATGGCGCTGGAGCTGACCCCGGCCGCGAAGCAGTTGCTCGCCGACCGCGGATACGACCCGGTCATGGGTGCCCGTCCGCTCCGCCGGACGATCCAGCGCGAGCTGGAGGACAGCCTGTCCGAGAAGATCCTGTACGGCGACCTGCGTCCGGGCCAGATCGTCAAGATCGACATCGAGGGCGAGGGCGACGCGGCGAAGTTCACGTTCACCGGCGAGGCCAAGACCCCGGCGGTTCCGGACTCGGCGGCGTCCATCGCCGAGCCGATCCAGAACTGACCTGGATGTAGAGAGAAGTCGCGAGGGGCGCCCCAGGCGCCCCTCGTCGGCGTTCTGGGCCCGTTCTCAGGAAATGCCGGCATGTCGGCCCGTGTGAGGTGATCTCACGCGGGCTTTTTGTTTTGCGTGAGAGCGGGTGTCACGCCACCAGACGTAGTACTACACTCTGTAGAGTCTGGCCGGGATCCATATGGACCGTTGACGTGTGCGAGCGCAGTCTCGGCGTCATCCCAGAGGAGTACCTGTCAGTCCACTGTGAGAGGGACGCGGGAAACCGGGCGTCCGCGGGAGGCTCGGTCGGGGCCGGGAAGATCCCGGTGTCAACGGGACCTCGGCCCCATGCGATCGGGACCGATCGTCTGGATCATGGTCAGAGAGTGCACAAACGTCTGGGAGGCATCTGATGCGCCTGTTGCATGACGACGGGACGCTCGTTCACCTGGCCTATAACGCCGGGGTTCATCCCGCCGAGGACCTGGAGAACCTGATCGCGCACCTCACCCGGTACGCGGTCCCGGTACGCAGGAAGCTGGGGGTCGAGCGGCTCGGCATCGGACTGTGGCTGGCGCCCGCCGTGGCCGACCACCTCATCGTCGATCGCATCGAACTCGTCCGGCTCCGCCGTTCGCTCGAGGAGCGGGGTCTCGAAGTGGTGAGCCTCAACGGGTCGGGCGGCCACAACCAGGACGTGCCCGGTCCTGACTGGGCCAAGCCCGAGCGTTATCGGTACACGATGTCGCTGGCGAAGATTCTCGCGTTCCTGCTTCCGGACGACGTGCAGTTCGGCAGCATCTCCACGATTCCGATCGGGTGGCGCCGCGACTGGCCCGCCGATCTGCATTCGATCGCCTCGCGGCGCCTCGAACGGCTCTCGCGGGAGTTGCGCGGCCTCTACAGCGTCACCGGGAAGACCATCCGGGTGGGTTTCGAGCCCTGGCCCGGATGTGTGCTGGAGACGACCGAGCAGGCGCTTGAGCGGGTCTGCGGCATCGACTCCGAGCATCTCGGGGTGTGCCTGGACGCGTGTCACCTGTCCTGCGGCGTCGAGGAGCGGGCGGCGGCGTTGCGCGGTCTGGCGCTCGCCGGTGCTCCCGTGGTGAAGCTGGGACACGTCCACAACCACAGCCAGGAGATCCCGAGCACTCAGCCGGTGCTTCAGGACACGCTGAACGCCATCCTCTCGGGCGCCGTCAACGGCACCGCCCACGTCGAGGTCGAGGCCCACGAGTGGACCGCCCCCAAGACGAAGAGCCCGGCGGCCCTCGTCGCCCGCCTCGCCGACGAGCTCGACTGGACCCGGCGCAATCTGACCGATCTGGGTCTCAAGCTCGCCGCCTGACCCGTCAGTGCATGATCACGAAACTTGTTTTCGCAGGTCGAGCGAGGTTTCGTCGAACTTCTGCATGATCACGACCGGTGTTTGCGCCGGTCAGGTGGGCATCCGCCGAACTTCTGCATGATCACGCCCAGGGGGTTGGGGGGAGGGTCAGGCGGGGAGGCGGTAGGTGCCGTCGTCGAGGAGTTCGGCCAGGCCGTCGTCGAGGAGGCCGTCGAGGGCGCGTTCCCGCTGCGCGTGGTCGTCCCAGACCGCATCCAAGGCCTCCTTGGGAACCGGGCCGTACGCCTCGCGCAGGACGGCGAGCAGTCGCCCCCGGCACTGCCGGTCGGTGCCCGCGTAGGTCTGGCCCACCCGCGCGGGGCCCGCGTGAGCGGGACGTCCGGCCAGCCGCCAGGCGCATCGTGCTGTGATGGGGCATTGCTCGCATTTGGGGGCGCGAGCCGTACAGACCAGGGCGCCCAGCTCCATCACCGCGACGGCCCAGCGGGGGGCTCCCACCGGGGGCAGCAGCGACTCGGCGAGCTTGCGCTCAGCGGCCGTGGTGGCCTTGGGCGGATACTCCTCCCCGCGCACGGCTCTCGCCAGAACCCGGCGCACGTTGGTGTCCAGGACGGCGTGGCTGCCGCCGTAGGCGAAGCTGGCGACGGCGGCAGCCGTGTAGTCCCCGATACCCGGCAGGGCCCGCAGCTCGTCATACGTGGACGGCACGCGGCCGCCGTGGTCCGCCGTGATGGCCCTGGCGCACGCGTGCAGGTTCAGTGCCCGCCGTGGATAGCCGAGGCGCCCCCAGTGCCGTACGGCCTCGCCTGGAGGCTCCTGGGCGAGGGCCTGTGGAGTGGGCCAGCGCTCCATCCAGTCGGCCCAGACGGGGAGGACCCGGATGACCGGGGTCTGCTGGAGCATGATCTCGCTCACGAGGATTCCCCACGGCGTCGCGTCGGGGCGCCGCCACGGCAGGTCGCGGTTGTGCTCGGCGTACCAGTCCAGGATCGGTTCACGCAATGAGGAGGCGGCCACGGTCCGACCTTATCGCCGGTCATTCTGGAGCAGGTCCGGACGGAAGCGGCTCGCGTGACCGCTTCGGCGGGGGACGAAGCGGCGAGCCGTTTCCCCTGGCGGGCCATGACTCTCCATACTGTCCGTATGGATCCGGACACGTTCCGTGGTGATGTGGGTGTAGAAGGAGCGGACGTCTACTGGCGCCGCCGGGTGGCCGTGCTCACCGGCATGCTCGTCGTCGTGGCGGTCGTCGCCTGGGCGTGTTCGAGTGCGTCCAGCAAGCCGGACACCTCCAATGGCGTCAAGGCCTCTCCGGGCGCCAATGAGTCGCTGGTCGTCTCGCTCCCGTCACCGCTCGCCTCCAAGAGCGCGGGTGGCTCCGGTGCCGTGGTGCCCGGCGGGCCTTCGCCCACGCCTGGCTCGTCCGCGCACGCGTCGAAGAGCGAGAAAGCCCGCCGGCCCGGTGCGCCCTGCGATGCCAAGGACCTGGTGGTCGCCCTCCAGAGCGGGCAGGAGGTCTACAACAAGGACGCGATGCCGAGCTTCCTGCTGACCATCGTGAGCACCGGACGGACGGAGTGCACCGTCGACGTCGGCCCCCGCACGCTGGAGATGCGCGTCACCTCCGGCTCGGAGCGGATCTGGTCGACCGCCGACTGCGTCAGCGGCTCCGGCGTCGACACGCAGACGCTCGAGCGGGGCGTCCCGTACGTGCGCACCATCAACTGGGACCGCAGGCTCTCGGGGAGCGACTGTTCGAGCAGGCGCCCGTCGGCCACTCCCGGCACCTACGTCGCGGCGGCGCACGCCGGGATGCTGAAGAGCCCGAGGGTCGTCTTCCACCTGCGCTGACGGCGAGAGCTCAGAGGTAGCGTTCGAGAATCGACGATTCGGCGAGGCGGGACAGGCCCTCACGGACGCTGCGGGCGCGAGCCTCACCGACGCCGCCGACCGACTGGAGGTCGGTGATGCTGGCCGCGAGAAGCTTCTGCAGGCCGCCGAAGTGGCCCACCAGCCGGTCGACGATCGTGTCGGGCAGCCGGGGCACCTTGGCCAGCAGGCGGAATCCGAAGGGGCTGACCGCGGTCTCCAGCGCGTCGGATCCGGAGTGGCCGAGCACGTGGGCGACGTTCGAAAGGTCGAGCAGGTCGGTGGAGGACAGGTCGTCGAGCTCCCGCATCGCCTCGGCGAAACGCTGGGGCAGGTTGCCGAGCGACGCGGGCTGGTAGTCGCGCACGATCAGCTCCCGATCGGCGTCGACCCCCGCCACCAGCTCGTCGAGCTGGAGGGTGAGCAGCCGGCCGTCGGTGCCGAGCTCGACCACATATCCCTCGATCTCCCCGGCGATGCGGCGCACCATCTCCAGCCGCTGGACCACCGAGGCCACATCGCGGACGGTGACGAGATCTTCGATCTCCAGCGCCGACAACGTGCCCGAGACCTCGTCGAGCCGCAGCTTGTAGCGCTCCAGCGTGGCCAGGGCCTGGTTGGCCTTGGACAGGATCGCCGCGGACCCCTCCAGCACGTAGCGCGTGCCGTCGAGATAGAGCGCGATGATCCGCATCGACTTGCTGATGGCGATCACGGGCAGTGACGTCTGCCTGGCCACCCGCTGGGCCGTCCGGTGCCGGGTGCCCGACTCGTCGGTCGGGATCGTGGGATCGGGGACGAGGTGGACGGCCGCGCGCACGATGCGCAGTTCGCCGCTGTCGAGCACGATCGCGCCGTCCATCTTGGCCAGCTCGCGCAGCCGGGTCGGTGCGAAATCGACGTCGAGGGTGAATCCGCCGGTGCAGATCTCCTCGACGGAGTCGTTGTAGCCCAGGACGATCAGACCGCCGGTGTGGCCGCGGAGAATGCGCTCCAGCCCGTCACGCAGGGCTGTGCCGGGAGCGACCGCGGCGAGTGCGGCCCTCCATCGGTTGTCCAGTCCCTTGTCGTTGTGCACGTGACCCCCGTGCTCGGACGGCTACTACATCCCGCGACGCCCCTGACGGCTCATGACGCCGCACAGTTTACCGGCGTAACGGTTTCTTCACGTGACGTGTGCGAGTGCGTCCCACACGTGCTGTATTTCTGTGACTTCGAAGCCGGGCGCGAAGTTGGTCGTGCGCGCTCCCGTGTCGCGTACGGCCACCAGGCCGCCGCGTGACTTCGGGGGATCCAGGCGGGGAGTGTCACCCTCCAGGGAGCCCGTGGGCACGAGGGCCCGGGTGAAGCCCAGCCGGGCCGCCTCCGCGAGCCGCCTCCGCACCTCTCTGACCGGCCGCAGTTCGCCGGCGAGCCCCACCTCGCCGAGGACGATCAGGCCGGGCGGCAGCGCGCTGTCGGCGACGGCGCTGACCACAGACATCATCAGAGCCAGGTCGACCGCCGGATCGGTCAGGCGGATGCCGCCGACGGTCGCGGTGAACACGTCGGCCTTGCCGATCTTGGCGTTGAGGCGGCGTTCGATCACCGCGAGCACCATCGCCACCCGGTAGGAGTCGAGCCCGGACGACGTGCGCCGCGGTTGCGGAGCCTCGGTGGCGGCGACGAGTGCCTGCAGTTCGGCAGGGATGGGCCGGGTGCCCTCGATCGTGACCGTGACGCAGGTGCCCGCCACCGGCTCGTTGTGCCGCGAGACGAAAAGGCCGCTGGCGTCGGTGATGCCGGTGATCCCGCGCTCGTGGAGGTCGAAGCAGCCGACCTCCTCGATCGGCCCGAACCTGTTCTTGATCGCGCGGACCATGCGGAGACGGGAGTTGCGGTCGCCCTCGAAATGGAGGACCACGTCGACCAGGTGCTCCAGAACCCGGGGGCCCGCGATCGAGCCGTCCTTGGTCACATGGCCGACGAGCACCGTGGACATGCCGCGCTCCTTGGCCAGCCGTACGAGGTTGCCGGCGACCTCACGGACCTGGGTCACGCCGCCGGGCACGCCGGTGGCCTCGGCCGAGCCGATCGTCTGCACCGAGTCGACGATCAGCAGCCGGGGCTGCACCTTCTCGACGTGCGTGACCAGCGCCGACAGGTCGGTCTCCGCGGCGAGGTAGAGCCGGTCCTCGATCGCGTCGATCCGGTCGGCCCGCAGGCGGACCTGGGCCGCAGACTCCTCGCCGGTGACGTACAGGACGTTCTCGTGGCGTGCCATGCGGGCCGCCGCCTCGAGCAGCAGCGTCGACTTGCCGATGCCGGGCTCGCCCGCCAGCAGCACGACCGCGCCCGGCACCAAGCCGCCGCCGAGCACGCGGTCGAGCTCGCCCACCCCTGTGGGCCTGGCGTGGGCGACCTCGGCCTTGACCTGGCCGATGGGGACGGCCGGAGCCGTCACCGCACCGGGTTTGACCACGTTGGCGGCCTGCCGGGATCCCGCCTCTTCGACCGTGCCCCACGCCTGGCACTCTCCGCACCGGCCGACCCACTTGGCGGTGGTCCATCCGCACTCGCCGCACCGGTACGCCGGCCTCGCTGCCTTGCTCACGTGCGGGAGGCTACCCGGCGCCGCCGACAATCGGGGCCGTCAGACGGGTTCTCCCACGTGACCGGCCAGTTCGGCCAGCAGGAGGCGCTTCGGACGGGCGCCCACGATCTGCCTGACCACCTCGCCGTCCCTGTAGAGGTTCAGGGTGGGGAATCCCAGCACGCCGTACCGCTGGGCGATCTCGGGGTGCTCCTCCGCGTTGAGCTTGGCCACCGTGAGGCGGTCGCCGTACTCCTGGGCGATCTCCTCGAGGACGGGCGCGATCATTCGGCAGGGTCCGCACCACTCGGCCCAGAAGTCGACGAGCACGGGCGTGTCGCTGCGCAGCACCTGCTCCTCGAAGTTCTCCGCCGTCAACGTGATCATGGTTCTCCTCGTTTCACCAGGCAGCCCGGGCACGCCTCGGCGAGCTGGGCGGCCACCTCCGATCGGCGGGCCAGCAGGGAGCGGATCTCGGAGTCGATCTCGGCCAGCTTGCGCCGGTAGACGACGACGGACTCAGGGCAGGATCCGCCCGACTCGTGTCCCGACCGCAGGCACTCCACGAACGGGCGGGCGTCCTCCAGGGTGAAGCCCACGGCGATCAGCGAACGGATCTCCGCGACGAGCCGCACGTCGGCCTCGTCGTAGTCGCGGTACCCGTTCGCCGAGCGCCGGGCCCTGATCAGCCCGTTCTGCTCGTAGTAGCGCAGCGCGCGGGGACTCACGCCCGCCCGCCTGGCCAGCTCTCCGATCCGCATCGGCCCTCCTCGGCATGACCGTAAGCGTTGACGCCGACGTCATGGTCAAGGCTTCGCGGGGCTCAGAAATGCCGCCATCTCAAAACGTTGGGGTAGAAGATCTCCAGCCCGGCGGTCTCCTCGGCTGCGTGGGCCGCCACCTCGGGGGTGAACTCGATCCGCAGCACCGCCTCCAGGTCGGCCCGGGTGGCGAAGACCATGCGAAGGTCGAGCTCCCTGCGCTGCCAGCCCTGCCGGGACCAGAACTCCTCGACCGCGGCGGGGGAGTAGGAGCGGACCGTCTGCCGGAACCAGCGGCCGAAGTCGCCGCGCGAGCCGTCCAGGTCGACCACGAAGGCGGCGCCTCCGCGGCGCATCACCCGGGACAGCTCCTTCAGGCCGGGCTCGCATCCGGGGCCGAAGAAGTACGCCCATCGGGCGACCGCCACGTCAATCGACGTGTCCGGCAGCGGCAGGCTCTGGGCGGTCGCCGTACGGACGGCCACGTTGGGCAGTGCCGCACATCGGGAGGCCGCGAGCGAGGCGAGACCGGCGTGCGGCTCCACCCCCACGACACGCGCGGCGGCGGCGGCCAGCGCAGGAAGATGGAAACCCGTGCCGCAGCCGATGTCGAGCACGGTTGCCCCGTCCCACGGCCGGATCCCGCGCATGGCGGCCTCCACCAGGCCGTCGGGGTCCACGGCTCGGTTCTCCACCTCGTAGACCTGGGGGGAGTTCCAGATGTTCGGGCTTGGTACGGCCCCGCTCACGATCCGCGCCATGGGTTCACGATAGTTCGTGATCTTGCATGCCATCATTGTGGCGAAGCGGCACACGGTGCTCTCCCGGCTTAGGCTGGAGTCCGTGAACGGGCGCAGGCAGGCTATCCAGGATCACCGCACTGCCACGGCGACGTGCCCGTCGAGCCGCCAGGGGAGGCGGGCGAAATGAGTGTCATCCGCGTGCCCAGCGCGAAAGTGGCGTTGTCGACGGCTTCGGTGTATCCGGAGCGTACGCCCGACGCCTTCGAGCTGGCCGCACGCCTCGGATATGACGGCGTCGAGGTCATGGTGGGCCAGGACCCGGTCAGCCAGGACGTGGAGGTCCTCCAGCGCCTGAGCGACCACTACTCGATGCCGGTGCTCGCCGTGCACGCGCCGTGCCTGCTGGTCACGCAGCGGGTATGGGGGCGTGACCCGTGGGTCAAGCTGCAGCGCGCGCGTGATGCGGCCGAGCGGCTCGGCGCCCAGACCGTGGTCGTCCATCCGCCGTTCCGGTGGCAGCGCGACTACGCCAGGGACTTCGAGGTCGGCCTGGCCCGCATGCGCGACGAAACCGATGTGATCTTCGCGGTCGAGAACATGTTCCCCCTGCGGGCGCGGGGCAACGAGGTCGTGCCGTACGCGCCGGACTGGAACCCGATCGACTACGACTTCCCCCAGGTGACGCTCGACCTCTCCCACACGGCCGTCTCCGGGTCCGACGCGATGGAGATGGCCTCCAAGCTCGGCGACAGGCTCGCCCACCTGCACCTCGCCGACGGCGTCGGTACGACGAACAAGGACGAGCACCTCGTGCCCGGCCGGGGCTCCCAGCCCTGCGCGCAACTGCTGGAGCGACTGGCGGGCAACGGGTACGGCGGGCTGATCGTGCTGGAGATCAACACGCGCAAGGCGGTCAGCCGTACGGAGCGGATCAACGATCTGACCGAGGCGCTGGCCTTCGCCCGGCTGAACTTCGCCGCCGCCACGAAGGCCACATGACCAGGGCGCGCGAGGACAGCCATCTGGTCTTCGACAGGGTGGCCGAGGCGTACGACGCCGCGCGACCGGAGTATCCGGAAGGGCTTTATGTCGCGCTGGAGGAGTTGTCCGGCAGGGGGCTGGAGGGCGCCCGCGTCCTGGATGTCGGTGCGGGCACCGGCATCTCCACCCGCGGCCTCCTGGATCGCGGCGCCCGGCCCGTCGCCGTCGACCGCGGCGGGCGCATGTTGTCCCGCCTGCGCGCCCGTACGGCATGCGAGGCGCTGCTGGCCGACGGGAACGCGCTGCCGTTCCGCGACGGAGTGGCCGACCTGGTGACGTACGCGCAGGCGTGGCACTGGCTGGACCCCGTGTTGTCGATCGCGGAAGCCGTACGGGTGCTCACCCCTGAGGGCGCGGTGGCCGGATGGTGGAACTCGGTGGACGCGGGCAAGGCCGACTGGCTGGCCGCCTGCCAGGTGAGGCTGGCCGACTCGTGCGAGGGGTACACCGGACCCGCGCTGCCCGGGTGGAGCATGCCGCCGATCGCCGACGCGATGGGGGAGGCCGGGCTCCAGGTCGGCGAGACGTGGGTGCACTGGACCAGGGGGGTGCTCCTGGACGACTTCCTGACCGATCTGCGGTCGCACTCGTACGTGGCCACGCTCGCGCCCGAGGCGGCGGATGAGGTGATGAGCCGCGAGGGCGCCGAGCTCGGCAAGGTCTTCCCCGACGGCAGGATGACCGTGCCCATGCGCGTCTACCTGGCGGTGGGACGGAAGGTGCCTGGCGGCGGTGGCTAGAGGACCGGCCTCGGCCGCGTCCGGGGCTCCCGCGGCCGGGGAGAAGAGGCGGCGGCCCGGGCGCAGACCGGGGGCGGCGGACACGCGCGGCGAGATCCTGGCCGCCGCGCGGAGGGTCTTCGCGGAGAAGGGCTTCGACAAGGCGACGATCCGCGGGATCGCACGGGAGGCGGGCGTCGATCCGGCCCTGGTGCACCACTATTTCGACACCAAGGACGGGATCTTCGTCCAGGCGATGCAGCTTCCGATGGATCCCGCGGTGGCGTTACCGGCGGTCCTGGCCGGCCCGCGTGAGGAGGTCGGCGAGCGGCTCGTGCGCTTCATCCTCACGCTGACGTCCGATCCGCAGGCGCGCGAGCCCGTGATGGCGCTCATGCGTACGGCGATGGCGCACGAGCAGGCCGAGGTCATGATCCGCGAGTTCGTCACCCGGGCGGTGCTCGGGCGGGTGGCCGAGGCGCTGAAGATCCCGCCGATCCGGCTGGAGGTCGCCTTCGCCCAGATGTTCGGCGTGATCATGATGAGGTACATCCTCAAGCTGGAGCCGCTCGCGTCGGCGAGCATCGACGAGCTGGTCGCGCTCCTCGCGCCGACGATCCAGCGGTACGTGGACGGTTGAGGACGCCTGCCGATTTCCGGTCCAGAGCCTTGTTCTAGTATCGGATCGGAGTGATCCGTATAGAGGGCATAAGTTACCGGCGGGTACTATTCGGGTGGTCCCGGAAGTCGTGCTCCGGACGGATTGTGCTCATACGCTTGGCGGCCGACGTCGGATTTGGGAGGGACCCGTGCTCTGGGTGGCGATAATCGGGCTGGTCATGACCGCGGTCGCGGTCACCGTGGCCGGCCGTCGCGTGCTGTTCCTCTACCGGCTCGCGACCAGCGGGCAGCCCGCCCCCGAGCGGATCGAGTACGCCAAGGCCAACGTGGGCGCCGAGATCAAGGCGCAGCTCGTCGAGGTCTTCGGGCAGAGGAAGCTGCTCAAGTGGACGCCCTCCGGCACCGCCCACTTCTTCGTCATGTGGGCGTTCTTCATCCTCGCCACGGTTTACCTGGAGGCGTACGGCGCACTGATCCAGGGAGCGGTGACCGGTAAGCCCGATTTCCACATCCCGCTCATCGGCACCTGGCCGATCTTGGGCTTCCTGCAGGACTTCATCGCGGTCGCGGCGCTCATCGGCTTGATCGCGTTCGCCGCCATCCGCATCGCGAAGTCGCCGAAGAAGCTGGGCCGCGGGTCGCGGTTCTCCGGCTCGCACCTCGGCGGCGCGTGGCTCGTCCTCTTCATGATCTTCAACGTGATCTGGACGATGTTCCTGTTCCGCGGGTCCGCGGTCAACACGGGCAACTTCCCGTACAAGTCCGGCGCGTTCGCGTCCGACCTGGTCGCCAAGATCCTCCCGACGAGCGAGGCGCTGGAGAGCGTCGGCCTGCTCCTGCACATCGGCGTGATGCTGGTCTTCCTCGTCATCGTGGTGAACTCCAAGCACCTGCACATCTTCACGGCCCCGATGAACGTGCTGTTCTCGCGCCGCCCCGACGGGCTCGGCGCAGCGCAGGAGATGCGCAGCAACGGCAGGGTCCTCGACTTCGAGGAGGCCGACCCCGACGTCGACGTGTTCGGCCGCGGCAAGATCGAGGACACGACCTGGAAGGGCTTCCTCGACTTCTACACGTGCACGGAATGCGGCCGCTGCCAGTCGCAGTGCCCGGCGTGGAACACCGACAAGCCGCTGTCGCCCAAGATGCTGATCCTCGACCAGCGCGACCACGCCTTCAAGGTCGCTCCCTATCTCATGATGAGTGAGGAGCAGCGCGCCCACCAGGGCGAAGACGTCCTGGCCCTGCTCGAGAAGCCCTTGGTGGGCGAGGACGGCGTCATCCACCCCGACGTGCTGTGGTCGTGCACCAACTGCGGCGCCTGCGTCGAGCAGTGCCCGGTCGACATCGAGCACATCGACCACATCCTCGACATGCGCCGCTACCAGGTGATGATCGAGTCCTCGTTCCCCTCCGAGGCCGGCGTGATGCTGAAGAACCTCGAGAACAAGGGCAACCCGTGGGGCATGTCCGAGATGAAGCGGGCCGAGTGGATCGAGGAGCTCGACTTCGAGGTCCCGATCATCGACGAGAAGATGCCCGAAGACGTCGAGTACCTCTTCTGGGTCGGCTGCGCCGGGGCCCTGGAGGACCGGGCGAAGAAGACCACCAAGGCCGTGGCGGAACTGCTCCACATCGCAGGGGTGAAGTTCGGCGTGCTCGGTCCGATGGAGGCCTGTACGGGAGACCCGGCCCGCCGCCTGGGCATGGAGTTCCTCTTCAACATGCTCGCCCAGCAGAACATCGAGACCCTCAACGAGGCCGGGGTCAAGAAGATCGTGGCCACCTGCCCGCACTGCTTCAACACCCTCGCCAACGAGTATCCGCAGCTCGGCGGCATGTACGACGTGGTGCACCACACGCAGTTGCTGTCGCACCTGGTGGAGGAGGGCAGGCTGACCCCGATCACGCCGATCGAGGAGAAGATCACCTACCACGACCCGTGCTTCCTCGGCCGCCACAACAAGGTCTACGCGCAGCCGCGCGACATCATGTCGAAGGTGCCCGGCGTGCAGACCCAGGAGATGCACCGCTGCAAGGACCGCGGATTCTGCTGCGGCGCGGGCGGCGCCCGCATGTGGATGGAGGAGCGGATCGGCAAGCGCATCAACACCGAGCGCGTGGAGGAGGCGCTCACCACCGATCCGGACACCGTCTCGACCGCCTGCCCGTTCTGTCTCGTCATGCTCGGAGACGCGATCAACGAGAAGAAGAACTCGGGACAGGCCAAGGAGTCCGTCGAGGTGGTCGACGTCGCCCAACTGCTGATCAAGTCGGTGAAGGGCGCCTGACTCACGGGGCGCGAGCGCCCGATCAACGGGATGGCCGACTCCGTCAGTTCTGCTGTGGGCCGGTCAGCGACCTGCGGCTGAGCGCCGAACCGCCAGGATCACCGCCGGGATCACGCAGCCCAGCGTGACAGCGGCGAGGACGACCAGCGTCGGATTGACGTACGCCGGAACGAGGTCGTAATCGGCGTTGCACCGGTTATGGAGCGGGAACCATTGGCTCGGTTCCCGCCAGTGCGCCGCCCGGTAGGCATCGTCGTACGTTTGGCCCCGGAGTTGCGTGCAGGTCTCCCCGATGTCGTAGGCGAGCGTGGTGAGCAGGCCGTAGCCATAGAAGAGGAGAGTCCCGGCGCCGGCGAGTACGCCGGACCGGGCCCATGTGCCCGGCGCCGCCCAGGCCCGGTTCCGGACCGCCCGCACGCTCCCCCACGCGCCCCAGGCGAGCGCGGCGAGGACCACGAGCGGAACGAATAACAGCAGCATCGCGGCCTTCCTACGCCGTCGTTCCGGTCAGGCGAACGTGTAGCCGGTGAGGTATTCCGGCACGACGATCCGGCTCTTCGGAGCCGCTCGCCGAATCGCCGCGATCATGATCTCGAGCCGCCGGCGGTCGGTCGGTGCGACCGACGGAGGGTTCGTGAGCCCCGTCTCGAAGTCGTCCCAGTGCACAGGTATCACGATCTCCGGGTAGTCCAGGGCGTCGAGCAGCCGGGGAACGTACGCGTGCGTCGCGTCACTGGACGCCATGGCGATCATCGCGATGTCGGGCCTCAGGCCGGTGACGTTGCGTTCCACGAAGTCGCTGGCCCCCATGAAGAACACCTTAGGTCCGTTCTTGACGGTCAGTTGGTAGGCGAGGGTGTCGCCCTCCGGCAGGTCGCCGACCGTGGCCGGCTTCGGCGGCAGGCTCAGCCGCACCCCCGGGATGCCGATCGAGTAGGCCGCGTTCCGGCTGTGCAGGGAGGCGACCACCTCGACGACGTAGTCACCGAAGTCGAGCACCTCCCCGCCCTTCACCACGCCCAACTGGCCCGACGGGATGCCGAAGGCCAGGCCGAGCTGGTACGTCGTCATGGTGCCGATCACCCGCGCCCCGGTCGTCGTCGCGATGTGCGGCACGTCGTTGAAGTGGTCCCAGTGCGAGTGGGTGACCAGCACGGTCTCCGGCCGTCCGGCGTGCTCGGCGACGGTTTCGGCGGCCACGGTCAGCTTGGTCGCCGGGTCGAACGCATCGGCGAACAGTCCGGTGTCGTACCGGCTGAGGTACGGGTCGACGAGCACCGTCCGGGTGCCGATGTCGATCCGCCAGCCGGCGGTGCCCAGCCAGCGGAACGTCGCGGTGGCGCCGCCGGTGGTGGGCTTCGCCACGGTCCAGGCCCTGGTCCGGCCGTTCGAGGCGGCGGTGGCCGGTGCCGCGGTGGCGGAGAGCGCGGCCATCGAGGTCAGGGCGGCGGCGCCGACGGTGGCGGTCCGGAGCACGCCCCGGCGGTCGATTCCAGATTCGGGCATGAGGGTTCCCTTCGATCTGGCCCGGCGCGGCGGTCGCGCGCACCCCGGCGGAGCGGGCTCTCAGCCGGGCGGGTCGAGTGCCGGAACCCAACCACCTGCCGCTCGCCGCCGTCCAAGACCATCCGCCGGAACGATCGATATGCGTACGGATATCAGCCTTGGTCATGAGGTGATCGCCCCCCGCGCGAGGAGGGGAAATCGCCTCTGGCGTCACACTCCGCGCAGTCCGTCGACGGCGGTCCGGGCCGCCTCGCCCATCGCCAGGTCGACGTCGATCCGGCGGGTGGCGAGCCGCCGGGTCCGGGCGAAGATCGCGATCGCGTAGCGGCCGCCGTCGGGGTACTCGGCGACCCCGGCCTCCATGTGCAGTCCGGGGAGCGTCCCGGTCTTCGCCGACACCCGTACGTGGGGCGGGAAACCGGACGCGATCCGGGTCCAGAAGATCTGCCGGGACATCAGGTCGCGGACCATGGCGCCGGCCGGTGCCGGGCCGGCCTCGTCCCGCCAGATCATCCCAAGCAAGCGGGTGATCTCCCGCGGGGTGCTCGACGTCGTACGCTCCGGGTCGAGGATCCGCAGCGCGCGGATCCGTTCCTCGGGCAGCGCCGGGAAGATCTTGACGAACTCGGCGTCGTCGGCGGCCCCGACGTCGGCGTACGTGGATTCCAGCAACTGCCGTGGCCCGCCGACGATCCGGGTGCGCCGCAGCCCCAGCTCGGCGGCGAGCAGCGGCAGCACGTCCGCCCCCACCCGGCGGAGCAGCAGGTCGGCGGCGGTGTTGTCGGAGACCGACATGGCGAAGTAGGCCAGGTCGCGCAGCGACAGTTCGGCGTCGTCGGCGCAGCCGGCCGTGCCCCAGCCACCCAGCCGATCGGCATTCTGAACGACGATCCGCTCCGTCGGGTCGAGCCGGCCGGCCGCGGCCTGCCGGGCGAACTCCAGCACCAGCAGAATCTTGAAGATGGAGGCGAGCACCACCTGCTCGTCAGCCCGGACCGCGACCTCCGCCCCACTGCCGATCTCCATGACGTGCAGCTGCGCGTCGACGCCCACGGCGTCGAAGATCTGGACAATTCGTTCCGCGGTCGGCACGGGCACCGACAGTAGTCGGCCGTCGAGGCGGACTCATATCCGACCGCATATCCTCGGCTCCGTGGACCTCGCCCGGCACCTGCGGCAGTTCCTCGTCGTCGCGGAGGAGATGCATTTCGGCAGGGCCGCCGAGATTCTCGGCATCGCCCAGCCGCCGCTGAGCCAGGCGATCCAGCGGCTGGAACGGGAGCTTGGCGTCGAACTCTTCGACCGATCCCGGCGACAGATCAGTCTCACCACCGCAGGGCAGCTGCTCGTCGCCGAGGCCACGGCGCTGCTCGCCGCCGAGGAACGCGTCAGGGTCGTGATGCGCAAGGCCCGGGAGGGTGAGATCGGGACGTTGCGGGCCGGCGTACCGCCGGAGACCCCTGCGGCCACGCTGCAAGCGCTGCTGGCCCGGATGTCCGCGCACACGCCCGGGCTCGACGTCGACCTGCAGGAGCTGACCACCGCCGAGCAGGTTCGGATGATCGCCGAGGCACGGCTCGACGTCGGCCTGGTCCACCACCCGGTGGAGACCGCGGGACTGCGGTCCGGCCCGGTCGTCGAGACCCGGCTGGGGGTGGTGCTGCCGCGTGACTCGCCGCTGGCCCAGCTCCGCGAGGTCGGGCCGGCCGACCTCGCCGGCCACGACCTGGCGCTCTTTCCGCGAGCCACCGCGCCCGGCTGGCACGACGAGATCCTCGACGTCTGCCGTCGGCACGGCTACCTGCCCCGACGGATCCGGCACGCCCGTAATCCCGAGTTCCTGCTCGGCATGGTGCTCGGGCGGCAATGTGTCGCGTTCGAGCCTGAATCGACCGCGCGCCGCGAGCCCCGGGTCACCTGGCGTCCGCTCGCCGGAGCCGTACTGAGCCGGCGGACGTCGGCGATCTGGCCGGACCGGTCGCCGCATCCGGCCGCCCCGGCGTTCGCCCGGGCCTCCGTCGAACTCCTGGCCACTCCGGAGCCGGCGCCCGGCGTCGCGACCGTCCCGGACCGGCTTCGCCCCTGGTCGGTCGTCTACACTCCCGGCCGCTGAGGGCCGGTCGTTTCGGCGAGCGCGCCGCCGGTGACGGGCAACCCCGCCCTGGTTTTACTAAGAAATCAAACTTTTTGTTGATTTTTCCTGTCAGGGCGGAAGAAACTCCGACCAGGACATGAAAGGCAGCAAACCCTTTCTCCACATAACAGGAAAATCACGGTAACCTCAACGTTGGCTCGATCGACGGGGAGGAGCTGCACGGTGGGCGTGGTCGTCACCGACGCTGAGGTCACACTGACCGACGTCCTCACCCTTCGTATTGCGGCCGACGAGCCGATCGCCGAGGGAACGCGGCTCATCCTGCGCCAACGGGGCACGGGGGAGGAGCGCGACGTCGTGCTCGGCACCCCTGGAGGCCGCGTGCTCGGCGCCTTGGGCGAGGCCGGAGTGGCCGTCTCGCTCGCCCCCCTCGGCCTCGCGCCCGGGCGGTGGGACGCCTACCTCGAATCGGGCGGGTCGCGCGTCCGGATCCAGAGCGTCGACCCGGGCTTCTCGCTCGACGGGCTCGACGCGTACGCGCTGGGCCGCAGGGAGCTGGCCTACCGCGCCTACCGGACCATGAGCGGGTTCCTGGCGATCAAGATCGAGGAGGCGGAGCCGGTCGCCGACGTGCGCGCGGTCTGGTTCCGCGAGGGCAGGTTCGAGGTCACAGGCCTGCTCGCCTACACGGGCCTGGACGACGACGACCGCAACCGCACGGCCCGGCTCGCGCTGCGGCACAACGACCCCGACGCGACGGTGACGGTCGCGGCGACCGTCCAGGGAGTGCGTTTCCACGCCGCGCTGTCGCTGTGCGACGTGCTGGCGGCCACTCCCGAGTCCGAAGGCGTCTGGGAGCCCTCGCTCGAGGTGGACGGCGTCGACGGCGAGTTGCCGCTGGGCGCCCGGCTCGACGACGTCGAGGGCAAGCGCCGCCGGGTGCACTATCCGCAGGCGGTGGTCGACGGAGTGCCGATCACGCCGAGCTTCACCTCCGACGACGAGTTGCGGCTCGAGGTGGGTACGTGAGGATCACCTTCCTGGTCCCCTCCGCGTACAGCATGCGGGGTGACGTCAGGGCTGTGCTGAATCTCGCGGCGGAGATGGCGGGGCGGCACGAGGTGGAGGTCGTCAGCGTCAAGAAGACCAAGGACAAGCCGTTCTTTCCCGTGGACGGGCGGATCGCCATGCGTCACCTCGTGGACGCGCGGGCCGGCGCCCGTCACGTGCTGCCGTCCGGCCAGGTGCGCACCGAGGTGGCGTTGTGGCGACTGCTGCGCAATCTGCGCGCCGACGTGCTGGTCACCACCCGGCCGGGGCTGAGTGTCCAGTCGGCGCGATACGCCCCTCGCGAGATCGTGAGGATCGCCCGGGAGTGGAATCGCCCGGCCGTCCCTGGACCGGTCCAGCGGTTCTACCCTCGCCTCGACGCGGTCGTGACCAGCAACGAGACCGGCAGGGGCGACTGGGCGCGCCTGCTCGACGACGAGCTGTCCGTCCATGCGATTCCTGATCCGCTGCCCGCGGCGCCGTGGCCGCGCTCGCGGATGGTGAACAGGATCGTCAGCGCCGGAGGCCGCCTCGTGCAGGCCAAGGCGTACGACCGGCTCATCCGCGCGTTCTCGGTCGTCGCGGACAAACGGCCCGACTGGCGCCTCCGCCTGTACGGCAATGGCCCGGAGGAGAAACGCCTGAGGGCCCTGGTCGCCGAACTGGGGCTCCACAACCACGTCTATTTCATGGGGGCGACCTCCGACCTGGCGGGGGAGTTCGCCAAGGCGTCGATCGTCGCGGTGCCGTCCCGCCACGAGGCGCTCGGCATGACCGTCGTCGAGGCGCTGAGTTGCGGGGTGCCGATCGTGGCCTTCGACTCCCCGCGCGGGCCCGCCGAGTTCCTCCGGCCCGGCGAGGACAGCGTGCTGGTCGCCGAGGGTGCCGGGGAGGTCGAGTCCTTCGCCTGCGCGCTGCTCGGGCTGATCGACGACGAACGCCGCCGCGCGACGCTCGCGTCGGGCGCGCTCGCGTCGGCTTCCGCCCGTTCCGCCCAGGTCATCGCCGGCCGCTGGCAGGAGCTCATGTACGGCCTGCGCTCGCGGGTCTAGAAGCCAGGGGATAGTCCGGCCGTCGTGATACCCGTAACGGGTACCGTTGAGGTATGCACGGGTACAGCGGCGACAAGCAGGCATACCTCGCGCGGCTCCGCCGAATTGAGGGACAGATCCGCGGGTTGCAGCGGATGGTCGAGGAGGACGCGTACTGCATCGACGTCCTCACTCAGGTCTCCGCGGCCACGCGTGCGCTCCAGGCCGTGGCGCTGGGCCTGCTGGAGGACCACATCGGGCACTGCGTCGCCGACGCCGTCAACTCCGGAGGGCCGGAGGCGGAGGCCAAGGTGAAGGAAGCTTCGGCGGCGATTGCCCGTCTTGTCCGGTCTTGAGACTTACGTCAGCTTTAGGCATTTCTGACTAGTCCACAAAAAACCATCCCGGACCCCCTGAGGAGTCCGGGACGGTTCTGCCGGGAAATCTCTTCAGCGGCTCGCCGAAGTCCGCAATCCGAGCGCGTTGTCGAGCTGCTCCAAGGTCAGTCGGTCATCGGTGAAGTTGACGGCCTCCAACACCTCGGCGTACAGCGCGATCTCGTCCAACGCGACACGATCGTGGACCCGGGAGTCCAGGTCATCGTGCCCCACCGCGTCGTCCTTCCTTCCGCAGCCCACACCCATCACGAGGTTACGTCGGGGCCTGATTAGGCGACATGGCCCATCGGGACCATTCCTCGAGCCCCCGGCGTCCCTTCTTGACCATTTCCCAGATACCGAGATCACGATTCGATGAAAAAGCCGGTGAAGTGGGGAACAGATTGCTAAAGGAGTAGTAACGATGAAATATCCGAATTTTACGTTTGGTGACCCCTGATGACGGTTCACGTGACCGTCCGGCACCGGCCTCTCGGATGATTCCCGACGTCAGAACCAGGCGTCGTCGCGCTCGTCGATCAAGGATGGCACGACGGCGGACGACACCGCGAAACCCTCCGGCGGCGGCGCCGTACCGGTGAGGCGGCACCAGGCCAGTCCCATGGCGTACGCGGAGCCGAGGAGCGCCGCGGCCGTATGCCGGTCGGGCGGCATGAGCGCGCGGGGGAGCAGGCCTTCGGACGGCCAGCATCCCCGCAGCGGATGCGACGGGTTGGACAGCGCGGCGTAGAGCGCGTGGCGCATCTCCTCGTCCAGCCAGGGATACAGCTGGGTCGCCGCGCCGCCCGCAGGTGACGAGCGCACGAAGACGTTCATGATGTCGGCGGCCAACAGCGCTGCGGCGGTTGCCCGCGGGTCCATCCCTCTTCGGGAGACGTAGGCCAGCGTCTCCACCAGGTCGTAGAGGCAATGCCTGAAGTGCTCACCGGGGGAGAGGTCGCGCAGCGTGGCTCCGGCGAGGTGCGGCGGGCACCGCGACAACCACGCCTGCCGTACGGCACCGCCCGCGACGGCGTCGTGGTCCACCCACGGCCGGGCGATGACGGGCTCGGTCATCGCGAGGAGCGCCTGCGCCCGGGGCGCGAACCGCGGATCCGCGCGCAGCACGGCGGCCGTGCGCGCCATCAGGCGCACGAGCACGAGCGCGGCCTCGTGGGCGCCGGACCGGATGCGCTCGGCGTACAGGCTGACCAGCGCGTCGAGCGGGGTGGGCGGCAGCCAGCGCACCCAGTCGTCACCGGGAAGCGGCCGGCCGAGGAACTCGCCGAACATCGACAGCAGCACCTCGTTGCCGTCGAAGGCGGGTGCGTACGCGCACCACATGATGGTGCCCCAGACGGCGGCGACCGGGCTGGTGACGTCGTGGGCGAACACGTCGGCGAAGACGCGCCCGGGCAGCGGGTATTCGTCGCGCCGCAGCCCCCGGTGCGACTGCAGCAGGTCCCTGACCCGCTCGGTGACGCCGCCGGGCACGTCGGGCCCCACGAAGGCCTGGGTCGATCCGCGTTCGTAGGCGAAGTCGGGGCCGGCGGGCACCAGAGGCAGCGGGATCACGGGGGCCGACGGCAGCAGCCGGGTGGCCGTCCTGACGGCGGGATGCAACGGAGGGGCGGACAGGTGCCAGCGGCCGTCGCCGCGATCCAACCGGTACCACCGCGCATGGGCGCCGAACAGCCAGCACGTGCCGTCGGGCGTTGCGAGCATGCGCCGGGACATCGCGTGGACCCTCGCGTCGGAGGTGAGGGTGTGCCAGCGCGGATCGCCGACCAGAGCGCGGACGTCCCGCTCCATCGTCGTGAATCCGTCCCATTGCACGCGGCCATGGTAGTTGCGGTGGCCGACATCTCAGGAGGAAGCCCGGAAGACCCCGGCGCCCTGAAAGCTTCGTACGTGGAACGACGCGATGACCTGGGGCGATGCCGTGGAATGTCGCTTGAGTCAACATATATCGTGCCGAAACACTTGGCATGACCTTGCATGACGTATTCGATAGATGGTCGTGACAGACATCCGCCCAGCCGTGAACACCCCCGGACCCGCCGGCGAGAGGTCCGACGAGGAGCAGGCGGCGGGGCGGCCCGCCGAGCCCGCGATCCCAGAGGCGGCGGCCACGCGGCCCGCCGTCTTCCCACGGCCGCGCTGGACGCGGATCGGTCCCGATCGCACGGCCCTGCTGATCTGGTTCTTCTGGCACGTCGCGACCTACATCTACATGGTCCTCGCCGCGCCCGGGCGCACCGACGCACCGATGCTCGACCGCCTGACGCCGTGGGACTCCGACAACTTCATCACCATCGCCCAGTACGGCTACGACGGCTCCCCGGGCATGCCGGACGCGCCCAAGCTCAGCGCGTTCTTCCCCGGCATCCCGCTGCTGCTGCGCTACGTCCACCTCGTCGTCGCGGACTGGAGCCTGGCCATCGTTCTGGTCTCGCTGGCCGCGAGCGCGGTGGTGGCGGTGGCGCTGTCGCGCCTCAGCGAGTCGTTCAAGGAGGGCAGCGGCACCTGGACCGTCCTGGCCTTCTTCCTCAGCCCGTTCGCCGTGTTCATGCTGGCCGGGTACTCCGAGGCGCCCTTCCTCGCACTGGCGCTGCCCGCGTGGCTGCTCGCCCGCCGGGGCCGCTGGGAGGCGGCGGCCGTCTGCGCCGCGTTCGCGTCGTCCATCCGCGTCTCCGGGTTGTTCCTTCTGCTGGGCCTGGCCGTACAGTTCCTGGTCGCGGAGAACGGGCTGCGGTCGCGGGGGTGGCGGACGGCCCCCTGGCTGGCGTTGCCGGTCGTCCCCGTGCTGGCGTACATGACGTATCTGTGGTCGCGCACCGGCGACTGGATGGCCTGGAAGCAGGCGGAGGCCGACTACTGGGGCCGCTTCGCGGAGTGGCCCTGGCAGGTGTTCGTCAACACGTGGAACAGGTCGCTCGAGGAGGAGGTCCTGCGGACGTCCTACCGCGAGGAGATCGCCGCGGCCCTCGTGCTGGCGGCGCTGGTGGTCTGGCAACTCGTGCGGCGGCGGTGGGGGAACTTCGCCTATCTCCTGCCCCAGGCGGTCGCGCTGCTGGCGATGTCGTCGTTCTACATGTCGGTGGGCAGGGCGTCGTTGCTCTGGTGGCCGCTCTATCTGTCGGTCGGCATCACGTCGGTGCGCAGACCGTGGGTGTTCATGGCTTACCTGGCGGTCGCCGCGCCCGTTATGGCAATCAATGTAGGAAATTTCACCACAGGCGCATGGGTTGGATGATCCCCTTTTGGTTACTGCATCCGGCTATGGGGGGATTTGTCGGAAGTGGCCTCCGTGGCGGATGGCCACGGAGTTCCTGAAGTCCGGGGGTGCGGCGGGTGCGGAAGACGGGACGACGCCGGCGCGGCATGGCGCCACTGGTGATGACGGTCGTGCTGGCCGGCCCGGCCGTGGCCGCGGCGGCGAGTGATCCGGGCACCTACCGCGTCAACGTGCTGACCTACAACGTGTGCGGGGCCAACAACAGGGACAACACCTGCGCCGACAGCCTGCGCCCCGAGCGCAGGCGCGCGTGGGCGGGCAAGGTCGCCGGCCTGATCCGGGCGCGCGACGTGGACGTGGCCTCGTTCACCGAGATGTGTTACGCGCAGGTCGACCTGCTGCAGCGCGAGCTGCCGGACTACCACCTGGTGTGGTTCGGCATCGACCGGGCGGGCACGCGCAGCGGCGGCGACACGTGCCGCAGATTGTGGAGCGACCTGACGCCACGGACGACGCCCCCGGACAAGAAGACGTCCGGGCTGGCCCTGGCCGTCAAAGGCCCGATCACCGGGCGACCGCTACGGCGCATGCTCACCGTGGACTCCCCGGCCCTCCCCGGCTCCCGGGTCCACCCGCGCGGCGTGCTCTGCGCGCGCAGCTCCGTGGGGCCGCGCCGTTCCGTCAGCTGCGTGACCCACATCTCGGGCACGGAGTCGCCCGCTCAGGTCGAACGCCTGGTCACGGAGTACGCGGGCCGCAGCCCGGTGATCCTCGGCGGCGACTTCAACCGCAAGCCGGAGGATCCGCAGCTCACCCCGGTCTACGGGCGCGGGCTCGGCTCCGGCCGGTACACGGAGGTGGGTGCCGGCATGTACTCCCCGCAGCGCAGGGGTGGCGCGCCCACGACCAAGGACGGCGGCAAGATCGATTACGTGTTCGCGACGGAGGCCGACTTCCGCGCCGCCGGAGCGGAGGTGGTCCAGATGAAGCCCGAGTTGTCGGACCACCGCGCACTGGTCGGCACGTTCATCGGAAGAGTTCCTTAGCCGACGCGTGCCTGCGCGCCTTGGCCTGGTAGTTCTCCGGCGTGCGCGCGAAGGAGGCGCGGTCGGCGTCGGTGAGCTCCCGGAGGACCCGCCCGGGCACCCCCGCCACGAGGACCCCGGCCGGGATGTTCGCACCCGGAGTCACCACGGCTCCGGCGGCGACGAGTGACCCCTCGCCGACGACGGCGCCGCCGAGCACGGTCGCGCCGATGCCGACGAGGGCGCCCGTCCCGATGCGGGCGCCGTGGACCATCGCGCGGTGTCCGAGGCTCACCCGATCTTCGAGCACCGCCGGCTCGCCCGGATCGGAGTGCAGGCAGCACAGGTCCTGGATGTTGACCTCGTCGCCGACCTCGATCCGTTCGTCGTCGCCGCGCAGGACCGAGCCGTACCAGACGCTGGAGGCGCGGCCGATCCGCACGCGGCCCACCACGACGGCTCCCGGGGCCACCCAGGCCTCCGGATGGATCTCCGGCATGGCCTCGTCGTCCAAAGCTGCGATGTACGGCATGCCGTCATGATTCCACGGGGGTTCGCCCAGTCATGGGGCCGGTGTCCTGCAATTTCCGCTGGGAGCTGTGGCGTTCGGGTTGCGATGTCCGTCGGATAGCAGGAAAGTCGTGTCCTGACGAGCGTTACCGTCTCTAACTTCCGACCCCCAGGGCTTTGTCATGACCAACCAGACCGAGAACTTCCCCGACCTCATGAGCGACGACTCCTTCGAAGTCGTCATGCGTGGATACAGTCGCCGGCAGGTCCACGACTACATGATCCGCACGCGCAACCAGATCCGGGACCTGGAGGAACGGCTTGCCCGCACCATAGACCAGGCCGAGCAGAGCCGCATCGAGCTCGCCGAGGCCCGCCGGAAGATGACGGAGTCGCCGCAGAACCCCGACGAGCTGGGTGAGCGGCTGAGCCAGATTCTCAAGCTTGCGCAGGAGGAGGCGACGGCCAACAAGGAGGCGTCGCAGTCCGAGGCCGCGCGGGTGCGGGAGAACGCGGGGGCCGAGGCAGAGCGGCTGGTCCTCGCGGCGCGTGAGCAGGCCGAGTCGATCAGGGCCGCCGCGCAGGAGGAGGCGGAGCGGAGGGTCGCCGACGCCACGGCGTCGGCGGAGCGGTTGTTGTCACAGGCCGGTTCGGACGCGGAGGAGACCCTGGGAACGGCCCGCGCCGAGGCGGAGGACACGGTGCGCACGGCCCGCGCAGAAGCCGACAGGCTGCTGACCACCGCGCGGCTGGAGGCCGAAAGGCAGGTGAACGATGCCAACGCCGCGGCGAACGCGGCCCTGGCCGCCGCCGAGCAGCGGGTCAGCGCGCTCGACGAGCACACCGGCCGCCGGGTCGTCTACCTCACCGACACGCACACGGAGGTCATGCGCCGGCTCAACGAGATCGGGTCGGTTCTCGGCGACCTGCTCGGCCGTGAGGCGTCCGCGGGACCGCTGATCGACGAGGCGGCCGTGGTGCCGCCGGCGCTCCAACTCGGCCCGCTCCCTCCGGCGGTGCTCCCCGCGCGCGAGTTCCAGCCGGTGATCCAGGAGGACGTCGCCGACGAGCCCGAGCACGCGAGCGACTCCGACGAGCACGTGGCCGTCCCACGGCAGGACTATGCCGGGTCTCCCGAGCCTGCCGAGCAGGACGACCTGAACGGCTACGCAGACCTGGACGGCACCGTCCGCGCGAGTGAGGGCGTGCACGAGGGCGGCCTGTACGACGACGGCACGGGCCGTCCCGTGCACGCGGACCCGTTGGGGTACGGCGGGGGCCACGCGGCAGGGTACGGCGTGATGCACGAGGACGTCCGCGTGATCATGGATGACCCGGGCCGCGGTGACGTCGCCCCTGCGCAGCCGCCCGTGTTCTCGCCGTTCGGGACGCCCGCGGACGTGCGCGACGAGGTTGAATTCGAGATCGGCCGGGTGCACCGGCTGCCCGAGCCGCCCGAGATGTTCGGGATGCCCGACTACCCCGAGTCGCCGGAGGGCCACAGGGGCCAGTTCCCCGGCCAGGGACCTTTTCCCGGTCACGGGCCCTTCCCCGGCCAGTAGAAGACCGAACTGGACCCGTGAGGGCGTCGTTGTCGACTGGCACCAGTGACGACGCCCCCACGGGGGAACAGAAGCGGAAGCCTCCGCCCCCGATAGGGTCGGAGGCTTCCGCGCTCACGGATCGGCGCCAGTGGCACGTTCCTCTTGTTGGCGCAACTGCCGGCGCAGCCCTTCGGGGTCGTCGGCGTCGATGGTCATCGCACATCCGGCTTCCCGCTGGCGCACGGTCAACGGGTGATGCCGGGTGGCCCACCACCGGCCCGCGTCACTCCGCCAGATCGTCCATTCCGGGAACTCCCGGGCGATCTCAGCGAGGTGTCGGTCAAAGGACATCCGTCCACCCTTCCCTCGCCGTGTCGAGTGTGCCCGGTTGTTCTTGACGCCTCACCCCCAAGGTGCGGGAGATCTCTAGAGAAATCAATGATCGGGATGGACAGGTCAACCTTGCCCCTTGACCTACGCGTCAAAGTCGTACTGGAGTACATACGACGCGGCGTCGAGGGTCATCTCGTTGAACTCGACGGGTACGCCCCCGCCGGCGTACGCGATGCGCGCGACGACGATGAGCGGCGTGCCTGGTGGCATGTCGAGCAGGCGCGCCTCGCTCGGTTGCGGCATCCGCGCGCGCACCTCTTCGGTGAAGTGCACGGGAGAGTAGCCGAGGTCGCCGAGCCGGGCGTAGGCGCCGCCGGGTCCCGTGTCCGGCAGCGTCACCGCGGTACCTTCGACGAGGTCGGCCGGAAAGTGGGAGACCGCCAACTGCACGGGCCTGCCGTCCACCGAGTAGCGGCGGCGGCGCACCCACACCTCGTCGGAGTCGAGCAGTCGCGCGACCTGCTCGCTCGCCGGCACGCGCTCGATCCGCACCTCGTCCACGGTGTACGGCCGGCCTCTGGTGTCGGAGTCCCAGATGGCCCGGCCTTGGCCCCATTGTTCTCGTGAGAGCCGCCGCGAGCCGTGCCGCCGGATCGGGCGGAACAGGCGGACGTAGACCCCGGATCCTCGTCGTGGCACCGCGAGGCCCTCGTTGATGAGCACGGCCAGCGCCTGCCGTGCCGTCGCCCGCGCGATGCCGTATTCCGCCATGATCGCGTTTTCACCCGGTAGCCGATCCCCATCACGTAAAACGCCCGAAAGGATCTCATCGCGCAGCCGGTCGGCGATGCGGCGATAGATCGGAGGCTCGTGATGCACCGGGAGCTCCGTCACGTTTGATCACCCTCTGTCACCAACGGGGGATTGGCGTCTACAGAGAACTTGCCCCGTCTTGTCCACGATCGCACAGAGTTTGTGGTAGGTCCCGGGCTTATTTTGAGTGGATCGTGCCCGTGTGGTGATCTCCGCGAGTTATTGCTGTCCGTAATCGTGCCGTGGTCTGGCCCGGTATTCCACCGTGGTGTCCACTCTGAGTCATTGACGCTGCGGATACGGCCTTCGCCGGGCTTGGTCCGCCCTCACTGCCCTGCCGGGGATGGGCGGCCCTAAGGACTTACTTAAGTAACCAGGTGGTAAGGGCATCCGGTGGCTTGGGCGACCCCATTTGTGACCATTAACGATATTCGGGGACATAATGCAGTGAGCGAAGGAGCGACACGTGGCCATTAGCCGAGCGGACTGCCAAGCCCTCGACGATCAGGACCTCCTCAAGGACTTCCGGGACGAGTTCACGCTCCCGCCGGGGATCGTCTATCTCCTCGGCAACTCCCTCGGCGCCCTCCCCCGCCGCACCGCCGCCCGCGTCGCGCACGCGGTGGAAAGCGAATGGGGCACGCACCTCGGGGCGAGCTGGAACACCGCCGGCTGGTGGGACCTGCCCCAGACCACGGGAGACCGGATCGCGCCGCTCATCGGCGCAGGCCCGGGCGAGGTGGTCGCCGGTGACTCCACCTCGGTGAACATCTTCAAGGCGGTGACCGCCGCGCTGCCCCTCCGCCCGGGCCGCCGCGTGATCATCTCCGACCTGGACAACTTCCCCACCGACCGCTACGTGGTCGAGGGCGCGGCCGAGGCGCTCGGCGGCTACGAGATCCGTGACATCGGAACCGTGGACGGCACGCTGCGCCTGGGCGACGCGCTCGGCGACGACGTGGCCGTCGTCCTGCTCTCGCAGGTGGACTACCGCACCGCGGAGTTGCGCGACATCGACGCCGTGACCGCCGAGGTCCACGCCGCCGGTGCGCTCATGATCTGGGACCTGTGCCACAGCGCGGGAGCCGTACCGGTGAACGTCGGCGCGGCCGACTTCGCGATCGGCTGCACCTACAAGTACCTGAACGGGGGCCCCGGGGCGCCCGCCTACATCTATGTGGCCCCGCGCCACCACGACTCCGCCCGCAACGTGATCTCCGGGTGGCACGGGCACGCGGCGCCGTTCGACTTCGAACCGCACTACCGGCCCGCGGCCGGGGCACGCCGGTTCGCCTCGGGGAGCCCGCCTGTGTTGTCCTACACGGCGCTCAACGCGTCGCTCGACATCTGGGAGCGCGTCGACCTGCACGCCCTGCGCGCCAAGAGCGTGGCGCTGACCTCGTTGTTCATCGACCTCGTCGACGAACTGTGCCCGGGACTGGAGCTGGCGAGCCCGCGCGACCCGGCCCGCAGGGGCAGCCAGGTCAGCTACCGGCACGCCGACGGCTATCCGGTGGCCCGGGCGCTGGTGGACCGGGGCGTGGTGGGCGACTACCGCGAGCCCGACATCATCAGGTTCGGGTTCGCGCCGTTGTACCTCCGCCATGTCGACGTGTATGACGCCGCGACGACGCTGGCCGAGGTGATCGGCAAGGACCTGTGGCGCGACGAGCAGTACCAGCGGCGGCTGACCGTCACGTGAGCGACGGCCGGTCGCCGCGGGTCACTCCTCGGGCCGGCTCAGCGGCGCTTGGCGAGACCGGCCACGATGTCGCCGGCAAGGGCCACGCACTTGTCGCAGATGCGCCCGCCCTCGCCGTGGACCATGTGGACCCGGGGACCCGGTGGGCGTCTGCAGAACGAGCAGGCGGCGTCGCGCTTCCTGCGCCGATTCGCCAGCTGCCGCTCGGCGAATGGGGGCGTGAAGCGCTTGCGCGCGGCCTGCTTGGAGAAACCGAAGCGTTCGCCGATGGCGGTCCAGGACGCGCCGGCGTCCCTGGCGTCGCGCACCGCGATGTCGATGAGGGCGTCGGCGTCTTCGCTGAGCTCGGTGCTGAGCGCGATCGCCGCGGACAGCGTCTCCAGCGGGTCTTCGGGATCGGACGACTTCGAACGGGCCTTCGCCAGCAGATCGGGGGGCTCCATGCGGACAACCTTAGGTTGTCCCGTAACGATCATCAAGCTGAGCCGATCTTGCCGAAACGTGGCCCGTACGGCCGGTCGTAGCCTGGTGGTGTGAGGATGCCGCAGGACCGGGCCCGCGCCCTGTTCACGAGGGCGCGTGTGGCGAGGCTGGCCACCGCGGCGGACGCGCAGAGCGGGCCCCGCGTGGTGCCGGTGACCTTCGCGGTCGTGCCCGGCGCGGGCCGCGACACCGTGGTGAGCGTGGTCGACGACAAGCCGAAGACGACGATGAACCTGCGCCGCCTGCGTGACATCGCGGCCAATCCGCGGGTCTGCCTCCTCGCCGACCACTACGAGGACGACTGGGAGCGGCTGTGGTGGGCCAGGGCGGACGGCCTGGCCCGGGTCGTCGACGCGGGTGCCGAACGTGACCTGGCGGTGGAGCGGCTGGCGGAGAAATACCCGCAGTATCGCGCCCGGCTTCCACGGGGCCCTGCCGTTCTCGTGGAGGTGGCCCGCTGGTCGGGCTGGGCATACGCGGACGATCCTGGAGCGGCGGAAGTTCCGGATATCTGAGACGCTGAGCTGGTGATTTGGGGTAAACGGCATCACACCTCGGCGGAACAGGCAGAAGAGGTGGCTCAGCCGTACGGCATGCCGCTCCGCCGCCGGGTGCTCGGGGCGATCGTCGGCGTGACCACGCTCGCTGTGGCGTTGTTCGCCGTGCCTTTCGGGATCTCCATGGCGCGGCTCTATCACGACGACACGGTGGCGGCGCTCGGCCGCAACGCCACCTGGATCGCCGCCGCCGTGCCCGACGAGGTCATGCACAACGGCGTGCGGACGGTGCCGCTGCCCCAGGGCCTTCCGGCGCAGCTGACCGTCGGCTTCTTCGCGGGCAGCGGCGCCAGGCTGTCCGGTGAGGGCCCCGCGAACTCGCGGGTGGCGGCGGACGCCCGCGACGGGCACGTCCACGAGGCGATCGAGGACGGCTCCCTCGCGGTGGCCGCGCCGTTCCCCACCGACGAGGGGTGGGTCGGCGCAGTGCGGGTCGCCATGCCGTACGACCTGGTCCGTGGCCGGATCTACGAGGCGTGGCTGGTCATGACGGGGCTCGCCGTGGTGGTCATCGGGCTGGCGGTCGTCTTCGCGCTGCGCCAGTCGGCGCGGCTGGCCGCGCCACTCGAGCATCTGACCAGGTCGGCCCAGGCGCTGGGGTCGGGCGACTTCTCCATCAGAGCCCTGCGCTCCGACGTGCGGGAGGCCAACGCCGCCGGGCTCGCGCTCGAGGCGACCGCCCGCAGGCTCGGCGACATGCTGGAGCGGGAGCGGGCGTTCAGCGTCGACGTGTCGCACCAGCTCCGCACACAGCTCACCGGCATGTTGCTGGGACTCGAATCGGCCATGGGCCGCCCGGGAGCCGACCTGACCGAAGCCATCGGCACGGCGGTCGCGCGCGGCGAGCGGCTGCAGACCACGATCGAAGACCTCGTGCGGCTCACCCGGGGAGCCCCCACGAGCGAGCCGTTCGACGTGCGCGCGCTGATCGAGGAGATCACCGGTGAGCGGCGCGCGGCCTTCGCCGAGGCCGGGCGCAGGCTCACCGTCACCGTGTCCGGCGAACTGCCCCAGGTGGCCGCCTCGTCCGCGGCGGTACGGCAGATCCTCCTCGTGCTCCTCGACAACGCCGCCATCCACGGAGCGGGTGAGGTGACGGTCGAGGTCTCCGACCTCGGCGACGCCCTCGCCGTCGAGGTGACCGACCAGGGGAAGGGCATCGACGAGGGCGAGGACCTGTTCGCGCGCAGTGAGGGCAACGGGCACGGGATCGGCCTGGCGCTCGCCCGCTCGCTCGCGGAGGCCGAAGGCGGCCGGCTCATACTGCGCAGGGCCGCGCCCGCGGTGTTCAGCCTGCTGCTGCCCGCGAGGTGATCAAAGCTCGGTCTCGTAGCGGTAGCCGCGCCCCCGGAGTGTGCTGATCCTGCGGGGATCCTCACCCTCCTCGGTCAGCTTGCGCCGCAGGGCGAAGACGTGCACGTCGAGCGTCTTGGTGGGGCCGAACCAGTTCGCGTCCCACACCTCTTCCATGAGCTGCTCGCGGGTCACGACCTCGCCCGCCCGCCTGACGAGCGCCGCCAGCAGGTCGAACTCCTTGGGCCGCAGCGCGACCTCCGACCCGGAGACGTAGGCCCGCCTGGCAGGCAGATCGAGCCGCAGCAGCCCCACGGAGACGCTGCGCTGCTCCGGCGAGACCGTCTGCCTGCGCAGGTGGGCCCGCAGCCGGGCGAGCAGCTCGGTCAGCCGGAACGGCTTGGTGAGGTAGTCGTCGGCTCCCGCGTCGAGCGCGACGACCACCTCGAATTCCTGGGTGCGCGCCGTCAGCACCACGATCACCGTGTACGGCACGGCCCCCCGGAGCCTGCGGCACAGGGACACACCGTCCACATCGGGCAGGCCCAGGTCGAGCAGCACCAGATCGGGGGCGGCGCTCAGCGCCTTCTCGACGGCTTCTTCGCCGGTGGTCGCCAGGGCAGCCTCGTATCCGTGGCCGGCCAGCGCCTCCACCAGTTCAGAGCCGATCACGGGATCGTCCTCCACGACCAGCACGTGGGTCATGTGGTCGATGGTAGGGGAGGCCTCCGTCAGTCCTGCGGCGGCGGGTAGGGGCTCTCACCGGCCCTGATCGCGGCGACCATCCGTGTGGTGAACTCCTGGGCGGCCGCGTGGAGCCCGTGGCCGTAGCTCACCCGGGCGACTCCGAGGGCCGCGAGCTCGGCGATGCCGGCCACGCCGGGGCGGAACAGGACGTTGACAGGGCCGCCCAGCTCCTTGACGAGCGTGCCGATCGCGTCGCGGTCGGAGACGAAGATCGGGTAGACGCAGTCAGCACCGGCGTCCCGATAGAGCCGGCCACGCTCGACGGCGTCGGCGAGCTGCTCCTCGGGCGTGGGCGATCCGTGCAAGAAGCTGTCGACCCTGGCGTTGATCACGAGATCGGCGTCGGCCGCCCGCAGGGCCGCGATGAAGCCGGCCTGCTCGGCCGGGTCCACCATGGCGCCGGCGGCCGAGTCGGTGTCCTCGATGTTGCAGCCGACCGCGCCGGCCTCGGAGAGACGCTCGGCCAGATCGGCCGGCGCGAGGCCGTAGCCGCGCTCGACGTCGGCGGTCACCGGGACGCCGACGGACGCCGCGATGCGCTTGATCGCAGCCATCATCTCGGCCACGGGCGTGCCCTCGCCGTCGGAGTAGCCGAGCACGCGGGCGATCGCGGCACTGCCCGTGGCGATCACCGGGAATCCGGCGGACTCGACGACCTGCGCGGAGGCCGCGTCCCAGACGTTGGGCAGCACGAGGGGCTCGCCCGGCACGTGCAACGCCCGCAACAGCGCCGCCTTCTCCATCTGGTTCATCGCGCTTCGCCTTTCCTGAAATTTCAGTCTTCGCGGACGACCGGGTTGACGACCTTGGTCGATGCCACCCTACGAATGCCGTGTCGGTCGGGGGACTGTGGGGCGCTGATTCAGGTGAAATGAGTAGAAATTTCCGGGAATGAAGAAGTGATCTCTGGTGGTTCCACGAGTAGAAAGCGGTTCTAGTGCCTCTGTGATCCCGGCCACGCTCGCTCAGGCCGGAGACGAGGCCCGGCCGGGTGCGACCTTGACAGATAGTCAGGAGAATCCGTGATGACGGCAATTGACCAAGCAGAGGCCACGGCGAACGACCGGCCCAAGGTCGACTTCTACTTCGACCCCGCTTGCCCCTTCGCGTGGATCACCTCGCGGTGGATCCTCGAGGTCGAGAAGCAGCGCGACATCGACCTGCGGTTCCGCGTGATGAGCCTGTCGGTGCTCAACGAGGGCAGGGACCACCTGCCCCAGAACTACCGCGACTTTCTCGAGCGCGCCTGGGGGCCGGTGCGGGTGTGCATCGCCGCCGCGGAGAAGCACGGCGAGGAAGTGCTGAGGGACCTCTACACCGCATTCGGCACCCGCATCCACAACCAGAAGAACAAGGACTTCGGCGTCGTCGTGAAGGAGGCGCTGGCCGAGGTCGGCCTGCCCCTCGAGCTCGCCGACGCCGCCGACGGCACCGACTACGACGAGGCGCTGCGCCGTAGCCACCACGAGGGCATGGACCCGGTCGGTGAGGAGGTCGGCACGCCCACCATCCACGTCGACGGTGTGGCGTTCTTCGGCCCGGTCATGACCCGCATCCCGCGGGGCGAGGAGGCGCTGCAGATCTTCGACGGCGCCTACGCCATGGCCCGCTACCCGTACTTCTTCGAGCTCAAGCGCACCCGCACGGGAGAGCTCGACTTCAGCTGAGCTCGCCCTACGGCTTTCGCGATCTTCCCGGCGGGAACGGGAAAAGCGCGACGATGACGCCCTCGCCTGGACTGGGCCTGCTGTCACCCGTCCAGGCGGGCGGTTTCAATGATCGGGGGGTTCGCGATGATCGACCGTGCTGAGGTGTTCGGGACGGCGGTGCCTGTCATCCAGGCGCCCATGGCCGGAGGAGCGGCCACCCCCGCGCTCGTCGCGGCCGTCTCCTCGGCGGGCGGCCTGGGTTTCCTGGCCGCCGGATATCGCACGGCGGCAGCCGTACAGGAGGAGATCACGGCGGTGCGCGGGCGTACCGATGCGCCTTTCGGCGTGAACGTCTTCGTCCCGGGGCCTGCGTCGACCGCCGCCGACGAGGCCGCCGTCGCCCGCTATCGCGACGAACTCGCGCCGGAGGCCCTCCGGTACGGCGTGGCCGTGCCCGAAGAGGTGGCGTGGGACGACGACGGATGGCAGGAGAAGATCGACCTCCTGGTGGCGGAGCGCGTGCCCGTCGTGAGTTTCACGTTCGGGTGCCCGCCGGCTGAAATCGTCGCCCGCCTTCAGGGGGCGGGCAGCGCCGTGGTCGTCACCGTGAACACCCCGTCCGAGGCCCTCGTGGCGGCCGAGGCGGGCGCCGACGCGTTGTCCGTGCAGGGGCCGGATGCGGGAGGCCACCAGACGTCGTTCTTGCCGGAGGAGTCTGGGGCGGCGTCATACGTGCTGCCCGAGCTTGTGGCCAGTGTGCGGGAGGTAGTCGGCCTTCCGCTGGCGGCCGGCGGAGGGATCACGGACGGTGCCGGCATCGCGTCCGTGCTCGCGGCGGGAGCGGTGGCCGCGCAGCTCGGCACTGCTTTCCTGCGTACTCCGGAGAGTGGGGCACATCCGGTGTACAAGGCCGCGCTCGCCGACCCCGCGTTCGCCGAGACCGCCTTCACCCGTGCCTTCACCGGCCGCCGGGCCCGTGGCCTGCTCAACCGGTTCATGATCGAGCACGAGGCGGGAGCGCCGTCGTGCTATCCACTGGTGCACCAGCTGACCAGAGGCCTGCGCCAGGCCGCCGCCGCTCAGGGCGATCCGCACGGCATGGCCTTGTGGGCGGGGACGGGCTATCGGCGGGCGCGTGAGGTCCCCGCCGCCGATCTCGTGCGCACGCTCGTCGACGAGACCCGGGCCGCCTTGGGCTGAGCCTGTTGCCTCTGAGTTCGGTGTTCCCCGGAAGGGGGGAGTGTCGGCTGCCCTCGGGTGGGGCGATTTTTGACCGTGTTGCTTTTTCCGGGGCTCTGCCCGAAATTTCTGGTTATATGGTTTGGAAATTATCGGCGCGTCCGCCCAGGCTTTTTTGTCGGTGGCCCTTGGTAATTTCCCGGTGTGATTGTCGAGCGGCAGTTGATACCTGAGGATCTGGCGGACATGCCGCCGGGTCCTGAGCTGACCGCTGCGCTCGACGGGTTGGATCTGGTCCGGCTCAGCGGTTACGACGCCGTCATCGTGTTGCAGGCGCACGCCCGGCTGGAGGCGTACGTTCAGGCGCGCAAGGCCATGGTCATGGCCGAAGTGGGGCTTTATGAGCCATCGCCGTGCGACATGAAGAAGATGGCCCGGCCGGACAAATACGCGGCCGACGAGATTCGTGCGGCGCTGACTCTCACACGTCGTGCCGCCGAATACGAGTACTGGTTTTCCTATTTCCTGGCCACACGGCTTCCTCAGGTGCGTGACGCGCTTCTTTCCGGACATATCGACAAGGCGCGTGCTCGGGTGTTCTGTGACTGGCTGGAGGATGTGCCCGAGCACGTGGCGGCCGCTGTTGCCGATGAATTGCTGCCGAAAGCCGGTGGATGGACCATCGGCCAGCTCAAGGACAAGATCAAGCGGCTCCTGCTCGCGGCGGATCCGGAGTGGGCGCGCCGGAAATACGAGCGAGCCCTGCAGAGGCGGCGCGTGGAGGGCATGCGGCACCACGACGGCACCGTGACCATCACCGGTCATCAACTGCCGGTGGATCAGGCCGCCGCCGCGATCGCACGGGTGAACGCGATCGCCCAGAGAGCCAAGAGGGCGGGGCTGAGTGGTCCGATCGACCACATCAGGACCGACGTGTTCCTGAGCCTGCTCGACGGCGGGCTCGCAGGCCTGGATGACGACGAGATCATCCGTGTCCTGCTTGAGGCCGCGGCCGAGGCCGCCCTTGGCGAGGAGGACGACTACGACGACCAACTGTCCGATGAGGCGTTCCCGGCGACAGGTGGTGGAGGGGGACGAGAGGGCCAGGCCGTCGGCGATCCGTCTCCTGCCGGAGACCCGGAGGACGGTGACTTGGAGGACGGTGACTTGGAGGACGGTGACTTGGAGGACGGTGACTCGGAGGGCGACGATGGGGAAGGCGGCGAGATCGACGACCGTGACGCCGATGACCCGAAGGGCGGCGATCGGGGCCCGAACGAGGCTCCTGCTCGACCTCACGGTGGAGGGACGGGCGGCCTCTTAGGAGCGAGTGCCGCCGGGGAGGTCAGGGTGCGCGTCACCACGCTCTTCCACCTGGACGACTTCCCGGGGGAACTGGCCGGATGGGGTCCCATTCATGCCAATCTTGCCCGCCGCCTGGTGAAGAGGCAGGTCACCGGCGAGTGGCGGTTCGCCGTATGTGACGACGACGGCCACCTCCTGTACGCCGGGATCACCGTTCACCGACCCGGGGGCTGGCCACGCGGACACGTGGCGAGCGAACTGGTCGAACGAATGGGGAAGGGCGGGCGACCACACGGAGGATCAACTCGGCGCTCGGCTGGAAACGGGATCGTCGAGTTGCAGATCTCGCTGTCCTCATTGCGACGATGGCAGACCGACCTGTCCACGCTCGGCGGGTGGGCGCAAGTGATCTCCGACATCGCGCGCCAAGTGGACACCATGTCCGCGCAGGGACTCGACAGTGACCCGCGGCGGCGTTTCGCCCGCGCCAGGTTGCGGCGATGGGTACAGATGCGCGATCGAGTCTGCACGGCGCCGGGCTGCCGTGCGCCCGCGAGCCGGTCCGAGCTGGATCACATCAGTCCCTACGGGCGAGGCGGGCACACGATCATGAGAAACCTGGAGGCGGCTTGCGCCCACGACCACGATCTGCGCGATCACGGGTGGAAGGTCGTCCAGTCCATAGCGGGTCAGGTGGTTTGGATCAGCCGGACGGGTCACCGGTACCCCGTGGACACGCCTCCGGTCATCGAGGATCTGCCCGAGCCGATCACTGCGAGGCTTCCCATGCGACAGGGCGCATCGCTAGGGCAATCGGAGATCGACGTTGAGTCGTACGGCCCCGCGAGCTGGGAAGACACACCGGTCTGGTGGGAACCGGCGTAATCCGGGCCTTCGCCTTCACCTTCGTCGGGGCTCGGGTCCGGATCGCGGCTGGGGAGGGACGAGCAGGCCAGGGAGCTACACGATTCCGTGGCCCGACATTCCGCCCTTCTGATCCCCGGGTCGGGAAGCCGGCGATGCTCATGGGTACGTGTCTCACCGCGGCCGCGATGGAGTGGCGTCGGTCGCCAGGGCATGGGTCCAGGCATGAGGGCCTGACCAAGGGAAAGCCGTATATGCCGGTTAACGAGGCACAAGTGGGGCACGACACGCAATGTGGCAGAAGGTGGGTGGCTCTCCCGCTGGCCGGTGATCCGGCAGCTCAGAGGCGAGGACGGCAGGCGTGACGCGGCCCGTTCGGCGCGTACCGACGCCCTGCGTCCCCGCGTGGAGGAGGCCGACACCGTCGCCAAGTCGATCTGCCCGTATTGCGCCGTGGGATGCGGCCAGCTCGTCTACGTCAAGGACGGGAAGGTCACCCAGATCGAGGGCGATCCCGACTCGCCGATCTCGCGGGGCAGGCTGTGCCCCAAGGGTTCGGCGAGCAAGCAGCTCGTCACGCATTCCGGCAGGCAGACCCAGGTGCTCTACCGCCGGCCGTACGGCATCGAGTGGGAACGGCTCGACCTCGGGACGGCGATGGAGATGATCGCCGACCGGGTCGTCCGTACGCGGAGGGAGACCTGGGAAGCGACACACGGCGGCAAGGAGGTACGGCGGACGCTCGGCATCGCCGGCCTGGGCGGGGCGACGCTCGACAACGAAGAGAACTACCTGATGAAGAAGCTGTACACCGCCCTCGGCGCGATCCAGGTCGAGAACCAGGCGCGCATATGACACTCCTCCACCGTCCCCGGTCTGGGGACCAGTTTCGGGCGTGGCGGCGCGACGACCTTCCAGCAGGATCTGGCGGGCGCTGACTGCATCGTCATCCAGGGCTCCAACATGGCCGAATGCCATCCGGTGGGGTTCCAGTGGGTGATGGAGGCCCGCCTGAGGGGGGTGAAGGTCTTCCACATCGATCCGCGTTTCTCCCGGACGAGCGCCGCCGTGGACCGCTACCTGCCGATCCGTGCCGGGTCCGACATCGTGCTGCTGGGCGCGCTGATCAATTACGTGTTGAGCAACGAGCTCTATTTCCGGGAGTACGTCCTGGCGTACACGAACGCGGCGACGCTGGTCTCCGAGCGGTTCCGGGACACCGAGGACCTGGACGGGCTGTTCTCGGGCTTCGACCCCGGCACCCGCAGGTACGACACGGGGAGCTGGGCGTACGAGGGTGACGAGGACGCGCGGACCGACGAGATGCGCGAGGGAAGCGGCGTGCACGCCGAAGCCGCGGGATCGGACTCGTACGGCGCGCGGGGCGCGGGCGCGTCAGCCCGTCCGCCGACGGATCCGACCCTTCGCCATCCCCGGTGCGTGTTCCAGATCCTGAAGCGGCATTTCGCCCGCTACACGCCGGAGATGGTGCAGGAGCTGTGCGGGATCTCGCCCGAGGAGTTCGCGGAGCTGGCCGAGGCGATCACCGCCAATTCGGGCAGGGAGCGCACCACGGCCTGGGTCTATTCGGTGGGCTGGACGCAACATTCGGTCGGCGTGCAGTACATCAGGGCGGCGTCGATCCTCCAGTTGCTGCTCGGCAACATCGGGCGTCCCGGCGGCGGCATCCTGGCGCTGCGCGGTCACGCGAGCATCCAGGGTTCCACCGACATCCCGACGCTGTTCAACCTGCTGCCGGGCTACATCGCCATGCCGCACGCGCACCGGCACGACGACCTGGCCGACTACCTGCGGCGGGAGGGCGGCGACACCGGCTACTGGGGCAACCGGCGGGCCTACCTGGTCAGCCTGCTGAAGGCGTGGTGGGGCGACGCGGCCACCGAGGACAACGACTTCTGCTTCGACTACCTGCCTCGTCTGACCGGCGACCACGGCCACTACACGACGGTCATGGGCCAGATCGACGGCACCGTCAAGGGCTACTTCGTGGTCGGGGAGAACCCGGCGGTCGGCTCGTCGAACGGCAAGGCGCAACGTCTGGGTTTGGCCAACCTCGACTGGCTCGTGGTCAGGGACCTGACCGTGGTCGAGACGGCCTCATTCTGGAAGGACGCGCCCGAGCTGGAGACCGGCGAGCTGCGCACCCAGGACATCGCCACCGAGGTCTTCTTCCTGCCCGCCGCGAGCCACGTGGAGAAGGAGGGCACGTTCACCAACACCCAGCGTCTGCTCCAGTGGCGGGAGAAGGCCCTGGAGCCGCCGGGTGAGTGCCGCAGCGACCTGTGGTTCTACTACCACCTCGGCAAGCTGATCAGGCAGCGCCTGGGCGACGACGAGGTCGACCGGCCGGCTAAAGAGCTGACCTGGGACTACCCCGAGCACGGCGAGATACGTGAGCCGTCGGCCGAGGCGGTGCTTCGCGAGATCAACGGCACCGGCCCCGACGGGCGGGCGTTGTCCTCCTACCAGGAGCTCAGGCCTGACGGGTCGACCACGTGCGGCTGCTGGATCTACTGCGGGGTCTACGCCGACGAGGTGAACCAGGCGGCCCGGCGCAGGCCGGGGAGCGCGCAGTCGTGGGTCGCGCCGGAATGGGGATGGGCCTGGCCGGCCAACCGGCGCACGCTCTACAACCGGGCGTCGGCCGACCCCGAGGGCAGGCCGTGGAGCGAGCGCAAGGCCTACGTCTGGTGGGACGCCGAGAAGGGCGAGTGGACCGGACACGACGTGCCGGACTTCGACAAGCACAAGGCGCCGGGCTACGAGCCGCCCGAGGGCGCCCGCGCCGAGGGGGCGCTGGCCGGCACGGACCCGTTCATCATGCAGTCGGACGGCAAGGGCTGGCTTTACGTGCCGTCCGGGCTCGCCGACGGGCCGCTGCCCACGCACTACGAGCCGCACGAGTCGCCCGTGCTCAACACCCTGTACGGCAGGCAGGCCAACCCGGCGCGGCGGCTCTACGACCGGCCGGAGAATCCGTACAACCCTCCGGGGTCGGCGCAGTTCCCGTACGTGTTCACGACCAGCCGGGTGACCGAGCACCACACGGCGGGCGGTATGAGCCGGACGCTGCCCTATCTGTCCGAGTTGCAGCCCGCGCCGTTCTGCGAGGTGTCGCCCCGGCTCGCGGCGGAGGTGGGCCTCGTGAACGGCGGGTGGGCGACCATCGTGACGTCTCGTGCGGCCGCTGAGATGCGCGTCCTGGTGACCGACCGGGTCAGGCCGCTGCGCGTGCAGGGCCAGCTGATCGAGCAGGTGGTCATTCCGTACCACTGGGGTTATGGCGGTGGCGGCGTGGTGACCGGAGACGTGGCCAATGACCTGCTCGCCATCGTGCTCGACCCGAACGTCTACATCCAGGAGAGCAAGGCAGGCACGTGTGCCGTGCTGCCAGGCAGGCGGCCGAGGGGACGGGCCCTGCTCGACCTGATCGAGGAGTACCGCCATGGCTGAGCGGATGGGCGCTCGGCCTCATCGACTTCCGCTTGGCGGCACATGCTGTGGGAATGTGGCCGATATCACCAGCAATGCCATCATCTGTGGTCATCCCTGGTTATGCGGCGACGAGGCTCGCCGGTCCGCCGTCCGTACGGTGGCCGGCGGGTATTGGTCCAGGTGACAGAGCGTATTCGGCTGGTACCTTTTGGGCCGATACGGCGCTGGAACCACTGGGGTCATGATGGCGGAACCGCTTGTCGACGGGGACCCGTCCCGCCTTGGGGAATTCGAGATCGTGGGCCGCCTGGGCGTGGGCAGTCAGGGTGTGGTCTACCTCGGCCGATCCCCCGAAGGCGGCGAGGTGGCGGTCAAACTGCTGCATCCCGGGCTTTCCGGCGACACCGAGGCACGAGGGCGGTTCCTGCGTGAGGTGGCGGTGGCCCAGCGGGTGGTGAGGTTTTGCACCGCGCCGGTGTTGCATGCCGATTTGGCCGGGCAGCAGCCGTACATCGTCAGCGAGTACGTCTCCGGCCCCTCACTGCGGGAGCTTGTCGAACGCGAGGGGCCGCGCCGTGGCGCGGCCCTGGACCGCCTCGCGATCAGCACGGCTACCGCCCTGGCCTCCATCCACCGCGTGGGCATCACACACCGGGACTTCAAGCCGGCCAATGTCCTGATGGGTCCCGAAGGGCCCGTGGTCATCGATTTCGGCATCGCGCGGGCGCTGGACGCCCCAAATCTCACCGCCACGGGGGCGGGGCTCGGCACTCCGTCGTACGCCGCTCCGGAACAAGTGCGCGGGGCGTCCGCGACACCCGCCGCCGACATGTTCGCCTGGGGTGTCACCATGGTCTTCGCGGCCACGGGGACGCCGGCGTTCGGCGCCGACACCGTCCCCGCGGTCTTCCACCGCATCCTCAACGACGAGCCCGACCTGTCCACCCTGGACGAAGGACCGCTTCGTGACCTGATCGCCGCTTGCCTGGCCAAGGATCCCGAAAGCCGGCCCACCGCCGAAGAGGTGCTCGCCCACCTGACAGACCCCAAGTCATCAGTGGCGCCCAAGTACTCCGTGGGCCTGGAGGTGAGGGCGGGGCAGACCCTGCGCGGCGCGAAGAACATGCACTGGGAGTCCGCTCACGGCCCCACCCGGGAAAGACAGGCACCGCGCCGCCGGCGATGGGGTCGTCTGATACTTCCGGTCGCGCTGTCGATGGTGGGGCTGGTCGTTGGAGGGATCGTGGGAGGAACGATCATCGCCGCCTCTTCCACGGAGGAGGCCACGGCCGTAGGCATGTCGGCGGAAGCCGACCAGACCGCGCAGCCCCACCCCTCGGCGGGGCAGAGCCCGGCGAAGTCGCTGCGCGGCACCGCCCGGCCGACGGCCGCTCCTCGCTCGCGCCGCGGAGACGAGGGCGCGGGTACGCCGACGCCGCGAATCCGGCAGGGTGCCACTCGGCCTGCCTCAGGCCAGGAAGGCAGGAGTGTCCCGGCCACCACACCCACCCTCGCCAAGCCGTCTCTGCCCCCGATCAGCACGAAGGTGGAGGCTGAGGCGTTCGCCTCCGAGTCGGGCACGCTGCGGGCCGATCACCCCGGTGCCAGTGGCGGTGCGACTGTGGGTTACATCGACAGCGGCGACTGGACGGGCTACGCCTCGGTGACCACACAGCGGGCGATCAAGTTCTCGGCGCGGGTCGCGTCGACGGGCGTTGGCGGCACCATCACGATCCGATCGGGGTCTCCGACGGGGACGGCAGTGGGATCGGTGCAGGTTCCGAAGACCACCGGGAGCTGGGACACCTTTCAGACGGTTTCGACAGAGCTGACCGGTTCCGCGTCGGGACAGGTGTTCCTGGTCTTCACCGGCGAGGTCGGGATAGGTTCCCTGTTCGACGTCGACTCCTTCACCATCACGCGCCGGCGATAAGGCACGCCGCCCTGCCCGTGCAGGACGATCTTGTAGACGTTTGTCCACCGAGGACGCTGGGCAACTTGGACACGAAGGACGCCGGAGTCCTCGAGTCGCCGCGGAATGCGGCATACGCTCCGCACCCTTTGGTGCGGGCTGTGTCGGCAAGAGCCTTCACGCTCGGCCATGCACCACCGCCCGTGTCGTCGGCGTGGTCGGCAATGGCCGGCAGGACAAGCAGTTCGGCACCGGACGCATGGCGTGTTCCCACGCCCAGGACGACACTGGCACGCTCACATTTGGGCTTCTCGATGAAGAAGGGGTGGCGTACGTGGAGATAGAAAGGGGTCGTAGGTACGCCTTCTTCACCGATTCGTCGATCTGCATCGGTTGCAAGGCGTGTGAGGTGGCCTGCAAGGAGTGGAACGGCGTGCCCGACGACGGCTTCGTCTTCCGGGCGACCTCCTACGACAACACCGGGCACCTCGGCTCCGACACCTGGCGGCACGTGGCCTTCATCGAGCAGGACGGCCGGTGGCTGATGTCGTCGGACGTGTGCAAGCACTGCACCCACGCCGCCTGCCTGGACGTGTGCCCCACCGGGGCGCTCTTCCGCACCGAGTTCGACACGGTGGTGGTGCAGCCGGACATCTGCAACGGCTGCGGATACTGCGTGCCCGCCTGCCCGTTCGGCGTGATCGAGCGCAGGGAGAGCGACGGCCGGGCCTGGAAGTGCACCATGTGCTACGACCGGCTGCGCGGCGGCATGGAACCGGCCTGCGCGAAGGCGTGCCCGACCGACTCGATCCAGTTCGGACCCCTCGACGAGCTGCGTGAGCGGGCGCAGGCGCGGCTCGACCGGCTGCACGCCGACGGTGTGGAGGAGGCCCGCCTGTACGGCGAGAGCCCCGACGACGGCGTGGGCGGCACGGGGGCGTTCTTCCTGCTCCTGGACGACCCGGAGGTGTACGGCCTGCCGCCCGATCCGGTGGTCACCACGCGTGACCTGCCGCAGATGTGGCGATGGGCGGGCGGGGCCGCCCTCACCCTGGTCGGGGCCGCGATGGCGAGTTTCCTGAGGAGGCGGTGACCCATGACGGAGGCCGAGTTCCGGTCTTATTACGGCCAGCCGGTGCTCAAGCCGCCCAACTGGCATGAGCCTCATATGCCCGTCTATCTCTATCTGGGCGGGCTGTCCGGGGCGTCCTCCGTGATGGCCGCCATGGCACGCATGTCCGGCCATGACCGGCTGGCCCTAGCCGCCAGGATCGCCGCGTTCGCCGGGGCGGGCGTCGGTTCCGGATTCCTCATTTCGGAGCTCGGCAGGCCGGAACGGTTCCTCCACATGTTGCGGGTGCTGAAGTTCACCTCTCCGATGAGCGTCGGCTCGTGGACGCTGGCCGCGCACGGTGGCCTCACGGCGGCCTGCCTGTTGTCGGCGGTCACCGGGAGGCTGCGACTCGCCGGAGACGCGGCCACCGTGGCGAGCGTGGTGACCGGCCCGATCATGGCGACCTACACGGGCGTGTTGCTCGCCGACACCGCCGTGCCCGCCTGGCACGGGGCCCGCCGGGAGTTGCCGTTCCTGTTCGTGGGCAGCGCCTTGGCGAGCGCAGGAGCCGTCGGCATGCTGACGACGCCGCGTCAGGAGGCTGCCCCGGCGCGGACGGCGGCCACGGTGGGTGCGGTGCTGGAGACCGCCGCGGGCTTCGTCATGGAACGGCGACTGGGCATCGAGGGCGAGCCGTACAGGAAGGGCAGGGCGGGGCTGCTCATGAAGGCCTCGCGCGGGCTCACGCTGGGCGGGGGCCTGCTGGCCACGGTCGCCGGGCGCAGCCGCGCGCTCACCGCGCTGTCGGGGCTGGCCATCACCGCGGGCGCGTTGTGCACCCGGTTCGGCATGCTGGAGGCCGGTCGGGCGTCCGCGCTCGACCCCCGATACACCGTGGTGCCGCAGCGCGAGCGGGCCGGCGGGCTCACCGTGGTTCCGGACCCGGGCTCATCTCAGGCGTAGCGGCGTGCCGTCCCCGGGGATCAGTTCGCCGATGACGGGCGCCCCGGGGATCTCGCCGGCGACCAGCAGCCCCCCGGACGTCTGGGCGTCGGCGAGCAGCAGCACCTCGTCCTCGCCGAAACCGCCGCGGTCGAGATGGGGTTCCACCCAGGCCAGGTTGCGCCGGGTGCCGCCGCTGACGAACCCGTCGCGCAGCGCCTCGCGAGCCCCCTCCAGGTACGGCACGGCCGCGACGTCGACCACCGCGGTCACGCCGCTCGCCCTGGCCAGCTTGTACAGGTGGCCGAGCAGGCCGAATCCGGTCACGTCGGTCGCACAGCGGATGCCCGCCACGAGTGCCGCCCGGGACGCCTCGGCGTTCAGCGTGGTCATCGCCGCGACGACCTGCGGGAAGACCTCCCCGGTCGCCTTGTGCCGGGAGTTCAGCACGCCGATGCCCAGCGGCTTGGACAAGGAAATCGCAGTTCCCGGCCGCCCGCCGTCGATGCGCAGCAGCCGTCCGGGATCGGCCAGGCCCGTGACGGCCATGCCGTACTTGGGTTCGGGGTCGTCCACGCTGTGCCCGCCCGCGACGTGGCAGCCCGCCGCCGTGGCCACATCGAGGCCGCCGCGCAGGACCTCTCTGGTCAGGTCGAGCGGCAGCGTGTCCCTGGGCCACCCGAGGAGGTTGACCGCCACGAGCGGCTCGCCCCCGACCGCGTAGACGTCCGACAGCGCGTTCGCCGCCGCGATCCGCCCCCAGTCGTACGGATCGTCCACGACCGGGGTGAAGAAGTCGGCCGTCGCGACCACCGCGCGCCCGCCCTCGACGCGCACCACGGCGGCGTCGTCCCCGTCGTCCAGGCCGATCAGCAGACCGGGCGGACGCGGGCCGTTCAGGAGGCCGGAGACCATGGCCTCCAGCTCGCCCGGCGGGATCTTGCAGGCACAGCCGCCGCCGTGCGCGTATTGGGTCAGCCGGATCGTGGCCGGCGCCGTCGTGTCCGTCACAGCGGACCTCCCGTCGCAGGGTTCCTCACCATGGCACGCCGCGAGCGTGGCGTGCCGCAAGTGCCGTACCCGGTCCGGGTTACGTTTGCCCCTGGAGGCGTGTGGGCGCCTGGTGGCCCCCGCGGTCTTCAAAACCGACGAGGCCGAGGTCCTCGGCCTGGCGGGTTCGATTCCCGTCCGCCTCCGCTCATGCTGTTCGCCTGGGGTAACACGTACAGGCTCGGCACGATGGTTCCGCTCGACGGCTCCCGACGGCCCCCATCAGAGGGCCTGATGGGAGCAAAATGGGACGACCGCGTTTACGAACCTGCCCGCGAGGTGCGCGCCTGTTCGAGGTCGAGGCGTTCCTGCCGGGCCGCGTGGTCCTCGTCGGCGACGCTGGTCATATACGGATCCACAACCCGAATCAGCTCGAATAGAGTCGCGCCTCATGGTCGACAACACGATCGCCGCCGGCTGGGACGCCATCGACGCCGCTGCGGCGCGGCTCTATCCCGGGGTGACTCCCCTGCACTACGGAACGCTCCTCAAATGGCGCCTCGGCGGGCCCGACCCGCTGGACGGGGTCAGCGTCTACCCACGTGAGGACCACTGGCATTTCATCAGCTACGGCATGTCCGAGCTGTACGACAAGGAGTCGGAGGTCGCCGAGGAGTCCGGATGGGGGTTCGAGTTCACCTTCCGCGTCGCCCGCGACCACGATGAGACCGAGCCGCCGATGTGGGCGGCGAACTTCCTGCAGAACCTCGGCCGCTACGTCTTCTCCTCCGCCAACCCGTTCGCGCCCGGCCACCATATCGATCTGAACGGTCCGATCTCGCAGGAGAACCCCGAGACGGCGATCCGGGCCGCCGCCTTCGCCGAGGATCCCGAACTCGGCACGATCGACACACCTCACGGGCGGCTGTGCTTCCTGCAGGTCGTCGGGCTCACCCTCGGCGAATACGAGGAGATCGGACGCTGGGACGCCCTCGGCCTGCTCGGCGTCCTGCGAACCCGGCTGCCGATGCTGGTCACGGACCTGACCCGGGGCAGCGTGATCGACGATCCGGACCTCGCGGCCGCGATCGAAGACGGCGCGCGGCGCGACGGTTCGTCGACGGGCGGCCTGTACGTCCAGGAGGCGCGCTGGAAGACCGACAGCCGACCGGAGAAGACGGTGCTGACCTTCGGCGCGAACGCGGCCGAGCGCATCGCACGAGCGCTGGCCGGCCGCCTGCCGTACGGGCGCGATCTGTCGATCGCCGGGCCCGAGGGCGGTGTGCGACTGCGACCCGGCGACAACGTGACCGTCACGGAGTCCGGTCACGGGTACGTCGAGGTCGAGATCCCGCCGGACGTCCTCTCCGAACTGACAACGGTGCTGCGCCCCACGGCCGGAGTCCATGGACTCCGCACCGCGCCGGGCCTCGTCGTGGAGATCGTCAAGTCGCAGATCCGCGACCAGGAAGGAAACGTGGTCGAGGTGATCGGCTGAGAGTTCCCGTCGCCGGCTCGGTGAGGGCTGCCCAAGGGCCGCTCGGGGTGCTGCTCGGCTATCTCCGGAAACCGTGACGATTGACGACTGAGCATCGCCGCCCGGCCGTCATGGGTCCCCGGCACGTCGGGAAGGGCCCGATCCGGACGATCGGAGCGGCCCCCTTGCGGCGGGAGGCATTCGTCGATACCTCTCCTTGGGAAGCTTCGAATCGCACTACTTCGAGACCGGTCCCCGGGGGAGACATGATGCGTGTGAGCAACATTCCCAGCTCTGCCGCCGAGAGGTCCCCGCTTCGCGGGTCACTTCGCCGGGTCAGGGCCTTGTCCTGCGCCCTCGTTCTGATCGGCGGGCTGCCGGCGTCGGGCTGCTCCACAGCCGGCGACATCACGCGGCCGGTCTCCTCACCCGAATCCCCGACGCCATCCCTCGCCCCGGCTTCGTCGCCGGCGACACCGGTCCCATCCTCATTCGGCACGACCACGCCGCCGACCCGGCCAGTGCGGCTGACCGGGAAGATGACCCGGCCGGGGACGCGACTGCGGTTCGGGCAGAAGGCGATCGTGCCCGTCCGTCAGTACAACCGCATGAGGAAGACCTACTCCGAAGGCGTGTTGGGCATCATCGTGCAGCCGATTCGGCGTGCCCCGGCAACCACCGTCCGGGGCGACTTCGACGCCGACAGCTGGGCGTTGCTCAAGACTCGCAGGGCGTACTACGCCAATGTCGTCATCACCAACGAAAGCGGCAACGCCCTGTCGTTGTACGCGCTCCGGTTCAATCCCGTGTTCCGCGACGGAGGCCCGTCCGACGTCATCCTCATGGGGTTCGGCGGAGACCTGCCGAACTGCCAGGAGACCCCCCAGCCGGAGTCGTTCGATCACAGGGGCGATCGGTGGGTCACCTGCGTGGTCAACGTGTCGACCCCGTCGCGGCCGATCATAGGGCTCGAGTACATGGACCCGCCGTACGGGAGAGAGGGCCATTACCCCGGAGATCCGTCGCCGGACTTCAACGAGTACTACGACCTCGGGACGATCAGCTGGTCATAGGCCGTCACGCGGCGGACCGCGTGTCCTGACTGCCGTCCAGCCGGCGCCTTGTGACGTCGGACGCCATGGCTGGCACCACGGTCCTGTTCCACCTCACTGCCGAGGAGGCTTGTCCAGCTTGCTGGGGCAACCCTGTGAACCTGCGGGTGTCCCGCCGCGTGATTGTGGGTGAACGCGGCGGCGCGGCTTGAAGCCCTGGCGAAGGATGCGCGCGCCACCGCGTTCGTCTATGACGACGGCCCTGGGCGCGCCCGGGCTCGCTGCCTACATGATCAGTGGGTAATTCTGGCAGACGATCAAGGAGCGCGGCGGAGCGGGCGGCCCGATGGGAGCACATGGGAGCAGCAGGTCCGACGACAACCGATCACGATCAACGACAACCAATACTTTTTCCCTGGTAGGACGGCACGGCCAACGGCTACCAACGATTACCAATCACAGCCGATGGCGGCGGCAGCGGACTTCAAAACCGACGAGGCCGAGGTCCTCGGCCTGGCGGGTTCGATTCCCGTCCGCCTCCGCTAAGCGCGGGAGGCGTTCGCCTGGTGGAGGAGCGGGGCACGGCGTGTTGGGCTCCGCTGGGTGGTGGCGGCCCTGCGGCCCGCGAGCGTCCCGAACCGGGCAGGGGATTGCCAGACGGGGGCCAGGCGTGAAATTTTCGGATGGAGCCCGAGAAGGTGGCTCCCGGACGATGGGTGCCGTACCCGGTGTGCGACAAGACGGCCCGCGGAGGGCTGTCATGTCGTGGCTGATTCTCGTTCTTTCGGGCGTTCTGGAGTCTGTGTGGGCGACTGCCCTGAGCAAGTCGGAGGGTTTCAGTCGGTTCGTCCCTTCCTTGGTCTTCGTCGTGGCTCTCGTCTCGAGCATGGGAGGTCTGGCCTATGCGATGCGGGACCTGCCTGTGGGCACCGCGTATGCGGTATGGGTCGGAATCGGTGCGGTCCTCACCGTCCTGTACGCGATGCTCACGGGGGACGAACCAGTGAGTGCGCTGAAGGTGGTTTTCCTGGCCCTGATCGTCGGAAGCGTGATCGGACTCAAGGCCACCCACTGAGAGGGCGTCCATCCTCGGCAGCGAGGTGACGAACCAAGCTGCCTCAGATACCTAGGGCGTTATCCGAGGAACGACTTCAGACACTGTTCGCCTCTAACGCCCGCGCCAACTTACAATCCGCCATTGCACATGCGGAAAGAAACTGTCCTTACAGGACGCCACGGTGGCGAAGCCTGTGCCTGTGCTCACGCACACTTTCCAGTCTGGCCATGGCCCAGGGATCGACCAAGTTCGCTGAAAAGCGTAAGTGTTCGCCGCGAGAGGCACCTTTTTCCACAGTGTCGTAGGGTCGGTGCACGGCCGTATGGTGATTCTATCGGTATTATCGGTTTCCGCGAGGCATTGCCCGGTCAGTCGATTTCGTAGTTTAATTTCGCCGATACTGCCCGTTGCGGGGAACTGTTCCTTCCACAGATGCGCGACAGGCACCGCCCCGCGAAGCATTTTCAAGTGCCGCTCCAAGTGGGCGTAACCGCTGACCTGTCCTGCGGGGGACAGCGCGCTGAGCTCGGGAGCCTTGCCATCGCCGCCCGGCATCACACTTTGGAGAAAGAACCATCCGGCCGGCAACGCATTGGCGGGCGGTGCCGTCAGGGGGACCAATGCTGCCGGTAAGGCCATGGCGATGGCCAGAGCCGTTGTAATCCGTACTCGTAGGGTGCGCTTTCTCATCGATGCTCGCCTCCTCCTCAAGGGAGCGCGAGTTGCTATTGCTGTCAGCTGACTTGAAGCTGCTAGAGCAGGTTGTAGGGATACCCTTCGTTTCTTTCGCGTCACGTCGAGGCGGTCGTACCTGGCCGCTTTTTGGCTTCAAGGTGGCTGCAGGTTGAGGATCGGCGGTATAAGCAGCCCCGGTCCTGGTCCGGCGGATAGAGCTTGAGAACGGCATGCGGGCCAGGCGTGCGTAGGGCTTCACAAGGCGCCGGATGCTGCCTCCGCTGCACTCACGGCCATAGGCTTGACCGCGTCGTGCGACGGCGATGAGGAGGTGCCGGTGACGGCCCTGCCGGAAGACAGCTGGCTTCTCGGCATTCGACCGCAACCCGCGCCGGTCACCGCCGAGGAGTACGACGCCCTTTCTGAAGAGATCGCCAAGGCCATCGAGATCGTCGACGGCTATGTCGTCTACTGCGCGGTGCCCGCGCCGGATCACCAGACTTGCGCCAGGCGGCTCGCCGACATGCTGGAACGGCATGCCCGCGCCGCTATGAGCGGGGGCCATGACTGCTTCACCGTGAACACCGACGTGGATCTGCGTCTGCGGGATCTTCCCCTGCTCAACAGGCGCCCTGATGTGGCGCTCTATCGATGCCTGGACCGCGGCCGAGGAGAGCGCCTGCGCGCCGAGCACACTCTGCTCGTCGTGGAGATCGTGTCTCCCGGTTCGGAGACTCAGGACACGACCGACAAGCTCGGGGAGTACGCCAAGGCGGGTATTCCGCACTACTGGATCGTCCGGCTCGACCGCACCGGGGTGTCGATCATCGAACGTTACCGGCTGGACCGGGCGTTGATGCTCTACAAGCACACGGGCACCTTCATGAAGGAAGAGCCCGGCGGTGCTCCGACGGTCGGCACCCCGATCCTGATGGAGATCGACTGGGCCGAGCTCCAGTTTTGAGCAAGGCCGGCGACGCCGCGGCGGAGAGTGAGAGCTCCAGCACTATAAGTTGAAGTGTGGACCCACGACGACGTGTTCCTCGCACCGACGTCGTCCTCGCCGACCCACGCCTGGTCAAGGCCATGGAACGGCTCGGCCACGCGACGGTGAAAGACGCCGTGCTGGCCGCCCAGCAGCGCGTACGGCAGGGCGAGATCGAGCCCGAGGACGTCGCGGACGAGGCGCTGACGGCGCTGCCGCGCCATGCCACGAGCCTGCGGCCCGTGATCAACATGACCGGGGTGCTGCTCCACACCAATCTCGGCCGGGCGGCCTTGTCGCCTGCGGCGATCGAGGCGATGGCGGTGGCGGCGGGGCCGACCGATGTGGAGTTCGACCTGGCGACGGGTGCCCGTTCGCGGCGGGGGCGTGGAGCGCTGGACGCCCTCGCGCGGGCCGTGCCCGCCGCCGGCGACGTGCACGTGGTCAACAACAACGCCGCCGCGCTGGTGCTGGCCGCGACCGCGCTCGCATCCGGCAGGGAGATCGTGATCAGCCGGGGCGAGCTGGTGGAGATCGGCGACGGCTTCCGCATCCCCGACCTGCTGGTCTCGACCGGGGCCCGGTTGCGCGAGGTCGGCATGACCAACCGCACGACGCTCGCCGACTATCGCGCGGCGGTGGGGCCGGAGACCGGTTTCGTGCTCAAGGTGCACCCGTCGAACTTCCGCATCGAGGGGTTCACCGGCTCGGCGGGCGTGGAGGAGCTGGCCGGTCTCGGCGTGCCGGTGGTCGCCGACATCGGCTCGGGACTGCTGGAGCGGGAACCGTCGCTGCCCGACGAGCCGGACGCGACCACCATGCTCGAGGCCGGGGCCCACCTCGTCACCGCCAGCGGCGACAAGCTGCTCGGCGGCCCCCAGGCGGGGCTGATGCTCGGCCGCCACGACATCGTCGAGCGATGCAGGCGCCATCCGCTGGCCCGCGCACTGCGGGTGGGCAAGGTGACCCTGGCGGCGCTGGAGGCCAGCGTGCGCGGCCCTGCCACCCCCGTTCACCAGGCCCTTCGTGCCGACGTCACGGCGTTGTGCGCGCGCGCCGAGGCGCTCGCGGCCACGCTCGCCGAGGCGGGGGCCGACGCGAGAGCCGTACGGGCCGAGGCCACCGTGGGCGGGGGCGCGGCACCGGGCGTGTGCCTGCCCAGCGCGGCGGTGAGCCTGCCGGAACGGCTCGCCGTCCCGCTGCGCGAGGGCGATCCGCCGGTCGTCGGCAGGGTGGAGGGCGGCAGGCTCCTGCTCGACCTGCGGGCCGTGCCACCTGAACAGGACGAGGAGGTCGCACGGGCGGTGCTGGCGGCGGTGGGCGGCTGATGCACGTCGTCGCGACGGCGGGGCACGTCGACCACGGCAAGTCGACGCTCGTGCGGACCCTCACCGGCATGGAGCCCGACCGGCTGGAGGAGGAGCGGCGGCGGGGCCTGACGATCGAGCTCGGCTACGCGTGGACGGCACTGCCGTCGGGTGAGGTCGTCGCCTTCGTCGACGTCCCCGGCCATGAGCGTTTCCTCGGCACGATGCTCGCGGGGACGGGCCCGGTTCCGGCCGCGATGTTCGTGGTGGCGGGCGACGAAGGCTGGATGCCCCAGTCGGAGGAGCATCTCGTCGCCCTGGAAACCCTGGGCGTACGGCTCGGCCTGCTCGTGGTCACCCGCGCCGACCTGGCCAATCCCGGCCCCGCGATGGAGCGGGCGCGCGCCCGGCTCGCCGATGGATGCCTGCGCGACGCCGAGGCGGTGGCGGTGAGCGGGCGCACCGGCGAGGGCCTGGACGCGCTGCGGGCGGCCCTGGACCGGCTGGTGGCGCGGCTGCCCGTGCCCGACCCGGCCGCTCCCGTGCGGCTGTGGATCGACCGGGCCTTCGTCGTGCGTGGGAGCGGCACGGTCGTGACGGGGACGTTGCCCGCCGGGCGGATCGACGTCGGCCACGAGCTGGAGTTGGACGGCGAACCCGTGCGCGTGCGCGCCATGGAGTCGCTGAGCGAGCCGGTCGTCTCGGCCGTGGGGGTCGCCAGGGTGGCGCTCAACCTGCGTTCCCAGGCCGCGCCCCGGCGGGGGCATGCCCTCGTGACGCCGGGCGGCTGGACCATGACCCGCCTGGTCGACGTGCGGGTCGTCCCCGCTCCGGGCGCGGAGGGCCGGCTGCCGGGCCGGCTGACCGCCCACATCGGATCGGCCGCGGTGACGTGCGAGGTCAGGCCACTCGGGGGCGACGCCGTACGGCGCGGTGACATGGTGAGGCTGCACGGCGAGATCGTGCGGCCCCGCGGTGACATCGTGAGGCTGCGTCTGGACCGCGCGCTGCCGCTGCACGCGGGAGATCGGCTGCTCCTGCGCGACCCCGGCCGTGACGCCGTGAGCGGCACCCGGGTGATCGCGGGGGCCGACGTGCTCGACGTGCGGCCGCCCGAGCTGCGCGGTCGGGGCGCGGCGCGCCGGCGGGCGGCGGAACTGGACGCGGCAGAGCCGGAGGGCGCCGCCCTGGACGCGGGCTCCCTGCTGCGCACCCACCGGCTGCTGCGCGAACAGGACCTGCGGGCCATGGGGCACGCCCCCGCCGGGCGGCCCGTTTGCGGCGACTGGCACGCCGATCCCGCGTATTGGGCCGGCCTGGCCGTCCGGCTGGCCGAGGCGGTGCGCGGCCATGCCGCCGGCCATCCCCTGGAGCCGGGCATGCCGGTGGAGGCGGCCCGTCACGTGCTTGGCCTGCCCGACCGGGAACTGGTGACGGCGCTCGTCCGGCCCCCGCTGGCCCTGGAGGCGGGCCGGATCGTGTGCGGCCCCGCGGGGCTGCCCGCCCCGGTCGTCAGGTCCGTCGAACGGCTCGCGGCCGACCTGTCGGCGGCGCCGTTCCTCGCCCCCGAAGCCGGCCGCCTTGCCGATCTCGGGCTCGGGCCCCGCGAGCTGGCGGCGGCCGTGCGGGCCGGAGCCCTGCTGCGCGTGGCCGACGGCATCGTGCTGTTGCCCGGGGCCGACGCCGAGGCCGCGGCCGTGCTGGCAGGGCTGCCCCAGCCGTTCACGGTCAGCCAGGCCAAGGCGGCGCTGAACACCAGCCGCAGGGTCGCGGTGCCCCTGCTGGAGCATCTGGATCGGGCCGGGCTCACCGAGCGAGTCGACGACTATCACCGGATATGCCGGGTAGCTGGCCTCTGACCAGCAGGTATACCGTCGATTCACAGGGGCCGTCGTCGCCCGGGGGCCCGGTGGTGGCCGCTCGGCCGCCCCGTCCCACCCTCGCCGTCGATGGCGGCCGGGACACGTCTCGGCAAGGAAGGAACCGCCATCATGCCGGGCAACAAAGCTGTCGCCTATCAAGGTCCAGGACGCGTAGAGGTGGTCGACACCGACTATCCCGAGTTCGAACTGAAGGAAGGGCCGGGCGTGCCCCCGGCCAACGTCGGGCGCAAGATCGGTCATGGCGCGATCGTCAAGCCGGTCGCCACCAACATCTGCGGGAGCGACCAGCACATGGTGAGGGGCCGCACGACCGCCCCGCCCGGACTCGTGCTCGGTCACGAGATCACGGGCGAGGTCGTGGAGGTCGGGCCCGACGTCGAGGTCATCAAGGTCGGCGACCTGGTGTCTGTGCCGTTCAACATCGCCTGCGGTCGGTGTCGCAACTGCAAGGTGGGCGACACCCACATCTGTGAGCGGGTCAACCCCGAGCAGCCCGGCGGGGCGTACGGCTACGTGGACATGGGCGGCTGGCCGGGCGGCCAGGCGGAATACGTCCTGGTCCCCTACGCCGACTGGAACCTCCTCAGGTTCCCCGACAAGGACCAGGCGATGGAGAAGATCCTCGACCTGGCCATGCTCGCCGACATCTTCCCGACCGGCTACCACGGCTGCGTCTCGGCAGGGGTGACCACCGGGTCGACGGTCTACATCGCGGGCGCGGGGCCCGTCGGCCTGGCCGCCGCCTGCTCGGCCCGGCTGCTCGGGGCGGCCGTCGTCATCGTCGGCGACCTCAACAAGGACAGGCTCGCCCAGGCGCACACCTTCGGCTGCGAGACGATCAACGTCGCCGACGGCGACCCGGGGGAGCAGATCGAGCATCTCATCGGAGCGCCCGTGGTGGACTGCGGCGTCGACGCGGTCGGCTTCGAGGCGAAGGGACACGGGCCGGCGGCCGAGGAGGCGCCCGCGACCGTGCTCAACACGCTGATGCGGGTCACCAGGGCCGGAGGCAGGCTCGGCATCCCCGGCCTGTACGTCACCGGAGACCCCGGGGCGACGGACGAGGCGGCCAAGGAGGGTTCGCTGTCGATCCGGCTGGGCCTCGGCTGGGCCAAGGCGCACGCGTTCGTCACGGGCCAGTGCCCGGTCATGCGCTACCACCGCCAGCTGATGATGGCGATTCTCAACGACCGCGTGCGGATCGCGGACGCGGTCAACCCGATCGTGTTGCCGCTCGACCAGGCGGTGCGGGGATATGAGGAGTTCGACCACGGGGCCGCGCACAAGTACGTCCTGGATCCGCACGGGATGATCCCCCGGACGACCCGGGCGTTCTGAACTCAGACGCCGTCGAGGATCGGCGCGGGGTAGCGGGGCACCGGGTTCTTCCACGGCTCGTGGACCGCCGGCCCGGGCAGGCCCGCCAGTTCGGGGACGTAGCGGCGCACGTAGTCGCCGTGCGGATCGACCTTCTTCGCCTGGCGGAGAGGGTTGAGCACACGATTGGGCCGTGTGTCGTTCCCGGTGCCCGCCACCCACTGCCAGTTTCCGCAGTTGTTCGGGATGTCGGCGTCCAGCAGCAGGTCGTTGAAGTGGTCGGCGCCGAGCCGCCAGTCGATGCCGAGCCGCTTGGTCAGGAAGGAGCCGACGATCATTCGCAGGCGGTTGTGCATCCACCCCTCGTCGCGGAGCTGGCGCATCCCGGCGTCCACGATCGGCACGCCGGTCAGGCCCTCCCGCCAGGCCGCGAAGGCCTGTTCGTCGTCCTTCCAGTCACTGCCCCTGGACCGGTAGTCGCGCCGGGGCAGTTCGGGGAAGGCGAAGGCGACCTGGTAGTAGAAGTCGCGCCAGCACAACTGCCTGACGAACTCCTCGCCCCCCGCCCGGCGGGCCGACCGCGCCACCACCTCGGCGGGGGAGACGCAGCCGAAGCGCAGGTAGGCGCTCAGCATCGACGTGCGCTCCGGCGCCAGGTCACGGTCGTCGGGATAGCGGGCCAGGCCGCTCTTCAGCCACTCATCCAGCCGCCTCCGCCCGGCGGTCTCGCCCCCTCTGAGCAGCCCGTACGGCTCCCGCGCGGGCAGATCGCCGACGCCGATGCCGTCCGGCAGCCGGACCCGACCCGGCGGGGCGAGCACCTTGCGCCGCGGAGCGGCCGACCAGGCCCGCCAGTAGGGGGTGAAGACGCGATAGTGGTCGCCTCCGGACGGCAGGAGGTCGCCCGGCGGCACCACGGTCAGGCCGGGGAAGAGCCGAAACCCGAGCCGTCCGGCCTCGCACGCCTCCGCCAGGTGCCGCTCGCGCCGCCGTGCGAACGCGCTTACGTCGGCTGCCGCCCAGATCGCCGTCGCGTTCGCCGTGCGCGCCAGCGTGACCGCCTCGGCCACCGGGTCGCCCCGCCGTACGACGAGGTCCCCGCCGAGCGAGCGCAGCGACGACCGCAGGTCGTGCAGCGACTCGTGCAGGAATCCGGCGCGGTGGCGGGGGTCGATGGCGGGATCCAGGACGAACAGCGGCACCACGTGCCGGGCCTGCTCGCAGGCGGTCGCGAGCGCCGGGTTGTCGTGGACGCGCAGGTCCCTGGTGAGCAGCACGATGACCGTCTCCACGCCCTGCTCTTCGTACGGCTCCCGCCCAGTGGTTGCCGTTCAGTGGTTGCCGTTCAGCGGGCGTCGCCCGGCGGCAGGGAGGGCAGCCCGGCGGGTGCGCCGTTCACGATCAGGTCGAGCAGCGCGCCGGTGTCGGCGTGCCGCTCGATCAGGTCGCCCAGCGCGTCGAGTTGGCGCTCCCGTAGCGCGGCGAACGACACGTCGGGGGCGGGGACGAAGTCGTCTCTGCCCGCGGCGGCGGCGACGTCGGCCAGGAAGGCGCGGCGGAAGTCGTCGTTCTCCAGCGCTCCGTGCCAGGTGGTGCCCCAGACGGCGCCCACCCGGCAGCCGTCGAGGAACGGCTCGGCGCCGCCGTCGAACGTCACGATCCCGTGGTGGATGCCGTAGGCCGCGACCGGATGCCCGTAGGCCTCGCCGACCGGCCGGGAGAGCACCTTCTCCGCCCGGAACTCGACCGTGGCGGGCAGCAGCCCCAGCCCGTCGACCTGCCCGGCGCCCGACTCCACCTCGTCGTGGATCGTGCGGGCCATCATCTGGTAGCCGCCGCAGATGCCCAGCGTGGGTCCGCTTCTGCCGGCGACGGCCGAGGCCAGGCCCGTACGGCGCAGCCATTCGAGGTCGCCGACCGTGGCGCGCGAGCCGGGCAGCACGACGAGGTCGGCCTCGGCGATCTCGGCGGCGTCGCCGGGGGAGGAGACGAACGTGACCGAGACCCCGGGCTCGGCCGCGAGCGCGTCGATGTCGGTGAAATTGGAGATCCTCGGGTAACGCACCACGGCCACCCGCAGGGACCTGCCGGAATGGCCGCTCTGCCGGTTGCCCGGCCGGTTGTCGAGGGCGAGGGAGTCCTCCAGGTCCATCCACAGGTCGTTCACCCAGGGCAGCACGCCGAGGACCGGACGCCCGGTGAGCTCCTTGAGCGTGGCGAGCCCGGGGTCGAGCAGCTCGGGCGCCCCGCGGAACTTGTTGATCAGGAATCCGCTGATCAGGGCCTGGTCGCCGGCCTCCAGCAGGGCGAGCGTGCCGTACAGGGAGGCGAAGACGCCGCCTCTGTCGATGTCCCCGACCACGACCACGGGGATGTCCGCGGCGCGGGCCAGCCCCATGTTGGCGATGTCGCCCCTGCGCAGGTTGATCTCCGTGGGGCTGCCTGCGCCCTCGCAGACGACCACGTCGTAGGCGGCGCGGAGCCGGTGGTAGGACTCCAGGGCGACCGTCCGCAGGTGGTCCTTGTAGGCCCCGTACTCCATCGCGTCGACGTCGGCGTAGGGCTTGCCCAGCACCATCACGTGGCTGCGCCGCTCGCCGCCCGGCTTGAGGAGGATCGGGTTCATGTCCGCCGTGGGCTCGACGCCGGCGGCCTGGGCCTGGGCGACCTGGGCACGCCCGATCTCGGCGCCGTCGGCGGTCACGAACGAGTTGAGCGACATGTTCTGCGCCTTGAACGGCGCGACCCGCACGCCCTTCCTGGCCAGCCACCGGCAGATGCCTGCCGTCACCACGCTCTTGCCGGCGTCCGAGGTGGTTCCGGCGACCAGCAACGTCCCCTTCACGGTTCCTTCACGCACGGCCCAACCCTCTCAGGCGGGCAGCCGCAGCGTGAACACCGATCCCTCGCCGAGCACGCTGGCGGCCGAGACCGTGCCGCCGTGGGCCTCGGCGAGCCTGCGGACGATGGACAGGCCGAGTCCGCTGCCTCCGGTCGCCCGGGTGCGCGACCTGTCGGCCCGCCAGAACCGCTCGAAGACGTGGGGCAGGTCGCCGGGGCCGATCCCCTCGCCGGTGTCGGCCACCTCGATGACGACGTGCCCGTCCTCGATCCGGGAGCTCAAGGTCACCGATCCGCCTGGCGGCGTGTGCCGTACGGCGTTGGAGACGAGGTTGCCCACCGCCTGGCGGAGCCGTACGGGATCGGCCTGGACGCCGGGGTCGCCGTGCGCGTGGGTCGCCAGCGTGACGCCCGCGGCGTCGGCGGCTCCCCGGTGCGCGGTGGCCACCTGGGCGAGCAGGTCGGGCACGTCGACGAGCTCCTTGTGGAGCCTCAGCTCTCCCGCGTCGGCGACGGCCAGGTCGCGCAGGTCGTCGATGATGTGCTGGAGGAGCAGCGCCTCCTCCAGCAGCGACGACGTGAGCGACTTGTCGGGGGCGACGACGCCGTCCTCGACGGCCTCCAGCCAGCCGCGGATGTTGCTGAGCGGAGTGCGAAGCTCGTGCGCGACGTCGCTGACCATCGCCTTGCGCAGGTTCTCCGACTGCTCGCGCCGCTCCGACATGGAGTTGAACGCGGCGCCCAGCCGGGCGATCTCGTCCCCGCCCGTGACGGTGACCCGGGCCGAGACGTCCCCCTGCTCCATCCGCCTGGCGGCGCCGGTCAGGGCGCGCAGCGGCCTGATCAGCCGGACGCCGGCCAGGACGGTGACGGCCACCGTGGTCAGCAGCACCAGAGCCGCGACCCCGGCGATGCGGGCCTGGTTGCCGGACGACAGGTCGAAGATCGTGGAGGCGCCGCCGTCCCGGCTGCTGACGAACAGCAGGGCGGCCGGGGCCACGTAGGGCGCGAGCTGTCTCTGGCGCGCGGAGGTGACACACGCCTGCACGGCCGCACCGTCGTCGCGGGAGGACTTCTGGGGCCCGCTGGGCGCCGGGGCCGGCAGCGACGACCAGGTGAAGTCGAGATGGAGTGTCACCTCGGGCAGGTTCCGCTGCGCGAGGCAGGTGCGCATGAGCCCGCTGAGCTGGGCGAGGGCCTTGGCCTCCGTGCGGGTCGGCTCGTCCAGTACAGGTGCGGCGCATCTGCTGGACAGGTCGAGGGCCGGGTCCGACGTCTGGACGCGCGGGCGGCCGCCGGGGCTCTCGACGATCCGCGTCGTGATGGCGGGGAAGGCGTCGCGCAGGCAGGCGGCGCGGCGCTGGGCGGCCTCGCGCAGGGTGTCCCGCTCGGTCTTGGTCAGCCGGAAGGGCCCCACGGCGCGGGGGTCGATGTGGCCGGCCGGCGAACCGGTGATCAGGGAGGTGTCGAGGGCCAGCGGGTCGATGGCCGCCGTCGGCTTCGCGGGCAACATGGCCTGCCCGGCATCGGAGTCGATCAGCGGTTCGCGGTTCTCCGTGGTCAGTGTGATCCGGTGCCCGATCTGCCGGGCCAGCCGGCCCACCTCCTCGCGGGCCGCGCTCCAGTCGGAATGGGTGGCGGCGTAGCCGATCAGCGCGTCGTAGACCCGGGCGTCGTCCGTGAGCGCCTGGCCCTGTTCCTGCTGGATGGCCACGGTGGTGCTCCGCATGGTCAGCCAGGCGGTCGCCGCGATGGAGCAGACGGACACCACCACCGAGACCGCCAGCAGCCGCATGAGGAGGCTGCGACGCAGCGGCACCTCACGGCGCATCGTCGGAGGCCCTCGGCTCGTTCAGCTTGTAGCCCACGCCGTAGACGGTGACGAGCCGCGCGGGCCGCCGGGGATCGGGCTCGATCTTCTTGCGGAGGTTCATCACGTGCACGTCGACCGTACGTGAGGTGATGTAGCGGTCGAAGCCGTGCAGGTGGTCGAGGATCTGCTCCCGGGTGAAGACGCGGCCCGGCTCGGCCGCCATCAACTCCAGCACCTGGAACTCGCCGGGTGTGCACTCGACCGGCCGTCCCTCGACCGTGACCTCGTGCCTGACCGGGTCCACGGCCAGCGCGCCGACCCGCAGCACGGTTTCGCTCCTGGTCGCCGCGGCACGGGTGCGCCGTAGCAGGGTCCGCACGCGCGCCATGAGCTCCCGCGGGCTGTACGGCTTGGTCATGTAGTCGTCGGCGCCGAGATCGAGGCCCGCGAGCAGGTCGTCCTCGGTGGAGCGTGCGGTCAGCATCAGCACCGGGACGTCCGATTCGGCGCGCAGGAGGCGGCACACGTGCAGACCGTCGAGCTTCGGCATCATGACGTCGAGGATGACGACGTCCGGATGTGTGCGCCGGGCGGCGTCCAGTGCGGCTCGGCCGTCATGCACGGTGGCGACCGAGTGACCCTCGTGCTCCAAATAGCGGCGGACCAGGTCGGCCTGCTTCTCGTTGTCCTCTGCGACCAGGACATATGCGCACATAACGGCGATCCTAGGGCGGCCTGTCCGCAGCCGGGACCCGCTCATCGGACGGCCACGGGTTCCTAACAAGATCCTGACATTTCCGCCCCATCCTCATCGCCATGCCGAAACGTCAAGCGTCCGAGAAGGAGGCGTTCCGTGGCGAGAGGTGATCTCTCGGACGAACCGCGGCGAACACGGTGGAAGGGCATCACGGCCGTGGTGGTGGTGCTCGTCGCCGGGGTGACCGCAGGCGGCGTCTCGGTCGCATTGGCGGGCCGGGCGGACAAGCCGCAGACGCCGGGTCCCGAGAAGGCCCCGGTGGCGACCACCAAGGTGGCGAAGACGAACCTCTCCGACACGCGGACGCTCCCGGGGACGCTGGGCTTCGGGCTCGAACGGCCCGTGCGCGGGGCGGGCTCGGGACTGGTCACCCGGCTGCCGAAGGTGGGCGCCGCGGTCGTCAGGGGCAAGCCGCTCTACTGGGTCGACGACCGCCCCATCCTGGTCTTCTACGGCGACACGCCGTTGTTCCGCAAGCTCGACAAGGTGGGCGTCCGGGGCCGTGACGTGACCGTCGTGGCGAACAACCTGAAGGCACTCGGCTACTCCGTCGGCGTCGCATCGGCGGACCGGTCGAAACCTGGGGAGCTGTTCACCGCGTCGGTGAAGGCCGCGCTGAAGCAGTGGCAGACCGCCGCCGGGCTGGCTCCCACCGGCACCCTCGACGTCGGCCAGGTGGTCGTGCTTCCCGGGCCGGCCCGGGTGGCGTCGGTGAAGGCCCAGCTGGGGGATGCGGTCGGCGAAGAGGTGCTCACGGTCACGCCGAAGACGAAGGTCGTGACCGTGCCGGTCGACGCCGCCGACGTGGGCACTATCCGCCTGGGGGAGCGCGTGAGCGTCGCCCTGCCGGACGCCAGGAAGATCGCCGGGAAGGTCACGGCGATCGGCAGGACCGTCCAGGACGCCCAGGACGCCTCCGGCCAGACCACGGCGCAGATGAACATCACCGTCACGCCGCTCAAGAGCACCGACGTGAAGGCGCTCGACGCCGCCGGGGTGGAGGTCACCTTCACCGGCAGCGTCCGGCGCGGCGTGCTGGCCGTTCCGGTCGGCGCCCTGCTCGCCCTCCGCGAGGGCGGTTACGCACTCCAGCTTCCCGACGGGAAGCTGGTCGCGGTCGAGACGGGGATGTTCGCCCGGGGAATGGTGCAGGTCAGCGGCGACGGCGTCACCGAAGGCCTCGTGGTGGTGACGAGCTCATGACCGGCGAGCCCCTGCGCGCGCCCGTCATGCGCGTCCACCGGGCGGTCAAGGTCCACCCGGGCGGGGTGACCGCGCTCGACGACGTCTCCCTGGTGATCGAGGAGGGCGAACTGCTCTCCATCGTCGGCCCCTCCGGCTCGGGGAAGTCCACGCTGCTGAACATCATGGGCACGCTCGACCTGCCCACCAGCGGCACCGTGGAGATCGGCGGTCAGGACGTCGCCGCCCTGTCCGACAGGCGCCTGTCCGCGCTGCGCGGACGCATGCTCGGCTTCGTTTTCCAGCAGTTCCATCTGACGGACGGCCTCAGCGCCGCCGAGAACGTCACCACCGGGCTGCTCTACGCGGGCGTGCCGTACCGGAGACGCCGCCCGCTGGCCCTGGAGGCGCTCGCACGGGTGGGGCTGGCACACCGGGTCGGGCATCTGCCGCATCAACTGTCCGGCGGTGAACGGCAACGCGTCGCCATCGCCCGTGCGCTCGTCAACGAACCCGCGCTGGTGCTGGCGGACGAGCCGACGGGCGCGCTCGACACGGCCAACGGGCAGGCGGTGCTCGAACTGCTGATGAAGCTCAACGCCGAGGGCACCACCATCGCGATCGTCACGCACGACAGGGACATCGCGGCCCGCGTGCCGAGGCGGGTGGAGATCCTCGACGGGCGGATCGTGGCCGACACGCGGACGGGACGGGCCGCATGAAGGGCGCCTCGCCGGTACGGCTCACGCCCGCCGACGTGCTTCGGCTCGGCCTGCTCGGCATCCGGACCAGGAAGGTGCGGGCGGCCCTGTCCGCCCTGGGCATCTCCATCGGCATCGCCACATTGATCATCGTGACGGGCATTCCCGCGGCCAGCCACCAAGCGCTGATGAAGGAGCTTTCCGCGCTCGGGCCCGACATGCTGCGCGCCGAGCCGATGCCGAACCAGGACCCGCCGGTGCTGCTGCCCGAGTCGGCCGACCGCATGGCGGCCCGCATCGGGCCGGTCACGGTGGCGAGCGAGGTCGCCAACACCCACGCGGTCGTCGCACGCTCGGACAAGGTCGACCCCGGTGACGCCGCCGGGATCAGCGTGCTGGCCAGCCGTCCCAACCTGCTCGACGCCGTCGACGGCTCGGTGCAGTACGGGACCTTCCTCAACGCCTCGACTGAGCGGTTCCCCACGGTCGTGCTGGGATACGTCGCCGCAGGGCGCCTCGGCGTGAACCGGCTGGTGCCGGGACAGGAGCCGCCGCAGGTGTTCATCGGCGACCAGTGGTTTACCGTGGTCGGAATCCTGCGGCCCATGCCGCTGTCGCCGGAACTCGAACGCTCGGTGCTGGTCGGATGGGAGGCCGCCCGCCGGGACCTGCGCTTCGACGGGCACCCCACCGTCGTCTACGTGCAGGCGAGGGAGGACGCGCTGGAGGACGTGCGAGATGTCCTGCCCGCGACGCTCAATCCGGAGGCTCCGAGCCTGGTGCAGGTCAGCCGGCCCTCCGACGCGCTCGCGGCCAAACGTGTGACGGAGACAGCGTTCTCGGCGCTCTTCCTCGGCCTCGCCGGCGTGGCCCTGCTCGTGGGTGGCATCGGCGTCGCCAACACCATGGTGGTCTCCGTTCTCGAACGCCGCCGTGAGATCGGCCTGCGCCGGGCACTCGGCGCCACCCGCGGCCACATCCGGGCCCAGTTCCTCACCGAGTCGGTCGCGCTGTCCGGGCTGGGGGGTGCGATGGGCACCCTGCTGGGGGTTCTGGTGGCCGTCGGCTACTCGGCCTACCAGGGTTGGCCGCCGGTGATCCCGCCGGAGGCGGCCTTCGGCGGCATGGGCGGGGCGGTGGTGGTCGGCATGGCCGCCGGCCTCTACCCCTCGATCCGCGCGTCCCGTCTCACCCCGACCGACGCCCTTTCCGCACCGTGATGCCACTCATCCGCACATCCGAAGGAGACGCTCCGCTCATGACTCGACTCACCCTCGCAGGGGCCGTGAAAGGCGCCGTCGTGCTCGCCGCCGTGGCCGGTTCGCTGACGCTCACCGCGTGCGGCTCCGATTCAGGCTCCGATTCAGGCGGAGGGGCCGCGGCGCAAGAGGACCACGTTGCTTCGCTGGTCACCGCGTCCCCCAGCAGTGAGTCCGGCGGGGCCACGGGCCAACCGTCGAAGTCGCCGGATCCGGAGTCCAAGCGTCCCCAACTGCGCCTCGACAGCACGGCCGAGGAATACGCGAAGTATCGGCTCGCCTATGCCAAGTGCCTGGACGAGCACGGGCGGCCCCAGACGGCGGACGGCGAATACACGCCCGCGCAGGAGAAGGCGGAGAAGGCCGCGAGGAAGGCCTGCGCGAACAAGGAACCGCTCATGCCGCCGGAGTTCAGCCCCGAGACGAACCCCCACTATGCCGACGACGTGCGGAAAGAGGTGGCGTGCTTGAAGAAGAACGGGTTCAAGGTGCGCATCACGCCGGCCACGGGCTCCGACCCCAACGCGATCGGCTGGACCTACGAGAGCCTGCCGGGTGAGGGCGTGGACATCGAGAAGATCCAGAACCAGTGCCGGCAGGAGGGTTTCGGCGGCGGAGCCGCCCTAGGCCCCGGCCCCGCCTGAACCCCTTGGACCCTGGGGTGTGATCACCCCCTTGAGTGTGATCACACCCCAAACCCTGGGTGTGATCATGTCCCTGGGGCGTGATCATGCAGAAGTTCGCGCGGGGGTTCCCTGGCCTGCGCCAACCCTGGTCGTGATCATGCAGAAGTTCGGGGATTGTGCGGCTGGCCTGCGGAAAAGCCAATCGCGATCATGCAGTAATTCGGGAGTGATGTCCCCGACCTGCGGTGATTCGGTTCGTGATCATGCACTACTCGGGGGCCGTGCATGATCACGAACTGTGTCGTGCCAGGTCGGCGCTGCCGGCGCGAACTTCTGCATGATCACGATTGGCGTAAAGCCAGGTCAGCGGGCAGATGCCCGAACTTCTGCATGATCACGGGAAAGGGTGGGGGTTTGGTCGGTGGCGTCTGCGACGATGCGGCTTCCGAACGTCCGGAGGGGGCCGGCAGATGGACCAGAACGAGCAGATCGCCCAAGAGATCGTCGATGACGCGATCAGGTGGCGGCGCATGTGCGATGAGGAGCGGTTCCACCAGTGCGCCGCAGTGCTTGCCGCGCCGTACGGGCTGCCCGGCATGCCGGAGCCGGCCCGATGGGCGCGGACGGTCGACCGCGTCCTGCTGTCGGCCTTGTGCCGGGTGGTCACGGCCGCCTGGCATGACGGCTGGCAGCCGGCCGACGTCGTGCGGAGGATGCGCCGGGTCTACGGCGACGCGCATGTGCGGCTCACGCTCGACGTCATCGCCGCCGAGATGAGGGCCTACGCCGTCGCCACCGTGGACGAGCGCTGGCTGGCGCAGATGGCCGAGCTCGGCGCCCGTGTCTGGTGGGACGCCGACGAGGAGATCCTGCGCGCCGACGGCGACCGTCAGACGACGGTCGTCCATGCCCTCCACCTGGTGTATGAGCTGACCTGGCGGTCCACGCTGCCACGGTTGTGGCCGCCGCCCGGCACGGCCAGGCCCGGCGCTGTACCAACATCGGGACGGGCGGGGGACGAGCGCACGCTGGCACGGATCAGGGCCCTGCTCGCCAAGGCAGAGTCCACCGATTTCCCCGCGGAGGCCGAGACGTTCACCTCGGCCGCGCAGTCGCTGATGGCACGGCACAGCATCGACGCCGCCATGCTGGCGGACTCCGCCGGGTCCGGCGGCGGGGACGAGCCGTGCGGGCGCAGGGTGGGCATCGACACGCCCTATGAGAGCGCCAAGGCCAACCTGCTCGCCGAGGTGGCTGTGGCCAACCGCTGCCGGGCGGTGTGGAGCAAAGGGCTTGGATTCTCGACCGTCTTCGGCTTCGACTCCGATCTCGACGCGGTGGAGCTGCTGTTCACGTCGTTGCTGGTGCAGGCGACCTCGGCCATGGTCAAGGAGGGCGCGAGGCGCGACCGGTCCGGCACGTCGAGAACCCGGTCGTTTCGCCAGTCGTTCCTCCTCGCCTATGCCCAGCGCATCGGTGAGCGGCTGAGCGCCGCCTCCGGCCAGGCCGTACGGCAGGCCGTCGAGGAGACCGGGAGGGACCTGCTTCCGGTGCTGGCCGCCCGCGAGCAGGCCGTGGACGAGGCGGTCCACGCCATGTTCCCGAGGTTGGTGCGCGGGGGCAGCCGGCCGGTCGCCAACCTGGACGGCTGGGTCTCCGGCCGGGCCGCCGCCGATCTCGCCCTGCTCAACGCTCGCCGGAGGATCACATGAACGATCACTGCCTCTGTACGCGTCCTTGACGCCTCAGGGGGGTCCGGCCCTTGTCCCGCCTGCCGATATATACGTTTTCTTGACGCCTTGATCGTGAAAGGCCGAGGCAACCCATCGGTAGGGTGCATTCGGCTTATGTGCGTTTCAGGGTGAGGTGACCGATTGGTCGGGTTAGTGCGGTCCGTCAAGGCTCCGGAGCCGCTGCGGGCGTGGCTGCTCGACGGCCTCCAGCAGGAGGACCTCAAAGCAGTGGGGCCGCACGGTCCCGAGGCCCCGCACGAGCAGCACCAGTGGTGGCGGGTCATGTGCCTCACCGGTGTCGACTACTTCTCGACGCTGGGTTACCAGCCGGGCATCGCCGCGCTCGCGGCGGGCTCGTTGTCGCCGATCGCGACGCTCCTGCTCGTGCTGCTGACGTTGTTCGGCGCGTTGCCCGTGTATCGGCGGGTCGCCGCCGAAAGCCCGCACGGGCAGGGGTCGATCGCGATGCTGGAGCGGCTGGCCCCGCAGTGGTGGGGCAAGTTGTTCGTGCTGGTGCTGCTGGGGTTCGCGGCCACCGACTTCGTGATCACGATGACGTTGTCGGCGGCCGACGCGACGGCGCACATCCTGGAGAACCCGTTCGTCCCGCACTTCCTCGACGGGCACCAGGTGGCGGTGACCCTCGGCCTGCTCGGCCTACTTGGCGTGATCTTCCTGAGGGGCTTTCGGGAGGCCATCGGCATCGCGGTCGTGCTGGTCGGCGTCTATCTGCTGCTCAACGCCGTGGTGGTCGCCAGCGCCCTGATCCACGTCATCGGCCAGCCCGACCTGGTGATCGACTGGAAGCAGGCTCTCACCGCCGACCACAACGGGCCGCTCGCGATGATCGCCATCTCGTTGCTGGTGATGCCCAAGCTCGCACTCGGCATGTCCGGATTCGAGACGGGCGTCGCCGTGATGCCCCTGGTCAAGGGCAAGCTGGCGGGACGGATCAAGGGCACCCAGCGCATGCTGACCGCGGCCGCCGTGATCATGAGCGTGTTCCTGATCGCCAGCAGCTTCGCCACCAGCGTGCTGATTCCCGAGCGCGAGTTCGAGGCCGGGGGCAAGGCGGCAGGCCGGGCCCTCGCCTACCTGGCGCACGACTATCTGGGCAACGGGTTCGGCACGTTGTACGACGTCAGCACGATCGCGATCCTGTGGTTCGCGGGGGCCTCGGCGATGGCCGGGCTGATCAACCTGGTGCCGCGTTACCTTCCGCGGTACGGCATGGCCCCCGACTGGACGCGGGCCGTACGGCCGCTGGTTCTGGTCTTCACCGCCATCGCCTTCGCCATCACGATCATCTTCAAGGCCGACGTCAACGCCCAGGGCGGCGCGTACGCCACCGGAGTGCTCGTTCTGATCCTCTCGGCGTCGATCGCGGTCGCCATCGCCGCAGCCAGGGCGAGGCAGACGGCGCAGCTCGTCGCGTTCAGCGTGATCGGCGTCGTGCTCGTCTACACCCTCGTGGCCAACGTGATCGAGCGGCCGGACGGCGTGAAGATCGCGTCCTTCTTCATCGTCGCCATCATCGTGACCTCGCTCATCTCGCGTGCCACCCGCTCCACCGAGCTGCGGGTGACCGAGGTGCACCTCGACTCCCTGGCCGAGCAATGGGTGGCGGGGGCCTGCGGCGAGATCCACCTGATCGCGAACGAGCCGAACGACCGCGACCAGAACGAGTACACCGACAAACGCCGCGAGCAGTGGCTGAACCACAGGCTCCCCAGCTCCGAGCCGATCATGTTCGTCGAGGTCACCGTGCCCGACGCCTCCGAGTTCGAGACCGAACTCCGGGTCGTGGGCGAGGAGCGGTACGGCCACCGCATCCTGCGGATCGAGAGCTCGACGGTGCCCAACGCCCTGGCGGCGCTGCTGCTCTACCTGCGTGATCGCACCGGCGGGGTGCCGCACATCTACTTCCACTGGACCGAAGGCAACCCGGTGACCGCGATGTTGCGCTATCTCCTATTCGGCGGCGGCGATGTGCCTCCCCTCACGCGTGAGGTGCTGCGCCAGGCCGAGCCCGACGTCGAGCGCAGGCCGCACGTGCACGTCGGATGATCCCCGGGTAGGGATCCCGTCAAAATTGGGCCCAATCGCGTACGAACATCGTCAAGACGGGCGTTCGCCTTGTCCGGCCGTACTTGGCTGGTCTTATGAGCACAAGACGTCCAGCCGGCAGCACGGAGTTGCTGGTGGCGGCCGGATTTGCGACGGTCGTCGGCGGATGTCTGCTGGCGACGGCGATTTTCCCGCCCGGGCATGTGCTGGGACGGATCTTGGTGCTCGCGGTCGTGCTCGCCGTCTTCGCCGCCTGGGCTGGAGACCTGCTCGCGGGGCTCGCCACCGCCGTGATGGGCTGGCTGGTCGCCACCGGCTTCCTGATCGGCAGGGAGGGCGAGCTCCGGTTCACCGGCATGCCTGACCTGGCGCGTCTCGCGGTCCTCGTGGCGGCGGTCGCGGCCGGGCTCGGCTGGGCGTTCGTACGGAACATCCTCGCGAAGGCCGAACCCGTGGAGGCGGACCACGCCCAGAGGGGTCGGGTCGTCGCCGGCACCGTGATCTCCCGTGACGATGCGCCCATGAGGCCTCGGCCGCACGGAAGCTCCCCGACGTCACGCCGGGCTTTGAACGCCCCGCCGCGCCACCGGGTCTGAGTCACGCGGGGTTGACCTTGCCGCAGCGTCAACGTTTCTCATTGAGGCATGCGAATCGGCGAACTCGCCGCGCTGGTCGGGGTGTCCACCCGCACCGTGCGGCACTATCACCATCTCGGCCTCCTCCCGGCGCCCGTACGGCTGGCCAACGGATACCGGGACTACGGGCTGCGCGACGCGGTCGTCCTGGCCCGCGTGCGCAGGCTCGCCGAGCTGGGCATGTCCCTCGACGAGATTCGTGACGTGCTGGCCGACGACCAGGGCAGGGACCTGCGTGAGGTGCTCCTTGAGCTCGACGCCGACCTGGAGCGGCAGCAGGAGGAGATCGCGGCCCGGCGGGCCCGCCTGGCCGGGCTTCTCGCCGAGGCGGACCTGCGTCCGGACTCGGCGGTGTCCCGCGAGACGGCGGCCGTGCTGCGCGACCTGGCCGCCGGCGGGTCCGCGTTCGCCGCGGCCGACCAGGAGTGGCTGGCGCTGATGGACAGCGTGGCGGGCCCGGAAGACCGTGAGCGCATGCTCGGCCTGCTGCGCCCGTTCACCGAGCCGGAGGTTCTAGGCCGCGTGCACGCCCTCTACGCGCGGCTCGACGAGCCGGCTGACGCCGAACCCCATGATCCGCGTATCCCCGAGCTGGCCGCCGACCTCGCGGCGCACATCCCCGGCGAGATGGCAGCAGCCATGATCGAGAACGTGGACGCCGACGGCGGGGGGCCCTGGCTGGAGGCCATGGCGGCGGAGGTCGCACCCGCCCAGGCCGAGGTGCTGCGCGGGGCCGTTGCCATTCTGGTGGCGTCCAGATGAGCGTTCAGACAAGCGTCCGGGTGATCCGCCGAGTCGTCGGATTCGACGTGAAGGGCACCGCGGCTCTCGCCCTGTGGGCTCTGCGCCGCCGTCACGGCGTTCCGCCCGGCGCCACGGCCGTGCCGTACGCCCGTGAGCAGATGCCGACGCTGATGATCGTGCTGTTCGTGCTGGTGGTGGAGGCGGCCGTCATGGAGATCCTCTTGCGGGGGCTCGGCGTGCCGGAAGCCGTGCGCGTGCCGGTGCTGGTGGTGGACGTCTACGCGGTCTTCGCCGGCCTCGCGGCCGCCGCGGCGTGCGTGACCCGGCCCCACGTCGTCACCGCCGAGGAGCTGCGGGTCCGCTACGGCGCGTTCTTCGACCTGCGCGTTCCCCGCGAGCTCATCTCGTCCGTACGGCTCGCGCGCCGGGACGACGAGCCCGGCGTGGTCACCGTGCGGGACGGGCGGCTCGGAGTGGCGGTCTCGTCCCGGACCAACGTGGTCGTCGAGCTGGCCGGACCGGTCACCGCGGTCCGGCCGCTCGGACGCCGCGAAGACGTCACCACGATCCGCCTGTTCGCCGACGACCCTCGCGCCGCGGTCGCCGTCCTCAACTCCGAGGTCAGAGACCTACCTCACGGCGCATGAGGTCTTCCAGGGTCTCGCGGCGGACCAGCAGCCTGGCCCTGCCGTCCGACACGGCGACGATGGGCGGGCGGCACGAGAGGTTGTAGGTGGAGGCCATGGAGTGGTTGTAGGCGCCGGTGGCGGCCACGGCCAGCACGTCGCCCGGGTGCACGTCGGCCGGCAGCGGAGCGCTCTCCGCGATGACGTCGCCCGCCTCGCAGTGGTGGCCGACCACGGTCATCTCCTTCGACCCCTCGTGCGACATGCGGCCGATCATCCGCACCTCGTAGCGGGAGCCGTACAGGGCGGGGCGGGGGTTGTCGCTCATGCCGCCGTCGACCGCGACGTATGTGCGGTCAAGGCCCCGCTTGACGGAGATCACCCGGTAGAGCGTGATGCCCGCAGTCCCGATGATCGCGCGTCCCGGCTCGACGGTGAGGCGGGGCACCGGCAGGCCGAGCCCGTGAGCCCGCTCCTCGACCGCCTCGGTCACGCGGCGGGCGAACATCTCCAGGTCGAGCCCGGCGTCGCCGTGGCGGTAGGCGATGCCGTGCCCGCCGCCGATGTTGAGCTGCGGGAGCGCGATGCCGTGGGTCTTCCACACGCCCGCCATGTGCTCGACCATCGCCCGGGCGGCCCGCTCGTACGGTTCGACCGACGTAATCTGGGAGCCGATGTGGCAGTGGAGCCCGACGAGCTGGAGACGCGGCTGCCCGAGCACCCGCACCACGGCGTCGCCGGCGCTGCCTGTGGCGACCGACAGGCCGAACTTCTGGCGCTCCACTCCGGTGCGGACCGCGGCGCTCTCCCCGGCCTCGACGTCGGGAATGACTCTGATCAGCACCTTCTGCCGGTAGCCGGAGGGCACGAGCGCCGCCAGCCGGTGGATCTCGTCGAGGTTGTCCACGACGATCCGGCCGACCCGCTGTTCTACTGCGAGGTGCAGCTCGCGCGGCGACTTGGCGTTGCCATGGAAGGTGATCTTTTCGGCGGGGAAGCCGATGGAACGCGCGACGGCCAGCTCGCCCGCTGAGCAGACATCGAGGCTGAGGCCCTCGGTGTTCAGCCAGCCGGCCATCGCGCGGCACAGGAACGCCTTTCCGGCGTAGGAGATCTCCGCGCCGGGCAGCGCAGCCCGGTAGGCGCGGCATCGCATGCGGATCTCCGCCTCGTCCAGGACGTAGGCGGGAGTGCCGAACCGGTTGACGATGTCCATGAGTGACACGCCGCCCAGCACGGCGGATCCGTCGGAGGGAAACCACATGGTCGCAGGCCATGGTCCCTGCGCGATCTCGGTCATCAGTGTCATGCCGGTTCCTCCTCGGTGAGCAGGGCCTGTCCCAGGCCCGCGACGGTTCTGGCGATGAGCTGGGTGTGCGTGCTCTCCGCGCCGGCGTCACGCAGCGCGGTGACGGAGCGTTCGAGATCGGCCATGTCACGGCAGGCGAGATGCACTTCGAGGTCGAAATCGCCGACGAGCGCGACGGCGCCCAGAACGGAGCGCATCGTGCGCAGCCGTTCCTCGTAGGCGCGGGAATCCGTGTTCGGGGAAAGTCTGATCATGACGAGGGCCTGGGTCGTGAGCCCCAGCACGGCGGGGTCGACCTCGGCGTGCACGCCGGCGAGCACTCCCTGCTCGCGCAGGCGGCGTAGCCGTACGGACACCGCGCTGTCGGCGAGCGCCAGGTCGCGGGCGAGAACCCTGACCCTGGCCCGGCCGTCCATCCAGAGCGCGCGCAGCAGGCGCAGGTCGATGTCGTCGAGGACGCGTGCCCGACGGGCCGCCTTCGCGGTCCGTTCTGTCATGGGCTCCTCCTCTATGCCACACCATCCGAAATAAGGGATAAAAAGGACGCTAAGTCGGGGGAGGGCAGAAATTCATGATCACCACGCGATCCCTACGCCCGGGCCCCGAATGTTGACGCGCGACTGACGCCCCCCGCCACTTAGGGGTGGCGAGCCGGCCCACCTCCCCGTGATCATGCAGAAGTTCGGGAAAACCCCCGCTGACCTCGTCGTTCGCATTCCGTGATCATGCAGAACTTCGCCGAAAGCCGCGCCGAGCTGGCCGTACACCGTTCGTGATCATGCACGGATGGCGGCGGAATGGTCACGGAATGCGTCGCTCAAGGCGGGCCCTGGATGTCCGGGCGCGTGCTGCGTAGCGTCGAGGGCATGACCGACATCCCCTGCACCCATCAGCCCTCGGCGGGCGTCTCGCTGCTCCGGGCGGTACGGCACGGCCAGAGCACGGCGAACGCCGCCTGGGACGTGGCCGTGGCCGGCGGTGCGGTCGCGATGCCCCGCGACGACATGCAAATCACGCTGACCGATCTCGGGCGGAGGCAGGCCACCGCCGTGGGGCGCTGGTTGTCGGCCCTCGACGACGGCGAGGTTCCCGACATGGTCTGGTGCTCGCCGTACCTGAGGGCGGAGCAGACGTGGGCGCTGGCCCGGCGGGAACTGGTGGCGGCCGGCCGCGCGGTGCCGTGCGAGCGTGTCGACCACCGGCTGCGCGACCGCCACCGGGGCGTGCTCAGCCACCTGGCGCCCGCCACGATCATGGAACGCCATCCGGAGGAGGCTGCGCGCGAAGAGCGCGAGGGCATGCTGCGCTACCGCCCGCCGGACGGCGAGTCGTTTCTCGACGTTGCGGCGCGGTTGCGGTCCGCCTGGGAGGACATCCGCCTCGATACCGCGCACCAGCGGGTGATGGTGGTGGCGCACGACGCAGTGGTGCTGTTCCTGCGGCAGATCATCGAGGGCCTGCCCGACGAGCGGATTCTGGAGATCGCCGCCGCCGGTCTGGCGGGCAACGGTTCGGTCACCACCTGGGAGCGTGACGGCGGGGACTTCCGCCTGGCGTCGTACGACTTCCGTGGCCACCTGACTGCATGATCACGAAATCCGTTGCCGCAGGTGGAGGGTCATTTCGCCGAACTTCTGCATGATCACGGAATGAGTCGGCGCAGGTCGGAAGGGCCGCGCGCGAACTTCTGCATGATCACGCCCAAGGGGGGGTTAGTTGAGGCGGTGGGGGTTCGGGTCGTCGAACCAGGACACGTCGTCGGGGGCGGTGCGCACAGTGACCACTCGTACGTGCGTGAAGTCGTTGAACGACTCCCAGCCGCCCTCCTTGCCGATCCCGCTGTCCTTCACGCCGCCCCACGGCGACGACGGGTCGAGCCGGTGATGGTCGTTGACCCACACCATGCCCGCCTGGAGCCGTCCGGCGACCCGGTGCGCCCGGGCGACGTCGCGGGTCCAGACCGCAGAACCCAGTCCGTACGGAGAGTCGTTCGCGAGGGAAACGGCCTCGTCCTCGTCGTCGAAGGGAATGACGACGATCACAGGACCGAAGATCTCCTCCCGGGCGACGCGCATGTGGTTCCGCACGCCGGCGAGCACGGTCGGCTCGATGAAGAAGCCGCCGGGCAGCCCGTCCACCTGGGCCGCATGGCCGCCCGCCACGAGCCGGGCGCCCTCGTCGAGCCCGTTCGCAATGCGGTCGAGGATGCGGTCGCGCGCGTCCGCTGAGATCACCGGGCCGAGCTGGGTGGTCTCGTCCGACGGGTCGCCGATGCGGATCGCGCGGGCGACCCTGGCGAGCGCCTCGACGATCTGATCGTGCACGCCCCGCTGAACGAGCACCCGGCTACCGGCGACGCAGGTCTGGCCTGCGCCGATGAAGCCGCCGAAGGCGAGCCCCTGGGCGGTCGCCTCGACAGGCGCGTCGTCGAAGACCAGCACGGGAGTCTTGCCGCCGAGTTCGAGGGTCGCCTTGGCGAATCGTCTCGCCGACGCCAGGGCGATGGCGCGTCCCGGAGCGGTGCCGCCCGTGAACACCACCTTCTTGACCAGCGGATGAGAGGCCAGCGCTATGCCCGCGACCGGGCCCAGCCCCGGGACCACGTTGAGCACACCGTCGGGCACACCTGCCTTGGCCGCGATGTCGGCAAGCAGGAGCACGGTCATCGGCGTGCGCTCGGACGGCTTGACGACGACGGAGTTGCCCGTCGCCAGCGCGGGCGCCAGGCTCTTCGACGTGATCATCAGCGGGTGGTTGAACGATGACAGGATGGCGGCCACTCCCAGCGGAAACCTGCTGGTGTAGGCGTGATATCCGTCGCCCATCGGGACCACGGCGCCTCGATCGGCGAGCAGGAGTGCGGCGTTGTAGCGGTACCACTCGGGCAGCCGGGAGATCTGCGCCCGCGTCTCGGCGAGCGGCCGGCCGTTGCAGAGCGTCTCCAGCCGGTAAAGCTCGGGCATGCGCTCCTCGATGAGGTCCGCAAACCGGTTGAGCGTGCGGGCCCGGCGGGCGGCGGGCGCGTCCCGCCACACGCCGGAGCGGAAGGCGTCGTCGGCGGCGCGGACCGCCTGGTCGACGTCCAGTTCGTCGGCGCAGGAGACCTGGGCGAACACCTTGCCCGTCGCAGGGTTCACGACGTCGAGGGGCTCGGCATGTCCATCACGCACCTGCCCGCCGACGCGCAGGCCGCCGGGCGGCAGGTCGGTGGCTTCGATTATGGGGATCACCCCATTTGGTCCGTATACCAAAAGCAAGATCTGTATACAGATTACCATATGTCATGGTTTGGTCGGTTTGTCATGTTTTTTCGGGTAAGGGGTCTTGCGGGGAAGAGAGAAGCGGAGGTGGGCGGTGGAATCGGCGTCGGAACGGGTGGCCCGAGCGTTGCGCCAACGGATGCTGACCGGCGAGATTGAGCCGGGCGCGCCGCTGTCGCAGTCACGGGTGGCCGCCGAATATGGAGTGAGCCGTATCCCGGTGCGTGACGCCCTGCGGGAGCTGGCGGCCGAGGGGCTGGTCGACCTGGACGCGACCACCGCGGTCGTACGGGGCCTGTCGATCGGCGAACTCCAGGAGCTCTATGAGATGCGTGAGGCGATCGAGCCCGTCCTGACCAGGATCGCGGCGCCCAGCGTCGGGCGGGCCAAGATCGTCATGATGACGTCACTCCTACGTGAGATGGAGGCGAGCCCGCCCGTGGTCGACTGGCTGAAGGGCAACGCACGATTCCATGCCACGATCTACTCGTGCGCCGACCGCCCTCGCATGATCGAGCTCACCACGCAGCTCAGGCGGCTGACGGACCGCTACCTCTATCTGGGCGTCGACGTGCTCGGCGGCACCGGGCGGCTGAGCACCGAGCACCGGCTCATCCTCGACGCCGTCAGGGAGGGTGACGCCGCCGCGGCGGCCGACCTCACCCGCGCGCACATCGCGAGGTCGCACGAGTTCATCCTGGGCCGCCTGCTCGATCCGCTCACGCCTCAGGTCGCGCACCTGACCTGAGAGTGTTTCGCCCGTTTTACCAACACATTGACAACATGTGGCGAACCGGTGGTACTCTCGCCCGGAGAGCGCTCTCTTAGATGAGTTCGACTGATCGGCCGCCCCGGCGATCGACGCCGGTGTGTACCTCCTGCGTCTCTGCCCCGAGATCGGCACGCGCCACCTGCCGGTCCGGGACCGCCGGGGGTGGCTGGTCGGTCCTCGACCAAGGGAGAGCCCCATGTCGGACTCGCGCGAACGCGTAGACGTGGGAGGCAGCAGCCCCGGCCGCAGGCTGGGACTTCGTCTCAAGGCCGGTGCGTCCGCCGTCGCCCTGGCCACCGTGGGCGTGGCGGTCGCGACCGTCGTCGCCGTCCCCGGAACGGCCAACGCGGCGATTCCGCCCCCGCCCCCCGGATTCACCCTCACCTGGAGCGACGACTTCAGCGCCGCCGCGGGAACGGGCGTGAACACCGGAACGTGGAAGTACGACACCGGTCCGGGCAGCAGCTTCGGCACCGGCGAGATCGAGACCATGACGAACAGCACGGCGAACGTCTTCCACGACGGCGCCGGCCACCTCGTCCTCCGGGCCCTGCACTCGGGCGGCAACCCCACGTCGGGCTGGACGTCGGGGCGTATCGAGACGCAGGCGGCGACGTTCGGAGCCCCACCGGGCGGCGTCGTACGGATGGAGTCGTCGATCCAGCAGCCGAACGTCACCACCGCCAACGGCGCCGGCTACTGGCCCGCCTTCTGGATGCTCGGCGCGCCGCTGCGCACCGGCACCCCCTGGCCGACCAGCGGTGAAATCGACATCCTCGAAGACATCAACGGCCGCAGCTCCGTCTTCGGCACCCTCCACTGCGGGACCAACCCGGGCGGGCCCTGCAACGAGTCGACGGGCATCGGCAGCGGTGAGCGGCCCTGCTCCGGATGCCAGACGGGCTACCACACCTACGCCGTCGAGATCGACCGGTCGACCTCGCCCGAGCAGATCCGGTGGTACCTCGACGGGAACAACTACTTCACCCTTCCGGCGACCCGTGTCGACGCCACGACCTGGGCGAACGCGGTCGACCACCCGTTCTTCATCATCTACGACCTCGCGATGGGCGGCGGCTTCCCCGCCGCGTTCGGGGGCGGGCCCAACGCCTCCACCGTCTCCGGCGGCCAGATGAACATCGACTACGTCGCCGTCTACAACAAGGCCCCCGGCGGCGGTGGCGGCGGGACCAACCTCGCCCAGGGCCGGCCCACCACGGCCTCCTCCACCGAGAACGGCAGCTTCACCGCGCCGAACGCCACCGACGGGAACACCGCGACCCGGTGGTCGAGCGCGTTCGCCGACCCGCAGTGGATCCGGGTCGACCTCGGGTCGACGCGGTCGATCAACCGCGTGGTGCTCAACTGGGAGGCCGCGTACGGCAGGGCGTTCCAGGTGCAGACGTCCGCCGACGGCGCATCGTGGACGACCGTCTATTCCACGACCACGGGAACGGGCGGTGTGCAGACGCTCAACGTCTCGGGTTCGGGCCGCTACGTGCGCGTGTACGGCACGCAGCGGGCCACGCCGTACGGATACTCGCTCTACGAGTTCCAGGTCTACGGCACCTGAGTGAGCGGGGGTGCCGAGGCGAAGCCGATCCGCCTCGGCACCCCACAGCTCCTGATCAACTGCGAGAGCGCTCTCTGCTGTTGTTGACGATGATCATTTCTCCTGCGTCCGCGGTTCGGGTGCGACGCAGGCGAGGCCGAGGATCTGCGATCTCCCCGGTCGGAGTCTGAACCGCCACGTCCCGCGACCGCTCGACGTCGGTCACCCGACTCGCCATGCGCCGATTGGGCGAGGGTCCGTATCTCCTAGAACGGCTGGGCGCTGCGAATCATCGGTGTCGGCTGGGAGCGTTCTCACAGCCACGGAATGGCGGCCGGCTGACAGAAACGCGCCACGGACCGCAAGCTCAGAATTGACGAGGATTTCCAGGGCGTGCTGCCGATCCGGCGCGAGAACCCCTACCGCGTCGGACCGATCGCGGAGAAACCGCAGAAAAGTGGCCATGGCGCAGACGCGGTTAACCGGTTAGAAATATCTCGTCTCTTCTTATAAGGCCTGACGTAAGTCCCGGCCGCTGAGGGAGCGCTCTCTCGACGCGCCGGGTGACCGTCGTGCCGCCCGTTCTCGATAGGCAGGTCAATGAGAACCGACCGTGAACACGGCGTGAGGGTGACCTCGCGCAGAGGCACCGTCGTCCGCCGCCTCGCCGTGGCCGCCTCGGCCGTGGCGCTCACCGCAGCCGGTCTGGCGCCCATGACGGGCACCGCCGCCGCGACCACGAACAGGCAGCCCGACTTCGGGCCCAACGTCTTCGTCTATGACCCGTCGACGCCTGCCGCGGAGATCCAGGCCAAGTTCGACCAGCTCTTCGCGCAGCAAGAAGAAAACGAGATGGGCACCAACCGGTACGCGGTGCTCTTCAAGCCCGGCCAGTACGACGTGAACGCCAAGCTCGGCTACTACACCACCGTCGCGGGGCTCGGGCGTTCCCCCGACGACGTCGACGTCCACGGCGCGGTGCGGGTCATCGGCCAGCCCGACCCCGGCTCGGCCGCCGGCATCTCCGCGCTGACCAACTTCTGGCGGTCGGCGGAGAACCTCTCGGTGACGCCGACCGACTGGTCCAACCAGTGGGCCGTGTCGCAGGCCTCGCCGATGCGCCGGGTCCACATCAAGGGCATCCTCTGGCTGGAGCCCGGCAACGGCGGCTACTCCAGCGGCGGCTACATCGCCGACTCCAAGATCGACGGCATCACGATCAACGGTTCTCAGCAGCAGTGGCTGACCCGCGACAGCGTGCTCGGCGACGCCTGGACCAACGGCGTGTGGAACCAGGTGTTCTCCGGCGTCACCGGCGCTCCCCAGCAGGGCTTCCCGAACCCGCCGTACACCACGCTGGCCACCAGCCCGGTGACGCGTGAGAAGCCCTACCTGTACGTGGACGACGCCGGCCGCTACCGCGTCTTCCTGCCGGCCCTGCGCCACAACACCTCAGGTACCACCTGGGACGCAGGTCAGCAGCAGCAGGGCTCGTCGGTCTCGATCGACGACTTCTACATCGCCAAGCCGGGCGACAGCGCCGCGAAGATCAACCTGGCGCTGCTCCTCGGCAAGAACCTCCTGCTCACCCCGGGTGTCTACCACCTCGACCAGCCCATCCACGTGCTCCGCAAGAACACGGTGATCCTCGGCCTCGGCATGCCGAGCCTGGCGCCCGACACCGGGAAGTCGGCGCTGGAGATCGCCGACGTCGACGGCGTCAGGGTCGCCGGTGTGCTCGTTGACGCCGGCAAGAAGGAGTCCAAGACGCTCGTCAAGGTCGGCGGGCCGCTGAGCCACCGCGACCACTCCGCAAACCCGATTTCGCTGCAGGACGTGTTCTTCCGCATCGGCGGCCCCTGGGTCGGCAAGGCCGAGACGAGCCTCGAGGTCAACGCCGACGACACGCTCATCGACAACATCTGGGCCTGGCGCGGCGACCACGGCAACGGGATCGGCTGGACGCAGAACACCGCCGACACCGGCGTCGTGATCAACGGCGACGACGTCACCGCGTACGGGCTGTTCGTCGAGCACTACCAGAAGTACCAGACGATCTGGAACGGCGAGCGCGGCCGGACGATCTTCTACCAGAGCGAGATGCCGTACGACCCGCCGAGCCAGGCCGCGTGGACCAGCCCGACCGGCAAGGGCTACGCGTCCTACAAGGTCGGCAAGAAGGTGAAGTCGCACGAGGCGTGGGGGCTCGGCGTCTACTCGTACTTCAACCAGGGCGTGGACATCCGCGCCGACCGGGGCATCGAGGCCCCGCAGACCCCCAAGGTCCGGTTCCACGACATGATCACCGTGTTCCTCGACGGCAGCGGCGGCATCGAACGGACCATCAACGACGCGGGCACCCCGGTCGTCGGTTCGTACGGCACGAGCACCATCGTCGACTATCCGTGACCTGTCGGTCCCGATGAGCAGGCCGGCCCGGACTCCCTCCCCGGGCCGGCCGTACGGGGACACCCGCTAGCAAGATCAGGGCTTATCGGTCAATTCGGACGATTGCGCATGTATCGCGGACGGTAGCGATAGGCATGGGCGTGTGCCGGTTCCTAGCATGAGAAGCCCCTGGGCGCGCCGGGGCCGTTCCGAATCGACTCGTGCATTGAGGTAACCAGCATCATGTTTCATGGCAAGTCCTGGCAGGCGCCCGAGTTCGGTACTCCGACAGAGGTGTTGCGGCTGACGGAGGCCACCTGGGAAGCGCCCTCAGAAGGGCGGCTGCTGGTCAAGGTGGACTACTGCGCCGTCGGATATCCCGACATCTACATCGTGGGCGGGCACTTCCCCGGTGTCACTCAACCCCCGGCCTCCCCGGGACAGGAGGTGTCGGGAGAAGTGGTGGCCGTCGCGCCGGGCTCGCCCTTCGCCGTCGGGGACCGCGTCATGGGCATGACCCCGTTCTTCGAGTCCTGCGGCGGATATGGGACCTACGCCTACGTCTGGGAAGCGCAATGCCGGCCCATCCCCTCCACGCTGACCGGTGCAGAGGCGGCCGGCTTCCTCATCGGCTTCAAGACGGCCCATTTCGGCCTGGTCGGACGCCTGGGGCTCACCGCCGGTGAGGTCCTGGTGGTGCTCGGTGGAGCAGGCGGCTCCGGCTCGACGGCGATCCAGCTCGGCAAGGCGCTCGGCGCCACGGTCATCGCGGTGGCCGGCGGCCACGACAAGGTGGAGTTCTGCCGCAGTTTGGGCGCCGACCACGTCATCGACCGCACCGCGGCGGACGTCGCCGAAGAGGTGCGCGCGCTGACGGACGGCCGTGGCGCCGATGTGGTGTACGACCCGGTCGGCGGCGACCTCGGCACCCAGATGCTGGGCGCGATGGCCTACGGGGGCCGGTTTGGAGTGATCGGTTACGCGTCCGGCTCCTTCCCGCAGATCGACGGCATGGGAGCGCTGCTGGGCAACTACAGCGTCGTAGGCGTTTTCGGCGGCACCATCCCGCCGGAGCAGGACGCCGCCACGCTGGACCAGATCTGCGAACTGGCTGAGCGCGGTGCCATCAAGACGCCGATCGGCACGGTTTTCTCCTTCGACGACGTGCCTGACGCGATCCAGCAGGTGATGGAAGGGCGTGCGATCGGCAAGGCCGTCGTACGCGTCGCCGGCTGACTGACGCCGAGGGCGGCATCCACGGCGAGCTTTGAGTTCGCCGACGACCATCACGCTTTCTTACCAGCGTATGTCTGACATATCGCATGAGAACCTTGGAGCATCATTCATGACTACTGTCATGCTCGTTCACGGCGCCTGGCACCGACCGAACACCTGGGCGAAACTCGAGACCGAGTTGCACGCACTCGGCTATGGCACGCACGCGCCGGCGCTGCCGAGCGCCGGCGAGAATCCCACCGCGGGCGTGCATGAGGACGCCGCCGTGCTGGCTGAGGCGCTGGCGTCGATCGCAGGACCGGTCGTGCTGCTCGGCCACTCCTATGCAGGCATCCCGGTCACCGAGGCCGCCGCCGGAGCCGGCAATGTCCAGCGGCTGATCTACCTTGCCGCGTACATGCCGGACAAGGGACAGTCGATGTACACCATCCACGGCCTCCCCGACCCCGACGACGTGAGCGGCCTGTTTCCGCTCATCAACGAACCGCATACCTCGCTCTACGGCGATCTGCCCGATGACGAGGCCGAGCAGGCGATGAGCACGCTGGTCAACCAGACCAACCGATCGTTCGCCGAGAAGGTCGACGCGGCCGCCTGGCGAGACATCCCGTCCACCTACATCGTCACCGAGCATGACCAGGCGATCCCGACGACGCTGCAGGAGAAGATGGCGACCCAGGCCGCCGAGATCCGCCGGCTGGCCGGCGGCCATTCTCCGTTCTTGTCCCAGCCGGGCCGGCTGGCCGCTCTCATCGACGAGATCGTGCGATCGGCCTGAAAGGGCCGGGAAGCGCTTGCCGTAGCGAGCCCCGGCAGCGCGCGTCGTCGCTGACAGCCGCACTGCAGCGGGATGGGGATCCGGTTTGGGGGGCGCGGTGAGACACCGCCAGGATTCCGGATCTTCATTCCGCGTTTGTTGCCTGAGGACTTCCGGCTGTCGACGATGGCGAATATGACTGACCCCGAGCCGCAGCCGCAGCACCACCACAGCCTCTCCGAGCTGATCAGCGAGCACCACGAGCGTGCCGTACGCCGTCATGAGGAGGAGGCGCTGGCCGAGGCGGCCGAGCGGGCGGGGTTCGATCTCGGAACCGACATCGGGCATCCGACGGCGCAGCAGACGCCCGCCGGCTACGACGTCGAGACCGACCTCGGGGTCGACAACGAGCCCCCGGAGCTGCGCCCCTGACGTGACCCCCGGGTCTCACCTCGCAACCGGTCACGCTGCTCGGGCGGCGGCGTGATACCCCAGGGACGTGAGGGCGCGTAGCGTCAGGGCACGCCCACCCAGTCCGGCAGGCGCTCGGTCGCCCGCGCCCACGCAGCGGGGAGCCGCTCCGGAGAGCCCGCCCGGGCACCGAGGATGCCGCCGACGATGGCGCAGGTGGTGTCCACGTCGCCGCCCGCCGAGGCGGTGTCCCAGAAGGCCCGTTCGAAGTCGCCGAGGTGCCGGGCAGCGGCCCACAGGGTGAACGGCACGGTGTCGTGCGCGGACACGTTGCGCCCGTTGCCGAGCATGCGCGCGGCGAGCGAGGGGTCGGCGACCGTCAGCAACGTGCGCGCCTCGGCGATGCCGTCGCGGACCGTGCTCGCCGGTGTCAGCTCCAGGATCTGGTCGAGGAACGCGCCGGGCGACAGATCCTCCTGCGCGGCGATCCCAGCGGCCACCGCCACCGCGACCGCTCCGGCGACAGCCTCGGGGTGGGTGTGTGTGACGGTCGCGGATAACTCCGCCTGCCGTACGACCTCGGGGAGGTCGCCGGCGAACCACGCGCCGAGCGGTGCCACGCGCATGGCGGCGCCGTTGCCCCACGAACCCTTGCCGTCGAACAGGTCGGCGGCGAGTGCCCGCCAATCGTGTCCTTCGCGGACGAGGCGCAACATCCGGCCGGTCGCCGGGCCGTACCCCCGGTCGAAGTCCTGATGGGCGGCGAAGGAGTGCGCGAGCGCGTCCTGGTCGACGGTGCCGTGGTCGGCCAGGACGCGGTGGATCGAGCAGGCCATCTCCGTGTCGTCGGTCCACTGCCAGGGGGCAGGCGGCAGGGTGCGGGAGAGGAGGAACGGGTGATTGGCGGGGACGAAGAACTGGGAGCCGAGCGCGTCGCCGATGGCCAGGCCGTACAGGGAGGCGGTCGCGCGGGTCAGGGAATCAGCTGACATTTCCGGTCATTGTGGCACTCGAATGCCGGCCGTACCCAGTCTTCGAACCCCCATGCCTCACGGGGGTTCGGTCACCGATATGTCCCAGGCTTCTTGGCGCAGCTCGACATCGGGGGACGCACGCAGTTCGCGGAGGAGCTCCCGCCATTCGCCGGCCCAGCCGGTCTGACCGCCTCCGGCTCTGATGAGCTCGAGGGCGAAAAGGCTCGCGGCCAGGTGGTTTTGGTCGAGAAGCCGTCGTACTGCAGGCAGGAGTAGTTCAGGTTCGGCGAGCTCCACATGCCTGCGGTGGTACCGACCGGGCAACAACGCTTTCGCCGTGCCCGCAGCGAGCAGCGGCCGGTCGCGGACCATCTCGGCCAGCTCGCACAGGCTGTCGGCCAACCGGGAGGGATCGCCGTGCGCGCCGACGGGCGGGGGGAGCGCCGCCTTGGCGATGAGGACGGCCTGCGGCATGAGCCGGGGCTCGGCCGCGAGCAGCTCCACGGCGTCGCGGGAGAGACGGAGCTCCCACGGCTCGGGAGGTGACTCACTCAAGTGCATTCTGGCCAGGGTCTGGGCGATCTCCTTCGTCCTGGTCATCGCCGGAGTCGCCATGGATGAGTCCAGGCCGTCGGACGGGATGGACGCCACCAGCCGGGCCAGCACGTCGAGAGCCTCAAATCGGATGGTCCCGGCGCTGAGCAGCGCGAGGAACGCCTGCGTCGCCGTCTGCTCGTGGCGGGACCCGAGGTCGGTCACGGCGCCGACGAGCCGATGGCGGTCGCCGCGGTACCACGCGGCCCACGTGTTGAACGCCTTCGTGCCACGGAACCGGACGCCGGGACCGTCTGCCGCCATGAGGAGCCGCAGCACCAGGTCGGCGTACGTCCCGCGGACGTGGGGTGCGTATTCCATCGGGTGGGCCTGGAAGAGCGTGCGCAACATCAGCTCACCGGCGTACCGGTCGGCCGCCGCCCCGAGCGTTTCCAGGGCACGCGGGTCCTCAGGCATCCGGCGAAGGGCGCCTGCAACGGTGACCCGCACGTCGCGGTGCAAGCCGGGGTCCTCCCACACGCGTATCAGCAGGTCGGCCGCTCCCGGTGGCCGGTGGCGCTCCAGTTGCCGCACGGCCAGCTTGCGCAGCGCCACCGTGCCGCCGGGGGCGACAAGCACCCGCTCCAGGGCCGGACCCAGCAGAGACGGGGGGACTCTGCGGCAACATTTCGCGAGCGCCGCCACAGCGACCGGGGACACGCGCCCCCGGGCATGGCCCAGCAGCGTGGGCAGCGCCTGGGCGGGTGCGTCACACCCGGCCAGCGCCTCAAGGGCCGCCTCCGCCTGTACGGCGTCGGAGTGGCCGGCCCAGGTCAGGAGACGGTCCACGCTCGCGTTGATCCGCCCAACCGCCGTGACGGCGGCGACGCGGGACGCGGCGGCCACCCGTGCGTCCTCGACGACGCCCGACAGCAGTTCCCGCACATGGTCACGCTGCGCGGGCGTCCATCGGCCGGTCATGCCGCCGGAGACGGGCGGGATCCACTCGGAGGAGGAAAACCGGCTCCCTTGCGCGCTCTCCAACAACGGCACGAGGAGCTCCGTGCGTCGGCCGGCGACGGTACGCCAGACGTGAGGCAACACGATCGCAGCCGGTTCCTCACGCACGAGACCGAGGACACGCTCTTCCCTGGTGTACGGCGAAGCCAGCCACAATTCCGCGGCCTCCCGGGCGACCGGTTCCTGAGCCAGGCGCACCGCGGAGCCGAGGTCGTCCTGGAGTTCGTCCAGCGCCCATGCGCGTCGGCCGAGCACGCGTGCCAAGGCAACGGCGAGCGAGAAGTCTCCGCGTTCGCGCGCCGCGCGCAGATGCGGACGGAGCCGCGCGAGGAGGCCGTGTTCCTGGCCGCGGCGCAACACCAGGTCCAGCCGGTCCGCCCCGCCGGGCCGCGGCATCTGCCGCCTGAGGCGTCTGCGCCGGGTGGGCGTGAGCTGTGGCTCCGGCTTGTGCGGCTCCAGCCCCGCAACGCCATGCCGGGCTACCAGCTTCTCGAAGGCGCCCATCGCCCAGGCGGTCAGTGCGGGCGCCTTCGCCGGGTCGTGGTGCCGCAGCATGCGTCCGGCCAGCCGCCGCAGGGCGGCGCGGGTGCCGGGCGAGGAGTCCCGCGCCTCTACGGCGTGGACGGCGAGTGACTCCAGCGCCGCCACGCAGGCGTCGTCCAGAAGTCCGGGGGAGATGTCGTGCAGCGCGGTGAGCAGGGCGCCACGCAGGGGGTCCTGCTCGTTGGCGGTCCGTTCGGCCAGGTCGGACAGGACGGCCGTGAGCGTCGTGCGGTCCCCGGTGCGTGCGGCGCACTCCAGGAGCAACCTCCGGGCGAGACCACGCCGCCGCGGATCCCCGCTTATCGCCGCCTCTCTCAGCGGGCCCGCCGCCTCCTCATACGGCAGGTGCGCCGTCAGCTTCAGCGGTAGCTCGGGATCGTCCAGACGCGAACGTGCCGAATGCCATACCGAGGCATGCCATTCGAGCATGCGCCGGGCTTCGGCCGCGGCCCGGTCGGCGGGAAGTACGTCGAGCAGATGGAGCGACCACATGGCGGTGGGGCCGCCCGTCCGCTGGACCACCGCATCGAACACGGCGTTCCGGCGGCCGGGAGGCAGCGACCTCAGAAGGAAGCGCAGCGAGTAGGCGTCGCCAGGCGCAAGGGCGATGAGCTCAGACTCCGGGTATTCCCGCAGGTGGCGGAGCACAGAGGGGAAGGGGCCGTTCCAGTCCCACAGCGTGCCGGGGGTGAACATTGCGGCGGTACGCGCCCGATCCGTCGTGAACAACACCGTGAGGACGTTCGCCGGCAGTCGGACGGCCTGCGGCCCCAAATTGTGCTCTTCGAGCAGCCGCAACATGCGATACGGCTCGGCCGCCGCGGCATGCGCCGCCCCGGCGGCGCGGCGGTGCCACCACATCCACGGCGGCGTTCCCGAGGCCAGTTCCCGGTGGGCGGCCTCCAGCACGGCACCGGGATGGCGTTTGCCGAGGGCGGTCCAGGAGGTGACCGCGTGCGCGAGCCGGGGCAGCCATCGGGAGACGGTGTGACCACCGCACGCGGGAAGGAGCACGGCGGCCTCGCGATCTCCCCACCGGGCGTGGACCTCTGGCAGCAGGGTTTCCGCGAGGGCCTCGCGACGACCATGCAGCAGCGTCCGGTAGAACGCGAGCCGAAGGTCGAGCGGGGCGTCGTCGAGGACCGTGGAGGCCGCCTCGTCCGGCACGGGCAGGGTCCGCACCGCACGCAACGCCGCGCGGCGAAGCCGCATGTCAGTGCCGCCCAGCACGGTTTCGACGAAACCGATGTCCCTGGCGGCCATCGCCATGTGGAGAGCGGTCCTTCGCCCATAATCGTGCTGCCCGTGCTGTGTGCGGGCGTCGGTGGCGGACAACGCATTGAGAAGGACGCGTAGGTGGGCGGACCCCGCCAGCCGCCGGGCATGGAGCGCCAGTTCTCGCATGCGCTGGGGATAGGGGAGAGGTTCGACGCGTTCCAGCAGTTCGGCTGCGGAGACCGTGAGGCCGTCGGTCAGTTGATCATGTTGGGCAGGTTCTGGCGTGACCCGTTCCGGGTGTGCCGGCGCATTTCCGCCCGGCTCGGTGTTCACCGGCTCGTGGGCCGGCTCAATGGGGCTCAACGGCCTGGGCGGAGGACGCCCTTTCCATCAGTCATGGCGTCGATGGTGCCGATCATTTGTTTCCTCCGCAAGTCGGCACGGATCGCCACGGGTGGTTGGGCTCAGTATTCGGGGACCTCGACCTTGCCTTCGACGACGTCGATCATCTCCTCTGACAGCGGCTTCTCCCGCATGATCAGGGCGAGGACCAGCGAGACGGCCATGAAGGGCACGGTCCAGAAGAAGACGGTCTGGAAGGCGGCCACCACATGTGCGGCATCGGCGCCGCCCGCGCCGAGCCGGGCGGTGAGGATGGCGCCGAAGACGGCCGCGCCGAACGCGCCTCCGAGGCTCTTGAAGAAGTTCAGTGCGCCGGTGGCGACGCCGAGGTGGCGGTGTTCGACCGCGTTCTGCCCGGCGAGCAGGGCGACCTGGACGAAGAGGCCGATGCCTGCCCCGGCGAAGACCAGCGGCACGATCAGGGCGAGGTCGTCGGTCCCGGCGCCGGCCCGGCTGATGACCGCCATCGAGGTCCCGGTGAGCACGGCGCCGAGAACGGGATAGATCTTGTACCGCCCCGTCCTGGTGATGAGCGGCCCGGCGACCGCGGTCGCGGCGACCAGCCCGGCCAGCATCGGGATGACGAAGAGGCCCGAGGTGAAGGCCGTGCGGTGCTGGACGGTCTGCAGGAACAGCGGAACGTACAACATCGCCACGAACAGCACGAGCGTCGCGATCAGAAACTGGGCGGAGGCGATGGTGAAGATGCCGCTGCGGAACAGGTGCAGCGGTGTGATCGGCTCGGCCGCCCGCCGCTCCACCACGAGGTAGAAGGCCAGAGTGGCCACGCTCACGGCGATGAGGCCGACGACGACCGGTGAGCCCCAGGCATACCGGGTGCCGCCCCAGTCGGCGTACAGCAGCGTCGTGGTGGTGAAGACGGCGGCGAGCAGTGAGCCCGCGAGGTCGACCCGTCCCCGGGACGCGGGCCGCGGAAGGTGCAGGCGGGCCGCCGAGACGGCCAGTGCGAGCACGCCGATCGGCACGTTGATGTAGAAGATCCACCGCCACGACAGGGCGTCGGAGAACGAGCCGCCCAGCAGCGGCCCGGCGATGAGCGCCACCGTCGCGACGATGCCGGTGAGCGCCTGGTATTTCGACCGCTGCCGGGCCGGCACCACGTCTCCGATGATGGCCATCACCAGCGAGTTGAGCCCGCCTCCGCCGATGCCCTGCAGGGCGCGGAACAGCACCAGCCACACCATGGACTGCGCGATCCCGCACAACACCGATCCGATGAGGAACACCGCGATCGAGAAGAGGAACACCGGCTTGCGGCCGTACATGTCGCCGAGCTTGCCGAGCAGGAGCGTGGTGACCGCACTGGTCAGCAGATAGGAGGTGGCGATCCACGGCATGTCGGCCAGGTCGCCGAGATCCCGGCCGATGCTCGGCAGGGCGGCGGCCACGATCGTCTGGTCCAGGTTGGAGATGAACAACACCAGGGACAGGGGGACGAGCAGCACCAGAACGGCACGGGGAGACAACGCCTTAGGGGCGTGGGGCATCACGATGGACTCCGATCACAAGGGTGAGTGCATAAATAAGGTAAGTCAGTTACCCTTGGTCGTGTCAACCTAGAGTGATATCGAATGGAAAAAGTAAGTGAGTCTGGCTTAGGGTGACGGCATGACGGACCTCACGGCGTTGCCGCTGCGCGAACGCAAGAAGGCGCTCACCCGGCAGGCCATCATCGACGCCGCGGAGCGGCTGTTCGAGGAACGCGGCTTCGACGAGGTGACCGTCGCCGAGATCGCCGACGCCGCGAACGTGTCGGTGAAGACGTTGTTCGTGTACTTCCGGTCCAAGGAAGACCTGGTCTTCACCGACACCTGGCTGATCGACGAGCTGATCGACGCGATGCGCCGGCGTCCGGCGGATGTCACGCACGCCGAGGCCGTCGCCCAGGTGCTGATCGGCGCCATGGATCGGGAACGCGGCCCCGGACAGGGCATCGAGGGCTTTCACCGCGGATACGGAGGGTCGGAGTCCCTGCGGTCGAGGATGTTGCGCATGTGGGCCGACTACGAGGACCGGGTCACCGCGTTCCTCGCCGACGAAGCGGGAGGCCCGGCCACGCCGCGCATGCGGGTGCACGCGATCGAGCTGATCGGCATCGTGCGCAGTCTCACCTCTCCGGAGGTGCGCGCCCTCGTCGCCGGCGCGGACGCGCTCGACGAGGCCGCCGTGCTCACCGACTGGCTGCACACCGCGGCCCGTCTGGTCTGCGCGGGTTGACCGGGGACGGCCGCCCCCGTCCGGTCGTGCTACCGTCGCCGCCCGTGACGGACGACCTGGCGGAGAGCCTCACCGAGAACTCGGTGGGCAACGTGTACGTGGGCCGCGCGGATGTGGACGCGGCGAGCGATCGAGGCTGGCTGCTCGGCCATTTCAAGCCGCTCGGCGACGTACGGCACAGCGAGGACGTCGAGATCAAGTGGGGTGTGCATCCCCGGGGCGACGAGCGGGCGCAGTGGGTGAGGGGCGAGCATCGCACCGCGTTGCTGATTCTGATCAGCGGGCGGTTCCGGGTGGAGGTGCCCGGGCGCAGCGTGTTGCTCGCCGAGCAGGGTGACTACGTCGTGTGGGGTTACGGCGTCGACCATTCCTGGCGGGCGGAAGAGGATTCGGTGGTGCTCACCGTGCGCTGGCCGTCCGTCGCGGGATACGCGGTTCCGAGCGCCGCCGAGTCCTGAGACGGCCGAACCGCGCACAACCTGGCAACCGGCTGACCGGCCCGCCCCCGTGAGGGCGGGCCGGTGGCGGATCAGCCGCAGTGCACGCCGTACGCGTGCCCCGCGAATCGCTCGCCGCCGTAGTCGAAGTAGCCGCCCACGTCGACGCATTCGCCGCGGGCCGAGATGTAGATCGGCCCGGCGTAGTAGTGGTAGTTCGCGTCCAGCCCGTCGTCCACGAACCCGGGGTAGGAGGGGGTTGTCAGCTGCACGTCGAGGTGGTTCACCAGGCCCGACCAGGAGCTGATCGGCGTGGCGATGGCGCAGTTCTTGCCCGTCGCGTTGCTCCAGTACAGCGAGACGTAGCCGCCCGTGCGCCCCGAGTTCAGCCCCCTGATCGCATACGAGTCGAGGAAGGTGTAGCCGGATCCGCAACTCGCGGACGCCGCCGAGGCCGGAGCCGCCGTCAGGGCGGTCGCGGCGGCGAGGGCGAGCGTCGCGGCCGTTCCCGCGACGATGCGAAGGGCCCGCGCCGGCGTCAGCATCGCACGCTCGTACGGCCGATGGGCTCACCGCTGAACGGGATCGGGCCATAGCCGACCCAGCCCACCGCGACCGTGCAGTCCGCCAGGGTGTTGGCGCCCGACGACCACAGCTCGGTGAACTTGCCGTCGTTGCACCGCACGTCCTGGATGGTGTTGCCGGCCCCCGACGAGGTGGTCGTCGCGATGGAGACGCACGCGTGCCACGAGCTGTGGGTGCTGCGGTAGCCCTCCCAGACGTACAGGTAGGCGTAGTTCTTGTTGCACCCCTTGAACTGCTTCACCGACGCGAATGTCTGCCCGCCCGAGGTGATGTAGGCGGTGGACCCGATCTGGGTCACGCCGCTCGAGCATGCGGGGTTGGTCTCGGCATGCGCCGTCCCGCCCAGACCGGCCAGCATCGGCAGCGCGAGAGCGCCCGCCGCCGCGGCTTTCGCGAGGTTCCTTTTCACGTCTGCGAGTTCCCTTCGGTCCGCTGCGCCGCCACCTGTGCGGGGCGGCGTCGAGCAGCGTGCCGGGGACTCCTGCATTCCTTCTGTACGGCCCTGCCGTACGAGTGAAGGCACAGGTCAGGAGATCACGGTCACGTCGAAGAAGATGCCCTTGAGCTGGGGCATGTACGGGATGCCGTTCCGGTCGACCATCTTCCAGTAGACCTTGCACCGGACCGGCGTGCCTGGCGCCTCGACGGGAACGCGGACGAGCACGGACTGGCCGGGCCGGGTGTCGGGGATGGGGACGCGCCGCGGCGAACGGCACACGTCCGGGCCGTCCCAGGGGAGTTGCCGCTCGAGATAGCGGTCGTGCCACTCGACGGTGCCGGAGTTGGCGAGCCGCCACACCTTGTCGAACTTCGCCCCCTCCTTGACCTCGGTTCCGTCCGGATAGGTCACGTCGGCGTCGAGCCGGGAGTCGTCTCCGGGGATCGGCCGCAGCACGTCGGGCACCACGACCACGGGGGGTTCGTAGATGCGGACCACGGCGGCTCCGGTCACGCCCGCCGCGAGGACGAGCCCGGCCCCCGCCGCGATGAGTGCGCGGCGGCGGCGCCGGTCGCCGTCCGGCCGGTTCTCGGTCGCTGCCTCGTCCCTCGCCTCCGCGGGGCTTTCGGGGGTGCGGTCGCCCTCCGGAGCCGTGCTCACCGGGTTCACCGTCTCGACCTCAGTGGTCGCGTCCCCAGGCGGCGCGTTCACGGGCGCCGGTACGGACGGCGGCTCGTGGAGGCGTTCCTCGGCCAGGATCTCCTGATGCAGGCGGCGCAGGTCCGGGCTCGGGTCGGCACCGAGTTCGTCGGCGAGGGTGGTGCGCAGGCGGTCGTAGGCGGCCAGTGCCTCGGCCGAGCGGCCGCTCAGGCGCAGGGCGCGGATCAGGCGGTGGTGAAGCGGCTCGCGGAGCGGGTTGAGCGCGGCCTGCTCGGCGAGGTCGGCGACGAGCGAAGCGGGAAGCGTGCCTTCGGCGAGGCAGAGGTCGGCGTAGGACTCCGCCGCGGTCAGGCGCAGCTCCTCGGCCCTGGCCGCCTGGAGAAGCACGCAGGAGGTGTGCGGCACGTCGGAGAACGGGTCTCCCCGCCACAGCGCGAGGGCCTCGGCGATGGCGCCGGCGGCCGGGGGCTCGTCGTCGGGCTCGGCTGCCTCGGCCTTCTCCCCATGGCGCACCGCGGTTTCGAACCGGCCGAGGTCGGTGGTCGCCTGGTCGAGGTCGAGGGTGTACCCGCCCGACCGTGTCCGCAGGACGCCGGCGCCGTCCGCGTCGCCGGACACCTCTCGCAACATCGCGCGAAGCCGGGAGGCGCGCACTTGTACGGCGTTCGCCGGGTCGGCCGGCGGGTTGTCCGGCCACAGGGCGTCGGCCAGATGCTCCGTGGACACGAGCTGCCCAGGATGGGCGAGGAGTTCGCCGAGGAATGCCCGGTCCTTGGCTGCGGAGGGGGCCAGCGAACGCCCGTCGTGCACCATTTCGAGGGGGCCGAGCACACGGAATTCCACGCGCCGTAGTCTGACAGACCTTGTCGGGAGTCGATCAACGGGCGGGTGTGGACGGGTGCGGCACGACGCCGGTCAGCCGACGCTATCGGGCGTCGCGCCGATCGTCCGGGCGAGATCCGCTGTCAAGGGATACGGGTGTTCGACGGGGAAGTCACCGGAACGGTCCGCGTGGAGCTCGTGGACGCGGGCGGTGACGTCGGTGATCGCGACGATCCAGTCGTCGACGAAACGCTCGACTGCCTCGCCCGACAGGCCGATCTGGATCGACCGGTGGGGAAGCGGGCGCAGGTGGCGGTCGCGTTCGGGGTCCCACTGGATCCGCACCGGGCTCTCGTGCAGCCTCCGCCTCCACTCCGCGTGGTCCACCTGACGGCCTTCCGCGCGGTCGGGGTGACTCAGGCAGGAATGGGCCAGAGCCCATTCGAAACCCTCGCGGGTGATGTCGATGGCGAGCACGCGGCCCTGGCCGGGCTTCGCGGCCCAGCCGCAGCGGTACATCATCCAGCAGAAGGACGGCTTGATCCAGGTCATGCGCTCCCGTTTGAAGGGCGGGACGAACCGTTGCGCCGCGACCGCCGGGCCGGCGATGGCCGGGCTGTAGGCCTGATAGACGGTGATGGACTCCTCCGTGTAGGCGGCACGGATCTGCCGATTAGGGACATTCATGCCGCCAAGGGTGACGACGTGGCATCGCCTCCTGCAAACGGATTTTCCGTACGGCCGGTGGGCGGGACAATGCGAAGGCCGGAACGAGGAGGCACGCGATGGACACGGATCTCCCCAAGCTGAGCGCCCCCGCGCGGCGTGCGCTGGCCGGGGCCGGACTCAGCAGGCTCGAACAGCTCAGCGAGGTGACAGAGGCGGAGGTCCTCGCCCTGCACGGCATGGGGCCGAACGCCATGGGCGTCCTGCGCGGCGCACTGGAGGAACGCGGGCTGGCCTTCCGCGCCGCCCCCGGCGGACGCCCGGCGCCAGCGAGCGGCGCGCAACACCGCCTCACCGGGCGAATCGGCGTCGCGCTGCCGCCACGTGAGGCGTTCGTCCTGTTCACGCCGCGCGGCGAGGAGTCGTGGGTGGACGGCTGGCGGCCGCGTTTCGCCGTGGACACCGATGACGACAGCGCTCCCGGCACGGTCTTCGAGACCGACGCGCACGGGGAGCTCACCACGTGGGTGGTGCTCGACCGCGAGCGGGGACGGCGGGTGTCCTACGCGCGCGTCACGCCCGGGTCCCGAGCGGGAATCGTGACCGTGCGGCTCGACGACGCGCCGGACGGCCACAGCACCGTCGAGGTCACCTACGAGATGACCGCGCTCGCCCCGGAGGGCGACCGGGTGTTGCGCGAGTTCGCCGCCGGTTATCCCGCCTTCCTGAAGTCGTGGGAAGAGGCGATCGCGGCGCGTCCCCGAGGCTGACGCCCGGGTCCCGCTCGATCCGCACGCGGGACGACGGTGCCCTGATGGCCGTTCAATGGGGACCTCCTTAACGATGCCTGGGTGCGGGCTTGTCACGGTCGGGCGCACCGTGGGGGCATGACGAGAACACGACGCTTCACCGACACGGCGAAGGTGACCATCGCGGCGGCCGGGACGGCCGCCCTCGTCGGCGTGGCGGTTCCGGCCGCGTTCGCCTCCTCCTCACTCGCCCCGACCGCGGGGGGTTCGCCGGCGGACCCCGGGAAGGGGCCGGCGTCCCTGCCCAAGGAAGGCGCCGCCCAGATCACCTACCGAGAGGCCGTCGCGATCGCTAGGAAGCGGGTGCCCGGCGCCCGGGTCACCGAGGCGGAGCTCGAACGGGAGGACGGCCGCCTCCAGTGGGAGGTCGAGCTGGTGAAGGGCCCCTACGAGCACGAGGTCGAGATCTCCCCCTCGACCGGGGAGATCCTCACGTACGAGCGGGAGCGCCGCGACTGATATCCCGGGCCCGCCGCCCGTAAGGCTCGACGGCCTGCGAAAAGCATCCGGCGCGAGATTATCTGTCACGAAACCAATTGTTAGACTCGCCGTATGACCGCCATGGCCCCCGCGCGAACCGAGCCCGACCTGTCGTACCTGCTCGACCACACCAGCCACGTGCTGCGGACCAGGATGTCCGCGGCGCTGGCGGAGATCGGTCTCACGGTCCGGATGCACTGCGTGCTGGTCCACGCCCTCGGGGAGGAGCGCACGCAGATCCAGCTCGCCGAGATCGGCGACATGGACAAGACCACGATGGTGGTGACGGTCGACGCGCTGGAGGAGGCCGGCCTGGCCGAGCGTCGTCCCTCGGCCACGGACCGGCGTGCCCGGATCGTCGCGGTCACCGAGAAGGGCGCTCAGGTCGCCGAGCAGAGCCAGCAGATCGTCGACCGAGTGCACGCGGAGGCCCTGGGCGCGTTGCCGCCCGGCGAGCGGGAGACGTTCCTCGACGCCATGAAGCGCCTGGTGGAAGGGCACCTGGCGACCCCCGTGGAGAACCCGCAGGCGATCAGGCGGGCTCGCCAGCGCACAAAGTAGTTCCGTAAAGGATCGTCTACTACAGATCAATCTGCTACGGTCTCACTTGTCGTCCCTTCCGACAGGAGTTGCCGTATGTCACTCACGCGATCCCGTGGGCTCGCCCTCGCCGTGCTCTGCGCGGGCATGTTGATGATCATCTTGGATGGCTCCATCGTCACCGTGGCGTTGCCCGACATCCAGCGCGACCTCGGGTTCTCCCCGGCCACGCTGACCTGGACGGTCAACGCGTACATGATCGCTTTTGGGGGCCTGCTGCTCCTGGCCGGACGGCTGGGCGACCTGATCGGGCGCAAGCGCATGTTCGTCGCCGGATTGGTCGTCTTCACGGCCGCCTCGCTGCTGTGCGGCACGGCGGGCAGCCCCGAGGCCCTGATCGCGGCCCGGTTCGTCCAGGGCGCCGGGGGAGCGATGGCCTCCTCCGTCAGCCTCGGCATGATCGTCACGTTGTTCCCCGAGCCGCGCGAGCGGGGCAGGGCCATCGGCGCCTTCGCCTTCACCGGCTCGGTCGGCGCCTCCATCGGCCAGGTGCTCGGCGGCGTGCTCACCGACGCCTTCGGCTGGCACTGGGTGTTCTTCGTCAACCTGCCGTTCGGGGTGATCGCCGGGCTGCTGGCCGTGTACGTCCTGGACGGCGACCGCGGGCTCGGGTTCCGCGCCGGCGCCGACGCCCTCGGCGCCCTGCTGGTCACCGCCGGGGTGATGCTCCTCGTCTACGCCGTCGTCCAGGCCGAGCCGTACGGGTGGGTGTCGCGCGGCACGCTGATCCCCCTCGTGCTCGGGGTCGTGCTGCTCGCCGGGTTCGTCGCCCGGGTGGCGACCGCGGCACGCCCGCTGCTGCCGTTGCGCGTGTTCCGGTCGCGCAACGTCTGGGGAGCCAATGTGGTTCAGATGCTGATGGTCGCGGCACTGTTCGGCTTCCAGGTCCTCATCGCGCTCTACATGCAGGAGGTGCTCGCCTACGACGCGACCGCGACCGGTCTGGCGATGCTCCCCGCGGCCGTCTCCATCGGCGTGCTCTCGCTCGGGTTCTCCGCGCGGCTGTCCGCGAGGTTCGGGGAGCGGGCCGTGCTGCTCGCCGGTCTGGTGCTCGTGCTGGCGGGCCGCCTGCTCCTGGTCCGCCTGCCGGTGGACGGCGTGTTCGTCACCGACCTGCTGCCGGCGATGCTGCTAACGGGCGGCTTCGGACTGGCGCTGCCCGCGCTGACCTCGCTCGGCATGTCGGGGGCCAGGCCCGAGGACGCCGGCGTGGCGTCCGGGCTGTTCAACACCACCCAGCAGCTCGGCGCGGCCTTCGGCGTGGCCGTCCTGTCGACCCTGGCGGCCTCTCGTACGGAGGCGCTGACGGCGGCGGGCCATTCCGCGGCCGACGCGCTGACCGGCGGCTTCCGGCTCGCCTTCGTCGTCGGCGCGGCGCTCGTCGCCGTCGCGATCGTGGTGGCCGTCGTGGTGGTGCGGGGGCCCGCCGCCGTGGCCGAACCGCAGACCGCGGAGCCCGTCGACACGACCGCCTGAACCCTCGCGGCCCGAGAGGTTGACCCGGCGATCGTGATCGCTCAGGCTGCCCCTGAAGCACGCTGATCACCACTCGCCGAGGAGTCCTCATGGCGCACATCACTTTGGGCAACGACCTCCCGGGCATCGTCGGGCTGCTCAACTTCCGGCCCCAGACCGGGCGCCCGTTGAGCGAGCTGGCCGAGGTGCTGTTACGCGGGGACAACTCGTTGTCGAGGGGCGAGCGGGAGCTGATCGCGGCCTACGTGTCGGCCGAGAACGACTGCCGGTTCTGCTACTCGTCGCACGCCGCGTCCGCCGAGGCGCAACTTCCGGAGGGCACCGCCCCCGTCGAGGAGATCTGCGCCGACCCGGCCGCCGCGCACATCTCCGGGAAGATGAAGGCGCTGCTCGACATCGCGGGAGCCGTACGGCAGAGCGGCAAGGCGGTGACCGAGCAGCACGTGGCCGCGGCCAGGGCCGCCGGAGCCTCCGATGTGGAGATCCACGACGTGGTCCTGATCGCGGCCGCCTTCTGCATGTACAACCGCTATGTGGACGGCCTGGCCGCGTTCACCCCCGACGACCCGGCCCGCTACAAGGCCATGGCCGCCCTCGTCGTCGAGGCGGGCTACGTGCGGGGTGATGCCTAGACCGGTGATGTCACGGTGTCGATGGTCACAATTAAGGCATATCGCCTAAAGTCTCACGAATGCCGACTCCCTCCCGGCTGGCCTGGCTGGACTTCTTGCGCGGACCTGCCGCTCTGGCCGTCGCGCTGCACCACTCCGCATGGACCTTCATCCCGGCCGCGTGGGCGGTCGTGGATCGAAGAATCGACGTCGGCACGTTCGGCGTGTTCGTGTTCTTCCTGGTCAGCGGGTACATCATCCCCGCCTCTCTGGAGCGGCGCGGCGACCTGCGCGCCTTCTGGATCGGACGGGCCTTCCGCCTTCTCCCTCTCCTGCTGACCGCGTTCGTGCTCGCACTGCTTCTCGCGTACGGCGGAGCCTTCGACCTGCACCCGGGGCTCGGCACACGCCCCCTGCCGCTCGTCGTGCTCGGCAACACGACGATGCTGCAGGAACTGCTCGGCGTGCCCGCCGTTATCAACGTCATGTGGACGTTGTCGTACGAGATGGCCTTCTACCTGATGGCCGTCGGGCTGTTCGCCGTACGGCAGGCGCACCGGTCGGCCACGGCGGCCATCGTGCTCGCCGTGGTGGCCGTGCCGCTCGGTCTCCTCGTCCCGCGCCCCCTCATCGGCGGGCGTGCCGACCTGGTCGCCGCGGTCCTCGGGGTCGCGGTGGTCGCCGTCGTCGTCGTGTCGGCACGGGCGGGCGGGGCCGTGCGCACGGCGGCCGCCGTCACGGGCGGGGTGCTCGGCTTCACGCTGGTCGTCCTGGGCAGCCGCATCGGCGCGTGGCAGGGGCTGACCATCCTGGCCATGATGTTCGCGGGCACCGCCGTCCACCGCGCCGAGCAGGGGACGATCCGCCCGCGCACGGCCGTCGCCGCCGTCGTGACGGTGCTGGCCTGCGGCATGTTCGCCAAGGACGACCCGGGCTGGGCGCCCGCGATGCTGCTCGCCGTCGTGTTCTTCGCCGGCGTTTTCGCGCTGCGGCACAGGACGTTCCCCCGGTGGCCGGCCCGGCTGGGGGTGATCAGCTTCTCCCTCTACCTGCTGCACCCGCTCCTACTGCAGGTCGTGCCCAACCTGCCGGTGTTCTTCCTCGTCCTGGTGCCGCTCGGCTACCTCACCCACCGCCTGATCGAGGCGCCCGCCCAGCGTCTCGGCCGCCGCCTCACCCGGCCTGCCGTACGGGAGACCGTTCAGACGCCTGTCTGAGCGGGGCCGTCGAGGAAGCTCCCGACCGCGTCGGCGAAGGCGTCCGGCGCGGTGACCCAGGGGTAGTGGGCTCCGGGAAGCGTCAGGCTGGTGCCGTACGGGAAGAGCCCGGCCGCCTCGGCCGCCTGCGCGGGCACCGGCTCCGGGTCCAGCTCTCCGGCGATCACCAGTACGGGTCCGGCGACCTTCGTCAGTGCCTTCCGGGTCTCCTCGGCCGGGGGCAGGCCGGCGAGGAAACGTTCGGCGACCTCCGCTGAGCGTCCGGCGAACCGGGTGGCGTGCGCGTCGGCGGTCTCGTTCCACGGGCTGTAGAAGAACGCCTGCGCCTGCAGACGCCTGCTCTCGTCGCCTGCGTCCCACGCCTTGAGGTCCGGCAGCCTGCTGTCGTACCAGTCCTCGCCAGCCCGGAGTTCGATCCGGGCGTACCACTCCGCGTCGCCCAGTTCGAGCCCGACCGGCTGCATGCTCGGTGTCACCAGCACGAGGTGGCCTATCCGGTCGGGATGGCGGGCCGCGTAGAGCAACGCCAACGCTCCGGCGGCCGAATGCCCGAGCAGGTCGATGCGTTCCAGGCCCAGGTGGGCGCGCAGCGCCTCGACGTCGGCCACCATGCGATCGGCCGCGTAGGTGGCGGGGTCGGCCGGCGGCGCGGACTCCCCGGTGCCCCGAGGGTCGAGCAGGACGAGTCGGCGCCGGGTTGCCAGGCCGCCGAGGTCGCCCAGATAGGCCGAGGACCGCCCCGGCCCGCCCGGCAGGCATACCAGCGGCGATCCTTCGCCTTGTTCGTGGTAGGCCAGCACGGTCCCGTCATACGACACGAAACTGAACACACCTCATCCTCGCAGCGATCAATCCCTCCCTTGCGCGTGATCCCCCCCTCTTGCGCGTGATCATGCAGAAGCTCGGTGATTGTGCATCTGACCTGCACACCCTCGGATGGTGATCATGCAGAAGTTCGGCAATTGCAGGTCTGAACTGCGCGTTCACGGTTCGTGATCATGCAGTAGTTCGGGGATCGGCACTCGTGCCTGGGTTTTTGCTGTTCGTGATCATGCACTGTTGTGGTCAGTGCATGATCACCTTGTGCGTTTCCCCGGCTCATACGGCACGCCGCCGAACTTCTGCATGATCACGAAATGTGTTTGCCCAGCTCGCGCGGCATGCGAGCGAACTTCTGCATGATCACGGCGAGGGTTTGTGCAGCTCGTGGGGCATGTCGCCGAACTTCTGCATGATCACGCGCAAGGGGTGGTGACCACGCGCAAGGGGTGGTGACCACGCGCAAGGGGTGGGTGATCGCGCGCGCAAGAGAGGGGGATCGCCTCGGGGGCGCCTAAACTCCGGGCTGTGGGAAGCGACGACCTCGAGTCGATGAGCGTGCTGGCCGATTCCGTACGCAGGAGCCTGTACCGGTTCGTGGCCGACCGAGGGCGTGACGTCGGGCGGGGCGAGGCTGCCGATGCGGTCGGCGTCCAGCGCACGCTCGCCGCCTTCCACCTGGACAAACTGGTCGAAGCCGGGCTGCTTGAGGTCGGCTTCCGCAGGCTCAACGACCGCTCGGGCCCCGGCAGCGGGCGGCCCGCCAAGGTGTACCGCAGGGCCGCGGGTGAGCGCACGGTGAGCCTGCCGCCCCGCGACTACCGCACGCTCGCGCTCGTGCTGGCCGAGGTGGTCGACCTGCTCGACGGGAACGAACAAGCGGAGGCCGTGGCCCGCCGTACCGGTGAGCGACTGGCGGCGGCGAGCGAGCAGACCGGCATCGCCGAACTGCTCGCCGAACGTGGCTACGAACCGTACGAGGAGGACGGCCGGATCAGGCTGCGCAACTGCCCGTTCCAGGTGCCGGCGCAGACGCATCCGCTGCTCGTGTGCTCGATGAATCTCGCCATGTGCCAGGGCCTGCTGCGTGGCCTTGGCGCTGGTCGGACCGCCGTCAGGCTCGATCCGCGGCCGGGCGAGTGTTGTGTCGCGTTCCTTCCCCCGGAAGATGGGTCTTCTAAAAACAATTAAGGCTGACATAGAGTGCGGATCATGCATCTCGCCCAGCTGAACGTGGCCCATCTCGTCGCGCCCATCGACTCCTCCACGCTGGCGGACTTCGTCTCGGCCCTGGAGCCGGTCTACCGCATCGCCGACTCCGCCCCCGGTTTCGTCTGGCGCATGCAGGCCAGCGACGACCCCACCGAGGTGATCACGCACGAGTACGGCGACGACCTGCTGGTCAACCTGTCGGTGTGGGAGTCACGCGAAGCGTTGTGGAACTTCGTCTACCGCAGCCCCCACCTGGAGGTTCTGCGTCGTCGCCGCGAATGGTTCCACCGAACGGCCGAGCCGTACACGTTGATGTGGTGGGTGCGGGAAGGACACCGGCCGTCGCTCGCCGAGTCGATGGACCGTCTGCGGCTGATCCGCGCCGACGGCCCGGGGCCGGACGCGTTCACGTTCAAGGAGTTCTACGAGCCCGATGGCACACCGGCGGTGCCCCTCCCGCTCTGACGTCTCCGCGGGTCGTCAGGAGCCGGTCAGCTCCCGGGCCCGTCGCCGTGCCCACGCCTCGGTGGCGAGCACGCCTTCCAGCGTCATCGCGCCGGCGAGCGGGTCGTGCTCGCTCATCACACGCTCGACCGTGTCGGTGATCTGGAGGAACGGCAGACGCCCGGCGAGGAACGCCGCGACGCACTCCTCATTGGCGGCGTTGAACACCGCGGGCGTCGTCCCCCCGGCCTCGCCGGCCGCGCAGGCGAGGCGCAGCCCCGGGAAGGCGTCGTGGTCGACGGGCAGGAACTCCCAGGTGGACGCCGTGGTCCAGTCGCAGGCGGGAGCCGCGTCCCGAACTCGCTCGGGCCAGCTCATCCCCAGCGCCAGGGCCATGCGGATGTCGGGAGGGGCGACCTGGGCCAGCGTCGAGCCGTCGTGGAACTCGACCATCGAGTGCACCATCACCTGCGGATGGACGACCACCTCGATCCGGTCGAAGGGGATGTCGAAGAGCAGGTGGGCCTCGATGACCTCAAGACCCTTGTTGACCAGGTTCGCGCAGTTGACCGTGATGACCGGCCCCATGTTCCACACCGGGTGGGCCAGCGCCTGCTCCGGTGTTACGCCCGCCATCTCTGCCGTGGTGCGCCCACGGAAGGGCCCGCCGCTGGCGGTGACGACCAGGCGCCGCACTTCCTCGGCCCTGCCGCCCTGCAGGCATTGGAAGATCGCGGAGTGCTCCGAGTCGACCGGGATGATCTGCCCGGGCGCCGCCAGTTTCTTCACCAGCGGGCCGCCCACGATGAGGGACTCCTTGTTGGCGAGGATCAGCCTGCTTCCGGCTTGCAGCGCGGCGAGCGTGGGTGCGAGGCCGACCGACCCGGTGATGCCGTTGAGCACCGCGTCGCACGGCAACGCGGCCAGCTGCCCCGACGCGTCGGGTCCGCAGACGATCTCCGGTACGGAGGACCCGGCCGGGCTTTTGCCCCGCCGTACGGCTTCCGCCTGGAACGCCGCGCGGAAGTCTTCCGCGTCACCCGCGGCGATGCCGACGTGGCCGACCTCGAGGTCGAGCGCCTGGCGGGCGAGGAGGCCGAGGTCGCCCCCGCCCGCCGATATGGCGACGACCCGGAAACGGCCGGGGTTTCGCATGATGACGTCGATCGCCTGGGTGCCGATCGACCCGGTCGACCCGAGAAGAACGATGTCACGGGGCTCGTGGAACGCCGAGGTCATGATCGGATGTTATCCACGTCCCTCGGCGGCGCTCAGGCGAGGGCCGCGAGCATGGCCGGGTTGTCGATGTAGGACTCCAGGCGGATGACCTTGCCTCCGCGCAGCTGCCACACGTGGAACTCGGGCACGTCGAACGGCGTCTGCGTGCCGACGGTGCGTCCCGCGGTGCGCCCGACCTCGACGACGTGGTCGCCCGCGTCGATGAGCCGCTCGGCTGTCACCTGCGAGTCGATGTGCTGCAGCAACGTGGTGAAGAAGGTCACCGCGCCCTCGTGTCCCTTGAAGTTCCCACCCCAGGGCAGGGCGTCGGACTGAAAGATCTCGATCTCCGGATCGAAGAGCTCGGCGATCACGGCGAAGTCGCGCGTCACGAAGGCGTCGTAGACCCGCCTGATGATCTCCACATTGCTTTCGGCCATGGTCGTCCCCCAGATGTCGGTTGGATTTCGCGGTGAACACCGCTGTTCGGAGTCTTCAGGCCGTGTCCGGAGCGCACAAGTATGGTGAGGATTGTCGGAAGGAACTGGCCGTGACGTTCGGAAAACCCGGGCGACCCGCCGAGGATCGCATCGGACGACAGCAGGAGATCTTCCTCGCGGTGGCTCCGCTCATCAGCGCGTACGGCGCACGCGAGATCACCATGGCCAGAGCCGCACGGGCCGCCCGGATGTCGGTCGGCGGCCTGTACCACTACTTCGCGAACAAGCGTGAGCTGCTGCTTTTCGGGCTGTCGCCGGACAACCTGGAGCGACTGTGCACGACGTTCCGGCGGCGCCACGGCCACCTCGCCCAGAGCGACCCGCACGCCTTCCTGTCGGACAGCCTCGACATGCTGACCAGCGCGGCCGGGGCCTTCGTCATGCCGTCGGTGCTCGCCGCCACACACCTCGGCATCGACACCTTCCGCACCACCCTCGACGAGGCCTTGGAGACCGAGATCGTCGGTTTGGCCGGCACCGTCCGGCTCGCCTACCCCGGGCTCACCGACGAGTCCGCGCAGTCCCTCAACCGCGCGTTGCGCCGCCAGTGCGTCAGCGCGCTGCTCGACCCCCGGATCACGCCCGCCGAGCTGCGCGCACAACTCGGCGGCGTGGTCATGGCGTTCACCGCGCAGGCCCCCACCCCGGCGTGATCGTGTAAGACCGGGTTCTGCCAGGTTCGGCGGCTATGCTGCTCAGCGCAAAACGTGCCGAGCGGCCCGCGAGGGCGCGGCACCCCCCACTGGCCGAAAGACCGCCGTGACACTTCCCGATGAACTGCTCCAGCTGCTGCGGCGGCCGAGCCTGTGCTACCTCTCCACATTGATGCCCGACGGATCGCCGCAGCTGACCCAGACCTGGGTGGACACCGACGGCGAACATGTGCTGATCAACAGCGTGCAGAGCCACGTCAAGACCAGGAACATCGAGCGCGACCCGCGTGTGGCCGTCGCGGTCTCCGACCCCGGCGACCCGTCCCGCTACTTCCAGGTGCGCGGCCGCGTGGTGGACGTCACCACCGAAGGCGCGGCCGACCACATCGACGCCCTCGCCCACAAATATCTCGGCAAGCCCTACCCCTGGTACGGCGGTCGCGACCAGGTGCGCGTGATCTTCGTCATCAAGCCCGAGCGGATCATCTCCAACGGCTGAGTTGTCGGTGGCCCGTGCGAGACTCGCCCGCATGAGCGACGACGTGTGGCTGAGGCCGGTCGAAGAGGCCGATCTGGAGCTGTTCTTTGAGCATGAGCACGACCCCGAGACGGTCCGGCGGTCGAGGTTCACGCCTCGGGAGCGGGAGCGCTTCATGACCCATTGGGCCACGAAGGTCCTCGGGGACCCGACCGTGCTGGTGCGGACGGTCGTCGTGGACGGGGAGACGGCCGGCAGTGTCGTGTCCTGGTGGGAGCAGGACCGGCGGTTCATCGGCTACGTCTTCGGCCGGCCCTTCTGGGGACGGGGCATCGGCACCAGGGCGCTTGCGCTGTTCCTCGAGGAGGAGCCGGTCCGGCCGCTCTACGCCGACCCCTTCGCCGGGAACACCGGCTCGGTGCGGCTGCTCGAGAAGTCAGGCTTCCAGCGCACCGGTGAGGTCGAACACGGAGAGAACGTGCACATCATGTTCGTGCTCGGCCAGGCCTAGCCGTACGAGGGTCAGGCGTTCCCGCCGGCAAAGGGCCGGTGAGCGCATGCGCGGGCAGGGGCCGGTTCAGCGACCAGCTGCCGCCCGCCGCCCCGGTCGCCCGCGTCTGCGGGCGACCGGACACCCGTCAGGGGCCGACCAGCGCGTTCGCGCCGAGAAGGACCTTGATGTCACCGGCGAACGCGCCGTTGGTGAGGTTGACCGCATAGTCCGGCAGTTCGACGAGCTGGATCTTGCGGTTCAGGCGTTCCACACGTAGCCGTACGGGGGTCTCGCCCGTGTGCTGCGTCAGGATCCGCTTGAGCTCGCCGACGAGATCCGCCGTCACCCGTTCCTCGCGAAGGGCGATGACGATGGGCTCACGCCCGTCCGCCTGGATGCCGGAGATGTCGAGGAACGAGATGTCCGTGGCGTTGAACGACACCGTGGCGTCTTCGCCGTCGCCGCGGGACCGGATGCGTCCGGTGACGGAGACGACCAGGTCAGGCGCCAGGTTGGTGCCATACAGCTGATACGTGTTGGGGAAGCACGGCACCTCGATGGACGCGTCGTGGTCCTCGATCGTGAGGATCGCCCACACGTCGCCCTTCTTGGTGACCTTCTTGTCGACGCCCGAGATGATGCCGGCGATACGGACGTTGCCGAACCCGGCCTGACCGTCCAGCACAGCGGCGATGGTCAGGTCGCGGTTGCGCTCAAGGATGCGTTCGGCCCCGTTGAGCGGGTGATCGGAGACGTACAGGCCGAGCATCTCCCGCTCGAAGGACAACTTGGTCTTCTTGTCCCATTCCCCTTCGGGGATCGCGACGTGGAAGACGCTGCCGTTTCCGCTGTCGTCGTCGTCGAATGCGCCGAACAACGAGTCCTGGCCCAGAGCCTCTTTGCGCTTCACGTCGATGACGGAGTCGATCGCCTGGTCGTGGATCTGGACCAGGCCCCGGCGCGGGTGGCCGAGCTCGTCGAACGCCCCGGCCTTGATCAACGACTCGATGGTGCGCTTGTTGCAGACGACCTGGGGGACCTTCGTCAGGAAGTCGTTGAAGTCGGTGAAGGCGCCCTTCGTGGAGCGGGCGGTGATGATGCCGTTGATGGCGTTCTCACCGACGTTCTGCACCGCGCCCAGTCCGAACCGCACGTCCTCGCCGACGGCGCTGAACCGCAGTCCGGACTCGTTGACGTCGGGCGGCAGGACCTTCAGCCGCATGCGTCGGCATTCGGCGAGGTACAGCGCCATCCGGTCCTTGTTGGTGCCGACCGACGTGAGCAGGGCGGCCATATATTCGGCCGGGTAGTTCGCCTTCAGGTAGGCCGTCCAGTAGGAGACGAGCCCGTATCCGGCGGTGTGGGACTTGTTGAAGCCGTAGGAGCTGAAGGGCTCGAGGACGTCCCAGACGGCCTTGGCGGCCTGCTCGGTGTACCCCTTGCCGAGCATTCCGGTGGAGAAGGTGGCCCACTGCTTGTCCATCTCCTCCTTCTTCTTCTTGCCCATCGCCCGGCGCAGGATGTCGGCGCCGCCGAGGGTGTAACCGGCCAGCTGCTGGGCGATGGCCATGACCTGCTCTTGGTAGACGACCAGGTGGTAGGTGGTGCCCAGGATCGGCTCGAGCGCCTCCTTGAGATCGGGGTGGATCGGCTTGATCTCCTGCTGCCCGGCTTTGCGGAGCGCGTAGTTGGTGTGCGCGTTCGCGCCCATCGGGCCGGGACGGCCCAGCGCCAGGACCGATGAGATGTCTTCGAACCGGGCCGGGGCGATCAGCTTGGTGAGGTCGCGCATCATCGAGCTGTCCAGCTGGAACACGCCCAGCGTGTCGCCGCGCGCGAGCAGGTCGTAGGTGGCCTTGTCGTCCAGGGACAGCGACAACATGTCGAGGTCGAGGCCTCGGTTGTCCTTGATGTTCTGGACGGCGTCACCGATGACGGTCAGGTTGCGCAGGCCGAGGAAGTCCATCTTCAGCGCGCCCATGTTCTCGCTGCTGGGCCCGTCGAAGCCGGTGATGCGGGCGCCGTCGTCGGGCCGCATGAAGATCGGCATCACGTCGATCAGAGGCTGGGACGACAGGATGACGCCGGCCGCGTGCACGCCGGTGCCCCGGGTGAGGCCCTCCAGGCCGAGCGCGGTGTCGATGACCTGCTTGACGTCCTGGTCTTCCTCGTACAGCTTGCGCAGCTCGGTGGCCTCGGCGTACCGGGGGTGCTTGTCGTCGAAGATGCCGGTGAGCGGGATCTCCTTGCCCATGACGGCGGGCGGGAACGCCTTGGTGATCTTCTCGCCGACGAGGAAGGGATAGCCGAGCACGCGGGCCGAGTCCTTCACGGCCGCCTTCGACTTGATCGTCATGTAGGTGATGATCAGCGAGACGTTGTCCTCGCCGTACCGCTCGGTGACGTAGCGGATCATGTCACCGCGCCTGCGCTCGTCGAAGTCCAGGTCGACGTCGGGCATCGAGATGCGCTCGGGGTTGAGGAACCGCTCGAACAGCAGGGAGTGCTCGATGGGGTCGAGTTCGGTGATGCCGGTGACGTAGGCGACCATCGAGCCGGTGGCCGAGCCTCGGCCCGGGCCGATCCAGATGCCGTTGTCGCGCGCGTACTTACAGATGTCGGCGACGACGAGGAAGTAGCCGGGGAAGCCCATGTTCTCGATGACGCCGAGTTCGTACTCGATCCGCTCCATCACGTCGGCCGGCACGGGGTCGCCGTACCTGCGGACCGCCCCGCGCTCCGCCTCCTTGCGCAGCCAGCTCATCTCGGTCTCCCCTTCGGGGACCGGGAACTTGGCGGCGAGGTCGCGGTGGGCGAAGACCTCGTCGTACGACTGGACGCGCTCAGCGATCAGCAGGGTGTTCTTGCACCCCTCCGCCCACAGGTCGGAGTGGTCGAGCTCCCACATCTCCTCGGCTGAGCGCACGTAGTAGCCGTTGCCGGAGAAGCGGAACCGGCTCGGGTCGCTGATCTGGGAGTTGGTGCCGACGCAGAGCAACGCGTCGTGCGCGGTGGCCTGGTCTTCGGTGACGTAGTGGGAGTCGTTGGTGACCAGCGGCGGGATGCCGAGCGTCTTGCCGATGCGGAGCAGGTCTTCGCGCACGCCCGTCTCGATCGGGATGCCGCCGTGATCCATGATCTCCAGGAAGTAGTTCTCCTTGCCGAAGATCTCCTGGTATTTCGCGGCGTGCTCCAGCGCCTTGTCGTACTGGCCGAGCCGGAGCCGGGTCTGGACGGCGCCGGACGGGCAGCCGGTGGTGGCGACGATGCCCTCGTGGTACTGCTCGAACAGGTCGTCGTCCATCCGGGGGTACTTCTTCATGTGGCCTTCGAGGGAGGCCAGCGAAGAGATCCTGAACAGGTTGCGCAGCCCCTGCGCGTCGACCGCCCACATCGTCTTGTGCAGGTAGGTGCCGCTGGCCGACACGTCACCGCCGAGGCCGGTCCGCTCGTCGGACTTGCGCTGGTGGGGTTCGCCCCAGAACACCGGCTGCTTGTAGAAGCGGGACTCCGGGCTGATGTAGCCCTCGATGCCGATGATCGGCTTCACCCCGGCGGCCTTCATCTTCGACTGGAACTCGTAGGCGCCGAACATGTTGCCGTGGTCGCTCATCGCGATGGCGGGCATCCCCAGCTCAGCCGCCCGCGTGGCCAGCTTGCCGATCTTCGCCGCACCGTCGAGCATCGAGTACTCAGTGTGAACATGCAGGTGAACAAACGAATCAGCCACGGGTGATCTCTGGCCTTTCGTGGTGGGGCGAGGGAAGCTTCACAACTCTATCGACGGACCCGCCCGTCACGTCGCTCTCAACCGAGACGACATCGATGCGGGTTGTTCCGTACGGGCGGTCAAGGCCCGGTGCGCTGGTCCAGCGCCTGGACCCACTTGACGGCGACGGCCGCGACCTGGATGAGTTCGGCGCGTAACCGCTCCGGCTCGCTTTCTGCGAACGCCTCCAGGACCTCTTCGTGCAGGATGTGCCGCCAGGTCACCGCTCCGCTCGCCGCGGCGTCGGCCAGCGCCTGCTTGGCCTCGTCGGCGGCGGCCGTGTAGTGCGGTGCCGTGCCGTCGGGGTGTTCCTGCACACCCCAGATGTCGTCCTGCGCGGCCCGTTCCGCGGCCACGTCCGCCAGCACGCGCGCCAGCGATCCCGGGACGCCGTAGTCGGCGGGGTGGGTCATCGTGCCGCCCTTCTGTCGCTGTGACGAGTCGCCGCTGCTCCGGGCACGACTCACTTCACGCGGCCTGACGCTAGCGCTCGCGTACGACAGTTTTCCGAGGCCGCTTTTCAGGAGGCGAATGCGACGATTTCTTGAAATTTCGGGTCATAACCATGCGTGGTGTCCACCGTCAGCGTTGGTACATCCATAGAAATGGGGACGAAGGAATCCACTGTGTAATCGCCCTCGGCAATTGCCTGGAGGAGGGCGTGATCGGAGTGCGCCGCGCGAAGTGGGCTCTCCCTGAATCGCCGGTCGATTCGCTCATGTGCGGTTGCGGCGGCGGCCACGCAGCGGACGACGCGTATCCGAGCGAGATCGGCCAGCGGCTCCAGATTCGGGCGCCAGAGCCTGTCCTGAAACGCGGCCTCGGCGACGACGGTCACCCCGGCTCTGAGCAGCACGCCCACGACGTCGAAGAAGGCCGTAAGCGTCCGCTTGTCGAGCTCGCCGCCATCGCGAGCGGTGTGCACCATGCCCTGTTTGATCTCGTCACGGCAGATCGCGGGGCACCCCAGCGTTCGCGCGACGCGATGTGCCAGGGTCGTCTTCCCCGACCCGGGGGAGCCGCTCACCACGATCAGCGCCGGCGACGATCCCTCAGACATGCGGCGCGTGTTCTTCCTCGTGATCCCAGACGGCGCCGTACACCTGCCCGAACGTGTACGGAGGCTCCAGGCCGGCCAGGACGGCTGCGCGGCAGTCCTCGTGCGCGCAGGTGATGGCGACGGGAGTCACCGGATAGGTCTCGATGAAGTCCCACCGGGCGACCTCCTCGGGGAAGTCGTCCGCGGAGGCGCGTTCACGCTCCTGCTCCACGATCGAGGGAGCGGCCGCCTCCACCGCGAGCCGAATTCGCTCCTCGACCGCTTTGCCTGAATGTGCGGAATACGCGGCGAGCGCGGCTTCGACGGCTGCCGGCGGAAGATCGGGTTGACTGGGCATGACTTCATCTTCCGGCCTTCCGCCGGAAGATGAAGTCATGAATCTCGATCTTTCGTCGAGGGGCTGCACATGGGACCGGTCAGGGCACGGTTCGACGTGGGGGAGACGGTGGTACGCCGAGACGTCTTCCGCGAGAAGACCTGGACGGCGTCGCCTCAGCGCGTGCTGCTGGACGACGGCGAAAGGCTGGCACTGGCGTGCTGGCCAGGAGCCGTGAGCCTGGCGCCCACGGATTGGATCTTGTGGCTGCGGACCGGAGACCCGGTGGTCAGGAAACAGACGATTCACAACCTCGCATCGGGGCGATGGCGGCTCGGCAGGTGGATCTGGCGCGACACCATCTGGGTCAGCAGCCAGAGGACCGGCGACTACTACGGTGTCGGCCAGTTCTACGACCCGCAGCACCGGTTGCAGCGGTGGTACGTGAACTTCCAGCGGCCTTATCGGCGCACCGCTCTGGGGATCGACACGTTCGACCTCTTGCTCGACCTCGTGGTGGAGCCGGACCTGTCCGCTTATCGATGGAAGGACGAGGACGAATACACGCATGGCCGACGCCTGGGCGTCATCAGCGACGCGGAGCATCAGGCGGTCGAGAGAGCCCGCGAACAGGTGATTGCGCTGATCGATGAGCGGACTGGACCGTTCGAGGACACCTGGCAAGTCGACCTCGGGTGGCCTCTGCCGGTTTTGCCTTCGGCCCAGCCGACCTGATTCGCCTTCAGGCGGCCAGCAACTCAAGGACACGCTCGGCCTGTCGTTCAAGGGTGCCGGGAGGATTGCGCGGGTTGTCGGCATCGTCGCCGGCGAGGACGCGAAGCCACGTGAGTGCGAGCAGTCGGCGTGCGGCGCCGAGACGGCCCCGCTCGGATGGGCCGAGATCGAAGTGGTCGAGGAAGGCGCGATGATCGAAGTCGCTGTCCACCCAGGTGGAGACGTGCTCGGTCACCTCTGCCAGCTCGAAGGCCCGATCGCTGCGGCCGGAGTCTTCGAAGTCGACCATTCGCACGCGGGAGCCGTCCCAAAGGAAATTGGCCAGATTACTGTCACCACGGCCGAACACCGGTTGGCCGAGCGGCGCCCGGAAGCCGCCCGCCTCTTTCTCCAGCCATCGCCTGCCTTCCGACATGGCGTGCCGTACGACGGGTGGAGCGGGTTCGGGCGCCCAAGCACCGACCAGTTCGACGAGTTCGACCGCGTGACCCCGCCGAAGCGGCAATGTGGTGAGCACTGAAGGAGGAACGGCGGTGTGCAGGGTGGTGAGGGCGTTCGCCAGTGCGGTGATCTGGTCCTGGGGCACCCGCGTCCCGCGAAGCTGGCTGCCGCCGAGCCGGGACATCACCACTGTCGGCTGATCGCCGTATAGCTCGGCCTGGAGCGGCTCCGGGGCGAGCCCGGGGGCATGGCGGGAGAGGAGGGTCAACGCCCGCCATTCGCAGTACGGCTCGTCGCGTGATCGGGAGCGAAACCGCTTGATCACCTTGTCTGGATATATCTCGACTACGTGTCTGTGCCTCTGGTCCACCATGGGCTCTTCCCCCCGCCTTCCCCGTGATCATGCAGAACTTCGCGGAAACCGCCACTGCCTGGGCCTTCCCCTGTCGTGATCATGCAGAAGTTCGACCACGCATGACCCCACCTGCGGTTCCGCGTTCCGTGATCATGCACGACGCCGATCGTGCATGATCACGAAATGTATCCGCGCAGGTCAACACGGCAATCCACGAACTTCTGCATGATCACGATGAGAGAAATCCCTGCTCAGGCCCTCGATTATCGAACTTCTGCATGATCACGCGCAGGAACCAAGGGACCAAGGGACCAAGGAACCAAGGGACCAAGGGGCCAAGGAAGTTGGGAGGGTGGTGTCCGGAAGTGGGTGGGCCGTTCGTCATCGTGGTGAGGTCACAGACAAAGGAGTGACGATGAAGTACATGATGTTCGTCTGCACCGACGCCGAGCCCGACACCGACCCCTCGCCTGACCCTGACATCTACGCGTGGGTGGAGGACAACGACGCCGCCGGCCGTCGCCTGCAGGGCAGCGTGCTGGCGCCGACGTCGGCGGCCACGACGGTACGGGTCCGCAACGGGCAGCTGCTGGTCTCGGACGGCCCGTTCGCGGAGACCAAGGAGGTGATCGTGGGCTTCGACCTGCTGGAGTGCGCGGATCTCGACGAGGCGATCGAGGTGGCCCGCACCCACCCGATGGCGCGGAGAGGGCGGATGGAGCTGCGCCCGCTGGCCGAACTGGACGGGTGACGACGTGAACGACGGGCTCGCGGACGCCGTGGCGTCCGCGAGCGCGGACTCGTATACGAGGATCGTCGCCACGCTGATCCGCGTCACCGGCGACTGGACGCTGGCGGAAGACTGCGCGCAGGAGGCGCTGGCCCTCGCCCTGCAGAGATGGGGGGAGGAGGGCGTGCCGGGCAACCCGGGCGGCTGGCTGATGACGGTGGCGCGCAACCGCGCGATCGACGTGCTGCGCCGGGCCTCGGTCGAACGCCGGAAGCTGGCCGAACTGGCCGCGCTCGCCGATCCGGCCATGCCGGAGCGACAGGCACAGGAGGAGCTCGTGGACGACCGGTTGCGGCTCATCTTCGCCTGCTGCCACCCGGCGCTCGCCCTGGAGTCGCGGGTGGCGCTCACTTTGCGGACGATCTGCGGGGTGCCCACCGCCGACATCGCGCGCGCCTTCTTGGTCAGCGAGTCGGCCATGACACGCCGCCTGACCCGGGCCAAATCGAAGATCGCCGATGCTCGCATCCCCTATCGGGTGCCGACCGGCCCGGCGCTCGGCGAGCGGCTTCCCGGCGTGCTCTCCGTGCTGTATCTGCTGTTCACCCACGGCTACAACGCCGACGGCCCGCCCGCGTTCGCCGATGAGGCGATCCGCCTGGCGCGGCTCCTGCGGCGGCTCATGCCGGACCAGGGCGAGATCTCGGGGCTGCTGGCGTTGTTCCTGTTCCAGCATTCCCGGCGCAAGGCCCGCCGGGACCGGCACGGCAACCTGCTTCCCATGGACAGGCAGGACCGGCGCCGCTGGGATCACGCCGCGATCGACGAGGGTCTGCGCGTCCTCGCCGAGGCGCCGCAGGACGATCCGTACGCCCTGCAGGCCAGGATCGCCGCCTGCCACGCCACCGCCGCCTCGGCCGACGCCGTCGACTGGACGGCCATCGCCGCCTGCTACGACCGGCTGGCCGAGGTCCAGCCGTCGCCGGTGATCGAGCTGAACCGCGCTGTGGCGCACGGCTACGCGTACGGCCCGGCGGCCGGGTTGACTCTGCTCGCCCGGGCCCGCGTCGGCGGCGCGTTGGACGGCTATCCGCTCGCCATTGCCGCCGAGGCCGACCTGACAGAACGCAATGGCGATCCCGGCCGGGCGGCGGCCCTGTTCCGTCAGGCCGCCGCGGTCGCCCACTCCGAACCCGAACGCCGGGCGCTGCTCGACCGCGCCAAGGAGGCTGCGGCCGGGAGTGAGTCACGGGGAAATTGATTTCTGCGTGATTTAAGAAACCCGTGGGAATTGGTCTTTGTTAAAGAGCCGGGAATACTCAGGGTTCACATTTCGTCTGAGGTAAAGAGTCTGGTCAAATCACCCCCCGACCACGAAACCATGGCCCACGTCTGGCGGGGAAGGGGGGTCCGGGAAGTGAGCATCCGCCAATACACGGAAAAAGCCCGGTTCATGCTCTTCCTCGGCGTTGTCGTGGCACTGCTGAGCGTCCTGTTATCGGGCATTGTCATCTTCATCGTTCATCGGCTGACGACGGACTCGCTCACGGACTCGGTCACCGCGACGGCGACCGAGGTCGCCTCGCTCGTTCCCCGCGGAGAGGTGCAAGATCCCATCGGTGAACGCGGGGTCCCGTACGTCCAGGTCCTGAACTCCGAGCGCAAGGTGGTCGCCTCCACCGCGAACCTGCACGGTCGGCCGCCCATCGCGAATTTCCTGCCCGCCAACACCGAGAGTGAGAAGGCCGAGATCGTCTGTAGCAAGGCGATCCCCTCGAAGGACTGCGTTCTGGTCGTCGCCGTCGAGGCGGGACAAGACGGCAGGATGTGGACCATCTACGGCGCCGTGCCGACGGTGCCCTTCTACGTCGACCCGTTCCTCGCGCTGTTGCTGATCTCAGGAACAGTGATCATCGTCGGGGTCATCGTCTTCGCCAGCTATCGCATCATCGTCGGATACATGGAGCCCGTACGGCTCGTCCGGACCGAGCTCGGCCATCTGCACCCCACACGGCTGAGCGACCGGGTGATGGTGCCGCCGCGCAGCCACCGGGAGGCGCATGATCTGGCGACGACCGTGAACAAGACCCTCGATCAGCTCCAGGCGATGATGGAGCGCGAACGGCAGTTCACCTTCGACATCTCCCACGACCTGCGCAACCCGATCACCGGGATGCGTACGGAGATCGAAGAGGCCCTCCTGGCCCCGGACGAGGTGGACGTGCCCACGCTGGGCAAGACCTTGCTCTCCGGCCTGGACCGGCTGCAGGCGATCGTGTCCGACCTGCTGATGCTCGCCAAGCTTGACGCGGGCGCGCCGACCCCCTGCCGGCGGGTCGACCTGGCCGAAGTCGCACGGGCGGAATGCGGCCGTCGCCACTGCGACAAGGAGCTCGTCTGCGACCTGGCTCCGGATGCGGTCGTGGAAGGCGACGGCGTACGGCTCGCGCGGCTGGTCAACAATCTGGTCGCCAATGCCATTCGGCACGCCACCTCCACCGTCACCCTGCGCGTGTACCGCGAAGGCGGTGAAACCAAATCAGATCTTGGTACGGCGGTGCTCGAGGTAGCCGACGACGGCGACGGGATAGCACCGGCCGACCGTGAGGCGGTGTTCCAGCGTTTCGTGCGGCTGGAGGCCGGGCGCAGGAAGGATTCCGGCGGCACCGGGCTCGGCCTGCCCATCGCCAGGCAGGTCGCCGAGAGCCATGGCGGCACGCTCACGATCGAGGACAGCGACCGGGGCGCCCGCTTCGTCCTGCGCATCCCTCTGGCATCGGCGAGCGCGGCAACCCCGTAAGTCTCGTCACCCCCCCGGCGCTCCATGTGTGCCTGAAAGGTAGTTGTGTGATCGTGACGTCGGGGCCCATCACGTCAACTCCTTGATCGGTTACGGTCATGACCCGAGTAATCAACTGGGGCCAATCTGGACTGTCCGATCCCACGGTCGCGAAAGCGGATCTTCGTGGTGCGTTCGGGCACAGCACCAAGGGGGATCCGTGGGGCCGTTCACCCACGCGCCGGCCGAGTTTCCGTACAGACGTCGTCTCCGCGGGGCACGACTCGTCGTTCGCGCGCTGACCGCAGGTCTCGCGTTCGCCGCCGTCGCCGCTCCGCTCGCCGCGAGCGCGCCGACCGCCCAGGCCGCGGCGCCCGCGTCTCAGGAGATCGTGATCACGACTCCCGTACGAGCCACCCCGCGGGCGGACAAACCGCTGGCGGGCGGCACCACGGGTTTCCTGCACCAGCAAGAAGGCCTCGACGGATACACCTGGACCGATTACGCGTCCGGTGCGTCGAAGCAGGTTCCCGGCTTGCGGACACTCCCGTCCGGCACGTTCGTGCGCCCGGTGGGCGCCGGAGGCGACCTGCTCGTCCTCTACCCGAGCCCGGCCCTCGGCGAGGGTGCCTACACCGTGCTTGATCCGCATACCGGCGCGCTTCGCGAGATGCCCGTCCCCGCGGGCTACGTCGTCCGCGGCACCGTCGCCGGCAAGGTCATGGCCCTCCGGACAGGCCTGGATGCGGGCGGACTGCTGCTCGGCATCGATCCGGGCTCCACGCAGTCTTCCGCCTTCACCGGGCTTCCCACCGATTCAATGCTGCTCAGCCTCGCCGTGCAACCGCACGCCGCCGACGACCGGGGCGCCCTGATCTCCTACAAGCAGGCCGGCCAGTACCGTTTCGGCCTGCTTGACCCCGCCACCGCGGCCGTCACGCCGATTCCCGCGATGACGAGCAGTCGTGCCGATCTGCGGGTCATGCTCACCGCGGATCGTGTCCTCTGGTGGGCTCCCGGCGTCCCCACGCTGCACTGGATGCCACGCGCTGACGTGTCCGCGCAGGTGCGGGACCTGGCTTTGCCCTCCGACTCGAATCCGGTGGCGGCGATCGGTGACACATTCCTCGTGGTGCGGGCGGCGGTCTCGGACACCACGCTCGGGCCGAGGGTGACGGCCCTGCCCCTTGACGGCGGCGAACCGAGCACCGTGCTCGACCACATCGCGTCGGTTTCGACCCTCGCACTGTTCGCCGCGGACGACAGCACCGTGTTCGTCGGCGGCTCCGGCGTCGGCGACTGGGCGGCGCACCGCGTCACAGCCGGCTCGGACGGTGCGCTCAGCGTGAAGGCCGTCCTTCCGCTGCCTTCTGTCGGCACCGACGTCAGGGGCCTGAACCTCTATCGCGGCACCCTCAACCGGGTGGACGAAATCCTCGGCAAGCTGTCCCTCTACCAGCAGGACGTGGGCATCGCAGCGGTGCCGATCGCGGGTACGGCCAAGCCGTTGTCGGCGGGCATGCCCGCTTCCACCGTGCGATGCGCGGCGGGTGAGGACTGCGTGCGGGTCGTCGAGGGCAACTCCTACGGCCACGCATTCCTGTCCGAGGCGGACGGGAAGACCTACCTGGAGACCCGGGTGGACAGCTACACCTCGCACACGCAGACCCAGTTGCCGGGAAGCGGTGGCCAGGTTCTTGATGCTTCCCGCGACTATGTGGTGGTCGACGGCGCCTCCCCGAAGACGCAGTATCTTGTCGTCCCCGGCACCGGCAAGGTGATACGTAGCCGGCCGGTGCAGGCGGCGGCGCTCTGGTACTCCACGTTGTGGAGCACGTCCACGAGCGCTCCCGGCACGCTGACGGCGGAGACGCTGACCCTGAGCGCTTCCAGCCCCGGCAAGCCGATTCGTACGGTGACGACGGGAGCAGCCTGTGTCCCCACCGAGTTGCAGGCGAGCGCCCGATGGCTCTACTGGTCCTGCGGTGACGGCGAGCAGGCCGGGGTGTACGACCTGACGAACAATCGTGGGTTCGCGGTGCCGTCCGGCCAGGCCATGCTCGGCGACGGATACGTCGTGCGGCACGATCGGACGGCGGGCGAGCTGAAACTGACCGACTTCCACACCGGCGCCCCCGCCGCGGAACGCACCGTCGGCGACCTGCCGGGAAGCGGCCTCCCGGATGACCGCAGGATCACCTGGACCGTGGACAAGTACAGCGGTCACATCGCCTACGTGGACGACGAGAACAGGGTGCATGTGCTGGCGGACGGGGTGCCGGACTCCGCCCCGGTGATCGCTCTAGCGGACGTCTCGGACGTCGCCGAACCGAGGGTGTCGTGGTACTGGTCGGCGTATTTCTACCTGAGCCGTCCGTTGGACTCCTGGGAGCTGACCATCTCGCACAAGATCACTGGGCGCAAGGTGGCGACGCTCACCGGCATGGCCGAACGCGGCGGGAATGCCCTGACCACCTTCTGGAACGGCCGGGAGCCGAACACGGTCGTTCCCGAGAGCGGCGCCTACACATGGCGGTTGACCGCCAAATACAGCGGCGGAACGGTGCCCGCGCAGTTGGGCAGCGGCGTGCTGAGAGTGGACTGCGGCCGCGTGCCCACGCACGTCTACGACTGCGACGCCCGCCCCGACCTGCTGGCCGTTCGCTCGGACGGAAAGCTCTACTCCTACGAGGGGCAGTCCAACAGGACGCTGCGCAACGCCGGGTTCACCGCCATCTGGCCGACCTCGTCCCTGCTGGTGCCGATCGGCGACCTCAACGGCGACCTCCAGGCCGATCTGCTGGTCCGGGATTCCAAGGGGGCGCTGCGCGCGTACTGGGGCTTCGGCCAGGTGTATTTCGCGAAGAGCACGAACAAGTCCACTCTCATTGGGACGGGCTGGGAGAGGTACAACGTGTTGACCTCGCCGGGTGACCTGACCGGTGACGGGCGGCCGGACCTGGTGGCCCGGGACAAGTCCGGGGTGTTGTGGATGTACGCGGCCGACGGCAAGGGCAAGTTCAAGGGCCGGGTGAAGATCGCCTCCGGCCAGGGCGGCTACACGATGATGGTCGGCGTCGGAGACATCAACGGCGACGGCCAGGGCGACATGCTCGGCCGCGACAAGTCGGGTTATCTGTGGCGCTGGTACGGCAACGGCAAGGGCACCTTCGGCGGCCGGGTCAGGCTCGCGGCCGGCTGGAACTCCTACAACGCCGTGATCGGCATCGGCGACCTGACCCAGGACGGCAAGGCCGACCTGCTCAGCCGTGACACCAAGGGCAACCTGTACCGCTGGACCGGCACCGGCAAGGGCACCTTCATCAGCCGAGTCAAGCTCGCGACCGGCTGGAACGTCTACAAGTCACTCGTCTGACGACACCACACACACATGAGAGCGCCCGCCCCGGAGGTTCCGGGCGGGCGCTCTGCGTGTGGCGGAACTAGTGGTGTACGACGGGCAGCTTGCCCAGGTCGACCGTGTCGGCCTCGTGCTTGCCGCTGCGGTCGTCCAGGGACACGACCAGCCAGCCCTTCGCCGGGGTGGCCGCGAGCTTCGCCCGGTCCACGGTGAGCGGGACGGTGGCCGAGACGCCGGGTGCCAGCGGCACGTACGCCCCCGTGGAGATCGCCGGGGCGAACGCGTCGAACGCCGCCGTCGCCGTCTCGTCCACAAGACCCTCGGGAATCTGCGAGAAACCGCTCGCCGTGTAGGTGAAGCGGGACGCGCCCTGGGTCAGGCCCACCTCGGAGGCGAGCACCGGCATGAGCAGGGTGCCCCCGTTCATCGGCGCCGTGGCGACCCAGGCGTCCACCAGGGATCCGTCGGCGTCGAAGACGAACGACGCGAACCTGCCGTCGAAGTCACCCGTGGTGACCAGGCCGTAGTCCGCGCCGACCAGGATGTGGTCGGGCGCGCCGTCGCCGTTGGAGTCGATCGGGATGTCGATCTCGTTGGCCGCGGCGTTCGACCAGTGGCCGGAGGTGTTGACGGCGAAGACCAGCGTCCGGTCGGTGTCGGCGCCGCCGAGCGCCGATCCGGGGAGCGACTGCACGCCGACCGCGCGGATGTCCATCGAGTCTTCCGCGCCCTTGACGTCGTCGGCGTCGGTGATGCTCAGGGCGTACACGTCGGCGGCACCGGCGTGCACCCCGCTGTTGCGGACCTTGACCGACGTCGTGAGGAGGCCTCCGCTCGTGCCGTACTTCGCCGGCTTGCCGGCGCTCACCTCCGACTGGGCGTCGGGGACAAGGAGGAACGCCGTCCGCAGCGGGTAGACGCCCGCGGCGGCCTTGCGCGGCGTGGCGGTCACCGCACCCTGGATGTGCACGACCGAGCCGAAGTTGCTCGTCTCGGCGGCCGGCAGCCCGGCCACGGCCTTCGTGCTGAGCGACAGCGTGACCCGCACCGTGCGGCTGCTCTCCCGGCCGACGGTCACGCTCGCGGGGGAGACGGCCACCTGCGCGCCGTAGGACTCCCCGGTGAAGGCGGTCGCGAGGTCGTAGGTGACCGAGGTCTTACCGGTGTTGCGGATGGTGAGGTCCTTGGTCTCCTTGTACGCCCCGGTCAGGGTCTCCAGACCGAAGGACAGGTTCCCTCCGCCGTCGCCCGTCTCGGCAAGCACGGAGGCGCCGACCGCCTGCCGCGCGGCCACGACGCCGGAGCCGGCGACCCTGGCGGTGTAGCCAACGATCTTGGAGGTGGCGTCGGCGGTGCTGACGATCGCGGCCTTGACCTCGGCCGGGCGCCAGCCCGGGTGCGCGTCCTTCACGAGCGCGGCCACGCCGGCGACCATCGGGGAGGCCATCGAAGTGCCCGAGATCGTCGCGGCGCCCGAGCCGGTGCCGACTCCCGTGGAGACGACGGCGACACCCGGCGCGGTCACGTCGGGCTTCAGCGCGCTGCCGCCGTTGGCGGGGCCGCCGGAGGAGAAGGAGGCCAGCTGGGCGTACGCGGGGTTGGGCACGGACACCGTCGGCAACGAGGTGCTCTTGCCGTCCAGTGACGCGGCGGCCGTGCCGTCGGTGCTCTTGATGCCGAGGAACGGAATGGTGACGATGTAGGCCTCACCGGTGTCCGGGTCGGAGGTGATCTGGCCTTCGAGCGGCGGGAAGGCGGGATCGCTGTTGATCATCGCGACCGCGGCCGCGCCGGCCTGCTGGCCGAGGATGGCCCGCTTGACCCTGGCGCACGTGCCGCGCAGGCTGATCACCAGCTTGCCGGCGACGCCGCCCGGGTAGGCCGCGTAGTCGGCGGGGTCGCAGCCCAGGGACAACGGGCCGGACGGGTAGCTCGTGCGGAGCACCGCGATGGACAGCGTTCCCGCGGGCAGCGGGGCCTCGTTGGAGTTCTGCGCCACGACCTCGGTGCCGCCCGCCGAGAGCTTCGTCGCGGGCAGCTGGGCGCGCGCGGCGTCGATGGCGGCCACCGAAATGGCGGTCGGCGCGATGGCGGGGGCCCCGACCAGGTAGGCGTTCTGCCCGGAGTTGCCGGCCGAGGCGACGAGGGTCACGCCCGCGCGGGTCAGCGTCCGCACCGCCTGGGAGGTGGGCTCGTCGGGGCGGCCGAAGGGCGAGCCGAGCGACATGTTGACGACGTCGGCTCCGTCCTTGAGCGCACGCTCCATGGCGGAGACGATGACGTCTTCGCTCGCGGAGCCCTCGCAGCCGAAGACGCGGTAGGCCAGCAGCGAGGCCTTGGGGGCGACGCCGGGTCCGACCGTGAAGCTCTTCGTGTGAGTGGTGGAGTCGTACGGCCCGCGGTAGGTCTTGCCGTCCGCGGTCACGCCGAAGCCCGCCGCGCTGCCCGCCACATGCGAGCCGTGGCCGTTGCAGTCGAGCGGGTCGGGGTCGGGCTTGGGCGTCGAGGCCGGGTCGTTGGCGTCGTAGTCGTCGCCGACGAAGTCGTAGCCGCCGACGACCTTCGCGGTCGGGAAGGTGCCCGGCTCGATCACCATCCCGTCGTTGTGGGTGAAGTCGGCAGGATTACCCGAGCCGCCGAAATTCGCGTGGGTGTAGTCGATGCCGGTGTCGATGACCGCGACCTTGACCCCGGCACCGGTCTTGCCGAGGTCCTGCCACACCTGCGGCGCCCCGATGTACGGCACGGCGGCGGTGTTGTCACGGCTGAACGTGCGCACCGGGTGCACGGAGACGACGCCGGGATCCGCCTCCAGCGCGGGCAGGCTGCGCACCGGGATGGAGGCGGCCATGCCGTTGAAGCTGTCGGTGTAGGTGGTGAGGACCTTTCCGCCTTCGGCCTTGACCTTCTCCTCCACGCTCTGCTGCTTCTTGTGGAGGGCGGTGCGCAGGGAGGGCTTGTCGACGGACTTCCCGGTCTCGGCGGCGTCGGCGGCCGCGTCGCCGACGGGCGTGCCGGTGACCTGGATGAGGACCTTCAGTTGCCGGGCGGAGTCCAGGGAGGCGGGTTGGAAGCCCGCGTAGGCGAATGCGCCGTTCAGATGTTCGAACTTGGGGGGCCGTGTGGGATCCGCATTCGCCGCAGACGGGACGACCGTCAGCGGAATCGCGATACCCGCGCAGGCGAGCCCTGCTAACAGCAGACGACTCTTCACTGATCACCTCGGGGTGCGTGGGGCAAGGTTGATCAAAAGAGTGATCCCGTGACGAAAATCATCTGATAGCGCTTTAGTAACAAATGGGGAACAAGATCTGTAAAGGTGCGAGTTTCCGCGAGGCGGCTGTGATCGGCCAACCCGGCCTGTCGCAGCGGTTTGCGCAGCTGGGACGGGCGTTGACGTCGCAGGCGCTGTCCCTTACGGCCGCGACGTCCTGGCTCAAGCGGTCATGCGCGCCCGATGCCGGACTCAGGACCCGGCTTCGGGCGCTGCACGGGAACAGATGAGCGAGAGCTCGTCTCCCGGGTGTCCGTGAGGGCCCGGTCAGCCGCCGACGTAGGCCGCGAGGTGCTCGCCGGTGAGGGTCGAGCGGGCGGCGACGAGGTCGGCGGGGGTGCCCTCGAAGACGATCCGGCCGCCGTCGTGGCCGGCGCCGGGGCCGAGGTCGATGATCCAGTCGGCGTGCGCCATGACCGCCTGATGGTGCTCGATGACGATGACCGACTTGCCGGAGTCGACGAGCCGGTCGAGCAGCCCGAGCAACTGCTCGACGTCGGCGAGGTGGAGGCCGGTGGTCGGCTCGTCGAGGACGTAGACGCCGCCGTTGCCGGCCATGTTGGTGGCCAGCTTGAGCCGCTGCCGCTCGCCGCCGGACAGCGTGGTGAGCGGCTGGCCGAGGCTGATGTAGCCGAGCCCCACGTCCGCGAGCCGCTTGAGGATGGCGTGCGCGGCCGGCGTGCGCGCCTCGCCGGCGCCGAAGAACCCCTCGGCCTCGGTCACCGACATCGCGAGCACCTCGCTGATGTCGCGGCCGCCGAGGTGGTAGTCCAGCACCGATGCCTGGAACCGCTTTCCCTCGCACTCCTCGCAGGTGGTGGCGACGCCGGCCATCATCGCCAGGTCGGTGTAGATGACGCCGGCGCCGTTGCAGGTGGGGCAGGCGCCCTCGGAGTTGGCGCTGAACAGCGCCGGCTTCACACCGTTGGCCTTCGCGAACGCCTTGCGGATCGGGTCGAGCAAGCCGGTGTAGGTCGCCGGGTTGCTGCGCCGCGAGCCCCTGATCGCTCCCTGGTCGATCGACACCACGCCCTCTCGGCCGGAGACCGAGCCGTGGATGAGTGAGCTCTTTCCCGACCCTGCCACGCCGGTCACCACCACAAGCATGCCGAGCGGGATGTCGACGTCGACGTCCCGCAGGTTGTGGGTGCCGGCGCCGCGCACCTCGAGCACGCCCGACGGTGTCCGCACCGACTCCTTGAGTGCGGCCCTGTCGTCGAGGTGCCGGCCAGTGACGGTGCCGCTGGCCCGCAGCCCGTCGACGGTGCCCTCGAACATCACCTCGCCGCCGGCCGTGCCCGCGCCCGGGCCCAGATCGACGACGTGGTCGGCGATCGCGATCGCCTCCGGCTTGTGCTCCACGACCAACACGGTGTTGCCCTTGTCACGCAGGCTCAGCAGGAGGCCGTTCATCCGCTGGATGTCGTGCGGGTGCAGCCCGATCGTCGGCTCGTCGAAGACGTAGGTGACGTCGGTCAGCGACGACCCGAGGTGGCGGATCATCTTGGTGCGCTGTGCCTCGCCACCCGACAGCGTGCCCGACGGCCGGTCGAGCGAGAGGTAGCCGAGCCCGATCTCCACGAACGAGTCGAGGGTGTGATGCAGCTTCGCGAGAAGCGGCGCCACCGACGGCTCGTCGAGGCCGCGGACCCATTCGGTCAGTTCGCTGATCTGCATCGAGCACGCATCGGCGATGTTGATCCCGCCGATCCGCGACGACCGGGCCGCTTCGCTGAGGCGGGTGCCGCCGCAGTCGGGACACGTGTCGAAGGTCACCGCCCGCTCCACGAAGGCCCGGATGTGCGGCTGCAGCGCCTCCTTGTCCTTGGACAACATCGACTTCTGCAGCTTCGGGATCAGACCCTCATAGGTGAGGTTGATGCCCTCGACCTTGATCTTCGTCGGCTCCTTGTGGAGCAGGTCGTGGAGTTCCTTCTTGGTGAACTTGCGGATCGGCTTGTCCGGGTCGAAGAAGCCGGAGCCTCTGAAGATCCGGCCGTACCAGCCGTCCATGCTGTAGCCGGGGACCGTCAGCGCGCCCTCATTGAGCGACAGGTTCTCGTCGTACAGCTGGGTCAGGTCGATGTCGGTGACCCTGCCCATGCCTTCGCAGCGCGGGCACATGCCGCCGGTGATGCTGAATTCGCGCCGCTCCTTCACGGTCTCCCCACCGCGCTCGAGCGAGACCGCACCCGCTCCGCTGATCGAGGCGACGTTGAAGGAGAACGCCTGGGGCGAACCGATGTGCGGCTGCCCGAGCCTGCTGAAGAGGATGCGCAGCATCGCGTTGGCGTCGGTGACGGTGCCGACCGTCGAACGGGGGTTGGCGCCCATCCGCTCCTGGTCGACGATGATCGCGGTCGTCAGCCCTTCGAGCACGTCGACCTCGGGCCGCGCCAGGGTCGGCATGAAGCCCTGCACGAAGGCGCTGTAGGTCTCATTGATCATCCGCTGCGACTCCGCGGCGATCGTGCCGAACACCAGCGAGCTCTTGCCCGAGCCGGAGACACCGGTGAACACCGTCAGCCGCCGCTTCGGGATCTCGACGTTGACGTCCTTGAGATTGTTCTCGCGCGCGCCGTGCACGCGGATCAAATCGTGGCTGTCGGCAACGTGCAGCCCAGGCGACTGCGTGTCCGTCCTCGGGGCCATGCTCATCGTGTCTCCATCTGTTGGGGGGGGGCCGCCTTCGCGGTCGCCGTCGGCGTCGCCTGGCTCGATCCGACCGGCTTCGAGAGTACGTCTGGTCGTCCTGGCGCGGTCGCGGCAACAGTCCACTGTCTACCTGATGGCGGTGTCGGCCGGGGTGGCGCTCGGCGCGAGAACCACGGCATCCACGGCGCTTCGGCCCGTGAACCAGCGGTACGGCGTGGCCGGCGCGCGGGCCGAAGCCGGTGTGCGCGACGAACCCCGCTCCCGGGGGAGCGGGGGGTCGGCGCTCATTGGTCCTGGAGCAGCCCGAGGACGTTGCCGTCGAGGTCGGTGACGGTGGCCACCAGGCGGCCGCCACCGACGTCGTGCGCGGGCTCCTTCACCGTGGCACCCGCGGCGGTCACCTCGGCCAGCTTCGCCTCGATGTCCGGCACGTGCCAGTAGGCCACCGGTGAGGTCATGCCCTGCGGCCCACCGCCCGGCACCAGCCCGATGTGCTGGCCCGCGACCTCGAAGCCGACGTAGTAGGACTCGTCGGTCTGCGGTGCCACACCGAGCAGCGCGGCGTACACCTCCTTGGCCTTCGCCAGGTCGGAAACGGGATGCAGCACGGTCTTGATTCCCTGGGTGGAAGAGCCGGTCATGGTCACTCCTGAAGTCGTCGGATCCATGGCCGTCAGGCTAGGCGTGGCCCGGTGACCGGCGCTTCTTCAAAACTGCTCACTTTCGGTCCTCCACGCAGGGCAGCCGATCCGGACCCTCGGCGGCACGGCCACAGGCCGCAGGCCCAGCCGCGAGGAGCTCTGGAGGAAAGTGCAGAATATGAGCGTGAATGCTGGCATCGACGAGCTGCGTCGGCTGCGCCGGGCGCGCGACCGGATGGATCGCGAGTATGCGCGGCCGCTTGATGTTCCGGCGCTCGCCCGTACGGCGCTGATGTCGCCGGCGCACTTTAGCCGCCGCTTTCGCGAGGCGTACTCCGAGACGCCGTACTCCTACCTCATGACCCGCCGCATCGAACGGGCGATGGCGCTGTTGCGCCGCGGCGACCTGACCGTGACGGAGGTGTGCTTCGCGGTCGGCTGTACGAGCCTCGGGTCCTTCTCCGCCCGGTTCACTCAGCTCGTCGGTGAGACGCCGTCGATGTATCGCGCCCGCAATCACGACGAGCTGCGTGCGATGCCCACCTGCCAGACGATGGTGCTGACCCGGCCGCGCAGAGGCGGGGTGCAGGGTTGACCGCAAGCCGGGGTCGGGGAGAGACACCCGCCGCCTCATCCGCGTAGCGTCGGTGCCATGACCGTTTCACTCAGCGGCGTGCACGTCCTCGCCGAGGACCTCGACGCCGCCCTCGCCTTCTACCGCGACACCCTCGGCCTGACGGTGCGCAACCAGGTCGCCCAGGGCGGATTCCGCTGGATCACCCTCGTCACCGACAGCCAACCCGAGATCGCGATCGTGTTGTCGCAGCCGCATGCGGGGCGCTCCAAAGAGGACGGAGACGCCCTCGCGGCCCTGCTCGCCAAAGGTGAGCTGCAGATGCTCCAGTTGCGCTCCGACGACCTCGACGCGACCTTCGACAAGATCGCGGCCGCACCCGGGGCCGAGGTCCTCCAGGAGCCCGTCAGCCAACCCTGGGGCGCCCGCGACATCGCCGTGCGAGACCCCGCGGGCAATCTCGTCCGCATCGAGCAGGGGTAGAACCGAGCCGACGCCTAATGGCTGTCGGGCCTGTCGCCGTCCAGGGCGGGGGCGGTGGAGAGAAGAAGCCGTGTGTAGGGGTGCTGGGGGGCCTCGAACAGAGTCTCCGCGTCGGCCAGCTCGACGAGCTCACCGTCTTTCATGACCGCGACGCGATCGCTCACCTGACGGACCACCGCGAGGTCGTGGGAGACGAAGACCATGGCGAGCCCGAGCTCCCGCTGGACGTCGGTCAGCAGGCGCAGGATGCCCGCCTGCGTGGTCACGTCCAGGGCGGAGACGGCCTCGTCACAGATCATCAGCTTCGGCCGGGCGATGAGCGCCCGCGCGATCGCGGCTCGTTGCCGCTGGCCGCCGGACAGCTCGTGCGGATAGCGGGCCGTGTATTCGGGGCCGAGCCCGACCCGCTCCAGCGCGTCACCCACGGCATCACTCACCGCGTCACCGGCAGGGCCGGAACGCGCGGTCAGGAGAGGCTCCGCGACGCTCGCGCCGATCTGCCGGCGGGGGTTGAACGAGGAGGCGGGGTCCTGGAAGACCATCTGCCGCATCCTCGGCCCGCCGTCGAAGGCCACCCGGCCATGGGTGGGCGGCAGAAGCCCGGCCATGATCCTGGCCAGCGTCGACTTCCCGCTGCCGCTTTCTCCGACGATGCCGAGCGTCTCCCCTTCCCGCACCTCCAGGCTGATGCCCTTGAGCGCATGCGCGCCCCTGCGGTAGTGGTGGCTCACCCCGTGCACCGTCACGGCGGCATTCCGGGGGGCCGCCGGCTCGGGGGCGGCACGGGGGGTGTGCAGGCGGGGCACCGCGTCGACGAGTTCCCGCGTGTACGGCTCGGCGGGAGCGGTCAGCACCCTGCGGACAGGGCCGCGTTCCACTGCCCGGCCGTGTCGCATGACCAGGACGTCGTCGGCGATCTGCGCGGCCACGGCGAGGTCGTGGGTGACGAACAGCAACGCCATTCCGCTCTGGGCGCGCAGGTCGGCCAGCAGCGTGAGGATCTGCGCCTGCACGGTGACATCCAGAGCGCTCGTCGGCTCGTCGGCGACGAGCACGCTCGGTTCCAGCGCGAGCGCCATCGCGATGAGCGCGCGCTGCCGCATGCCGCCGGAGAACTCGTGCGGATGCGCCCGCACCCTCCTGGCGGCGTCCGGGATGCCGACGCGGTTCAGCACCTCGACGGCCTTCTGCCGCGAGGCCCGGCGGGCGGCGCGGGTGTGGAGCCGGTAGACCGAGGCGATCTGGTCCCCGACGGTGAAGAACGGGTCGAGCGCCGACAGCGGATCCTGGAAGACCATGGCGATCCTGCGGCCTCGCACCGCCCGGAGCCGCTCGTCGGGAAGCGTGGTCAGGTCCACGCCGTCCAGCTCGACGGTCCCCGTGACCTGGGCCCGGGTCCCTCTGTGCAGGCCGAGCAGTGCCGCGGCCGTGGTGCTCTTGCCCGATCCCGACTCGCCGACCACCGCCAGCGAGCCGCCGTCCGGCAGGTCGAAGGACAGGTCGTCGACCGCCGTGACTCCTGGATAGCGGACGGTCAGGCCCTTCACGGAAAGCGTCATGTCAGGTGCACCCGGGGGTCGGCGAAGTGGTAGAGGAGATCGGCCAGCGTGTTGCCCACGACGATGGCGAAACCGGACAACAGCGTCGCGCCGACCACGACGGGCACGTCGATGGTGTTCACCGCGTCGATGAGGAGCTTCCCGAGCCCGGGCAGGCCGAAGAGGCTCTCGGTCAGGACCGTGCTGCCCAGGACCGTGCCCACGTGCAGGCCGAACAACGTGATGATCGGCGTGAGCGTGCCGCGCAAGGCGTGCCTGCCGATGATCCGCCGTTCCGGCACGCCGTACGCGCGCAGCGTCCGGATGTGGTCCTCGGCGAGGATCTCCAGCAGCGTGGTCCGGGTGAGCCGGGAGTAGACGACGGCCGTGGTCAGGGCGAGGGTGAGCCAGGGCAGCAGCAGGTTCTGCGCCCAGGCGACCGGGTCCTCGGTCAGCGGGACATAGCCGGGGAACGGCAGCCAGGCCAGGTAGACGCAGAACACCAGCAGCAGGACCAGGCCGAGCACGAAGACCGGCGTGGCCGTGCCGGCCAGGGCGACGGCGGTCAGCGCCCGGTCGGCGAGGCTTCCAGGCCGCAGACCCGAGACCAGTCCCGTGCCGACGCCGATGACGAGCCACAGCACGGCGGCGCCGAGGGTGAGCGACAGGCTGACCGGCAGCCGGTCCAGCAGCAGCCCGGTCACCGGCTGGTCGGTCTGGAACGAGTAGCCGAGGCAGGGCGCAGGGCAATGGTTGACGCTCGGTCCCGACGAGTAGTCGCGTCCGGCCACGAGGCCCTGCAGGAAGTGCAGGTACTGCTCCCAGAGCGGCTGGTCGAGGCCCAGCTTCTGGTGGATGGCGGTGAGCTGGTCGGGCAGGCAGATCTTGCCGCAGATCAGCCGTGCCGGGTCGCCGGGCAGGACGTAGAAGACGGCGTAGACGCACGCGGACAACAGCAGGAGGACGGCCAGCGTCTCCACGATGCGGCGGAGCAGATACCGGGTCACGACGCGGCCCCGGTGGTTCGCGGGTTGGCGGCCTTCCTGACGCCGTCGCCCAGCAGCGTGAAGGCGAGTACGGCCAGGAAGATCGCAGCGGCGGGGATGATCACATACATCGGGTCGCTGCGGAACCAGACGGAGGCGTTGGACAACATCTGCCCCCATGACGGGGTCGGCGGGCGAACGCCGATGCCGAGGAACGACAGCCCCGCCTCGGAGACGATGTTGCCGGGCAGCAGCAGTGCCGCATAGGTGAGGACGGGAGCGACCACCCCCGGCAGGATCTCTCTGCGGGCCACCCTGACCCGGCCGGCGCCCGCCAGCCGGGCGGCAGCAACGTAGTCGCGGGTGCGCAGGCTCAGCGTCTGCGCCCGCACCAACCGGGCTGTGCCGCCCCAGCCGAACACGCCGATGACGCCGGCCAGCAGGAGCGGGCGGGGGAACCCGGCGGGGACGATCACCAGGAGCGCGATCGCGAAGATCAGCTCAGGGAGGGCCATCATCAGGTCGATGCCTCTGGTCAGCAGGCCGTCGGCCAGTCGCCCGCCCATCCCGGCGGCCAGCCCGACGGTGGTGCCGATGAGCACCTGGACCACCGTGGCGCCGATGGCGACGCCGAGCGACACCTGTGCGCCGTACACGATCCTCGCGAAGATGTCCCTGCCGGTGCCGGGCTCCACCCCGAGCCAGTGATCCGCGGAGATGCCGCCAAGGGCGCCGTTGGGCAGCCCGCCGAGGGCGGAGTTCACCAGCTCAGGATGGAATCCGGTGGCGTCCTGGCCCTCCAGCGCGGTCAGCAACGGCGCTGTGAGGGCGATCAGGACGAGCGCGGCCACGATGGCCAGGCCCACGCGGTAGTGCCTCATTTGACGGACATCACCGAGAGGTCGTAGAGGCCGTTCCAGTCGCTGACCCAGGCGTTCTTCACGTTCTTGCCGAACAGGAGCAGGTCCTTGCTGTGGTACAGCGGGACGGTCAGCGCCTCCTTGCCGATCTTCTCGTCGAGCGCGCCCCACCGCTTGGCGGCCGCGGCCGGGTCGGTGAGCTTGTTGATCGCGTCGATCTCGTCGTTGACCTCAGGGTTGTCGTACTGCGCGAGGTTGAAGTTGCCGCCCGACTTGATGATCTGCCGGCCGTCGAAGATCGGCGCGAGGAACGGGTTGCCCGACGGCCAGTCGGCGCCCCAGCCGTCGATGGACAGGCCGGGCTCGGTGGCCGGGGTGTTGACCTTCGCGTCGAAGGAGTCGGGGTCCAGCGGCTCCAGGTTGACCGTGATGCCCGCCTGCTTGAGCGCGTCCTGGATGGCGGTGGCCACCCCGGGCCCGTGCCCCGATTGGGCGGTGCTGTGGGTGAGCGTGATCGTCAGGCCGTTCGGGTAGCCGGCCTGGGCGAGCAGTTCCTTCGCCTTGGCGGGGTCTCCGGTCGGTCCCGCGGGGAAGTGGTCGTACGGCTGGTAGCCGAACACTGCCTGGTCGGGCAGGAAGGTCGTGGCCGGGTCGGCGAGCTGCGAGCCGCCCACCGCGTTGATCACCGTCTGGCGGTTGACCGCGTAGGAGATCGCCTCACGAACCTTGATGTCGTCGAACGGCTTCACCTTGGGGTTGAAGGCCAGGTAGGTGGTGTCGCCGAAGTGCGTGTGCGCGACGTGCGCGGCGAGCTGGGGGTCGCTGCCCAGCCGGGCCAATTCGGCCGGGCCGAGGTTGACGTCGGTGGTGGCGGCGTTGGCGTCGTCGCCCGCCCCGGTGGCGAGGCGCTGGTTGACGACGGCCGGGTCCAGGCCCGCGGTCACCTCGATGCGGTCGGGGCAGGCCAGGCGCTGGTCGTCGATCTGGCGCGACCAGTTGTCATTGCGGACGAGCACGAGGTGCTTGGACTGGTCGAAGCTCTCGACCTTGTACGGCCCGCTGGAGATGGGGTGCTTCTCGTAGTCGACGCCGGTGTCCTTGGCCTTGGGCACGGGGGCGAACTGCGTGGCCGTCGCGAGGTAGGGGAACTCGCCTTCGGGCTTGCGCAGCTTGAAGATGATCGTCTTGTCGTCGGGCGTCTCGATGGAGCTCAGCTCGCCGTCCTTGTACGGCCCGCCGTAGTTCTGGGCGTCCTTGAGCCAGTCGCGCAGGTACGGCGCGCCGCCCGGCAGTTCGGGCGCGAAGGAGCGCTCGATGCCGTACTTGATGTCGGCCGAGGTGATCGGTGTGCCGTCCTCGAACTTCAGCCCGTCCTTGAGGTGATACGTCCACGTCTTGGCGTCGTCGCTGGGAGTGCCGACGTCGGTGGCCAGATCGGGGACGACCTTGGTGCTGTCGGGCCCGGGCACCCGGTTGCGCGTGGTCAGCGTGCGGAACAGCAGCGTCGGAATCTTGCCGCCGCCGGAGGTGTAGAGGCGGGCCGGGTCGTAGTGGGTCAGGTCGCCTTGGTTCAGCACGCGCAGCGTGCCGCCCTGGCAGGTGGCGGGATCGAAGGCTGCCGTGCTGTTCTTCGCGCCTTGAGCGTCCTGCGTGTTGTGACCGCAGGCGGCGAGGAGAGCCGCCAGGGGCACGAGCGCCGTCAGGACCTTGTGGGACGTCCGCATATCAGGTATTTCCTAGCTCCAAAGGGGGTAAGGCGGCGCACGACTCCGAAGATCCGCGCTTGCGGCAAGTAGCCGCCAGGTTTTCTCCCGGAGGCACCCCGCCGCGGAGCGAGGGTTGCCGCTTCGGCCAGCCGGGAGGCTTACGGCCGGAGCTCTTAACCTGCAAAAAAGGTAGGTAAAGTCGCTATTCTGTGTCAAGTCGGACATCGCGCCGGCGGCGGAGTGGCCGTCGGTGTCAGCCCCGGCCATGGCCGGTGACGTGTGGAGCCTCGTGGACCGCCTTCAGCGTGCGCCGAGCCGTCCCCCGGCGGCCTCTGCCGGCACGGTCAGGATGTCGGCGGAGAACGGGGCGCCGTCGGGAACGGTATCCGCGATGGTCAACTCGTCGAGCGATGCCTCGATCGCGCGGGCCACGCGTTGCTCGACCTCCGCGAGCCGCGCGCTCACCGAGCTGCCGACGGGGCAGTCGGGCGGCGGGCCGTGAATGCCGAGTACCGGCTCCTCGCCTTGTACGGCCCGCCACACGTCGCCGAGGCTGATCGCGGCCGACGAGCGGGCGAGCGACCATCCGCCGCGGATGCCCGGCCGGGACTCCACGAATCCGGCGCGCCGCAACAGGCCGAGCACCCGCCGCAGGTAGACGGGGCTGGAGCCGACGCTCGTGGCCATCTGCTCGGAGCTGAGAGGTTCTCCGGGAATCGAGGCGAGCAGGCTCAGCGCGTGGTAGGCGACGGCGAAGCGGATGTTCGTGGGACTGCTCACCTTCCCAGTCTAGCAATCGCAACCGTTCTGGTTATGGTTTAATCGTCATCGTTCTGATTACAGATTCCTTTGGAGGTCACCGATGCCGACCATCGCCATCACCGGAGCATCCGGTCATCTCGGCCGTCTGGTCGCCGAGCTTCTGCTCGAACAGGGGGAGAAGCCGATCCTGCTCAGCCGTGACCCCGCTGCGCTCGACGAGTTCGCGCAGCGTGGAGCCGAGGTCCGGCACGGCGACTTCGGCGACTCCGAAGGCCTGCAGGCCGCGCTGCAGGGCGTCGACCGGCTGCTGCTGATCTCGGTCGACGTGGTCGGTCCCCAGCGGATCGCGCTTCAGGCGAAGGCCGTCGAGGCCGCCCGCGCCGCAGGCGTCAAGCACGTCGTCTACACGTCGCTGCCCCGGCCGGACGAGGACAACCCGGCCGCCGTCGCCCCCGACCACCGGGCCACCGAGGCCGCGCTGCGCGACAGCGGGATGACGTGGACGTTCCTCCGCAACAACATCTACGCCGAGTATCAGATCCCGACGGCAGCGCAGGCGGTGGCGAGCGGACAGCTCGTGACCAACAGCGGAGCGGGCGCCACCGCCTACGTTTCGCGCGAGGATTGCGCCGCCGCGGCCGCTGCGGTTCTCGCCTCGGAAGGACACGAGAACGTCTCCTACGACATAACGGGTCCGGAGGCCGTCGACGCCGCCGGTCTGGCCGCGCTGGCAGCCGAGATCAGCGGCCGTCCGGTCGAGGTGGTCTCCGTCGACGACGAGGGTCTCGCCCAGGGCCTCGCCGCGGCCGGTCTTCCGGCTGAGGTCGTGCAGCTGGTCGTATCGTTCGGCGCCTCCACCAGGGGCGGCTGGGCGAGCGACGTCACCACCGCCGTCCGCGACCTCACCGGGCGCGAGCCTGTGGCGCTGCGCGACGTGCTCGCCGCCAACCGCGACGCGCTGGTCGGCTGATCGGGGCAAACGAACCGGGGCCACAAAAGCCCCTCGTCGCGGCGATCCCGTGGCCGGGATCGCCGCGACCGGTCAGGCTGCCGGTGATGGGACGGGCCGCCTCACCGCCAGGAGGGCCGACAGCAGAGCTGGGACCGCCGCCAGCACGAAGCACAACGCCAGAGGCAGGTCGCCGATGAGCAGGCCGATGCCTGCCGTACCCATGGAGGAGCCGGTGTTGAAGAAGGTGTTGACCCAGGCGCCCGCCTGGGTCCGGTTCTCCGGGTCGGCGAGCTCGTCGGCGAGCAGGTAGGCGGTGGTCAGAGCGGGTGCCACGAACAGGCCGACGGCGCCCGCCGCCGCGATCAGGGTGTACAGATTCGGTGAGGCTCCGGCCGCGGTGAGTGCGAGCCCCAGTGCGACGGCCAGGACCCGCAGGCGCGCCGTGCCGGAAACCCTCCAGGAGATGACGCCGTAGGCGAGGCCGCCGACCGCGCTTCCGACCGACAGCGCGGCTTCGGCCCACGCGACCGCGGCGACCTGATGGTGCCGTTCGGCGAAGACGACCATCAGCAGGCTCAGCGCACCCAGGCACAGACCCACGGCGGCCGATGTCGCGACAGCCGGGATCAGCGCGCGCCCGCCGGCCGACCATCGCTGCCGGGGCCGGGCCGGCGCCGGGCCTGTGTCGGCTCCAGCGTGCGACGCCCGCGCGGTGCGTATCGCCGGCGACGACACGAAGGCGAAGGTGCCGGTCGTCACCAGTGCTGCGCTCAGAACCAATCCAGCCGCCGGGGTGACGAGTGCGGCCAGCAGCCCGGCCAGCAGGGGTCCGGTGACGAACAGGACTTCTTCGGCGACCGTGTCGAGGCTGTAGGCGCGTTGCAGCAGATGCCGGTCGGGCAGTAGATCACTCCACAGCGCGCGCATGACAGGTCCGAGCGGGGGCGCGCAGCCTCCCGCCGCGATCGCAAGTGCCGCCAGCAGCCCGCCGGGGGTCCCCGGGCGCCAGGTGAGCGCCGCCAGGACGATCAGCAGCAGCGCGTACACGACGGCCATCGGAGGCAGAACTCTGCGTGCCCCGTAGCGATCGATCAGCCCGGCCCGCAGCGGGGACAGCAGGGAGGCGGCAAGCCCGAAAAGGGCGATGACGCCACCGGCGAGGCCGTAGGAGCCGGTGGTCGCCGTGAGCGCCAACGTCAAGGACAGGGAGACGGTCCCGTAGGACAGCCGGCCCAGCAGTGCGGCGATGAAGGCCCGCTTGGCCGAGGGGACGGAAAGGACAGCGACGTACGACGAACGCCGTACAGGCGAAGACATAGGGGGATGTTCCTCAGTGATGTCACGCACGCGTGGTGCTGTGGACGGTCAGGACGCCGAAGGGCCGCATAGATCGATGCGGCCGGGGGTCCTAGGCACGGGGGAGGAACATGGCCGTCACCCTAACAGGACTCTCGATGGAGTGGACCTGTCGCTCAGCCCGAAATGCCGCCCGCGCAGTTGTCCGTCCGAATCACGCAGGTTCTCGTCGCATGAACGCTCGTAACGTTCTCGCGAAAGGTCCATCCGATTGTTCGGATGAAAACCACGACGAGGGAAGACAGCATGGATCTCCAGCTTTCCGGCCGAGTGGCCATTGTCACGGGAGCCTCCAAGGGCATCGGCCTGGCCGTTACTCGTACTCTTCTCGGACAAGGCGTCCGTGTGGTGGCCGCTTCACGAAAGAGCACCCCCGAGTTGGAGGCGCTCGGCGGTGACCTGCTGCATGTTCCCGCCGACGTCATGGACCCCGAGATTCCGGCGCAGCTCGTGGCCTGCGCCGTGTCCGAGTTCGGCGGGCTCGACATTCTGGTGAACAACGCCGGCGGGCCGCCGCCCGGTGTTTCCTTGCCGCGATTCTCATTCCTGACACCCACTGATGAAGACTGGCGGGTGATGTTCGAGTTCAATCTGTTCTCGGTCGTACGTGTCGTCCGGGCGGCCATTGCGCCGATGCTCGCCCGCGGCGGCGGGTCGATCGTCAACATTTCCTCGGGCAGCGCTCGCTTGCCCGCGCCCATGAACGTCGATTACAACGCCGCCAAGGCCGGCCTCAACAATCTGGCCAAAGCCCTTTCGGAGGAGTTCGCTCCGCAGGGCATCCGGGTGAACACCGTCTCGCCCGGTCCGGTTCGGACGGCATGGTGGACGGAGGCCGGCGGTGCGGCCGACGTCATCGCCGCGCAGGTCGGAACCGACCGCGACAGCGTCATCAATCACGTGGCGCCGGAGATGATGAAGCTGTCGACCGGCCGTCTGGTCGAGCCACAAGAGGTCGCCGACGTGGTCGCCCTGCTCGCCTCGCCTCGCTCGGCCAGCACGACCGGTGCGGACTTCGCCGTCGACGGAGGGTTTCTCAAGCAGGTCTGACCGGCTCGGACCGCCGCCGGCCGGGACCGCCTTCCCGGCCCGGCGAGCGGGCGTAGCAAGATCTTCATGCGGTGTTCTCCGGCCTCTACCGAAGAGGCACGGCGTTTGCTCCACCATCGAACCTGGTGTCCGGTTCGCCGCCCGATGTAAGCGGCACATTTCGACGACTTTGCCTGGTTCCTATCAGTAGATCATGACATTCAGTCATGCCTTCTGTCTTGCGACCGTCCTTGTGGATCATCGCTAACCCCGGCACGAGCCTGGAGACGGAAGGAGAAGACTCCCGCGTCGAGTCACGGCCGCAGCCTCGACCGTCCCCCTTGTTGCAACCCTGCCCCTGCTTTGCCGTACGGCAGGCGCCGCTCCTGCCGGAGTCCCTTCGCGGCCCCGGAACCTCGCCCCGAATCTCACGCCTCAACTCCTACGGACTGACCGCGAGAAGTCCGCTTTGAACACCATGCCCGGCAGTTGTTGACGACCGATCCCCCTGCGACAGGCGCGAAGCCCGAAGTCCACGCGTGAATCCGATCACGCGTCGATCCCACTCGGCTGGTCAGCGCCCCGCTTCTGGCACGTCATTTCATAAGGAGTCATCAATGCTGTCTGCCCGGTTACGCACCGCGGCCACTGCCGTCCTCCTCCTGGTGCTGGCGATCGCGGGCACCGCCCTCACCCCAGCAGGCGCCTCGGCCGCGTCCATCCCGATCGGCCAGAACATGACCGGTACGGCGACCTACTACAACGACTCCGGATACGGGGCGTGTGGCTCCTCCATCAACGCCGCGACGCAAAGCCTGGTGGCGGTCTCGTATCAGTGGTGGACCACGGCCAACCCGAACAACGACCCCTTGTGCAGCGGCATCTCCGTCCAGGTGACCTACAACGGCAAGACGATCACCGTGCCCGTCAAGGACCAGTGCCCGTCGTGCGACGCGACGCACATCGACCTCAGCCAGGCGGCGTTCGCGCAGTTCGCCTCGACCGACCCCGCGACGACCCCCGGTGTGCTCAACGTGACCTGGAAGTTCGTGAGCTCCGGCGGCGGCGGAACCCCGCCCACCGGGAGGACGGGACAGATCACCGGCCTCGCCGGCAAGTGCATCGGCGCGGCCGGTGGCACCACCACGAACGGCACGGCGATCGACCTGTACTCCTGCGTCGGCTCGGCGACCCAGCAGTGGACGCTGCCGGGTGACGGAACGATTCGGACCGCGGGCAAGTGCATGGACGTCGCCGGGGCCGGCACCACGAACGGCACCGCGGTTCAGCTGTACGACTGCAACGGCACCGCCGCGCAGCAGTGGGTCTACACCAGCGGCCGCGATCTGGTGAACCCGCGCGCGAACAAGTGCCTGGACCTGACCGGCAACTCCTCCGCGGACTTCACCAAGGTGCAGATCTGGACCTGCACCGGTGGAGCCAACCAGAAGTGGACCATCCCGGCCTGAGGAATCAGCCGGCTCCCACGAAGGCCCAGGTCATGCTTTCGGCCTGGGCCTTCGTGGACTCAGGCTTTCCTGCCGACGCCCCCGTACAGCCATCTCGTGGGCTCGGGGGCCAGGTCGTCGGGGGCAGGGTGCCAGGTGTCGATGGTGACGAGACCGGGGTCGACGAGGTCGAACCCGTCAAAGAAGCGGGCGACCTCGCCGTGCTCCCGGAAGTAGATCGGAGTCGGCGTGGATGCGTAGACAGTCTCGATCTGGGCGACCGCGTCCGCCGAATGGCCGTCGCCTGTGACGTGCGTCGCCGCTATGTAACTGCCGGACGGCAGGGCGTCGCGCAGGTGGTCCATGACCGGCGCCCGTTCCTCCGTGGTGAGGAAGTGCACCATGGCGATCATCAGGACGCCGACCGGCTCGTTGAAATCGATGAGCTTGGCCGTTTCCGGATGTTCGAGGACTTCGGCCGGGCGCCGCATGTCGGCGGAGGCCACGGCGGTGTTGTCGTCGGTCGCCAGAATCGCGCGGCCGTGCACCAGCACGACCGGGTCGTTGTCGACGTAGACCACACGGGCGTCCGGGGTGATCTCCTGAGCGATCTCGTGTGTGTTGCCCGCGGTGGGCAGGCCCGAGCCGATGTCGATGAATTGGCGGATGCCCTGCCGGGTCATGTACCGCACCGCGCGACGCAGGAACGCGCGGTTCTCCTGCGCCAACTGGCGGATCTCCGGCATCGCCTCCTCGACCCGCCGCACGGCGGCGCGATCGATCTCGAAGTTGTCCTTTCCCCCGAGGTAGTAGTCGTACATCCGGGCGACACTCGGCCTGGTCATGTCGATGCCCCGCGGTTCGCCACCGCCCTGATCCACCATGAATCGGCCTCCATTCGAGATCATCTGATGATCAAGTTAGCGCAAACGGCGGCCGTCGGCCTGTCGCCGCCTCCTGGCCGGCTTGGGCGGCGGTCTTACTTGAAGCTCCACTTCTGGTTGTCGGTGCCCACGCACGACCACAGCTGCAGACGGGCCCCGTTCGCCGTGTTGTGGTCGACGACGTCCACGCACTTGTCGGCCGCCGTGTTCACCAGGTCGTGCCGGGAATTGAGCACGAACCTCTGCGCGGCGCCGCCGTTGCAGGCGCCCAGCCGGATGACGGAGCCGTTGGCGCTCGAGCCGCCGGCCACCTCCATGCAAAAGCCGACAGAGCGAACTGTGCCGTCCGACCGGAAGTCCCACTTCTGCCAGTCGGCTCCGGTGCAGCTCCAGATCTGCAGGGGGGTGCCGGCGGCGGCCCTCTTGTCGGTCACGTCGATGCACCGGCCGGAGTCGTGGCTGAAGACCATGCGGCCAGGTGCGGGCGCGGGGGGAGGCGGTGGGGGCTTGACCGCCTGCTGCTGAGTGGTGTTCCGCACCGGTGTCGTGGTCGTCGCGGGGGTGGGCTGCGTCTGCGGTGAGGAAGCCGGGTTCGCCGGCGCGTTGCCGCCCGTCGATCCGGCTGACGCGTTGCCGCCCGTCGATCCGCCCGTCGATCCGGGCGGCGCGTTTCCTGTTTGCCCGGCGGGCGGGGGCGCGATCTTCACCGCCGGCGCGGCGGGTTGGTGGCCTCCGGCCGAGACGGTCACGGTGACGGTCGGCGTGGGGGCGGGAACGCGGGTGCCGGGCGTGACCGGCCCGTCAGCGGGCGCCGGAAGGTCGGCGGCCGACTGCGCCAGCGCCGGTTGCGGGGAGCCGGAGCTCCCCCACACTCCGAAGAGCCCGGCTGTCGCATCGGAGGCGATGGCGGCGGTGAGCACACCGGCGAATACGACAGTGGCCCACACCCGCCTGCCGGGCAGCCATCCGCGCGGCGGGACCGGAGGGCGGCGGGCGAAGGTCTCGGCGAAACGTCCGGAAGTCCGGGGCTCGGCGGGTGAATCGGGATGCTCAAGAGACGGCGGCACACGATCTCCAGAAGGAATGGGAGGCCCGGCAACGATGGCCGCCCATCGCTACGTCTTGGTGAACACCGATGGCACACCGGATTAATGACGGCCGTCTTCACGTCGGCTCAAATTCGCTTGCATACATTAGAAAAATGTTCATTTTGCCGTGGGTTGGCGGCTGATCATCCAGCCCTACCATGATCGGCGGAAACGGCTGTGACGCAGCACACAGAGCCCTACTCCATCACGAATGCCCCCAAAGAGAATGGTGTAGCGGGTGAGCGGCATGACAGGGGACAGACCCCAGCCGTCAGGCGTCACGACCACCTCGTCCGCAGCGTCCTCGTGGACCGACATCCTTGTGGCGGAGCGTGAACGCCTTCACCGTTTCGTCACGAGCCTGGCCGGACACGACCCGTACCACGTGGAAGACGTGGTGCAGGAGACCCTCCTTCGGGCCTGGCAACTGCGCGACAGGCTCGACTGGCGCGAGCGTCCCATTCGGATGTGGCTGTTCAGAGTGGCACGCAACCTCGTCGTCGACGGCTGGCGCAAGGATCGGGCCACACCGATCGGCATCTCCGCCGCCGACTTCCCCGAACCCCTGACCGTGGCGGATCCGGCGGCGCAGACGGTGGACCGGCACATGCTGGTCGACGCGCTGCGCGGTCTGGCGCCCGTCCACCGGGAGGTCGTCGTCCATGTGCACATGCTCGGGACGGCGGGCGCGGAGGTGGCACGGCTGCTCGGCGTCCCCCGGGGAACGGTGAAGTCGCGCAGCCATCACGGACTGCGGTTGCTGCGGCGGCACATCGAGGGGCGGCAGGTCGCAGCATGAACACGGGACCACGGATCCTGGCCGCGCTCGCGGCACCCGCTCAGGGGCGGGATCTCACCGTCGTGCTCGGCGTGGCCGGAGGGCTGCTCCTGCTCGCGGTCCTCGTGCATCTCATCGTCGGCCGCCTCGGGGGCTGGCGTGCCGTACGCCGCCGAGTCCGCAGGGAGGTGGCGCTGACGGTCACGGCGTTCACCGCCCCCTTCCGCGCCCGGGTCCGGTATCGACGCCGCCTGCGGCTGCTTGTCAGGCTCCTGGGGCAGCCCGCCGGATGGGCCGACGCCGAACGCGCGATGCTGAACGCCGCCCGCACCGGGATCCGGCCGTACGCCGCGCTACTCGGCCCTGACCGGGTCGGCGTGATGATCGCTTCCGGTCCGGGTGATCCGCCGCAGCCTCCCGATCCGTGGGTCGCGGACTCCGCCGACCCCAGGTTGTGGTGGATCGACCGTGCCCGCGTCTCCGCGCCCGCGCATACCGGTGGCACGGCGCCACTCCTCGTCGCGGTGGGCACGGACGGCGACAACGCCGTGCTGCTGGACCTGATGCCGGATCCGCCCGTCATCGCGATCGGCGGCGATCCCCGTATGGCCCGGCCGGTTCTGCAGACGATCGCGGCGCAGGTGGACGCCCGCCTCCCCGAGGGCGCGGTGACCGTCGCCGGCGACGTGCACCCGCGTCATCCCGGGCCGGACGCGTCCGACGCCCTCGCCGCGGCGGCCCGCCATGCGGCATCGGGGTCGCCCTCCTTCGCCGTCTGCGGGGCCGCGCCGGTAGGCGTGCCGGTTCCCCGCGGCGTACGGCTCATCACCGCGGGCGTCGCCCGTGGCCGGGCCTGGCTGCTCACCGCCGACAGGTCCGGGACCATGCTCGTCCACGGCTCGCCTCTGCAGGTGGACATCCTTCCTCTGCCCGCCGCCATGGCGCGCGTCATCGGCACCCTTCCCGCTTACGAGACTGCTTACGAGGGCCTGCCGCAGTCGGTGGCGGCCGACCTCGTGGCACCGCCGCCTGCGGACCCGCCGGCCCGCTCCGCCGTGAACGGAAGCCGGTCCGGCGTCTCCTCGGCGGTGGACGACTTCACAGAACCGGAGCGGCAGTCCGGCGGCGTCGGCGGTGTGTCCGCCGGCCGAACCGTCTGACCCGAATCCACTGACCTGAAGCCACTGACCCCGACGCGTCCCACCGCGTCACGGTCACGCGGCATGCTGAGCACATCCTGGAGAGATCAGGTGAAACTCACCCTAACCACCGTCGACAGCGCGGACGGGCGTCGCCGCGACCACCTTTTGTCGCTGCCGCCCCAGGCCACCGTCGCCGATGTCGCCGACGCCGTCGACCGGCGATCGGAGGGCCACGAGCAGGGCCGTAAGGGCCCGGGATCGGCCGCGACGGCGGGCTCGCCGGGAACGCAAGACGCCTCGGGTGGTCCCGACGTCGAGCGGCTGACCGACCACACGGTCGCTCCGCGCACGGTCTACCTGGACGGCCGGCCGCTCGACCCGGCGACGCCGATCTCGCAGGCCGGCATCAGGGAAGGGGCCGTCCTCGGGCTCGGCGCGCCCTCGAAGGAGCCAGACCACGTCCAGGTCGGTGAGCCTTCAGAGGCGACCGCGGTGCTGGCCGAGGTGTACCTGGTGGCCGGTCCCGGAGCGGGACTGACCTGGCGACTCGGGCAGGGCAGCCATGAGATCGGTTCCGATCCGCTGTGCGCCATCCGCCTGCCCGGCGGCGACGTGCCTGAGCGCGGCCTTTGGGTGACCGTCAACCCCGACGGCTCGGCCTATTGGCATCACACGGGGTCCACCACTGGGCCCACCACGGTGGCCGTGCGGATGCGGGCGGTGTCGCCTCCCGCGGACGACGACGTCACCGCCGCGATGAGACGGCACCTGCCCGCCGACCCGGCCGGCGCCGACACGGTCCTCACCCAGGGCGAAGACCGTCCCGTGCCGCCCGGCGCCACCGCCTGGACCCCCGACGACGACCTCGCCGCCGGGGACGCACTGCTGCGGCTGTCGCTCCAGGCCGAGCCGGGCGCCGCGGTGACCCCTTCCGCCGACGGCGTCGGCGTGGACTACAACCGGCCTCCGCGCATCGCGCCGCACCTCGACGCCGAACGTATCCGCCTGCCCGGCCCGCCCACACCGCCGGGCCGGCGTCCCTTCCCCCTCCTGCTGATGCTCTCCCCGGCTCTGCTCGGGCTGGTGCTGGTGGGCCTGCTGGGCTCGTACTACTACCTGGTGTTCACCGTCCTCAGCCCGATGATGGCGCTGTTCAACTGGATCAGCGGCCGCCGCGGCAACCGCAGGCAGCACCTGGAACAGGTCCGCCGCTACCGTGAACGGCGATGGCTGCTCGAACGCGAGATCCACGACGCGGTGGTGCGGGAACGCCGGGTTCGGGGGATCGTCGGGCCCGACCCCGCGACGGCGGCTCTGATCGCCTGCGGCCCCGGCGTCCGGTTGTGGGAGCGACGCCGCCGGGATCCCGACCACCTGATCCTGCGCCTGGGCACCGTGGACCAGCCGTCGGTCAAGGAGATCGACGACGCGGCCCGCGACGAGAACCACCGTGTCGTGCGCTGGAACCTCGAGGACGTGCCGATCGGCGTGGAGATCGCCGACCACGGCGTGGTGGGTGTGGCAGGCGCGGGTGAGCCGACGCAGGCGCTGGCCCGCTGGCTGGTGGTCCAGGCCGCGGTCCTGCACAGTCCGCGTGACCTGCGCATCGTCATCCTCACCGAACCGGAGCGGGCGGCCGGGTGGGAATGGGTTCGCTGGCTGCCCCATCTGAGGCCCGCGAATCCGAGCGGTCCGGTCGTGTCGGTCGGCAACGACCCGGAGTCCGTCGCCAACCGGATCTCCGAGCTGGTCGCGCAGGTCCAGGCACGGCAGCGTGCGCTCGGCTCGTCGATGGGCAAGGCCATGTTCACCGAGCCCGACGTGCTGGTCATCGCCGACGGCGCGCGCCGGCTCCGCGACGTCCCCGGCATGGTGCAGATCCTGACCGACGGTCCGCGAGTGCGGATCTTCAGCGTGTGCCTCGACGAGCAGGAGCGGCTGCTCCCCGAGGAGTGCAGCACGGTCGTGCTTGCCTCCGCCGGCCACGTCACCGTGCGCCGCACGGGCGCGCCGGACATCCGCGAGGTGCGGCCCGATCTCGTGGCGGCCCCGTGGTGCGAGCAGGTGGCCAGGGCCATGGCGCCGATCCGCGACGTCAGCCCGGACCATGACGGCGGACTCCCCCAGGAGGTGCGCCTGCTCGACCTGCTCGATCTGGAGCCGCCGAAGGCGGAGACCCTGCTCGAACGGTGGGGCCGTCGGCCCGCGTCGACCCGGTTCGTCCTCGGTACGGGATATGACGGGCCGGTGGCGCTCGACCTGGTCCGCGACGGTCCGCACGGTCTGGTGGCGGGCACGACGGGATCGGGCAAGTCGGAGCTGCTTCAGTCGTTCGTCGCCTCGCTCGCCGCCGTGAACCGTCCCGACGAGCTGACGTTCGTGCTGGTCGACTACAAGGGCGGCAGCGCCTTCCGCGAGTGCGCGGAACTGCCGCACACGCTCGGCATGGTCACCGACCTGGACGCCCATCTGGTGGAACGCGCGCTCGCCTCGCTCGGTGCGGAGCTGCGCAGGCGGGAGCAGTTGCTCGCCGACGTCGGCGCCAAGGACCACGTGGACTACCGCGCCAAGCGGGCGCTCGACCCCTCTCTGGCCCCGCTGCCGCGGCTCCTGCTCGTCATCGACGAGTTCGCCACCCTCGTGCGCGAGGTGCCGGACTTCGTCCCCGGCCTGATCGGCATCGCCCAGCGCGGGCGCTCGCTCGGCATCCACCTGATCCTCGCCACGCAGCGGCCGGCGGGAGCCGTCACGAGCGACATCCGTGCGAACACCAACCTGCGGATCGCGTTGCGCGTCACCGACGCCATCGAAAGCCAGGACGTCATCGACACCTCGGAGGCCGTGCACATCTCCCCGGGGACACCGGGAAGGGCCCTCGTCCGGACGGGTCCCAAGTCCGCCGTGCCGTTCCAGTCGGCCTGGGTGGGCGCCGAGCGCCCGACGAGCGAAGGAGAACGACCGCGGCCGGTGGCGCACCGGCCCGTGCGCGCGGCCGAGCTGTCCTGGAGCGGGCTGGGCCGTCCCGCCGCGCTGCCTGCCGCGGAGGAGGCCGCCCCCGCCGTCGCCGCCGCCCCGGCGCCCATCGACCTTCAGGCGCTGGTGGCCGCGGTTCGGGAGGCGGCGGACGGGCTGGACGATTACACCCCGCAGCCGAGCCCGTGGCTGCCCCCCTTGGACGAACACGTGTTGCTGGACGAGTTGCCCGAGATCGACCAGGAGGGCACCCGCGGCGGGGCCGTTCCGCCGCCGATCCCTTATGCGCTGGAGGACGTGCCGAAGCTCCAGCAGCGGAGGGTGGCCACCGTCGATTTCGCGGTCTTCGGCCATCTCTACGTGATCGGCGCCCCCCGCTCCGGCCGTACGCAACTGCTGCGCACGCTGGCCGGCTCGGCCGCTCGTACGGCAAGCAGCGCCGACGTGCACATCTACGGAATCGACGCGGGCGGCGGCGGGCTGACCGCGCTGGAGGCGCTCCCGCACTGCGGCGCGGTGGTCTCCCGGCACGACGTCGAACGGCTGGACCGGCTGCTGCGCCGCCTCGTCGCGGAGCTGACGGAGCGGCAGGAGCGGTGCAGCGCGAACAACGCGGCCGACATCAACGAACTGCGGGGCATGCTGCCAAAGAAGGACAGGCCCGCCCACATCCTGCTGCTGATCGACGGCTGGGACGCCCTGTCGGGCGTGCTGGACGAGCACGACAACGGCCGGCCGCTCGACCTGGTGACGAGGCTGCTGCGGGAGGGCGCCGCGATGGGCGTCCATGTCGTCGCGACCTCGGAGCGGTCCCTGCTGGGAGGCCGGCTGTCGGCGCACAACGACCACAAGCTGCTGCTGCGTCAGGGTGACCGGGCCGACTATCAGCTGGTCGGGCTCTCGTCCGGCAAGGTGCCGTCGAACGTGCCGGCCGGCCGCGGCTGGCACCTGCTCAGCCGTACGGAGACGCAGGTGGCGCTGCTCGCGCCCGGCGAGGGCGGGCAGGAGCAGGCGGAGGCGCTCCGGGAGATCGGCAGGCAGGCCGCACTCCGTGACGCCACGGTGCCCGCGGAGCGGCGGCCCGCGCCGGTGGCGGCGCTGCCCCGGTCGGCGGAGTTCACCGAGGTGTACGAACGGGTCCCGGCGGGTGTGCGGCGGCCGATGTGGGGCCTCGTCGGGCTCGGCGGTGACGACGCCGGACCCGTCGGCGTGGACTTCACCGGTCCTGCCGCGGTCTTCGGCGTGTACGGCCCGCCTGGCTCCGGCCGCAGCACCGCGCTCGCCACGCTGTCGGTGTCGCTGCTGGCCGGCGGGACCTCGCTGGTGGTGCTGACCCCGCGTGAGTCGCCTCTGCGGGAGCTCCGCCGGCACGCCAACGCCCGGGTTCTCGATGATCCGGACCCGTCGGCGCAGGACGTCCAGGCAGCGCTCGCCGGCTTCGACGGGCCGAAGATAGTGGTGATCGACGACGCCGACCTGCTGGCGGCGCCCGAGTGCGACCGGGTGCTGAAGGAGATCGCGATCTCCGGGCGCGACCGCGGCGTGGGACTGGTGTACGCCGGGCCGGCCGACGTGCTGCAGGTGGCCGTGGGCAGCTGGGTCTCGGCGGCCAAACGTGCCCGGAGAGGGCTGCTGCTCACACCCAAGTCCCTCCAGGAGGGGGACATGATCGGAGTGCGGCTGCCGATGCAGCTCATCCGGTCGTCCCTCCCCTCCGGGCGGGCCGTGATGACCGGGCCGGGCGGGGAGCCGAGGATGGTTCAGCTGCCGCTCACGGTGCTGCGCACCGGCGAGTGAGACCGGCGAGTGAGACGGCGGCGGCCCGCGCCCGGGATCCCCGGTCGCGGGCCGCAGTGGTCCGACGCCTGCGTCAGCCGTTCTTCCTCAGCTCTCCGGCGAGGTTCCGGTCCATCTCCTGCATCGAGTTCAGGACGTCGCGGAACATGCTGGCGAAGCCGCTGATGCCCTCCATGGCGCTCGTCAGGCCGGTGTTGAACTTGTCGTAGGTCTCCTGCGTCGCGACGCTGCTCTCCGGGAAGACGAAGCTTTCGCCACACATGGCGTGGATGCGGTTCTGCAGCTCGGTCAGCATCGGCACGATGTGCTCCTTGGCCGAGTCGAGGCGCTGCGAGACCTCCAGGACGTCGTCGAAGTCGAGAATGATGCTCTTCGGCATGAGGATCCTTTCGATGAATCGTGCCGGGTGATCCCCGGCCGGGGGGTCATTAGAAGCTGGGTCGTGAGCCGCCGGGCACGGGGGTCTGCGGCAGCGGCGGCGGCCCGTCGTCGTCACCGTTGTCGCCGTCGTCACCGCCGACCTGCTCCCACTGCTTGCCGGAACCGTCGCGGTGGTATTCGGTCTTCTTGCCGTCACCGTCGGTGACGGTCATGGTGCCGCTGCCGTCGTCGTTGAGGTGGGTCTCGGCGTGGGTCGTCGACCCGTTCGAGAAGGTCGTGTCCGTGGTGTAGGACTTGCCGCCGTCGCTGTAGGTCGTCACGGAGGTATAGGTCTGACCGTTGTGCGTAACGGTCGTCTCCTCCTTGACCACGTTGTAGTTCTCGTCGAGGGTCAGGTGCGTGTGCGTCTGTCCCCCGTCCGTGGTGTACGTGAGGTCGGTAGGCGGAGGGCCGGGATCCGTCGCTCCGCAGAAGCCGGGCATGTCGCCGTTCTCATTGGGGACGCACTCGTCGGCGTGCGCGTTGCGGTAGTCCCAGGCGTCCTTCTTGTTGCGCCAGTCGTCCAGGCCCATCCGCGAGCCCATCACCCCGAGGCCCTCGGCGATCTGGGAGTCGGCGTCGAAGAACGCGTCGGCGACCGAGCCGAAGATGTCGCCGAGTTGCGTCAGATGGTCCTTGGCCCTGTTCATCGGGTCCTGGGCGAAGCGGTAGAGGCTGCGGAAGGCGCCCGTCACGGCCTCGTTGCCGAAGACCTCGCCGGCGTCGCCGTAATCACCCCTGCCGAGCTGGGAGAAGACGCTGTCGTTCAGCGCGGGCGAGATGCGGTCGGCGAGGTCGTGGAGGTCCTTGCGGGCCTCGTGCAGCAGGTCATAGTCGATCAGGAAGTCGGGCACGGCACCTCCGGGGGGCGGGTCGACATGTCCACGTGCGAGGAAGGCGTGGAGTTCGCGTCCGGGTGGTGAATCCTCCGCGGCGTCCTGCCGGCCGACGGGTGAACAACGCCCAACGGCCGCCTGGGTGATGAACCGGACCCCGGGCTCGAACGTGGACCGCACAGGACCACACGCACAGGGCCACATCCCTGCGGTCGTGGCTCCCCGCCACCGTCCCGCAGCGAAAGGACAGCCTGATGGCGCAGCGCCCCACCGACTGGCACGCCATCGGGCTCGGCGGCGATCCGACGCCGGGCGACCCCGATCGCATCGACGAGGTGTCGCGCTCGATGGCGGAGCTCGGGCGGGTCGCCCGGGAGATCGACGAAGCCCTCACCGCCGTGTTGAACAAGACCGGGGAGGGCGCCTGGATCGGCCAGACCGCCGACGCGCTCCGCGAGAAGATCAGCGGACCGCTGCGTGCGTTCGTCCAGAGCATCGCCGAGGCGTTCGAGTCGTCCTCGCAGGCGCTCAACGAGTACTCGGGCGTCATGCGGCAGCAGCAGTGGCGGGCCGACAATGCGCTCGGGCAGGGGCGGTCGCTCGCGGAAGACGACCCGCAACGCGAGTCACTCGCCACGACCGCCAGGCAGGCGGGTGACGCTCAGGCCGAGTCCGGAAGGGCGGCCGGCGCGACGATCAGCCGGGTCGCTCGCGGCATCAAGCAACCCGTCTCCGACTGCGACCTCTTCTGGGAGGCCTTCGGCTGGCTGGCCATCATCCTGATCATCCCGGCTCTCATCTTCGGCGGACCGGTCGCGCTGCTGGCCCTCGGCGTCAATCTCACCCTCTTCGTGAAGACAGCGGTGGACTTCGCACAGGGCAAGGCGAGCCTGCTGGACTTCTTCCTGGCCGGGCTCGGCCTGATCGCCCCGACCACCAAGGCTGTGCCGATCCTAAAGATCATCAGCGCCGGGGCGAAGATCACGTGGAGTGGGCTGAAGACGCTCGGGCAGACGGTCTTCACCTTCTTCCGCGGGCTGTTCGCCGACGGAGGCCTGCGCCCGTTCGCCTTCCTCCCGGGGATCCGCGACTTCGCGTCACTGGCCAGTGGCTGGGTCAAGTCCGGGAGCCTGTGGGTGATGACCTCCCTGCACAACCTGCCCGCCCTCACGGGCATGGCCTTCCACAACGGCGGCCTGATCGCGATTCAGGGGATCAAAGCCATTCCCGGCATCGCCCGCGGCATTCCCTCTCTGGTGTCCAAAGGCAGCCTGGCGAGCCTGAGATTCCTCCAGGCGGAGTTCGGCGGCACCAAGTGGCTGCGGCTGGTGCTGCCGGTCGACGCGGCGGAAATCGGGAAGTACGGCCTGAAAGGCGCCCTGCGCATCGGTCTCGTCGACCGCGGAGTCATGGGGCGGTTCCGGTTCGGCGCCCCGTTGGTGGGCGCCGCCGGTCACAGCGTGTCGGTGTTCACGGCGGTCACGCCCCCGCATCCGTCGGTTTCCCTCCTCTCCCACGGAGTCACGCTCGATGCGATGCCCGTCCCGGTGCGGCAGTTGGACGCCCTGCTGGACGTGCCGCGGGGGGACCTGATCCGGATGCAGCTCGGCGACTTCTCCGGTCCCGCGAATCTCAACCTGTCCTCGTTCTCGGCCGGTGCGGCGAATCTCGTCGTGCCCCCACCGCAGCCGGGACGCTTCATGTCCCTGTCTCCCTCGTCGTTGCACCTGAGCGGTCATTTCGTCGACGGCCTGTCTTCCGGTTCCGGCATGGGACGGCTGGCGGACGCGCTGGTGGACACGCCCATCGGCGAGCTGCGCGCGATAGCGGCGGGCGACTTCGCGAACTGGACCAGCACCAGCACCGGCGTACGGCTGGACGTGGGTCTGGGTGTGAGCGCCCATGCAGTGGGCCGGCCCGTGGGCGACCTCGGCTCGGTCGGCGTCCCGTCGGCCCTCGGCCTGCCGGGCACGTCGCTGCCGGGAGTCGCCGGCGCGGGGCATCCAGGCGCGCTTCTCGGCGCCCTGCCCACGCCTTCGAACACTCATCTGCCGCAGACCCCAAACCATGCGGTCGACCTGGTGGCCGGGCAGCCCGGATCACCGACCATGCTCCACACACCCGTGACGGGCGGGCACACCGGACACACCGGGCTCACTGGGCTGCCGGGGATTCCGACGGGCTCGGCGACCAACGCGCTCGACCTGCTCTCCGCACCGGCCCACGTCAACCGGGCCGATGCCCCCGCCTTCGGTACGGGCGCCCGGCTGGGCGAGCACGTCGTCTCCGCCCGCAGCGCGGATCAGGTCGGCATGCACCTGCATGAGTACGCGCCGCGTCTCGAGGCGATGACGAGACCCCCCGCGACGGTCGCGCCGTCCACCGCCCTCGAGACCGTCGCGTCGGTCACCATGCCACCCCCCGCGACGCCGGCGCGGGCGGGTGCGGACGCGTTCGCCGGCGCACCGGCCGCCGCGGCTCCGCACGGTACGGCAGGCGCCTCCGTCCCCGCCATGCCCGTACGGGGGCACGGTGGGGATCCGCTGAACGGCGGCTCCGGCAGGCCGACGGGCGCGCAGATCGAGCAGTTGTGGCTGGAACACGACCAGCGGGTGGAGGCGCTGTTCGGAGCTTCCGACGACCCGGTACGGCCGGACCGCATCCAGGCCTGGAGTGACCTCGTCGACGGCAAGCGCGAGCTGACACGAGTCGAGGGGGTGCTGGACGACCTCTCCTCCCGGCCCGGCTCCGGGTCGCGTGGCTCGAGCCCCCTTCACGTACAGGCGCAGCAGGCCGTCGACGTCGCGCGGCGAGGTGTCGACGACAGCCTCGCCCACCTCACCGATCTGGGAGTCGACCCGGCGCGGATCGAGCGGGGCATGGCCGAGATCGTCGTGGACAGCGTGCGCGAGCGGCCTCGGCTGCTCGGCGGTTCGAGCGGCTCCGGCCTGCCGGAGGGCGCGCTCGGCAACGTGCCGGAGACCACATTCGTGCCGGACGTGCTCGACGACATGACGCCGCCCCTCCACGCGGGCGGGGACACGTTCGCCGGCCCGCCCCCAGTGACCCATACATCCGGCCTCTCCGCCTCGAGTTCCACCGTCGACGACGCCCTCCGGTTGTTGCGGCACGACGCACCGCACACAACCGGCGCGGGGCCCGCGGTGCACACCGGCGATGGCATCGCACACCTGGGCGAGGACGCCGTCGCGTTGGGCGGCCCAGGGCCCGAACGCTGGATCAGCGCCTCACCCGACGGCGCACTGCAGGTGGTCGACAGGTCTGGCTCCGTGCAGCCGCACCTCACGGTGACCCGGACGCAGGACGACCTGATCCAGGTCACCGACACGAACGCCGGAAACTCCTTCACCCGCCACAACGCCGACGGCACTCTCGTTCAGACCGGCACCCGGCTGGGGGACGGGAACGACGTCTTCGCCGTATTCCCCGAACCCACCGGCAACGCCACCCGCCCCGCCGGCTGGCTGGAGAACGCGGGCGGCCTGCACATCGACGACGGCACCAGGGTGACCCGGACGCAGGACGACCTGATCCAGATCACCGACACCAATGCGGGCAATTCCTACGTCCGCTACGACGCCGGCGGTCTCCGCATCGAGACGGGCACACCCTTGGCGGGCAGGAACGGGGTCTTCGCCGTGCTGCCGGAGCCCGGCGGAGCCGGCCGTACGGGCCGCCTGGAGAACGCGGGCGGCCTGCACGTCGACGACGGCACCGTGGTCACTCGGACGCAGGACGACCTGATCCAGGTCACCGACACCAACGCGGGCAACTCCTTCACGCGCTACGACGCCAACGGCGCCCGCGTCCAGACGGGCACACCGCTGGGGGGCAGGAACGGCGTCTTCGCCGTGCTCCCGGAGCTTGCCGACGACGGAACGCGTCCCGCCGGCTGGCTGGAGAACGCGGGCGGCATCCACATCGACGACGGCACCGTGGTCACTCGGACGCAGGACGACCTGATTCAGGTCACCGACACCAACGCGGGCAACGCCTTCACGCGCTACGACGGCGACGGCGCCCACGTTCATACGGGAACCCCGTTCCACGCCGCCGAGAACACCTTCGTGGTGCTGCGGGAACCGGCCGGTGGCGGGGCCGGCCGTACGGGCTGGCTGGAGGACCTCGGCGGCGTCCGGCTCCAGCGCGACGTTCAGGAACTCGGTGACGGCGCGCTCCGCGTCGAGTTCGCCGGCGGCACCGGGGCGCGTCACGGGGAGTTCACCGTCTACGACAGTCACGGCGCGATCACCCAGCAGGGATTCAACGTGCTGCGGGACGGCAGGCCGACCCCCTACCAGTACGTCGTCACGCACGAGGGCGGGACGTGGGTGCGCGCCGCCAACCCGCACGCGAACAGGCCGCCGGCGGACGCCGGTGCTTCCGGCATCTTCAACGCGGGCAAGGCGGAGGTGTCGCCCGACGGCAGCCGGGTGCGGCTGCTCACGGACAACAAGGTGGAGGTCTTCGACCGCCGGCCGCTGCCGGGGGGCGGCGTGCTCGACTCCTTCCGCCGCACGGGCACCATCGGTTTCGGGCGCTTCACCCGCCGGACGACCTGGGCGCATTGGGACGAGGCCGGTGGTCTGCTGAATCATGGGACCAGGCGCTACGACACCTCCGGCTTCTCCTGGAACGACGTCGACCACCGCGGCAGGGACGTCCACGCCTACCGCGACGGGCTGCAGAAGTTCAAGATCGACATCGGCGGCAAGACCGAGAGCAAGGCCGGTCACATCCTCGCGGTGAAGGGCGAGGGCGGCAGGTGGAGATGGCACCGCTTCGACGCGGCCGGCAACGAGGTGGCGACCGGCGAGCGCACGACGCACTTCGACGGCGGCTGGGCCGACTATTGGACGAACGCGGACGGGCAGCGGGTTCTCGCGCAGAAGCAGTGGGGCCCGATGCACACCCCGGAGAACGCGGGGCAGTACCTGGAGCACAAGTGGGACGCCGCCAAGGGCGGAGTGCAGGACAACCTCTGGGAGCGGCAGTCGCCACACGGAAAGGACGCCGGGAAGGTCGAGAAGCTGCCCGATCAAGGCCTTCTCACCACCAACCGCTGGTCGGAACAGCGTCCGCCGCTGTGGGCCCGCAAGGTCCTGATCCGCGCGGCCACGCCAGGGGGTGACGTCGGCCACCTCGCGGGCGACAAGAACTTCCAGATCTACCTGTGGACCAAGGAAGGCGGATCAGGCGCGCGAGGCGGTGTGCGCTACGTCGGCATGGACGGCGGTGTGGTCGACGTCGCGGGCGACGGTTCGTTCGTCCGCTCCGTGACCAAGCTCCACAACGGCGACACCCTCAAAGTGGGTGACGTCGCCGTCCATGACCTGCCGCCGACGGCCAACCTGCCCTGGCAGGACGGCAGGAACACCGGCTACCGGGTGCCGGTGGACCCGCCGACGGCAGGGCGCGGCGGCGAAGGCCTGAGATGGCAGGACCGCTTCCAGGACGCCGAAGGGAACTGGAAGGTGGCCCGCGAGGGATTCGACGACGGCACGGTCCGTGAATACAGGAACGCGAGACAGGTCGACCCCGTGACCGGCCAATGGCAGGGCGGCACGGACGGATCGTGGGTGCAACGCGACGCCCACGGCAACGTGGCCGGCGTCTCCCAGACGTGGGACGGCGTCAACGGCCAGGTCGTCGGCCTGGGCACGACGGACTCGTCGGCGTGGAGATGGCGGGCGAGCGGAGCCGAAGGAGAGCGTTTCTCCTTCCGCGGGTCCGACGACCCGAGGCTGCCCTGGGACGACTCCTTCCGCGACTTCGACGGGACCGGCAACCTGATCCGCGAGCAGAACATGCTCGACGGCGGCAAATACGTGCAGGCCTGGAAGGTCGAGACCAACGGCGCGGAGAGCTGGCACGTCAACAAGTTCGACAAGTCGGGCAACCTCGTCTCGTACGGCGACGGCCAGCAGGTGCGCCGCCTGTGGTGGAATCCCGAAGCGCAGACGTGGGACGCCGCCTGGTCCCCGGGCAGGCAGCACTGGCGCGACGTGATCCAGAATCCCGGAAGCGACGCCGTGGTCGTCCGGGAGGTGCCGCCCCACCTGTCCATGGAGGAAGGCCCGCTACGGGTACGCGAGTACCAACCCGACGCCAAGGCCCCGAAGCCGGGCACCTGGAAGGAGTTCGACCACGGCTCCGTGGTCCGCGAGCGCACCTCCCTGGGCGGCGGCGTCTTCCTGGAGAAGGACGCCTGGCGCGGCCAGTGGCGCCGCTACAACGCCGACGGCCAGGTCATCGCCCAGCGGACCGACAGCGGCCTCGTCTTCGAAGGCGGCCCGAACAACCTGCGTCTCACGGGCAACGAGTACGACTTCCGCGGCCCCGTCACGGAGCTGCGCGGCTGGGGCCGCCGCATCCGCGAGGCCAACCGCCTGCCGTGGGGAGACACGATGTCCGTCGAGAGGACGGCGGCCCTCGACGGCATCCAGGCTCTGCCGGCCGAGTACGCCGGCCGGGTGGTCCTGGGTGAGGCGCGATACGAGCCGTACCTGTCGGTGCTGGCCAAGAAGGTGGCGCTCGAGTTCGGCCAGGAGTTCATCCTGGAGTTCGGCGCCAATCTGGCGGTCAACGGCATCGTCGCCGAGATCAACAACAAGCCGTTCACCGGCAAGGACGCGCTGAAGTCGTTCGCCAACGCGGCGGTGAGCGCGGGCGTCAAGGGCGTGGCCGGCACCGTGGCGCACGAGATCCGGGGTCACGGCATCACGACCAAGTCCGTCTGGTCGAACGTCGACGGCGGCAAGCACTGGAATCGCCACCCGAACAACCACGACAAGACCTGGGCCAACGAGTGGGCCGGCAACGAGACGGCCACCCGATGGCGCGGCGGCACCTACGACTTCGGCTTCGGCGTGGGCACCTCCGTGATCGCCGGCTTCATCAACGGCAGCATGAACGCCGCCGTGTGGGGGGTCACCGGTCCCGACGGCGTGAGCCACATCCTGAGCGGCGCCGGAGCCGTGGGTGAGGGCGGCATCTCCATGCTGTCCGCGATGACGACGGCGTCGAGCGCCGGAGTGGTGAAGAATCTGGCCGTCTTCGGTCTGGGTGGCCGAGGCTTCCACCGGCAGGGCTTCGGCGAGTTCTGGGTCCAGCTGGGCTTCAAGATCGGCGAGAAGACCTTCAACTCGTGGCTGTCGTCCACCATCCGTAACGGCATCAACCCATGGTGGCTCCAGACGCCGCCGAACCAGCAGTGACGTCCAAGGAAGTCTCCATGCTCACTCAACAGGGCCGCGTCCACGCGGTCGGGCCGAAAGGCCGCGGCGTGCACCGCACGATCGGCGACGCCGTACGGGCGGCGGCCCCGGGCGACACGGTGCTGATCGCCCCAGGCCGGTACGCCGAGGCGGTGACGCTCGGTCGCGGGGTCCGGCTGATGGCCGAGCACGGCGCGCGGAGCGTGGTGCTGGCCGCGCCCGCCGGTGCCGGGCCCGCCTTGACGGTGGAGGGACCCGACTGCGCCGCGCACGACCTCGTGTTGGAGGGCGCCGATCCCGGGGCCCCCGTGGTCAGCGTCGCCCCGGCCGCCGGCCTGTTGATGTCCGGCTGCCTGGCGCGGGGAGGGCGGATCGAGGTCCGGGGTGCGGAGGAGCACACGGCCGGGGAGGCGCCCGAGGACGAGGACCTGAGGGATCCCGCGGGGCCGAGCCCGGCCGCCGCCGTGCTGCTGCGCGACTGCCGCCTTGAGGGCGCGCGGCTGGCGGCCGTGCACCTGTCGGGTGCGGCGGCGGCCCGGATCGAGGACACGGTCGTGACAGCCGTCGACGGCACCGGTCTCGTCCTGTCCGGCACCGCCCGGCTCGACGCCGTACGGCTGCGGCTCGACGGCGTCTCCGGCTCGGGCATCCGGCTCCGCGGCCGGGCCCGCCTGCGGCTCGACGACTCCGTGGTGCACCACGCCGGCCGTACCGGGCTGCTGCTCGAGGACGGCTCACGCGTGTCGGCGGACGACACCCGCATCGACGCGGCCGGTGAGGCGGGAGTGCATGTGACCGGCTCGGCCCAGGCCGATCTGGTGAACTGCCGGATCACCCAGACGGGCGCCAGCGGCCTGGTGGTGCGGGACGACGGCGGGCTCGTCGCCCGTGGCTGCACAGTGGTCAACGCGACGGCCAACGGCCTGCTGGTCACCGATGCGGCCCGCGCCGAGATGACCGACTGCAGGCTCGACCGCTCCGGCTACAGCGCGATTCATCTCGGCGGATCGGCCACCGCGAAGTTGTCCGACTGCCGGGTCAGGGAAAGCGCCGAACACGGCGTGCATCTCACCGGTGCGGCCCGTGTGGAACTGACCGACTGCGGAATCGCCGAGGTCACGATGGACGGTGTGACCGTCGCCGAGCAGTCCGCCGCGACGCTGACCGGCTGCAGGATCTCCGCCGGGGGGACCGGAGTCCGCGTGGCGTCCCCGGTCGGCTCCCACGCCGAGCACTGCACGGTGACCGGCACCGGACACACCGGCGTGGAGGTAGCCGAGGGGGCCAAGGCGACGCTGGAAGGCAACCGGATCGTCCGCACCGGCGCGGCGGGCATCGTCGTGGACAGCCGCGCCGACGCGACGGTCACGGGCGGGTCCGTGGAGGACTGCGCGGGCTGCGGCATCGTGGTGTGGACGGGCGCCCGGCCCACCGTGACCGGGCTGCGGATCGAACGCCCGGCGAAGAACGGCATCTATCTCGCCGAGGGCGCGAGCGGCACGTTCACCTCATGCGACGTGGTGCGCACCGGCTTCCCCGCGCTGCATGTGGCGGCGAAGGCCGACCCCGTCTTCCGCCGCTGCCGGGTCCGCGACAGCGCCGAGGCGATCGGCGTCGTTGACGGCGCCGCCCCCGTGTTCGACGACTGCTCGCTCGGCGACGGCGCACCGCCGCAGGCCACGGCCTCCCAGCCGTCCGTCTCCGGACCACCCGCGGGGTCGGCGGCCTCGGCGGCGTCGGCGGGGGAGGCCCACGAGAAGGAGGAACCCGAGGAGCACCTCGACGACCTGCTCGGGGAACTCGGGCAGCTGGTGGGCCTCGACGGCGTCAAACGGGACGTCGGGTCGCTGGTGAAACTCATGCAGACGGTACGGCGCCGCGAGGAGGCCGGCCTGCCCGCCCCGCCGCTGAGCCGCCATCTGGTCTTCGCCGGCAACCCGGGCACCGGCAAGACGACCGTCGCCCGGCTGTACGGCCGGCTTCTCAAGGCGCTGAACCTCCTGCGCCGCGGACATCTTGTGGAGGTCGACCGCAGCGCCCTGGTCGGGGAGTACGTCGGCCACACCGGGCCCAAGACGACCGCCGCGTTCAACCGTGCGCTCGGCGGAGTGCTGTTCATCGACGAGGCGTATTCGCTGGTGCCTGCCGGCGGCGGCACCGACTTCGGCCTGGAGGCCGTCGCGACGCTGGTGAAGCTGATGGAGGACCACCGGGACGACGTCGTCGTGATCGTCGCGGGCTACCCCGCCGACATGGTCCGGTTCATCGAATCCAACCCCGGCCTGTCGTCCCGTTTCAACCGCACGCTGCTCTTCGAGGACTACGACGCCGACGAACTGGTCGCGATCGTGGAGCACCAGGCACGGGAGCATCTGTACGAGCTGACCGAGGCGGCCCGTGCGGAGTTGGCCCGGCTGTTCGAGCGGATGCCGCGCGGGCCCGGCTTCGGCAACGGCCGGTGGGCGCGGCAGGCCTTCCAGGAGATGACCGAGCGCCAGGCGCAACGGGTCGCCGAGCTGGAGGATCCCACGCCCGAGTTGCTGATGTGCATTGAGGTGGAGGACCTGCCGCGGCTCGCTGGGACGTCCTGACCTCGTCAAGGTGTGACCGATCGGGCGAATGCCCTGCATGCCCACGCCGAAAGACAGATGATGTCGACGGGGATGTTCCCGGTTCGTATGGGAGCTGAGAGACCGATCTGAAGGAGCACCGACGCGAGCAACGGCTCATCTTTCGATCGGCGCTGCGAAGGGAGTCTGATGCCCGAGCTGCATACCTGGCTCACTGATCTCGGGCTTGTCGAGTCGCCACGTTGGTACGACGGCCGCCTGTACTTCTCCGACTGGACGGCCCACGAGGTGATCGCCCTCGGCCTGGACGGCACGCACGAGGTCGTGACCCGGGTGGACTCGCTTCCCCTCTGTACGGCTTGGCAGGCCGATGGGCGGCTGGTGATCGTCGACTCCGAACAGGGACTGTTGCTGCGCCTGGAACCCGACGGCTCGCTGGTGACCCTTGCCGACCTGAACGGGCTCGGGAGCGGCTGGAACGACATCGTCATCGACGGTCGCGGCAACATCTACGTCAACCGCATCGGCTTCGACATGCTCGCCGGCGCGGCGTTCGATCCCGGATATGTCGTGCATATCGGTCCTGACGGCTCGGCACGTCAGGTGGCCGACGACATCGCCTTCCCCAACGGCATGGCCGTGACGCCTGACAACTCGACGCTCATCGTCGCCGACTCGTACGGCAACAGGCTCACCGCCTTCGACATCGAGGCGGACGGCGGGCTGTCGAACCGTCGGACCTGGGCCGAAACCGGCGAGGACCACCCCGACGGCATCTGTATCGACGCCGAGGGCGCCGTCTGGTACGCCGACGTCGGCAACAAGCGCTGCGTCCGAATCCGGGAGGGCGGCGAGGTCCTTCAGACGGTCGAGGTCGACCGGGGCTGCTTCGCCTGCGCGCTCGGAGGCCCGGATGGAAGGACGCTGTTCATCGTGGCGGCCGAGTGGCGCTTGCCCGAGATGGTTCCGCCCGGCACCGGACGAGTGCTCTCGACCCAGGTCACCGTGCCCGGCGCCGGCTGGCCATAGAACAGCCCACCAGAATCATGAGGGAGTAGAGATGACCGTCACAGCCGGAACTCTGGACGTTCCCGGTGCACAGCTGTACTACGAGCTCCGCGGTGAGGGGCCCCTGGTCGTGCTGGTGGGCTCGCCGATGGACGCCGGGCCGTTCGCGCCGTTGGCCGACCTGCTCGCCGACGATCACACCGTGCTCACCACAGACCCGCGTGGCGTGGGCCGGAGCCCGGTCGAGAACCCCGATGAGGACGCCACTCCGGAGCTACGCGCCGCAGACCTGTCCCGCCTCATCAGCGAGGTGGACGCCGGCCCGGCCGCCGTGCTGGGATCCAGCGGCGGGGCGGTGACGGCGCTCGCCCTCGCTCAGGCCCACCCCGGGCAGGCGCACACCGTCATCGCGCACGAGCCACCGCTGTACGAGGTGCTGGAGGAGCGCAAGGAACTGGTCGCCAGATCTGAGGACATGATCGCCACGTATCTCGGAGGGGACGCCACGGGAGCCTGGCGGATCTTCATGGAGATCGCGGGGATGTCCATGCCCGAGGAGATCTTCCAGCACATGTTCGCCGAACGCACGGAGAAGGAGGCCGCGGAGGACCGGCGGTTCTTCGTGCACACCCTGCGCCCCACCACCCAGTGGGTCCCCGAGCTGGTCGCGCTGGCAGCGGGGAGCACCCGCCTTGTGATCGGCATCGGAGAGCAGTCAGCGGGTGAACTCTGCGACCGGACCTCGAGGGCGCTCGCCGCGTCCCTGGGCGTCGAACCCGTCCTGTTCCCCGGCGACCATGCCGGCTTCATGGGTGATCCGAAGGCTTTCGCCGACCGGCTTCGGGAGGTCATGGCAGGCCGATGACCCGGTGCGTTCACCGTGTCTATCCTGCGTGCGTGTCGATCACAGATGAGGAATTGGCGCTCACGGCAGCACAAGCCGGAGCCGCCGTCGTTCACGGCATGTACGGCGCAACGCTGACGCGCTTCCAGAAGTCTGCGGGTGACTTCGCGACGGCTGCCGACATCGAAGCGGAGAACGCCATCCTTGACGTCATCCGTACCGCCAGACCGGATGATGCCGTGGTGGGTGAGGAGAGCGGACGTACGGGCTCAGGCGCCGCGGAGCGCACGTGGCTGGTCGATCCGCTCTGCGGCACCCTGAACTATGCCGCGCGGAGCATGCTGGTCGCGGTGAACGTCGCCCTGCACGTGGGTTCGGACGTCACGGTGGCGGCCTCAGCCGACCCGTTCGCCGGAGAGGTGTTCTGGACGGATGGAACTCGGGCGTACGTTCGTCGCGACGGCGTGGACGAGGAACTCACGCCGTCGCCTGATTCCCGGCTGGTGGACGTCAACCTCGACCCGCCGTTCCCGAACGAACCGGGTTTCCGGGCTGTGCGACTGCTGGCCGAACCGGGGTTCATCGAGCGTTTCCGGCCGCGGGTCGTGTCCACCACGCTGGCCGTGGCCTGGGTCGCCGCCGGTCGGCGAGCCGCGTACGTCACCGACGGCCACCTGCGGGACAACGTGCATTTCGCCGCCGGGATCGCGTTGTGCCAGGCCGCGGGGTGCGTGGTGACCGGTATCCATGGTCAGCCCCTGCACACCGGCGTGGGCGGGCTCGTCGTGGCGGCCGACCAGGAGACGCACGCTGAATTGCTGGACCTCATTGATCGGTGAACCCTGCCTACAGGCTGTCCACCCGGCGCAGGAAACCACGCACCTCGAGAAAGTCCGCGAGCCATTGGCGATGCTCCTCGCAGGCCATCCAGATCTTCTCCCGCTCGGGCGAATGGATCTTGGGGTTGTTCCAGACCACGGCATACGCCGCCGTCGCCCGGCAGCCCTTCGCCGAGCAGATCGCCGGCTCGCTCATCGGCGGCATGCGTCTTCCCCAGGTCTCCGGCACCGGTCGCCGGCTGACGGCCTACCTGGCAGGTCGCCCGCCGAGGCGCGGTGGCTGATCGGCATCGCGGGGCTCCGGTATGTGCGGCGTGCGCGAAATCGACAGGCCGTCGTCCGCGGAGGACGCCGGTTCAGCGGCGGCCTCGGCCAGTCGGCCGAGCTCAGCGGGCGTCGCCCTTTCCAGGAACCGGAGCAGCTCCACGGGGAAGGGCAGCACGAGCGTCGAGTTCTTCTCGGCGGCGACCTCGACCACGGTTTGGAGCAGGCGCAGTTGCAGCGCGGCCGGGTGCTGCGCCATCGCCTCGGCGGCCTGACTCAGCCGCGCTGAGGCCTGCAGTTCGCCGTCGGCGGTGATGACGCGGGCGCGGCGCTCGCGCTCGGCCTCGGCCTGGCGCGCTATCGACCGTTTCATCGACTCGGGCAGCGCCACATCCTTGATCTCCACGCGGTCGATGTGGACGCCCCAGCCCACCGCCGGGCTGTCGATCATCAGTTCCAGGCCCTGGTTGAGTTGCTCCCGGTTGGACAGCAGGTCGTCCAGGTCGCTCTTGCCGATGATCGATCGCAGCGAGGTCTGCGCGACCTGGCCGATGGCGGACACGTAGTCCTGTACGTCGACGGCCACGCGTACCGGGTCGATGACTCTGAAATAGACGACGGCGTCCACGCGGACCGTCACGTTGTCGCGGGTGATGCCGTCTTGGGCGGGCACCGGCATCGTGATGATCTGTACGTTGACCTTGTGCAGACGGTCGGCGACCGGCACGAGCAGCGCAAGCCCCGGTCCGCGGATCGCGGGTATCACGCGCCCGAAGCGGAAGACGACACCCCGCTCGAACTGCTCGACGATGCGAATGCCCGTCGCCAGCCATGCGATGCCGGCGCCCAGGGCCGCGAGCGTTGCGTAAAAGGCGATCATTTTGTCCTCCCTTGCTGGATCAAGGGTGGCCTGACGCCAGAGGAACTCGCGGAGAGGCCTCTCCCGGTCCATATTGACAAGTTACGACGCAATTGGGTGATGGAGGTAGTCAGATCAAGTGCCCGAGGTGGCCCTGGCTGAAGCTAGACGTCGACCGTGGCGTGGGCGCGCCACATGCCGGCCTCCCGCCCGAACCGCACCCCGTGCAACGCGACCGCCTTGGGTACCGTGCCCACCTGATCGACCGCCGCCAGCGGGACGGTGCCCAGCCTCACCTCGATCTGGCCCTGGGTGGCGCCCGTCCGCTCGTCGACCGACACGTCCACCGCCACCCGGCCGTACGTCTCGATCTGGTAGATCACTTCGTTCAGCACCGCGACGAGAAGTGTTTCGTCGGTCTCCTCCATCAAGGCGAATTCGACGCTGTCGTCCGGCACCGCGTCGTGGAAACGGGCGAAGATATCTACCAGTGCCCTCACCTCCTCGGCCAGGCACTCCTCTCGGCTGTCCGCCCACGCCTCCACTGCGATGTCGGCCGCGCGCGGGACCGCCCGATGGCCGCCGCTCACCATGATCACCACCAACGATCGCGCCGCGTTGGCCTGACGCGCATTGCGGTGTCGAGATGCCCGTCGCGCAAGGTGTCAATCCAGTGAGCCCCGGCAGGATCTGTACGTGAACGGCGTAATTCGATACCGAGACCCCTCGTTGCCCAGCTCCGCGAAGCCGACAATTCATCACAAGGAACCCGTCGGTCACGTAAACCACATACCGCACCAAAGCGTGATAGATCATGAGACGGTCCGTTTCACACGGTGATCTCCATATCGGCTGCTCCGTTCACGAAGGACACATTGCGTGACTGATCTAGTGCCTGAGGCTTTATCCGGTTCTCCTCACGCCGGGCCGGCGGGTAGGGGGCGGTTGAGAAGGCGGGCGCGAGGCACTTGGGTGCGCGCCATGGCAGCCGGTGCGGCGCTGGCCGTGACCGCTGCCGCTGTGGCGGCGCTGGGTCCTGCCGGACCGGCGGCGGCCTCCAGCGGCATTTCGCAGGTATACGCGTGGGGGGTTGGGGGCTCCGGGCGATTGGGCAACGACTCGACGGCCGATCAGTCCTCCCCGGTCGCTGTGTCCGCGCTTAGTCAGGTGGCCCAGGTCAGCGCCGGCTACATCCATAGCCTGGCGTTGCGCTCGGATGGCACCGTGTGGACGTGGGGAGACAACCGCTACGGGCAACTGGGCAACGGGACGACGACAGCCAGTTCGGTGCCTGTGCCGGTGCCTGGCCTGACCGGTGTTGTCCAGGTCGCTGCGGGCGGACACGACTACAGGTCTTACAGCCTGGCGTTGCGTTCGGACGGCACGGTGTGGGCGTGGGGCGACAACGCCTTGGGGGAGTTTGGTGACGGCACCACCATCGGCCGCACCACCCCCGTGCAGGTGCCCGGGCTGACCGGGGTGACCCAGATCGCGGCCGGCTCTTACCATAACCTTGCGTTGCGTTCGGACGGCACCGTGGTGGCCTGGGGGATGAACGGCAACGGCCAGCTCGGTGACGGCACCACCGCCCTTTACCGCAACAGACCGATGGTGGTCAGTGGCCTGACCAGGGTGACCCAGATCGCGGCCGGCTACAACTACAGTCTCGCGTTGCGTTCGGACGGCACCGTGATGGCTTGGGGCTACAACTTCAACGGGGAGCTGGGTGACGGCACCACCACCTACCGCCACACCCCCGTGCAGGTGGCTGGGCTGACCGGGGTGACCCAGATCGCGGCGGGTACGTACCACAGCCTGGCGTTGCGTTCGGACGGCACCGTGATGGCCTGGGGCTATAACTACCGCGGGCGGCTCGGCGACGGCACCACAATCGACCGTCACGCTCCGGTCACCGTGTCAGGCCTGAGCGATGTCGCCTTGGTGAGCACGGGCGCCACCAACGGTGTCGCGGTGCGCTCGGACGGCACCGTGGCGGCCTGGGGCGACAACCTCCACGGGCAACTCGGCGACGGCACCACTGGCAGCTACCGCGCCACTCCGGCCACCGTGCCTGGGCTGAGTTCGGTGACCCAGATCTCAGCCGGCGCTGTCCACACGCTGGCGAAGGTGGGGCCGCCGGAGCTGACCGCCAATGCGGCTATCACCGGCGACGTCGGGACCACGCTGACCTGCCAGGCTCCCTTCGTCGGTGCGACCTCGGTGAGCTACACCTGGCTGTGGGACGGGGCGGCGATCCCTGACGCGACCACCGCCACCTACACGCCCCCCTCGTGGGACGCGGGCCACCAGGCCACCTGCCAGGTCACGGCCGCCAACGACCTCGGCACCACGGACGCCTCGGCGACCATCACCATTGCCCCTGCCGATCTTTCTGCGGAAACCGCACCGATAGCGGAAGCCGGCAAGTACTACAGCTACCGATTCGCGGCGACCGGGTACCCCACCCCGAAGATCGCTCTGGTCTCCGGGGCGCTCCCGCCGGGCCTGGCGCTGGACACCGACGGAACCCTGTACGGAACGCCCAGCCAAGGGGGCACCTACCGGTTCTCCCTGTCGGCGACCAACGGGATCGGCGCCGTCGCTGGGGAGGAGAAGACCGTTGTCGTCCAGGCTTCGGCGACTTTCACTGCGGGGACCGCACCGATCGCGGTCGCCGGCAAGCCCTACAAGTACCGGTTCGCGGCGGCTGGGTACCCCACCCCGAAGATCACCCGGGTTTCCGGGACGCTGCCGCCCGGCCTTGCACTGGCCGCTGACGGCACCTTGTCCGGCACGCCCACCCGAGGCGGCTCCTACAAGTTCACGCTGTCGGCGAGTAACGGCGTCGGCACCGCCGCCACGGCCGCCGAGACCGTCGTCGTCCAGGCCCCGGCGCGTTTCACCGGGGGCACCTCACCGATTGCGGTGGTCGGTAAGAAGTACAGCTACCGATTCGCGGCGACCGGGTACCCCACCCCGAAGATCACCCGGGTTTCCGGGACGCTGCCGCCGGGTCTGAAACTGGCCGCCAACGGCACCTTGTCGGGAACCCCCACCCGAGCCGGCTCCTACCGCTTCGCCCTGTCGGCCACCAACGGCGTCGGCACAGCCGCCAAGATCACCAAGACCGTCATCGTCCGCGCTCCGGCGCACTTCACCCGGGGGACCCCACCGATCGCGCACGTCGGTAAGAAGTACAGCTATCGATTCGCGGCGACCGGGTATCCCACCCCGAAGATCACCCGGGTCTCCGGGAAGCTCCCGGCCGGCCTGAAACTGGCCACCAACGGCATCCTGTCCGGAAAGCCCACGCGTAGGGGCACGTACAAGTTCACCCTGGCAGCGACCAACGGCGTCGGCACAGCCGCCAAGATCACCAGGACCGTCGTCGTCCGGTAAGCATCGCGGCATAGGTGATCCCAGGGGCTCGGCACACCACCGATCCACTGGGATCACCTCTACGGACGAATAGGGCTTCCGTTGTCCAGAGCGTTGGGCGATTCGCCGGCCGGAGCGGGGCCGAGCGACTGGGGGAGTCCGAAAAGTTCGAACAGGTCCGGGTCGCGGAACGCGACGATGTGGGTGATCCCGGCGTCGGAGGCCGAGAGGACCATCACCGCGTGCGCGTGATGAACGTCGTCTGCGCCGCACTGATACATGCCGACCGCGGGCTGCCCGTTGGCCGAGGTCGCCACCATCCGGACGGCACCTGGCACGGTGAGGACCCTGGACCCGAAGAACCGGCCGACGGACTCGCGACCGGCGAACCAGGACGGGGTGGGCGGCATCTCCAGGACGGCGTCCTCGGTCAGCAGCCCCATCAGGGCGGTGACGTCGGCGTTCTCGAAGGCCGCGACATAGCGATCCAGCAGTTCCCGCTCGTGCGCGCCGGAGGCCTCGGCCGTGTCGTCTTCGGAGGGCGTCACCTGGCCGAGCTGGGCTCGAGCGCGTTGCAGGATGCTTTTGACTGCGGGGACCGAGATGCCGAGCAACTCGGCGACCTCTGCGGCACGCAGCGCCAGCACGTCGCGCAGGATGAGGACGGCGCGCTGACGCGGGGGCAGATACTGCAGGGCGGCGATCAGGGCGAGCCGCAGGCCTGCCCGCGCGGCGACGATGGTGGCGGGATCTTCCGAGCCGGGGCGGACCAGCCGGTCGGGGAAGGGCTGTAGCCAGTTCACTTCCGGTGGTGGCGCCAGAGGGCCTTCGGGGTCGTCGGCGGGACCGCCGAGACCCGACGGCAGCGGCCGGCGCTTGCGGTGCTCGAGTGCGGTGAGGCAGACGTTGGTCGCGATCCGGTAGAGCCAGGTGCGTAGTGACGCCCGGCCTTGGAACGCCTCGTACGAGCGCCACGCGCGCAGATAGGTCTCCTGGACGAGGTCTTCGGCGTCGTGGACCGAACCGAGCATGCGGTAGCAGTAGGCCAGGAGCTCCGGCCGGTAGGGGGAGGTCAGCCGTGCGAAGACGTCGCTGTCCGGCGTCACCGTCGCCCCGATCGGCCGACCGGGGCGGCCCCGGCGAGCTCGACGATCTGCACGTAGTTTCCGACCGGGTCCTCCACTGTCGCGATGAGGCCCGGGCCGAAGTCCTCCACCGGGCGGATCCACTGCGTGATGCCGAGCGCCTTCAGGTGGGCGACGACCGCCTCGATGTCGTCGACGTAGAAGTTGATCAGGATCCTGCCGGGCTCCCGTGTGCTCTGCTCGAGATCGTCGCGGCGGTCGAAGACCAACCGCCCGCCGCCCACCATCAGGACGGTGCCCGGCTCGGCCGACGGCGCGAACGCGGCGCGGTACCAGGCGCTGTGCCGTTCCGGGTCGTCGCTGCCCAGCACCAGGCCGCCCAGCCGAATCCCCGTCGTCATCTCCGTCGTCTCCGCCATGATCGTTCCTTCCAAGGTCGTCATCGGAAATTCCGTCACTTCTATCGACTCGGCGACCCGCCAGAAGGAATCGGCCGAATCTTCTGCACCACCCGGCCGCAGTGGTGAACGGCAGGGGCGGCGATCGCCGCCCCTGCCTCCGCCACTTGGCCTTCAGGCCTTACGGTGCTCAGTCGGCGATCAGGCCGCTGGTGAGGTTGGCGACTGCCCCGGTCATCGCACTGGAGCGGTCCGAGGCGACGAAGGCAGCCACGTTGGCGATCTCAGCGACTGTGGGCAGCTGCTTGCGCAGTGTCAGGTCCGCCATGCGGGCCTGGAACGCGTCGCGGCTGATGCCGTACGCATCGGCGTGCAGGCCGTACACCTCGGAGAGCTGCGGCGTTTCCGGCATCCCCGCCGCGCGCAGGCAGACGACTCGGACGCCATGCGGTCCGAGCTCGGCGGCCAGGCCCCGGGACAGCGCTTCGATCGCCGCCCATGCCGGTGCCATGCCTCCCATGAGCGGGACAGCGGTCCGTGACGGACTCGCCGTGATCGTCAAAATCACGCCTGATCCCTGGCCGGTCATGCGCCGTGCGGCAGCTCTGGCGGTCAGGAAGTTGGCCTTGGGGTAGGTGGCCATGGGCAGGTCGAAGCCCTCGGGCGACAGGTCGACGATCCGGGTGCCCTGAATGCCCGTCTGGGGGAGGCTGATGGCGTTGAACGAGATGTCCACGCTCCCGGCGGTCTGGACGACCGTGTCGAGGTGCGCCTCGACGGCGGCCTCGTCCAGCGCGTCGACCGCGGCGGTGTCGGCGGTTCCCCCGGCGGCGCGGATCTCCTCGGCGGTCGCATCCAGCGCGGCGGTGTTCCGCCCGGCCAGGAAGACCCTGGCCCCCTCTGCGGCGAATGTTCGGGCGACCGTGCCTCCGATCACCCCACCGGCCCCGTAGACCACGGCGTTCTTCTTTTCGAGCAGCACTGTTCCTCCCGATTGTGGATGGTGCGGACGGAGTTCCGTCTCATCGATCGACTCGGCGACCTGCCGAAAGGAATCGGTCGGCCCGCGCGCTGCGGTCGTCAGGTGAGGGTGTGGGGAAGGCCGAAATACGGGGCGAGGGTCGTCTCGAAATGGGTGAGCTCGCTGACGCCGTCGGCGGAGAAGGCGGCTACCAGGATCCCTGCGCAGTGGAGCACGCCGGTCACCGGGTCGCGGAAGTACTCGCCCCATGCCGGGTGGCCGTTCGCTCGGGTGGGGATCAAGCGGCTGATCGTACGGCGGTGGGCGTCGATGGCGGTGAAGAAGCGGTGGGCGGACTCGGTGCCGCGGTACTCGAAGGGCAGGGGCGGCATCCGGACCCAGACGTCGTCGGTCATCAGGGCGACGAGGGCGGTGACGTCGTGGTCGGTGAAGGCCGTGACGAAGCGGTCGGTCAGGGCGCGTTCCTCCTGGCTGCCGGGAGCGGGTGCGGGGCGGCCGGGTGAGCGGGTCGCCTGGATCGTCGCCCGGGCTCGTTTGAGGGCGCTGGTGACGGCGCTCTCGGTGAGGCCCAGCAGGTCGGCGGCCTCGGCGGCGCGGTAACCGAGGACGTCGCGGAGGAGAAGGACCGCGCGTTGGTTCGGAGGGAGGAGCTGCACGGCGGTGATGAAAGCGAGGGAGATCGCCTCGTGGGATTCGTAGCGGGCTTCAGGGCCCGGGTTCTGATCGGGGAGGCCGTCGAGGAGGTGGTCGGGGTAGGGCTGGAGCCAGAGGACCTCGCCCAGGCGGGAAGGTTCCGGGGGCGGGACCGCCAGAGGGGCCGCAGCCACCGGCTTGCGGGTGGAGGCTCGCAGGGCGTTGAGGCAGCGGTTGGTGGCGATGCGGTACAGCCAGGTGCGGAAGGAGGATCGGGCCTCGAAGCCCTCGAGGCCCATCCAGGCTGACAGGAGGGCTTCCTGCAGGGTGTCCTCGGCGTCCTGGAGGGATCCGAGCATGCGGTAACAGTGGAGTTGGAGTTCGCTGCGGTGGGGTTCGACCAGCGCCGCGAACGCGTCGCGGTCGCCTGACCGGGCTCGTTGAAGCAGTTCGGCTGACATGGGGCACCTCCGTCATCGGTATCGACACCGGCGGACGGCGAAACTGGGCGGTCCCGAGGCGCCCGGTTTCCGGCAGTCGGCATGTCTGTCCTGTGTGCAAGTCCGAATCTTCAGAGCTGATCGGAGCATGGCATCGTGCAGGATTTCATCGCCGACCGGACCCTCCTGGTGACCGGCGCCAATCGAGGTATCGGGCGCGCGCTGGTCGAGGAGGCCCTACGCCGAGGCGCGCGGCGCGTCTACGCAGGAACGCGGCAGCCCTTCGCCCACCCCGACGAGCGCGTCATGCCGTTGCCGCTGGACGTGACCGACGGGGCGCAGATCGAGGCGGCTGCAAAGAGCGTCGACGGGCTCGACGTCCTGGTCAACAACGCGGGCCTGGCGGCCTTCGACGACCTCGGGGATCGCGCGGTGCTCGAGCGGCACCTGGCGGTCAATCTCTTCGGGACGCACGCCGTCACGCAGGCGTTTCTGCCGCAACTGACGCTGTCGCGGGGAGCCGTGGTCAACGTGCTGTCGGTGGCGGCGCTCGCGTCGCTGCCGGTGACTCCCGCGTACTCGATCTCCAAGGCCGCGGCGTTCTCGCTCACCCAGGCGCTGCGGGCACTGCTGGCCGAGCGGGGTGTGCGGGTGCACGCCGTTCTGTCGGGTCCGGTGGACACCGACATGTCCCGGGACCTCGACATCCCGAAGGCCGCCCCGGCGGCCGTCGCGCAGGCGATCTTCGACGGCGTGGCCGCCGGTGAGGAGGAGATCTTCCCCGATCCGCTGTCCGCGGCCTTGGCAGAGGGCTGGCGGGCCGGTGCGGTCAAGGCGCTCGAGCGCGAGAACGCCGCGCTGCTGGCGGGGCCGCGGTGAGCGCCGCACGTGTGTAGCGAAATGCTCCGGCGGAATGACCGCCGGAGCATTTCGCTTTCCAGCCAGGCGTGCGAGTGCTCAACGACCGGGGGCGCGCTCGGTGACTTCCTGCAGGACGAAACCGTTGCCGTCGGGATCGCTGAACGAGGCGAACGAGCCGTACGAGCGCCGGCCGGGGTAGAGGCCCGGCACCCGCTTCTCGGTCCCGGCGTGATGGAAGACGCCACCCTCGTCATGGAAGATCTCGCTCACCTCAACACCGCGGCTGATCAGGTCGGCCCGCGCCTCTTCGATGTCGTGCACGATGAGGTGCAGGTTCTGCACAGAGCCCGGCTGGGCCGTACCGATCCCGGTGCCGACGATGATCGAGCACTGGGAGCCCGGCGGGGTGAAGTGCACGACCCGGAAGTCGGCACCGTCCACGTAGTCGAGGTCCTCCCGGAAGCCGATCCGCTTGTAGAAGTCCTTGGCCCGGTCGACATCCGCGACCGGCAGGACGATCACCTCAAGCTTGTAATCCACCATGTCCGCTCCTCCGCGATATCGGATGCCGGTCGGCATCCGGCATCTACGATCGCTGCCGAAGCGGAGGCTCGCCCCAGGGAGACTCCCTGGGCTCGGCCCCGGGGGTCACCGGTCACGCAGCGCCGCAGCGAGCTCGCGGCGTGATCCGATGCCCAGCTTGATGAAGACCTTGCGCAAATGCCACTCGACCGTTCGCGGGCTGAGGAACAGCACAGCGCCGATCTCGGGATTGGTCCGGCCTGACAGGGCCAGGCGGGCGATCTGCGCCTCCTGCGAGGTGAGCTCCTCGCGCGCTCCCGGGGCGCGTTTGCGGACGGTCTCGCCGGTGGCGACCAGCTCCCGGCCGGCCCGTTCGGCGAAGCCCTCCGCGCCCATGGTGGTGAACGCGTCATGGGCGGTGCGCAGCTGGACCCGGGCGTCACCACGGCGGTTCTCCCTGCGCAGCCACTCGCCGTAAAGCAGGCGCGCCCGGGCCAGTGGCAGCCCGATTCGAGTGGTGGACAGCCGCTCGACGGCCTCCCGGTAGTGCTCCTCGGCCTGCCCTGGCGGACCGGCCATGGCGTCGGCGAGGGCTTGGACGCCACGGGCCCAGTCGGTCCCGGCGGCCGCGGTCCGTTCCGCGAGACGCTCGCGCGCCTGCGAGGCGGCCGCCGGCTCGCCGCTGCGCGCCGCCGCCTCGATCAGCTCACCGAGCGTCCAGTTGAACACGGCGAGGTCCTCGTATTCGGCGGCCTGCCGGGCGGCCTCCAGGGCTTCCGGATAGCGGCCGAGCCCGTTGAAGAGCGCTGCCTTGGCGAAGCCGGCCAGGCCCAGCAGCCTGCCTTCACCGCGGGCGCCGGCGTCCTTGACCGTGGCCTCGATCGACTCCACCGCCGCGAGTTCCTGGCCACGGTGGGCGGCCAGGGTGAGTGAGGCGAACGGATACGCGGCCAGGCCGGTGGCTCGTCCCAGAGCGTCGGCCTCGTCGAGCAGGTCCGACGCGTCCGCGAACCGGCCCTCGAACAGCAGCGCGCCGGCGCGGAAGACCAGCGCGGTGGGCAGCAGCGCCAGCGCCCCGGTGGCGCGGGCGAAGCCGACCGCCTCCTCGGTGAGGCGGTGCCACGTCTCGTCCTGCCACACCTCGTGCGCGACAGGTCCGGCCAGCCACAGCAGGCCCGGGTCCTCGTTCGTGGTGAGGGCGTCCAGCGCCCGGCGCAGAAGCGGCGCGGCCGGCGCGTACCCGTCCAAGCTCCACGCCGTGAGACCGGCCAGCAGGAGACCGGCCGGGTCCTCTCCGGCTGGGACGGCTCGGGCGGCCTCGGCCGCCCGGCGCAGGTCGTCTCCGCCCAGCCGGCCGGCGTGTACGGCCGCGCCCAACGCGGAGAGATACGTTTCCCGGGCTGCGGCGGGGTCCAGCGTCTCAAGCCGGCGAGCGGCCGCGAGCAGCGGCGGGCCGGCCGTCCGGCCGGGGTTGAGCGCGAAGGCGACCTGGGCACGAAGGCGCTCCGCGCTCGCCTGCTGCAGCAGGTCGAGCGGGCCCAGTTCGGCGGCGGCCAGCAGTTCCGGCACCAGGGCGGGGGCGCCGGCGGTGAACCGGGCGTGCGCGGCGGCCAGAGCCAGCGTCGCCCGTCGTTCCGGGTCCGCGGTCAGCTCGGTGGCGCGCTCGAGGAAGGACGCCGCCGCGGCTCGGCCTCCGCGAGCCATTGCCCGGTCGGCCGAGCGTTCCAGTTCGCCTGCGACCTCCTCGTCCGGTCCCACCGCGGCGTGCGCCCGGTGCCAGGCGCGCCGGTCGGGGTCCTGCTGCGGGTCGGTCACCTCGGCGAGCGCGCGATGCACCTCGCGTAACTCCGCCACCTCGGCCGACCGCCACGCGGCCGAGCGCACCAGCGGGTGCCGGAACCGGACCCGGGTGCCGAGCTCGACCAGTCCGGCGGCCTCTGCGGGCACGACGACGTCCGGCCCGATGCCCAGCCGCTCGAGCGCGCGCCACAGCAGGGTCACGTCGCCGACCGGCTCGACGGCGGCGGTGAGCAGCAGGCGGCGTGTGTCCGCTGGCAGCGCCGCGATGCGTCGCTGGAAGCCCTCCTCGACGCGGCTCACCAGAGGCGTCGCGCTCCGCGCGCCGAACCCGAAGGCCAGCTCCGCCGGCGTGAGACCCCGGGGGAGTTCGAGCAGGGCGAGCGGGTTGCCGCGCGTCTCGGCGACGATCCGATCGCGTACGCGCGCATCGACCGGGCCGGTGAGCACCGAGTCCAGCAGCGCCCGCGCGTCCGCGTCGGGCAGCCCGTCGACGCGCAGCTCCGGCAGGCCGTTGAGCACCTGCTCATCTCCCGGGCTGCGTGAGGCGAACACCAGTGCGACCGATTCGGCGTCCAGCCGGCGGGCCACGAAGGTGAGGATCACCTCGGACATCCGGTCGATCCACTGCACGTCGTCCACCACGCAGACCAGCGGCTGGTCCGACCCGGCCTCGGCGAACAGGCCGAGCACGGCCAGCCCGATGAGCAGACCGTCCGGCGGGTCGCCGGGGGTCAGCCCGAAGGCGGTGGCGAGCGCGGCCCGCTGCGGCTCGGGCAACCGGTCGAGCCGGTCGATCAGCGGCGCGCAGAGCTGCTGCAGCGCCGCGTACGCGATCTCAGACTCCGGCTCGACCCCCGCCGTGCGGGTCACTCGGCCGTCCAGCGCATGCTCGATCAGATAGTCGAGCAGAGCGGTCTTGCCGACACCCGGCTCACCACGCAGAACCAGCACGCGGCTCCGGCCGTCGCGGACGTCGCGCAGCAGGCGGTCGATCGTTCCCCGCTCGCGCTGCCGGCCGAGCAACTCGGCACCCTGGGTATTACTCAGCACCTCACCCTCCCCCGCCACGACGGTACATCCAGCCGGATCGCCCCTGCCGTGAACAAGTGACGGCGGCTCACCAACAGAATTCGCGCACCGGAAGTCAGCCAGGCCGCCATGGTCGCCGCTCGACCGAAGTCTGTCAGACCGCTTCTGGCGAGCCGACGGCACGTCGAGGTCGTCCAGCCGCGGTTGCGGACCCGGCTCACTTTCGTACGGCACCAGGGCGGACCAGGGACACCGAAGACCAGCGCCCAGGGTGTCTCCCTGGGGCGACGCCGGTGTCCGCCCAGTGATAGTGACCGGCATGAAACGTCTGATCATGCTGATGGCGGCGATAGTGCCGCTGTCGGCGGCACTGGTGACGACAGCCGCCGACGCCGCCACTCACCACCGCGGCGACGACGACGCAACGGTGTGCTCCACGCTTCCCGTCTCCGCGCCGTCCGGCGCCAAGGTCGAGTCGGTGACGGCGGCGGCGCACGCCGGGGGAACGGTCACGTTTCCCGACGCGCCTCCGCTGCCCACGCCCGCGCCGATCACCGATGTCCCGGCCTGGTGCGACATCACGGTCACATTGACCCACCCCGGGGCGAACGATCACGTCAACGTCAAGATCTCGCTGCCCCAGGACCCGCACAACTGGACCGGACGGTTCCAGGCCACCGGCGGCAGCGCCTACCTCGCCGGTGACTTCGGCGCCCCGCTCGTCGCCGCGGTGAAGAACGGCTATGTGGCCGCGGCCACCGACGCCGGCGTCGGCACAAACCCGATCGACGTCAGCGGCTGGGCGCTTACGCCGGACGGAAACGTCGACACCCCACTGCTCGAGAACTTCGCCTCCCGCTCGCTGCACGAGATGGCCGTCGTCGGCAAGGACGTGGCGAAGAAGTTCTACGGCAAGGCGGTGCGCTACGCGTACTGGAACGGCTGCTCGACCGGCGGCCGGCAGGGCTATGAGGAGGCGCAGGCCTACCCGGACGACTTCCAGGGCATCCTGGCGAAGGCGCCGGCGATCAACTGGGACCGGTTCGCGGTCGCCACGCTCTGGTCGCAGGTGGTCTTCAACGAGGAGAAGACCTACCCGACCCAGTGCGAACTCGAGGCGTTCAACACCGCCGCGATCAAGGCCTGTGACACCCTCGACGGGGTCAAGGACGGCATCATCGACAACCCGCAGGACTGCCACTGGGACGCCCGCCGGCTGATCGGCGCCCACGTCCTCTGTGACGGCAAGACCATCACCATCACCCCCGAGGTGGCGGACGTCGTCCGCAAGATCTGGGCCGGTCCCGTCTCCGCCACCGGCAAGAAGCTCTGGTACGGCCCCAACAAGGGCGCCGGCTTCAGCTGGCTCGCCCAGGTCGGCGCGCCGTTCTTCGTCGCCGACAGCTGGGTCAGGTACTTCGTGAAGCAGGACCCGGCGTTCGACACCACAAAGGTGACCTACCAGCAGTTCGCGAAGATCTTCCGGCAGTCCCAGCTGGACTACAACAGCGTCATCGGCAGCGACGACCCAGACCTGTCGGCGTTCGCCAAGGCCGGCGGCAAGCTGCTCAGCTGGCACGGCCAGGCCGACGAGCTGGTGCCCACCGCGGGTACGGTCGACTACCGCGAGCGGGTCAACCGCGTGCTGGGCGGCGACAAGCGGGTGGACGACTTCTACCGCCTGTTCCTGCTGCCGGGCGTGACCCACTGCGGCGGCGGCACCGGCCCGCAGCCGACCGACGACCTGGGTGCGCTGGTGAAGTGGGTGGAGAAGGGGCAGGCCCCGGCCACCCTCGCCGCTTCGATCACCGACGCGAACGGCAAGACCACTACTCGCGACATCTGCGCGTACCCGCAGGCGACCCGGTACACCGGGCACGGCGACCCCGCGTTGGCGTCCAGCTACCGCTGCACCACCGCCTGACCCCACCCGAAACATCGCGGCGGTCCCTGGCATCCCTCGCCCGGGGCCGCCGCCCCTATTTACGCGCGAAGCCTCGTTCTTCTCACGCGGCCCCGCGCGACGACCCGTGGCAGCCTTCGCGGCATGTGACGAGCTTGCCCTGGCCCGTCGAGCCAGGGCTTCAGCCAGTGTCTTCCCTGGGGTCGACGGGGGTCACGGCCGAGAAGAGTCATCCAGGTACCCGAGCCTGGAAAGAAAGCTGGCACTCTCATGTCCGTCCTGATGCGCATCTACCTCATCCGCGGCCTCGTCGCGATCGCCTGGGCCGTGGGCTTCTCGGCCGTGCACGACTCGCTCTCCGCCGCGTCGGTCGTCCTGCTCGTCGTGTATCCGCTGATCGATGTGGTGGCCTCACTGCTCGACACTCGGGAAAACCCCGACACTGCGGGCCGGACGCTCCAGGTGTTCAGCACCGCGCTCAGTGCCCTGGCGGCCGTCGGCCTGGGCGTCGCGGCCATCAGCGGCGCCGCGGCGGTGCTGTTCGCATTCGGCGTCTGGGCCATCGTCTCCGGTGCGGCGCAGCTCACGGTCGCCGTGCTGCGCCGCGGCCCCGAACTGGGCCGGCAGTGGCCGATGCTGATCGCGGGCGCGCTGTCGGTGATCGCGGGTGCGACATACCTCGTCATGGCGGTGGGCGAGCACCCGAACCTCAACTCGCTGATCACCTACACGACCGCGGGCGGCACGTTCTTCGTCCTCCAGGCCGCGGCGCTCGCCTGGCGGCAACGCCGGATGCGCGACGTCCCGGCCTGACCTGCCAATCGGTGCCGCGTGATCGGGCGGCTTGACTCGCAGTGGTACGCGCAGTCAAATCCGACGTAACAGCGGATATAGTCCACTTATGGTCAGGCACGGGTTGCTCGGCGAGTTTCTTCGCGCCCGGCGCGCCGTCACCACTCCTGCCCAGGTCGGGCTTGTGGACGTGGGGCCCCGCCGGACGCCAGGCCTGCGACGGGAAGAGGTCGCGGTGCTGGCCGGTGTCAGCACCGACTACTACATCCGTCTGGAGCAGGGACGCGAACGCCACCCATCCGATCAGGTGATCGGCGCCCTGGCGGGTGCGTTCGCCCTCGGCGCGGACGCCACGGCGTACCTTTACGCGTTGGCGCACACGGACGCGCGAGCCGACCACGGGCCGCGCACTCCGGCCGACGCCATGGCACAGGTCAGTCCGCCCCTGCTCCGGCTGATGCACGCCTGGCACGGTACGCCGGCCTTCGTGATGAACCGGCGCATGGAAGTGCTGGCCATCAACTCGCCGGCCGTGGCCTTCTACAGACAAGGGCTGCACGTGGATCTAGAGGCGGGTGACAACATGCTGCGCACGATCTTCCTCAATCCCGCCGCGCAGGAGTTCTACCGCGACTGGGAGCCCACGGTGCACGGAAGAGTCGCCCACCTTCGTGCCACCGTCGGCACGGACCTCGACGACCCCCGCCTGACCGAGCTGGTGGAGGAACTGTGCGACGAGAGCGGTGAGTTCCGCCGCGTGTGGGCCCGGTACGACGTACAGGCCGAAAGCAGCCACACCAGAAGCTTCCGCCACGACCTGGTCGGGGAGCTGACGGTCGACTGCGACCTGTTCTCCGCCGTCGGCGCGCCCGATCAGCAACTGGTCACCGTTCAGGCGGCCCCCGAAAGCCACTCCGCGGAGGCGCTGAACGAGCTCTGCCGGGGTGCTTGCGCCGGGAAATGAGCGCGGCGTCTCTGTGGCCTGCTGGGCCGGCATTCGCCGTCGTCTCGGGCACCTAGGACGGCGGCGTGGTCACAGAGTTCGGGCCCATGCCACGCCGTCATCCGGCCGCAGCGGCGAGCCGGCCCAGTTCGGCCAGCGCGTGCGCGGACGGGCTGCCGGGTTCCGCCTGACCGATGACGAGAAATTGACCGCGGGCGCTGGTAAGGCGGAACGTCTCAAAGAGAAGGGTCATTTCACCGACTTCACCGTGGCGATATCGGATGAACACCTGGGTCCTGGTCTGTACATCGTGGCGAGCCCACATCCGGCGAAATTCGTCGCTTTCACGCGCGAGTTCCTCGACCAATTCGAGCACGAACGGGTCGTCGGAGCCGGTCCCTGCCGCGGCGCGCAGGTGGGCTACAAGGCGGGAGACCTCCTGCTCCCAGTCCATGTAAAACTCGCGTGCCGCCGGATGGAGGAAGAACATCCGCGGCAGGTTGTCGTTGTCCTCCAGTCCTTCGTAGTGAGCTCGTGCCAGCGGATTCTTGGCCAAGAAGTCCAACCGGCGATTCAACACGAAAGCCAGCACGTGGTCGCAGCCGTCAATGAATCGCAGCATGTTCGGAGAGACGCGGCCGCCCCGGCCAACCGCCTCAGACGTCCGGGGCCGGGCGAGTTCGTGGAGGTGCTCGCCGGCCTCGGGGTCAAGTCGGAGAACTCTCGCCAGGGCGTCGAGCACCTGGTCTGACGGACGGCGTTCCCGCCCCTGCTCAAGCCGGGTGTAGTAGTCGATGCTGATCCCGGCCAGTACGGCTACCTCATCGCGCCGCAATCCCGGCGTTCGGCGACGGTCACCGACGTGCGCAAGATTCACATGCTCAGGGGTTGTGAGCTGGCGTCGAGCGCGGAGGAACTCACCAAGCGGATTTCCTTCATCCATGTTGACAAAATACGCAGAGCATCGTCAGGAATCCTGGGTGCGATATGCCTAGGCTATTTTTGCTTTTTCTCGCCCGTTATTGCTCTTCTCCAGCGACCCTCCGAGATGGTCAGCCATCGCGCTGGGCCGTCATCGAGCCGCCCTCTCGGTATCTCCGGCTTTCCAGATCTGGCTGCGCAGGTCGGTGCCGCGGATGACCTGGACACGCCAGGGCTCCAAGCGCAGCACGTGGAGCTGGGGGTCGGTGGGGCCTCCATGCCAGAAGCGGCCCAGGTCGTATCCGGCCCCTGCGGGGCTCGTCTTGCGGTAGAGCTGCCACACATGCTGCTTGATTTCCAGCTCGTCGGCCCACCGGGCGACGGTGTCGATGCTGACGGCGTTCTGCCGTGGTGTCCAGTAGGAGAAGGTGGTGTGAGGATTGCCGGCCAGGTGCGCAGCCTTGACAGGGGTCTTATACGTGGCGAGCCAGCCGAGAGGGCGACCTGCGACGATCTCCCAGACGGGGATCAGCACGCGCGCCCGGGGGCGGCCCTTCTTGTCGACGGTGGTCATGGTGGCGTAGACGATGTCGCCGATGTAGGCATTGAACTCGTCTTGGATCGCGGCGAACGACGTCACTGCGGTGGCCATCTGTTCCCTCCGATCGCGGTCAGGCCGAGGTCTCGGCGGGGACGGGTTCAGCGATCCCGGGTGCCCTGTGGGTGCGCAGGCCGAACGCGGTGACGGCCGCGCCGAGGACTCCGGCGACGATCGGGACGATGAGCGCGGTCCTGAGCGCGTCCAGCCCCGCCTCCGGTGAGACGCCGCCACCGAGCGCCGCGACGTTGACGGCGGTCACCGCCGACAGGCCGAGGGCGGTGCCGAACTGCATGGCGGTGTACAGCAGGCCGCCGGCCAGGCCGTGCTCATGTTCGTCGATGCCGTCGGTGGCGGCCATGGTCAGCGGGCCGTAGGCCAGCGAGAAGGCCAGACCCAGCAGGAACATGGTCGGCAGCATGGTGAGGTAGGCCCAGTCCAGCCCGACGGGCAGGAACAGCACGTAAGCCAGCGCCGCCAGGAGCAGCCCGCCGAACAGCACCCGGACGTTGCCGAATCGGTTCACCAGCCGTGGCGTAAGGGTCGGGGCGAGAACCGTGTCGATTCCGATCACCAGCATGGCCAGACCCGTCTGCAGCGTGTTCCAGCCGCGCAGCTCCTGCAAGTACAAGGTGACCAGGAACTGGAAGCCGGCGAAGGAGCCGATGAACAGCAGCGCTCCCAGATTGGCTCGCACAAGGGGCCCTGAGCGCAGGATGCCCAGCCGTACCAGTGGGTTGGCCGACCGCCGCTCGACCACAATGAAGACGGCCAGCGATGCCAGCCCCGCGGCGAACGCACCCGCCGTGCCACCCCAGCCGTCGCCGGGATGCTCCAAGCGGACCACTCCGTACACCAGCAGCAGCATCGCGCCGGTGACGCAGAACGCACCGGCCAGGTCGAAGCCTCCCACCGGGCGCTCCGGAGCAGCCGGATCCTTGATGAGGGGGATGGCGGCCAGCAGGATCACCGCGGACAGGATGACCGGGGCGAAGAACACCCACCGCCAGCCGAACGTGGCCAGCAGACCACCGGCAACCAGGCCGAGCGAGAAGCCGCCCGCAGCCGTTCCGGCGTAGACCCCCAACGCCTTGGCGCGCTGCGGGCCTTCGGGAAAGTTGCCGGTGACGAGGGACAGCCCGGCGGGGGCCATGAACGCGGCGGCTACTCCGGTGACGAACCGGGCGACCAGCAACATCCAGCCCTCGGTGGCGAACCCACCCAGGCCGGAGAAGATCAGGAAGACGGTCAGCCAGAACAGGAACATCCGGCGGCGGCCCAGCAGGTCGGCGGCACGTCCGCCCAGCAACATGAACCCGCCGTAGCCGAGCACATAAGCGCTGACCACGCCGCTGAGCATCCCAGTGGACAGGCCCAGGTCCGCCCGGATCGACGGCAATGCCACATTCAGCATCGCCACGTCGATCCCCTCCAGGAAGATCGCTCCGCACAACACGAACAACACGCTCCAGGCACGCCCGTCCATGCGGCCGCTTGATGTGGGCATGGGTCGGTTCCTCTCGAAAAAGACGGGAAGGGCGGAAACCGGCCATGGTTCTCTGAATGACTGCCGGTTCTCTCTTGTAACCAGCAGAATCCTCGGACACCATCGATGACCATGGAAGACGGCATTTCAAAGTCCCCCGGTTACTGCGGGGATACCGACGGCGACTACGACGTTCTCCAGTGGGACACGCGGGAGGATTGTGAGGTCCGGCAGATCCTCGACCGGATCGCCGACAAATGGTCGCTACTGGTCATCGCCCTGCTCGATCAGCGCAGCCTGCGCTTCACCGAGCTGCGCCGCAGGATCGACGGGATCAGCCAGCGGATGCTCGCCCGAACCCTGCGCCACCTTGAGCGCGACGGCCTGGTGAGCCGCACCGTGTATCCGACCGTGCCACCGCGCGTGGACTACGAGCTCACGCCCCTGGGCGCGACCCTGCACCACACCATCCGCGCACTGGTCACGTGGACCGAGGAGCACCAGAACCAGATCGCTTTCGCCCGCGCGGCGTACGACGCCCGTGTGGCGGTCGAGCAGGAGACCGCGGACAGGGAGGCAGCGGAGCGGGAGGCCATCGCCCGAGACGTCCTCGCGGCAGGCGCCGGCCGCGTCGCGCGGATGCCGTCGGAGAGCCGCCGTCCACGGTGACGTACGGCCGCATATTCAGCTGATCGAGCGGGCGCGATCTGAGGTGGTGTACACCGGACAGCATGTACATCCTGCGCGGCACTGACACCCACGCCGCATAACCCACCAACGAGCCCTGCCAGAGCCTCCAGGCATGGCAGGGCTCTGCTGTTCACTGCCAGTTCGTAACCGCCCGAAAGTGGCGGTCTAACCGAATGACTCAGGTGTGACCCACACGTGTCTCACGATCAGCAAAGGCTTGCCCGTGCGGGACGCCCGATCGAGGCGCGCGTTGACTTGGAGGAGCGGAAGGAACTTCTCCAACTGGCCGAAGTCGAGAAGGACGCCCGCGTGCATTACGCGTGGCACACGGCCGCGACGCTTCTCCTGGAACAGGGCGTTGACATGAGAGTCGTTCGGGTGATCTTGGGTCACTCCCAGCTCACCACAACGAAGCGCTACACCCACGTCACGGAGAATCTGGCCGGCGACGCGGTGGCGAGGATGGGCCGCCCACTGTGGGACAACTGAACAATTGCAACCAGAAATGCAACTGGGCAGGCTTCCAAACGATCATTATTTGGGAGTCTGCCCAGGTCATTAGGGGTGGGGCGCCAGGGACTCGAACCCTGAACCTACGGATTAAAAGAAGGCGACGTGATCGACGTAGACGCCCTTGACCTGGGCGGGAAGCGTTTCCGGACACCCGCCAAAGTTCGGGATTGCTCGCCCCCTTGGCTGTAGTCGTGGCTGTACAGCCAGGGTTCCTGCGTGAGAGACCTTCTATTTACAAGGTTCCCAAACGATCTCCAGCGGCGTTCAAGTCTGCTCGTCGACACCGCGGCCGTTCAGACCCGTACGACTCGATCCGGCGTCGTCCGCTCCGGTGGCTCCCAGGGTGGCTCCCAAGTATGCGGTCGACATCCTTACGGCGATGGGGGGACGATGCGAGCGACCTGCGCTGGATGGGGATGGAGCCCGGCCGGTACCGTCCCCTCATGAGTCAGAGCGGATCTCAGGCCGCCGCGTTCTTCCGCGACGTGGTCGTCCACAGGAAGGTTTGGACAGTTCGCGACTCGGCTGGGTACCCGGCACCGCTGACGTCAGATGGCCGGAGAAGCATGCCATTCTGGTCGTCCCTTTCCAGGGCGAAGAAGATCATTGGGACGGTTGCCGCGTACTCGGGGTTCGAGCCGGTGGAGATTCCGCTCGACGTCTGGCTCGGCAAATGGCTGCCCGACCTTAGCGAGGACGAGACCCTGATAGGGGTCAACTGGTCCGGTGCTCGGGCAGTGGGTTGGGATTTAGAGGTACAGCAGGTGATTGCCAGAATTTCCGCAGTCGGCGGAGCGTAAGGCCACCAGTTTGGAAGGTTTCGGTACGCGATCGGCTAGCCTGCTGCGACGCTGGTCACGCGCCTAATCGTTTCGCTCATGGCTTTCCGTGGCTTGCCATGAGTCACCGTGCTGACGGGCACGCGACGGGCACGGGCAAGAAGCGCCGGTCCGGGTAGCTGTCGAGGTGGAATCGATAAGGTGAGGTCCATGGATTCCCGAGCCGATCCGGACGGCGGCGATGGTCACAGTAGCCCGCGTGACGTGTTTCTCCGCCTGGTGAATGGGGTCTGCGAAGGGCCGTACGAAAATTTGGCCGACCTCTATGCCGAACAGACCCATGTCACCCACCCGTTTCACCCGCTCAACCCGCCGCCGCTGCTGAGCCGTAGCGAACTGCACGAGCACTTCACCGCGCCGCCGCCGTTTGCCCGGACGCTGAACCGTAAGCCGGTCAACATCATCATCCACGACACCGCTGATCCGGAGGTGATCGTCGCCGAGTTCGCTTACCAGGGGCACGTGGACGAGACAGGAGAGGCGTTCACCGTGCCCTGTGTCTTCGTTCTCCGTATTCGCGACGGGCTCATCGTCGAGTCTCGCGATTACATCGATCACATTGCCAGCGCACGGGCATGGGGCCAGCTCGAAAGCCTCCTGACCGCGCTGCGCCCATCGAGCGACGTCGACCGCTGAAAGGCAGTTGCTGGTGATCGCGGGATCGCGCGCTTGGTCTCCGATCGAACCAGACGCTGGCCGAGGTCGGGGCCTCCCCCCGAGGTGTGGACACCTTGAGTGCCAGATCATGGGGATCTGGAGAGCAAGGAGTTCCTAGTGGCGATGAAGCCCTATCCGCCGGAGTTCAAGGCGGATGCGGTCGCGTTGTATCTATCGGATCCGGGGCGGACGTATGCGTCGGTGGCCCGGGATCTGGGTGTCAATGTCGAGACGTCGCTCTCCGTAAGCACAGGCGGGCACAGGCCGTCGAGAAGCTGGCGTCGGGGGAGAGGTGGAAGGATCACGGGCTCGTCTTCGCCTCGACTATCGGCACGCCTATCGAACCGGGCAACCGCAGCACACGCTGGCGTGCGGCCCGTGCGAAGGCGGGGCTCGACTGGCTGAGGCTCCACGATCTCCGTCACGCGTGCGCCTCGTACCTCCTCGCGTGCGGTGCCTCGCCGCGGACGGTCATGAAGACGCTCGGGCATAGCCAAATCGCGTTGACCATGAACACCTATACGCATGTACTTCCCGACATCGAACGGGCAGCGGTTGACGCGGTGGCCAAGAAGCTCTTCGGATGACGCGAGCACGAGTAAGGGCCGGACTCCTGAACGGAGTGCCGGCCCTCTTGGCTGTAGAACGTGGCTGTACTGGCATACCGAGTAAGATCAATAAAGAGTATTCATGCAGGTGGGGCGCCAGGGACTCGAACCCTGAACCTACGGATTAAAAGTCCGCAGCTCTGCCATTGAGCTAGCACCCCTCGCTAGATGCAGCGTACAAAGATTACCGCCACTTCTGCGACGAGGTTTACCGGGCGATCACGATAGCCGGTAACCGCCGCGGGTGACACCCCGAGCTGGTCACCGATAGGCCGCGATCCCGGTGAGCGCCTCGCCCAGCACCAGCGTGTGGATCTCCTGGGTGCCCTCGTAGGTGAGCACGGATTCCAGGTTGTTCATGTGCCGGATGACCGGATACTCCAAGGTCACACCGTTGGCCCCGAGCACGGACCGTGCCTGCCGGGCGATGTCCAGCGCGGCCCGCACGTTGGCCAGCTTCCCGAAGCTGACCTGCTGCGGCCTCAGCTGTCCCGCTTCTTTCAGCCGTCCCAGGTGGAGGGCGGTGAGCCCGGCGTGGCCCAGCGAGACGGCCATCCAGGCCAGCTTCTCCTGGGTGAGCTGGAACGCCCCGATCGGCTTGCCGAACTGCACCCGCGTCGTCGCGTAGTCGACGGCCGCCTCCAGGCAGGCCCGGGCGGCGCCGACGACGCCCCAGACGATGCCGAACCGCGCCTCGGAAAGGCACGAGAGCGGCCCCTTCAGGCCGGTTACCCCGGGCAGCACGGCCGAGGCGGGCAACCGTACGTCGTCGAAGTAGAGCGAGGAGGTGACCGACGCCCTCAGCGACATCTTGCGGTGGATCTCCGGGGCGGAGAACCCCGGCGTGGAGGTCGGGACGACGAACCCGCGGATGCCCGCGTCGGTCTGCGCCCACACGACGGCCACATCGGCGATCGAGCCGTTGGTGATCCACATCTTGGAGCCGTTGAGGATCCAGTCACCCGAAGGGTCCTGCTTGGCGTGGGTGCGCATCCCGGCGGGGTCGGAGCCGTGGTCGGGCTCGGTCAGGCCGAAGCACCCGATGGCCTGTCCGGAGGCCATCGCCGGCAGCCATTCCTGCTTCTGCTCCTCCGAGCCGTACTTCCAGATCGGGAACATGGCCAGCGAGCCCTGCACGGAGACGAAGGACCGCAGACCCGAGTCGCCGGCCTCGAGTTCGCGGCAGGCCACGCCGTACGAGACGGCGTCGAGCCCGGCGCAGCCGTACCCCTCGAGGTGCATGCCGAGCATGCCGAGCTCTCCCAGGGTCGGCGCGATGTCGCGCGCGGGGAAGGCGGCGTTTTCGAACCAGTCCGCCACATGCGGCAGGACCTGGTCGGAGACGAATCCCTTGGCGGCGTCCCGGACCAGCCGCTGTTCGGGCGTGAGCTGATCGTCGAGCTTGAGGAGATCGTCCATACGGCCAGATTATCCGGGCGCGGTAGGGGTTGGGCCAGGGGGAATCCCTATGTGCGTAAGCCAGTTCAAAGGGCACTCTGGTGGCATGGACGAGATGAACACCAACGGCCCGGTCAAACAGCTCCGCCGTACCAGAAACGGCAGGATCATCGCGGGCGTCTGCTCCGGCGTGGGGGAGTACATCGGGGTCGACCCGAACATCCTCCGCGTGGCGCTCGCCGTCGCGACCTTCTTCGGCGGCCTCGGCGTCGGCATCTACGCCGTGGCGTGGATCCTGGTCCCCGAGGAAGGCAAGACGGGATCCATCGCCCAGGACCTCATCGACAAGAACAAGGACGGGCGCGTCTGGCAGGACGCCAAGGCCAAGTGGGACCAGGCCCAGGCCGGCTGGACGCGCTCCACGCAGAGCCAGGGCCCCGCCCACCAGCCGCCCGCCCCGCCGCAGGCCGACGGCCACTACTCCTACAGCCAGCACCCGTACGGCGGGCAGGCCACGGCCGCCTCCGAAGCCGGCGAGACGCCGAGGCGCGACGACACGACCAACGGCTGACCTCAGGTCGTGGCCCGGACCTTGGCGATTATCTCCGAACGTGATTCGGCCCAGAGCAGGGTCAGCACGACCGCGACGGCGAGCCCCGCCGCCCCGGCCAGCGCGACCACCGGCTCTGGGCCGATCTGCTGAGCGATCGCCCCACCGGCGAGGATGCCGAGCCCCTGGGCGGCCAGCAGCCCCGACTGCACGAGCCCGAACGCCTGCCCCCGGCCCGCGGGCGGAACGCACTGAACGAAGGCCGCGTTCGCGGCGAGCTGGTAGGCGCCCCCGACCCCGGACAACGCCCAGAGCGCCAGCACGGCCTCCAGCGGCGGCCTCATCAGGCAGGCGATCAGCGGCGCGCAGGTCAGCATCGCCATCCACCCCATCGAGCGCAGGCGGCCGGACGGGGTGACGAACCTGCCGAACAAGAACGCGCCGATCACCGTTCCCGTCGGCGTCGCCGCCATCAACAACCCTGTGATCACCGGTACGGGCAGTGTGCCGTCGTCGAGCCTTTCCGCGTACGGCACGGCGATGCCCTCGGGCAGCACGTAGAAGCCGCACAACCACGCGAAGAGCACGAGGGTGCGCAGCCGGCGATCGCCGAAGACGAGCCGGGCGCCTGCCCTCGTCATCGCCCACACCGACGGCTTGTCGCCTTCGGAATGCGACGACGGGCGACGTCGTACCCCGGCGACGATCACCAGGGCGGACCCGAGGAAGGTCGCCGAATCCAGTGCCAGGGCGCGGTACGGCCCGAGCCCGGCGATGAGCGCCCCGCCCGCCGCGAAGCCGAGCATCTGCACGGCCTGATTGGTCACGTTCTGGATGGCCGACCCGACCACGTATCGGTCACCTTCGAGCACCTCGGGCATCAGCGCGGCACGGGCCGCGGAGAACGGCGCGCCGAGCAGCACGACGCAGAACACGAGCACGCACAACACCGCGAACGGCATGCCGGGCACGGCCATCGTGGCCAGCAGGAGCGCGCGGAGGAGGTCGCAGAAGAGCATGACCCTTCTGCGGGGATAGCGGTCGGCCAGTCCGGCCAGGAGCGGCCCGCCGAGGATGGGCGGGAGGTAGGTCAGCGCGTAGACGGCGGCGGTCGCGAGCGCCGACTGGGTGCGGTTGTAGACGAGGACGGCAAGGGCGACCGAGGCGAGCTGATCGCCCAGGAGCGACATCGCCTGGCCGAGCCACAGGGCGCGGAACTCCCTGACCGCGATGACTTCGCGGTAGGTGGCGCTGACCTCGGGGGGGCGACGGTGCCTTCCGGATAGCCTGCCGGGGTTCGTCGCCAAATGTCACTCCGATGAGCTCGCCGAGAGGGCCGCACCGTCCTGAACCGCGCCTTGCCGTTCCGCGTGCCCAGACGTCACCTCGGCCGAGACCACGCCTGACAGAACGTGGTCAACATGTTACCTACAGTGCCCGGGTGTTTCGACCCCCTGTGACTCCGCGATTACCAACCGAGTTCATGAAGTCTGTCGTCATCGATGCCGAAATGGTGGGCGATCTCGTGGACGACGGTGATCCGCACCTCTTCGACCACGTCCGCTTCCGTTTCGCAGATCTCGAGCGTCGGGTTGCGGTAGATCTCGATCCGGTCGGGCAGCACGCCCGAGTACCACTCGCCGCGTTCGGTGAGGGGAATGCCGGTGTAGAGCCCGAGAAGGCCCGGCTCGGGCGGATCGTCGACGACGACCACCACCACGTTGTCCATGACTTTGGCCAGCTTCGGCGGGATCGTGTCCAGTGCGGCGGCCACGAGCTCCTCGAACTTGTCAGGAGGGACGTCGATCACGACCCCATGGTGTCACCGTAAGGTCGCCGTCCGATACCGCCGCACGGTGAACGGCATGCGCTCCGCGGCGGCGGGAAGCGCGGCGTTCCTGTTCTGGTTGTGCCTCCAAGGGGAACGGCCGGGTTTCGTGCTTGAGGACCGAGCCGGGTGGGAACGGGGAGTCGGAGACCGGTCGCAGCCCCAGGAGGCCCCAGAAATCCCCGCCCGCATCCCCATCCCCCGCACCACGACCATTCAGACCGGCGCGCCCAGCGGCCGATTCGGGTAGGCAGGAAGGACATGGAGATCTCGAAGTGGAGGGAGATTGCCCGGCGTCTGGGTAAGGGGCGCACGGCGCGGATCCTGGCGATCGCACTGGCCGCGGTGGCCGGGGGATGGCTCGGCCTGGCCTTCGGAGCCTCCGTGGACACCCCCGTCGGGCCCGCGGACATCGGGATGTCCCTGCAGCCCTCCTGGACCGGCGAGACCGTCATCGACGTGCGCCCGCTCGGCACCCTCAGCTTCGACAGCCACAACAGCCCGGTACGGCTCAGCCTGACCATCGAGGCCGTGCACCCGGACGTGGCCGAGGAGATCCTCAGCAACCCGCGCTGGGCCGACAGGCTCCCGACGATCATCGAAGAGGACGTGGCCGAAGGGCTGCGCCAGTTGATCGTCCGTGGAGTCCTCTTCGCCGTGGGGGCGGGATTCCTGACCGGCCTGCTGCTGTTCAGGCGCCTGTCCAGGGCCGCGTGGACCGGAGCCGGCTCTCTGGTCATGGTGATCGCCCTGGGTGGAGTGACGGCGCTGACGTTCAACCCCCGGTCGGTCGCCGAGCCGCGGTACACCGGCCTGCTCACGGGCGTTCCCTCGCTCATCGGCAGTGCGCAGTCGATCGTCACCCGTTTCTCCGAGTATCGCGGCCAGCTCGCCAAGCTGGTGACCAACGTGTCGCGCCTGTATGAGGCGGGATCGACGCTGCCGATCTACGACCCCGACCCGAGCACGATCAGGGTGCTGCACGTCTCCGACCTGCACATCAACCCGATCGGGTGGAACGTCATCAAGGCGCTGAAAGACCAGTTCAAGATCGATCTGATCATCGACACGGGCGACATCAGCGATCACGGCACCACCGCGGAGAACGAGTACGTCCAGGAGATCGGCGGCCTCGGCGTCCCGTACGTCTACGTGCGCGGAAACCACGACTCCATGGCCACCCAGCAGGCGGTCGCCAAGCAGAAGAACGCGATCGTTCTGGACGGCAAGGCCGCCACCGTCAAGGGGCTGACCATCTACGGCATCGGCGACCCGCGCTTCACGCCGGACAAATCCGTACAGGTGTCCGACGACTCCAGCCAGCAGCTCCTTGATCTCGGCCGGTCGCACGCCGCCCGGATCGAGCCGCCCGAATGGCCCCGGTCGCCGTCCACGTCGGGCCCCGACCTGATCAGGGCCGACATCGCAGCCGTCCACGACCCGACGGTGGGGCGGGGATTGTCCGGCCGGGTGGCGCTGGTGCTGGCAGGCCACGTGCATCAGCGCTCGACCGAGCTGCTCTCCTCGGGGACCCGGTTGATGATCCAGGGATCCACCGGCGGGGCCGGTCTGAGGGGCCTCGAAAACGATGAGCCGACCCCGTTGATGGCCTCGGTGCTCTATTTCAGCAAGAGCACCCATCGCCTCCAGGCCTGGGACGACATCAGCGTCGGCGGCCTCGGCGAGCAGTCGATCCAGGCGGAGCGTTATATCGAGCCGGACCCTGGCCGTACAATTCTTCCGGAGTCTTCAACCGAACCGACGAAGGTCCCGCAGCCAACGGGAACCGAGGTCGGCTCACCGTCGCCAATCGCTTTGGCATCGGGGGCATACGTCCCCTATGCTTCAGAGGTCTCCGACGGAAGACGTCGCGGAACGGGGCGCAAGCCCTGAGCCCCCATCGTCTAGCGGCCTAGGACACCGCCCTTTCAAGGCGGCGGCACGGGTTCGAATCCCGTTGGGGGCACGTGCGAATGCCAAGCGCACCAGGGAAGACGAAAGGTCGATGACCTTCGAGGAACTGGTAAGCTAGCCGAGCCGAACAACACGGAAGAAAATCTTCCGGACATAAAGGTCCTGTAGAGCAGTTGGAGTGCTCGCCACCCTGTCAAGGTGGAGGTCGCGGGTTCAAGTCCCGTCAGGACCGCGTACGGCGGCAGCCGCCGAGGTCAGGTAGCTCAGTTGGTACGAGCGTCCGCCTGAAAAGCGGAAGGTCGGCAGTTCGACCCTGCCCCTGACCACAGCACCTGAGTAGCATGAACGCCCCGAGCGATTATCGCCCGGGGCGTTTTTGATCTCCATTGACGACAACGCTGACGACAACGTGCCGATGACTCTTTGCGGCTGATCATTTTGTCGGCGTCGGTCGGTAGCGTCCTGCGTACTTCGGTGCAGGTGCGTGATCGGCTGAGAGGGCGAATCGTGGGCGCCTCAGGGTGGTATTACTTCGCGCCGTTTCAAGAGGATGTTTCGGCTGCCCTCACCGCGGCGCATGAACGTGCGTTCAGTGGGGGCGACTACTTCTGGCTCTACGACGGACGCTGAGGATTGCCTGAGCGGCCTCGGCCTTCCACGATTGAGGAGTTGTGGGCGGACGAGGGCGTGCAGCATTCGTTCACTCATTCGGTGTTGGACATCTTCGAAGTCCTCGACGAGGGCGAAGAGCCTGAGTTCTGCTCAGCGAGGCCGCTCACCGCCGAGGAGATAACGAGAGCGCTCGGCTCGTCCTGGCCGACACGTGCCGACTTCGAGCGGAGATATGAGCAGGCATCTGAGGAGCTGGACGACCTGATCGAAGAGCGTGGCCATGCCTGTTACACCGTGCTGTATGACGAGCAGAGGCATCCCAGCGAGATCGTGTTCTGGGGAGTTACCGGGGATTGACCGATGGAAAGCAGAACGCCTCGGACACCATGTCCGAGGCGTTCCCATCGAGATCGTTATCAGCCGAGGGCATTGCCGAGCTTGCTCAGAGCGGCCCGCTTGTCGTCCAGTGAGGTATGCGCGTACACCTTCATAGTGACCTCGATGTCGGAGTGCCCGACGATCTCTCGGACAACGTGAGGTGGCACGCCGAGGTCGAGCAGGAGACTGACGCACGTATGCCGGAGATCGTGAAGGCGCACGGTACCGAGGCTGGCCGCCTTACGGATCTCGCCCCAGCTACGGCGCAGGTTGTCGGGCTCCATGGGAGTGCCCCGCCTGGAGGGGAAGACGAGGCCGTGATCCTCCCAGTCGGGCCAGCGGTCTGAACGCTCCGCGAACTGTCGCTTGCGGTGCTCCTTGAGAGCGTCGAGGCAGATCGGCGGTAGCGGGATGGTCCGTTCGGAGTCTTCGGTCTTGGGCTTCGACTCGACCCACGTTTCCCGGGCGCTACATCGGCCCGTGGGCCGTGGACTAGCAGCGATCGTAGGCTTCAGCCATGACCGACTCAGACCGGCCCAGATGCGATGTGCCTGATTGCGCAGAGGCGGCGACACGAGGCGAGATGTGGGATGGCGATCAGTGGGGTCCGATCGAGGCGTACCGCAAAGGCATTCAACTTCGGCTCACCGTTCTTGATCTGGCGGTCACGCTGAAGCTCTGCGACACACATGCGAAAACGTTGGTCGAAGCGGCATGGACACCAGCCTTGACACTCTTGGGCGAGTGGGGATGGAGGCCTTCTGGCCCTCGGAAGCGCATCTGAGGAGAGGAAGCGCGAAGCCCTCGCCGAGGAATTCCACGATCGCTACGTGACAGCTCGTCGTGCCCTGACTGCACGTCGCCCCGAGCTCTTGGATTAGTCGATGGCCCTTGGGCTGCCGAGGGACTCCATGCAGTAGGCAGGGCCCGTATATGTGTAGCCGCGCGACCAGGGTGACCGGAGCGTCCTCGCGAAGCCGCTCCCCGATCTCGAATGCGATCCGGCGGAAGGCCTGCCCGTCGCGGCGGCAAAGCGATCCGGGGTTGCGGCGAAGTGTAGGTGACAGTTGACCACTTCGCCCGGAGAGCACCCATATGACGGAGATAGAAATTTGACCGCCCGCGTGGGCGAGCAGGTGACCGACGCTGAGCTGGCAGCTCGGTTCCGGCGGGATCCGGAAATGTTCGCTGCCGTCTACGACCTGTACTTCCGCGACGTCTACCGGTACGTGGCCGGGCGGCTGGGCGAAGAGACGGCCGACGACATCGCCGCCGAGACGTTCCTCAAAGCGTTCGCCCAGCGTGACCGGTTCGACGCCGAGCGCGGCAGCCTGCGGCCCTGGCTGTTCGGCATCGCCACGAACCTGGTGGCAGACCACCGGCGCAAGGAGGCCCGGCACTATCGGGCGCTGGCACGGACGGGGGCCGAGCCTGCCGCCGACAGCCACGAGAACCGGGTCGTCGCCTCGGTGACCGCCGAGAGCATTTATCCCCAACTGATGAACGCACTGACCGGCCTCTCCCCGGGTGAGCGCGACGTGATCCTCCTCGTGGCCCTGGGCCAGCTGAGTCACGAGGAGGTGGCCCAGGCACTCGGCCTCTCCTACGGCACCGTCGGCTCCCGGCTGAGCCGCGCCCGCAAGAAGTTCCGCACGGTGATCAATCAGGAGACTTTTCATGGATGAGCTGCAGATGCTCCGTACTGTTCTGGTGAAGGAACCATCTCGCGACGTGGTAGACCAGGGCCGGCACAAGCTGCAGAACGCGATGCGCGGACCGGTGCGCAAGCGCAGGACCGGGTGGCTGGCAGGGGGCCTCGGCCTGGCCGCCGCCGGGGCGGCGGCTGCGGTCGTGATCGCCTCAGGCTCCACGGCGCCCGTGCACACGCCGGCCCAGGGATCGGGTCAGCTGTCCGGCCAGCAGGTCCTGCTCTCTGCGGCGAGCACGGCGGAGACCGCATCCCAAGGCGCCGGGACGTACTGGCATGTGAAGACTGAGATCACGAGGCCTGGCAGCCGGCTGCCCCGAGGGGAGAGCTGGACTCGGCGCGACGGACGCACATGGGCGTTGATCAACGGCAAGGTGATCGAGGACCCGCACAGGTCGAAGAATTTCGGCGTCGCCGGAATCCTGATCACCTACGACGAGCTCCAGAGTCTGCCGACCGACCCGGCCGCTTTGAAGGCGTGGACCGTCGCCGCCAGGAAGAAGGCCCTGCACGGTCAGAAGCCCTTCGTCGGTTTCGTCGGCGAGGACGGCGATGTCGCCAAGTCGCTGTCCTATCTGCTCTGGCAGGTTCCGGCCCCGCCCAAGGTCCGCGCGGCCGCCTTCCGTACTATCGCCTCCCTGCCGGGCGTCAAGAGCCTCGGCCCTGTCCAGGGTGGAAAGGCCCTGGGAGTCTCCACAGTGGGGGTCAAGCTGGTGATCGATCCGAAGACTTCGTTCGTCCGCGAGATCAGCTTCTCTGGCGGAAACGCCATTGCGATCAGCGCGTCTGAATGGACGAACCAGCTACCCAAGGCCGTTTCCTCCACCTCGAAGTAGTAGATGGCAGGGCACACTTGGGGACACATCGAGGAGCAGCGCAAGTCAGCAAGAAGTCAGCGAACCTGCTGACACGGGACGGCTACGCGGCTCACGGGCCGCCCTCGCGAGGACTACATCGGCCAGTGGCTGCCCGAGCCGCTCCTGCTCGACGATGGGAGCCGCAAGCGTGTCGCAAGTGGACCTGCCGAATTGTGCTTATAGGGATCAAGGGCGGCGCTCCGCGCCGCCTCGCGGCCCTCCGCCCGCTCGCCGGCCGGGCATGCGGCCTGGGGGCCGGTCCCGGCCGCGGCGACTGCGGGCCGCCCATCCGTCGGCCGCCAGCATCCAGCGTCCTCGCTGTGATCCTGCGCCCGCTGCCCGATTGTCCGGGGCAGGCAGAACCTGTCAAGGACGGCTGCTCAGGTAGGGCAACCGCTAGCGGCGGAAGGTCACTGGCTGAGGTACACGCGAAGCCATCCTTGACAGAACCCGCCTGGCAGTCCCGGAGAGGGCAACTAGCGGGAGCAGGAGGGAGGCGTGGCACATGGCGCGCCTCCCCATGTTCAACCGCACGTACCAACAACCGGGGACCGATGGCAGCCCTTCCCACATTGTGTGTAGACCTGGCCTCTACCTGCTCAGCGCTGGCCGTTACGGCCCGGAGCGTGCCAAAGCCGACGGGCGACGGTGGGGATGACGATCGTTGCGGCGAGCAGGTGCGCAAGAGCCAGCATTAGCTTGGTCGAGGTCACGGTGTCTCCGGCACCAAGCGGGGCGACCAGAGACACAGCGGTGAGCGCCACGGCGACCTTGACGTAGGCGCGCGCGGGGCGGGTCGCGTACCGCGCGAGGAGCACCGCCAGCACCGTCCCCCAGAACGTGCAGATGACAGTGCCCATAGCGAACATACCGATGGTGATCGGCTGTGCGGCGCTGGCGCCGATGTTGCCGGCTGACATCGGAATGTCCAGGGCGCGTGCGGCGAGGCCGTACAGCTCGGTCACAGCGGCCGCGGCTATTCCGGTGAGCGCGCTGACCAGCCACACCGGCCAGGCGCGGAGGAAGTCAGCGGGGACGGCGTTGGTCGTGGCGTGCATCGGGACTCCTTCAAAGGTTGGGTGGTGCGTTCGCCTGAAGGACGAAGCTGAGCCGGTTGACTCGACATCGGCAGCCGGAAATGAGCGGAAGAATGTCGGC